>MPCU01000009.1 GCA_001874305.1 Bacteriovorax sp. MedPE-SWde | reverse complement strand
AAAAAGTTGCTAAGAAAGTAGCTAAGAAAACTACGAAGAAAGCAGCAAAAAAAGTTGCTAAGAAAGTAGCTAAGAAAACTACGAAGAAAGCAGTAAAAAAAGTTGCTAAGAAAACTACGAAGAAAGCAGCGAAAAAAGTTGCTAAGAAAGTAGCAAAGAAAACTACAAAAAAAGCAGCGAAAAAAATTGCTAAGAAAGTAGCTAAGAAAACTACGAAGAAAGCAGCGAAAAAAGTTGCTAAGAAAGTAACAAAGAAAGCAGCGAAGAAAGTAGCTAAGAAAACTACAAAAAAAGCAGCGAAAAAAGTTACTAAGAAAACTACGAAGAAAGCTGCAACTCCTAAAGCTGAAACTAAGAAGCTAACAGCAGCTGAAGAGAAGAAACTAAAAAGAGAAGAGGCCATTGCAAAGTACAAGGCACAAAATAAAGTTGAGCTTGATAAAGAACTTCAAGACTCACTTAACTCTTTTGAAGAAGAAGACTCTAAAGAACTAAAAGAAGTTAATAAGTTTGAAACGATTGAAGAAGCTGAAGAAAATTCAAATGTTCAATCTGAAAACTATAAGGACCCAGGTCCATCACTTCAGGAGGAATATAACCCTGATGATGAGCCAGAAGAAAGTAAGTCTGGAGACTACAACTACGGTTGGGGTTATAGTGACGCTTTTGATAGTCCTGAAGATGAAGACAAGAAGAAAACTGAGTATCTTGACGAAGACGAACTCTACGCTCAAGGCTTAGACAAAAAGAATGACGAAGACAACGAAGACTTCTAGAAAATATTAAAAGGCGGCTTAACGGCCGCCTTTTTCGTTTTAGAGAGTAATAAACAAGAGACCTTTATGAATAATCCAAAATTAGAATACTTTTACTATGATGCTTGCCCTTTTTGTCAGATGGTAAAAAGCGTAATCAATCAACTTAATGTAAAACTTGAATATAAGAATATACAAGAAGATGAAGCAAGCTTTAATAGACTTGTAGCTGACACTGGTAGGCGAACTGTTCCATGTCTCTATATTGATAATAAACCTATGTTTGAATCTGCCGATATAATAAACTGGTTACAAACAAATATCGATAATCTAGAGAAGAACTCTTAAGATTCGCGAATAAATCTTAAAATTGGAAAGAAAATGGAAATTAGAGACCCGATTCATGGTTCAATTCACATCCTGAAAGAAGAAGAAGCAATTATTAAAGCGGAGTTCTTTCAGAGACTACGAAATATTAAACAACTCGGTTTTTCTGAATATGTTTTCCCTGGAGCTACTCATACCCGACTCATTCACTCAATCGGTGTAATGAATGTTGGTGATATGGCCTTTGAAAAGCTTTTTAGAGGCAAGGCCCAAACTCCAGACCTCTTAAGAATTAAGCAAACTTTTAAGCTAGCATGTCTTCTACATGACATTGGTCATGCTCCCTTAAGTCACTCTACAGAGTCAGTTATGCCGACACTTAGAGAACTTGATATTCCAAATCTCTACCTTTCCGAAAAAGATAAGGGACAACTTGACCGTCAGGCCACTCATGAGGACTATACAATCAAGGCGATTGTAGACAGCTCTTTTGCAGATAGCTTTAAGGATATGGAGAAGACTTTTGGAGTTGAAAGAAGGTATATCGCTGATCTTATTTCAGGTCATACTTTAACTCCTGAGTACTTTACTCTTGATAAGGTTAACTACTTCCCTCTTCTTCACCAACTAGTTTCTAGTGAACTAGATTGTGACAGAATGGATTATCTACTTAGAGATAGCTACTTTTGTGGTGTTAGCTACGGGAACTATGATCTTGATTGGTTATTGGATAACCTTGAGCCTGCAATTATTGAAGGTGTCGCGACACTTGGTATATCTGAGCGTGCAGTTATTACGTTCGATGATTTTCTTCTAAGTCGTTACCATATGTTTGTTATGGTTTACTTCCACTATAGAGCTGTTTGTCTTGAACAACTTCTTTTAAGATACTTTAAGACATCTCCTTATGAGTACATGATTCCTGCAGATATAGAAAAGTATATTGAACACGATGATTACCACCTAATGAAAATCCTAAGGCACTCAAACAATCCCTATGCTCAGGCACTTGTGAAAAACCAAACTCCTGAAAAGATTTTTGAGTCTTTTAATTCTGATCAATTAGTTACTCTTGATAAAGTTCAAGCATATCTAGAATCAAGAAATATTGAAATTATTAGGGGTTCTTCTACGGGTAGACTTTCAAAGTACTACACAGCAGATAGACCATCTAATAAGAGTAAATACACAATGAAAGTTGTAAGAAATGAAAAGCTGAGCGGATCAGTTGAGTACTTCGATATTAATCAAGCGACGGACCTTTTCCAAAAGTTCTCCAAAGCACATGCAATTAATAGACTTCATTGTCACCATAGTGACCTTTCAGACAAAGATCGCAGTGAAATTTCTAAAATAATCAAAGGGGCCGAATAGGCCCTTTTTTCTTTCGCCTAAACTCGCTAAAAAATTGTATAATACTACCTAAGCATGAATAAAATTTCACTCTACGTACTACTCATTCTCGTTTACTTAGGAATCTCTAAGAGTTTTTCTCCATCTGAGAAAAAGACACCATATTTAATGAGTGAGAAAGTTTTCGCTAATTACTTCAAAGGTGATCCACTCTCCGTTATTTTAATGGAATCATTTTCTACAGGTCTTTTAATTAAGACCTATCATCACAAGTATAAGCTAGTTAATGCATTCACTATCCCAAGTATCATTATAGTTAGAACCTCTAAGGAGTTCTGGGAAAAGAACCTTGTTAATCTTGGAAGCTCTCTCTTTAGAAGAAATGAAAGAACAGCACTTGTTTCAACAATCCCAATGCCTCCAGGCTCTCTCTACATAGGGGATCCAGCTTACGGAACATGGGAGATAACTGACTATGGTTCTAAAATTTGGAAGTTTCACAGAGCTTATAAGAATCTTCCAAAGACATTCGAATGGGGGGAATTCAGACCTAGTCTCGACTTCTATCAAAGAATGAAAATATATCAAAGTAATGAAAAGCCTTACTATGGTCCTAATGGTGAGTTTGGAACTAACGGCCTTATTAGAAAAGAGAATGGAATGAATGAAAATAAAAAGAGAATCATTCTTCCTAATATAAAAGTAATATTAAAGAAATTCCTATGGTTTCCAAAATGGAAGTGACAGTAAATGAATGAACTATACGATAAACTGATTCTTAGAATTATATTCACGCTACTATTGTGTTTTATTATCTATCTTTATAAACACGCGCACTCAATACTATATCCTTCAATAAGGCATCAGCTGCTAAAGAGATTCTACCCATCGAAGAACTCTCCGGACACAATCCACCTATTCTCAAGAATAATAGGGATTGGAATTATCTATTCAAACTTCTACTTTGATATGTCTGACGGGATTTTAATAGCTCTATTTAAATTACTTCTTGAGTCCGGAGTGGTGATTATCCTCTACTTAGGCTCGATTTATATTATAGAAAGTATTGTTCTCTATAACTTTGAATACTCTGATGAAATTTTAAGGCGTAAGAACTATGCCTATTCACTTATATGCTTCTCTCACTCTGTTGGATTAGCTTATATTCTAAAGACAGTTATAAATGTGTCACACGCCTCTATTATTATGACCTTCTTCCTCTGGCTATTTGCAATGGTTCTCATAGGCTTCTCCTCTAAGACTTTTCCGATAATATCAAAATTATCCTTTAATAGACTCTTAGTTCAAAAGAATATGGCGATATCTCTGGCGTATATGGGGTTTATCTGGGGACAATGTCTTATCATCTCTTCGGCACTAGATCACCAGCTGGAAGATATCAAATGGTATTCAATTCAGGTTATTTTGAAGATCTTACTTTCTCTTATCATTATCCCTATCTTTAGAAGAGGGTTAATCTTTATATTCAGAATGCACGATGATCTACCAGTTAGAAAAGAAGAGAATAAAGAAACTACGGTCTCTTCTGAAGTTGAGCTTGGTTACGGTATTTATGAAGGTTCCATCCTTTTCACATCTTGTTTTCTCACGACAGTTATCACTGGAAACATCCAATACGGCAATTTTTACCCATTATTCTAGTATAACCAAATCTACTTTCTCTTATTTCTCAACTTACCGAATAGTAAGTTGAGAAGTTACCCTCAGGAGGAATCAATGGATTTAAAATTTTATCAAATGCTAGAATTTATCAATAATAGACTGACTAATATTGAGAGAAATATCATTAAGGTTGATGAAAAACTTGATTTCTCACTGGCAATGCAAAGAAACCACCTTATTAGAGTAAAAAACGGTGAGTTCATTGATGATAATATGATTCTCATGGGTCTTCCATATAATGATCTCTCTCCTCAAAAAGCATTTGAAGTCTACGAAGACCAAGACATGGACTATATCATTCTAGACGTCTCTAGAAAGGATCAGTTTAGTCCTGTTAAGCTTGATGGTGCTATCAAAATACCACTAGAAGAACTTGATAAGCGCTATGCAGAAATTCAAAGTAAAACTACACCCGTTCTTATAATTTCAGAAGTAGGACTAAGATCAATTAAAGCAAGCGAGCTTCTTGTAAAAAAGGGCTTCTTTAATGTTAACAATATCTCTGGTGGATATAAGTTCTGGCCAGCAGAAAAGTCTTCAAGAATGGCCGCTGCATAAGCGGCCCATTTGCCACAAACACCTTCCAATTCTTCAATAATATCCTTTTAGCTCAGACAAGTTTTCTTAACTCAAGAAATTAAAATGTTAAAAAGTATTTACTTTTAATTCAATAAGCTATTAAAATTTAAGTATTAGATTTTTTAAAACAATAAACAAAACAAGGAGTTAGTTTTGAAAAGAATTATTACTGGAGCATTAGCTCTTTCTATGGGATCAGCTTTAGCTGGTAACGTTATGCCAGAAATGACAAGAGACGGAAAAACTAAGAACGACAATTTAGGTCTTGCTTGGTCTAAGAGAAAAGCTGCTGTTATTTCTTATGACACACTTACAACTGATAACGAGTCAACTGTTTCAGGAACTACAACTACTACTGGTGAAAACAAGACAACAAATGTTAACCCATATGTTTTCTTTAACCACGGTGCTATCTCAACTGAATTTTCTTACGGAATGAATAAAACAGAATTCACAGCTAAGAATAATGGAACAAATAACGACGATGACACTAATACAATTGATCTAGATGTTGCTTACAGAATCTCAGATATGTTTGCTGCTACTGTAGGTTACGGTTCTTCAAAGAATGAAGATACTGATGCTGGTTCTGCAACAACAGAACTTAATACTAGAGACGTTACTTTAGGTTTTTCATATAACCACGGAAATGGAATGATCGCTGGTCTTTCTTACTCATTAAGCAATACTGAAACAGGTACTTCTACAATGAGAGATGTTGACTATAGCGTTATCTCACTTGGTGCAGGTTACCAAAACTGGAACGGTAAAGATGGTTACTCTGTTGAAGCATTTTACCAAACAAGAGGTAAAGAAGAAGGTGATGTGATTTCTGGTGGAAAAGCAAGCGTTGGTGACATGACTAACCTTGAGCTACAAGCAACTTATGCTATGAGTGCTTGGGAAATTGACTTTAACCTAGGTAAGTCATCTACAGAAACTTTTGCTGGAACAACAGAAGTTAAAGCAACTTCTTACGGACTTGATTTTGAATATGGAATTACTTCTGAAATCTATGTAACTCCAGGTTACGCAGTAACTAAGACAGAAACAGAAACAACTGGAGCAACTTTTACTCCAGAAACAACTGTTAACACTATCTCTCTTGAAGCTGGTTACAGAACTGCTATGTTCGACGCTAATATTGATCTTGCTAAAATTACTAACGAGAACAAGTCTGCATCAACAACTACAACTGATAACGACGGTACAAGAATTGCTGTTAACTTCGGTTACTTCTTCTAGAAAATATTTTTCATAGATAGATAATAAGAGAGGCTTCCTTCGGGAAGCCTTTTTTGTTTGTGTCAATTGCCACGATGGCAATTGACACAAAACAACCCTGACAACCGACCACGAAAGGAGGGCGAGAGGGTCCCCAGCAGAACCACCTACAAACATCCCCAAAAAAACACAGAGATTTCTCCCTGTGATTTAGTAATAACTTTTTTTAAGTATTTAAGATCACGATACGGACGCGCGTACCCTAGAAGTCCAACGAAAGATTAAGTTGAATTCGTGACTTTAAAGAATTGTCGTCACTTGGTGTAATTCGTTTGTGCATATTATCTAGAGTTGAGTTGATTCTATCAAGTTCGACATCACCGATAAATCGGGAGTAATCACCTTCAATATTTTCAAGTGCTTCAAATAGTGAGAATTTAAATCTCTCTCCATATTCAGTTAAAAATATTTTCTGCTCTCTCTTGTCTAACTCACTAGACTTTCGAACGACATAACCTCTTTTTTGAAGCTCATTAAGATGACTCGTCATCGTTTGCTTCTTTAGGCCACAAGCAGAACCAACATCCTTAATGGATGGCCCTTGGTTTTCACAAATATATACAAGAATTTCAAGGAAGCTTGGTCTTAAATCCGTAAAACCTTTCTCCTGAAGAATAGTTAATAACTGATTGTTATAAACTCTATAAATTTTTTTAAGTAAACCGCCAATACTGGAAATTCGCTTCATGCCCATCCCCTGGTTAGTATGATTTTAATACTATACTGAGAAGATGGCCTGATAGTCAAATATTAGTACAATTAGACTCGCTGCTAGATACTAAGCGCTCTTGAAATCTCTTCGGAATGGACTATATCTCCATTTTCATCAGCGGTATCATCTCCAACAGATGGCATAACCATATGAGCACCGTGAGAGTAGTCAAATTCCAGTCCCATTTGCCACATATCATCCTTCAGTTGCTCAAAGACAGGGTTTTCTTGCTCCATCGCATAGGCGCTTGTGCTCAAAATAAATACTAGTGTCATAGTTTTAAACAGAATTCTTAACATTTTCCATCCTTTATAGGTGTTTCTACCTAATATAGAGCAAGAAGAATGCCAATTAGATCATCTTTTGAATCATCTTTTTTAGGTTTCCAGGCGTTACAGGCTTCGCTAAGAACTCGTTCATTCCAGCAAGTAAGCACTCTCGCTTGTCTTCCTTAAAAGCATTCGCAGTAAGTGCAACAATTGGGATCTCGTTGTTAAACTCTCTAATAAGCTTTGTAGCCGTCACACCGTCCATAATAGGCAACTGATAGTCCATAAGGACAAGTTGATAGCTTCCACCCCTAACCTTCTCTACTGCATCTCTTCCATCGAGAGATACATCTACAATTGCACCGACCTTTTCTAGAGTTTTAACTATAAGCTTTTGGTTAATTAAATTGTCTTCGACAAGTAATACCTTAACACCCGTTAACTGAATATCTTCAGTAATCTCTTCCTCAAAATTAAGATCTTGAATTTCTTCACATGGAATAGATGCCGTAAATACTGAGCCTATTCCCTTCTTAGACTTTACGCTTATTGCTCCACCCATCAATTGTAGAAGCTCTCTAACAATCGAGAGCCCCAGTCCAGTACCTTCAAACTCTCTTCTCATGTGCTCGCTCTCTTGAGTAAAGGCGGAGAATAAATGAGAAACCTTATCCTGGTCTATACCAATACCAGTGTCTTCAATCTGGTAAATTAAATTTCCTTCAGAGTATCCACACTTTAAAATAACAGAGCCTTCTTTGGTGAACTTAAAGGCATTAGAAAGTAAGTTTGTTAAGACTTGGGTTAAGCGTGTTTCATCAAGTACCAACCCTCCAGGCACTTCGCCTTCCATTATAAAGCTCGACTTTATATTCTTAGTTTTATTAAGAGATAAAATGATTCTATCTAAAGATGCATTAAAGCTCTTTAGATTAACTGGTGCCTTATTTATTTCAATTCCTCCAACCTCTATTTTAGAGAAGTCTAAGATATCATTTATAATTGCTCCTAACTGCTGAGAACTGTCGTGGATATACTGATTTAAATCCTTTTGTTCGATACTTAGATCTGTATCTTTTAAAAGGTCCGACATTCCAATAATTCCATTTAATGGCGTTCGAAGTTCGTGGGACATATTTGCAAGAAAGAAGCTCTTACTGCGGTTTGCTTTTAACGCCATATTTTTAGCAGAGATAAGTTCTTCGTTTTGCCTTCTCATACTTGAGATGTCAGTAGCTATCCCTAAAAAACCTACAATTGTTCCCTTGTTTGAATAAATTGGTGTTACCGATAGAATTACTGGTAATCGACTTTGATCTTTTCTTATATAAGTCCATTCATTTTCATCTTTGGACTCACTATATACTTTTCTTACAAAAGTAATAAAGCCAGGTGAATTACTCTCTCCAAACTCCTCATTCAATACTTTAGTACGCTCAATAACTTCATCAACATCATGTAAGATTGCAGGAGTTTCATTTCCAACTAGCTCGTAACTCTTATAACCAAGAAGATCTTCTGCTCCCTTTGAAAAATGAGTGATTACCCCATTTATATCAGTTGCTATAATACTAACTTTTGCACTATCTAAAATTGCTCTTTCTATTTCATCCGATGCCCGATTTCGGCCAGACTTAAAAAAAATATAGAGCCAACTTATAAAAGTGGAAACAAAGAGAGAATATACAAGCCAATCCGTTGCCCCATAGAAAACAAAGCTAACACCTGCTAAAAAGAGCAGAGAAAGAAGAAATGTGTAGATAAGAACTTTTCTCATATTTCCATTTAACCTAAGATGTTAATTTCCCTAGATTATATGGCAAAAGAGGCTCATCTCCTTTCGTATAATGAAATAGTTCAAATTACAGGACTCTTAAGAAAACCCTAAACTTTTCATTTAACTAAAAGTGCATATATTCTGAGTATTTAGAACATATTTCTCGAATTTGATATGGAGGTCGCAATTCCGCAACATATGCCAAAGGTTAAAAGTGAAGACCCTCCGTATGACATCAAAGGGAGAGGTAACCCCACCACGGGCAGCAATCCCATAACCATCCCCATATTAATAAAGGTATGCCAGAAAAATATGGACATGACCCCAATTATGACAATGGAGTCAAAAATCCGCGAGACATTCACAGATAGCCAAACGAAGCGATAGAATAGGAATAGATAGAGACCAATGAGTAGTATTGACCCAAAGAATCCATGCTCTTCATTAAAAATTGAGAATACGAAATCGGTGTGATTTTCTGGAAGATAGTTCAGTGATGCTTGAGAGGACTTCATTAATCCTTTCCCAAGAAACTTTCCTGATCCAATAGCAATTTTAGATTGAATTGCATTATAACCAGAACCTTTAGCATCAGCAGTTGGGTTAATGAATGTTAAAATCCTACGCTTTTGATAATTCTTAAGGCCGAATTGATACATCAGCCCACCGCTGATAATTCCTACAATTGCCAAAATTCCAAGAGACTTCCACTTTAACTTTCTAAAGAAAGCCATCGTGAAAAAGATTAAAAGAATTAGCAACCCTGTTCCAAGGTCTGGCTCGAGAACGATTAATATAGTGGGAATAAAAGCTATTATAAAAGGAAAGACCAATTGCTTAAGTCCTAGCTCCTGATCCGGAGAACGTTTTCTAAACCATCTCGCAAGAACAAAGATAACAGATAGTTTCATTAGCTCTGAAGGCTGAACCCTAAATGGTCCTAATAGAAGCCACCTTCTCGCTCCCATTCCTTCATGTCCAAGAAAGAGAACAAGAACTAAGAGAAAGACATTGAAAGCATAAACAAACCAAGCAAAACGAAAGTAATTCTTAGGCTGTACAAAACTAATAGCAAAGCCAACAAAGAGAGAAATCAAATACCAACCGATTTGCACCTTATACAAGTTTGCATGATGCATATTAGCTGACGTATGTGTTGCAGAGTAGAGATTAATTATTCCAAAAATAAAAATAACTAATGATAATCCAAAGAAGGAAAAGTCATATCTCTTTAAAAGTTCTTTTATATTATCAAAGTTCATCTAGCCTTCTTGTTCTTTTTTTTCTTTGGCCTTTCTTCGCTTCTCTTGAAGCTTACGCCAATACGCTCTTGCTTTCTCGTTATCTTCTTTCTCATATCGAGCATGCGCTTCTTTTTCATATTTTTTCATATATGTAGTAATGATATCTCTAGCAACAGGTGCCGCCGCCGATGAACCATGACAACCATGCTCAACAACTACTGCAACTGCAATACGAGGGTTTTCATAAGGAGCGAAGGCCGCAAAAAGACCATGGTGACGACTCTTATATGGCTTTTCTTCACACTTAGAAAATAATTCTTTTGAAGACATACTGATAACCTGCGCAGTTCCAGTTTTCCCGGCCATTCTAATTCCTCGACCTCTATACCACCAAGCTGTACCTTTCTCTTCGTTTACAACTTGATTCATTCCTATTTTTACAGCTTTCAATGTTGCTTCACTAACTTCTGCCTTACTAACGATTTCTGGCTCCATTGATTCAACAACCTCACCAGAGTTAGTAAAGATCTCTTTAACAACTTGAGGACGATAAAGAGTCCCACCATTTGCAATGGTTGCATAAGACATTGCTAACTGAAGAGGTGTAGTTAATAAGAACGATTGGCCAATGGCGGAAGTTAGGTTTTCACCAAGTTGCCATTCTTCACCAAATCTTTTCTTCTTCCATTCTTTAGTTGGTATAAGTCCCGGAATTTCTCGTGGTAATGTAATTTGTGTTTTTGATCCTAAACCAAACTTCCTTGCATAAGATGCAAGAGTATCGATATCAAACTGTGTCGCTAACTTATAATAGTACACATCAACACTTCGTTTAATAGACTTGTAAACATCGGTCTTTCCATGACCACTTTTCTTCCAGTCGTGATATGTTCTTCTACCTAGTCTAAAAGTTGGTCCACAAGAGAGTTCTTCATCAGGCTTAATTAGCCCTTCTTCTAAAACTGTAATAGCTGTAAAAACTTTAAATGTTGATCCTGGAGGATAGTGATCCTGAACGGCCCTATTTCTTAAAGGATTGAATTCATTGTTTACAAGACTTGACCAATATTCTGCTGTTAAACCTTTTGAAAATTGAGCTGGATCAAATGATGGTCTAGAAACCATTGCGAGAACTTCACCCGTCTGAACATCAACAGCAACAGCGCTACCAACCTTACCTTCTAACGCTTTAAACGCTGTTAGTTGTAAGTCCCTATCAATTGTTAGTCTAACGTTATTACCTGGTTTAGCGACCTTATTTTCAATTCCAGCAAATAGATTGTTAGAACTGATAATTCTCTTCATTCTCCCACGAGCGTCAACTTCCATGAATTGATAACCATCTTCTCCTCGAAGATTTTTATCAAACTTTTCCTCAATTCCATCCTGTCCTATAAAGTCACCTAGCTTATAGTCTACATGATCTCTCTTTCTATATTTTGGCAACTGAGTCTGTGAAATTTCTGATATATAACCGAGTACATGTCCACCAACTTCTTTATCTGCATACTCTCTAGATATAAAAGTCTCTACCTGAACTCCAGGCATTTTTTCATTCTCAGTTTCAATGATTGCAACTTCTTTCTTACTAATATTCTTCTTTATTCTTACAGGTCTATAACGGGCCTGCCCACGGTACTTTTTTAAAATCTTTTTAACATCTGACTCTTTCATTGAAAGAATATTAGCGAGCTTAGGAATAGTTTGTTTTCTATTCGTAAGGTACTGAGGAATAATAATAGCATCGAAGCGAGGGATATTATGGACCATCAGTTGATTGTTTCGACTAAAGATCATTCCCCTTGGAGCACGAACAGTCTCTTTTCTTAGTCTATTTTTTATAGAGTATTGATAGAGCATATCCCCTTGATAAATTTGAAGATACCAAAGACGGAAAAATATTAAAGAGAAGCACCCAGCAATTAACGTAAAAAGAATATCTGATCGACCTTTATGCGATTTTACAACTTCTTCTTCAGCAAACATTATGTATTATCTCCCATAAGACCTTCGTTATGAACTCCCCATACCTTATCAAGTACAGAGAAGAAGAAAGGTGCCATTAGAGAAAGAACAATACTCTCCGGAAGAAATCTCCAGAATTTTTCTACAATATAATCGAAACTTCCAAGCTTTAAATAAAGTAAGGAAGAAACAATTACAAACCATAGGATTTGAAATAATTGAGTAACCATTATCGTAACGACACTTGAAGTGAAGTGTAGAACATCTCTAAGATATGAAATAACAATACAAATCGTTACACCAGCAATCGTTCCAATTTCCCAGCCCTCTATAGTAAATAGAGAGTGACAATATTGTACTGCTACGATCATTAGAGCAAGGTATGGGTTTTCTAATTTAAATCCAAGAAATAGAACTATCAGGACATTAAAAGGAATCATATATTTGTTGATTCCAAATAATGGCAGAAAAGCACTAGAAATAACTTCTAAGACTATTAAGATTAATATTGTAATAAACAAACGAGGAACAATTTCACTACTTCTAATTCTCATCATTTCGCTTGCCCTCCATCTAAGGCTTGCCACTCAAGTTTCTTTCTTTGATTCCCCTCTGCCACTAGAACAACAACCTCTTCTAGTTTTGAGAAATCAACAGTTGGAGCAACTTCAATATTTTGAGTTATTCCATAACTCTCTCTTTCTACCTTAGAAACATTTCCTACTTTTAAACCTTTAGGATAAATATTTCCAAGCCCTGAAGTAATTACAAGATCATTTAACCTAACAGGGTCTGTTCTTGTTACATATTTCATCATGCAACGCCAACCAGAGTACCCTTCGAGTATTCCGTTACTACGAGTTCTATTAATTAAAACATCAACTCTGTTATTTGGGTCAAGGATTGTTAGAATATCTGCAAAGTTATCCGTTAACCTATAAATATAACCAACAACACCGTTAGCTGTAACAACTGTCGATTGCAGTTTAATCCCATCAGAATGGCCTTTATTGATTCTTAAAACTCTAAAGTCACTTGATGAGTCCCAGGCAACTACCTGAGCGAGAATCTTCTTTCTTTGTAGGTCTTCACCAAATTGTAAGAGTTTTTTCAATCTCTTATTCTCGGCCTCTACTTGCTCTAAAGAAAAGATATGTTGTTTTAAATCACCAACAGAACTTTTTAGAGCTATATTTTCCTTGGAAGCATTAACGTTAGTTACGTAGTGATCAAAGAATGAAATTACTTGATGATGTACAAAAGTCACACCTCTTTGGAGCGGTGCGAGAGTATCCAGCATAAAGTTTTCAAAAATTGTCGTTTCCTTGACGTTAACATCTCGCTTTGACACACCGTACAGTGCCATAGAAATCACAAGAACATTGATAATGATCTTTAGACGAGAGCCTTCATTTAAAGCTACTTTCATGTATCCCCTACAATTTTAAAAATTTATCTTTATAAGAGTACTCATCTTTACTAAAACTGCCAATAATCTTTACGTTATGATGGCTTTAGGTGATAATGGTGCATCAACTATTCATGGAGTGAAGAAAATGTCGACAAGCTTTCAAAAGAAGTCATCCCAAATATTCCTGACCGTTTTTATCGGGATTATTGTAGTTTCGTTTATGCTAAGTGGTCCATTCATGGGATCAGGTTCACCTGACTCAATTGGCCAAGTAGGTAAACACACAATTAAAGTTAGAGAGTTCAATGGTGAGGTTCAAAGACAATCTCAATTCTATTCTCAATTCTTTAAAGGTGGCCAACCTCTAACATCAAATGAACTTAAGCAATATAAAGTTTATGATAGTGCTGTAAAGAACCTTGTTTTTGCAAAGCTTAGGCTAATTTTAGCAGAAGATGCTGGAATGGTTATTGGTGATAGTGAAATCAAAAATGACATTAAGCAAGCTAGCTACTTTAAGACTGGTGAAAACTTTGATTTCAACAAATACAAGCAACTTCTATCTTATAACAAAATCACACCTGAAGATTTTGAAAAAGATACAGAACAAAGGCTTAGAGGTGTAAAGTTCCAAGGCCTTATTAACAGTGTTCCATTCTCTAATGATCTTACGAAGATGTTAAACCTTCTTTATAAAGATAAGAAAAATGCAGAGATCCTTACACTTAACGTAAATGAGCTTAGAAAAACTATTAAGATCTCATCTAAAGAAGTTAAAGCATTTCTTGCAAAAGAAAATAATAAGAAAAAAGTTGAGAGTATCTTTAACCAAAGAAAAGCAACTCTTAACCAAAAAGAAGAAGTTAAAGCGAGACATATACTTTTAAAAGTAACAGACGCTAAAGAACAAGCAAAGATGCTCAAAGAAGCTCAAGCTATTCGTAAGAAAGTAACTCGTAAGAACTTCTCTAGACTTGCAAAGAAACATACTCACGAAGCTGCTGGAAAAAAGACTGGTGGTGATCTTGGTTGGTTCTCTAAAGGAAAAATGGTTCCTGAGTTTGAAAAGACAGCTTTCTCTCTAAAGCCAGGGGAAATTTCTCAACCAGTTAAAACTTCATTCGGTTACCACATCATTTATGTTGAAGGTAAGAAGGCCGCTAAAGAAGCAAAACTTGCTGATCATGAGTCTAAGCTTGCAAAAGAGCTTGTTCAAAAAGAAAGAGACATGAAAACTCTTATTGCAAATGCAAAGAAAGAAATTACCTCTGTTTTAAGCTCAAAAAAGAAGTTTGATTCTGTTACTAAGAAATACAGACTATCTGTTCAAGAATCAGTAGTTATCAACAAGCTTGAAGGTGTTGGTTCTTCTATGACTCTTAGCCAAGATCAACTAAAGGAAATTTTTAGTGGATCTAAAAAAGTCTTTTCTTTTGATGAAGAATTAAAGGTCGTTTTTGTAAAAACTTCAGAGTTCAAAGGTAAGAACAACATAGATTTTGATCTTAAACCAATTAAGAATATTATTTCTCAACAGAATGTTAAATCTATGTTAGATATTCTTTCTAAAGACTATCAATACAAACAAAATAAGTTTGCAAGACTACCACAATAGGTAGTCTTATTTACGGGAGATAACATGGCAGATAAGAGCGCGAAATTTGATCAGAATGTAGATGGTAGATACTATGTAGATGATCAATGCATTGCTTGTGACGCCTGTGTTATGGAAGCTGAAGATTTCTTCGTAATGAATGATGATGACGGACATGCCTATGTAAAGAAGCAGCCATCAACACCTGATGAAGAAGAAATGTGTGTATCAGCGCTAGAAGCTTGCCCAGTTGAAGCGATTGGAAACGATGCTTAAATAAATTCTGAAAATTCAATAGATATTAAAGGGCCCGCAATCAGCGGGCTTTTTTTTACTTAATTAGTTTCTTATAAATATTCTCTAGTTTTTCTGCAATTACATTCCAAGTATAATTTGCCAAAATAAACTGCCTTAAGTCATCTCCACTTTTTAGGTTATTCAGTTCATTTAATACTGAATCTAAATCCAGTGGGTCAACATAGTTTACATAGTTTTTGAAAACTTCTTTTGTTCCACCATACTTAGTTAAAAGAACAGGCGTTCCCACAGCACCAGCTTCCATGGCAACAAGGCTACATGTTTCAAAATCACTTAGAACGAGTAAACACTTAGCTGCTCTATATGCATCGGTTAACAACTCCTCACCTTCTTGAAGCCTTCCTATAAAATGAATATTCTCTGATTGAAGATTTTTACATTTATTAAAGTAGTCTTCATGGCCGACCTTTACATCTCCAATAACGATTAATTTGTTACCACTTCTATTTGCAACTTCAATCGCTCCAAGCAAATTCTTGTTTTCAGCAATGCTACCAACATAGAGAAGATAGTCACTAAGTCCATACTTGGCGGTGAATGTATTTTCGCCCTTATTGGCAACAGGAAGATCAACTCCATTTGGAACTATATTAAAGTGAGACTGTGGAATTCTATACAATTTCCTCAGGCGATCTTTTTCCAAACTAGTCGTTGGCGTAATGACGTCAGGGTACTTTAAAAATTTTGTAAGGTTATGTTTCTCATAGATATTCTTTAATCTATTTTTTAAAAGAGACTTTAAATCATTTCGAGGCCATGCAGTTGGCGTTAGAACGAGAGGAAGACCTAGATCTTTATAGTCTTTCCACACTTCCCACTCCAGCAAAGAGAACTCATGTACAATATCATAATCAGTAACCTTATCTGACCATTTATCAAATAGCTTAACTTCATGACCACGCCTTTCAAGGTAATCTTTAAGTTTAAGAATTACTACTTCTCCACCGCCAGGGTGTTGAAATGCCATTGTATACGTATTAAATAATATTTTCATATCACAATTATATAATAAAAAAGGCCCACATTTAAGAGGGCCTTCTTTGATTCATTTATTATCTAATTAAGAGGGGTGTTTATTAACCTTTCATTCTGAAGATTTCTTGTAGCATAGCATCTGCCGTACTAATCGTCTTCGCATTGGCCTGGAAGTTTCTCTGGGCCGTCATTAAGTTAACGAATTCATTTGCAATATCAACATTTGAAAGTTCAATTGACTTTGAAAGAACTTCTCCACGCCCTGCTTCACCTGGTTTACCCATTGCTGCTTGACCAGAGTTTCTTGATTCTTTAAAGAGGTTCTTTCCAACTTTGAAAAGACCTTCATTGTTTTCAAATTTTGCCATTGCGATCTGTGCAATGTCTCTTGCTTCACCATTGTCATATACAGCTGTTAAAACACCTGAATCGTTAAATGATAGAGAAGATAGAGTTGCAGCTGAGGCACCATCTTGAGTGTGTCTAGCTAGTGCAGAACCTGAACCATATTGAGTCGAAGCATCTGTACCATCTCCACCTTCAGTAATTGATTCACCAAAGTTGAATACAATTTTCTGATCTGGCTTAGCACCTTTATTAAAGTTAAAAGAGTTTGTCCCTTCAACTTCTTGTTGTAATTGACCTTTGTCATTGAATAAAAGTTGACCTTGAGCTTGTAGAGACATCTGTCCAGCTACTCCACCTTCAACGTCTGTACCGTCGGCCATAACTCTATATGTCCAATTATTATTTTCTGCTTTGTTATAGAAAACTGTTACTAGTCTAGCTGTACCTACATTATCGTAAACAGTCATAGAGTTAGAAAAGTTTGAAGTTTCTTCAGGTCTTTCTGGGTTAAACTCTTTTACTTCTACTCTAGAGTCTAAGTTCATACTAACTTTTACATTCTCAGTTGCTTGAGCCTGAATAGTTGTATTACCAAGTTTAACTGGACCTTCTTTAGTTGTAATTTCATTGTCTGAATTAGCTTTGAAACCAATAACTTTATATCCATCAGGATTAACTAGCTCACCTTCTTTATTAAAGTGCATTGAACCATCTCTTGTAAATCCTGGTCCGAATGGAGCTTCAACTTTAAAGAAACCGTCACCGTTGATAGCAAGGTCAGTAATAGATTCTGTTCTAGTTACATCACCTTGAGTCATGATTGATTTAATGTGTGAAAGTTTTGTACCAGCACCAAATTGGTCACCACCATCAATACCTTTTAAAGATACTGCTAGTACGTCTTGAAATTCTGCTCTTGAAGATTTGAATCCCGTTGTTCCTGCGTTAGCAATGTTATCTGAGATTACTCCCATTCCTTGCCCAACTGCGTTTAAACCAGATACACCAATGTTAAAAGATCTTAAAATACCCATCTATCGTCCCTCCTAGACTAATAAATAAAACGTCGACAGATATAGGAATTGTTTTGAAATAATGTGTTCGCAACTACAGGCTCACACAAGGCTTCCGGAAAGGACCAGCCAAATTTTTCAATTCTCTAAACTACGACAGTCGAATCAATTTTTGTAAATACGTTTTCCTGTATACTTCCCTTGTCTATTGCCGTAACAACTTTGTTACCTGGCACATCAACAATGTATGCAGCTTTATCTGTTATTACCAAAGAGTCTTTACCACCCTTTGTTCTTAACTTCTCCATTGCACCTCTAAGTTTAAAAAACTCATTAGTGTCTAAATCTAAGTTTCTCTCTTTTAACCTTTTAGCAGCATGTAGAGAGATTTTGATTCCGTGTTGTGCTTGTACGTCATCAATTTCATTTTGAAGAAGGTTTTTAAACTCATCCTTATTTTCTTTAACTCCTAAACGATCACGTAGGTCTACCTTCTTGTTTCCAGGAACCTTATTTACGTTTGGTATTAGAAAATTTGAGACTTTGTTATCAACCATCTTTTTCTTTTTCTAACGAGTAGGTTTGATTAATTTCAAAACTACATTTGTTCGTTAATATTATTATACTGTGATGCAGCTTTCTTTTTCAAGCCCTGCACGTTTTGCTTCATAGCATCATTTTGTTTATTCTTAGGAAGAGCGAAGCTGTCTACATCACGTAGATAGATTTCTTTTCCATTGCTTAAAGTAAGAACTGTCTCTCCATTAACAAAGTTAACTCCAGAAACAACACCTTTAGATTTTGTTTCTGCCTTAAATGAGTTCATATCTTTATCAAAGGCCCTTACTTCAATAGTATAATTGTCTTTAACAGCTCTAATTCCATCTAATTGTTTACCATTCCAGTTAATCTTCTGTTGTCCTCTTCCAAGGTCTTCAGCTTCGATTTGAGCAATTAATTGTTTTTTTGAATCTGTTATATTTACAACTACATTCTTCGCAGCTTTATCTAAGAAGAATGGAATATCTGTTTTTACTTCTTGGCCATCATAACTAATAGTAGAACCATTGGTCATAATTTCTTTTCCTAAGAAACTTGCTCCATAAAACTTTGTTTCTTGAGGAGCATTAGTACTTAGTCCATCCATTTTTTTATTCATATTTGTTAACTGCTCAAGTTGTGAGAACTGAGCAAGGTCAGCAGCGAATTGCTTTTGATCCATTGGCTTCATTGGATCTTGATTAGAAAGTTGGTGAGAAAGAAGTTTTAAGAAACCATCTTTACCAAGCTTATTATGTTCTTTTCTATCAACAAATTGCTTTTCTTCTTCGCTTCCAGCGATCTTATTCAGTTGTTCACCAACTGTTAAGTCCTGGCCTTTCTTCTTTGCAGAAGCAGGGGCCATTGAAATTTTAGAAAATGGATTTGCCTGTTGAGGTCTACCTATACCGGCCATTAAGCACCTAGTCTTTCTCTATAATCATTCCAGAGTTCTTGACGTCTCTGTCTTCCGTCGCGCTGAAGATCATCACCGCTATTATAGTTTCTCGCAAATTCGTTTTCATTTCCAGAAGAATCTTGACCGGAAGAATTGTTCCCACTTGCGTTGCTAGAGCTTGATTCACCCATTGAGAGTTTAAAATCAGATACTTTTACACCTTGAGTAGTCAACGTTTTCAGTAGGTTAACTTCGTTCTTATTAAAGAATGAATGTGCCTCATCTGAATTAGCTATAATTTGTAGATCAATTAGATCTCCCTGCCCTTTTTGAGCATTGATCTTAAATTGTCCTAGGTCATTATGCTTAACGACAACCTCAAGCTCTTTACCGCTTGAGATACGAGAAGTTTCTATATAATTAGAGATTTCGCTTAGTAATTGTTGTGGATCTTTAATTTGTGAAAGATCTAGCGCTTTTACATCACCACCAGATGTTTGGATAGATGAAGTAATTTCAGTTTTTGGAGTAATCAGTCCACCAATCTCTGGTCCTTGATTTAAATTTTGTGAAACTTCAGAGGAAGCATTTACTGTATCAAATGATCCAGAAACTTTCTCTTTCGCAGCACTATTAAAAGAAAGCTCACCTGTCTTTAAACTAGACTGAGTATTTCTCTTGATTATTCCAGTATCTGATAGAACGCTCTGTTCTTCTTTAAATAAATTTACGGCCTTGCTTGTTCCTGTAACAAGAGGTTTTCCATTCCCCTCTTGAATGCTTTTTTGAGATACAAAATCCTCTGAGAAATGAATCTGACTTGTCGTCTTTCCTTTCTTAGGTTGCATCGCTTGTAGCTGTGGAGCAAGTCTATGATCAAAAGACGCTGCTTCTAATGGCTTTTGTTCCGCTAGTTTTGTTTTAAGATTTGTTGCCTTTTCAAGCATCTCTGGCGACTTGATATTTTTAGATTCGGCATTTGCCAAATCGGCCTCAAGATTAATGGCCTTATTCGGAAGTCCCATTCTTAATTCACCAGAAGTTTTAACAGTCTTTGCTGTCCCTTCTGGATTAGTAAGAAAATCTAACTTTCCTTTTGTCTTACTACTATCAACTAAAGTTGTATCAGACTCTTCTAATGATGCCATAAGCTCAGGAGTCATTTCCCCTTCTTCACTCATTTCATTAGTAAGTTTTGATAAACTTTCTTTTAGTTCTTTATTGAGGTGAGTAGCTTCACTTCCCTTAAGGTTTTGAGACATAATAGAAAGAAGCTCTTTATCTGTAGCTCCTCCTGCTTTCATCTCTTCTAGGAGTTTACTGAAGTCTGATTGACCGGCACCACTTGGAACACCAGTTTGCTTAAGGTTATTTAAACCTTCAGCTCCTGCCCCAATTTGTAATCCGTTCATTAGTTCAATCATTCTTAATTTTCTCCACACATTAATTTGTGCACTACGTTATTTTTACATACTTTAATCTTTTTTTCACTACTGGTAGTTTTTGCCCAGGACAAAAAAAAAGCAGCGTTAACGCTACTTCTTCATTGTCATATATTGTTTTTGAAGCCTTGAGGATATTTCCTTATCCATTAGGTTGAATATTTTTGCGACCTTTGTCGGAGGTAACAGGCCTAAGATCCTTACGGAAATTGTAGGGTCTTGCTGTGAGAGCAGATTTGCTGCAGTTTGAGGACGCATACCAGAAACGACGTCGACCATATGAGAGATTCTTCTATCAACCTCTTTATCTTCTTTGTCTAAACATGAAAGAAATTTTTCTTGAGCAAGTTTAAACTCAACAATCTTCTTTTTTAACTCTTCTTCGCTAACTGCAACCTGTTCTTCTCTTTTCTTGATAACTTTATCTTTTTCTAAAAGAGCTTCTTCTTTCTTTAGTAGCTCTTTAGCAAAATCAAGTAAGCGAGTTCGACCGATGCTTTTCATTTTCTTATCAAGCTCTGCATAGACAGCTTGCTTAAACTCTTCTTTTGTAAATTGTAATTTCTCTGACTTATCCGCCGCCACTATTGAGCGCGACATTAGGACTAAACATATCAGCAGTGCTAATTGTTTCATAATTTACTCTCTTTAAACTTCTTTGCCATTGTTAACTCGTCAATGGACTCTTGAAGCTTTTTATCCATTTCTTTCTTATGTTCTGTTGAATGTTTTTCTTTTAAATTATCTAAAACTTTAACTTCACCTTTAGCACCTGCAAGTTCCTGTACCTTTTCATCATAACTTCTTTGTAAGGCCATCAGTATATTCTCTTGTGCTTTTTGGTCTTCTCTTTTAGCTGTAATAAACTGAGGAAAGAACTGGGCCATTTGACCTGAAGTTGGTTGCGCTAAGAACTCTTCTTGAGCGGCATAACTATCCTCGATGTCCTGCTGTGCTTTAGCTATATTAGATTTAGTTTGCTCTATATCTTTTAAGATTTCACCAAGCTCTAACTTAATCTTCTTTTCTTTAAACTCTCTAAGCTTAAGAAGTCCTTCCAATTTAAATTTAAACTTCTTTGCCATAGCTCAGCCTAGTACTCTTCAGTCACTGGAGGGTTAATTGTATCTTCAGCAAGTTTAGCCAAATTTACCATTTGGTCATATAATTCATCCATAGTCATTGCTTCGTGCATGCCTTGAAATTGCTTTAGCATGTCCATTAAGCTGTCATGAATAACCATTGCCTTATCAACTTTTGGATTTGAGCCTTTTGCATAGGCCCCAACACTAATAAGATCTTCATTATCTCTATATGCAGACATTAAGTCTCTTAAGTGTCCTGCAACGATTTTATGCTCATTTGAAACTACCTTATTCATAACCCTCGACAGAGACTGTAATACATCTATGGCCGGGAAATGGTTCTTAGACGCTAAAGCACGACTTAAGATAATGTGACCATCACTAATCCCTCTAACAGCATCAGCAATTGGCTCATCCATATCTCCCCCTTCAACAAGAACAGTATAAATACCAGTAATAGTACCTACATTAGCTTTTGTTCCTGCACGCTCCATTAACTTTGGTAGTTGAGCAAAAACTGAAGGTGTATAACCCTTTTGTCCTGGAGGATCACCGGCAGAAAGAGAAATCTCTCTATTTGCCATAGCAAATCTTGTAATTGAATCCATCATCAAGAGGACATCATTATTTGTATCTCTAAAGTATTCTGCGAAAGTCGTTGCAACGTGCGCAGCTTTCATTCTAATAAGAGGAGAAGTATCTGATGTTGCAACAACAACTATAGATTTCTTTAACCCCTCTGGGCCAAGATCATTCTCGATAAATTCCCTAACCTCTCTACCCCTTTCCCCTATTAGCGCAATAACATTTACGTCTGCAGAAGATTTTTGGGCAATCATTCCTAAAGTTACAGACTTACCAACACCAGAACCGGCCATAATAGCTAGACGTTGACCTTTTCCTGCTGTCATAAAAGCATTAATTGCATTTACGCCTGTATCTAATGATTCTGTAATAGGTGGTCTTTCAAGAGGATTAATTGGAGTCCCATATATACTCCTAACTTCAGCAGGCTTTTCAATAGGACCTAGTCCATCTATAGGATTCCCTTGAAAGTCTATAACTCGACCAATATATTCGGAACCAACTCTAATAGTTGTAGTTAGATCTTTTAAATAAACTCTAGTCTCAGAATTTATTCCTGTTAGTTCCTGATAAGGCATTGTCATACAACGATTTCCATCGATTGCGACAACCTCTCCAAGACAACTATCTCCAAACTCTGTTAGGAATTCTACATTTGAGCCAATTACTGCTCTAGCAAGATTAACTTCATAGAGCATCCCTTTCGATGCTCTAACCTTACCAACCTTTTGATATGGTGAAGAGTATTCATAGGACTTATGCAAAGTCCCAATATCAAGACTTTTATCAAGACTCATTAGAATCATCCACTTGATTATCTCCGTCAGAAGGAAGTCCTACTGACTCAAAAATCTTATCTAAGCTATTTAATTGTTCCTGAAGACTTCCATTAATGATTCCATTTTCAGATTCAACAACTATTCCTAATCCCTGAATATCAAAATCAGTTTCAACTCTTACATTGGAAAATTCACCAAGCTTCTTTTGAACTGTTTCTAAAACTTCAGGCATTTGTTCAAAGTATTTTTGATCAACTTGAATAAGTAGATTACTCTTTGTTTGCGCTTCTATTATTAGTTTCTCAAGAAGCCTTTCAAGATATACACCATCATCCTTTAGTTCTCTAAGGATCACCCATTTAGTAAGGTTTTTAACAAGAGTGTATAATTGAGTTTTTTGAGATTTTAAGATTTCTTCTTTTGTAGATAGTGTCTCTGAAATCATTTCAGATAGTGCTATAATTTTCTCATCTGTTGAGGCCCTCGTTTGTTCGTAAACATCTTCACGACCTTTCTCGATACCTTCGTCATAACCTTTCTTAAAGGCTTCCTCTTCTATTTTGGCAACTCGTTTATTTACCTCATCAAGGATTCTATTTTCTCTTTCGACAGCTTCCTGTTCTTCCATTCCTCTGTGTTGTCTAACGATTGGAGAAATATCAAAACCACTATCTGCAGATTCTCTTCTTTCTAATTTAATAGTCTCTTGATGTCTTTCAATTTCATTAATTGATTTACCTTCAAGGTCTTCAAAAGAAAATTCTTTTACTTCTCCAGTATCTAGAGAGTTAGTAAAAGATTGAAACTCATATTCTGAAACATTATATTCTATATCTTTCATAAAATTCCTATACTGCCTTCAGATTAAACAAGAGCATCTCCATCTCCACCTCTAGAGATAAATGCTTTACCTTGAGATTCAAGATCCTTACACTTCTGTACAATTTCAGATTGAGCCTTTTCAACATCTGATAACTTCGTTGGCCCAAGTGCATCAAGATCTTCCTGTAGAAGTGTTGCTGCTCTATTTGACATGTTTTTAAATAGCTTTGCTCTAATTTCTTCAGGTGCAGTTTTAAGAGCAATAACCATTTTGTTCTGGTCAACTTCTTTAAGAAGTCCTTGAATACCACGATCATCAACATAGACAAGATCTTCAAAAACGAACATGAGTTTTCTAATCTCTTCTGCAAGTTCAGGATCTTTCTCTTCAACACGTCCCATAATATTTTTCTCAGAGTTCTTATCCATAAGATTAAGCATATCTGCGATAGGTTCAACACCACCAAGCTGGTTAGTGTCGATAGAACCAAGAGTTGAAAGCTCTGTTTTAAGAACATCATCAAGTTGAGCAATAAGTTCAGGTGATACGAAGTCAAGGTTTGCTACCCTTAATACAACTTCAGCCTGAAGACCTTCAGGAAGTCTTCTAAGAACATCTACTTTTCTCTCAGGATTAAGGTGGGCCACGATCAGAGCAATTGTCTGAGGGTGCTCGTTAATTAAGAAGTTAGCTAGTGTTCTCGTATCTACAAGTTCAAGAGACTCAAGAGTATTGGCAGTACCAACATCAACAATTTGTCCAAGAAGTTGTTTCGCTCTATCTTCACCAAGAGCATTTATAATAAAGTCACGTCCAGAGTTGTCAGAGAAAAGTAGGTCATTTTCCTCGTTAAGCTCAGAATAGAATTCTTCAAGAACTTTCTTGATCATCCAAATTGGTGCTTTCTTAATATTCGACATCGCATTGATCATTCTTTTTACATCATTATCTCTCATATATGAGAAAATTAACTGAGTTGTAGTCACTCCAAGTGAACTCAGTAAAAGTGATGCTTTGTCTTGTCCAGAAAGAAGCGAGTATTCAACTTCCGGATCTAGTGAATCTGTCACGACCTACTCCAATACCTATGCGATTTGTTTATCTGATTCATTATTATGGATCATCTCATGAAGAATTTGTGCCGCTTTAGACGGGTTACCTTCAACAAGTGAAATAATCTTTTCTCTTAACATATTCCCCTCAATCTTCTCTGGATTGAGCTTTTCTTCAATCTGAGGGAGGGCATCTTCAAGTCCAGGAAGTTTTTGGTTCGCCTGTACTTTCTCAAGTTCTTCTAGTGTCTTCGGTAAGAAATCCTCTACCGTTTCAACTGTATTATCAGTAACCCACTGAATGAATGGCCTTACTACAACAAAGAAGAATAGAGAGATTGTAAGACCTACAGCTAGGTACTTAACAATATTCTTAATAAGATCACGGTTCTCACGTTCTCTCATAAGAGCTTCGATAGACTCCATATCCTCTTGGTGGAATTCCATATTCTTAATTGTTATTTTATCACCTCTTTTCATCGAGATACCAAGTGTCGAAGAAACAATAGCTTGGAAGTTTGCAATATCAGCTTCTGACCATGGCTCATACTTCATGACAGTTTTACCGTCTATAACAGTTGGCACTCTCTTACCATCAATCATTACCGCAGCAGAAACTCTCTGAATACTAGCTGATGGGTTCTTTGATCTCGTAACTTTCTTAGGAACATTATAGTTTCTTGTCGCAAGCTCTTTATTAACATTATTGCTTGTTTCAGGAATTCCTGGTTGTGGTCTTTCACCTGGAAGATTTGATCTTGCCCCAGGAATCCCCTGTGGTGAAGGTCTTGATCCCTTAAGTTTTTGTGTATTAGTAACCTCTGAAAGAACCGCTTTATTTTCTGAGTCATACTCAGTCTTTGTAGATACAGATTCTGTGAAATCCATATTGATAGAGACCTTCGCGATGACCTTACCTTGTCCAACAACCTTTTCTAAGATGTCTTCAATTTGTGCTTCATATTTTCTATTAACTTTTGACTGAAGAGCGATTCTATTTGCAGTATTTGCTGTTACAGTGTCACCGATATTCTCAGATAACTTCTTCCCTCTGTGGTCTAGAATAACAACAGCTTCTCCCCTCATTCCTTCTACAGAACTTGCAACGAGAGCAGAAACACCTCTAATTTCGCCTTCTGTAAGTTTAACACCTTGATCAAGTTCTAAAACAACTGATGCTGTAGGTGGTTTCTTTTCAGAGACAAATGGTGAAGACTCAGGAATCGTTAAGTGAACTCTTGCTCTCTTAACACCTCTTAAGTGCTTTATAGTCTTAACAAGCTCACCCTCAAGTGCTCTTTGCTTATTAACTTTCTGTACGAAACTTGTTGTACCAAATGATTGCTTATCAAAGACCTCATACCCAATTGTTCCAGAGAAAGAAAATCCAGATGTTAACATCTTTAGTCTCGTAACCTCTGCCATATCCTCAGGGATACTTACAGTCTTTTGGTCATCACTAACCTGTACTGAAACATTGTTTTCTTTTAGGAAGATCTGAACTTTATTTGAATCTTCTTTATTAAGGTCTGAATATAGAACCTTGTATCTTGTTTTTGATGCCCAGAGAACAACTCCAACAAGTGCAACGACTATAAATGATGCAACCGTAACTAAACTGATCTTCTTACCAGCATCTAAGCTGTTAAAAAATTCAGTAAAATTTCGAACTACCTTTTCTATTAAATCTTTCATCCTGACTCACTTACCAAGAACATCCTGTTCTTGATTTATAGTTTAAGAACTAATTATATCTGCATTCTCATAACTTCTTTATATGCGTCAATGACCTTGTTTCTCACTTGGTTCATTGTCTTAAATGCAATCTCAGCTTTTTCCACAGCAAGCATAGTTTCATGGATATTTTGACTCTTTCCACTTACTAACTTTTGTACCGCTGTATCTGCTTCTTTTTGTAAATTATTAACATCCATAATCTGATCAGCAAGAAGTTCACTAAATGACATCTTTGAATCTGCACGAGTTAGCTGACTACCTTCAAAGTCCTGAAGTGAGATTGCACCTTCAATATCAGTAGACTTAGTCCACTTCTTCATATCATGTGTATTGAAAACGTCATTCATACTTTGAACATTATTGATTGCCATGGCCTACTCCTTAGTTATTCCCTATTTCTAGGGCCTTCATTGCCATACTTTTTGTTGTATTCATTACATTAATATTTGCATCATAACTTCTCGATGCAGATATCATATTTGCCATCTCTTCCATCACATTGATATTAGGATAAGCAACATACCCTTGAGCATTAGCATCAGGGTGGTTAGGTTCGTACTTCATAATAGGTGGTTTATCTGTTGAGATAACCTCCGTAGCATGAACAGCTTGTGCTTGCGCATCTAGCTCACCTTCTAAAATATCTGAAAAACTCTCTCTTGCAGGCTCACTTCCAAAAGCAACTTCTTTTTTCCTATAAGGCCCACCTTCTGCAGTCCTTGTAGTTTGAGCGTTAGCAATATTAGATGAAATTGCTGCCATTCTTTTCTTATTAGCGGCAATTCCGGATGAACTAATTTTTAATGATGTTAATAAATCCATGTTCTAGTTCTCCTATTTCTCAGATGATAATACATACTTGGTCATACCAAGCTTCTTATTCATTAGCTTTACTGAAGCATCGAAGAGGATTCTATTTTCGGCCATCTTCGCCAGTTCAGCATCCCTATCAACAGTGTTGCCATCTTCACTGACAACACCATTAGGATCATCGTAGATTTCAGGTTGAAGATTATCAAAAGCACCGCTACCTACATCGAAATGTTTTGAGTCGGAGGTCATCATTCCCATGTTCCCATCTACATCCAGAGCTCTTTGCAAAGCAGACTCAAAGTCAACTCGCTTTGTTTTATAGCCTGGAGTATCAGCGTTAGCTATATTTGCAGACAGAATCTCTTGACGTATTTGTCTTAAGTTAAGAGATGCGGCCAATGCCTTTAATGTTTTATCTTCAATTCTCATCAGTACCTCTACTTCGTACTCTTAAAAAGTAAATTATCTTAAATTTACAAAATATGAATTCCCATCATTACGGTATTCATTAATTTTATTTCTTAGTGTTCTAATAGAAACACCTAAGATCTTTGCAGCTTGTGTTCTATTCTCACTAGTGTGAACAAGTGCCTTCTTGATAAGAAGTCTTTCTGCTTCTTTAAGAGACATAAGTCTAATACCTTCACTATCGTCATCAGAGATAATATTTACTGCTTTTTTCTCACCAATTTCAAGAAGCTCAGCTGAAACAGTATCGCCTTCAAAGTTAGTTAAAGTACTTTCAAGAACCGCTTTTAACTCTTTTACATTATGAGTCCAGTAGTGAGAGATGATTTTTTGCATTGCTGCTTCATCAACACTTACTTCAAGTCCACCTAAAGTTGTTTTAACAATATTTTTTGCAATCATTTCTAGATCACCAACTCTTTCTCTTAAAGGATTCAGAGTGATGCTATTTGATGAGATAACTGTATAAAGTCCTCTATAGAATCTTCCTGCTCCAACAAGCTTAGATAAGTTCTTAGTTGTTGTTGCGATCATTCTTAAATCAATATCATAATCTTCTAATTCACCAATGATCTTGTGAAATTTCTTTTGAAATCCATCTTCAAGTCCATCAATATTAACAAGTACAACTGTTCCACCGTTAGCATTCTCAAGTGCACCTTTAACGAATCTTCCTGATTCCGCGTCTCTGTACCCTAAGATTTCGTTTTCTACCTGAAGAGAGTCTCCAGAACAGTCAACAGTGATAAATGCTTTACCAGCTCTTGTTGAATTTTCGTGAATAAACTGAGCGAGAGTCTTCTTCCCGATTCCGGCTTCTCCAACAACTAGTACTGGTGCTTTTGTAACAGCTACGTTACTTGCTACTTTTAGCGCCTTAACAATTTTTGGATCTTGTCCGAAATACTCCGCTGTAAGCTTGTTCATTTGACCTCCTGTCATGTTTCACTCTTTCCTTAGAGCTATGAATTATTCTTATAAAGTTCTTTTCTTAAGGTTTAATAAAGTAAGTTCGGCTCTTGCCATTTCCTTAATATAACCTTCAACATCTTTGTCGCTGATTAATGCATTAAGGATTTCCTCACCTTTCTTAAGATTAATACCTCTCAAATTTTCTCTTCCTAATAAAAATTTGATTCGGCTTAAATATGTTGATTTCTTATACTCTCCAACAAAACTCTCTGCCTCAACCATGGCATTCGGGTTCTTTTTTGAGAATAAAACTTCAAGTCTTAAATAGTGTATTCTTTCGGCCATCTTTGAAAAGACAACTTTATCAACAGAGAACTTAGAAGCATCTCTAATTAATGCTTCAGATACTGTTAAGAACTTTTTGTATTTCGCTTGTTCATAGATTGACTCAATATAGAATTTAACAGAATCAACGAGATCTTTTCCATCAACCTGAGAGTAGCTATCACTTACAGAGAAGAACTTTTCATACTCTTTTTCTGCTTTTGCATAAGACTTTTGTTTATAGTGAGCAATTGCTTTAAAGAAATGAGTCTTTTTATACTTAGGATGACTCTTTTCAACTTTAGCTACAATACTTTCAACTGACTTCCAATTACCTAGCTTAATATTTCTTAGGATTTGTAATTCATTCTTAATTAGCTTTTGATTATTCCTAGTAAACCTCTTTACCCATAGAGGAAAGTTTCTAACTTTTTGACTTTCTTTTTCAACCATCTTTTTGAAGGTTCTTTGAAATCCTGTCCATAGCCCTAAGTTCATATATGACTTAGCTACGACAAATTGTATTTCAGGATCAGCTGCTACTTTTTCAAAATATACTTCTTTATAGATTTCCCAAGCTCTTATCGACTTACCATAATTACCTTTTTCATAATTATCTCTGATAATTCCATAGACAACTTCTGCACCGTCACCTTCAAAAACCTTCTTATATGACAGCTTCATCGAAGATAGTGGAAGTGCAGTTAGAAAACTAAGAGCGTTTTGGTATTCCTTATCTACAATATAAGTTCTAAGTCTTGTAAGCCACAGTAGCCTTTCTAGATCCTTAGAAAGTTTCTTATCGTCACCCTTATCAAGGAAAACTCTAGTTTCAATATCTTCTGAAGTAGTCTTTCTTTTTCTAATAGTTCTGTAAGCAACATATCTAATTCTTGCTTCAAGACTAACTTCTCTAACTTGTGATCTATTAATAGTATTCTTATAAAGTTCAAGAACTACTTTTGCTGGTTTCCCAAGGATATCTGATGCTGTTGCGATTCTTAATCTCGCATGAGATGAGTTTGTATGAAATGAGTACTTTGTTAAGAATCTATCGTACAGCTTGATTGCTTTCTTATAGTTTGCTGTTCTAAAATATGCTTCGGCAGCATTATAGTAAATAGAAGGAAAGACCTTACCTTTATTCTTTGAAGAAAATCTTTCGAACTCTTTGATTACCTGTTCTTCTTCTCCAAGCTTTAAAAGTGTAAACATTTCATAAGCAATCATTCTTTGCTTAGAGATTACTTTTAATAACGTCTTATCTCTCATTAGCTCTTGAATCTTTTCTATTTGATTAATTCTAGCTAGTGAGTAAAGGATCAGTTCTGCAGCATACTCTAGTTCTTCATAGTCAAAGTTAACTTTTGCATCAGCAAAAAATCTCTTTGCAAACTTCATTGATCTAATATTGTCACCCTTTTCAACATAGTATTGAATAAGGTACTTATAGATCCCTTTTCTCATTTCATAGTTTTGTGATTTTTCAGCAATATTACTGAACATTGCAACAGCAGTTTCAGTTGGCTTAATATCATCTAGATCTCTAGATTCTCTAAGAAGTGCATTCGCTTTCATATATTCGTTGATTGTATGATTAGCGTCTTCTTCGTATTTTTTCTCATATAGCTTGATGGACTTATACATTAAGCCCCACTTCTTCTTTCTATAGAGGTTTACTGTAAGTTGTACATGAGCTTCTCTTTCACTTTTTTCATAATCACGATCTTTAATTGGAAAGAAATACTCAGGAGTCTTTCTATTTAACCTTATCGATCTTGAAATCTTTGGATTAAGTGGCTCAAAATCCCAAATAAAAGAAGCTCCATAGCGAAAGTCTCTATAAGGAGAAATTCTCTTTGGAGCTTTCTTTTTTATTTTTAACCTAACAACCTTTTTCGGTGCTTTCTTTCTTTTTACAAGTTTAGAAGCAGCGACAACCTTCTTTTTTACTGGTGACTTAATCGCAGATAATTTACTCTTAACACCTTTTTCTTCCTTCCAAAAATCAACATAGTAAGCTTTATCTCTATTCTTATAAAAAGAGAAAACTTCAACATTGTTCTTTAGATTTAATTCTATGGTAAAGAGGTTATTTCCCTCTTTTGGCTCGATTTTTTTAAGAGAAGCAACAAATGTCTTTCCCTTAGTCTTACTGATCTTAGCAAGATCTTTAACTAGCTCTTCATAGATTTCATTATTTAATGTTTTAAGGATTATTTTATTACCAAGCTTGTTTACTTTAAGAAGTTGCTTCTCAGCGAATAGCTTAGTTCTGAAGAAACCATCGTTAGACTCTGTTTCAACAACTTTAGCCTGCACACTATATATGAATACAGTGATTAGAATAGTGAATAGATGGGATGTCTTTATTCTCATTACGGTAGAAACTTCCTGTTTCAAAAATTAATATGTCAAAATCTTGCCAGGTTCTTCATCCTAAAGCTCCTGTCACAATTAATTCTACCTTGTTTTGAAAAATTTAAAAGGAAAATTTTGCTCCTAGGCTATTTTTTCCGTAGTCTTTTTTGACATGAATAAAAAGCATCTGTTTCTAGGTGTTTAACGAATATATATAAGCTTTGTTACTAGTGACATTTTGCCCCCATCCCCTATCTTTTTTATATGGTACTTAGGCAAAAAAAAAGCCCTTCTTAATGAAGGGCCTTTTTTATATTGTTAGATCTGTAATATTTCTCTTTTTCATTTTCTCTATTAAGGTTGTTCGATTCATCTGCAATAGCTTTGATGCTTGATTCTTATTACCTTTAGTTTTATCCAGAGCTTGTTTAATAAGAGACTCCTCTACCGTCGTCATAAACTTCTTAAGATTTAGTCCATCGTCAGGCAATTGATAGAGATCATCTGTATTGATAACACTGTGATTAGAAAGAGCAAGAATTTTTGGAGGTAGGTCCTCAGGACGAATAGTGCTACCACCTTTTAAAATAACAAGTCTCTCTATAAGGTTCTCTAACTCTCTTACGTTTCCTGGCCACTCATAGTTAGTTAAGATTTCAAGAGTTTCATCTTGAAAATCTATTGAGTTTCTCCCATCAGCACTTACAAAGCGCGATAGAAAATAAGAAATAAGTAGAGGTATATCTTCTCTACGATCTTTGAGTGCAGGAATCTTTATTGGTATTACATTTAGTCGGTAATAAAGGTCTTCTCTAAAATCACCTTCAGCAACAGACTTATCTAAGTCTCTATGTGTTGCAGTAACAATACGAACATCGACACTTATTGGTGAAGTGCTCCCAACTCTTTCAATCTCTCTGTTTTGTAAAACTCTAAGCAGTTTAACTTGAAGTAACAGGGGCATATCTCCAATTTCATCTAGAAATATCGTACCTCTATTCGCAACTTCAAAGCGCCCCATTCTCGTCGATATAGCACCTGTAAAAGCACCTTTTTCGTGTCCAAATAGTTCACTCTCTAATAAGTCACTTGGTATTGCACCACAATTCACTGTTACAAGATTCTCTTCAACTCTTGATGAAATCTTGTGGATCGCCTGTGCAACAAGTTCTTTCCCTGTTCCAGAAGGTCCTCCGATCAGTACTGTTGAGTTAGAAGAGGCAACTTTTCTAATCCTTTCAAAGATTTTCTTCATTGCCTTAGAGCGCCCAATCATCCCACAAAAGAAGTCATCTTCTCGTGGAGTAATTAGCTTTATTTTCTCACCTTGAGGTGTCTCTTTTTCTTTTGCATTGAATAGCGCTGAATCTACGCCCATTCTCTGTGTCATTGCCCTAACAACCAACTCTGCTAAGACATCAAGCTCAAATGGCTTTGTAAGGTAGTGAAAAACACCTTTCTTAGTTGCTGCAATTGCTGTTTCAATCGATGCAAACCCTGTCATAACAATACTAGTAAAGTTGTAGCCCTTTTCCTTAAGTACATCTATTAGGTAGAGACCATCTGTTCCAGAGTTCTCAAAACTAATATCTGTTAACAAACAGAACTCCTCATTAGAGTCCTCTTCTCCTAAGTATTGAAGAAACTCATTCGGTCCTTCAAAGTGTTCTACTTTTAGGCCCATCTTTCTCGAAAGATAGAGAACTATACTTTGAGATAGAAGCTTGTCATCTTCAACTAAGTAAATAGTGGGGATTTTCGAAGTCGAGTAAGACTTCTTTTTGGTATTAGAATCAACTTCATCAGTGAGGTCGCTCCCAAAATCAATAAATGCGTCATTTAGAAAATTCAGATCGTTCATAAATGTCTCTCAGCTCGTAAACTTCCATTTGTTTTTTGAGCATCAAAATCGTATCGAACAACCCTATGGAGTGTCAAATTTCTAACATATGAAACTTCTTTCCGAAGCCTATGTAACTCACTGTAATTGTATTATTTTTTTTAATAATTACTTACGGCCTCAAAGAAAAATTCTACGGCACGGTCAGGACCACCGGCCCAAATCCAAAAGACGATTAGAAAGAAGGCCACACCTGAAGCCATTGTAAAGACGTAGGAAAGTATTCTAACGTCTTTAAGCCAGAACACGTAAGCAAAGGGCATACAAATTAAAATTGCTGGTACACACCAAAATGGAATATATCTTAGAAAGAAAATAGTAAATTCAACCATAGAGATATTATAGCGGTATTTTTAAATTTTAGTAATATCTTTTGAAGTAGGTTCTAGGTAACTCTAATAACTCGAGCTTCTTGATTTCTGTTTTATCAACAAGAATATCCTGCATAGTTACTGCAATAAGAGTTCCCTTATTATGTCCAACAACAAATACTTCAAACTCTTTACCTTCACAAGTTACGAGATGCTCTCCAAACTTTCTCCAGTCATCATCACAGGAGTTCATATCATCAAAAGGTTCAATCCCTAGGGGCTGTCTAAAACGATAGGCACAAACTAAATTTGCTGCAAGGATCATGCAATGTTGAATTGGAAGGTTTTTTACACGAGACTTAGTTTCAAAATAATCAATAGTGTAACTTAGAAGAAAACTATCTTTCTCCGTGAGGTTGTACTGAAGCTCTTCTTTACCATTTAGTCTATCAAGACGATTACAAATGATTGGAGAATTAAAGGCAAACCCTTCAGAGTGAAGAATGCTAACAGGCTTAGTAGAGTCATTTGAAATACTCCAGGCCCATTGTGTACTTGGAAACTGTGGTGGTTGTTGATTTGTCATAGAAAAAAGAAAGGGCCCAGTGATGGGCCCTCATTATTTTGTTTTATTATTTACACATACTCTTAAGTTGATCTACAAAAGTCAGCTTTTCCCAAGGGAAGATCTCTCTTCCAAAGTGACCATAAGCCGCTGATGGAGAATAGATTGGCTTTAAAAGATCAAGTCTATCGATAATTGCTTTTGGCTTCATATCAAAGATTTCATTTACAGCAGCGTTAATCTTAGCAACGTCTACTTTTTCAGTTCCAAAAGTATCAACTAGAAGTGACATTGGCTCAGCTACACCGATTGCATATGCAACCTGAACAAGAGCTCTATCAGCTAGACCAGCAGCAACAATATGCTTTGCAATTTGTCTTGTACCGTAAGCAGCTGATCTATCAACTTTAGATGGATCCTTTCCAGAGAATGCTCCACCACCATGTGCACCGTGACCACCATAAGTATCAACGATGATCTTTCTACCAGTTAACCCACAGTCACCCATTGGGCCACCAATTACGAACTTTCCAGTTGGGTTAATGAAGATCTTAGTATTGTTATCAACAAGGCTTGCTGGAACAACTTTATTAATTACTTCTTCTCTTACAGCTTCTTGAACTTGCTTGAGGCTCATGTCTTCAGAGTGCTGAGTTGAAAGTACAATTGCATCAATTCTTGATAGTTGCCCATCAACATACTGAGCAGAAACTTGTGTCTTTCCATCAGCTCTTAAGTCTCCAATAATTCCAGTCTTTCTAACTTCTGAAAGTCTTTTTGAAAGCTTATGAGAAAGATCAATAGTCATTGGCATAAAGCTTTCTGTTTCGTTAATTGCATAACCAAACATTAGTCCCTGGTCCCCTGCTCCCATTTCTGAGAAAGTTCCCTCACCAACGTTTACACCTTGAGCAATCTCTGGTGATTGCTTATCAAGTGCAACCATAACGGCACAAGTGTTAGCGTCAAAGCCTTTATCTGAATGATCGTAACCAATCTCTTTAATTTTATTTCTTACTGTTTCTTGAAAGTCGATATTTGCTTTTGAAGTAATTTCTCCAGCAAGAACAACTAAACCAGTAGTAATCATTGTTTCACATGCAACACGTGAAGCAGGATCTTGAGCTAACATAGCATCAAGTACGGCATCCGAAATTTGGTCTGCCATCTTATCAGGGTGACCTTCAGTCACTGACTCTGATGTAAAAACATAATCTTTTAACATATATACTCCACTTGAAAGTGTTAAATAAATAATACACTAGTGCCATAATATACACCTGAGCACATGAAACGACAATAGTAATGCATACTTAGATCAATTAATATGAGTCATTTTTTAGAAAATATCTGAAATAATGTGGGTTCCTATAGCTATAAAACTTTTTATATTTAGGACTGTAAACAAACTCTTTTTGCTTATATCTCATAACCTCATAAATATTCCCCTTAGGAGAAGTGAATGAGTAGAGAAAGAGCATTTTATTTTTCTTGTATAAACTCAGATACTTGGAGCTCTTTTTAAGTCTCGGCCCAGGTCTTTCTGCCAAGGGAGAATGCTGATCCCATAACTGGGCCATATCAATTCTTCCAAGCATAGAGGCGCGTGAGAAATAGCGAGTTGCTTTAAACTTCTGTGTTGATCTCTTTAGTTCCGATAGAGCAATTCTTAAATTCTTTCTTCTTAATCTCTTCGCCTTTCTCGACTGGTCAGGACAAAAAATTCCTCGACTGGCAGGAATAAAGAAATAGGTAAAAGAAAACTCACCTTGTTTGAAGAGCACATTTAAAAGAGGATACTTCTTAGAATCAATTTTCTTCTTTTTAAGATGAGAATAGAGAGGGCCATCTTCTCCAATATAGTTATAGTTTTTGTTTGAGACCCTATTCATTACAACTTTAGCAACATCTCTTCTCTCACTACCGTAAGAGTTATCTAAGCGACCTACTTCATGTATGAGAATAGTTTCGAGAGCAAAAAGCTTTCTGTATAGTGCTGGCTTTTTAGACCAGTACTCATAAACATCTGCTTCTTTCTTATATATATAGTTTTTTAAAGCATAACGGGCCTTACTCTTATCAGCATATAGTTTTTTAAGTAGCTCTTTCTTAGACTTTGAATTCTTTAGAAGTCCACTGTAGTACGCATGATCCTTAATAGACTTCTTATGCCAGTTTTTGATTCTTCGATGAGTTTTCTTCTTACCCTTTTGAAGTGCTCCTTCCATACTCTTAAAAAAGGATTCAATATCGTAGCGTAGATCTTCATCCAGAAAAGATCCATGAAAACTAGTTATTCTTAAATAGATAGAGTCTACAATTGCCCTTAAATAAAGGTCAGAGCGTCCCTTTTTCTTATCGACAGCACCTTCTTCTACAATCTTTCTTAAAAAGTACGCCCTATTAGCATTTCTCTTACCTGCTTTTGTATCAATACTTTTATAAGCATCATATTGTCTTCTCAAATAAAAATGATCTACTGGAAAACGGAATGAGTGAAAAAAATCTACTTTATCAATAAACAACTGAAGATCTTTTAAGAACTTTCGAACGGCCTTTTTTGAGGAGCCCACGATCTTTTTCTTTTGGCTAAAGTTTTTACTCTTATAGTATTTAAATTTATAAGTTAATAAAGTATTGAAGTCTTTTTCAATTACTCTCAATTCCTTTATGTATGGTAAGAAGTTCTTTTTCTTACTTAGCTTTTTATCTAGTGAACTTATCCACTCTTTCTTCTTTTTAATTAAAATTAAATGATCACGAATTGTTTCCTCATCCAGTTTCCCATTAAGAAGAAATGGAATATAGAGCCCGTCACCAAGAAAGGCCTTATATAATTTTTCAGCATGGTGATATGAGTTACCCGAACAGAGCTTCTTTGATGAAGCTTTATGATACTTCATATAGTTTGCAATAATAGTCCGTTCACTCTTTGAATAAATAGTTTCTTCTTTCTTCCTAGCTAAAGAACTAAAGGCAAATATAAATATGAGAGTGAGCTTAAAGCTTTTTAATAAAATCGGAACTCCAAAGACCTAAGCATGAGCTATTGCTCATTACTAAATGTACTGTATCTGAGCTAGAAAACTCTTCAATTCTTTCAAGTAGCTTATTAAGATCTTCAACTGAAGTACAGTCGTGACCTTGATGAGAAAGTGAATTTATAAGTTCAGGAACATTAAGGTCTCCGTGACCAATTGCAGTTGTCGGTCTCGTAGGAGCAATTACAGAGATCATATCTGCAAGAGCTAAAGCACAAACAAATTGTTCTTGAAAAATATCACTTCGCGCTGTTGCCGATCCAGGCTCAAGACAAGCATGTATTTTCTTATTAGGATATTGTACTTTAATCGCCTTAATTGTTTCTTCTACAGCAGTTGGATGATGTGCAAAATCATCTACAATAGTAGCTCCCTTATACTCACCTTTAACTTCTTGTCTTCTTTGAACCATCTTCAAGTCTGTTATAGATCCTTGAATTTCTTCTTCAGAGTAACCTGCTCTTAAAGCAACGAGTAATATAGAGGATAAGTTTAAAATATTATGTTTACCAATAGCATTTGTTTTAAATACATACTTCTTTGAATTATATGAGAGAGAGAATTTAGTACCAATTTCAGACTCTTCTAAAATCTCAGTCGTATCATCACCATAATCAACCCAGTTCTTATGAATCCTTTCACTCTTCAATTCATTGATATATTTCCAATCTGAACAGCCTATTACTGTCTTGGCCTTTGGTATAACTTGTCTAAATTCATTCTTAATGTCATCAATTGAAGAAAAAATATCGGCATGATCAAATTCAAGAGACGTAATCACAAGGTGATCTATTGAGTAAGACTGAAACTTAGAGTATTTTTCAAAATACGCACTATCGTATTCATCAGATTCTATAAAGAAGAACTCACCACTTCCAACTTCAGCGGGAGCACGATCTCCCATTACTCCACCAATAAAGTGCCCTGGTTTTGCACCAAGCTTCTCAAATACTTGGACTCCCATATATGTAGTCGTCGTTTTCCCATGCGTTCCTGATAAACCTACAACTGTTTTATTTTCTAAAACAAATGCACCAATAGCAGACGGAAAAGAACAAAATGGAATTCCCAGTTGCTCTATCTCTCTTGCATCATCACTAGCTTTAGCAACAACATTACCAACAACAATAAGGTCATAGTCACGAGCAATATCTTTCAAAGAAATGTCTTCAAGCTTATAAATATCAATACCCGACTCTTCAAGATAGGTACTCATCGGTGGATAGAACATTCTATCAGCGCCAGCAACTTCATGACCAGCACCCTTAAGTAGGCAAGCAGCAGCTCCCATACCTGTTCCACAGATTCTATAGAAAAATATCTTTTTGAAAGTATTTGAATTATTTTTTAGTTTTTGAAAGTTATGGTAATTCTTTAAATCCATTAAGGCCCCTTTGCCCCATAATTTTAACCAATTTTGGGACAAAGGGTAAGAGTTATTTATTATTTAAAAAGTATTTAACTACGTCTTTACATGTCTTCTTTGCATTTACACTAGTAATCCCTTTCGGATTAATTTGATCCCACCACTGCTTAGTCGCCTCAAGTCCAATATCAGTCGACTTTGTTTTCTCCGCACTTTTAAGAGGTCGACCAATTTTTGCTTCAACTTCAGCGATAACGCCTGAGACATCATCACCTTCTGCCATATGAATAATTTCATCTGGAAATATAAGTAATGGAATCATTCTTTCTTCTTCTTTATATCCAGAAACTAAGTTTAATATACTTCTACTTTTATCAATCTTTATGGCCGCTATTTTAGGAGGTGTTCCTGCAAATCTATTGGCAACCTCATGTACAGAGGTAGATAAAAATGGTGACCCTACAGGTTCATGACTATGTCCTTTAAAAATAGCTGCTAAAGACTGTATTTCTATAGGAAGATTAGATTTAGCCTTCGCTGATAATTTCTTCTTATAATATGTCTTTAAAGATCTTAATCTTCTCGTATAACTCCCTTGATTCTTAGTAAGGAGTTTAGACATTAGAAAGTGACCCCCATCGTCTGTTTCACGAACAAGGTCTGTAGCAACACCTCTGAATGTAATTTCATAGTCATCAGCATTAGTACTAGGTTTCTCTATCGCATCGATCCATCTCGTCCACGCAGAAATCTCTGTTGGCTCCATTGTCTCCCATGGAAGATAAGCATCAATAAGTTCTGCAACCTTCTTTCTATTATTAGTTGCAATGTAATCATCTAGTTTAAGCTCTCTTGCTTCTAAGTTCTTATGAAGAGTTTTCCACTTTGACGCCATACTCTTTCTAAATCTTTTCTCTATTCTTTCTTTCTTTTTAATTCCTGCAACAATTGATTTTGCGTGGTTTCTTCTTGCAGTTATATATTCTGTAATTTCAGTGTTTGGTGAATATTCATCATTAAACATATTCTCCAGAGAGTCCATTGCATGAACCTCAGCAAGAGCATTAAAATGCCTACTTCTTTCTGAACCATATTCAGCGTTTAAGGCCATCTCCGCCCAAAGAATTGGACTCCTATAGTATGAACTTGGAGAGACAATTTGTTCTAAATGTGTCATCTCTTCTAACACAACCAATGGATTCTTCCATCCCTCTGCAGAGAAGTTTACATTTATAATTAGACCTTTTTGAGGATCAAAGCTTGGTACAATCTCAGCCATTTTCCCATCAGAAAAGCTGGCGTTCTTAGTTATTTTAATTTTAGCTTTATAGTCTTGGCCCTTTGAAGAGTACGCTAAAGTCTTCTCTAGTGCCTCTACCTTATTTTGAAAGTGCGTTCTTACATTTATACCTGAAGCATTCTTTAACTTCGCATCAGTATCAAGGTTTACAAGAGCATTCTTCGTATCATTATCAGGAGAGAAGAAAGCTAAGTGACAAAACTTTCCACTTTCACATACTTGTGTTGTATCACTCGTAGGTAAAAAGTTATATTTTAGATTTCCATTATAAGTAACCTGAGCATCAAGTCCTGCTTGCTTAAATGAAGACTGAGAGTAAAGTTGTACTAAGAAATCGCTATCTTTAGAAACAAACTTTGGAATTGTTACAAAGTCTTCAGTTGGTGGCCCTCTTACAAATTGAATATCAGCAAATTTAGAAACCTTATCTGATTCACTATCAAAGTTCTCAGCAATTTGTTTTAGCTTCTCTAACTCTGCATAAGTATTAGCATAGAAGTTAACTTTTATTTTTCCTGATTTAGGATGCCACTTACCATCTACAAAATCCTTACTAATTGCAATTTTAGGTAAAGGGTGTTGTTTCTCGATCTCTCTAGCAATATAACTTGTAAGTTCCGACGTTTTCACAAGTCTGTCTGAAAAGTACTTATCAGAGAAGTTATCAACAGAATCAACAAAGCTCATTACTTCATCAACACTTTCTACACCTGAATCCTTCAAAGCAGACATAACATAGTACTTAAATGAGTTGGCCTTTCTAGGGATTGCCTTCTCTACTATACTTCTAAGTTTTGGCATTCCTGTTAAGTTTTGCTTAACACCATCTGGAATACCAACATCATCTCTTTCAAGCATTCCGTAGAGTAGCTTGTTTAGAGCATTTCTTCTTTTTGCACTTGAAGCAGAAGCGAGTGTTTCCCCTTCGTTAGTTAAAATATCAGAGATAAGAAGATAAGCTCTCATAGAGATATCATTCTTATCTAGAATTTTTCTTAGGTGACTAGTTTCAACTTCAACAAAATCAGAATGAGACTGTGCCTCTTCTAACCAATCAAATGTTTCAACAAATGGAGAATAGACATGATCTACTGAACCTCCAACCTTTGCTCCATCTATATCAAGAGCTTCTCCGTATAGCTTCTTATTACCACCATCAACATAGGCGTGAGTTGGAATAGCAAGATCTCCAACTTTGTAACCTTTATCTGGAAATGCACCAGCAGTTCCAATATAAGTAATGTGCTTGTGTCCTGAATTCTTTAAAGCTTTGGCCAGTGGAGATATCTCATCTCCCCAACTATTTGCAACAACACGCCAGACAACGTCTTCACCTTTCTTGTTCTTAAAAGTAAAGTCAGACATGCTTATGACAAAGTTGTCATAATCATATTTTTTAAACTCTTCTGGTAATAACCCTAATGATTCAATTCGGGTCTTATGCTTATCAAATGCTTGTTCTATTTTTTTCTTATTCTTAAAAATATCATAATCTGCATAGTCTTCAGACTTAAAGAAACTTTTAATATCGTCATGCTCTTTCTCTACAAATTCACCAAGAACACTGTCAGGCTCATCGTCATAAAGGTTACTTAATGCACGTACCTTCCATAATAGATCAAGAGTTCTCTCAATTGCTCCCTTTTGGCCAATGATAGTTCTCTTCGCCTTAGGCATATGCTTCATAATTCCTGTGAGCTCATCTTCCATCATCTTATGACGGACATCAAGATCACCAAAGAATCGCACCTTATTCTTAATTTCCTGCCCATTTAAATTAGAAAGACCAAATTGCATGAGAAGGTGTTGTAGTCTATCCTTCCCTCCAATACTTGTTATCGCATATCTATAAGTATCTTCACCAGGATATTGAACAACATAGATTTTATTATAATTGTTAGCAAATGGACGAACCTCTTTTACTACGTGTGCACCATTTTCAGACAGGTTCTTTAGAAATTCACGGCTATTTTCAAGATGAAATTCAATATCTCTATTGCTTTCAACAGCTTCCCAAAATACAGCTCTCGTTGTTCTGTTAGAAATATATTGAGAAGCGTCTAATGTAAGTTCTGATGGTTTAAAAGGAATATCATCAACAACTTTAGTAAGATCTGCTTCTTTAGTTGTTAGCTCTGCCCTAGACGTATCTGTCTTTAATTTAGTATCAAGAAGAGTAAATCCTCCATTCAACTTATTTTTAAAAAAGTTATATCCCCATTTATATTCAGACTTCTTAAGTGGAAGTTTTGTTCTTCCCTCTTTAACTATTTCATAAATAATTTCATCATAGTTTTGAGCATCATAAAGTCTTGAATCATTGGAGAAGCGAGAAAGAATAAATTTAACATCAACTTTCTTAAGTATCTCAACTGATTCGTCATCAATTTTCTTACCAAAGCTGTTAACATATTCACCAATATAGTAGTCAAATTTATCGACGGCCAATAACTCTTCAAGTCTCGACATATCAACATTACTTGCGGGATATCTCTTTCCATGTGGAAAATAGCCATACCTTTTCTCTGTGTTCCATACTGAACACGACGCAAGAATAAGAACTAAAATAACTGATACAATTTTATTCATACAAAATCTCCTAACCGACTAGACTCATCGGTTAATCAATGGAGATTCTTTAATTGAAGTTATTAACTATTTAGAATTATTAAGATTAAGTGTTCCAATTTCACGTCTAAACTTATTTAGCTTTTTCCTGTCATACCAGAATTTATTAGTTTCATTCGTTAAAATGACGTGTCCGAGCTTCTTATCAGGATCGATCCACATAGATGTTCCAGTGAAACCAAGGTGACCAAATGTATTTTTTGAACTGCCTGCTCCGGCCAAAGTTTTATCAGGATCTTCTGCCGTGTCCCATCCAAAGCAGTATCTCCCATCATGGTCTACACCAATAGTCTTTAGGAGATTTAATTCTTCATCCATTTTTAAAAGTGTCTTACAAACACCTTCAATTGAAGAGAAAAGACCTGCATGAGAAACCTTCTCTCTGATAACAAAAGCATTATCGTCATGAACTTCACCAGAAACTAATTTTCTATTTCTTCTTCCTGTGAAGGGAGAGATCTCTAGCTCGAGGTCTTGCCAGTGCTTAACCTTTGTATCCCAAAACTTGGAACTAATATCATAGAGATGTTCATTAGATTTCTTTTCTATTTCCATCTGTAATCTAAGAGCACCAAAATCAGAGTAAACTGTATCGCTTTCACTTATATCATAGGCTAGAATTTGTTCTTTCCATCCATCATGGGAAAGTCTTCCCCACTTAGGAAGGCCAGATCGATGAGTTAATAACAAGTGCATATCTTTATCAAAGATTTCTGGTCTAGCAAGGTAGGCCACTCCAAAAGTTAATGGCTTAGTCATCGAAGCAAGATCAAAGAATAACTCAGTATCATCGTAGATCTCATCCTCGGTGATCTGAATTGTTTCAAAAGTTTTCTTATCAAAGTCAATTACTCCGACTGCTAAACAGTCGAAGTTTTGATTTTGGATTTCTCTTAAGCAGTATTCTTCTATTTTTGTAATCATCTGTTTCTTATTTCCGCTTGTGCTGCTGCTAATCTAGCAATTGGAACTCTATACGGAGAACAACTTATATAATCAAGGCCAATTCTGTGACAGAAATCAATTGATTTTGGCTCTCCACCATGTTCTCCACAAATTCCAATATGCATATCAGGATTTGTTTCTCTACCTTGTGTTGTTGCAAACTCAACAAGATAACCTACTCCTTCTGTATCTAAACTAACAAAAGGGTCCTGTGGAAGAACACCCTTAGCAACATAGTCATTAAGGAACTTACCAGCGTCATCACGTGATAAACCAAAAGTTGTCTGTGTTAAATCATTAGTTCCAAAAGAAAAGAAGTCAGCATGATTAGCAATACTCGCCGCTGTAATAGCTGCACGAGGAAGCTCGATCATTGTTCCAAGTTTATATGAAACTTCTTCACCTTTATCAGCGAAAATAGACTTAATGTGTTTTTCTAGAATATCTCTAAGCTGCGATAATTCTTTATCAACTGCAACAAGTGGAATCATAATCTCAGGTTTAATCGAAAGACCATTTTTCTTCGCTTCGATTGCAGCTTCAATTATTGCTTGAACTTGCATCTTATAAATTTCAGGATATGTTATTCCTAATCTACAACCTCTATGACCAAGCATTGGGTTAAATTCGTGAAGTCTCTCTGAGATATCTTCAATTTCTTTAAGTTCAACATCAATGTACTTAGCAAGTTCTTTCTTATCCTCTTCAGTATGAGGTAGAAACTCATGTAGAGGTGGATCAAGTAGTCTGATATTAACAGGCTTTCCTTCAAGTGCTGTAAAAATTCCTAAGAAGTCTTTTCTTTGAAATGGAAGTAACTTATCTAGGGCCTTTACTCTAGCAGGAGTTGTTTCTGCAAAGATCATTTCTCTAACGGCTAAAATTCTCTCTGGTTCGAAGAACATATGTTCAGTTCTGCAAAGACCAATCCCTTCTGCTCCAAACTTTACTGCGGCCCTACTATCTTCAGGGTTATCAGCATTTGTTCTTACTCGTAACTTTCTAACCTCATCGGCCCAGCCCATGAAAGTAGCAAATTCAGAAGTAATTTCAGCGTCAAGAGTTGGAACTTCTCCTTCCATTACTTCACCTGTTGCACCTTCTACAGTTACCCAATCCCCTTCTTTATACGTAGTTGATCCGATTGTCATAGTTAGTGCATGTGTATCAATTGATAGAGATGAACAACCAGCGACACAAGGCTTCCCCATTCCTCTAGCAACAACAGCTGCATGGGAAGTCATTCCGCCTCTAGCCGTTAGAATTCCTTCCGAAGCGGCCATTCCTGCTATATCTTCAGGAGATGTCTCTTGTCTAACAAGAATAACTTTCTCGCCTATGTCATTTAAGTGATGTGCTCTCTCAGATGTAAAGCATATCTGTCCAGTTCCTGCTCCAGGAGAAGCCGGTAAACCTTTAGCTACTATATTTTTTTGAGCACTTGGATCTAGTCTTGGATGTAGTAATTGGTTTAGGACTTCAGGGTCAATTTGCATCAGTGCTTCTTCTTTTGAAACAATTCCTTCTGCAACTAAATCAACGGCAATTTTCAACGCTGCCTGAGCTGTTCTCTTTCCATTTCGAGTTTGAAGAAGATAAAGCTTATTTCCTTCAACAGTAAACTCAATATCCTGCATATCTTTATAATGTTCTTCTAATTTAATATATGTTTCAGTGAGCTCTTTAAATATCTCTGGCATATATTCCTCAAGAGTTTTTTCATCTCTATTAGAATCATTTTTTGAAGGGTCATTAATTGGAGCAGGAGTTCTTATCCCTGCAACAACATCTTCACCTTGTGCATTTACAAGGTATTCTCCAAAGAACTTCTTTTCACCTGTAGATGGATCTCTTGTAAAACAAACTCCGGTCGCACAATCGTCTCCCATATTTCCATACACCATTGACTGTACATTAACTGCTGTACCCCAATCGTGTGCAATCCCATTAAGGTCTCTATACTTTATTGCTCGAGGATTATTCCAAGATCCAAATACGGCCGCAATAGATTGCCATAATTGATCCATAGGGTCCGTTGGAAAGGCCTTTCCTGTTTCTTGAACAACAATTTGTTTATAAACTTCAACAAGTTGCTTTAAGTCGCCTGCAGAAAGTTCTGTATCTAATTCAACGTTACGAGCTTCTTTTAAATCTTCAAGAGTTGATTCTAATAACGAGATATTCATTCCCAGAACAACATTAGAATACATTTGAATGAATCTTCTATATGAATCCCATGCAAATCTCTTATTACCACTTTTCTCAGCTAGAGAAATTACAGTTTCCTCATTAAGGCCAAGGTTTAAAACTGTATCCATCATTCCAGGCATAGAAACTCTAGCACCTGATCGAACAGAGAAGAGTAATGGATTATCTCCACCACCAAAAGTCTTTCCTGTTTCAGACTCTATAGTCTTTAAAGCAGCTAGAATTTGAGTTCTGATTTCTTCACTAATTTCTTCGTTATTTTGATAATCAATGCAGGCTTCAGTCGTTACTGTAAAGCCTGGAGGAACTGGAAGCTTTAAAGATGACATCTCGGCCAGGTTTGCACCCTTTCCGCCAAGAAGACCTTTCATTTCTTTGTTACCTTCGTTGATAGTTTTTGAAAATGAGTATACCCATTTAGTCATAATAATCCCCTTTCCATGGAATCAAAAAAAAAGGCACCAAAGGTGCCTTTATATTAATACGCTAGTTTTTCTTTTAAGTACTTTGTCAGTGAATCAATGGCGATTCTTTCTTGCTCCATTGTATCTCTATTTCTTACTGTAACAGAGTTATCTTCAAGAGAGTCAAAATCAAATGTTACACAGAATGGTGTACCAATCTCATCTTGTCTTCTATACCTCTTTCCAATAGATCCTGCTAAATCATATTCAGATTTAAATTCCATCTGTAGGTCTTTAAATAGTTTTGTTGCTGGCTCAGCAAGTTTTTTAACGAGTGGAAGAACAGCAACTTTAATAGGAGCAAGAGAAGGGTGAAACTTCATCACAACTCTTTCTTTTTCCTTATCACCTTCATGCTCAATTCTATATGCATCACTCATGATAGCAAGTAGACACCTGTCACAACCGACAGAAGTCTCCATTACATATGGAAGGTACTTCTTATTATTATCTTGTGTATCTGTGTACATCAAGTTTTTACCAGAGTGATCTTGATGTTGCTTAAGATCAAAGTCAGTTCTTGAATGAACCCCTTCCATCTCGTCCCAACCATGAGCAAACTTATATTCAATGTCATATGCCGAATCAGCATAGTGAGCAAGGTCCTCACCGTGATCATGCCAACGAAGATTCTCTTCTCTTAAACCATTTGAAAGGTGCCACTTCATACGAGTTTCTTTCCACTCTTCCATAGACTCTTGTTGAGTTCCTGGCTTAATGAAGTATTGCATTTCCATTTGTTCAAATTCTCTAGTTCTAAAAATAAAGTTACCTGGAGTAATTTCATTTCTAAAAGCTTTCCCGATTTGAGCAATACCAAATGGTAGCTTCTTTCTCATTGTCGTTTGAACATTTAGAAAGTTTGTAAAGATACCTTGAGCTGTTTCAGGTCTTAAGTAAACCTTAGCAGAGCTATCTTCAACTGGACCCATTTGAGTATTAAACATTAAGTTAAAATCTCTTGGCTCAGTAAATGAGTCTTTAGCACCACAGTTTGTACATGGAGCCGTTGTATCAATCTTATCTTCTCTAAATCTTGATTTACAGTTTTTACAATCAACCATTGGATCATTAAAGCCATCTACGTGACCAGAAGCTTTCCAAACAGATGGGTGCATAAAAATTGAAGCGTCGAGACCAACAACATCCGATCTGAATGTCATGGACTTCCACCACTTTTGTTTTAAGTTATTTTTTAGTTCAATACCGTATGGCCCATAATCCCAACAAGACGAAAGACCACCATAGATCTCTGAACTTTGAAAAATGAAACCACGTCTTTTAGCAAGACTTACCAGTTGCGACATATCCTTTAGATTAGTCTCTGACACATTGCACTCCTTACAGTACTAATTAAGCTTTAAAATTGTCCTGAGTATAACCCTATTTATTGGGTCTTTGAAGAGTTTATATATGCAATTCTCAACATTTCTGACCATCATTTATTTAGAACCAAGCTTTTAACTCAAGTTTTTAAACGAATTATTCGACAAGTACTAAGATGTATAAAATTCTTATAGTAGCTTCACTGATTTTCTTACAATCTTGCTCTCAATTTACAATTAGAGATAGAGCTATTGCATCGAGACAATCAAATAGAAACTGTCTAAGCTGGGCCTCTGAATTTTCACTAGAGTACCTCACCCATCCACAATCAAATCAATTTAAGAATGCTCAAGACTTTATCTACTTTCAAGATACTTTGGTTAAGTTTAAAGTTGATGAACCAAGACTCCTTGAGCTTGGTGCTGACCCAGATCACAATAACTATATTTCGATGAAGTCCATTCAGGAAGCTGAATCTGTTCTCATTGCAGAGAGAAGAGAGCTTATACCTGGTCCAATTATCAGAGGCCCAGCAGAAATTGACTTCTACGATGACCTTGGAAGGCCTTGGGATGTTAAAACGCCCATTTCTCCCACTGAATATGAAGCATGGGAATTCGATATATCTCAAGTTTCCAACTCTATTGTTCATCAACTAGAGGCAACTCACGAAAACTTTGAGACTCAAATAGTTGAGCCTGTCAGAATTCTTGTCGATCTAAGAAACACAAATTCAAAGCACCGACTTAAAGTAAATGCGTGGATATATGGGAATCTTGAACCTGAAGAAATCGCTCGCATCAGAATTATTCAATAAAAACACCTCTACACCAATGTAATAACTTCTATTCTTCAATTTATTTAAGGACTTGCATGGCCTTTGGTGCTACATAACACACATGAAAAAATCTGAATTATTACTCCCTTGTGGGAATATGGAAATGTGCCTTGCTGCTATTCACGGTGGGGCCGATGCTATTTATGTAGGAATGCCAGGCTTCAATGCCAGAGGTAGAACAGTAGATCACTCTATTGAAGATCTCAAAGAGATTATAGATATCTGCCACCTCTACGGTGTTAAAGTCCACGTTGCATTCAATATTTTGATTTTTGAAAATGAACTTCCAGCAGCAATAGAAGTACTCAAAAAAGTTCTTCCACTAGGTCCTGATGCACTAATCGTTCAAGACTTAGGATTGGCCGAAGTTATAAAAAAGATTTGTCCACAACAAGTTATTCACGCCTCTACACAAATGACAGTAACTAACCACAATGCGATGGAGCTACTCGAAGACCTTGATATCGATAGATATGTACTAGGTCGTGAAAACTCAATTAGTGAAATAAAAGAGATCAGAAAGAACACCGAAAAAGAACTAGAGGTATTCGTACACGGAGCCCTTTGCGTTGCTTATTCAGGTCAGTGCTTTACGAGTGAAAGTATTGGTGGACGCTCTGCCAACAGAGGTCAATGTGCTCAAAGTTGTCGCTTTAGCTACGAGTTGATTGTCGATGATCTACCAAGAGAACTCGTAGATCAAAAATACATTGTTTCTCCGCAAGATCTTTGTGGAATTAATGAAGTCAAAGAACTCCAAGAAATAGGAGTAGAGTCTTTTAAAGTTGAAGGCCGACTTAAGTCTCCTACTTTTGTTGGGACCGTAGCTAAAACATACAAGAAGGCAATCTACGATGGGATCGTTCAAAGAGAAGATATCGACAAGATGGCACTAAGCTATTCAAGAGGATTCTTTTCTGGATGGCTTCATGGTGTAGACCATCAAAAGCTAGTTCGTGCGACCTACAAGTCCCATAGAGGAATATATCTTGGTAAGGTTTTAAAGGTAGAACGCGGAGCAGTTTTTCTTGATACCGATACTAAGATTATAAAAGGTATGGGTGTTTTAATCTGTCACGATGAAAGAGAAAAAGAAATAGGATCTAATATTTATGGTGTCCAGTATAAGAGTGATGGATCAATTGGAATTGAGCTCGAAAAAGGAGTCAACCTTGCTCTTATTGACGAGAGATTTAGTGTCTATCTCAACTCTGCTCCAGAACTTCAAAAAGAAGTTGAGTCTTCAGTAACAGATCTTGCCAAACAAAAGAGAATACCTGTTAAACTGCATTTTGAAGCTGTTGTAGGTAAACCTGCAAAACTAAAAGTTACAGATATTGATGACAATACGATCATCGTTTCTTCCGAAAACAACCTAGAAGAAGCTAAAAGAGAACCTGATTTTAAGAAAATTGAAAAAGATATCTCTTCTTTAAGTCGAACTGCTTACCACCCTCAAGAAGTTGTAATTAAAACGGAAGAAATAAAACCATTTCTTCATTCAAAATTACTAAAATCTTTAAGACAAGAGGCCATCGCTAAACTTAACGAAGTAAGAGTTTCTAGAACGATTACTGATCTAAAAGATGTAACAACCTCTAGAAAGGAAACTACTTCAAGTAATAAGAAGCATTTAAATATTATGCTAAGAGAAATAGGACAATTAAAGGACCTACTTCCTCTATTAGAAACGCTTGAAGGTAAGACAAAAATATCGATCATTCTAGATTATGAATTTGGAAAAGATTACTACGAGTCACTTGAAATTTTAGGCGGCCTTAAAAATATAGAATCAGGAATTGCGACAAATCGTATTCTTAAGCCAAAAGAATATCACCATCTCAAATTGTTAACGAGACTAAAGCCAGACTTTATTCTTGCTAGAAATCTTGGATCATATAAGTTCTTAAAAGATCTCGACTCTTCCATAAGAATAAGAGGTGACTTCTCTCTAAACGTTGCAAACTCACAAACGTCAAACTACCTTCTCAACAAAGGTTTTGAGCTGTTAACGAGTTCATACGACCTTAACTCTGAACAGTTATCTGCATTACTAGAAAACACAGATGCAAGTAAAGTTGAAGTAACAACTCACCAGTACATGCCGAGTTTTCACATGGAGCACTGTGTATTTGCTGCCTTTATGAGTGAAGGATCATCGTTTAAGGATTGCGGAAAACCTTGTGAAAGCCATAAGGTTGAACTTAAAGACCAGTTTGGAAACAGACACTTCATTAAGGCCGATCAAGAATGTCGAAATACGATGTTTAATGCTACTGCTCAGTCTGCAGTAACCTTGATGCCAGAATTAATCAGCAAAGGTGTCAGGCACTTTAGAGTTGAAGTTTTAAACGAGAGAGAGAATGAACTAATCCAAAAGATTCTAGCCTATATTGATTTCTTTGAAGATGAGATAGATGTTGAAACTTTAAAAACCAATATCGGCGTTTTTGAAAAGTACGGTCTTAGCTCTGGTCAACTTTTAAGAGAAGATTCTTACCAAGATCGAAAAAAGTAACTACAATCATTGAATGTGGTTTTTATATATCATCGAAACAGAAAACAATAAGCTCTACACAGGAATAACAACTGATGTGGAGCGAAGATTTCAAGAGCACCTTTGTGAGCCAAAAGGTGCCAAATTTCTCAAGGCCAATCCCCCCAAGAAAGTCGTTTATACCGAAGAATATGAAAACCGAAGCGAAGCCTCCAAACGAGAGGCCCAGGTAAAGAAACTAAGCCGCAAAGAAAAGAACTTGCTTATAAAAACGTGAAAACAATCACTTAAATAGCGTGAAAAACTATCACGCACTTTTCTATCGTAAATAACCGAGTAATCTCATCAATTTTATTGATATTCAAAGTCTCCTCATATATAAAGCATCAAAATTAAATTCATTTTAAGGAGAGAGAGAATGAGAAACTTACATATCGCATTACTTGCGATGGTCTCTTTTTCTACTTGGGCAACTGTTGAAGATGTACCTTGTAGAAGATCACTAGACCCAGTAACAGGACTTGTATCTACACAAGGAAACTGTGTTTCACTAAATTTTATTGAAGCAAATTCTAATAACACTTTCATGAACACAGGGATTCTTTCTAGTGACCTTGGACACAACACTGGTTCAAATACTCAGAATGGTAACTCAGGAGCAACTGGAAATACTAACCAAAGAAACTCTTACGGTGAATTCCAAAACGTAAACACACACAAGCCTAATGAAGTTATTTATGAAGGACAAATTGGCGATGGCCAAGACGGTCCAGGTCCATCCCTAGCGAGAACTAGTGCTCAAGCTGGTATGAATAGCAACACAGTTAGTGACAATGCTAACAATCGTGATTTTTATGACAGACAAGCTGGAGATATGAACCTTGGATCTGGAAACACAGGTCATTCAAACTTAGGTGATAACAACTCAGCAAACTATAATAACGGAAGTAACAACTCTGACGATTATAATCACGGTAGCAATAACACTGGTTTTGCTAACCACGGTGATAATAACTCAGGCGCTTTTAACAATGGTGATGGTAACTCAGGTCACCACAACCAAGGTGACAACAACAGAGGTGACTTCAACCAAGGTGATAGCAACCGAGGTGATTATAATCAAGGCGACAGAAACAGTGGCGATAATAACAACGGGAATAGAAACCGTGGTGACAACAATAACGGAAACAGAAACAGAGGTAACAACAACAATGGTAGCGTAAACTCTGGTGATAACAACAACGGAAATAGAAACTCTGGTGACTATAACAACGGTAACAGAAACAGAGGTAGCTATAACAACGGTGACGTAAACCGTGGTGATCACAACAGTGGAAATAGAAACACTGGTGATTACAATAATGGAAACAGAAACTCTGGAAATAACAACGTAGGAAATGGTCACAGCACTAATAACAACGGTGCAGACAGTAATGGAAATACCGGTTCAGGAAGCTTCCTTGGAAATAACTTTTCTGGTGACAACAATGCTTTTGGTTCTGGTAGTGCTGGAAACGGAAACGCTTTTGGTTCTAACAACTCTGGTGATGGGAATACATTCTCAAGTAATAACTCAGGAGATAACAACGGTGGTGGGCCATTCGCACAATCAAATCATAACTCTGGAAGTAATAACGTAGGTTCTTACAACTCAGGTAGTGGAAACGTTGGTGCTGTAGCACAAGACGGACCATTTAATGGACCACGTTTTGGACCTCCTCACTTCAATGAAGGTTCTAACCATAACTCAGGTAATGGAAATACTGGTGACCATAACTCAGGTCATGGAAACACTGGTGACTACAACTCTGGAAATGGAAACACTGGTAACAACAACTCTGGAAACGGTAACACTGGTTGGGGAAATACTGGAAATAATAACGACGGTACAGACAACTTTGGAAATAATAATGTTGGTTTTGGTGGAGTTGGTAATAACAACGAAGGTGAAATTAATATTGGAAACGGAAATACTGGTACACACAACATTGGTAACAGAAACGACGGTGCCGGTAACGTAGGTCACAGAAATACTGGAGACAATAACCTAGGTCATAGAAACGAAGGTAATAGCAATATTGGTAACGCTAACCTTGGTAACAACAACCATGGAAATAGAAACGAAGGTGACCATAACACTGGGAACAGAAATATTGGACACCACAATGTTGGAAATGGAAACGATGGTGCTTATAATATCGGAAACAACAACGACGGTGAACATAACCTAGGTTCAAGAAACACAGGTGATGGAAACGTTGGTAATGGTAACGATGGAAATGCAAACCTAGGAAACAACAACACTGGTAACTACAATAACGGTAATAGAAATGATGGTTACCGTAACACAGGAAATGGAAACACTGGTACTTTCAACAATGGTAATAACAATGATGGTTTTGCCAACAGTGGAAATAACAACAATGGTGCATTTAACCGTGGTAACGGTAATGACGGTTTTGCAAATATTGGAAACAGAAACGATGGTGGATTCAACTACGGAAATGGAAACACTGGTGATAGCAACCGTGGAAACAATAATGAAGGTGACTACAACCTAGGTGATAGAAACACTGGTGATTATAACAATGGTAATGGAAACACTGGTGACCTAAACTATGGTCACAGAAATACAGGTGACCATAATAATGGAAATGGGAACAACGGTAATGCTAACGTAGGTGATAGAAACACAGGTTTTGCAAATATTGGGAATGCTAACACTGGTGACTTCAACAACGGTAACAGAAACACAGGTGACCACAACCTAGGAAATAGAAATCAAGGTAACGGAAATGTTGGTAACGCTAACGTTGGAACTGGTAACCAAGGTAATAGAAACGAAGGTGACTTCAACGTAGGAAACAGAAACACTGGTTCTGGAAATGACGGTAACAGAAATATTGGTAACGGAAACATTGGAAACAGAAACCAAGGTCACTTCAATGATGGAAATAGAAACATCGGTAACTACAACTACGGAAGAAGAAACACTGGTGATGCTAACCTAGGTAACGACAACAACGGTGATTATAATACTGGTAACAGAAATACTGGTAATGCTAACCTTGGTGACGATAACGTAGGTGATAGAAATATCGGTGACAGAAATGCTGGTAACGACAACTCTGGTGATGATAACAACGGTAACAACAACCGTGGAAATAACAACATTGGTAACAACCATGTTGGTGACAACAATGAAGATGAGTTAATTGCAAAATTTGGTGTTAAGCCACTTTTCTTCACTAACCTATTCTCTTCTCAATCTGTTGAGATTCTAGAATCAGCTCTTTACCCATCTAACACTCTTTCTTATGTAGATAATGCTGGTGCATTCATGGTTACTAAGAAAAGAAACTATACTCTAGGACTTGGTGTTTCAGGAAACTGGAACTACCCTAACGCTGGTGATAGATATGGTGAGTTAGCTAATACTTTCTACGGTATTGGTCTTGCTCCAACAAAAGGTTCTTCGGTTCTATTTAAGAAGATTGCTTTTGGAAAAGAAGGAATTACTAAGACTGAAAAGTCTATGAAGATTCCATACAAAGCAACTGATCTTGCTTCATGGAAAATGGGAGATAGTGTTACTTACGAAACTCAAGGTGGAATCATGTTCAGCCTAGGTGGTATGTATGATCTTATCCCAGTAAGTACTGCTGCAGTATCTCAAGGTACGTACCAAACATTTGTTCAAAAAATTGATGATTCAAGAGTATATGTTGAAGTTACAAGATCTAAGCTTAAGTCTATGTCACTTTCAACTGGAGCATTCTTCACAGGTGCAGGTGTTTCTAAAATCAAAAAAGAAGGAACTGCATTCTCTTATGTAATGGATCTTTCTGATGATGAAATGGCCAAAGTATATGAAGATGTACTTAAAGGTAACTTAACTCTAGTTCAAGATATGGTTAACCTTGTAGACCCAAGAGTAGAAGAAGTTACTTCTTCAACATCATCTCTTTCGGGAAGCGCATTTAACTTAGGTCTTTCAACTCCATTTGTTCAATTAGCATCATGGAATTATAACACTGGTAAGTTTTACGAACTTTCAAATACAACTGTTCATGCAACAGGTGCAGAAATTAAGAGTGAGTATGGTATCTACTCAAGTGGAACAAGCTCTAACTTAGGATCTAAAGAAAGAAATGCAATCAAAGCATTCTATGCTGGTGTTACTGAGACAACTCTTGATGACAAGAAGTTCTACGATACAAAAGGAACATTTGTATGGTCTTACGAAACGAACAACGGAACAGCTAAGAAACTTAAAAGAGCAGTTAGAAGACTTGTTAACAAGACTTACCTTTATGAAGAACTACCAGTTATCGTTCCTCAAACAAAAGGAAAGCTTAAATACACTAAGATTGATATGAAGATTAACTTCTCTAAGGCCTACACAGAGCACTTAATGGAGTTAAATGTAAATGACTTCAAGTACGACCTTATGGCACAAGTAAAGTATGACTGTAAGAAGAGTAAGAGATGTATTAGAGAGAAGAATGCTGATGTAAAAGCTGACCTTTCTAAAATGTTTAAAAGAGTTAATGAAATGAAGAAGTTCTACGGTAAGAATAACAAGAAGTTTGTTAAAGCTTACGCAGACTTCGGAAGAGTTGCTTTCAAAAACAAATATGTTTTCAAACGTGTTTATGATGAAGCAAAGTCTTGTGGACTAACTCTTAACTACACTATTACTGGAGAGAAAATTCAAAGACTTGAAAAACAATTCATGTTCGCGAAAACAGCATCTTGTAAAAAGTAAAAAAAGATATAAAAGGGCCCCTCACTGAGGGGCTTTTTTTTGAAGTTAATTGAATGAATCAAAGAGAAAGCTTTTAATCTCACCGTCAAATTTAATACCGCAGCGAAAGAGATTAACAGGAGATCCCTTCTCCTTAACCTTCTGCTTTCTGATATATTTAACAAGTCCTTCTAGTTTTCTGTTACCCACACCATCGACATCAAGTAATCGAACAGTGGCCCCTTCTTTAATTCTAGTCAGCTGACCAGCATTTAAAACGAGTCCTAGTCCATCTCTGGAAATATCTACAATACGATACTCTTCTTCATTTACAAGGTCGAGATAGGCATTTACAGCAACTCGACAGCGTTTATTAGAGCTATACTTCACCTCAAGTCTTGGCTTTTGTCTGTGCTCTACTAGTTGAGCAGTTATAGGTATTTTCAGTTTTATTTTTCCATTCTTTGTACCAGAAAGCTCACACTTAAAGCAGAAGTCCTGGTCTTCAACATTTGCAACATAGAATGGCTTATCAAATTCTGGAATATAAGGTGTTTTAAGATCATTTAACCGGCATACGAAGAATCGCTTTTGAAGATTTAAATGGATAACCTTCACACTTCGAACAACTCTCTTACCACTCTCCAGCACTTGCCAAAGAGTAATATTCTTTTCTTCATTCATTAGAGAATTCAAAAAAGATGGTATTTCAATATATCTTGCGTCGCGAAATTTATGTATCATAATACTGTAAAGGATATTATGAAGTCTAGAAACCAGCTTAACAATAATTAATATTTAAAAGATTGCTCTAATAAATTATTTCAAATACTTAGCTTATGACATACTCAGCTCATAGAGCTTCTTATACTCTCCATTCTTAGCAAGAAGAGCACTGTGGCTTCCGTCTTCAATGACCTGGCCTTCTTTAAAGACATAAATATGATCATAGTTTTGAATGGTCGTTAGCCTGTGAGCAACAGCGACAACAGTCTTATCTCCAGCTATAGACTCTAGCGCCTTTTGAACAATTTTTTCAGACTCATTATCAAGGGCCGAAGTCGCCTCATCAAAGAGAAGAACATCAGTGTTTTGTAGGAAGGCCCTAGCTATTGTAAGTCGTTGTTGTTGACCTCCAGAAAGTCTCGCTCCCCTATCACCAACAATAGTCTCTTCTTTCTCTGGAAGGTCATTGATATACTCAGAAGCGTAGGCTACATCTAAAGCATGCTGCAAGTTCTTAGCTCCAAACTCTCTACCAAGTTTCAAGTTTTCATTTATAGTGTCGTGAAAGAGAAAAATATCCTGACTAACAAGTCCAAATAAATCTCTTAAAGACTTCAGCTTAATATCAGCAAGGTCTTTTCCATCAATAACGATAGACCCTTTGGCTACAGGATAAAGGCCTAGTAATAAGTTAATTAAAGTTGATTTTCCGGAGCCAGAGAGACCTACAAGAGCAACCTTCTTTCCCTTGGGTATTTCGAGAGATAGCTTTCTCAGCACCTGATTATCTCCATAAGAAAAATCAAGGTCCTTAATTACAATCTTATCTTTAAGAGTCTCAATTTCTTGAGCTCCATTATCAATCTCATCTTTAAAATCAAGCATTTTAAAAATTCTCTCCGCTGCTGCACGCGATTGAGATAACTTCACATTGGCCTGAGAGAACTTTCTCATAGGGTCCATAAAGAGTGCTAAAGCTGCTATAAAACCAACGAAAGTACCTTTAGTAAGTCCTGCTTCAACTACACGGTGATATGCAAAAATAATAACGATAACAAATGCGATCGATCCAACAACCTCAACAAGAGGGTGTGCAATCTCTTCGATGAACGTTGTTCTCATCTGGGCATCAAAGTATTTGTCTTGAGCTTTCTTAAATCTTCCAGAAACATAGCTTTGTAAATTAAATGCCTTAGTTAACTTTTGAGCACCAATCCCTTCAGAGATATTATGTGTAAGCTCAGCTTGTTCTCTTTGAACATCACTTTGATTCTTTCTAACTTTCTTTCCACTGACATTGAATATAAGTGCAAGAAATGGAGCTACAACAAAAATAACTAGAGTAAGTTGCCAATCATAGTAAAAGGCCATTCCCAGGTACGCCATTGCTTTTAAAGGCTCACGAATAAGGTCGATACTTGCTCTAAAGCCACTTGAAAAAATATGAGTATCATTAACAAGTGCAGATATAACATTCCCCTGCTTACTTTGAGTAAAGTAGCTAACAGGAAGCTTTTGAATTTTATTAAAGAGATCTTGCTGAATTGAGCACGTTGCTTTTAAAACAACATGTCTGATCCAGTAAAAATGAAAGAATCTTGCTGGAAAGTTAAGAAGTCCCAGTGCTAGCAACATTCCAGCTAGTTTTAGAATGTCGTCAAAAGAAGATTCTGGGTTTATTCCATTATCAAAAATAGGTTGAATCAGTCTTACTTGTGCTGCCGCGATACCGGCCAATAAGAATGAAAGTACAATTGCCGCTGCAACTCTAAGTCTGTACGGATGTATATAAGGATATAAATAGTTTCTGATTAAATGCCACATTGTGGCATCATACCTTAAAGACTTCTCTGTCGTAAAGAAAGTAGCTGCTAGAAAATCATGGATGCTGTTTTAAAGTCACGAATATTGATATTTTGCTGGAAACAAATATACTCGAGTAACTCTTTACAGCAATCAGAGTTTAGTCCTTCTATGGTACTTATCTCTCCATACTTAGCTGCTGCAACCTCTAGTATTGCCTTTCTTATTATCTGACCAGTTTCTCCGTCTGTGAGACGCTGTACCTCGGCCTCAACCATGGAGTGAAAAGCAAATCCTCCATTACTTGGAATAAGAATTATTTTTGAAGAGTCCTCTATTTTACTTCCTGATATTGAGCAGTTTTCAGTTCGTGGAAATATTCCAAGTTCAACAAGTGCTTTTACCAAAAATATAAATAAGGAGTCGTAATGTGAGTAGCTTTCTTCGACAACAGATTTCTCAAGTTGAAAAATTCCATTACTGAGAAGACGAAATAATCCCCCATGTACCTCACCATCAAGATCGAGGTCATCATGTTCCGATACCTTCGGAGAGAACTTAGAGATTAGTTCACTATAAAAACAAAGTAAGTAAAATGCTCGAGGATGGGAAGCGAGTTTCTTATGAAACCATTTCTCTGAGTACTCTTTAGCATTTAACATCTCAAAGCTAACTTTCTTAGATTGAGAAAGAACAACTTTAAAGAGATAGCCTATTTGTAGAATAGAACTCTTAGTCTTCTTTCCTCCTCCCTGACCTCCAAAGAAGAGCACAGTTAAGACCATTCCATTTCTCAATAAGAGATGACCAATCAAGTGCTTGTCTTGATATGGGTACTTATTAATAAGGATTCCTTCAACTGTATTCAAAAAATATACCCTAATGCTTGAACTGTATTCTGGTAAATAAAAGAGCGAACTCTATTTAAGCAGATACTGATGAAGCTAGATTCTATCAAGTTATTTGCCAACTGATAAACTTTAAATGACTCTCCAAAACGTCCTCCACGTCCAATCATTTGCGCCTTCATAAACTCGGCCGGTTCATAAGTTAGAAAGACTCGACGTATATTTCGCAAGTTAACTCCATGACTTAATGCACTTGTCGCAATAACTATTCTCTTCTTATCTATGTATTCATCTTTTATAAAATCCCTAACTTCTCCTCCCAGACAAATTGAGCAGCTATGCCCCATTTTAAGCAGTTTTCTCTTCCACTCCCTGGCTTCTCTTCTTGTTCTTACAAATATGAGTATTCTCCCTCTCCTGTACAGATAACAATGACATAGAAAAATATCTTCAACAGTCTTCTTATCCCGAATATCAAAAACGCGACTAGGGTCAGTTCTTAGTTGAAAATTTCCAATATCGATAAAGTAACTTGAAAGGTCATTTAGCTTTAAATCATTTACTAATTTCTCTTTAACCTGTTCTTCAAAGGTTGCAGTAAGTGCAAAAATTCTCGCTCTAGCTAATACTAAGTAGCGAAACATTTCATAGAGATGAGGTCTGAAAGTTTCTCCCCATTCGTAGAACAAGTGAAACTCATCTAAGACAAACAGCGGGTTACAATCTTCAATTATATTATCCACCTGCTCCCAGGGAAAAGACTCAACTGTTGATACAAGTACAGACTTATCCTGTTGATAAAACTGCTTAATTGCTCGACTGCGATCACCTCCACCAAGCGCAATGGAGTTCTCCCTAGAGCTAAGCTCATCAACAATTGATCTTAAAGGGCAAATAAATATGATCTTGCGATTCTCTTCTAATAGCTCCCAAACCAGACGTGTTTTACCCCAGCCCATTGGTGCAGTGAAAAGTGTAAACGATGCTTGATTCTTGACTATTTCGCCTAAAGCTGTTTTAAAGTTCATAAGCATTTATATGCAATATAGAACTTCCAAGAGTTCTTTAACTTACTGGATTTACAAAATGAACTCCGTAATTCTATCAAATTCTGACCTTGTTTCTGAGAATAAGTATCTTCTTGATCAAGCTGCGACGAAGCACTTACAAGAGATTGTAAATATACAAGTCGGTGATACTTTAAAGGTTACGATTTTAAACCAAGGACTCGCTACGGCAAAAGTCTCAGGGATTAGTGACAAGGTGGAGTTAAAGATAATTGATAATAAAGCAGGGCTCTCATTTCCGATCCATTTTATTATTGGGGCCTCAAGACCTCCTACAATGAAGAAGGTTCTTGAGCACGGTAGCAGTCTTGGAATTTCCAGTTTTCATATTATGAAGGGAGAACTTTCAGAAAAGAGCTACCTTCAATCAAAATTATATAAGAATGATGAATACAAAAAGCTGACAAGACTTGGTCTTTCACAAAGTGCAGTTTTCTTTAAAGATCCAAATTTGGAAGTTGAAACCTTCTATAGTCAATTAAACCTTCCAAGTACTGCCCAAAAATATATTCTTTCTCCATACGCAGACAAGCATATAAAAGATATTTCCATTGATATTAGTAAAGACTCTATTTTTGCTATAGGTCCAGAAAGAGGTTGGACAGAAGCAGAAGTTCAATCATTTAAGGATAAAGGTTATCAAGAAGTTAAATTGAGCCCGTCGATTCTTAGGGTTGAAATTGCCTCTTTTGCTCTACTAGGCCACCTCAACCAACTAATGTAATTACGCTATTATTTTTCCAATACTTCTTAAGAACTCTTCCATTTTAAAAGGTTTTTTAAAGAAAGTAACACCATCAAGTTCCGGCAGAGAATCTAATCCATCCGCAGAAAAAGCTGTCACCATGAAGATTGGTGTTTTTTGATTCAAGTTCTCTCTCGTTCTAATTCCGATAATAAGGGCAGAACCTTTCATAATTGGCATTTCATGATCAGAAATAATCAAGTCATAAGGGTGCTTTTGACACATTATAAATGCATCTAATCCATTGGAAGCTGTATCAACTCGGCACATAAAGCGCGACTCAATCTCTTCTTCTAACATATCTGCTAAATCTTTTTCGTCATCAACTACTAACACGTTCATTTGGGATCCTAGACAATTTACCTTTTAGGTTATATTTACTTATCGGTAATCTAAATTAGAGTATAATATAAAATAACAAGCCTATACAAATAAGGGAATTTTATGATCAGACAAGTTGAGGCCATATTAGACGAACAAGTACGACCAGCACTTGCTGCACATGGCGGAAATGTTGAAGTTGTAGATATCGACAACAATAAGCTTTTTATAAGACTTCAAGGCGGTTGCCAAGGATGTACAAGCTCATCAGCAACAGTTAAAGACGGAATTCAAAGGTTAATTCAACAAAAGTTTCCAGAGATCGAAGAAATTGTCGACCTCACAGACCATGAGTCGGGTGAAAACCCATACATGTAATTAAGCAGAATGCTTCTCTTCTTCTAGCTCAGCGTCCCTATGAGAAAAATCTTTCTCGTGGGGAAGAAGATCTATGTGAGAGCCTTTATTAAACCCATCCTCTTTATCAACCATGTTTAAGAATGAATAAATAACACCTCCGCCAATAGCGAGGGCCAAAACTGCTGCAAGAAAGTATACTTCCATAACTATCTCCTATTTATATCTTACTCCCTTATCGGCTTTTTCATGCAAAAACCGAGTTTTTTCGTCAATACTTTTATTAAAACAGGTGCTTACATCGCATATTTTGGTATAATTCTATCTATGAAAGTAAGCCCAAATCTCCATATTCTCGTTGTAGATGACTGTCCAATAGTGACAAAGCAGCTAAAATTAATCCTAAGAAAGAAGGGTTTTAAAAAGGTTCAAATTGTAGACAATGGTGCAGATGCTCTTTCTGCGATGATAACTTCGAGAAATATAAGTGACCATATTCAGCTAATTCTACTTGATTGGAATATGCCGAAGCTAAATGGGATGCACTTCTTGCAAAAAGTTAAAGAGATCCCTGAGTTTGTGAATCTTCCAGTAATTATGGTTTCAGGAAATCTTAATGAAGAAGATATTAGTCGTGCTCTTCAAAATGGCGCCGCCGGATATGTGAAAAAACCCGTTATCGCTGCGAACCTTTTTGCAGAAATAAGTAAGACCTCTGGACAAAAGTAAGTCTAATAATTTTTAGATTGATTAATAATCATTCGAGAACCAAATTCATTGAGTTCATCTCGGCTTAACTCAACTACAAAATATCCTTCACCATCTTTTGCATCTTCCATAACTTCTCCCCATGGATTTACTGCAAGGGAATGACCATAGGTTCTAACATTAGAATGATTCTGTCCCCATTGTCCGGCAGCAACAACATAGCATTGCCCCTCAATTGCACGTGCTCTTAAAAGGGTATGCCAATGAGCTCTTCCTGTTGGAACAGTAAAGGCCGCAGGAAAAGTAATCAGATCAACATTTTCTCGGTAATAATGAAGTAAGAGGTTTGAAAATCTTAGGTCAAAGCAAATCGCTAAACCAATTTTAAAACCTTCGATCTCTATTATTTGAGGAGTCGATCCACTTGTATAAATGATACCTTCATCTACTTGCTTTCGAGTTCCATCTTTAGAAAGGATGTCACAGGCAAAGAGATTTATCTTATCGTAGTCTGCTAATAGATTTCCGTTTGGATCAAAGTTTAATGCCTTATTCAAGACATTCCCATTTTCATTATAGGCAACCGTACCACCAATTAAATAAACAGAATTTCTAACTGCAAGTTGTCTTACATTTTCAAAATGCTCATTATCTTTTTCGACAAGGTACGGACTAGGTTTACTCCCATCAGAAAGAGAGTAAAAACACTCAGGGAGAAATATGGCCTTGGCCCCTTCTCCCTTTGCGTCTTCTATATATTTTTGTATTTTTGAAAGATTACTTTTGTAATCTAGAACTGATGTTAATTGAATGACTCCAATCTTCAGCTTTGACATAATCTATATTCTCTTACCAATTGCATAGTAAGTGAAACCAAGTTCTTTAACTTTAGAAGTCTTAAATAAATTTCTTCCATCAAAGATAAGGTTGTCATTTAATCTTGATTTAATTTCTTCAAAGTCAGGGAAACTAAACTCTCTCCACTCTGTCATTGTAACAAGGGCGTCTGTTCCATTTAAACAGTCATACTTATTTTCAAATGCTTTTAGGGAAGGTGCATATTTCTCACCCATTACTTTCATATAGTTGTCAGAAGCAACAGGATCAAAGAAGTTTACTGTTGCACCTGCATCAATTAAACACTGTGCCATTTTAATTGCAGGTGAATCTCTAACATCATCAGTATTAGCTTTAAATGCTGCTCCCCAAAATGCAAAGGTCTTACCTTTTAACTCTCCACCAAAGTGCTTATTGATTTTATCAAACATATAAACTTTCTGATCATCATTTACATCTTCAGTCGACTGAACAATTCTAAGCTCAGTTCCATTTTCCTTAGCCGTGTAAAGTAGTGCTTTAACGTCTTTTGGAAAACAGCTTCCTCCATATCCAGGACCTGGATATAAGAAGTGTTGCCCAATCCTCTTATCACTAGAAATACCTTTTCTAACTTCATTGATATCTGCACCAACGATGTCACAAAGCTTTGCAATATCGTTAATAAAAGAAATCTTTGTAGCTAAGAAACAGTTTCCTGCGTACTTAGTCATCTCTGCCGAAAGATTTGACATCATATAAATTGGGTTACCTTGTTTAACAAGAGGCTCATATAGCTCATGCATAGCATCTGCAGCATGATCATTATCATGACCAATAACTACTCTATCTGGCCTCATAAAGTCTTCAATTGCAGAACCTTCTTTAAGAAATTCTGGGTTATTTACGATATGAAATCTCTTAGATGTTGTAGCAGAAATTATCTCCCTTACCTTGTTACAAGTCCCTACTGGAACAGTTGACTTGATAACGATAATTGCATCATCAGATATATTCTTTGCTACATCTTCAGCAGCTTTAAAAAGATAAGTTAGATCAGCACTTCCATCATCACCTGATGGTGTTCCAACAGCTAGAAAAATAGACTTTGAATCTTTAATAGAATCTAGTCCCACAGAAAAGTGAAGTCTTCCCGACTTTATATTTCTATCTAGTAAGTCATTAAGTCCTGGCTCATATATTGGAGACTCTCCATTCTTAAGCATTTCAACTTTACTCTCATCAATATCAATACATGTAACTTCATGTCCTATTTCAGAAAAACATGTCCCACTAACGAGACCAACATAACCAGTTCCAATAACCGAAATTTTCATATTAAATCCTTTCAATAAATTTTAAGCCCTTCTACAATACCACCATCTGTGTTAAGTTTTAAGTCTTTATATACAAGGAAATTAAGTAATGGTCGCTGCGTCATTTAAAGTATTTTTTGCTGTTGGTATTATTTTTTGGTTAGTCTCAAGTGGTAAACTTGATTTCAACCTTCTTAATGACCTTCTCAACTCTGGTCCAAACCTAGCATATGGCCTACTCTTTCTTGTGTGCACAACATCAATAACTTCATTTCGCTGGAAGCTAATTCTAGAGCTTAAAACCTCAGCTAAATTAAAGTTTACTAAAATCCTTCCCATTAACTGGATTGGACTCTTCTTTAGTACCTTCTTACCTGGAATTGTTACTGGAGATGTTTTAAAACTTCTTTACGTTAAAGACATCGATAAGAACTTTTCAAAGACCTTCCTTCTGACATCAATCGTTATGGACAGAGTCTTTGGTCTATGTGGACTTCTATTCTTAACAGGTGTTATTTCGGCACTTAACTACGATGGCCTAGTTGCAATATCTCCAGATGTTAAAATCTTACTCCATACCAACTTTCTACTCTTTGCTGGAGCAGTATTCTTTCTTATTGGTCTTTTTCTTCCAAAGAAAATTCAAGACAAAATTATAGGTTTAATTAAGCTAATTCCTCTTCTAGGAAATAAGGCGGCCAATACTTTTGAGCAAGTATGGTTATTTGGTCAGTACACAAAAACAACATTGTCATGTGTCGCCTTAAGCATAATGACTCAATTTTTTGGAATTATGGCCTTCTGGATTCTTACAAGTCCATTCTATGGAAAAGAAATTAGCCTAGGGCAAGCTTTTGGTTTCATCCCAATGGGACTCTTAGCGACCGCTGTACCTATTGCCCCTTCTGGTGCAGGTGTAGGTCATGCAATATTTGATAAACTTTTTAATATTGTTGGTGTTTCAGGTGGTGCTTCACTCTTTAATCTCTACTTTCTCTGCCTAATTCTTATAAACTTACTAGGTGTTATTCCATATTTAATTATTGGAAAGAAACACAGTATTAAAGAAGCCGAGAACTTTGAACAAAAAGCCGAAGCTTAGAAATCAAATTTAAAAATTTTCTTTGGATCAATGTGGCCATATCTGCGCCACTTTGTCTTAAGCTTTTCAACGGCCATTAGAAACTGTAAGTCCCTTGCCTTATCTTTTAGCTTTCTAACTTTTTTAGACTCTTTAACTAGGATAGATCTCACATCTTGTGGAAGTACTGATATATCATTGAGAAGGTGTACTTCTCCTTCAAGTTCTATAGTTCTCGCAATAAAGATATCATCTTTAACTAACTGAAGATGAAACTTATCTTGCGGTATATGAAATTTCTTATCATGAAGAATATCTTTAAACGTATGCTTCTTAGTGAAACTAAGACCCTTGTATTCAAATAAAGAATGATTGATATTTAACAAGGCATCTTTTATGTCACTCGTCGTGTCTGAGACATCTAAGAAACTCTCCAATAGGGTTCCCGCAGAGGCATCTCTTTGAGTTAAATACCAGTAGTTAAAACCATTCATTCTACTTTCATAGTCTTCATCAACATCTGAAAGGTTGCCAGTTAATTCAAAGTACTCATCTTTCGCAACAAGAATATTATCTAGGTGCTCATGACTTGAAAATTTATCAATGGCAGTATTTAAAATACTAAAAAGCTTATCCATGCTTCCTCTAATTTTTATTAATCTTCATCAACGCTAAGAACGGCTAAGAATGCTTCCTGAGGGACCTCAACAGATCCTACCATCTTCATTCTCTTCTTACCTTCTTTTTGCTTCTCAAGAAGTTTTCTCTTACGTGAAACATCCCCACCATAACATTTAGCAAGAACGTTCTTTCTAAGAGCTTTAACTGTTTCTCTAGCTACAATTTTAGCACCAATTGCAGCTTGTATGGCAATATCAAATTGCTGACGATCGATAATTTTTCTTAGTCTTCCAACTAAATCACGACCTTTATAGAATGCATTATCATTGTGACAAATAATTGAAAGAGCATCTACCGCTTCTCCATTTAAAAGAACATCAACTTTTACAAGTTTAGATGCTTGGTAACCTTTAAATTCATAGTCCATTGAAGCATAACCTTTCGTCATACTCTTAAGTCTATCGTAGAAGTCAAAGACCATCTCACTTAAAGGAAGGTCGTACATAATTTGTACTCTATCCTCTGTGATATATTTCATATCTGTTTGGATTCCACGCTTCTCTTCGCAAAGACGAATAATTTTTCCAACATATTCATTTGGAACGTGGATCGAGATATTTACTACTGGCTCAGTAATTTCTTCAATTTTTGATACATCTGGCATTTCTGACGGGTTTTCTACATCAATAATCTCACCATCAGTTTGCTGAACTTTATAAGCAACAGAAGGTGCCGTCGAAATAAGATTAAGCCCAAACTCTCTCTCTAATCTCTCTTGAATTATATTCATATGAAGAAGACCTAAGAAACCGCAACGGAATCCAAACCCTAGTGCCTGAGATGTTTCTGGCTCATATGTAAAAGAAGAGTCATTTAAAGCGAGTTTCTCCAATGCGTCTTTTAGGACTTCGTAGTCCGTAGAATCAACAGGGAAAACACCACAGAAAACCATTGGCTTCACTTCTTCATAACCATCAAGGTCAGGAGTGTCTTTCTTCTTAGAACTTACGATTGTATCCCCTACTTTAATTTCACGGATATTTTTAATCCCACAGATAACCATTCCAACTTCTCCAGCACCGAGTGATTTAACCTCAGTAAAGAAAGGAGTGTTAACTGCAAGCTTTAATACTTCATATTCTTGATCTGAGTTTTTCAGATAAATTTTATCTTTAGTTTTTAGAGTTCCTTCAACCATTCTTAATAAGAAGATTACCCCTTGATACTGATCAAACCATGAATCAAATATAAGACCTTGAAGGTCATTATCAGGATCACCAGTTGGAGAAGGAATTGTTTCTACAATAGACTCAAGTAGGTCTTCAACACCAAGACCAGACTTTGCCGAAACCTCATCGGCCTCTATAGCATCAATACCAATAATATCTTCAATCTCTTGCTTTACTCTTGGAGCATCTGCATGAGGAAGGTCAACCTTGTTAAGGACAGGCATAATTTCTAAGTCATTTTCAATTGCCATGTATACGTTTGCAAGAGTTTGCGCTTCAACACCTTGAGAAGCATCAACAACAAGAAGTGCTCCGTCACAAGAAGCTAGCGAGCGACTTACCTCATAAGCAAAGTCAACGTGACCTGGAGTATCGATAATATTGAGATAGTAAGTTTCACCATCTTTTCCCTTATATTCTAAGCGAACAGTTTGGGCCTTAATCGTGATCCCTCTTTCTTTTTCAAGGTCCATATTATCTAAAATACGATCTTGTTTCTCACGATCAGTAATCGCTCCTGTTTTCTCAATGATTCGATCGGCTAAAGTCGATTTACCATGATCAATGTGGGCAATAATTGAAAAGTTACGAATGTACTTCTTATCTATCATACGAATTTATCTCCATTTAACCTATGGATTCTAGCATACTTCGCAGGCCTTCCTCTATTAATTTCGGGTATTCAACAAGATGCACAATGCGTTTTATTCACTATATAAATATAAATCATGACAACTCTACGCATTAAAACAAAGAAGGCTCCCATAAGGAGCCTTTTATTATACGGTATGAACTTCTTTAGACATTACCATCAGGTAGTAATCCAGAGAGGATTCCTTACCACGAATTGGAATTACCGAAGCATATCCTTGATAGACATACTCGATAACTTTTTGAACTTCTTCTACATTATCGGCGTCTTCACCCTCGATATCGACCTTATGAGAAATCTTATCCCCAAGTTCTTTTTCGGACTTCTTCGCCTCTTCCTTTTTTTCAATCGCAATTTCTTGGTTTTCAATTTTTGAACGGCGCTTAATCGCTAACTGATAAGTATCTATAATACATTGTGGGATGACTGTATCCGTCATTACTTTACCAATACAATCCTCTGACTGAACCTGTAAGAGAGAATAAACCTTATTATTAAGGTAGATTAGCTCACCTTTAGCATTTGCAAGAAGAACTGGCCTCTTTACCATATTTGCAAGAACATCGAATTTTCTATTTTCAACAGCAATTCTATCGGCCCTTAACTCTTCAAAGACCTTGAATGAATGAATCATTTTATTCATCTCACGGGCGATCTCACCAATCTCATCATCCTGTGAATAGTAGATGGAAACATCAAAGTTACAGTCTTGAAGTTCTCGAATAGCGTCCTTAATCTTCTTAAATGGAAGAGCAATCTTTCCAGGGATAACGAGACCTAGAATAATTGTCCAAAGAAAAGCGATGATCAAAGTAATCATCATCTTTCTTTTTGTCTCATTAATAATCTTCTTCATCTTCTTGTCACGTTCGACGTTCTGATAGAATTGAATATCTTGAAACTCTGAAAATGATTCTAAAATTTTATCTGCGAGATCTCCAATACTGGTCATACCAATATTATCCCGATGAAACAGCGAGGCCTTGCCGAGAATAACCTTTAAGGAGTCGACATAGGAGAGCATTTGCCCAACAATCTTCTTCACCTCGGGTTCTCGATATAAGGTATCTAGTCTCTGCAACTGAGAAGTAAAACTCTCACAAAGGTTAAGGATTTTTTCAATTAGCTCAGGCGTTGGCTTTCTTGTTAGAACCCTTCTTTGATACTTAAGAATTGATACTGCTGAAATTCTAATTTCATCAGTTAAAAGAGAAACTTTATTCGACTTTACCGTAATAGATTCAATCTCTTTATTAAGAGAATTTAAATGGTGAAATACGATAAAAGAGAGAACGATAACAACAACTGCTGCTAATAAGAAACTCGTCGCTACTCTATTTCTAAGTGATAAATTCAACGTCTACCCCTCTGCCAAGTCAGCAAAAAGTTTATTAAAATTACTCTCACTACCTACTAAAACAACGATGTCATCTGACTCAATGACATCCATAGGCATAGGACAATCGTTAATCTCTTTTCTATAAGCAGATTTTCCATCCTCAGCAATATATGGAACCTTCTTTTGTAGAGCTACAATATTTAATGAGTAATTTTGTCTAATTTTTGATTCTACTAAAGTCTTTCCCTCAAACTTTTGACCTAGCTCAATCTCAACAATTGAGTAACCAGCAGCGAAGTTATATCTTTGCAGTACGTGAGGTGCGATAATCTTGGAGGCCATAATCTCCCCCATCTCTTCCTCAACTTTAATAATTTCAGAGGCACCAATTTCATGAAGTACGTGCTCATGTAGACCTGATGTTGCACGGGCAATTACTCTACCAACACCTAAACGTCTAAGCATTGAAACGGCCATGATACTCATCTCAATATGATCACCAATCGCAACTACGGCAACATCAACATCGGAAATATTAACTGAACGCAAAGATCTCTCATCTGTTACATCAAGCGAAACCGCATGTGTAACTCTATCCTTAATCTTTTCAACAAGCTCAATATTCTTATCTATCGCAATAACCTCTGCACCTTTTTCGTAAAGGCGAACAGCTGTCTTTGCTCCAAATGTACCTAATCCAATAATTGCTACAAGCATATTAATCCTTTTAATATCACATACATAAATTCTAACCGATCATAATACGACCGTCTGGATAGTCAAATTTACCTGAGCTTTTTTGTCTCTCACCAATGGCAAGAATCAAGGTCAGAGGTCCAATCCTTCCGACCAGCATGAGCATCGCCACAGCAAACTTCCCCATTACGGAGAGATATTGTGTAACACCAAGGGATAATCCAACAGTCCCTGAAGCACTAATAGCTTCGAAGAAGAGAGTTAGGAAGTCTTGATCTGGCTCTAATTTCATCATTAAGAATATAAAGAAACTGGTAATTAAAATTGATATAAACATCAGCGCAGTTGCTCTTACAACTAATGGAGAAGGAATAGTTCTATCTAAAATTCGAACATTCTTATCACCTTTAAGTGTAGACATAATTGACTGAATTAGAATTGCAAGAGTCGTCGTCTTAACCCCACCAGCAGTCGACCCAGGAGAACCACCAATGAACATAAACATCGTCATTACATAGAGGGTATATTTATTTAAGTGGGTTAATGGGATCGTATTAAACCCTGCTGTTCTTAAGGTTATCGACTGGAAACTAGAGATTTGTATCTTCTCCCACAAGGTATATCCATCGAGTGCACCGAGGAACTCTCCAAAGAAAATAAAGATCGCGCCACCAACTATAAGTACAGCAGTTGTTATAAGAACGATTTTTGTGTGCATTCCCAAACGAACGATTGTCTTTTCTCTCGTTACAACTTCTTTAAGTTCTTTGAGCGCAATAAACCCAATACCACCAAGTACGATAAGTACGGATATCGTTCCATGGACAAGTGGACTTGTTGCATAGTTCTCAAGAGAGTTATCAAAGAGAGCAAAACCAGCATTACAAAATGCAGAAATACTATGAAAGAAACCATAGTAAATCGCCTTTCCAAATTCAAAGCCATCAAAAGTGAAGGCAATTGTTAATACAATTCCTCCCCATAGCTCGATGAAGAATGTGTACTTTACAATATTTATAATCATCGCAAAGAGCTCTTCTAGCGATGATACATCCAAGAGATCTTGCATTACAATTCTATCTTTCATCTTCATTGAGCGACCCAGTAGAATCGCCATTGAAGAATAGAGAGTCATAATAGATAGACCACCAATTTGAATAAGAACAAGAACTACAACTTGACCAAAAATACTAAAGTATTCATTTAAAGAGAGCGTCGACAGGCCGGTCACACAGGTGGCGGAGGTGGCCATAAACAGCGCATCTATAAAGCCAATGGTCTTCCCTTCTGCGGCAGATACTGGCAACATCAAGATAAATGTTCCAGTTAGAATTACCCCTAAAAAGGTAAGAAGAACAAGTTGAGCCGAACTTAGTTTTATATGCTTAAAGAAGTTAGTGAACTTACTTTCTGCACTTACCTCTTTCTTGGAACTTCCATCTTCATCGTATAAAGACAATACTGTCGAGAGTAAGTGGGCCGCCGCGAGCAAGAAAGTGAACTCCATATCTCCCCACGTTATTAAGGTTGGGAGGAATACTAATAATGAGAAGGAGTATTTTCTAATAAAGTCTTCAGGTGTTTTAGATTCAAAGACATTGCTAATTACACTCATTCCAATTACAACTGGAACCATCCATACAATCATATCCAGAGTATTACCTATGAACTTTTCGTTCCAGGTAGATGGAATTTTTCCATTGGTATAAAGTGAATATATGAGTATAAAACTTCCATTGAAGAACAGTTCTAATAAAAATGAAAGTTTTTGTAGTAATTGGCCCATATAGTAATGATATTATTAATTTCCACTAAGAGATATTTGTAAGATTTTTCCCATGAATAAAAAAAAACGAAATGAAATAGTCCAGTTTAAGGTTCAATCTCTAGACTCACTCGGTCAAGGAGTCAGTAAAGAAGAGGGAAAAATTGTATTTATCCCAAAAACTCTGCCTGGGGAAGAAGGAATTGCAGAAATAACGGCAAGCAAGAAGAAAGTCTCTTTCGCCTCACTGCAAAACTTAACAAAAGTAAGTCCAGACAGAATTGATCCCGACTGTCCGCATTATCAAAAATGCGGGGGATGTCACTATCTACACACGAACTACGAAAATGAAATTAGTTTAAAAAAGAATGCCATGTTGGATATTTTTGAACGCCAACATAGAATCGAAATAAGCGACAAATTAACTATATTAAATTCTGAGTCACGCTTCTCGTATAGAAATAGAGTTCAGCTCCACTACGACACAAAAATAGGAAAGCTAGGATTTAAATCGCAAAAAGATAACGAAATTCTGGAAGTGCCAAATTGCCTACTCCCCGATCAGCAGGTCAAAGAGGTAGTTTCTAAATTATATAAAGACCAATCATGGAAACAGTATGCTTCTCATAAGAAGCAAGGCCATATTGAAGTATACAATAAGAATGGAGAGACTAGCGTACACGCCAATGAGAGGTATGCATTTGAAGGCTTCTCTCAGGTTAACAAGCCAATGAACGACCTTCTCTTGGCACATATAGAGGAAAAATTTGCTCAAATTAATTATCAAAATAAATTTATTCTTGATCTATTTGGCGGAAATGGAAACCTTACAGAGAATTGTAAGTTTGAAACTCTCGTCGTTGATGCAACTCCAGATAAATTTATTAAGCTTAAAAGTGAGTTTCAAACTTATAAAAGAATAAATTTATTCGACGAGAACTCCCTCTCTCAACTAACTCCATTAATAGAAAAATCTCCAGACCTACTCATGGTAGACCCTCCTAGAAGCGGTTTCAAGGATTTACTTAAATATACGGACGAGCTTAAACCTAAAGAGATTATCTACGTGAGCTGTAACCCTCAATCTCTTGCTCGAGACCTAAGAGGTGTACTTGAAAACTACAAACTCGAAAGGGTCTTCATGCTCGATTTCTTCCCGGGAACGAAACACTTCGAAAGCATGGTATTTCTTAAGAGAATATAATCTTCTACCTATTGAAATGCCCCTATATTATAAGTACAATAAAGAGGTAATCCAAATAGAGTGGAGAGAGAAATGAAAGGAATCATTTTAATTCTTATAGGAACCTTGGTTCTAAGTTCATGTGCGACACAAAATAAAAATAAAGCTCTCAAGAAGAAAGCTTCACTTTACTATTCTCATGGTACAGAAAAATTAATAGATAAAGATTATACAGGTGCTTTAAAAAGCTTAATGCAAGCTAACACTTTAAATCCAAATGATTCAAGAATTTTGAATAATCTTGCAATGGCATATTATTTTAAAGGTCGTCCTGTAAAAGCAATTGAGCTTCTCAATAAATCCCTTGATATAAATGAGAAGAATTCAGATGCAAGAAATAATTTAGCATCTATTTATTTTAGTCACGGTGATATGGATAAAGCAGAAAAGCAGTATAAGAAAATTCTGGAAGACCTACTCTACAATAATAACTTTCGTGTCTATTACAACTTAGGACTAATTGAAAAAAGAAGAGGAAATATTAAATCTTCTATTGCTCATTTTGAAAAAGCTTCAGGAATCAGAATCGACTACTGCGCTTCAAATTATCAATTAGCAATTTCATATAGAGACATTGGAAAGATTAATGAATCACTAAAGTGGTTTAAAAAATCAACGAGAGAAAAATGCTCTGAAAATCCTACCCCTCTATATGAGTGGGCGAAGGTTTTAACCTCTCTTGGAAAAGACAGAGAAGCAATTAAGATTTTTGATATGATTATCGAAAAGTTCCCTAAGAATAAACTTGCCTATATGGCCGAAAGAAAAAAGAAGATACTAGTTAAGCAACAAGCAATGAGTGCTAACAAGTATGAAAAAGTAGAAACTTTTAACTCCGGTGACTTTTAATGAATAATGAGGCGATTGATCAAATCACAGATACTGAATCAACTGGAATAGTAATAGAAATGACGAACCCTAATAATGAGAACATAATGATTGGTGACCTCTTAAGAGAAGCAAGAGAAAAGAAATCTCTTAGTATTGATGCTATCAGCAGACATACTAAAATAAACTGTACTAATCTTGAGGCACTAGAAAGTAACGATAGAGAGGGTCTTCCCAATATTGCTTACGTTAAAGGTTTTGTTAAGTCCTACTCGAGAATTGTAGATGTTGATACAGATGAAGCACTTGCTCTTCTTGAAGAACTTTACAATGGAAAACCAAGTCCAGTTGAAGATACAGAAGAGACTATTGAGCTTGTTACTGAGCCAGCAGTTCCAAAGCAAAGTACTCAAAAAGTAGTTATTGATAATTCTATTAAGTTTAAAGTTTTTGGTGTTGTTGCAGCATGTGCAATTTCAGCATTTATTTTTATCAGTAGATCAGACAGTGAGAAAGAAGTTCAACAAGAAAAAATTGTTGTTAACACACAAGTTCTAACTTCTAACACTCCTCTTACTAAAGTAGAGGCTCCAAAGCCAATCGTTCTTGAGGAGAAAAAAGCTGAAGTGGCCAAGGAAGTCGAAACGACTCCAGTAGTTGAAAAGAAAGTTAAAGAAGTAAAAGTCGAGGAAAAGAAGAAAGAAATAAAGGTTGAAGCTAAAAAAGAAGTTAAAGTAGCATCACAACCAATAGAAAAGAAAGAAGAAGAGAAAAAAGTTAAAGTCGAAAAATCTGAAAAAGAAATTGAATTCTATAACTTCCCTTTCCCTCTATATACAATTAAAGAAATTACTACTGAGCAAAGAAATGAAATCGTTCCTGAAAGTTATAGAAACTCACTACAAACAGGAAAACAAAATATTTTCATTACAGCGGTAGAGGGAGACACTTGGCTTACTTATAAGTCTGACGATGCTCCTGTAAAAAAGTTTATTCTAAAAAAAGGGCGCTACATTCTTATCAGAGGTGACGAAGTTAAAATATTTCTAGGAAATGTTCACGTCGCCAAAGTTTTCCTAAATAATGAGCTATTAAGTATTAAATCAAGAAGTGGTGTAAAAAGTTTAGTATTTCCTCAGGAACTAGCAAAAACTCAGAAGCTTCCACTCTTTATCTTTCAAAAGACTGGAAAGGTTATTACTTCTGAAGAATATTTAGAAGAACATCCACAAGACTAGATCTAGCTTGCCCAATCAAGTTTTCTATAGAAGTGCGCTCCAATAATTGACACAACAAAGGTAGGAAGAAAAACTACAATATAAGGGGGCAATGTCCCCTTCTTTGCCATTGATACTCCCGTAAAAAACAGAACATAGTATAGAATCGTAATCACTAGTGCTAAGGCTGATGTATTCTTTGCCTTACCACGGCCTTTCTTAACTCCAAACACAAAGCCCAACAAGACGAAAGCAATACACTGGAACGGAACATTTAATCTTGTCCAATACTCAAGTGTCGACTTTCTATAGCGACTAGTATAATGGCGTATATCACGATCATTCTTAGCCTTTTGAGCTTTTAAAAGATTTGCTTTCGCCTTTACTATTTCAATTGATAACTCTTCAGATGAGCGCATCGAGTCCTTATTAACGAAGCCACTAGATGAACTAGACACAATCGGAAACTCGTATTTATCAAAAAGGATTTTCTCTAATTCCTTACCATCATTGTTTATAGAAATGATATTTCCTTCATAGAGATCAAGTTTAAGGTTGAGTGAGCTACTATCTTTTGGCCCATCCTTTATAAGAACACCCTTCTTGGCCATCATGATCTTATCTTGATTTCCTTTCTTTTTAAGTTTGATAAAAACATTATCCATCACCTTACCATCGGCCGATACTTTCTCAGCAAACAACGTTACTCCTGGAATATCAGTATAGAATTGCTCTTTTTTAATGTCGGCCAAGAATCCCTTAGAAGTAAGAGTAATGATCGTATTTTTAAATAATCGCTTTGAGTACGGGATAATATTCCTATTTAAACCAAAAATTGCCACTGAACAAATAACACCTATTGTTATAAATGGCATAAAAAGCTTCGCTTTATTAATACCCATTGCACGAATAGCGACAATTTCCGAGTCTTCACTGAGCTTATTAAGTGTATAAATCATTGCAAATAATAATGATAAAGGGACTGCCATAGGGAGGAAACTCATTCCAATATGTCCAAATAGCTCAAATAAAACAGATATATCGACACCTTTCTTAGTAACAATACGCATCAATCTAAATAATTGAGATGTTAACAGAAAGCAAACAAAGAAGAATAGGCTCATAGCAAACGGAGGTATGAAATGGCTTGCAAGGTATCTCTGATATAGTTTAAACACGTGTCCTACTTTGTCTTTTGTTTAGTTATATGCTAGTTTAACTCGCTCAGAAAAAATTAACAACTTTAGTCTCATATTCCGATAAGACGCTAAATAATAAACTTATCATAAAACAGGAGCTCAAATGAAGTTCACATTAAATCTTAATGCAAAAGTAAACTCTGAAGCAGATGTAATCGTAATCTCTGCTTTTACTAAAGACGAATCAACACTAGTGAATACTCACTGGTCAAAGGAAATGAAAACATCTTTTGCTGCAGTTAATAGCTCAGTAAATTTCAAGGGTGGAAAGGGAGAAACTTACTCTTTTACTCACGAAGGTCTTGATGTTCTAGCTGTTGGACTTGGAGTTAAAACTAAACTTACGAGTGAAGACCTAAGAAAAGAGCTAGCAAAAACTTATAAGCTTATCTCTAAGTATACATCAGCTGCAATTGCATTTGATGGTTTCGTATTCAAAGGAAAGAAAGAAGAGTCACTAAATATTCTTGGTGAAGCTTTTGGTCTTACTGCTTATACATTTGATAAGTATCTTACAAAAAAGTCTGATGCAAAACTAAAAGAAGTTTTCGTTGACTCAACTGAAGCAAAGTCAAAAGGTAAGAAGTTTCAAAAGATCCTTGATGAAGCAGTTGTTGTAACTGACTCTATCAATGTTGCTAGAGATTTCGTAAACGAGCCACCAAATATTCTAAGAAGTACTGAGTACGCAAAAAGAGTAAAGAAAGACGTAGAAAAAATTAAAGGTGTTAAGTGTAAAATCCTAGGAAAGAAAGAACTACAAAAAGAGAAGATGAATCTCTTCCTTTCTGTAAATGATGGATCAGCTTATGCTCCACAACTAGTACACTTAACTTACACTCCTTCTAAAGTTACAAAGAACACTAAGCATATCGCTTTCGTAGGAAAGGGACTTGTTTTTGATACTGGTGGATATTCTTTAAAGCCAGGTGGATCTATGATCAACATGAAGTTTGACATGGCCGGTTCATCAACTGTTTATGCTGCCTTTAGAGCAGCTGCAATGATGGGACTAAATGTTAAAATCACTTGTATCCTAGGTATGACTGATAACGCAGTTAACGAGCATGCAACAATGCCAGATGCAATCGTAAGAGGAAGAAACGGGAAAACTGTTGAGATCCTTAATACAGATGCTGAAGGTAGACTTGTTCTTGCAGACTGTCTTGATTACGCATGTGATCTTAAGCCAGATGCAATTATTGACTCTGCAACTCTAACAGGTGCATGTCTTATGGCACTTGGAACAGAAGTTTGTGGTCTAATGTCTAACAACAAGAAACTTTCTGACAAACTTATCAAGTCTGCCGGAAATGCTGATGAATATATGTGGGAACTTCCTATCATTCCAGAGTGGGAAAAAGATATGAAAGGAACAATTTCAGATCTTAAAAACCTTGGTGGATCAAGATGGGGTGGAACAGCTAAAGCTGCTGCATTCTTAAAAGAATTCATTAAAGATGATATTGCTTGGGCCCACCTTGATATTGCAGGTGTTGGTGATTCACAATCTCATCTACCATACTGTCCGGCGAAGGGTGCTTCAGGTGCAGTTGTTAGATCACTTGTAGACTTCTTAAAGAACTCATAATTTATGACTAAAGAACAAGATACTCTATTCAATATTGTATTATATGCGCCAGATATTCCCGGAAATACCGGGAGTATTGGGCGTACTTGTATCGCTATTGGAGCGAGACTTGTTCTTATCAAACCATATGGTTTTGAGCTAACAGAAAAAGCAGTAAGAAGAGCTGGTCTTGATTACTGGAAGCATGTAGAGATTGCAGAGTATGAAAATTGGGAAGACTTTATAAAAGGAGAATCCCCAGCAAATGATGAGCTATATTTCTACACAAAGACTTCTGATCAGGTTTATTTTAATCAAGAATATAAGAAGAACTGCTACCTTATCTTTGGAGCAGAAACTCGCGGGCTTCCTCAACATATTTTTGAAACTTATCCAGAAAGACTTTATGGTGTTCCGATGTTCTCAGAACATGTACGCTCACTCAACCTTTCTAATGTTGCGACGGCCGTGGCGTACGAAGCTCTAAGAACTTTGAAGTATTAATGCTTCTTTTTTGAATCTTTTATCTTCTTATACATCTTTTTAACTTTCTCATTCCACTTGTTCATATTCTTTTCATTACTATGAGCTTTGGTCGCTTCCTTTTCAATCTTCTCTTTTATTTTCTTTATAACATTTAACCTCTTTAATCTAAGCTTCTTATCTTTTCTTACCTCTTTAAGTCGAGTCTTAAGTGCTTCATAGCGCTCTCGTCTTTCTTTTATACGCATTTTGTATCTCTTGCGGACTTCACTACGAACAAACTTTCTCTTCTCACGTTTAACTTTCTTATACTCTTTAGTCTTTACCTTATCTTTTCGCTCCTTAAACTTTTCGACTAAATTTCCAAACACCGTATCAACACGAGCAAGTTTCTTATCCAAGATATCAGAGCGCTTCTCACGAATTCTCTCTATATGATGAAGTTTTTTCACGTGTGAGCTAATAATTCTCAACTTCATTTTATAAATATGCGCTTCCAACCTTTGAATTCTTCTCTCCAATTTAGTCAGTGGAGGATCTGGATCTGGCGTTGGATCGGGGTCCGGAGGGATCTGGCGTTGGATCAGGGTCCGGAGTTGGATCAGGATCTGGCGTTGGATCAGGATCTGGCGTTGGATCAGGGTCCGGAGTTGGATCAGGATCTGGCGTTGGATCAGGATCTGGCGTTGGATCAGGGTCCGGAGTTGGATCAGGGTCCGGAGTTGGATCAGGATCTGGCGTTGGATCAGGATCGGTATCCGTTATTTCATTCTCTTCTTTAAACTTTGCTGCGTAGATCTCTCTAGCAAATTCAAGGGCATTAGGATCAGAAGAGTCCAATAGAGCAAGCTCTTCAATGAACCTCTGACTGGATTTAGATTGTTTGTTTTGCAACTCTAAAAGGTACTCCTTTACAGATTCTTTTAATTTATCGATCTCTCCCGATAATTCATTATAAACAACTTCTTTTATAGATTCATCATTAAGCATTTCCTCTAAGAGAGAGCCCTCGCTTTTTTCTTCATCAGAGCTACTCGGCTTACTTTTTCTTCTATTAAGTTTCTTAAAGTTTGTTAAAAGGATTTTATCAAACTTCTTGATATCATCGGTGTCCGCCATGAAAGTTTCTGCAGCAAATGCAGAGGGGGTAAGAAGTGAATAGATCAGTAATGATGAAACTATTTTCTTTTTCATACAATCTCACTTATGGAAGAAGAATTTTTTCTTTTCTGAGTCAATTAATTTATTACCATTATCATAGCGATCGATACGAACGACCTTTTGTCCTATTTCATCAGAAACAAGAGCTATTGAGAGAAAGTCTCCATGTAATATATCTGTAGATTTAATATTGATAGAACGTAAGCTTGCTATCTCCGGAAGAGATTCGGAATAGAAGTATATCCCGTTAGGAAGAGAGATTTTCGTTCTATATAACTTTTGATCTAGACTAGGACCAGCTAACTTAACGGCTAAGATGTCGTCAATATTCGCAACAAAAACTTTATCCGCTGTACCTCTATGACTAAACGATACTGTAATAATAGTTATAGTTATGAGAGAGGCAATAATACTTTTATATTTGAAAACCTTAGACCTGTACTGACTTCTCTTCTTTAATTCTTTAAGGACATTGCGAGCTAATCCTCTACCTCTGACTAATTTTGTAGAAGAGATTTCATTCATAATATCTGTGACTGTATTCTTATGTGACACTTGGCCTCCCTCTTCAAAGGTAGAGGCCTAGTTTTACTTTTTTAGGACCTCTTTAATACAGACGAACTCGCCTTGACCCGAGGTACGATTGTCATTAAATCTTAACAAAAAATGTTCCCTAGCTCGATGTAGTTGTGACTTTACAGCACCTTTTGACTTCCCCATCATTTCAGCAACTTCACCTAACTCGTACTTTTCAAGGTCTGAAAGAAGTATAACTACTTGATCCTCATGGGATAGATCACTCAAAACTCTAGAGATATGAACAATGGCCTCCTCATTATCAAGTAGCCCTCCAGACTCTACTTCAATAGTATCTGGCACTTGAACTTCATTTTTATTGGATGCTTTTTTTAATGAATCTAAAAAGATATTTTTAGCAGTTCTAAATATCCATGAACGTACTTTAGTAGCATCTTCCAATTGTCTGATCTTTTCTATTACACGTACAAAGGTATCCTGAGAGATATCCTGAGCTGTGTAAATATCGCGTGTGAGTAATAAGCAAAAACGTAATAAATCATTTTCAAAATATTCAACGAGTAATGAAATATCCGATTCATTACCTGTACGAGCTCCAATAACAATATCTTCTAATTTCTTACTCATAATTTCCTTTTAATAAGACCACGTTAGGCCAACCGCAAGAGTTTCCTGAAAATCAAAAATCTCGTCAGAAACAGAGATATTTTGAGGATCAACACCTTCATCAAGGTTACTATCTACAAATGATAAGTTTGTATTCAAATACACACCAACTCTATTCTTCATATTATACGATATTCCAAAAGTTAGAGAGATACTTTTATCTACTCTAATAAAACCTGATTCTGGATCACGCTTATATTTCTTATGTAAGTAATTGATACTAGTGTTTAAACTTACTTGCTCTATTGGATAAATAATTAATGTTCCTGTCGCTCCTTTTCCACTATTACTAAGAACGTTAGACTCTTCATCTTCAAATCTATCTTTAGAGTGTGTCAAACTCAGACTTAGATCAAACCTTTCCCCTCTTCTTCCTATTCCAAATCTATAATACTCACCAACTCCATTTAAGTAGTTACTATCTTTAACGAGAGACTTATTTTTTAGATTTTGATATTCCAAAGAAACCCTGTTTTTACTTTTAAAGTTTTTAGATACTTTTAACTTAGCTCCCACTTTTTCTGTGTATGGATCCTGACCTGACTCTTGTTTAATGAACTTTGGAACGATATCAACACTACTTCCTAGTACAAATGTATTAAAACTTAGCTGTCCTATATGTTCTACAAACCTATCATCACTTGTCTTTAGAGATTCTTCAAAACTATTTTCATATGTAAAATCTAGTTTATACTTTTTAGTAGAAATAATTTTCCAACCGATTTCTGAATAAAGTATCGCCTGTGAATTCTTGGTATCTCTATCAACTGTACTAACAGCAAAAGGACTATTGTTAAAATTAAATGAGAAATCAAATGATAGAATTAAATTTTTCTTTCCACTTTTTATCTCAGCTTTTTGCTTTTTCATAAGAACTAAAAGAGCATTAGCATTTCTTCTAACATCTGGATCATCTGTAATTTTTATGGCGCGAGCTAAATCTCTTTTTGCCATTCTTATATTACCAAGCTTAAAGTAGCAGATTCCTTTAACGAGGAACAACTCGGCAGTTTTATAACTTTTCGCTGCCTTTTCAAGATGTATCGAGGCCAACTGATAATTCTGCCTCTTAAAGAATGTTAGCCCTAATGGGAAATCGAGAGGAGCAGAAAGCTTCATCTTTCTTTCTTTCGCTTGCTTTGCTTTTTCTTTTTCATCAATTCCCCCTAGTATCTTCTTCGCTTCGCTTCTGATGCCAAGAGGGGTAGAACTTCCTAAAAGTTTTCGCAGTTCTTTTATCGCTAACTTCTCTTTATGAAGTCGAATATAAGTTTTTGATAAGAAAAGGTTAGCTGCTGGGGCCAGTGGACTTTTAAGAAGTTTGACCTTTTTATACCCATGAGTAGCGGCCTTATAGTTCTTTAGCTCAAAATGGGTATTAGCATAGTTAAAATAGTAAATAGCATTATTAGGATTATTAACAACGAGAAAGCGCCAATATCTTAAACTATCCTTGTATTTCTTTTTTTTAAATAGATCTATCCCCGTTCTAAAAAGAATGGATTCTGGAGTACTCTCCATCTCTTCTATCGTCATCGTATTAGAAAATATACTTTCAATACTTACGATTAAAGATATAAATAAGATTAACAGTCTTTTCTTATTCATTAAAATTCGTAGCTTGCTCCTACTTGAACTTGATTACTTGTAAAATCTCTTTCTTTTAATTTCGAAGTGAAAGTATTATTTTGAAGTTCAAGCTCTACCATCCACTCACTACTCATCCTCCTTCTCAGTTTCACAAGTAGTTCATTATTTCTCTCATCTCCATTCGCTGTCTTCCTTGCAGAAGAATCAAAGTCTGTCGAAATAAGTCTATATTGAGAATGTAGTGAATAATTGTCCGCTATATCGAAAATATTAAAGCCTAACTTATACTCAAGACTTGAAGAGTCTCCCTCATCAACCTTACTATCGAGTTTCGTTGTTTTTACAGATACTCTTAGCTCATATCTAGGTAAGAACCTTCTGGCATAGGAAGCTCCAAGGTTATGGCCTTGACCATTTAATGAGTTACTAAACCCATCATAGTTAAATACTCCAAGATCTAAATTAAGAGTATTAAATTCATTAAACCTAAAAGACTTTCCGAGCCTTAAAAGAACATCTCTCTTAAAAAGAGTCTGCTCTTCATTGTCCCTAACGTATGGAGAGCTATATCCTCCATGGCCTTTATTCAACTTACTTTCACGATTTATTTTCACCCCAACTATGAATGTTGTAGGAACTGAACTAATCGAATAGTTGTAAAAGCTATCCAAAGCTATGGAGAACTTTGTTTGACTAATATCCTTAACTTCTGTGTTCTTAGGACTTACTTGGTAATGAACCAGACCTGATAACTTTGGTCTTACAATCCACTTATTCGTTATGTAATTACTATAAGCTAGCGATCCAAATAAATTAGTATATTTCGATGACTTCTTAGTACTCTTTACTAGTTCATGATAGAAGCTATCATATTCATTAGTTTTAAACCCTAATTCCACGCCTACTCTAGTCTTTAAAACTTCTTTAAACATATACTTCATTCGATTAAACTCTCTCGAAATTTCGTAAATATATTCATCATCATCAAGAGGCGTCTTTAATATATCTGTCTTAATCTCTTGATTAAGAATTGCTTTCTTAGTGACTAGGATCTGCTGTAGTGAGCTAGTCATTTTCTTAACAATGCTTCGAGAGAGTTTTCCTTCGGTAATTCCAAAAACATCTCTTGCCATCAAAAGTTTCGTCTCATCACTCATATCTTCTAAAACAAAGCCCTTTCTATTATCAATCTTTAAACCTTTTGGCGGTATATAGTCACCAGACTTATTATCAATTTTTCCGAACTCGCCGCTAACGATGTAGACGTTATTAACTTTGTCATATTTACTACCGGGTTCAGGTTGAATATATATCCCTGATTCAATATCTAGGTACCCTCCCGCCTTAGGTGAAAACTGTTCATTTAGAGCATCAAAAAAACCATCTGCCTTTCTTCTCCCTTCTTTTATCTCTACAAACTTTTCTCTATTTTTAGGATCATCATATTCAAATTTCCTAATTTCTCCTTTACCTGAAAAGTTCAAATTTCCATTTCTTTCTAGTTTCTCAAATTGCTTTGGAGATATTTTCACAGGAATAATAGACTTTTGAAAAGCTGGGAATACACCACTGAGATGTCCCTTAACAACCATTTGAGTATTTCCACTTGTTAGAATTGCATTAAGGTCGTCCCTATTTAAAACGCCTAGAATCTTCTTTCTCAAGCTTGGAAGTAAGAGAGAGTCTTGCACGCTCGCAACTCCGACCTTGCCTTCAAAAGTTAGAACAGATGTCACTTTACTGTCTGTATTATGTAGAGAGAGAAAGTCCGTTCCTCTAACACCAATAGAAGCATTTCGAGTCTTTATATAAAACTTATAGTCATCATTCTTCTTAAGGTCTTTCGCCTTCTTGGGAATTTGTGCACGTACCTTCCCTTTCAAAAGAGAGATTACTCCAGGGTCTTTCTTACTAAATTCAGAAAGAACAATTTTACTTGTTGCTCCTAAATTTAAAAATGAACCATCTATAAATTTAATTCGAATGAATGAATTCTTACCTGTTAAAATTGAAGTTTCTCTAGTCAGAGATACTCCCTTTTTTGCACTACCGGCCTTCATCATACCCGGTGATAAATAGGTAACTTTTCCCCGAACCATTATGATCTTGCCAATAATTTGTCGCTTCTTCGCATATGCTGGATTAAGGGTGAATAAAAGGACTAGTAACATAGTAATTATATTTATATTTTTCATACTAAACATTATCTATCTATCTGTAATAATTAGCATTGGAGAATATTTTGCTCAATCATTTTTATCTATAAATATTTGCTATTAATGGAGTGCTATAATCAGTTTTGTGTCTAGTAAATTCGTACGAAACCTTGGATTGATACTTATCTTTGTCTTTGCAACTCTTAGCATGACTCTATATCAATTTGAGCGGGAGATCTTGAATTCTGGACTTGCACCATCAACTAAAAAACAGCTCACCTACCCCTCCTATTTTGAGAACTACTTTTACGATCACAGAATGAATGTGGTGCTAGATGAAGAGTTTCGAGAGAATAGAATCGTTCTTGCAGCGATTGACGAAATCTCTCTAAAAAAGTTTGGCCGATTCCCTTGGTCAAGAAATTCATGGGTTCCAATTTTAAATAAACTCAAAATCTTTGGCGCAAAGGTTGTGGTTTTTGATGTTGTTTTCTCTGAAAAAGAAAGATTTTTCAAAGGCCGTTCTCCTGACGAAAAGTTTGCAGAGGCGATAAAAAGCTTTCAATCTATTGAGGGGAATTCTGTTATTATCCCTTACTCATTATCTTCAATGCATACCAATGATGACGAAGTATCTTTTAAGGAATTACCGAGTGATTTATTCAACTTCATGCTTGAGGTTAAACAAGATGGCCCTCAGGGACTTGAAGAACACAGAGTAATGTCGACCACATATCCAATTAAAGAAGTCATCAATAGTTCAGCTTCTTTAGCTTATATAGATATCAAGGAAGACCCCGATGGAATTTTTAGAAAATATCCATTAGTAGCAAATGTTGAATCACTCTACTTCAATTCTCTAGCACTCATGGCATATACAAAATACACAGGAGACAACCCTAAGCTTTCAATTGCAGCGTCTGGTGATGCTACACTATCTCTTAAAACGGGTGATGTGTTTCTAAATTATAATGGAGAATCGAGAGTTAACTGGGCCGGTAGAACATCTGCTTTTCCAAGGATAAGTTTAGCAACTATCGTAGAAAGAGAAGATGATAATGAGTCACTAAAAAAATTATTAAATGGTAAAGTTGTCTTTATTGGCTCTACTGCTTTTGGTGCTCACGATCTTAGACATAGTCCAATCGATGCAAAACTTCCAGGCGTCTACTATCATATGAATGTTCTTCAAATGCTAGTTTCAGGACGCTTATACAAATCAATTGATGATGCATTTCTATGGTCATGGTCTATCTTACTAGTTGGATACTTAGGGTTTGTCTTAATCTCACTTTTAAAAAATGCTGTAGTTGATGCAAGTTATATAGCCGGGTATTGCTTTCTCGTTTTCATCTCCGATGTTCTCTATTTCATTCCCAATGGCTATGAAATAGCTATGTTCTTTGCCTTCTTCCCCGTGGTGCTCGCCTACATTCTAGACAGTGCAATCAGCTTCTATTTGGCGAATAAGGATAGAACTTTTCTAAAACAAGCATTTGGAAACTATATCTCACCAGAGCTCATTGATATGATGTACGATTCGGGACACCTACCTGAACTTGGTGGAGAATCCCATAACCTAACGGCGTACTTTACCGACATTCAATCCTTTTCCACTTTTTCTGAAAAGTTGACTGCCAAACAACTAGTAGAACTTCTAAACGAATACTTAACAGAAATGACCGACATTTTACTCGAGGAACACGGAACACTAGACAAATATGAGGGTGATGCCATCATTGCTTTTTTCGGGGCGCCTGTAATATTTGAAGATCACGCCGCTCGTGCATGTCGAGTTGCCATAAGAATGCAAGATGTCCTTGGCGACTTACGAGAAAAATGGATAAGTGAAGGAGACAAGTGGCCAGAAGTCGTAAAGCAAATGAGAATGAGAATCGGTATAAACTCAGGTGAGATTGTAACAGGAAATATGGGCTCTCGTGACCGTATGAACTACACAATGATGGGAGACTCTGTAAACTTAGCGGCAAGACTCGAAGAAGCGGCCAAACAATACGGTATCTACTCATACATATCCCAAGTAACAAAAGATAGCGCAGGCCCTGAATTTATCACAAGAGAGATCGATACTATCCGAGTAGTTGGAAAGAGTGAGCCTGTCACAACTTATGAGCTCTTAGGTCTTGCCAATGACTTGAGCCCAGACATTATAAAATTAAAAGAAAGCTTCGAGAAAGGTCTTAAGCTATATAAGAATCAAGAATGGGACAAGGCCCTTAAAATATTTCAAGAAACAGAGAAAGAGGAGGAAAGATGCTTTCCAGGTATCAATCGAAAAACAAACCCTTCAAAAGTATATATAGAAAGAAGTAAAGCATTTAAAAAATCTCCACCACCAGACGATTGGGATGGAGTCTACACTCTAACTGACAAATAAAAAAGGGAGCTCGAAAGCTCCCCTCTAGTATATTCTTAAATCTAATTAGAATTAGAAAGAGTAAGTCATACCAACTCTTGTAAGAAGGTTGTCTGTTGAAAGAACACCACTCTTAGTATTGTTGTTACCAGTTCTAGAACCAGCAGTTGTTCCAACAAAACCATCAACAACTAACTTACCAAACTCAAGAGATGCACCAGCATTTACTTCAGTAGAGTTAGAAATAGTTGTCTTACCATTTAGGTAACCTGTTGTAGTAGTTGCATTGTAGTTTTTTGCAACTGCCGCTTGTAGGTGGTTACCAAAAGTTCCAAGGTATGAAGAAAGGTTCTTCCCTTCAGCTGTCCCCATAAGGTTATGCTTAACAGAACCTCTAAGAGTTAGCCATGAATTTGCTTTTGCTTCATATCCAACAACAACTGGAACTAAAGAGTTTTTAAGCTCAGCTTTTGCTGTTCCACTTTTCTCTAGTTCAATTGCAATATTTTCATAAAAAGCTCTTGCGAATGCATGCCCACTTTTAGCTACTGCAAATTTCTTTCCATAACCAAGTCTATAAGATGTAAACCCACCTTCAGACTTTGTTGTAGAAACAGACTGATCCCAATCAAATTTCTTAGCTGTAGCAAATACTTCTGCGCCATCAGCAAGCTTAAAGTTACCACCAAGTTGTACACCTAACTTACCATCAAACTTTTGCTTGTTAGTATAAGTTGCACCTGCTGCAGAAATGTAACCTGCTCCAACTTCAGACTCTGAAGCTAATGAAACATTTGCATATGCTTCCCAATTTTTAGATAGAACACCTAATTTTAGGGCCATAGCTTTATCTTCAGCTTTTACTTTATTAGTGTCATCTCTTTCAGAAGTTGCATAAATAAAGTCTGCTCCCCACTTAAGAGAACCTGCTTCACCACCAACAAATAGATCAAGCTGATTATCCGCTGTAGGAAGAACTGCTTGTGCAGTGTTGTTATTTATGTCTGAAGAAATAATTCTTAAAGAAGAAGAAATATTTGATTCATTCCCAAGGTAAGCACCATAAACAAAGTTTCCAGATTCCATAATGAATCCACCCATTGCTTTTGGAGTATCATCTGAGTCTAATGCTCCACCAGTTGCTGCACCAGTTGAACCCCACTCAAGAAGAACTTGATTTTTGTAGTTATGAATTTGAGCTGCATTTGTAAAAATTCTTCTAGAATCTTCTACAAAGTAGTTATCTTCAACTTCATCACCTAGCGCTAGAATTCTAGCTTTTGAAGCGTAAACACTTGTCGTCATTGCCGATAGTGCTGCCGCTGTGATTATGATTTTTTTCATTATTAACTCCTAATAATTATTAAGTTTAAATTAGAACCAGTAGTGTACTGCAACTCTAGTCATTAGGTTGTCTGTTGCCAGAACACCGTCTTTAGAAGCACTTGTACCAATTGTAGTTCCGTTTCTAGCACCATCAGTTGTTCCGATAACACCATCAACCATAAGTTTTCCGAAAGTCATTGTTGCACCAGCGTTAACAGTTGTACTGTTAGCGTTAGTTGATGTACCAGTTCCTTTAGTTTCAGTTTCACCAATAACAACGTTTTGAGAAACAGATCCTCTAAGAGTTAGCCATGAAGTAGCTTCTGTTTCAAAACCAATTGTAAGTGGAAGTGCTTTTTCTTTAGTTTCTGTCTTAGCAACTGAATCTTCAGTTTTCGAAGTCATGTAGTTTAGGTCAAAAAATACTTTTGCCGTTTTAGAAATTTCTTTAATTTTAGCAAAACCAAGAGTCATGTCAGTTGTTTCTGAAGCATTTGTCTTAGTTCCAGCATTCTTGTACTCATAACCAGACTTGTCGTAATCAACATAGTAAGTCATGTCACCCATTTCATAAGAAGCACCAAGGTTTAGACCCATGTCAGCTTCAAAAGAGTCAGTTGCAACAGTTGCACCTTTAGACTCATCTTTCAAAAGAAGGTTAGCATAAGCTTCAACGTTGTTCTTAATAATCCCTAGACCAAGTCCAAGAGCATCATTTTCAGTCTTAACTCCACCAGTTGGCTCGTTCTTAGTTGATGCATACTGAACTCTTGCACCCCACTGAACACCCATATCACCAGCAAAGAAAAGATCCATATTGTTATCTAGCTTTTGAAAGTTAGAATCAGCTGTATTTCTAGTTGCGTTTGTTTCACCATACTCATTACCTAGGTAAAGACCGTATGCTAAAGAACTACCTTTTCTAAAGAATCCACCTTCTGCGTGTGTATTAGCTTCAGAATCAGTTGTATCATCAGCGTCACCCCACTCAGTAACAACAAAGTTATTCATAGAGTTAAGTTTTGCTGGGTTTAAAAATACACTTCTTGTGTCATCTAAGTAGAAAGATGCTCTACCGTCTTGACCTAGTGCTTGTAATCTTGCTTTTGTAGCGAACGCAGACGTTGATAGTACTGCAAGTCCGGCTGCAACCATGAGATGTTTCTTCATCATTACTCTCCTTGATTTAATCAGATTTTATAAATCTGCATTTCCCTATGTTATTTTTCTCTCAAAAAATAAATTAATAAATTAACTGTAACTAAAATTGTCTGGGTCTGGGGCGTTTTTGTCAACACCCCCAAATGGCCAAGAACGGCAAGGAAAGGCACTTAAAGAGATTTTATGGCGCTCTGAATCAATGATGCACGAGTAACAAAAGTACTTGAAAGCCACGAATCTTCGAAGTTAGTTTGTTTAGTCAGTGGCCCGACAAAAGGTGCATTAAAACTAAAGAATGTTAACTTTTCTTGTAAGTCTTTCTCTTCTGACAAGAAATTATCGTCAATTTTTGGACAGTATGTATTCTCTCTTAAAACAACATATTCTCTATAATTATTGCCTTTAAACTTCTCGAAATTTTTTTCAAAGTTTTTTTTCAAAAGACGTATTTTCCTGGAAATATCTTCTTCAGAACTCTCTTCTTTATCGATAAAAGCTAAAAAGCGAGCTTCCTGTCCTTCACCTTTATCATCTAATTCACCAATAAAGTGTCCCCAGTCATGAGTAAAACTTAAAGGGAAGAAATATGTCTCTTTATTTTCAGTAAGAGGCTTTTCAAAGTTCATATGAACATAGAGTGCACAAGGAGTCTGAGTCGATTCACAGAAGGCCACAAAGTTCTCTGTTAATGAGCTCTTCTTAGAATGTAATTCATAGAAGCTTGCAGGCGTCTCACCCCAATACAGGTTCTCACATTCTACAACTGTTCCATTAGTACAATGTACCTTCCAAAAGGCCTGATCTATTAGCTCTGTAGGTTCAGTTTTTTCAATTGATGAAATCATCATCTCAAGAGAGTTTTCTTTTAGCCTATCAACAAGACCTTCTTCTTTTAAAGATGGCAGTAACTCTTCTGGAGATATCTTCATATGGGCCTCAGAGAACTTCTCTTCTCCCCAAAGCATCTTCATTGGCTTTGTACGACCACCAAATTTATGAAACCTCATATCTTTATAAAAAATACTATGTGAAGTTTCACCTTGGATTCCAATAGATTTTAGAAGCTCAATACTCTCTTCGCCTCTAACAAGACTTGGTCCAAGTAACTTAAAATTTTCTTCATCGAATGGCTCATCAGAAAGAAGTTTAGTACTTCCTTTTTCTTTTGAATCTATGTGATTGAATAAATCGATCGCGAATATATCAGATCCCACAATAAGGTTTTTTATGAACACCTTTTCTTCTGTGTGGGTTTCCTCTTTCTTGAGTTTTAATATATCACTATAGGCCATTGCTCTCTCCATGAATAACTTTGGAAGCCTACAATACCTCATTTTTATCCGATAAATAAAGGAAAAGCGCACCATATAGGCGCGCTTTCATCAATATTCATAGGTCTGAATGTAATTTTAATGAATTTTATTTGACGACGAGTTTATCACCGGCCCTAATCATTCTTCTCTTAATTAGTCTTAAGTTTGAAACGATTAGTGTATCTAGAGATGTTCCAGTTTTTCTAGAAACCTTCCAAAGTGAGTCACCTTTTTGAACTACATAGTAGCGACGAGGTGATGAAATTTTAGTTCCTCTTTTCTTCGCTAGACGAATTCGAGATCTATACTTTCTTCTTCTAACAATTGATTTTCTAGGCTTCTCATAAAGATCCGCATACATTGGCGCTCTTTTACTTTGCCCATCTCTAAAAGGAAGAACAATAAGTTGCTTCTTCTTTAATCTAGAGTTTTTTCTTAATCCTTCATTTAACCAAGTAAGAACTTTAGTATCTTTAATTTTAAATTTCTTAGCGACGTCTCTTAGTCTTGATTTACTACTTCTAACTTTATAAGTTTGAAAATCAGACGCATAGTAATTTGCATACTGACAACAAGCTGCCCATTTAGACTTCATACCTACTGGAATTCTAAGAGTATACTTTTCAACATTTGGTGGAGTAAACCATCTTAGAATCTCAGGGTTTAATCTCTGAAGCTCTTCGATTTCTAAGTCCATTGCATTTGCAACTCTATAAAGATCTGTCCCACCATCAACTTGAATCTCTTCGAAATCAAGTAGGTCATGGTAATCAATATCTCCAAACCCAAAAGTCTTTAAGTTCTTTCCAATGATAGCAAGTGCCATAATCTTTGGAACATAATTCTTTGTTTCTGGTTTTAAATAGCGACCTCTTCTAAGCTTCCAAAAGTTCTCCGTACGATATCTTTTAATAGCTCGTCCAACCTTCCCTTCTCCAGCATTGTAAGCAGCTGCAGCAAGTTCCCATGATTGAAAGTCCTTATATAGTCTCTTTAAGTATTTAGATGCTGCAACAGATGACTTTAGTGGGTCACGTCTCTCATCTACATACCAATCAATTTTTAATCCAAATCTCTTTCCCGTGTATGGCATGAACTGCCAAGGCCCTACGGCTTTCGCCCAAGACTTTGCATGACTTTGAAACCCTGACTCGGCCATCGCTAAGAAAATTAAATCTTTTGGAAGTCCGTTATCATCAAGGATTCTACTTAGGATTGGAGCATATCTTCCTGCTCTTGCTGAGTATCTCGAAAAGAAACCTCTTCCTCTGTTAAGAAAATATTTCATCCACTTCTTAACAGCTGCATTATAAACAACAGGAATATCAAAGTAGTAATTTTCTAGATTGAGGTGTTCAGCACCGTAGAGAAAATACGTCTTCTTCTCATGCTTGTATGGTGCTTCGATATTTGAGCTACCAACAAGCTGTTCAGAAGAGTAACTAACCTTTTCTTTTACATCAGTTACAAGTTTCTTATCTTCAGAAATTGACGTCTTCGACGTTTCTACACTATTTGATTTAGTACTGCTTTTCTTATTCAAGTTTGAACATGAAGTCGCAAGAACTAGTGAACAAATTGTAATGATATATTTAAGCTTCATTAATCTTTCCAGTCCTGATTTAACAGAAAAACCCTTTCTTCAATAAAAGGGTTAGTCTATTTTCCATTTTAGAGGGAAGTGAGTCAACCGACTCAACATTTCCTCTTTGAATTTCAGTATGTTATCTTGCTTTTTTGTTTAATTCTAGCTATTTACAGAGCTGTCAGTATCTACCTTCAGATCATCACTTGACAGCATAGAATCGACAACTACTGTCCCCACACTATCACCGAAAACGTTCACCGTTGTTCTGAACATGTCCAGAACTCTATCAACTGCTAAAATAAGACCAATACCTTCAATTGGTAGCCCTACCGCAGAGAGAACGATACTCATTGTAATTAGCCCTGCCCCAGGAATAGCGGCTGCACCAATCGCAGCAAGTGATGCCGTTAAAAAGATAATCAGCTGCTGAGTAACACCAAGATGAATCCCATATGCTTGTGCAATAAAGATTGCTGCCACAGATTCATAAAGTGCCGTACCATCCATATTAATTGTTGCTCCAAGTGGAAGAACAAATTTTGCAGTATCTTTTCTTACGCCTAAGTTCTCTTCAACATTCGCCATTGTAATAGGAAGTGTTGCTGCAGAAGAAGCAGTAGAGAATGCAGTTACGAGTGCTGGTCCTATACCTCTAATGATAAACATTGGAGACTTCTTAGCTTTCCAACTTGCAATGAATAGTAAAACGATTGCATGTGTTCCCAGACCTAAAATAACCGTCGCCATATACTTAGACAGAGAGATGATTGCGCCAAAACCAGACTTAGCAAGAACGCCAGTCATAAGTACAAAAATACCAATCGGTGCAAACTTCATTATTCCATGAGTAAGAAATAATGACATCTTTTCAAGAGATCCAATTAACTTAACCATTGGTTCAGAATCTTTTGGAACATATAGTGCAACCATACCAAATAAAATTGAGAATACGATTACTTGAAGGATTTGACCTTCTGCCATTGCTTGAACAGGGTTCTTCGGAACAGCGTTTAGGATAACTTCTTTAATAGCATTAAAGAGTGCGCCCCATCCGTTTGAGTTCGCCCCTACTTTATCTTGCATACCTTCAGATAGAGCTCCAAGGCCGGCATTTCCAAGGTCAGCACCTACACCTGGGTTAATAATATTTACCCAGATAATACCAACGAAAACTGCAATTGCTGTCGTTATAAAATAATATCCAACGGCCTTCGTTCCCATTTTACCAAGAGACTCAGGAGTCCCAAGGTGATACATCGCCATGAATATAGATGAGAATACGAGTGGTATAATTACCATTTTTAGTAAACTAATAAAGATATCACCAACTGGTTTGATGAAATCAACAACGTGTCCGAATCCAGTAAAGTAAAGAATTAGTCCAAGTGCTAAACCTAGCACCATTCCAATACCAATTCTTTGGGCTTCTTTCTTTGAAGCTTCCTGCATTTAATGCCCCTTTTGTAAGTTCTAATTTAATCCGTTTAATATAAACTTATGTTTAAAAATATTTTGACTCTTATTCTCTTAACTTTATTAACTTTTGTAAACGGGGCAAAAGCTAAGGTTGATCCAAAGAATTACGATTTTACTTATGATAAATTTCGCGTGTTCTATCCCGGACAAAAGCTCTCGGATATTAAAGAGAAGTATAAGAACTTAAAACTCATTAATAAGAAAGGAAGTGTTGAAACCTATGAGGCGACAATAACTCATGTGCGCTATGTCTTCCCTCTTTATCTACAAGTTAAAAATGAGTTGGTAATCGATTTCTACGCAAAACTTCCAAACTACTTTATCCATGATATTTTTCATCAATCTCTAATCAATAGATTTGGAAAGCAAAATCAATTCCTTCACAAGGACGGAACGTCATTCTATGTCTGGAAAGATGCAGAAGGTATAACTATTACTTATTCAGGCGCCTGTACAATTACATGCTTTCCTATTTTTATTCATGGTATTGGAAATAAAGAAAAGGCCCTCCAAAAAGAGAGCCTACTTATAAAGTTGAACAAAAGTTCAAAAGGTGAATTCGTAAATTAATCGTGCGCCATCGCTCTTTCGTTTCGAGGCTGGAAATTTTCCATCGGATAAATATGTCCTTGAGAAAATCTACAAAGAGTTTGTACCAACTGTCTTATTGGCGCAGGAACTCCCTGAGCACCAAAGAAAGTACAATTAACAGTTAGAAAACTTAAGAGGTCTTCAAACTTCATTTCCACACTTCTATCTCTAAGAGTTGAATCGAGCTTAATGAATGAAAATGAAAATCTCATTTTCTTCTCACCGTCCAAACTCATTACCTTTCTATTATGGACATCAAATAAAATAGCTTCTCCGTGGGATTCACCATATCTTTGAATTACAACTCCTTCATCAACTGGAGTTCCCCAAAAACCAACAATCCCATGTGGAGCAAGTGCCCACCCTAGAAAACGATTTATAATCACGCGGCACTCTAGCTCCATATCAACATGACCAAAGTCTGGGAAACATCCCATATGCCACTCTGTCGAAGCGAGAGAATATACCAGCATCGCCATCTTCTTATATCTATAGACAGAGTAACCCTTCTTTTGAAGAATTGATTCTGGGCCATACTTATCCGAATCACGCGCAGATGCTATTTGTCTTGAAACAGGTAAACTTGCCTCGTTTAGAGTTAAAACTCTCATTTTTGGATTTGTTGCCATTTCAGATTCAATTGCCGAAATATCCGAGGAAACTACTTCCTCAAATTTCATGGTCCTTAAAAAGCCACCTATATCTGGATCAAACTCCGCTGAGCGATACCTTATATAGATAGGAAGTCCCATTTTTTTCCCAAACTGAAAATAGCTGTAGTTTTCAATAGTTACAGATTCCATACACCACCTATGACCTCATTATCGAGGATTTTCCCTATCTAGCTTATCGCCACGGCACTTTTCAGCTTTAGTTAATAAATAGTTAAGATTGATTACTACGTAATTCTTTCCACGCGCGAAGCACAAAAAACGTTTTCCTTATTGACAAAGGGCCCCAAATTTAATAAATATCGTAAGTTCAAGAACTAATAAATCCGAATTTGGGGCAGATAAGTTTCGTAATGTAATAAAGACGGACCCCTAAATTTGCTAAAGTAGGAGTAAATATGTACGGAGTAGTAGAAATCTCTGGTCACCAGTACAGAGTAGAAGCTGGAATGACTATCGATGTTCAAAAGCTGAATGACGAAGCTGGTTCAACAATCGAACTAGACAAAGTTCTTTTCATCGGTGGATCTGAAACTAAAGTTGGTGTTCCAACAGTTGCAGGTGCAAAAGTTATCGCTGAAGTTGTTAGACATGACAGATCAAGAAAAGTCGTTGTTTTAAAAAGAAAGCCAGGAAAATACATCAAAAAGAATGGTCACAGACAACTATTTACAACTTTAAAAATCAAAGAAATTAAAGCTTAATTAAATTTTAATTTACAGGAGTAAGATATGGCACACAAGAAAGCCGGTGGTTCGACAAATAACGGTAGAGATTCAAACCCAAATATGTATGGTGTTAAAAAGTACGGTGGCGAAAAAGTTATCGCTGGTAACATCATCGTTAGACAATGTGGTTCTAAATTCCACGCAGGGAAAAATGTAAAAGTTGGTAAAGACTTTACACTTTTCGCTCTAACTGCTGGAGCAGTTAAATTTAGTTACTACAACAAGAAGAAACAAATCGTTTCTGTTGTAGAAGCTTAATTAAGTAAATTACTTAATATGTAAATATTAAAGGGAACCTAGTCAATGGGTTCCCTTTTTTTGTATATTGCACAAAAATTAGAAATAGCTCAAGAGAGTATCGAATGAAGTTTATTGATGAAGTTACAATTACCGTAATCTCTGGTCGCGGAGGAGATGGTTGCTCAGGTTTTAGACGTGAGAAACATATTCCTTATGGTGGTCCAGACGGTGGTGACGGTGGAGACGGTGGAAGTATTATCTTTCAAGCAGACTCTGCGCTCAACACTCTTGTAAACTTCAGAGGTAAGAAAATATACAAGGCCCAAAGTGGTGAAAGTGGTGGTGGAAGACAAAAGTTCGGAGCCTTTGGTGACGATCTATTTATCCATGTACCTGTTGGAACACTTGTAAGAGACAAAGAAACAGGTGAACTTCTTGCTGATCTTGAAGAAGACGGAATGAAGACCCTTGTTGCAGAAGGTGGTCGTGGTGGACTTGGAAACGTAAACTTTAAAACAGCTACGAACCAGGCCCCAAGAAAATCGACAGAAGGTAAGCCAGCAATAGAGCTAGAAGTTGAACTTGAGCTTAGACTAATTGCAGACATCGCACTTGTTGGTCTACCAAATGCTGGTAAATCAACTCTAATCTCATCAATCTCAGCTGCTAAACCAAAAATTGCTGATTACCCATTTACAACTTTAGAGCCTAACCTAGGTGTTGTGAAACTTGGTGAAGCATCATTCGTAGTTGCTGACATTCCGGGACTAATTGAAAATGCTTCGGAAGGCAAAGGACTTGGAATAAAGTTCTTAAAGCATATTGAAAGAACAAAATCACTAGTTCATCTAATTGATGTTTCATGGTGTTTAAATGAATATGAAGCATTTGAGCAGTATGTTGTTATTAGAGATGAACTACAAAAATATAAAGAAGACCTAGCATGGAAGAAAGAGATTATTTGTCTTACAAAAATCGATGCTATGACTGAAGAAGAAATTTTAAAGTTTCAAAAGCACTTTGAAGAACAGGTTGATAGAAAGGTTCTCCCTATCTCATCTATATCTGGAAGAAATATTGAGTTATTAAAATCAATTATGATGCAAACAATTGAACAAAGCGAAGAAGGTAAATAATATGAGCTCTAGTGAATATATCCTAAGTAACGTTGATGAAATCATTAATAAAAAAGAATTAGAATTTCCACTTAATATGGCAATGGCCGGAACTTGGATTCTAGGTAACTTTAAAGCACTAAACCTTAAAGTTATCGATATGAAGGACTCAACTTCTCTAGCTGATTACTTTGTTCTTGCTTCTGCATCAAACATGACTCAAGCACAAGCAATGGCTTCTGAGCTGTCTAAGCAAATGAATCGTCTTGGTTACGAAGTTCTTTCTAAAGAAGGTTACAACAGTAATTCTGACTGGATTCTAATTGATATCGGAGACGTTATTGTTCATATCTTTCAAGAAACATCTAGAGACGTTTATGACCTAGATAATCTTTGGAATTCCCCAAGTATTCAGATCCCAAATGAGTACTATTACTCATCAGATAATGCTGAAAATGATGCTCCAGAAGATAAAGGTTTCTTCTAGAAAATGAAAGACCTTCACTTAATAGTCATTGGAAAGTTAAAAGATAAGAATCTTATTGCACTTGAAAATGACTATTTAAAAAGAGTGAAGGCACCTAAGCTTCATATCCATGAATGCAAAGGCCACAAAGAAAATATCGAAATTGAAGTTAAAGAACTTCTGTCTAAAGTAGAAAGTATAAAATCTAAATTTGGAAACCAGCACTTAGTAGCACTAAGTGAACATGGAAAAACGATGGATAGTGAAAAGCTATCTCACTATATCTTTGATGTTATCGAAAACAAACAAAAGGGAATCTGCTTTTTAATCGGTGGAGCAGCTGGCTTTCCTAAAGACTTCTTGGAGCAATGTGACTTTCTATTGTCACTTTCTCCGATGACCTACCCTCACAAACTAGCACGTCTCATTTTTGTAGAACAAATCTATAGAGCAGAGACGATAAAGGCCGGACACCCCTACCACAAGAACTAAGGAATCTTTGTTCGACCATCAATAAAATTAATGAAACAATCCCAAAATGCTTGAAAAATTAAAAAATTTATCGGGAACAACTTACTTATTAGTTGCGGCCCTACTACTTTCTCTTCTTGGAAGGTACTTTGATATTTTCGTTTTAAAGCTTGAACTAACTTTAGCTTACGTAAGCTTCTCTTCAATTATAATTTCCTCACTTGCTGTACTCGTTTTTAAAAGCTTCAAAACAGAGAAGTACATTGCAGAGTCCTTCTATTTATTAGGAGCGGTTTATCTATCGTTTACTTGTTACTTCGTTGACCTTGTCTATATAAATACATACACGCAATTCTTTCTAATAATTTTACTTTTAAAGTTTCAAAAAAATAATTTCATATACCTTCATTCACTGATGCTTATTACTGCTGGGGCCCTATGCTATTATGCATTTAAAATAAATTATTATACTGAAGCTCAAGCAATCGATAGATTTCTAACGACCTTTTGCGAATGGGTATTTACTTTTATCGTTCATAGAAAGGTATATGCAAAACAAGTAAGTAGTATTGAAGAGATGACTCCATTCTACTCACTCGGAAAAACTACTTCATTTCTTCTACATGAAATCCAGTCTCCCCTGGCACAACTTGAAAGATCCTCAGGGCCTTTAAAGAAAGAAATCACACAGAATATATCTGAAATTAGAAGAATTATAGATGTATCGAAGTCCATGGGTAGCGAAGATAAGAATCATAAAATAGTTAACTTAAGCCTAAATGAACTTTTAGATAAAGTAATTGAATCATATAAGTCTCAAATCAAATTTTTAAATATTCAAATTATAAAAGATCTAGAAGTTGGCTTCATAAAATCTGATTTAACATCCCTACAAATTATCCTAAGAAACCTTATAAAGAACTCACTTGAGGCCGGTTTAGATACAGAGAAAGAACACTATTCAAAAATCAAAACATCTTCAATTGAAGGATATACTTATATCAAAGTCTCAAATCCTACTGATCATAAGGCATCTATCACTGATAATATATTTAAGGCCGGTTTCTCGACGAAGAAGAGTTCTTCAAATATGGGACATGGCCTCTATCTAACAAAGAAGGTTGTAGAAGATCTCGATGGTACAATTTCAGCATCTATTGAAAACGGTATCTTCAACGTCGAAGTCGCTCTACCTCAAAAATAAAAAAAGGAGCTCTACGGCTCCTCTTTCAACTTTATATTTTTTATTTCTTAGTTATCGTATTGAACAACTTTAGAATTTATCATGTGCTCAGATAAAACATCCATAGAGTACTCTAAAGCCTGATCAGCATATGGGATGCCATCAAATTGAAGATCATTTGCAAAATGGGCCTGCTTAATAAGGGATGCACACATTCTCAATGCCTCAGCACTACCGTCAAAGAATTCACCTTCTTCTTCAGTTGTTAGAACATTCGTTAGCATTGTATTAATTGTCTTCAGCATTCTAATTTGAGAATCACTCATTTCAGTTGCATCAATTTCAATCATTACCTTATTCTTTTTTCCAAATCCCATATTATTCTCCACAAATTTTAATTAGAATTGGTCCCCACCAATCATCTTTTACTACTTATCGCCATTTCTAAGAGTTATTTTAGGTATTTATGTCCGAGTAAACTTTATGATTAATATTTTGACATTCGGGATAGGAAGCTTTATATTCTTAACACTTTGAAACATCTAATTTCAAAACCTTATCGCGGGGTGGAGCAGTTGGTAGCTCGTCGGGCTCATAACCCGAAGGTCGTAGGTTCGAATCCTGCCCCCGCAACCATTTTCCTCAATTAAATTCAAACACTTAAAAATACTAAAAACTAGTATCTGTTTGTAATTTGGTTTTCATCCAGCACATATACCTCAAAGCTTAGTTTTAATAGAGTTGATTGGTGTCCATCCATTTGGAATATCTTCACCTACGGGAAAGCCATTTTCATCAAAAACGACAACTTCTTTACAGCGCTTCGATAAGATTTCAACGGCCTTATCTTCACCTGGCTCAAGTTCCGCCAAGGCTTTATAGCTTTCTATAATTTTCTTATCGAAATAGAGATTTAGAGCATTTTCATAATTTCTTTTATTAACAATCTTTGTATCACTATTACTAATTACAACTTCATAAATTTTTTCAGGGGTTACACGACCGACGACTTGTACACAATCGATTTGCCTAATTTGAGATAGTAACTCATGCCCCTTTAAATCTTTATAGACACTATCGCTAATTATAATGTCGGCATCATAACCTTTTGTTAAGGCCTCAAGCCTTGCACTTAGATTTACAACGTCAGACATAATAGCAGGCTCCATTCTTAGTTCATTTCCAAGAATTCCAATTACTGTTTTTCCTTTATTTATTCCGACTCCAATTCTAACCTTTCGTCCGAGTGTTTTAACTAGTGATAGGTTATATTCATTAACCTTTTTGATCATCTCAATAGAACAATTAGCGGCATCGACACTTCCACCAGGGAAAGCACACATAATTGCATCTCCGATATAAGTAATAATAAAACCATTATTTTCACTTATTATAGGAACAACTACGTCAAGATACTTATTCATGAACTCAAGAAGTTCGTTTGGAGTCATGTTTTCAGAGATAGAACTAAAAGAGCGCATATCAGTAAACAAAATTGTAAAGTCAGTTTCAAGAGCGTCACCTAGTTTAAAGTCACTAATACTTCCCTTTCCTAAAAACTTTAGAAAGTCAGCTGGAACAAACTTTTCAAGGGATTTATTGATAAGAGTAAGTTCTTCATTTTTCTCTTGAACTTCGCCTATTAACTCTTCTCTATTCTTTTTCAAAATAATTTCTGTCAATTCTATAATTAAAGAAGAACTCAAATTCAAACTATTGTAATCAATCTCTAATTCAAGAGTTATTAATTCACCATTTATTATTCGACTTGAAGAAAAGTAGTCGAGAGAATCGATTAATATGTCTTGAGAAACATCCGTAGAGTGTAACTTATATACAATTGTAATACCTTCAACTTTCTTAGATAGAAAAATCTCAACGAATAACCCATTACTATTGGTACTTAACAATCTACATAACTCTGAGAATATTGCTCCAAAACGAGCGCTAGCAACATCTGAGAAATTTAATTTACGAGATAAGTGATATACTTTTTCACGAAACTTTGCGATGGAGTAACTATTTTTAACAAGAACTGCCCCTAATTCGATCATTTTCTACACTCTATTATTACGCAGGAGGAGTCATCAAACTCTTTTCCATATTCATAGACAAAGTCACGTGCAATAACTGATAAGCTTTCATTTGTTTCATTACTTATTTGTGGAAAGTTGAAGCGAGAAGTAAGTCCATCAGAGTACATAATTATAATGTCCCCATTATTTATGCTACCTTCTATGTCCTCTATGGACCTTGTATATTGACCTACAACTCCCTCTTTAGAAAACCCTCCGAAGACTTTACTACTACGAATACGTATTCCCGTATTGCCTATTCCTGAATATGTTATAGCTCCAGACTCTCTATGAATATTACATATACCAACGGCAGCACCTCTCGTAGACTGAATATCTTTATTTAGTGCCTTAAGTATAGAAGAAGGACTTAATGCCTCAGTACTCATTAGAAACCGCTCAATCTTTTTTGCGACGGCATGGGCATCATCTCCATGACCAAGGACATCAACCATAGAAACTTGCAAAGAGTCCTCAAGCTCTTTAACGATAATAATATCACCACTAACCTTTTCATCTTTACATGGACGTATATATTCACCGACGGAGAAATTCATTTACAACCATTTCCTTGTTAAGATAGTCGTTCCATCTTCAGGATTTGATGATATTTCAAACTCGTCCATCATTCTCTTCACACTTGGTAACCCAAGTCCTAAAGTATCTCCAGAACTCTTATGATCAGTCATGGCCTCATCAACATCTTCTATTCCGGGGCCGTTATCACTTGCCTTTATTTCGACACCTTTATTTTGTCCTTTACTGATTCTTTGTATCGTAAGAACTCCCTTTCCAGCGTATTTTACTATATTGTAAGCAAGCTCAGAGATAACTGTTTTCATAACCTCACAATCTCTTTGTGAAAATCCCGTTTCTACTAGATAGTCACTCGCAAGTAGTATCAGTTGTGCTATATCTGTTTGATCTTTTATGTAATTTTTAAAAATATTCATATCCTATTTAAAATCTCTATAGCACTAGACATGCTACATGTAGTTCTCATTCCATCAAGTTCGATATTCATATTTACTAAATGTGATATGACTCCTTGATTTAATCCGATCAGTACGACCTTTACTCCGAGAATTTCAATCATCTTTATCGTATCTTGGATTTCTCTAAACTCGGTACTATCGATGAGATTCATACCAGATAAATCAAGGACGACGCCTTTTAAACTATTTTCTTGCACGTTATTTAAAATAAAGTATCGACCATCTTCAAGCTCTCTACTAGTTCCACTTCCTTGCATAGTAGCAGTTAAGATATCGCTATTAATGTGAATATTCAGTCTAAAATTTTTAGCATTATAGTTGTGCATGTTTATTCGTATTCTCTATTTTCAATTCTTCCACTTTCTTTAGCGCAATACTAAGAGCATCTTTAAGGGCCGCAGTTGTTTTGATTTCGCCGATTCTAATTCCTAGGTCAACAATAGTATGGGCAATGACTGGGGACACACCGGAGATTATCGTTTCACAACCCATAAGCTTAGTGGCCTTGGTAACTTTAATTAGATGATTAGCAACTGCTGTATCAACAACGGCTACACCACTAATATCGATAAGGGCAACAACAGCTTGAGAACGTGAGATCTCTTTTAGTATTGAATCCATCATATCCAGAGTTCTCTTAGAATCAAGGATTCCAACAATAGGTAAGAGTAAAATCCTGTCCCAGATTAGAGTTACTGGAGTAGACATTTCGAGAAGGGCCCTATTTTGATCTGCAATTCTCTTATTTGTTAACATATTGTAAGTAGCAGAAACGATAGAACTATCAATATTCATTTTTCTGTGAATACATTTAATAAGTTCGACTTCATTTGAAAAGTTCTTACTCGAAATAATATTATCCCAAATAATTTGAAATTTGTTCATTGCTGCACAGTAGATTTCAAGAGGTAGGTTTATCTGAGCGTGAACTTGTCCTACCTTCTTTCTAGAGTCAATATATTCCTGATTAATCTCTTGAGAAAAGAAAGTTTCCCAATATGACTTTTGAAGCTTCTTTACTGTTATCATTAATTTAGCATCTGCAAAATATTCATCAAAAGTATTGCTTTGCTCTTTCATCCACGTATAAAAAATCTCAATTGACTCATCTAATGTTTCGAGAAAAAAAGATGAGTTCTTCATAATTATTTCATTATTCTCACTCGAGAAAGAGTACTTTGAAACAAGATCGGCAATATCACCGTCAATACTATCAAATTTTACCTCATTCATTTTTATTCCTCTTTTATTGTTTAAAGTTATATTATTTAAATATAAATCAAATGTGTTTTATTTTACACGGGAAAAAAAAAGATGAGTAAAGCGTACAAGTATTTTAAAGCTGGAGAGATCCTATTTGACGAGGGACATGAAAGTGAAGTTCTCTACTTTGTAGAAAGCGGTAAAATCGAAGTCTATAAAGAGAGAAACTGCGAAGAGATTGTCTTAAATAGAATTGGCAAGGGCGAAGTCCTTGGAACTCTTGCATTATTAGGTAATCACAGGAGAACAGCATCGGCCAGGGCCATAACAAATACGAAGTGCATGATAATCGATGCATCATTCTTAGCAAATTCAGATGAACAACCGAAGTGGCTTCAAGCAGTGATCAAGGATATTTTAAAAAGGTTTCAAGAGTTAGAAGTAAAGTATCTCAAACTAGAACTTGAAAAAAGAGGTATCAAGTAAATGAAGTATCTCCCCCGCAGAAAGCGGAGGAGAATTATGAATTACATTGCTAATTGAGTTTCAATATAAACGTTTAGTGCGTCGTCTGAGATTACCTTATTAAGAGTTTCTCCACCCTTAACTTCTTTTTCAATCTCTGCTCTAATCATGTCTCTTATTCCTGCAAGCATATCTTCGTCTTGTCTCTCTACTGCTTGCTCTACTTCTTCTCTATATACATCAAAGATTCTTGAGATTCCTGATACTGTTTTTGTTACGAAGTATAGTGCTGCTGAGATACCTTGAGATGTTACTGAAATTCCCTTTCCTGTTAACTCAAATGCGTTATCAAGGTTTTCTTCACCTAGAATACTTTCTGTTACCTCAGTTGAAGCTTCACTTCCTTTAGTTATTACTTCAAGAAGTTTCTCTACAGTCATCTCTGTAAGTTCAAGTGGCTTTTCAAAAGTTTTAGATAGGATATCAACGATTTCAGAGATTAGGTCTGATGTTGATTCACTTCCTTTTGAAGCATGCTTTAGAAGTTCTCCAAGAACTTCTGATGACACATCCGAAGATGGCTCAAGTACGATATATAGTTTTTCTGCTGTAGACTTTGATGCCTCAAATGACATTACTAGTCCATCTTGTGTTAATTCGATTACTGGCTCAGAAATTTCTGAAACCTTTACAACCATCTCTCCAATCTTTCCTGATGCTTCAATTGAAGAAGCAAAGTTTTTAGAGAAGAAGGCCTTTAGTTTTTCTGCTGATACTTCTGCTGCATCTACAGTTGCCTTAAAAGAGCTATTTGCTTTATCTAGCGTAAAGTTAACAGTGTCCGATGTTCCCTTTAGACTTGCGTCTCTTAGGTCCGCTGACATAGTGTTAAGTGCGAGTAGTCCGATTAGTGCTGCTTTAGTAAGTTTGTTCATTCTTTTCTCCTATTTAGTAAAGTAAGTGTCTATTGATATTATTCTTGCTTGTTTTCTTATTTCTTTTAGTAAGTTATTTAATTCTAATAAGTCATCTACATCGTTTCTAAACTTACTCTTAACATCCGTAATTAACTCTAATTCGATGTCTTTAAGTACCTCGAAGTGACTGTTGTGCTTATCGAGGTCATTATTAGTAAGCGTTGCAGGGATTCCATAACCGCCATCAAATGGTTTAACTCTTGATGATGCTCTCATGTCATTCCACTTTTTGATTCTTAACCCAATCTCTGATTCAGATTCAATATTTTCTTCTAAGTAAGATCCAACTTCTTCGTCGATCTTAAATTGTCTAATTTGTAGAATGGCCCTCGTCATAATCGCTAAGTCATTCATATTTCTTTTTGTTTCTAAGTTTCTCTGTGCATCTTGTAGTTCATCAAACTTATTTGATAATCTCGATACATCAAAATTTTCATAAATCTCTTTAATATCTCTTAGCTTCTTTTTAAATCGTCTCAATCTACGTTTTTGAGGCCCAAAGTTTTTTCTAACTTTCTTATAGTCAGATTCTTCTTCTCCAAAGAGGTTTAGCTTTGCCTGCCTTAGTCTCTCTTTATCACTTGAGAAGAATCGCCCTTTGGCCACTGCTTCTTTCATATCTTTGAAGTAACTCTCTTTCGATAACTTGTTTTCAACAATCTCATCATAGACAGAGTATGGTTTTAAAACGCTATTATTAATTATTTCGTGTTCGTTTAATGCTGACTGAAGTAAGTCATGTGATTCCGAAGCACAATTATTCGTAATGAACTTATAATCACCTTCGTACTCCCAATAAACTTCAAGTACTTTGTGAATGAAGTCTTTCTTCTGCTCTACTGTAAAATCGATTGGCTGACTGATTAAGTCTCTAAGCTCGCCTAAGTTGTACTCTTCAATTACATTAGGAAACGAAAGCATAAAGAGAACTGAATCATATCCACCAAGTAAACCTTTGATCGAATCAATTTTAATATCTGTTACATTTGCTCTATAGCTAAGAACAACATGGTGTAGTTTATCTCTAAGACATTTCTCATCTACTACTTTTCTATGAGGTGCACAAAGAACAATTCTGTACATTGAATGTCCAAATCCAGACATTAATCCTGCGCCCTTAGAAGCTAAGAGATAATCTACTCTGTATACTCTTTCAGGATTTATATCTCTAATAACATTTTTGTCATCAAGGATTACTTCCGTATAGATTTTGCACTCATGTCCAGGAAATGGAACATGATTAAATTTCTTATTATAGTATTTGTAATATGAAGGTCTTCTACATTTATACTCTGGGTCTAATAAGAAATATTCTAAGTTAACTGCATAGTGCTCTTCTAAGTTCTTATACTCATAAGCATCTGGTGTTCTCTTTCTTGATAAGTTCTTAGCACTTTTCGTAAAAAAACCACGATCCCAGTTACTAAGTTTATAAAAAGACTGTAGTCCACTTATAGTTTTCTTATTTCTATCTTCTCTTTCAACTCTTCTACACTTTGGTGTATTTCTAAAAGATTTATTATGACTATCTCCATTTCTATCGAGACAGTTTTTAACATTCTTATCATGCTGCTTTGATCTTATTCTTTTAAAGTCATACAGGTGACCTACTTCATGAAGAACAGTAGCAATCGCCTTCTTATAATAGTTCTTGTGACCACAAGGAAACTGTTTACTTCCAGACTCACCTTTTACAATCTCATTAATAAACAAAGGTGTTATATAGATTTTCTTCTTATTGAAAGCACTAACGTGAGCATACTTTAATTTTACATTTGAATTACATCTATTATCAGGAAGCTCTGAAAACCCCTTATTGTCTTTATATTTTTTGAATACCAACTTAACTTGATACTTAAATCGACTTGTAATTTCTGTTGGGATAAGTTCGTTTACCTCATCAACGAAGCTTTGAACTTCTGCGAGAGAATTTTGAGGAACAGATTTCTGATCTAGTTTAACAAGGCCTTTTGCAAAGCTTGTCGCTGAAAGTAAAACTAAAATCAATAAAGATCTCGAAATGACCTTATTCATCTTCCCCCCCTCTGGAGCTGATAATATTTTATGTATATTACTTAAAGCAAGATATGTGCCATAAGAGGGGGTATAAATTTTAAGGACTTACAATGGTGTGGCGACTAAATAATAAACAGCTTCATGAATATAGCCTAATTAATAGTCGTTTAAGGAGGTGTTGAGCTCTACTATCGAGTAGTAGAGCTTGGTCTGTATTCTTTATTTAATGAGTCTGAACTTCTAATACTCTTCTTACCATCAGACTTTCTTTCTTTATTATAAATGCCTTTAGCTGCATAACTCTTATCTATTAAACAGTTTCTTAATTCTACATATGGAGTACATTTATTCTTAATATAGTTTTGATATGCTTGCTTATTGCTTTCTCTTTTATTTCGAATTGATATTGAATCTGAATAGAAACCAATCTTACCTTTTAATCCTTTTATCTCTTCTTTATAAAGATTATTAACCATTGACTCACAATTAAGATTTTCATCAGTATAAGATTTAAAATATGAATTTAATTTCTCTCTTAGATCATAACCAGCACTTGCGTAAGTCCCTAGCTCTTCTAGTTGGTATCCAAAATAATCACCTTCATCTTCACCAGATTTACAGTTATTGGCCCTCGTAGAGATGTCGGCCATGACCTTTTCAAAGTTCTTCTTTGTTGCTTCATGATATTCATCTTCACAAAAGTAGCACCATGAATTCTCTTCAAAGGTTTCATTTAAAATAATAATTGTTCCAAACAGGGTATTTTCAAATCTCTTGTCATAAGCTGCTACAGCTTCTCCAATAAAGAGATCAAACATAGAGAATTTCTTCTTAGCTCCTAGGTTCTTCTTTAAAGAATCTAACTGCTTATAGAAATCACCATTATCTAGTGGTACACGAATACCATTGACTAAAATATAGCGATCAAAGAGAGTTCCCACTGAGAACTTTATGAGGTTCTTACCAAGCTTTATCTTAGCAGCTCCATCTTTATAAATAATTTTAGGAAAGACTTTAATTCCGTGTTGTGACGTATAGGATAGAAATTGCTTTCTCTTTCTATCGTTCTTTATAGCTTTAGAAAGAGCACCAATATGACTCCTTCTACTATTATAGGCTTTGATACTTTTTTGAAAATTCTTAGAATAAGTACTTACGACTTCATTAACAAGACCTTTAGTAGCTTCTCTATGAGGGCCTGGCCTTCCTTCACTCATGGCGAACGACAGTGACGTAAAAAGCATAACAATACTAAGACTTAATAATTTCATAATTTCTCTCTATCTAGAATATCCTAGTATACCTATCGGTATTTACTCTAAAGAGATAAAGAAAATCTCACTAATCACTGTAATATCTATAACTTAAATTTGAATATTGTATTCAGATCCAGGAAGAGGGAGCTTAATTCTAAAACTTGTATGTGTTTCAGAGAAATCATAATCTAAGGTTCCATTTTGTTTTTCTAAAATTTTCGAGGAGATCCACAAGTTGAATCCCTCTTCTGTCATGATTGCATCTGAAACAAGCGAAGGGCTATACATTTCTTCACTTTTCATATCAAGACCATAAGAAGCGTCCATGATTGTAATTACACATGAAGTCCCTTCTCTTGTTGCAGATAGTTTAATCCACTTCGTAGACATATCCTTCATTCTTATAATAGCACTTGTTATAAAATTAATTACAACTTGCGAGACCTGCGCCTTTTCACCCCTTGCAAAAAGAGTGTCATCAACACTTTCAATATCAAATCTAATTTCTTTCTCGTAGATTGTTTCACCAATCATTTCAAAAATATCAGACATGGCCTCTTGCAGGTTAAAAATCTCCACATTAGAAACAAGCTGCTTATTAGTTGCTCTTTCCATGGCCACAGAGATGCTATTAACTTCTGAAGCTATGTTATTAATTTTGTCATACGCTCCATCTATGACTTCAGGATCGTTTGACTTGAGCCCATCTAAATTTTCCTTTAACTCTAATATATTTCTTTTAATCTCATGAGAGACTGTTGCTGTTAATGTTGAGAGCTCGGCCTCGTGAAACTTCTTTAAAGAGTCTTCTTTCTTCTTTGATATATCTTTATACTTAGCTATTATTCTCTCGTAGATTGGAGTAAAAACAAATTTCCCTGAAACAATGATAAAGATACTGAATAGAAAGAAGCAAAATAGCATAACGAGCTTCACATTTCTTATTTCACCACGAATTGATTGCTCGAAAGAGAAAACAATATTATCAATTAGGCTCAAATAAAGAACTTCATTTCTTTTAAGATCAAGTAGATAAGTTTCCATGTCGAGTTCACATTGATCCGAGTCTCCAAGAATACATCGTGCAGAACTTTGAAACCTATCTATATATGCTGAAAGTAATTTTAGTTTCTCTGTGATAACTCTATTATTTGAACCGCTTATTCCAAAGCGCCCATCTCTACTCATTAAGACGTCATGATTATTAGCGAAGTCGACAAGGGACTGTCTCAATATTATCTCATTCTCAGAAGATTCATTCTCTCTAAAGTAATAGACCTGCTTAACGATTTTTTGAGAAAGCATTCTCTGCTTTCCACTTAAGTTAATAATCGAAGTGGAGTCTCCTAAACTTTGAAGCTCAAGATATAGTGTTAATTGAGATATCGTGACAAGAGCAAGGATCGCAATATTAAAAAGGTAATACGCTCTCTTATAGTCTGAATTTTCTAGATCTGTAGAATTCTTTTGCATTTAACTATCCCTGTACCAAACAAAGATATTTTACACGAAAATTGGTATAAAAAAAGCCCACTTGAAGTGGGCCATTTCTTATTTTGCGAATTCAGCATGTGTATGTCTTTTATCATGCGCTTTTTTTGCAATACGTTTCTTCTTCTTGTCTTGACGCTTTTGGTGAGCAGCTTCTCTAGCTTCGTAAGATTCTTTTCTCTCTTTCTTAGCAGCAGCGGCCTTCGTTTCCTTGATTTTCTCTAGAGATTCGAAGTAAGTCTCTCTTCTAAATTTTGTAAACGCTTTATCATCTGCAGCTGTACAGGCCTGTGGCCCCTTCTTCTTTAAAGAAACAGATTTCTTAACAGACATATACTCAACAGCATCTTTAGATTTATTACCATCACTATCAATTCCAATAGCTTCTAGTAGGTTCTTCTTAGACATTGTTCTAATCTTACCTGGAGCAACACCTTCAACAGTAAGTCCACCAATAGCAAGTCTTTTCAGTTTATCAACAGTAAGCCCAGCAGATTCACAAATCTTACGGATTTCTCTGTTCTTACCTTCAGTAATTCTAAACTCAAGCCATGTCTTTGTTTTAAGTTGCTTAATAACTCTTACAGACTTTGGTTGTAAGTGAACACCATCAACATGTACACCAGCTCTAAGCTTATTTAATAGGAAGTCGTTTACCGCTCCAAATACTTTAACTTCGTAAACTTTAACGATATCTGAACTTGGGTGAATAATCATATTCGCCACATCACCATCGTTAGTCATGAGTAGTAGACCTTCAGAAAGGTAATCAAGTCTACCAATTGGGTAGATTCTCTCACTGATTTCCATACATAAGTCCATTACTGTCTTACGTCCTTCTGGATCTGATACTGTAGTCATTATTCCACGAGGCTTATTCATTAGAAGATAGATCTTTTCGATTGCACCTAAGTCTGCAACTTTTCCATCAACTATAATTGCATCATTTTCTGGATGAACTCTAGTTCCTAGCTCTCTTACCACATCTCCGTTGATAGTTACTCTACCCTGAACGATAAGGTCTTCAGCTTTTCTTCTTGAGGTAATTCCACAATCTGCAATAAATTTTTGTAATCTGATACTTTTCATCATGATCTCCAATCTGCCTTCTCGGCTGTTTCGATGCCCGCGTCATCACGCGAGAGAGTTATGACGTCGGAGCTTTACCGTTGTGCATTTGTGTCACCACAGTGACTTCAATGCATGGGCGGCTTCCGTCGCTTATAAATGTCGGCTTTCTAGATATAGCAAAGCCCCGTCAACTTATACTAGCGAAGGGGCTTATGCAAGGCGTTTGAATTTTTTATTATAACTAAATATTATCTTCTGAAGTATCTAAGTCATTGTTATTCATGAAGCTTAGATCTAAATCGAGGTCTTTTGCTTCCTCTACGATTCTGTCAGTCTGCTCTTCAAGATTTCCTTCAATCCCACTAGCATCAAGAGGTGAATCTTCTAGTAAAGACTCTCCATCTCCAAGTAGTTTTGCGAAAGCATCATCTAGTGCTGCAGCTAGGTTCTTGGCCTCATCTTCACCATCCCCTAGAATATTAATGACTTCTACATCATCTTCTTTTTCTTCAGTTTTTTCTTCAACTTCTTCTTCAGCAAATTGCGCTGCAATTAACTGCTCAGGAGTTAACTCAGATTCCTCTTCACTAGAATCATCAGAGAAAAGTTCAAGCTCGATATCACCTTCTTCATCTTCAAGTTCGATGTCGATCATGATCATATCATCCATATCTTCATCTTTAATAACTTCACCTGTATCAAGATCAATCATTTCGAACTCTTCTTCCTCTTCCATATCTTCAGGGATATTAAATGGCCCTTCAGTTAGATCAGAAATAATACTTGGTGAATTTATCGCTGTGAAAACTTCAGACTCAAATGAGTCCATATTTGCTTTGGCGACAAGAGTCTTATCTAAGTGTTCTTCAAGCAGGTCAAATGCCGTTTTGATTTCCTGTGCTTCAGCACCTTTAGTTCTCTTCTTTTCTTCAACTTTTAGAGATTTAGTAAATGGTGTTTCAGCATCAATTTGCTTAATAGACATAGATAAGTCTTCAAGTTCACCCATTTCATCTTTTCCGAAACGATCTTGAAGGTCTGCATTTACAAGTGTTCTAATATCTTCGATTTTACCTACACCCTGTGTAGCAATTTCTTCTAGTTCATGCTCAGGAGGAAGTTGATCAGTATTTGCAAGATTGAAAACTTCTAAGAACTCAGTAGTCGTTCCGTAAAGAACTGGCTTACCAACTTCTTCTGAACGTCCTGCAACTTTAACAAGTCTCTTATCCATTAACCCTCTAACAATATGAGAGCTATCAACACCTCTAATCTTCTCAACTTCTACTTTTGATACCGGCTGCTTATAAGCAATAATAGCTAGTACTTCTAGAGCTGTTGGAGAAAGGACAAGTTCATTAACCTTTAGAAGGTCTTGAACGTACTTAGAGTAAGTTGCTTTTGTTCTAAATTGGTAACCTTGGGCAACTTCTTGAAGTCTAATCCCATGGTGTGCAACTTCATATTCTTTTTGAAGTCTTGCTACAGCTTCGTGAAGTACACGAAGAGGCATATCTTCATCTATTAATGTTTTAATTTTTAAGAGAGGTACTGGCTTATCACTCATGAAAACAATTGTTTCAATTGCTCCACAAATAGTTTCTTCATTCAGCCCAGTTCTGGCCTTCCAAAGCTTGTCTTCTTGAAGACTATTATCCATGTAATCCAATTCAAGCTTTAAAACTTCATCTGGATACTCAAGATCAGACTCTTCAGGATAGAGAACTAGCTCTTCCTCTAGCTCCTCCATTTCAGCAGCTTCAAGTTCATCTTGGACTTCGTCATTTGTATCAAGAAGCTTCTCAATAACTTCTTGATTAATTTCGATGTTCATTTCTTCGTTGTGTGTGTTTTGTGTCTCGTCCATTACTTATGTCTCACTGTAAAGTCGCTGCGGCAGGTGTGTCTACTGCAGTTGCGGCTAAATCTTCTGGATTAATCTTAGGTGCGCCATCTGATTCCTCTTCAAAACCATCGGCCTGAGTAATATCGAAGTCATCAAGTGACTTAACAACATCTACATATATATTTCCCATACTCTCATTTTGGAAAATCTTAATTCTATTTAATCTAGCAAGCTCTAATAGAGAGATGAATGTAATAACAACGTTATCTGTAGAGTGAGATTCTTCATCCTCTTCTACTTCATTTTCATCTGCTTCCGAAGCTGTAATTTTACTTTCAGAAGTATAGCCAGAGTCAACATCTGGTCCTTCTGTTTTCTTCGTATCATCTTTTAATAGAAGCTCTTCTAGGTTAGTTTTTTGTCCAACTTCAAGATAGCTCTTTAAGAACTCAAGCTTTTCAACAATTGAAAGTCTGTCTCTTTTTACAACTGTATATTTTCTATTTTGTCTGAATATGAAATCAACCATTGTAAGAGTTAACTTCTCTAAGTCCATTGGAGTTAGAATAGAGTTAACAATTTCTTTTCTGTTGATCTTAGGTTTAACAAAAATATCTTTACCTTTTTGAGGAAGTCCAAGAAGCTTTTGTCCCATTCTCTGAAAGTGCTGAAGCTCTTCAAGGCGTCTCACAAGCTCTGCATGGCACGTGATATTTAGGGCCGCTGATCCGTTAAGCTCAGACTGAAGAGTATCACTCTCGCCTTCAGTTACACAGTTCTTAGATTTAAGTAGAACTAACGTCGCTGCTAAGTAGAGATAGTCACCTGCAATATCAAAGTTTAACTCTTTCATATTAGCGAGGTAATCAAGGTACTGTTGTGTAATTTTAGTCAAGTCTAGCTCTTTAACTGACATTTGCTCTTTTTGAATAAGCATCAGTAGAAGGGCGAGCGGACCATCGAAGTAGTCTGTCTTGACCTTAATTGTTGTGTCTAACATGTGTGTGTTCCCTACCCTAAAATTCCAGCAAAGAAATTAATGAGCGAGTAACCCATCATCGTTGCCGGTCTTATCATGTAACTAAATATTGGAGTAAACCAAAGAATCAGAATGAATATAAAACTGTATCTTTGGAGTTCTTCATATTTTCTTGCTGCTTCATAATCTAAGAATGTTGAAACCATTTTTGAACCATCAAGTGGTGGAAAAGGAATCAAGTTAAATACTGCAAGAAGGATATTTATGAACACTGAGTATTCAAGCATTCCTAAGAATTGTCCCTTTAGGCCAAATGTTGCAGGTACTTGTGTATAGATAAAAGCGTAAAGAAACGCTGATAAAATCATTAGTAGAATATTGGCCAATGGGCCTGCAAAACTAACCCAGAACATTCCAGATTTCATATTCTTAAATCTTCTTGGATCAACAGGAACTGGCTTCGCCCAACCAAATGGCACACCACCTAGCATGATACCAATCATTGGGAAAATAACCGTTCCAACTAGATCGTAGTGAACTGCTGGGTTTAGGGATAATCTTCCCTGTAGTTTTGCCGTGTCATCTCCATACCTTAGGGCCATTAAAGCATGTCCCGCCTCATGACAAACAATTGCCAAAAGGAAGCCTGGAAGGGCAAGTGATAGTGTTTTTATTATTGGTAGAAAATCCATAGCGCACAACATACCAAAACTTACTAAATCTATCAAAAATTCGCTACGCATCAAAGGCCAAATGTAAGACTTATTTAAAGAAAAAGATGCCGCAGGCCCGAAGAATAGCTGCAATTTGTTAAAATTAGCTCATGAATGAGCTACACAAGAAAGTCCAGGTCATAATCCTGCATCGCACAAATAACAATATTAACACTCTCCTACTTCAAACGAAGAAAGATCGCGGTGAATATTGGCAGAATGTAACAGGGTCAGTTGATGGTGATGAATCTTGGGAAGATGCAGCATCAAGAGAACTTGAAGAAGAAACTGGCTTAAAAGGTGAAGTTCACCTTATTGATATGGTTTTTAAGTTTCACGATAGATGGGACAGAGATGTCGAAGAAAGAGTTTATTATGCTGAAGTAGATGACACCAGAGTCACTATAAGTGAGGAAGAACATCAATCTTTTAGATGGTGTAACTCTGATGATTTATCAGAAAAAGACTTTGGCCATGCCAACAACTTTCAAGCTTTTAAAGAGGCGTTAAGATGTATCAAAGAATAATTTTCATAATACTTTTCTCTTTTATTGCGAGTGCAGATGATCTCTCTTTAGAGCAAACGTCATTACTTAATAAGCTTAGTAACAAAAATAACACTGGGGTCTTAAAAGATTATAAAATCCCACCAAAAAGATTCAAATACACTAAGAATAGTTTCGCGACACAAAAGTTTACTGCTGTTCTAAAAAAGAACTCACTTATTCAAACTCTTGACGGGAAAAAGAATTATAAGACGGCAAGCGCCAGAGTTTTAAAGGCCGAGGAAGTATCTATTGGAAGTCCTTTTTCATTCTTGTTTAACAAAGAAGGAAAAGCGGTATTTATATGTTACTCACGTGACCTAAAAAAGCTTGATAACAAAGTTTCTTTAACACCGAAGAAGGTTAGTTTCGTTAGAGACATTGTCAATTACAAGTCTATTGATAACGATCAGCAATTATTACTAAACCTCCTTGTATCAAGAGGAAACCATACTTATGACATATTTCCTGAAAAAGAGACTCTCTCATCAATGGGAATAACTTCTGAATTTGGTCTTAAGAATAATATGCTTATTCCTATGATGGGAGTTATAAGTTTAAACCAAGTTACGGGTCAAAGTCTCAAATGGTCATTTGCTAATTTAGGTCTAAAAGTATCTCATTTTTGGCGCTATAATGAAAAAACAGAAATTGGTTTTTTCGCGCAGGCAGAAAAAACAATTTATGGTCAAGCCGTAGTCTTTGATCAAAGTATTTCTCTACAAGAAAATCGTTTTTCAATTGGTCCAATTATAAAATGGAAAGATAATTTAATTTCTCTAGAGCTTGCTCAGGAAAGATTAATTTTTCCAAATAATGCTCTATTAAATACAAATGGAATTACTAATACGGACAAGTATCACCGAAGTTTTATTTTCAAAATCGGTAAACAATTCGAGATAAACCTATGAATAAGTTTTTAATACCAATTCTTTTTTCGTTAAATACTTTTGCAATAAATGGCGTGATAAAAGTATTAGAAGCACCTATTCTCTATAAAAAAAATGAGTCATCGACAACTCTCATGTCAGTAAGAAAAGGCTCAGTCATTTTTATAAACGACAACTCAATTGATAATGATGTTTACTACAAAACAATTACCAAAGACGGCATGGACGGCTACGTTCTAAAGTCTTATGTAAAACTCATTCATAATGATCTCGATGAATTAGATGAAAATATAACAATGAATACTGATCCTACTGACTATATCATCGATGAGCCTCTCCCTGAGAACTATCCATTTACCCACAGCAGGGCCAAGAAAGCCCTTATGAACATTAACTACGGACAAGGTATCTCATCTTCCTACGGCTACAATAGGCCAAGAGAGAGAGAACAAATCAATAACTCTGCTTCAATGGAAATGAAGTTCTTAAGAAGACCTAAGTTTGATCTTCAAAACCGCTTCTACTACGGCTTTCACATCGGTGCGAAAACTGGTCGTAATGAATTTCAATTTACCGATAGAAATTTCTCTACAGAGACACATGCTAGCTTTAGTGCTGGACCAGTCATAAACTATACTTTCTACCGTAGAGAAACTTTTGAAATTGATTCATCATTTCAACTTGGCTTTAATTATCACAGAACATTTGTACAGATGCAGGATATCGTTAATGACGAAGAAGAGGAGAGAACATTCACTGGTCTATCCATTTCGGGAAGTCTCTCAACCCTCTTCATCCATAGAGGGTTTGCGGGAAATAGATATATCGACTTTATACATGGTCCGGCCATTAACTTTAACCTTCCCTACACATTATCCGCCAGTGCCCCAGCAGATATACCCGCCTCTTGGAGTCAGGAGGATTTCTCTGTATCAAGTGAAGTTACTTTCGCATATGTAGCCGGAATAATGTACAGATATTAAACACTTAGCCTATTTAAGGCATTCTTTTCCGCTTCGTAAATAAAGCCTAATATTTCTAAGAAATGCTTTATCCCTCCCGAAAAGCTAGATGTAACCAATAGAAGCATCGACGCTTCTCTTATCTAACTATCCAGGAGGGAATATGAATACAACTGCACAACAAAAGAGCAAAGACGTACTTTTTCAAAAACTTGGAAATACTTGGTATATCTTCGCAGAAGTAAATGAAGAAGTTGTTTACTCTACAATGCCAGAAGGTATGGATCCATATACTACTGATCTAGAGCTATATGAAGTTATTGAAGATCATATGGAAAGAGTTAGCAAAATCAGAAAAGGTAAAACCTCTCCTGAAGCAGCTGCTTAATCAATGCCAGCTAGAAAATTTAAAAATCTATTTAAAGAAAATAAGACAAGTGGTGAGAAATCTCTAAACAAGAAGCTCACCACTTCTAATAAAGAGAAGAGCGATATGGAACCAGCAATCGATAGATCTAAGAACTCTAAAGAAAAGAACACTCAAGAGAAAACCGAGATCGAGATGTTCAAAAAAGCGATTGAAAAGAAGCTAAAGGATCCCGCCATGGCCAAAAAAGCTGCCCAAATAATCTCAGACCTCCTGAAAAAGTGAACACTCCTCAAATTTCAAATAATTAAGTCAAAAAATTCATTAAAATGCTCCCTTCGCTTGTCGAATTACTCTATTTCTGTTAACTAAGTGCAACATTTAAATTCACTTTACTGGAGCAACTTTTGGATAAGAAAGTAGATAAGACATTTACTGAAGATTTTGAATATACACACAAGAATCCTTACCATGATAAGTTGTCAGAATATGAAGGGTTTGTACTTCGTGATCACGAAGCAGAGGCCAATCGTGGAAAGTGGAACTCAGAAGTATTTAAAAGAGATGCTGAGCTTGCACTAGAGATAGGAAGTGGTTACGGACACTTCATGCTTGAGTTCAGTGAAAATAATCCTGAAATCAACTACGTAGGACTCGATTATAGATTTAAGAGAAGCTACGCTCTTGCTAAGAAACTATCGAGACACCCTCACCAAAACTTCAGATACCTAAGAGCAAAGGGTGAAAGAGTCGAATATATGTTCGATGATAGTGAACTAGATAAGATCTTTTACTTCTTTCCTGATCCATGGCCAAAAGCCAGACATAATAAGAAGAGACTTTTCCAAAAGCCATTTCTTGAAAGGGCCTATAAGGTTCTAAAACCAGGTGGATATTTCTTCATAAAAACTGATCATGACGGATATGGTGAGTGGATGAAGGAAGTCATTGAAAATCAAGACCTTTTCACTCTTGAGTTTTCTTCTACTGACTTATGGAACGAGGCGCCAGAGCACTTCCTAGCAAGTTTTAAGACGAAATTTGAAAAGATTTTTCTCGGTCAAGGTGTCAATATCAAGGCGTTTGTTCTAAGATCAAATAAACCTTCATAGAAACATTTTTTAATAGAGAACCATACTCATATGTCATTACAGCAGCTGCGTGAAAAGATAGTTAATGAAATACCTATCTCTGAGCTTATTCAGAGATACGGCGTTCTTTTAACTAGAAAGTCATCTAATCACATGGGTGTCTGTCCTTTCCACGCTGACTCGAATCCTTCGATGAGTGTTTCAGATGAAAAGCGAATCTATAAATGCTTCGCTTGTGGTGCGGGAACTACTCATTTTGATTTTGTAATGAATCTCAACAGCCTCAGCTTTGTAGAATCACTTAAAGATATTTGTGAAAAGTTTGGAATAGACTTCGACTCTTACACAGATAAGAAAGAGAAATCACAAGAGCTAGTCTATGCAGAGAAAATAACTAAGGCCGCGAGTGAAATCTATCATCAGATAGGAATGAAATCTCACCCTCAAGAGTTCACGGACTTCATGAAGAAGAGAGAGATTCCAGACAACCTTGTTAAAGAATATAAGCTTGGTTTCGCCCCAAAGAAAAATACCATTCTAAATTATATATCGACTCTTCCAAAGAAGGACCAGCAGGGTGTTCTAAACGCTGCTATTGAAACTGGTCTTGTTAAGATCGATAGAGAAAGACAGTCCCATTATGATACCTTTAGGGACCGAATAATGTTTCCTATCTGGGACCACTACGGGAAAATAATAGGTTTCACTAGTCGTGCTATTCATGACTATCAGAAAGCTAAGTACATGAATTCAAAAGAGTCTTTAATATTTAACAAGAGAAACCTCCTCTATGGTCTTCATCTTGCAAAACCTTTTATTAGAAAGAGGGACTCCGTCCTTCTAGTGGAAGGAAATATGGACCAGGTCTCGGCATTTAGAAAAGGATTTGAGCATTCTGTTGCTATCATGGGAACTGCGCTTGGTGATAATTCGTTAAGAACTTTAAAGTCTCTTACAAAGAATATTACTTTAGCTCTGGATTCTGACAACGCAGGAATGGATGCATCTATCCGTATAAATAAAATGCTATTAGCCGCTGGAATCATTCCTAAGTATGTTGAGTTCTCTCCACACAAGGATCCAGACGACTTCCTGATTGCCGAAGGATCAATTGCGCTTCAAACAAAAATTGATACAGCAAAGCCGTTTATCGACTTTCAGTTTGATCAGCTTTGTCCAGATCAGCCAATAGAGCTTATAGATACCAAGCTCAAACTTCTTCAAGATGCATTTGAAATTGTTTCTCCACTTAAGAAAGACCTTAAGGCCACGGAGAGACTGATCAAATGGGCAGAAAGACTTGGTCTCAAGTCTGCTTCAGACAAAATTCTTGAAGACTATGGTAACTTTCTCAGTTCTAAAGACTCACAGGGCTCTCAAGGTTTTTCAAGATCTGCGCAGCCTCAACAAAAGAGTCAACAACCAAGTAATCAACAAAATATTCCGGAATATGCTCCATACGAAATGGGTCCCCCACCATCAATTCTTGCCGAAGAAGAGATCCAAATTCAAGAGTATTTAAACGAAGCACCTCCTGCAATTGAGATGCCAAATGACACGAATAAAATCTCTAAAGTTGAAGAGATTTTAGTGATGACATTAATTGAATATCCGAATTGCCTTGAGTATGATGAAATGAGCGATTTACTTGATTTTATGGGCTCAGATAGGGTAAAAGAGTATGTTCTAAAATTACGTGAAATCATTTTTGAAATCGATATCAAAGAGTTTAAAAACTTTGCATTAGCAATCGCGAAAGACTTCGACTTAGAAGAACTAGTAAATAAGGCCGTTGCAAAATATACAGGTTTAACTCTTGATGCAGAAAAAGCAAAAAAGATGATCGTAGATTTAGGAAAAAATTTAATCAAAGAAAATCTAAGAGAGAAAAAAGCAGAGTTACGTATCAAGAGAATGAACGTAAGAACTGAAGATGAACTAACTACTCTTATGATTGAAATACACGGTATCGAAAAGAAATTACACAGTCTCAAATAAAGCCGAAAGGCAATTATATGATCTTAGGAGAAAACTTTTATGTCTAGCGCTGCAGCCTTTTTAAAATCGAAAGATTTCTCAAAATTAATTGGAAGAGGAAAAGAACAAACTTACCTTACTCCAGAAGAAATCAACGACGCGATTCCAGCGAGTATTATTGAGCCAGATGATGTTGATGACATCATGCTTGCGGTTCAAGAAGAAAGCATCGACATTCAGGTCGAAGTTGTAGAAGAGGAAGATGAAGGTATCAAATTAGACGGTACAGAAATCATCGAAGAAACTCTCTCAAAAGAAGAAAGAGCTGAATTAAGAAGTGCTTCTACAGATCCAGTTAAACTTTACCTTAAGAGAATGGGATCAGTTGCCCTACTCACAAGAGAAGGTGAAGTCGTTATTGCTAAAGAAATTGAAGAAGGTGAAAGAGAAATTATTCTTTCATCTCTAAAGTCTACACACGCGATTCAAGAAATTATCAAATTAAAAGAAAAGATCTCAGGACTTGAGGATCACAAAGAATTTGTAAAAGAATTAGTACGTGGACTGGATGACGAGTCATCAAATAAAGACATTGAGAAAACTAAAGAAGTTATCTTCTCTGTTTGTGACAGACTTCAAAGCCTATTAGATGAAACAATCAACGAAGATGGAACACTTAGAAAGTACAACGAAAAAGAACAAACTGAAATTAATGAGATCTCTCTAGTTTTAGCGGATCTTACTTTTAACAGAAAAATCATTAACAGCTTTGTTGAGCCTGTTAAGAAATACTTCCTACAATTTAAAGACCTTTATGAGCAACAAGAAAGAATCTTTAAGTTCTTAGAAGTTCCAAATCTTGAAGACTACAAAGTTCTTTATGATCAAATTATGGAAGACGATGCTTTTAAGAGAGCATTTGCAAAAGAACTTTATACTACTGATGCCAAAGTAGAGCAGCTTGTTAGAAACCAAGAAGACATCCTTAGAAAGCTAAGAAGATTATCTCTTGAAGCAGGTATGAGTTACGACGATATTGAAAGAGTATATAAAATTATCTTAAGCGGTGAAGAAAGAGCTGATATTGCAAAATCTCAACTTGTTGAAGCTAACTTAAGACTAGTTGTTTCTATTGCTAAGAAATACACAAACAGAGGGCTACAGTTCCTTGACCTTATTCAAGAAGGAAACATCGGTCTTATGAAAGCCGTTGATAAATTCGAGTATCGTCGTGGTTACAAGTTCTCAACTTATGCTACTTGGTGGATTAGACAGGCGATTACAAGAGCTATTGCTGACCAAGCAAGAACTATTCGTATCCCAGTTCACATGATTGAAACAATCAACAAGATGGTTAGAACACAAAGACAACTTATCCAAGAACTAGGTAGAGAGCCAACTCCTGAAGAAATTGCAGAGAGAATGGAAATGCCTGTTGATAAAGTTAAGAAAGTTCAGAAGATATCAAAAGAGCCGATCTCTCTTGAAACACCAATTGGTGAAGAAGAAGATTCATCTCTAGGTGACTTCATTGAAGATAAGAAGATTATCTCTCCAGCAGATGCTGTTATGAGTATTACTCTTTCTGAACAAACAAGATCTGTACTTTCAACTCTTACTCCAAGAGAAGAAAAAGTACTAAGAATGCGTTTTGGTATTGGTGAAAAATCAGACCATACACTTGAGGAAGTTGGTCAAGATTTCTTCGTTACAAGAGAGCGTATTAGACAGATCGAAGCAAAAGCATTGAGAAAGCTGAGACATCCATCTCGAGCAAAACTTCTTAAAGCTTATCTAGATAATAACTAGAAAAAATTAAATTATTAGATAATCAAGGCCTCTATTTTTATAGGGGCCTTTTTTTATCAAGTAATTATTTTTATTAAGTTCCACATATATAAATCACGGTTTTTCCTATATAATAGAAGCTTTAGAAATAGTTTAGATATATGGAAAATATGACAGCTGAAAATAAGCCAGAAAACTACTTCTCCGTCCTTTTAATTCAAAAGGCCAAGAAGCTTGTTCAACTTGGAAAAGTGTCCCTCTCCTTTAAAAAAGGAGATATGGATGGCTTCCTAATCGCAACAGGGATTGTTAAAGATAACAAGGCCCACCAATCTAAAATAGTTTTTAAAAAGAGACTAGAGAACACAGAAGAGGGACCACTTGCAACAACTTGTGACTGCCTTGAGTGGACTGACAAACAACACTGTCACCACACTGCCGCTCTATATCTATTCTATCAAGCAACTATTGATACAGAACAAAGCAATGATATGAATCTTCCATTTCTTGGAGGACATGGGGTACATGCCCTTGACTACGGTACAATAGTTAGTGGACCATACGAGCTAGAAAATGCTCCACTTTCACCAACATATTCAAGCCTTAGATACACGCTAACAAATAAGAAGACTATAGACTTTCCAATCCCAAGTAAGTTCGATGGAAAGCTCGTTATAAATATTGCTCCGAAAGAAGAGTTCTCTGCTGACTTTAAAGAAAGCGTTAAAGACAGTATTAGATTTGCTTACCAAGAAGACGGAAAGCTTTCTAAAAAAATCTCAATATTTGAGAGCCTCTATTTATTCAACTGGGAATCGGGGGAAGTATATTTTCTTCCTCCAGAAATAAAAGAACTCATATCGACTATCAGAGCAAATATCCATACTCTGACAATAGATAATGTTCTGAATCTTTGCTTAAACAGAAGAGTTGCCGATCTTGTTTCCTTACAGGGACACGGCGTAGACACAACAGTTGATGAAATTGAAGAGCCTAATCTTAGAGTATATATCTCAAACAGTGACAGAAAGGGATATAGCAATTTCTCTCTAGAGTACTTTAATAGTGAAGAAAAAAGATGTAGACCTCCCCTATTCCTAGGGATGCTATCATTTGATGGTGGTGCTCTCGATATTTTTAGAAAGAAGTCTGAGGCCTATAACTTCCTGCAAGAAGTAAATAATTACTACCAAATCGGAAATGAAGATTATAAAAAAACTCTTTCTGGTAAATCAAAGAAAAATCAATGGATTCGTGGAATCGAAGATCTTTCAAAAAAAGAAATAACTCTTAACTACGATCTAGAGAATAAGAAATTTTATAAGTTTGATAACAAAGTAATACTACAGATTTTCAACTCTATGGTTCAAGATTTTGGAGATCAATTCTTTCGTTATTCATATTCATATAAAGATACTAATGAATTAATATTTCAACTTTCGATGAATGGAATGGTTCAAGGACTTACAAAGTTCTACTCAATGACTACTCCCTATGGTGTTCAAGTCTTTTACAACAAAGCAGAACTTAGTAGTTGGAGTTCAAGAATTCGTTTTGAAAGAAAGCAGATTGGTCGTAGTGGCTGGTTTGACCTTGAGCTAGAAGTATCTGATGACGATCTAGAAGTTATTAAAAACGCTGATTTAGAAAATAATATAGCGATCACTAAAGATGGCGTTGTACTTCTAAATAACGACCAACGAGATCTACTAAAGTTCGTTAACAAATACACTAAAATAGAGACTAAAGAAGAAGTTCAAGAAGGACACTTTAAGAAGTTTATCCTTCCATTTAATAGGGCGAGAATCTTTGAGCTCTTCGAACTTAAAAAACTTGGTCTTGAAGGTGCTCTTACTCAGGAGGAGATTGAGCTTTGTGAGAAGCTTCAAACTCTAGAGAAAATGCCTCAATATGACGTACCTCCCCCATTTGATAAAATCCTAAGAAAGTATCAAAAGACTGGATATAACTGGCTTAGATTTCTTTACGAGAATAAGCTTGGAGCATGTCTTGCGGATGATATGGGTCTTGGTAAGACGATTCAGACAATTTGTTTTCTTGAAAGTATCTATGACAAGATCGATAAAGTTCTCATTGTTTGTCCTGTTTCTATTCTACTAAACTGGGAAAATGAATTTAAGAAGTTCTCAAACATTGATGTCCATATTTTCCATGGTGCAAATAGAGACTTTCCAAAAGATAAGAAGATTATTTTAACTAGTTATGGAATCTTAAAGCGTGAGCTTGACACTCACCTTGAAAAAGAGAATTTTGATATCTTCATCATGGATGAAGTTCAACATTTAAAGAATATGAGATCCCTTGGTGCTTACGCAGCTAGAAAGATCAAGGCTAACTACAGAATATGCCTTACTGGTACACCTGTAGAAAATGATTTAGCTGAATTCTATAATATTATAGATCTCGCAATTCCTGGTATCTGGGGTGATTTAAGGTTTATTCGATCTAACTCTACTCCTAAGTCGAGAATTTTTGCACGTAAGTCTGCTGCTCCTTTTATTCTAAGAAGAACTAAAGCGCAGGTTCTAACAGATCTTCCACCTAAGGTAGAAAACTCTGTTGTTCTCGGGTTCAATGATCAAGAAAGAAACTTCTATGTTGATAAGTTAAAGTCTATAAAACTTAAAATTAATTCTGCTCCTAAGAAAAAGAAGTATGGAGAGATTCTAAAAGGACTTTTAGAGCTAAGACAGAGTTGTCTATGGCAAAACCACGATGCAACATCTACAACAAGGCATTATAAACATCTTGAATCTACAAAGGTTCAATTCCTATTAGAGAATGTTCAGCAGCTATTAGAAGAAGGTCACCAAGCGATTATCTTCTCTCAGTTTACAACTTATCTCGATATAATTGAAACGGCCTTTAACGATAAGTGCTGGAAGTATAGTCGAATTGATGGATCTCAAAGTATAAAGAAGAGACAAAAATCAGTTGATGCCTTTCAATCAGGTGAAACTCCCCTATTCCTTATTTCACTCAAGGCCGGTGGTGTTGGTCTCAACCTAACTGCCGCAAGTTATGTTTTTATAATGGACCCTTGGTGGAACCCTGCCGTAGAAAGTCAGGCAATTGATAGGGCCTATAGAATTGGTCAAAAAAATAAGCTTACAGTCTTTAAGCCTGTTATCAAGGATACTGTTGAAGAGAAAGTCCTTAAGCTACAAGATCTTAAAAGAGAGCTCTTTAAAGACCTTCTTCCTGAGGATGATGACAACCTATTCACAGGTAAGCTTACAATGAAAGACTTCGAAGATATCTTCAATTAAATCAATACCTTAAACGTTAAAGCTACCTCCACTTTTTACCGATAAAAGAAGTGGAGAAGTTATGAGAAAAGCAATAATACTATTTATTTTTATAGGGATGCCTATTTTAGCATCCCCAAGTCTTGATGTTACCGAAGTAATGGATGAAGTTGATGAGATACTATCTTTCAAACTCTACCCATGTCCTGATCTTATCGACCAAGAAGAAGACTCAAGAGAAAGAAGCGTAAAGAGATATGCTCCAAAAAATAGAGAATGTCATATTGAGTCCTATGGTAAAGACTGGATGCAAAACTGTGACAAAGTATTAGCATCTGGGAAAGTCCCTAAAAAAGCCTTTAAATATACGCTAAAAATGATGAAGATGAACTCACAAGAGTTTAAAAATGATCAATGTTTTCAGTTAGCAGGTAAAAGTCACAAATCGATGATGGGACTGACCAAGAGTGGCGCAAAGAAAATGATGTCAAATGGTTTAAAGAATAAGTGCCAAGTTATAATTAATGATTACGACGAAAGGATTTCTACACACGGCGGGGCACTTAAGTGTAAAACTGCAATGTACTACATAGATATTTGTAAGAAGACTCCTCAAATAAAGAAGGACTACTCGTTTGTAGGCTATGGAACCTGTAAAAAGAAAAGAGGTTTCTCTAATAAAACAAACCAAGGTACTAACCTTCTTGGGGCTTTTATAACTCACAATAGAAGCTTCAACTTCACTAAAGTGAGAAATGGCGTCAAAGATAAATACTATGAAAACATTAGACGTTGGATAAAGAAAAAAACAGGAAAAGGTAAAATCCCTTCTGTTGCACTAATTGGTATTCAAAAAAATAATAGTAGAGCTGCAGCTGATTATAAATACCTACACGTTGGCGCTTACACTTCTGCAGGCTGTCCTTCGATAGATAGAACCAATTATTGGATGATTAATAAGCTAACCGACAATGGCCCATCTATTGTAGTAAACTATAAAGAAGGTGCCATGGAAGATATAAAAAACTGTTCAAAGAAATAGGTATAAGAATGAAAAAGCTAATTTTAAAAACATTTGTTATAGCACTGTTTGGTCTTTCTATTTTTGGTAAAGGATTTTGCTATAAACACACATTTCCAAAAAACAAAGAAAACTATATTGAGTTTTCAACATCTATACCGAAAGCTAAAAACCAAGAAACTCTATTCTCATTTACAACGAAGAAAAAGAAGTACTCTACACAGTTCTATTGTATGAAATCTAAAGATCATTATAAATGTGTAGGTGATGATGATTCAGGAAAGTATGAAATCTACAAAGATCATATAATTCTATACGCTCTTACTCTTGGTCATCCAGATAAGGACTTAATTGAAGTACGTTTCAAAAAACCACAAAAGCTAAAATTTAAAAAAGAAAACTGTAACTAGATAAGGTTTTTAACTCTATCTATCTCTCTAGGCTTCCCCCAGATAAAAGTCTTTTTAAAAGTCTTCTTATTAAGACGAGTAATCGGCTCTCCATCAGAAAAAGATAAAATTCCTCGTGAATGACAAATCAAAACACCAGCTGCAATATCCCAAACGTTCTTATCTCTCTTAGAAACAACTACATCACATGCTCCACCAGCTAACAGACCAAGCTTATAAGCAATACTCCCCATAGGCGTCACAACAATATCTCTTCCTAGTTCATGATGAATTAAATTATTCTCCCACTCACTTCTGGAGACCATTACACTAATTGTTGGTGGCACTGTTTCCCTTTGTTCAACTGGGACGTGTAGATTATTTGATATTTCAAACCCAGAAAATGGATTATAAATCCAACCAAAATTATTAGGATCGTCAACTCTATCAGAATGTAAAATCGCGAGAGAGACAGCACACTCTCCATATCCTTTTACGTATTCTCTCGTTCCATCAATAGGATCTAAAACAATTGCTGGAAACTCAAAGCTTTCAGGATCTTCTTCGCTATAAAAGTGAAAATCTGGATGACGTTTCAAAAAGATCTCTTTTACACGATCCGAAATATAAAGATCAAACTCAGTAACAAATGATTTATCTTTTTTAACATCAACTTTCACTTCTCTTTCTCTAAGTTCGTGAAGCTTGTTGTAAATATCCATCTTTAACTTTTCAAGTTCTATTCTATACATTTCTTAAGTCCTGATTCACTTGTTCAAATACTTTTTCAACTTGGATATTATCCAAACATATCATACTTTCACATTCACTTAGCCCACAATAATGAGCAGTTCTAGTTCTACACTCAAGAGGCTCAATATAGAAATATGGATGCCTCTTCTCATCATATGGATGCCATTCATTTGGAGGCTCTGGTCCAAAGAAAGTATAACTCTTTATTCCTGTTGATATGGCCAGGTGCTTAAGTCCCGTATCATTGCCAATATAGAGATCTGCTGCACCTATAATCTCGGGAAGCTCAGCTAAAGGCTCAATGATATATTCGAGATGATTCCCTTTATCAAGTTTAGATAACTTCTCTCTAATACTTTTATCTTGATTTGAGTTTGAAAGAGGTACCTTTATATTATAATGGGGAAAGCTCTCTTTTATTTTGTTTGCAAGTTTAACAAAATTCTCTAGTGCCCACATTTTAGTTTGGCGTGTCGCCACAACACCAAAGATAATTGAGAAGTCACTAGTCACCTTTAAGTTTTTAAATCTTGGCTCAAAGTCGAGATAGTTAGGAATATCTTTATTTTCACCAAGAAAAGTATAGGCTCCATCAAGATCTCTTTGAATTAATGGTTTCAATACACCTTGATCATGTACCTGCATACCTTTTGCATCTAAGTGATGATTATGAAAAGTATATTTCGCCTTTGTTAACATCGAGTAGAGTTTACAAAACCTCTTAGTTCTTCCACTCAAGTGTAGTTCATGAATATGATCAACACCTAAGAGGTTGAATAATTTCCACATTCTCCTAAAGTCAGAGAAGCTATCAAATTTAACAGGAATTACCTGGTCTGCATCTGTCTCAACTCTCTCGTATAGAGCTGCTGTCCAGTCTCTCACCCCATAATATATTTTACTATTTGGATAAATTGAACGAAGATAAGTTATAGTTGATAACCCCATTATCGAGTCCCCAAGGGCACGATATTTTAAAATAAATATAGTTGGTGACTTCTTACTCATAAGGGTCCATTGGTACAATATAATGATTAAACTGTCTGCTGCCATTATAACGTTTAATGAAGAACACAACATTGAGCGCTGCATAAATTCCTTAAAGGGTATTGCAGATGAAATAGTAGTAGTTGATTCTTTTTCTACAGATAAGACAGCTGAAATATGTAAGTCCCTCGGTGTTACATTTATAGAGAATAAATTTTCAGGCCATATTGAACAAAAAAACTTTATCCTTACTCAAACTACACATGACTACGTCCTCTCACTAGATGCCGATGAAGCCCTAGATGAAGAGTTAAAAGAATCAATATTAAATGTAAAAAGTAATTTTAAATTTGATGGTTACTCTTTTAATCGACTTACTAATTATGTGGATAAATGGATCTATCGCTGTGGCTGGTATCCTGATAAAAAATTAAGACTTTTTGATAAAACAAAAGCAAAATGGGCCGGAGTTAACCCCCACGACATCATCGAAATGATCGAAGGCTCGAAAACAACTCAGCTTTCGGGTAATATTTTACACTATAGTTATGATTCGATTTCAGACCATATAAATCAAACTAATAAATTCACAACTATTGCAGCAAAAGAAGCATTTGAAAGAGGCGTAAGGTCTAGTACTTTTAAAATTATTTCAAGACCTATTCTTAAATTTTTAAAAGATTACTTTTTAAAAAGAGGTATTCTAGATGGAAGGTATGGATTTATCATCTGCTGTATCAATTCTCTATCTGCCCTACTTAAATTCTCCAAGATTAAAGACCTCCAAGAGGGAAAGAGTATAGAATGAGAATAGCTTTCTACCATCATGTTCCACTTCCTGTTAAAACTTACGGTGGAACAGAGAGAATTCTCTTTTGGCATATGAAGGAACTTGTACGTCAGGGTCACGACGTAGTTCTACTCGGCCATCCAGAGTCTGAAGTAGAAGAATATGGTATTAAATTGATACCTCTTGAAGGTGAATATCTTCGCGATAAATTTCAAGAGAAAATTCCAAAAGATATCGATATTCTACACCTTCAATTCAACCCAAGCTTTGAATTGGATATTCCACTTGTTTGTACTGTTCATGGAAACGGGCAGCCAGGTGAAACATTCCATAACAATAGTGTTTTCGTTTCAGGTTCACATGCAAAGAATCATAATTCGAATATCTTCATTGCCAATGCTATAGACTTCGAAGAATATCCCGCACCAGACAACATAAATAAGAAAGGCAAAGATAATCTTCTCTTTCTAGCAAAAGCATCTTGGCGAGTTAAAAACCTATCAGACTGTAAAAAGGTCGCTAAGAAAACAAAGAAACATCTCCATATTATTGGTGGTAAAACATTTTCTTTTTCAAAATATATCCATAACCACGGCTTTGTTGGTGGTAAAGAAAAGCTTGATTTAATACGTCAGTGTGATGCTCTAGTTTTTCCTGTTAGATGGAATGAGCCCTTCGGCCTGGCAATGACAGAGTCAATGTCACAGGGTCTTCCAATCTTTGGTTCACAAAATGGTAGCCTTCCAGAAGTAATCGGAGAAGCAGGAAGAGCATGTGCGAATTATGAAGAATTCCTTAACGCTGTTCAAAGTTTTGACTGTAAATTATCGCCTCAACAAATTCGCGATTACTGTTATGAGAAATATAATATCGATAAGTACTCTAGAGATTATTTAAAACTATATGAAAAAGTTATTGGTGGATCGAAGCTAAGTAAAGAAGTTCCAAAGTTCCTATCGAATGACAGAGCGGAAACACTAATAGATTTTTAACGAATCATAATCGACATTTCAAACTTAAAAGTTTTTTCCTGCTCAATATCAATAAGTCCTTCTTTCATATAGAAATCGTTATTTGAATCTACAGCATCTGTTACTCCAAAAGATGGAGCAATTCTCACAAATGGAGCATCGGGGTATGACCATACAGAAAGGTAGGGAACGTTTCCAAACTCTAATTCAACAGATTTTTCATTTACTCTATTTTTGTACGTAACCTTATTTGAAGAAAAATCCTTAAAGAGCATTTCACCACCCTTAAATGTATCATCCTTAAAACTGACAGAGTTTCCAATCATTACCTTCTTGTCGTCAGCATGATGAAAGTTTACAAGTTCATTATCGAGATAATAGGAACCTCTATCTTCTTCATTATTAAATTCTAAATAATAATCTTCACGACCTTCATCTGAGATTGGTAAATTAAAGATTGTTGCAAAACCAAGAGAGCAAAACATCTCTTTCTTATCAAGGTTCTTTATCTCAACAGATACCGATAACTTAGGTCCATAGACACTGTAAGTAACAATGAGAGAGAACATATATGGAAAGCCCAGCATTGTATCTGCATCATGAGTAAGTATGAATGAGACTTGATCTTTTCTCTGACTTTTAACGTCGAATTTTAAATCTTTTGCGAAACCATCTTTCGCTAGACGATAATACTTTCTTCCAAGAAAGTACTGATCTTCACGTAACTTCCCTACGATTGGAAAAATAACCTGGCTACTCCATGGGTAGACGGCCTTCTTTCCTTGCCAAAGATACTCTACACCGGACTCAAGGTCAGTAAGACTCTTTATCTCTGCACCTAAAGGAGATATTTTCGCACTAATGAACTCACTTTGAATTTCAATTAATTGTTCTGACTTCATCCAACTATATTATATCTTATAAAATCAGTTACTTTCACTTAAATATTCATACACATCAAATATTCCCCAATACCAGACTGAAAACATCAACCACATTTAAAACTATAACCTACTGATAAGACGATCATTATCCCACCCTGAAATATTAAATATCTTTCTAATTTAGAAAAAATCGAACTTCTCTTAATAGTCACTTATTTTCACCACACATTAGAAACGGAGCATAAATGAAATTAACGACAGATAATATTATCCAATTAAATACTAAGAAGTTTGATTATTCACAGACAACTAAATGCAATGAAATTAAAAAGATACTTCATGATATTAAGTCACCTCTCCAGACACTAAAGATTATCTCTAAAGGACATTTTGATAATGATCCACGAAAAGAAGAATTAACAAAGAGGTGTCTTAAAAGAATTATTGCTCTTGCCCAAACTAGTAAAGACGACAATGAAGTTCAGATTTGTCTTCCTAATTTACTAAAATCTATAAAAGACCAAAAGAAGATCGAGCATTCAAGACTAATTCGCTCGGAGATTAAAATTATACGTCCATGGTTAAAAATAAATACTTCAAAAGAAGCTCTAGAAAATATTCTCTCTAATCTTATAAATAATGCTGTCCAGGCCACAGAGAACTCAGATGAACTAGTCATAAAAGCAACTCAATGCAATAAGTTCACCAAAATTTCTATCACTGACTTTGGAGAAGGAATTTCTCCCGATCAGCTCGCCAAAATCGGAAAACTCAACACAACATTTTCATCAGAAGGAAGTGGACTTGGACTCAATAATGCAATTAGAGAAATTTATAATTTAGGTGGTGAAATTCACTGCCGCTCCATCCCGAAATTTGGTACTCAAATTTCACTCATCCTTCCTTACTAATCCCCTCAAAGCGAAAGTCCTCAGGGGCTTTCGCCTTCCTTTTTCTCTCCAAAGAAAGTACAATTGTTCTATTAAATATTTCCATTCAAAGGTTTGAAATGAAAGTTATAGAACATATCGATAAATCCTCTAATCCTCTCTTTAGTTTTGAAATAGTACCTCCTCCAAGAGGAAGAACTATTGAAGCAGTGATTGAAGTTGTTAACACACTTCAACCATATAATCCTTCTTGGGTTGATGTTACTGCGCACCCGGCCGGTGCATATTATAATGAAAAGAATGACGGTAGTATCGAGAGAAAAATCTATAAGAAAAGACCTGGAACAATTGGAATCTGTGGAGTTATTCAAAACAGGTTTAGAATTGATACCGTAACCCATCTTTTGACTCAAGGTTTTACTAAAGAAGAAACAGAAGATGCTCTTATTGAGCTCAACTATCTTGGAATTCATAATGTCCTTGCTCTCAGAGGAGATGGTCTTAATTACAATAAACAATATGATAAAGTTAAACATAGAAACCACTACGCAATTGATCTTGTAGATCAAATAAATGATGTAAAAAAAGGTATTTATTTAGATGAAATAAACCAATCTATACCAATGGACTTCTGTGTTGGTGTTGCAGGTTATCCTGAAAAACACTTTGAAGCTCCAAACCTGAAGCTTGATATTCAAAGGTTAAAAAATAAAGTAGATGCTGGTTCTGATTATATCGTTACTCAAATGTTCTTTGATAATCAAAAATACTTCGATTTTGTTAAAAGCTGTAGAGAGGCTGATATCACTTGCCCTATAGTTCCAGGAATAAAAGTTATTAAGAACCTAAAGCAATTTAGAAGTGTTCCAAGTCACTTCTATGTTGATTTTCCTGATGAATTTGTAGAAGAAGCACATGAGAACCCTGATCACGTAGAAGAGATAGGTGTTCGTTGGGCCATTAAGCAAGGAGAAGAGCTTCTTAATGCTAATGTACCATCACTACATTTCTACGTTATGAACGATGCAAAATCTGTATCACAAGTTGTAAAGAAGTTATTCTAATGACATTAAAAAATGAACTAAACGAAATAATTAAAAACAGAATCCTATTTCTTGACGGTGCCATGGGAACAATGGTCCAAAAGTACAAACTAGAAGAAGAAGACTTTAGAGGTGACAGATTTCCAGATTCTAAAATTGATCTTAAAGGAAATAACGACCTCTTAAGTCTTACCCGCCCACATATAATAAAAGAAATACATACTCAGTATCTTGCTGCCGGCTCAGATATTATTGAAACAAATACATTTTCTGCAACAGAAATTGCACAAGCAGATTACGAGCTTGAGCATGTTGCTTATGAGATAAATGTTCAATCAGCTAAAATTGCAAAAGAAGCCTGTAGAGAATTTGAAGAAAATAATCCAGACAGAAAATGTTTTGTTGCTGGTGCACTAGGGCCGACAAATAAAACGGCTTCGATGTCTCCAGATGTAAATAATCCTGCTTTTCGAGGTGTAACTTTTGATGAGCTGGTTGAAAACTATTACCAACAATCAAAGGGTCTTGTTGAAGGTGGTGCAGATTTATTACTCGCCGAAACTTCATTTGACACCTTAAATCTCAAAGCTGCTATTTTCGCGATGAGAAAGTTTAATGACGAAACAGGTAAAGACATACCAATCATGCTCTCTGTTACTATTACTGATGCTTCAGGTAGAACATTATCTGGGCAAACTGTTGAAGCCTTTTGGAACTCAGTAAGACATGCCAACCCATTTAGTGTTGGAATTAACTGTGCTCTTGGTGCAAGTGATATGCGACCGTATATTGAAGAACTCTCTAAGATTTCTGACTGTCATATTAGCTGCTATCCAAATGCAGGACTTCCTAACCCACTGAGTGACACAGGTTATGATGAGACACCTGATCAAACTTCTGGATTTCTAGAAGAGTTTGCTTCATCGGGACTAATTAATATTGTTGGTGGATGTTGTGGAACAACTCCTGATCATATTAATGCAATTGCAAACAAACTTAAAAGTATAACTCCAAGACATGGCCATTCTATTAAAGAATCAATGAGGCTAAGTGGTCTAGAGCCTCTTAATCTTTTGAGTCAAGGTGATAGACCTTTTATAATGGTCGGTGAAAGAACAAATGTAACAGGGTCACCGAGATTTGCTCGACTTATTAAAGAAGGGGATTTTGATACCGCCTTAAATATTGCAAGACAGCAAGTTGAAAACGGTGCAAATATAATTGATATTAACTTTGATGAAGGTTTACTTGATAGTAAGGCCTGTATGATAAAGTTTTTAAATCTAGTTGCTTCTGAGCCTGACATTTGTAAAGTCCCTATTATGATTGATTCATCTAAGTGGGAAGTAATAGAGGCAGGGCTTAAATGTCTTCAAGGTAAAGGGATCGTCAATTCTATCTCCTTAAAAGAAGGTGAAGAGATATTCAAGCAACATGCCCGCTTAATAAAAGAATACGGAGCTGCTGCAGTTGTAATGGCCTTTGACGAAAAAGGACAGGCAGCAGAAAAAGACGATAAAGTAAGGATATGCCAAAGGGCCTATAAAATCCTTGTCGAAGAAGTTGGATTCCCTCCACATGACATTATTTTCGACCCCAATGTTCTAACAGTTGGAACAGGGATTGAAGAACACAACAATTATGCGATCGACTTTATAGAAGCTGTTAGAGAAATCAAAGCAACATGTCCTGGAGCGATGACTTCAGGGGGTATCTCTAATGTATCTTTCTCTTTTCGAGGAAATAATCTTGTTAGAGAGGCCATGCATAGCTCATTCCTCTACTACGGTATTCAAGCCGGCCTTGACATGGGAATCGTAAATGCAGGAATGCTAGAAATTTACGAAGATATAAAGCCAGAGCTAAAAGTTAAAATAGAAAATGTACTTTTTAATAAAAGCCCTGATGCTACAGAAGAGCTTATAGAATACTCTGAACAGTTCAGAGGAATAACGAAGAAAAAACGTGAAGATGATGTCACCTGGAGAGAAGGAAACCTTCAAGAAAGAATTTCTCACTCTCTAGTGAAAGGGATATCAAAGTTCATCGAAGAAGATGTTGAAGAAGCAAGGCAACAACTAGGAACACCACTTGATGTAATTGAAGGTCCACTAATGGGTGGAATGAAAGTTGTTGGAGGACTCTTTGGTGAAGGGAAAATGTTTCTTCCACAAGTAGTAAAGAGTGCAAGAGTTATGAAACAAGCTGTTGCTTATCTTGAACCATTCATGGAAAAGAATAAAGACACAGGTAAAACTGATAAGAAAACATTCGTCATAGCTACAGTAAAAGGAGATGTTCACGATATTGGAAAAAATATTGTTGGAGTTGTTCTAGCGTGTAATGGATATGATGTAATCGATCTTGGTGTTATGGTTTCATGTGAAGACATTATTAAATCAGCAAAAGAAAATAACGCACAAATAATAGGACTAAGCGGTCTTATTACACCCTCTCTTGATGAAATGATTTACAATGTTCAAGAGTTCATTAGACAAGATTTGAATATTCCTATTCTTGTAGGTGGTGCTACAACAAGTAAAACCCATACAGCTGTAAAGATTGCCCCACATACAAAATCACCAGTTGTTCAGGTTGGTGATGCATCCCTCGTTGTTGAGATTTGTAATAATTTATTAAGTCCTAACTTTAAAGATAAGTACTTAACTGAATTAGAAGAAAAGCAACAATCTCTTAGAGAATATTTTGAAAGAAGTAGAAATAATACATCTGCAATTATTTCATACGAAGATGCACTTAATTCAAGAGAGGACCTTTTTAAAAACCATCAAACTATAAGGCCAGATTTTACAGGCGCAAGAGTTTTTGATGATATATCACTAGAAGAAATTGCTAAGTACATAGATTGGTCCCCTTTCTTTTGGACATGGGAACTTAAGGGAACATACCCGAAGATTCTATCAAATAAGAAATACGGGGAAGAGGCCAAGAAGCTTTTCGCCGATGCAGAGAGTTTTCTAGAAAGAATTATTAAAGAAAAGAGATTCTCTCCAAAGGCAGCTATGGGATTCTGGAAAGCATCCAGACGTGGAGATGATGTAGATCTCTTCAATGAAGATGGTGAAAAAATTGAGACTTTAAACTTCTTAAGACAACAAAAAGCAAAAACTAAAGAAGGTTCATCGTATCAATCTCTTTCTGACTTCATTGCACCTCAAGAAAGAGATCTGGAAGACTATATTGGTGCTTTCGTTGTTACCATGGGCGATGAAGTAGAGAAATTTGCTAAGAACTTTGAAAAGATGAATGATGATTATTCTTCTATTATGGTTAAGGCCATAGGAGATCGACTAGCAGAAGCCTTTGCAGAACTTATACACAAAAGAGCAAGAGACTTCTGGTCTATCTCAGAAGATGAAAGCACAGTTATTGATGATATCATAAGTGAAAAGTATCAAGGTATTAGACCCGCACCAGGATATCCAGCATGTCCAGATCATACTGAAAAATCAAAACTCTGGGAACTACTCGATGCTCAGAACAAGACTAATGCTTACTTAACAGAGAACTATGCAATGGTTCCTGCAAGTTCAGTTTCAGGCTACTTATTCTCACATCCAGATGCTAAATATTTCAATATTCTCTCTATAGGTGACGACCAGGTTGAAAGTTACGCAAAAAGAAAAGGAATTGAGCTTGAAGAGGCAAAGAAATGGTTAAGAACAGTTCATCTGAACTCTTAGATAAATATTTTTCAAAAGTAAGGAATACTTTCCCGGAAGCATTCCTTACAGATGATAAACTCAAAGAAATATTTCTAGCTTGTTCCTCAGAAGAGGAGCTTCAAACTATAATCCACTATCTTGGACTTTCATTAAAGTCTAATCCTAATCATAAGAAAACAGGTCAATTATTATTTGAAAGTGTAGATTGCTCAGAATACCAACTAGATCAATGGATCACAGCTATACACTTCTTTCACAACTGGATCACTAGTGAAGGAAGAAAAACAACATTTGAAAAAATGCTTGGTTACATACAGTGCTGTACTGATTCCCCGGAAAATAAAACATTTAAGTATGCATTAAAAGATATTCTCAAAGAGATGATTGATACCTATGGCTACAATGGCTAAGGATATACTCACAACAGGAGTAGGTAGTCTTCCCTTCAGAGATATAGACGAAGCATTAGCTTACTCATTTAAGCATGAGCTCCCCTTCTTTCCCCAATTACTAAATATTCATGGAGATATGATCGACCAAGTTAAAAACTGTAATTTTAAGTACTTGGAACTATTTATTAATGAAGCCAGAAAGCGAGGTAAATCTCATCTCAAAGTTCAACTTGTTGGACCTAATACCTATCCTGGTAATGTTTCTGATATTTATGATTGTATTGAGGAAATTTATAAAATTACAAATGATACAGATATTTATTTTTTCTTTGATGAGCCAATTATTAATCACTCTCAAGAACTCGAAGAAGTTATTCTGTACGCTAAAAAGTACTTTACCAAGATTGGAATACATTGTTGTAAGAAGCTTTTAAATAAAGATATTTCTTATATAAATTCTCTGCCTCTTGATATTTTCTCAGTTGACTATATTCTGAACCCTAACATTGAAGGATTGATTTCTAAAAAAATTGATATTATGGCCGGAGTTATAGCAACAAACTCGGCTACAAAGGAAACAGTATCAAGCCTATCAGAAAGGATCTCTTACATAAGTGCAACATGTGGTTTGGCACACTCTCAAAGAGATCCTGAGCTAATTATTAATAGACTTGATTCACTAAGAAACAACCTTTAGCGTATTTTGTACTAAATCCTGATAATCTCCATAACCCCACATCAAAACTTTTTGATCTTTAGTTTGTACTTTTACATTATTTACTTTTTGATCTTTTCTTAGATCATTAACAAAATTCTCAACACTATTTAATAGAGAATTCAGAATCTTTTCATCTTGTTTGTTAATATAAACTTTTTGTAACTTGAGTTTATTACGACTTCTATCATCAAAGAAGATATCAATCATATTATCAGATACTTCTTTTATTTCATTTTTTATACTGTCGTCTCTATTAACTTTTTGCCAATTTATATCATTCTTAGAAACACTGTATTCGCCGTATTTATAGTCAACTAGTCCTCTTTGTAAAAGCTTGGCTGCAATAGATAAGACTAATGAGTAATCAAGGCCTGTATCCAGTTGAATTGATTTTAAACTCTTCTCTCCTTTAGCAATCGACTCTATAACCATTCTCTCTAACATTAATAATTCTTTCATCATCTCTCCTATGCCACTTCTACTTTTTCTACTTCTGTAGCTAATTTAACAATCTCAAGTTTTCTCACACACAACTTTTCGATCTCTACCAAAGTTGAGACTCTTAACTTTGATTTACAATCTCTTATTAGCTTTTCGAAATTTGTATATTTTTTCATCTCTGAGTCTAAAAGCTCCTTGATTGTTAGATACTCACTAAACTTCATTTCAATACCATTAAAAATTCTAAATACACGTGTAACTTGAATTCCAGTTCTCTCTGAAATCATTTTGTAAGTAGGGTTTCCTAAAACTTTCTTTAACTGTGCTAATAAATCTCTCTGTGCTTCCAACTGACACCTCCTATTTGCCAGTATTAAAGCAATGCATATGCCAAAAGAAAGAAGCACTAACTACCTAGAATTACGAGAAGTTATGATCTTTTTGTTCTCGATCTAAAACAATTGTGTTCTCATATAGAAACGGAGAAAGAGATGATTAAGATAATGAGCAGCAATATTAGGTTTAATAACCCGGCCGACAAAGAACACGACTGGAACGGTAGAAGAGTTCTTTTAAGTAATGTCATTAACTCATTCTCTCCTGACATTTTAGGAACTCAAGAAGGCTGGGAGCCACAACTCAAAGACCTACATTCTCTCTTAGAAAACTATGAGATCTCTGATAAACACAGAGACTGGATTGAAGACAGAATGTATCCAACTCTCTTTTTAAAAAAAGGGATCTTCACTATAAAAGAAAGTGGAGATATCTGGCTTTCAGAGACACCTTATGTTGCTGCCTCTAAATCATTTGATAGCGCATTTCCTAGACTTTGCACATGGCTGAAAGCAACCCACATAAGCTCTAACCTAGACTTCATGATAATTGATACCCATCTAGACCATTTAGAAACAAGCACGAGACAGGAACAAATAAAGGTCCTAATAAAAGAGAGTAAAAAGATAAACACTACAAATCTTCCAATAGTTTTACTCGGAGACTTTAATGAGTCCCCTTTTAACGGTGTAAGAGAAATAATTGATAATTCAAACCTTGGTCTAACAGACGCTTGGCTTCATTTTAACCAAGAAGAAGAGGCCAGTCATCACGGTTTTAAAGGTTTTAGAAAAGATGGAACAAGAATAGATTGGATCTTAACTTCTAAGGAGCTTGTTCCTCAATCTATTCAACTTTATAAGGAAAGTGAAGATGGAATTTACCCTTCTGATCACTTCCCTGTTATTTCAGAGTTTACAATTAAAGCTTAGTCGCTGCTTCAACGCCTAGGTGTAAATAGGTCTCTAACTTCTCAGATGTATTCTTAGTTATATCCTCAGAAGGTTTCCATTTACCTTTCTCACCAATAACAATAACCGTTGAACCACCAAATAAGAAATACCCTTTCTCATCTCCTCTTTTAAAAGAAGTTAAGTCTGTAGATTGAACGATTTTTCCAACACAGATAGCTCCGACTTCAACGTATGCTAGCTTCCCAAAGTTTTCGGTTTCAAGGATTGTTACCTCTCGAACATTTGTTGAAAAGATATCTTCTTTTGCTTTCAAAGCAATTGGATTTACGGAGTGATACAGTCCACCTACTTTATAGTTGTCTATAACTTTACCATTATCAGGAAAGTGAAAGCGATGGTAATCAACGGGACATAATCTCGCTAAAAGAAGTGGCCCATTATCAAATGTTTCGATCCACTCTTCTTTTTGTAAAAGCTCCTTTGCATTAAGAAACTTCCCCTTAACAGGTACTGTGTCATTATCTTGAATTGAATCATAACCAAAATATCTAGCTTCGCTGAACGCAGGCATCACTGCAGGATCTTTACTGAACTCCCTCTTTCCTTCTTTAAATTGACGAATAAAGAATTTGTTAAAAGTTGAATATGGATCAGCTTCATTTCTTCCATCTTCAGGAATGTAATCATCCATTTGAATATCGAAGTTTTTTACAAAGTTAGGGATTTTATTCTTACTAGACCCCAAGTCTTGCATATACCCATAGAGTACACTTAAGGGAGATTTAACAAGAGCAGAAGATAAGAACTTCCCTGGTCCAGACTCATAAAGCCATTTAACTCCACCGTCTCCATATACTTTCTCAATCTCTATCTTATTAGTTTGTCTGTTATAGTATTTAATTTCCAAGTACTTATCTCCGAGTTGACAATTTTTTTACAAAAACTTGGCTTGATGTGTAAAACTATACGGATTATATCTATATAAGGGAATATCAGTCAAAGAATTGGAGGAAAAGTGACCAAATTGTTTTCTATTATTTCATTAGTTTTTACAATGAACTCATACGCACTTTTTGAGGTCAAAGAGAGTAAGGCCCTTCTTCAAGATGAAAAGAATACGATCTCCATTTTTAAAGAGTCAGTAGATTCTGTTGTACATATCTCAAACATAGGAAAAGTTAAAAGGCGCGGCCTATTCTTTGACTTTAATCCAACAGAAGTTGTTAAAGGTGAAGGAACTGGATTTGTTTGGGACAAGGAAGGGCACATCGTAACTAATTTTCATGTTGTTCAAGGTGGATCGAAGTTCACAGTTAATTTTCACAAAGACAAAAAGTCCTACAAGGCCAAACTAATTGGAATTGAGCCTTCTAAAGATATTGCAGTATTAAAGTTAGTAGACTTTCCTAAAAAGCTTAAAGGCCTAGCTAAAGGAAACTCCAAATCTTTACAGGTTGGGCAAAAGGCAATTGCGATAGGAAATCCATTTGGTTTAGATAATACAATCACTCAAGGTATTGTTTCAGCCCTTGGTAGAAGTATTCAAGGGATAAGCGGTGTAAAAATATTTGATATGATTCAAACAGACTCTTCCATAAATCCGGGAAACTCAGGTGGTCCACTATTTAATTCAAGTGGTGAGGTCATTGGCGTTAACACGATGATCTTTTCTAATTCAGGATCTTCTAGTGGTGTTGGATTTGCAGTTCCAATTAATACTGTGAAGCTAATTGTTCCTCAAATAGTAAAATATGGACAAGTGAAAAGGGCCGGACTTGGAATTAAACCAATCGATCGAAGTGAACTAGCTTACTACTACGGAATCCAATTAGATAAAGGACTCCCTATTGGAATGGTATTTAAAAATGGACCAGCTAAAAAAGCAGGATTAATGGGAATGAGACAAGATAGAGAAAATATATATCTTGGAGACGTCATTGTTGCACTAGATGGTAAACCTATTAATAGCTTTGATGATATCTTTAATGTTCTCTTTGAATATAAGATTGGAGATACTGTAGATATCAAAGTCATTAGGGATAATAAGGAAAAGAATATTAAGGTAAACCTTTCCGAAATTAAGAATAGATAATCTTACTTTCTCAACAAGTGATATACCAAAACAGGGGCGCCAAGACATGCAGTAATGGCGCCTACAGGTATTATTTGATCTGCACTTATAGTTCTACTTAAAAGATCGCATACGACTAAGAATGTTGCTCCAATGAAAAAACATATTGAAGCATTCTTAGAGAAATCTTGTCCAAATACTTTCTTAGTAAGATGAGGAATTATAAGCCCTACAAACCCTATCGGCCCACAAAACCAAACTATACTCGCAACTAAAATGTTAGAAACGATGATGAGTGTAATAAAACTACGTTTTAAGTCTACTCCTCTTGAGGCAGCAAACTCTTCTCCAATTGAGATCATTGTTAACTCCTTCTTTAAAGAAAGAATAGTTAATAAACCTATAACAATAATTGGAAGCAATACTTTGAAGTCAGAAAAGCCTACAATCTCAAGACCTCCCATCATCCAGCGAACTAGTTTAGTAACACTTTCATTTCCAAGTACACTTTGAATAAATACAATTGCACTAGAAGAGAATATACCGAGACATACCCCAAATAAGAGTAATCGATCTCTACCTATATTCTTTTTAAAACCAATTACCAACAAGATAAGAATTGGTAGATAAAAAATGATAAAGACAATATCTTTATTTGCTACCATTGAGTTTTCTAATAACAACTCTGAAACGGCCATTGCCAAGGCCGCAATAGAAGAAATTCCCATTGTATAAGGAGTTGCTAAAGAGTTTTTAAAGACTATTTGAAACATCCAACCAATAACAGAAAGTGTTCCACCAACAAGAAAGGCAAGTAGTACTCGTGGAAGTCTTAGGTTATTAAAAACAAAGAGTTCCTCTTGTCCGAGGTCTAACCCTAAGAATCCATCATGACCTAAAAAAGGAGCAATGAGGATTAAAAGAAAACATGTTATAAGACCTGTAAGCTTCATCTAGCGAACCACCATTTTACTATCTTGCTTCAAATATAAAAAATTCTTATCAAATAAATTATCAAGTGATTCTTCTTCGAATAATTCTGCTGTTCTTTGATTATTAAATAAGGACGAGTTTTTCAAGCTCACAATACGATCACTAATATCGAGGAGGAAGTTAATATCGTGAGAAACAACAATCATCAATTTATGTGACAGTTCATTCTTTATAATTTCTTCTAGCTTATCAACATGTCGAGGGTCCAAGTAGTTTGTAGGTTCGTCCCATAGGATCACCTTCGAGTCTTGGTATAGTGAGCATGCTAAATTTAGTCTCTGCCTTTCCCCACCACTTAAAACATTTACAGATCTTTCGAGAAGTTCAGAAAGATCAAAGATATCGATTATTCTATCTTTAAGAGCAACGTCCTCATCTCTACCATAACGAGAATAATTAAGAACATCGGCCGCAGACATTTCAGATAGTATCTCATCAGAGCTTCCGCAATAAGAAACGCATAAAGAGCGTTTTCTCAAGTCAAAGTCTCTAAAATTCTTATTATCAATTTCTAGTTTTCCCTTAGAGTCAATCAACTGCGCTAAAGACTTTAACAAGGTTGATTTACCTGCTCCATTTGGCCCTAATACACCAACAACCTTATCTGAGTCGAATGATAGCGAGATATCGTTAAGAAGTATTTTATTACTTATTTGAACTGATAAATTTTCAATTTTTAGCATTTAATACATCCGACATTTTTCTATAGAGATCAATTATTCGAGGTCCAGGTACTACGGCATAATCTTCAAAGATAAATCTCGTCTTTTGAGAGTATTGTGTCGATTTCCACAGCTCTTTTATATCCTTACTCTTTAGTGAGACTTCACCTACTCTTAGAATATAATCAAACTTTAACTTCATTATTCGTTCAAGATCAAGTTTAGGATAACTAACGCCAACTTTATCATAAGCATTGATACCTCCAATCTTCTTTAGAATATCACCATAGAACGTTTCATTACCTGCTATTCTAACAGATTTTACAAGACCATTATCAATCTTCTCAGAGATTACAATTAGCACTCGAGCATCGACTCTCTTTACATTCTTCACAGATGTAAAGTGATTATCAATAAGCTTTTGCTTTCCTAATTTAAGTACGTTGTTAATCTTTATAAGACTCTCTTTTACATCGTGAAACCTCTCGTAAGGAATAAGAGTATGGTCTATTTTTAACCTTGATAAGTTTTCTATAACCCTTCCTCCTTTAATAGGAGCAAGGAGAACGAGACTTGGTCTTAACTTAACTAACTTTTCATAATTTAGAGAAAATGCGCTTCCTATACTAGGTTTTTCCTTGGCCGCTAATGGGTACTTACAATATGCGGTTACACCAACAAGTTGATCCTGGGCCCCAAGAAAGTAAATCATTTCGGTAATTGAAGGAAGTGTTGATACTATTCTATTTTTTGGATTTGAATATGCGCTTTGAGATATATAGAGGAAAGTGATTAGAAATAGAATTTTCATCACTTTCCTCTTAAAGAAATTACTTCATTTTTGGGTCAAGCGCATCTCTTACACCGTCTCCAACGAGAACGAATAAGAATAAACTTGAGAATAGAGCACTTGCTGGAAATACTGCCAGCCACCATGCAATCGTAAAGTTCTTATGTGCTTGAGCAAGTAACTCACCCCAAGAAGGAGTAGGAACTTCAAGACCAAACCCTAGGTAATCAAGACCTGCAAGACCTGTGATACCACCAGCAATCGAGAATGGCGCAAAAGTAATAATTGGTCCTAAAGAGTTTGGAAGAATATGCTTAAAAATAATTCTACCTGTCTTTGCTCCCATACCTTTTGCTGCTTCTACGAACTCTAGATTTCTATTTCTAAGGAACTCTCCACGAGCATAGTAACTTACACCCATCCAACCAAAGATTGATGAGATAAGAACCAGAAGACCTAGACTTGGTTTAAATATAGAAATTAGTGTTAGTAGTAAAAGAAATACAGGTACAGTGTTAAATATCTCTACGGCCCTCTGTCCGAAGAAATCAACCTTTCCACCGAAGTACCCCATTAGTCCACCAAGAAGTACACCAAATGAAGTAGATATCAGCCAAACTAATACTGCATAAGCAATACTGTATTTATAACCATAAAGAAGTCTCGAGAAAACATCTCGACCTCTGTCATCAGTTCCAAACCAGTTATCTGATGATGGAGCCGATGGGTATTCATCTACACCCTTGTTTGATTCAAGAGGGTTCCACTTAACTATTGGCCAGATTACAAAACCTTCTTTAGAAAAATCTAAAGAACGGTAATCCATTACAAACGAGTCTTCTATTCCAAAGTCTTTTGGGTGATAGTCTTTAAATACTGGATAATAAGTCTGACCCTTGTAGCTCATCATAATTGGCTTACTATTCGAAATCAGAGGTGCTGAAAAAGTTAAGATAACAGACAAAATCAGAAGAGCTGAAGCAACCATTGAGCTTCTTCTCTTCTTGAAACGTCTCCATCTCTTTAGCGTCAGTTCATTTTCTATATATCTTTCAATCATGAGAAATCAATCCTTGGGTCAACAGCAGTATAAAGAAGGTCACTTATCAGGTTTCCTACAAACATTAGAACTGTCTGAATAAAGAAAAGACCCATAATTACGTTATAATCTCTTTCTAAAAGAGACTGAAAACCAAGAAGACCAAGGCCATCTAAGTTAAATATCGTTTCAATAAAAAGTGAACCGGCAAAGAAGAGAGATAAGAAGTGACCAAACCCAGTAACAATTGGGATAAGAGCATTTCTTAGAGCATGCTTCATATATACAACTTTATTAGCTAAACCCTTTGCTTTAGCAGTTCTAATATAATCCTGGCTGATAACTTCTAGCATTGAGTTCTTCATAAGAAGAGTCAGTACTGTGAATTGCCCAACCATGTATGAGATTAGCGGAAGTATAAAGTGCCAAGTTCTATCTTTAATTTGACCCCAAAGAGTTAACTCGTCGTAACTATCAGAGTAAAGATCTCCAATTGGAAACCAATCAACAAATGTCCCACCTGCGAAATATACAAGTAGTAAAATACCTAACATGAAACCTGGGATTGAATATAAGGCAGACAGAAGAAAGCTTGATGACACATCAAATTTACTTCCATGCTTAATCGCCTTAAGAACTCCAAGAGGTATACATATGAGGTATGACATCAAGAATGATATTAGACCGAACTGAATTGAAACAGGTAATTTACTCATTACAACATCAAGAACAGGCTCTTCGTAAGTAAAACTTTCTCCAAAATCTAGAGTAGAAAGGTTCTTTAACCAAATCCAGTATCTGATATGTAATGGCTTATCAAAACCATATTGCTTATTCAGAGCTTCAATAACTTCTGATGAAACAGCACTATCACGAGATGAACCACCGTCTGCTGCAGCTCCGCCGCCGGCCTCACCAGCGCCACCAAATCTCATTTGCTGAAGCTTTTGCTCAACAGGAGAACCTGGTGCAAGGTTTACCATTGCAAACATTAAAATAGTAACCCCCAACATAGTGGGGATCATTATCAAAAATCTTCTTAATATATAATTTAACAACTATAACTCCTAACTACTTTCCGCTTCTGCTGTAACTTTTCTGAATTACTTTGTAATCCACCAACGTTCAAGACCAACACCGTAAGTGTATGTATCTTTCTCACGTCCCATTCTCTTTGAGTGACCGTAGAAAAGGTACTTATCGTTGAAAAGAAATACATATGGGTAGTCTTCTGCAATTTGCTTGAATACTTTATTAAGGATTACTTTTCTCTTTTTCTTATCAAGAGTAAATCTTGCATCATCGATCCACTTATCAACGCTAGTATTTTTATAACCTACGAAGTTTGAACCTTTGTTATCTGCTGAACTTGAGTGCCATACTTGCTTAGGATCCCAATCAACTGATCCACCAGACCAACCAAGTCTAACAGCATCAAAGTTTCTTTCATCAAGTGCCTTAATGAATGAGTTCCACTCGATAAACTTGATCTTAACTTCAATACCAGCTTTCTTTGCGTCTTCCTTAAACATTGTTAAGTACTTAACGAATTCCTTAGAAGGCTCAAGAATTGTAAATGAGAACTTAACTTTCTTCCCATCAATCATTTTATCAAGAACCATATCTCCATCAGTATCTTTCCAACCTTCCGCTCTTAGTAACTTAAGTGCTGCTTTAGGATTGAAGTCTACCGCTTTTACTGTTTGGTTAGCATATTCACTTTGAAGATATACTGGCCCAGTTGCAGGAAGAGAGTATCCGTAACGGAATTTATTAATCATCTCACCTCTGTTTACAAGGTGATATAATGCTTTTCTTGTATTCTTAGAAGAGAACAGAGGGCTTCTCATGTTCCAACCAATGAAACCGTATCCCTTTGGAGATTTGTTCTTAGTTTTAACTTTAAATACTGATTTTCCCCATTTGCTTCCTTTCGTTTTCTTAACGAACTCTTCAGCTGATAGAGAATTAAAATCAAGATCACCTTTTTCAAGTCTTTGAATTGCAATCGTTGAGTCTTTAATGAATCTTAAAAATACTTTATTAAAGTTATTTTCAGTTTTTCTATTCTTTAAAGAGTGTCCCCACCACTTCTTGTTAGCAACAAGAGTGATACCTTTACCTCTTTTAAATTTCTTTAAGATATAAGCACCTGATCCAACAAGAGTCTTATTAAGTTTTCTCTTCTTAGCTTGCTTTACATCTTCATAGATGTGCTTCGGAACAACAGTTAGTCCAGCCGCAACATCAAAGTTTCTGTAGTATTTATTTTTTACATGAAAACGAATTGAGTTCTTACCCGTGATTTCTACTTTAGAGATATTTTCATAATAAGACTTAGAGTGTGCAGTCTTGTAGATATTCTTTGGATGAACAATTGCATCAAATGAAAATTTAACATCTTCAACTGTTAATGGTTTCCCATCATGCCACTTAACTCCTTCTCTAAGAACGAAGTCAAACTTAAGTCCGTCTTTAGAAACTTTCCAAGAAGTTGCTAAGCCAGGCTTCCAATCATACGTCTCAACATCTCTGTCTAAAAGAGATTCAAGAATATAAGCTTGAACTCTTGAAGCGTATGCATCTGATGATGATAACGGGTTCAACGTTGTAGGTGTACTTCCTAGGTTGTAATAAAAAGTTCCACCCTTTACGACAGGTCCCTTTGCAGATAATGCAGAGTGAGCTGTTAATAAAGTTAACAGTAGCAATAAACTTTTAACAATTCTCATGAATCTTCCTTTCGCTAAATTATTCAGCCAACATATAAAAAAATAGGCGAAATTACCAGTGTTCGACTTTACTTATTTAGCATTGCTTTGACTAGTAGCAAGATGACACTACTTTAGGTAATAATAATCAGGGTCCAGAGACCACCTATCCAAGACAAGATTCTCATCTTTGACGCGGTACTTCTCTAGCTTATGATGTACTTCATTTAATCGAATTTTTAGACCTTCATTGTTTCTAACGACTTCCTGGTGGTCGTACTCGAGCTTGGCCAACTCTTCCTTCCATTCCGCCAAAAGCTTCTTTCTCAATATTTCATATCGAGTATTCAAACCGTCGACACGCTGCATATATGTCTCAACAACCTTATCGTTTCGAGATATTTTACCGTGCAGTGCAAGACGCTTTTTTACAAGGATTTCTATCAACTCTTTTCCCATGGAAATATTATTTATTAAGTCCTTACTATAGAAATAGAAATACCTTCCAACTATGAATGATGAAACATCATTACAGTTATCAAACTTTGGTACTTTTAATAGAATATGTGAGCTGGATCTCCCAAGAACAATTGCTCTACATCTAAAGCTTTCTTGATGCTGGGCCCAGAATTCAACCTCATCCATCTTATTAATGTATTTGATATTTTCGAAGTCGACTTTAAACCTTAAAATCTTTGCTTCTTTAGAGATACTGGAAACCCTACCTGAAAATTTCCCAGACTTATCAATTGCATGACCAGAAAGGGCAACTAAAAAAGTCAGAATTATTGAGATAGTTTTCATATATCTATTTTGCCAGATGCATCAGATTTAATCGACATAGGCAAAAGCTCGCCTACTATCTAGGCTTTTGGACAATTATACTCGCTATAAAGTCTTTACGATGTGAAGCTTGTTCATATTTCAAGACATTAAAGTCTGAAAATAGTTTAAAAAGCTCTCCCTCGCCGAGAAGGTAAATATCATCTTCTTTGATTTTATTAATTACTTTCTGCTTTATTGTAAAACTCTCAAAGATAAGAATTCCACCAGGCTTTAACCAGCTTTTTAATTTTTTTACAACTTCTCGATCAACAAAGTAGAAACATACTATTGCGTCAACAGAGTTTTTAGGGACTTTGTAATCAGCAATACTTTTGTGAATTGTCTCAATTCTTACACCGAACTCACGAGCAAGCATCCTCGCTTTCTTAATCGCAACACTACTTATATCAATTCCGGAGACTTTATAACCTTTAGATGCCAAGAAAACGGCATTTCTTCCCTCACCCATTCCAATGTCTATAATTTTAGATCCCTGAGGAATGAAGTCATAGTTCTTCGCCAAGAATTTAGCAGGGGCCTTACCATATATATAATTTGTTCGAGCGTATTTCTTATCCCAAAACCCTTTCGACGAGTCTCCTCCTCTTCTTACTCCCGTAAGAAGTTCATAACGACTTCCAGAAATCGCTTCTCTAGCATGGCCAGTGATTGTGGAAACTAAGGTAATCAGAATTAGAATTATTTTCATGATGTTGTTTCTTCGTCGCTCTCAACGACACCTATCTCAGCATTTAAATATATAGTAAGCGTATCATATAGAGTTGAAATATCTTTTACAAACTGAGCAACATTATCTTCTAAAGTAGCAGGCATATCTTCAGTATGATTAAGATACCATCTCATCGATTCTACTTTCGTATAAAAACTATCTAAAGCACTTATAACATCTTCAGAACATAATAATAAGTCATCAATTGTAATAGTAAAATATAGCGATTTAAAAATATCTTTAAAGTGATCTCTTGTTCTCTTTAAAGAAAGAACTCTAAGATATTCAACTTCTCTATATTTAATTCTGTCATGCAGTCTTCTCGAATCATTTTTTAAAATTACGAGAAGTCTTAAAGACTCCACTGGTAGTTTTGACATTCCCTCTCTCCAATTATTACTTCATGTTTGGCAAGCGTGATCTTCTACCACCAGGCCAAGTTTTATTCTTTGTTGTGATATCTTCAAAAAGAGTTCTCCCAATTAACTCAGTCATTTGAAACATCGACACAGGTAATCTCTCTTGAAATACCTTCTTGTCTTTTAAAAAACGACTGTCATGTATTGTCTCAAAAGATGAGTACTCGAATAGAGTAACTTTTCCTGTTCTCAAAAAGTAATTTAAATATCTCTTTAATAACTTTCTATAAATTTTAATAGAGTTTATGTCCCTAACGGATGCAAGAACATACTCGTGCTTACTTATCTTTAAGGTCTTAAACTCTTCTATTGTAATAGGTACAAGAGCAATTCCAAATTGATTAAATACACGAGATAGATAGAGAAACTTTTCATCAAGTTTCTTTTCAAATTGTAAATAGAGAACGTAGACTTCACTTTTCATGTAGTCTATATCGGCTAATTTAGTTGGGAATTTTATTGAAGTTTGATTGTCGGGTATTTAAGGAGAAAAGTTTTCCGCTTTTAGGGAAGACCCTCTTGCACTCCCATCCTGGTCGTTTATCAGGGTTGACTAGCGTCATTTAGCATCCTGCTAAATGACGCAAACAAAAGAGACCGAGGACGCTCCTTTCTTAAATACATTCCACATGATTTAAAGAGTCCTCGGTCAATTTAGATTACCCACGGGAAGATTCATATAGGGAGAGAGGGATGTTTCTAACCCAGGGTATCTTTTAATACATCCTTGTATGCTGTCGGCCATCCGTGGCCTTAAAATTTGTACCTTGAATTTAAAAAAAATAAGCTTAGAGGGTTACTGGCCTCAGAAGAACGTCCTTGAAATTTACAAGAGACTGCTTTGGTTTTGAACATGAACTGTGAACAACGTGAACGAGTACTAGCTGTGCTTCCTACATGGCTAAGGTGCTTCATCCTCTAAGCTCCTTTTAGTCTTCCTGACTATTTTGGTCATCCTGACCGATTAAACAGAGTTTAATTCTTTGAGAAATCATCCTAACTTCTCAGGGACTTCCTGTCCCTTGTGTTACATTCTATATAGCAGGAAGCGTGCCAACTTTGTCCTCTTAGAAAAACACGGGGTTAGAAAATACGGTGTCAAAAGGCAGGCAAAGTGGTCCTACCAAATAAGCCGGTCCTACGACTTTCTAGTGAGTTGGCCTCAATAATAGCAGTGTCAAAAATCCCTCGCCCCTTCAACATTTTGACTCCATAGAATATTTATTGGGTCATTTTTACGAGCTAACAAATAACCGTTTTCCTTGAGAATATATAGTAAGAATTTGTTACAAATCTATCTTGGAGTACAGCAATGTTTCGTTCTATAATTCTCATTTCATTCTTATCATCTTTTACAGTCAGTGCAGCTGTCCCTCTTTTTCAAGACATTACCGAAGAGCAGTTTAAGGGTATTACAAGAGAGTTTTCTGCAAACTTTGTTCATACAGCAGTTACTCCTCCGGCGTCACTAGGAGATGTTTTTGGAATCGAAATTGGTGTTGTAGGTGGGATTACAGCCTCTGATGAAACTAATAAAGTTGTTAACTCTATTGACTCAGATACGACAGTTGAAAACATTCCTCATGCTGCAATCATGGCACAAGTCTCTATTCCATTTGGAATCTCTTTAGAAGCAACAATGTTTCCTGAAACAGAACAAAGTGATTTAAGTATTAGTACATTTTCTTTTGCTGGAAAGTGGACTCTTACAGACTCACTTATAAAAATTCCATTTATAGATATCGCAGCAAGGTTTCACATGAGTTCAAGCGAAGCCTCTTTTAAAACAACTGACAAAGTCTCTGACGTGCCAGTTGACTCTGAAGTTGTATTCGATTCTTCATCCTGGGGTGCAAACATTACAATTGGTGCAAACCTCTTTCTGATTAAACCGTACGCAGGGCTTGGATATGTTTCGACCGACACTGACCTAAGCGTCGCTGCTACATCTGGAACAATTTTTGATACATCATTTACTTCAGCTCAGTCTGCAAGTGAAACGCATAGCGGACTTCAAACAATTCTTGGCGCAGAACTAGACTTATTCATACTACATATTGGTGCTGAATACTCAAACCTATTAGATACTTCTAAATATTCGATGAAAGTTTCAATTGCGATATAAAAAAAGGGAGCCTAAAAGCTCCCTATTATTTTTACAGCATTGTTCCAATTCGAGATGGTCTAAAGTGGAATGGCTCATGTGACCATGGATATACAATTGACATCCAAACCATGAAGGCCTTACCTCTAATATTCTTAATAGGTACAAATCCCCAAACTCTTGAATCACTTGAGTAATCTCTATTATCTCCCATGACAAAGATATGATCCTTTGGAACAGTTATCTTGTCTTGGTTCAGATGTCTAAAGAATGCTGAGTTTTCACCAGTAATAAATTCTTTATCATCAATTTTTTGGTTATAGAACTTTAGATCTTCAGGGTTTTGACCTGCCTTTCTATCATATAACTCTCTATATTTTTTATCATCTTTAACTAATGTCTTTTCAACTTTTTTGCCATTTAAAAAGAGCTCATTGTCATAAACTTCAATGACATCACCTTCTACACCAATTGTTCTTTTAACAAAGAGAATACTTGGCTCGACAGGATATTCAAAAACTACAATATCTCCTCTCTTAGGAGCTGACTGCTTACCGATATAAATTGGATTAAAGTATTCAGTAAATGGAAGTTTAAACCCATATGACATTTTATTAACAACAATTGAATCACCAATTGCATTTGTAGGAAGTAGAGAACCTGATGGAATATGGTAGTGATCTATAAAAGTAGACCTAAATCCAAATACAATTAAGATTATATATATCCAAGACAGGGCCTCGTCTTTAAACCATTGCTTTGTCCACGCCTTTGGCTTTTCAGTTTCTTCTTTCTTTCCAAACATTGAGTATATCCTTTTAATTAATATGCTGATTATTATAGATACAAGAGATTGGAAACGGGAGCCACAGCGCAACATTTATGTGAAAATTTGACGTAATTAAATCTATATTATCTAATTTTAGATGTATTAATCACAACAAAGGTTTAGTTATGAAGAAAATCCTACTTACACTAGTATTACTTGCTGCAACAAATGTATCCGCTGTTTATATGAGTTCTTGTTATAATTATGGCGACGATGTTTCTTTTTCATTCACAAGTTGCATCAGTAGAAACTTTAGTACAGCAGGAGTTATCTCTTCTTGCTATAACTACGGTGACGAACTCAGCTCAAGCTACCAAAGCTGTGTGAATAGAAACTTCTCTAATCTTTCAAGAGAATATGGAATTTATGTTCAGAGTTGTTATAACTATGGTGACGGAGTTAGCTTCAGTTACGAAAGTTGTGTTAACAGAAACTTCTCTGAAGTTGGAAGAGCTATGGATAGAAGATAATTTTTTTTGATATTTAAGAAATAGAAAGGCCCTCGATATGAGGGCCTTTTTTTATTTATTTTTTTATTTTTACATCATACCTGGCATTCCACCCATTCCGCCTGGCATTCCACCTGGCATTCCTGCTGGAGCAGCGCCCTCTTCTCTTGGAAGATCAGCAATCATTGTTTCAGTAGTAAGCATTAACCCTGCAACTGAAGCTGCATTTTGAAGAGCAGATCTTGTTACTTTAGTTGGATCAATAATCCCTGCAGCAACTAAGTCTTCGTATTTCTCTGCTCTTGCGTTGAAACCAAATGATGCTTCATTGTTATTTTTAACTTCATTAACAACAACTGAACCTTCTAGACCTGCGTTCATTGCAATTTGTCTAAGAGGTGCTTCTACAGCTCTCATTACAATCTTAATTCCAAACCCTTCTTCTGGGTTTGACGCTTTAAGATCTTTTAAGCTATTTGCTGCTTTAACAAGAGCAGATCCACCACCAACAACAATTCCTTCTTCAACTGCTGCTCTAGTAGCGTTAAGAGCATCTTCAACTCTATCTTTCTTCTCTTTCATTTCCATTTCAGTTGGAGCACCAACATTTACAACAGCTACACCACCTGCAAGCTTTGCAAGTCTTTCTTGTAGTTTTTCTTTATCGTAATCAGAAGAAGTTTCTTCGATCTGTGCTTTAATTTGTCCAACTCTAGCGTCAACATTTGCTTTTTCACCAGCACCATCAACGATAGTTGTATTCTCTTTATCAATAGAGATTTTCTTTGCTGTTCCCAAGTGTGTAAGTTCAGCTGTTTCAAGTCCCATTCCAAGCTCTTCAGAAATAACAGTTGCACCAGTAAGTGCAGCGATATCCTTAAGCATTTCTTTTCTTCTATCACCAAATCCTGGAGCTTTAACAGCTGCAACATTTAGAGTACCTCTAAGCTTGTTCACAACAAGAGTAGTGATTGCTTCACCTTCAATATCTTCTGCAATAATAAGTAGTGGTCTTGAAGTTTGAACTGCCTTCTCAAGAATTGGAAGAAGCTCTTTCATACTTGCAATTTTCTTATCAGTAATTAGGATGTTTGCATTATCAAATGAAACTTCCATTTTCTCTGGGTTTGTTACGAAGTATGGAGATAGATAACCTCTATCAAATTGCATACCTTCAACAACATCAAGAGTTGTTTCAGCTGTTTTAGATTCTTCGATTGTGATAACACCTTCGTTACCAACTTTCCCCATTGCTTCAGCAAGAAGAGTTCCGATTTCTTTATCGTTATTTGCAGAAATTGTTCCTACTTGTTCGATCTCTTCAGAAGTTTTAATTTGCTTAGAAACGTTCTTAAGCTCACCAATTACTTTTTCAACAGCAAGGTCAATTCCTCTTTTAAGATCCATTGGATTGTGACCAGCAGTAACTAGTTTTACACCTTCAGTATAAATTGCTTGAGCTAAAACTGTAGCAGTAGTAGTTCCATCACCTGCATCTTCATTAGTTTTTTGTGCAACTTCTTTAACCATTTGTGCACCCATATTTTGAAAATTGTTCTCTAGCTCAATTTCTTTTGCTACAGAAACACCATCTTTAGTAATATGTGGAGCTCCAAAAGATTTTTGAATAATTACATTTCTTCCCTTTGGTCCAAGTGTAACTCTAACTGCATTGGCCAGTTGGTTTACACCTTCAAGGATAAGAGTTCTTGCTTCTTCGCTATATTTTAATTCTTTAGCCATTATATTCTCCTAATTTATTATGCGTTTACGATTCCAAAAATATCACTTTCTTTCATGATAAGGAATTCTTGTCCTTCTAACTTAACTTCTGTTCCTGCGTATTTAGCGAAAAGTACCTTGTCTCCAGCTTTTACAGTACAAGCTGCAAATGAACCGTTATCAAGTCTATATCCAGCACCTACAGATACAACCTCACCCTGAGATGGCTTTTCTGTGTGGTTATCAGGAATAATAATTCCACCAGCTGTTTTAGTTTCTTCTTCAATCCTCTTAACTAGGACCTTGTCATGTAATGGTTTAACTTGCATAAATTTCCTCCATAGAAGTTATTTTGTATATCTTTGATTAGTTTGTTTTCCTCTATAAGAGGATATCTATATCACTAGTGTCAAGGGTAGCGCTCTAAAAAATATTCATATATTCGAGTTATAAAGATGTATTTGTAGGTTCCTAAGCGTAAACAGCTGTAATCCTATCTTACGCAGTGCTAAGTACATACAAAAAAGGCCTACTCTAGGTAGGCCATATCTTTACTTTAAATCAAACCAATTAACGCCAATTCCCATATCGACACTCAAGGGAACTGAAAGAGAGACGATATTTTCCATTCCCTCTTTAACAAGCACCTTCATTGCTCCAAGCTCATCTTCAGGAACTTCGAATATTAATTCATCATGAACTTGAAGTAACATCTTAGACTTTAGACCTTGTGCTTTAATCTCACTATCAATCTTAATCATAGCTAGCTTAATTATATCTGCTGCAGTTCCTTGAATAGGACTGTTAATTGCCATTCTTTCTGCGTTAGCTTTGATAGTTCTATTTGCAGAGTTAATTTCTGGAAGGTATCTCTTTCGACCATTCATCGTTATAGAGTAACCTGTTTTCTCAGCTTCCTCTTTTAAACAATCAAGGTAGCCCTTTATTTTAGAAAATCTTTCAAAGTATTTTTCAATGTAACTCTTAGCTTCTTTACGAGAAATCTTAAGCGCCTTTGCTAGTCCAAAAGATGACTGACCATACATAAGACCAAAGTTTACAGCTTTAGCCTTCCCTCTTTCCGCAGATGTTATTTCACTTAAAGAATGACCTGTTATTTCACTTGCTGTCTGAGCATGAATATCAAGTCCTTCACTAAATGCTTTTACCATTGTTGGATCTTGCGAAAAGTGTGCCAGTAGCCTTAGCTCAACTTGTGAATAATCGGCAGCAAGAAGAATATTTCCAGGACCAGCTATAAACCCCTTTCTAACTCTTCTTCCTGTTTCTGAACGAATAGGAATGTTTTGAAGGTTAGGATTAACTGAAGATAATCTTCCCGTCTGAGCAACGTGCTGATTAAAGTTTGTATGAAGTTTTCCTGTTTCAGAGTTAACAAGCTCAGGTAGTGCTTTTACATAAGTTGAAAGAATTTTTCCTAACTCACGATACTGTAAAATTAATCCGGGAACTTCATTTATATTTTGAGAATCTAATTCTTCTAAAACAGATGAATCTGTTGAGAAACCTGTTTTTGTTTTTTTAACTACTGGAAAAGAAAGCTCCGTAAAAAGTAACTCTCCCACTTGTTTTGGTGAGTTTAGATTAACTTCATTTATACTAAATGAGTTTATCTTTGCTTGAATACTATCAATTTTTTCTTGTAGTTCAGATTCAAGTTCCTTTAAGAAATCAATATTTAAACGAACTCCTTCAAACTCCATTCTTGTAAGAATCTCAAGAACGGGTTTATCCATTTCAAAATATATTGATTCTAGCTCTTTTTCCTTTAACTGTGGCTTCAAGTCCTTAGAGACTCTGTGAATAGTAATCGCTCTATTCCCACTATACTTAGCCGCTACTTCGTCTTCTAAATCAGTTATAAAATTAACTTTCTTATCTAGTTTTGTAAGAACAACATTTACAGAGCTGGCCAGACTTTCAATTGAATGATTAAGCCCTGGATCAGATACATAATGCGCTTGAACAATATCAAAATTCTTCGCTTTATAAGTTTTTCCATTTCTGTAGAGAAGAGAAATTTCTCGCTTTGAATGTTCCGAAGATATTTCTAAATCTTCACGTCCCCATAGTGCTTGATAAATCTCTTCAAAATTATCTTCTGTTATTTTTAAGAAGTGAGATGAGACATCATCAAAGCTGAAACTGATAGCGATTAATTTACGTGTATAAATATCTTCTGAATCAAATTCTGTTTGAATTGCAACTTCAGATGTTTTTGTTAATAACTCTAATAATGTAGAATATTTTTCTTTGTTATCAACAATATTATGTGTAAATAAGTCATCCATCGAAGGAGCTTCTTCACCTTCACCCATCTGATCAGCTTGCGCCATTTGGTACTTCATGTCTTCCATTCTTTTAATCATAGAATTAAAGCCAAGTTCTTTAAGAAACCCAATTAGGTTATCATTTGGATAGAAGCCACTTTCCGTTTCTTCAGCAGTTAGGCCTAGATCAACATCTGTAACAATTTGAACGAGCTTTCTTGAAAGATAAGCATCATCTAGGTATTCAGAAAAAGCTGTTGTTAACTTCTTTCCTTTAAAAGTGTCTTTAGCCTCAACACAAGCATCGAAGCTTCCATGCTCAGCTAATAGTTTTGCTGCGCCCTTTGCACCAATTCCTCTCATCCCAGGAACATTATCAGAGCTATCACCAACCATTGAAAGATAGTCTACAATCTGCTCAGGCTTAACTCCCATTTTCTCGAATACACCTGATGCATCATATGTAATATCCTTCATAGTATCGAGCATTTTGACGTTTCCATCCACAAACTGCATTAAATCCTTATCGCCTGAAGCAATCAAAATTTCATCGAACTTATCTTTCCACTGAGTAACAGCTGTTCCAATAATATCATCGGCTTCATAGTCTTCATGCGAAGAATCTCTTAGACCCATTTCATCAATCAGTCTTTTTATTAATGCAAACTGAGGTACAAGGTCCTCAGGAGGTGCACTTCTATTTGCTTTATACTCTTCATACATTTCGTTTCTAAATGAGCCACCAGAAGTATCTCGTGCCATAAGAACATGCGTCGGCCTGTATTGCGAAAGCAGTTTTAAGAACATTGAAAGAACACCGTGAACCGCATTTACTGGAGTTCCATCTGGCGCAGTCAAAGGCCTAACTGCAAAGAATGCTCTAAATATAAAATTGGATACGTCTACGACGATAAGTCTTGATTTTTGTGACATGTAACAAATCTCCTCTGATTGGCACTCAAATGTACATTGAATTACAGGTCTTGTTAAGTATTAGGAGAAAGATCATGGACAGCGCACAAAAGCGAAAAAAGTACCAAAATATAACAAAGAGCATTGCTGCAGTTACCGCAGGAGAAGAAAATATCATCGCAAAAATGGCAACTATTAGCTGTCTACTAAAAAGTGAGTTTGACTATTACTACTGGTGTGGTTTTTATCTCGTAGATAAAGTTAAGCAGAATCAGCTAGTTATTGGGCCATACCAAGGAACCCTAGGCTGCCTAAGAATACCTTTTGGAAAAGGGGTTTGTGGAGTCGCCGCCAAGAGCGAGCAAACCCAAGTAGTTGAAAATGTCCATGAGTTAGAAAATCATATAGCTTGTGACGCGGCCAGCACTTCCGAAATAGTTGTACCTTTAATGATAAATGGAGAGCTTCATGCTGTTCTAGATGTTGATAGTACTGATGTAGCGTCTTTTAATGACGTAGATAAGCAAGCTCTTGAGAATATTCTCAAACTGGCATTTACTTAACTTCAGGCGTTGGCTCATACCAACTCGTTTTTCTTTTCTTAATTCGAGTTAAAGTATCGTCATTGGCCATCACTGTTGTGTCCGCCATTACATCACCAAGTCTGTGTCCAGAGTCTAGCTTATAAAGAAGGTAAACTTCCAAGGCTATGAAAGGAACACCGATAAATACAGCAATGATCCAGCCCCAAAGAGGGATGATCGCAAAGAAAAGAGGAATAATTATTGGCAGATTTCGAATAAATGACTGCTTTACTGAACAAGGTGTTCCATCTTCAAGTGAGATTACAGAGAAGCCAATAAACTTCTTTCCCACTGATTGACCACCCTGAATGGCGTCTGCAACTGTCATATAGAAGAGAGATAGGATAATTCCACCTGGATAGAAAAAGACCGAAAGTACTATTACGATAAATAAATCGATGGCCTTCGCAAGGAGTCTTGAGAAGCGTGCTACTTTAATCGCTGATTCTAATAAATACTTTCTATCCATAATAACATTCTATCCTATTGAATATTAAGAGAAAGCAGGTATTTTCTGCACTGCACTCTAGGTTAAAGTGATTTACTCACCCAAACTATACAATTTGTGACCTGTGATATATTAATATACATTATATCATAATGAATAAAATGGGGCATAAGACCCTTGGAGGAAATATGAGTGCAGTTGGAAAAACAGACAAAGCAACTTTTGAAGCAGATGTACTTAAGTCTGGGAAACCAGTTCTAGTAGACTTCTGGGCAGAGTGGTGTGGACCTTGTAGAACACTTGGACCAGTTCTTGATGAAGTAGCAGGTGAGCTTGGAGAAAAAGCGACAATCCTTAAAGTTAACGTTGACGAAAATGATGAGCTAGCTCAACAATATGGAATTCGTGGAATTCCAACAATGATCTTCTTTAAAGACGGTCAAGCTGCTAAGACTCTTGTTGGTGTTCAACCAAAAGAAGAAATCAAAAAATCTTTAGAAGAACTAGCATAGTTAATAAGTCGCCCCATTAATTTGGGGCTTTTTTTTGCCAAGGATAGGAAAAAGCATGTCTAACTATATTCAAGAAGCCTTTACAGGCGCTCAAGACGCACTAACAAAATTTGTAAATAACTCAAAAAACTTTGAAGTTATGAAAGCCGCTACCGATGCAATGGTTAAGACGCTTAATACTGACGGAAGAATCATTAGTTGTGGGAACGGTGGCTCAATGTGCGATGCAATGCACTTTGCAGAAGAGCTAACAGGTAGATTTAGAAAAGATCGTCCAGCATTATCGGCGATGTCAATCAGTGATCCAAGCCATATGACTTGTGTTGCGAATGACTATGGTTTTGAGTTTGTATTTTCAAAATATGTTGAAGCACAAGGAAGACCAGGAGATGTTCTTCTAGCAATCTCAACATCTGGAAATTCACCTAATTGTCTTGAAGCTGTTAAGTCTGCTCATGCCAAGGGAATGAAAGTAATAGGCCTTCTTGGAAAAGACGGTGGGAAAATGAAGGATATTGTAGACTTCCCTATCGTTATTGAGGCCAATGTTTCTGATAGAGTCCAAGAAATGCACATTAAAATCATTCATACTTTTATCGAAGGTATCGAAAGACAAATCTTTCCAGAAAACTACTAATTCAATAAATACATCGAGTTCATATTCGGGGCAGTTTCTGCCCCTTTTTTTAATTTCAAACAGTTATCGCTTTATCCATTAAAATAAACTTAAAAAAGTAATTTTTAAGGAGTTAAATAATGGAAGGTACAAGTGTAACAATGATGAATACGATCGCCTCTTTCTTTCAAAGTGGTGGTATTTTCATGTGGATCATTCTTTTTATATGGGCAGTAGGTATTGCTATAGCGATAGAAAGATTTCTAAAGCTAAGCTTTAAAATGGATGTGGATGGTTCTTCATTTATGAATGAGCTACAAAGATACATTTTATCAAATGATATTCAAGGTGCCATCAGAGTATGTTCTGGTTCAGTAGCTGCACTTCCAAAAGTATTGAAGAGTGGTTTAAAAAGAGCAAGTGCTCAACCAGATAATATTCAAAATGCAATTGATGCTACAGCACTAGAAGTTATTCCAAAAGTTGAGCTAAGACTTAACTACCTACAACTTATTGCTAACATCTCAACTCTTTTTGGTCTTCTTGGAACGATCCAAGGTCTAATACAATCATTCTCAGCAGTTGCTGCTGCAGATCCAACTCAAAAAGCTGAATTGCTTGCGACGGGTATTTCAAAGGCCATGAATACAACTTTCTTAGGTCTTCTCGTTGCAATTACAATCATGATGCTTCATGCATTCCTAAGTAGCAAATCGGAAAAGATCATTAATGAGATTGATGAATTCTCAGTAAAGCTAATGGATCTACTAACTACTAAGCAAGAAAAATAAGAGCTAGCTATCATGTATAGAAAACCAAGTAGAAAATATAAAAGTAAGATTGTTGAAAAGCCGAATCTAATTCCTATATTAGACTCGGTTTTCATATTTATTTTCTTCCTTCTTATGTCATCTAACTTCGTCAAAATATATGAGATTAATAGTGATGTTCCTATTATCTCTAATAGACAACCGCCTAAGAAGCAAAAGAAACAGCTTAACCTAACATTAAAGATTTATTCTTCAAGGCTTACCCTACACACTGGTAACAATGAAAGAAGAATCTACAAAGTAGGTAAAGATGAAAATGGTAAATATGAACTTTACAAGTTGAGAGAAAAACTAATCTCTCTAAAGAAGAAATATAAATCTGAAGAAACGATCATCTTCATGCCTATCGCTAATATTTCTTATGAGACACTGATTAGCGTAATGGATACTGTAAGAGATCTTAAAGACACAGACCCAGAGATTTGGACTAAGGACAAATCTGGCGGTGATATTAAAATCACGAAGCTTTTTAATAATATCATCTTTGGTGATACGCAAGGCTAAGGTTAAATAATGAGAAAAAGATCAATCAGACATAGAGGACAAAGAAGAAAGAAGGGCGTTATCGATCTCGATATCACTTCCCTACTAGATATTCTTGTAATCCTATTAGTATTCCTATTAAGAAGCTATGACTCGACAGGTGTAATCTTAAATATTCCAAAAGATATTAAGCTTCCTCACTCGGCCTCTCAATCACTGAATAAGAATGGGGTTGTTGTTCAAGTCTCTCCAAATATTATCTGGGTTGATGATAAAGAGGTTCTAAATACAGAGAAGAAGTCTGGACGTATTTATGGTCAACGAGGAAGATTAATACTTCCGCTATATAACGAGCTAATGACAAAGAAGAATCAGATTAAGAGAATTGCTAAAACAACTCCTAACGCTGAAAAATTTTCTGGGATGGTTAATCTTGTTATTGATAAGAGCTTAAAATACAAATACGTTAAAAAGCTAATGCACACTTGTGCTGAGGCAGGCTATCAAAAGTATAAATTTGTTGTAATGGCACAAGAGTAAAAGAGTAAAAAAGTAAGGAAGCGATAATGCTTCCTTTTTTTATTAGAAGAATCTAGATAATTTAAAACTTACTTCGTCATCACCTTCTAAAAGATAAACACCTAGCTTATCATCCTCTCCGTGATTAAATCCCCTATAACCAACATGGAACTTCCAAAAATCATTTAATCTTTGGTCGTAGCCAATATTAATCAACCACTCATTCTTTCTTTGCAAGTCATAAAAGAATCCTATGACAAATTCTTTTGAAAAAGCGTCATTCAAGGCAATTCTATGTCCTACAAAGAGATCGTTTTGAAAGAGGCTAAGCTCCTGAGCAGTTTCAGAGTCGACACCAAGAACTGTTTGATATTCAGTAAAGAAAGTCGAGTCCCACCCGTTATTCCAAGTGTATGGGTATTCATGGCCAATCGACACAGTTGTGTAGTCTACGACTTTTCGAAGTCCAGAACCTGTTAAGAACACCTGCCCTTCTTCAATATCAAATGAGCTATTTAAAACTTCCATCTTAAACGCATGATCTTCTAAGAAGTAAGTACTCGCAAGACCTAAATCAAGAACATCGAAATAAAATGCAGCAAGTTCGCCTGTTGGAATATTTCCAACAAGAGGAACACTAGTAAAACTATTATAACCAACGATTGGTCTATTTCTATCGATATGCTTAAGTCCAAAAAGTAAGAAGTCTAGTTCACCAATCTGTTTTTCAAGACTAATTCCATACTGCCAAGTCGTCTGACTATCAGATATACCATCTTTAGTAACACGCTTTACTCTAGACGGCTTAACGCCATCACTTATTCTTGAGTCTGCCGAAGGAAAGAAACTTTCCTCATAAAATGGAAAAGCATATATTTTTAGATTTCCAAACTCCATCTCATTATCAAAGACAATTGAGAACTCACCTTTCTTATCAAAGTTTTCAATATCACTATCTAAAAGTCGTGCATTTATAACATCCGTAGGATGAAATGCTTCCATCTTACTCCAATTATAAATTTTATAACCGACATCAATACGAGAAAGAAATGGTCCCGTAAATGAGTAATAGAGGTCGTTGACATTGAGGTAACTATTTTCCCTATCCTTACTATTCGCTTTTCCAACGATACCAAGTTTAAACTCGCCACCCCATAGTTCACCACTATCTTCAACCTCAAAGCTAGAAAACATCAAATCATTAATTTGATTGGTTTGTTTCTTTGTGTAGCGATGATATGAAAAAGAAATCTCCCCTCTTCCATCTGCAAACACATTTGAAATAAGGAGAGAACAAATTAATATACTTAATATTTTCATTACTTTAGAGAGTTCTTGTTAAACTTACGAGAGGAAAGCTTCATACCAATCTTACGATTCTCCCATGTAAATATAGACTTCTTTTTATTTTGAATATTTGTCATAAAGATCTTATTAGATCTATAGAACGACTTCTTCTTAACTGTATACTTCTTAAACTCACTAAAGATTGCGACCTTTAATAACTCTTTACGCTTATTGTAGTACTCGCTCTTCACAGCAGCTAAGTATTTTTTAGATACATACATAATAACTTTACTATAAGAACTCTTATTCTTTGAAACTCTTTCAAGTACCCATGTATCCATACTATCAACCTTCTTAGTTCCTTTTAAGTTGAATGTATACTTGTCTATAGACTGACTTCCAAGATCTTCATATGAGAACTCACTTCCCATAAAAGAGCTTCCTCTACTTCTTGAATTAATTCTCTTCACTCTTCTTAGTGATGGAAGATATAACCATTGGTCATCATCTTTATTCTTGTGTGCCCAAGTAAGAAGCTTCGTACCTTTTACATCTGCAGGTTTTTGAAACTTCATAATCGTTTTATCAACATTCTTTAGTTCCGAAGTATTCCCTTCCATCTCACGCTCTATCTGCTTTCCAGAAGAGTCAATAAGAACAAGTCTCATAGTAGATGTCTCTCCGACATAACCATTATTAGCAGCTTCCATTTTCTTAGCAATGACGAGTCCTTTTTCAAGGGAGCCAAAAGCAGCGGTACTAGATAATAAAATTAGACTTATAAGTATTTTCTTCATTCATGCTCCTAAAGAGATTTTGAGTGTAAGTTTAAAGCTGTATTTACACTAACTTGAGATCCACCCTTTGGTCTAGGAAATTGAATCGTCTTTAAGTGACTTACAATACAACCATTAACAGATGCTGGTAAGTTCTTAGAAGTTGATGTTACCCTAGCTCTAGTAACGTGCCCAGAAGGCCCAATTACAAAGTTCATAGGTAAAACGCCATCTAAGCCGGCCTGTCTTACATCAAGCTCCTTCTGATAACAGTATCTAAACTGAGGAACATTCTCTAATAAAATACGCATAATGTCATTTCTGTCGATAGATCCAAGAATAACTTCTTTATAAGGAACACCTGCAATATATACTTGTTTCTTTTGTACTAAACCATCTGTTCCAAAGCTATCGGCTAACTTACCTTTCGTTTGACTTGAAAGTGAACCAACCTTGGCCTGAACATTTGCACGTTTCACTTGCGCTGAGTCACTAGAGGAGAATGAAGAAGCTTTATCTTCATAACTTTCCGTTAGACCTGCTTTTGATTTAACAGCACTAAGTGCTCCACCCTTGGCCATTAAGCTACTAATTGATGAAGTAAAGTCTTCTGACTTATACGTATCAACACGTCCCTTAAACTTTTTGTTTGGTGAGACACGTTTAACTGTTACTTTTTTACGACTTGTCTTACCTGGCTTACCAGCTTTCTTTTTTGCAGTTCTCACAATTTTCTTATTATTAGTCGGCCCTTTTCTTGGACTTCCTTTCTTTGCCACACTTTTAGACTTAGCTTTTAATGTTCCCTTACTCTTAGTTTGTTTTATTGCTTTTTTTACCGTTGAGACACTCTTTTTTACAGGAGCTTTTCTTCTCTTCTTTATCTTCTTTTTAATATCTTTAACTGGATCATTCTTTTTAGTTACACGTAACTGTTTTGGCTTATATAGAATTGTCGCTATTCTCTCTGGAACCTTTTCTTTTTCAAGTTCAGGATCCACTTCATAAAAGCTAACAGCAGAGAGAAAACCTGCAACAAATAAGAAACAGAGTATTAAGTACTTTTTAAATTCATTATCTCTTCTTAACACTGGTGCTGATTTTACATGTGGAGGAGCTTCATCCCCTTTAACAAATATTTTTAATTCCTCTTTATCAAAGAGATGTATATCATCCTTCTCTAGAAGTATTGAGTCACCTGTTTTACTAGAGTCCGAAAAGCTCTTATGCTCAAAACCAGGAACACCACTAACAAATATCTCACCATTTCGTATTTCTATAAATGGAATCTTTTCTTCTTTACCAAGATAGGCAAATTCAATATCTTTTAAATTATTTGTTACACCAGCAAGTTTATAAATACCGTCTTTTTGTGGAATATAATCAATCGATAAAATCTTATCCTTAAATAAGATAATTACCTCGGCCGCTCTTTTTTCCACTTCATATTTAAATATTGGATAAATCTCTTCCGAATCTTCAAAAATATACTCACTAAATTGAGCATCACTATCCTTACTTAATGGATAGTTTTCATCATAGACGACTTCATCCTGACTTATCTCTGGCTTAACAGGTAAAGGCTTCGGTAGCTTCTTTCTTTTCTCAATAGGAGTTTTAGGAAGACTGAGACTACTCTTTGTGAACTTAAATTCAGATTCACCAAGTTTTACCACATCATTTAATTTCAGCTCTTGCGCTACAACCTCAGAACCATTTACAATTACTTTTGATTGAGGAGAGAGACTAAAAATCTTGTATTTATCCCCCTGCACTTCTATCAAACAGTGAATATCAGATACAGTACGCCCACGAATTTGTAGATCGGCAGAATCACTAGATCCAACAATAATCCTCTTCTTCATTGGTACACTATAATTTTTTTCAGAACTTTCTAACTGAAGTGATCTTCCTTGATCCACAGTCTTCTCCTATCTTATTCTTTCCAAACCTTTCATCATCTCAAGATTAAAGTTTGGTTTATGAGGTAATTTATTTTTAAATTTCTTTAAATAACGTTGTGAAATAGAAATTTCACCAGGGCTACCAAGTTCTCCATCAACCTTAATTTCACCAAGATTTATTTCTTCGAACTTCTTATACTTATAAATGATTCGTTCTTTCTTTTGAGCTAATGAGCTTAATCCAATTAAAGAAACCGCTACGATCATAATAATATTTTTCATAATTGCCTCATTCTATTAAATGCTATTCTTTGCTTCTTGCTTAAATCTTGTCCCTCGAGGAAATCAGATATTTTTGTACTTTTTTTGTTCTTTGTTATTTTGTATGCATAAAATAGTGCTAATGAAAAATCTTTCGTCCTTAGAATTTCTGATGGGATTTTAGAAAGGTATCTAATTGCAGCTTGTCCATTACCACGATATAGTTGACTATACGCAAGCGCCAACATCACATCCTTATCCTTCCCTCCTGACTTATAAACCTCATTCAGAAGCTTTTCAGCTTTATTAAAAAGTCCAAATTTGAGAAACAAAGAACTCATATTGTACTTCGCAGTCTTGGAGTTCCTTCTTAGTTTTACAACTTGCTTAAAAGCTGCCAACGACTTTTCAGGTTTCCCTTCTCTGAGATATACGACACCAAGATTATTAATTGCAGGCGTATACTTATTATTTAATGATAGAGCTTTGTTGTAGAAGATCTTAGCTTTTCTAATTTTTCCAAGTTCTAAATAACAACTTCCCATTTGATTCCAATAGGATGGGTTTGACTTATATTTAGGATAGATAGTATCTAGTTTCTGTAGACCCTCTTTTGAATGTCCAAGATAACATAACCCAGAGATTCCAGAAATTTTCTTATCTATCTTCTTAATGTCCCCGTGATCAATCTTAGCTAATGATTCGTCTTTTAAAGCATCCTGTACTAGATCATCAATAATATGATAATCGGCCTTGGCATTATAACGAACTTGCCTCTTAGGCTTAAAGTCTTCATTACTTAGATCTTCAAGTTCAGCAGGTAATGAGCTCTTTGAAGGTTCTTGAGCTTTTTGTGAACCTCCACAACTTAGAAGAAAAAGAAGAACACTAACTGATAATAATATTTTCACTACATTCCCCTCTTATCCATTAAGATATATTCATGGATAGGTGCATATGGAATTCCCTTTCGAGATGTATTTCCATATGTACTAGATAGAACTTCATACTTATTAACTTGAGCAGTTAGTTCTCTTTTAAATTGAGTAACTTTTTGCGAAAGGGGCCTTGAGATACTCCCCATTCCCTTTTGAAAAGACTTTATATAATCAGCACTTTTTCCTGGAGGCTTAAATCCAGCAACTTCCTTAGAAAAGTTTTCATAAGATGAAATTAGCTCATTATAAACATCGACCATGGCCTTCTTAGAACCAATTTTCAAAATTTCAATACCTTCTCTCGTTATTCCATCAAGCTTTTTAAACTTTCTCTTTAAAGTTTTGTTATATTTCTTTTCGGGAAATCTTAATTTAAGAGAATTGAAAGACTTTATCTTAGACTTTAATCCAGATATTCTAATATATGCATACTCATCTAATGCAACTCTTGAGATTTTTCCTTTATTAGATATTGCTCTATAGAGATTAATTAGATTTCTTTTATACTGCTTTGAGACCGTTGCTCCTCTTATTCTCTTTTTACTAATCAATGTCCCTAAGTATTTAATTCGTAAAACCTTATTCTTAGATTGAGAACTAAATTCATGGTATTCGCGCTCGGCCTTATCCAGTAGAGAGTAATCTAGGTAGTACTCTAGAAGTGTTTCAGATACAGATGAAAAAATATTTCTACCATACTTACAACGCTTTTGACTTTGAACAAAGGATTTAGTCTTAGCATCCAATCCATCACTAAGTGACATAACAACATAGTTAGATAAGATTTCTTTTTTCGACGTAGACTTCACCTTACACAGCTTATTTAAAAGTAGTTCGGACTGTGTATTTCCTTCTTTAAACCTATTTCTTAGATAAAGCTCATTAACCATAGATGATAACGATTTAGAAAAACTCTTAACTTCTCCAACCTTCATGTCATTAATTGATCGTGACATCCACTTATACATCATGTCCATGTTTCCAAGTTCATAAAAGAGAACAGAGATATTATACGCGGCATTCCTTTTTGCACTTGGTGTACTTTCATTATCAGAATAAATACTTAAATAGCCTTTTAAAGCAAATACCTTATCGCCTTTACTATTTGCCTTTTGCACAGACTCAAACTGTGTCGTTAAAACAATCTTATTTAATCTTTTGACAAACTTCCTAGTCAGTACGACATTGGTACTCTTAAGCTTGCGTACAAATGAAAAAAGATTTGTTTTCATTTTCTTTTTCTTATACAAGTCAACGATTCGACCAATCATTGCTTCGTTCTTTCTATTTTTCTTTGGATAAATTCTAGAGTACTGAAAAAAGATACCTTCAGCTTTATGTGGCTGCTTCTTCTCATCAATGTAGAAAGAAAATAGTTTTTCAACTGCACGTCCCTTCTTCTCTCTATTCGGTTCTATTTTTATGTAGTGAATATATGCTTCTTCAAAATAAAGTAAACGTGACTTCTTACTTATTCCCTTAGCATTTAATGCTGTAAGGACTCCAACTACTGATCGTTTATAATACTTAGACTTCGTATTACCAATTTTTTTAACTTCATTGTAATACTTCAGTGAGGCATCAAGCTGTCTTGATGAATAAAACGATTCCGCGGCAAAGAAGAGCGACTTCTCACTTAGAGAAGGATCAAGATTTTTTGCAATGATGTACAGCTCAGCTGCAATAGTCCCTTTAGACTTTAGAATTCCAGGCCTATTCTTATTATGAGACAAGTTTAATTCTTTTTGTAACAAAGCAGCTCTTTTTGAAATATAGAATAGGATTTCTTTCTTATCTTCTTTATTAAGCGAAACTTTTTGTGCCTTTCGCGCGTAAATTATGAATCGTTTATTATTATTGTACTTATCGTAAATATTTAGTGTCTCGACTAAAGCTCTGACTTTATAGCGATTATCTCCAGAGTTATACGCACTTTTAAACATGTTCAAAGACTTTGAATACTTCTGCTTATCTTTTAGAAACATTCCCATATCGTAAAAATTCTTTGCAACATCACCACCAACTTTTTTATAAAAAGCTTTAGCTTGCTTAACACTACCTTTATCTGCATAGAAATAGCCCAAGTCTCTTTGTGAACTCTTCGCCTTATCCATATACTTTGGTGATTTACTTAACTTATAGACTTTTTTCATTTGAGACAATGCAGTCTTCTTTTTACCAAGTCTAAAGTTACACCAAGATAAGTTGTATAAATATTTTGTATACCATTTATCATCTTTTATCTTAGAGATTACAGATCGATAGTTGACTCTTGCTTGCTTAAAGTTCCCTTCACTATAGTAAATATCTCCTAAGGCAAGTCGTGACTTAACAGATGCTGAATCAGATTTTCTTCGAGATGATTTTATTGCTTTTACAAATAATTGTTTAGCGGCCTTATAGTTCACATTTTCTTTTTCATTAAAAGCTAAGATATAATAAACATCACTCTTACCTTTAAATCTTTTAAAACGGTTTAGTATAAAAACACCTGTTTTCTGTGCTCTTTGAATATGAGCCTTAGAATTTGCGTAAAACTTCTTCCTATTGATTTTCTGTCTAGTCTTTATTGGGAGCTTAAAAAAATCTTCATTCTCTTGCTCTCTAAGAATTCGTCCTTTCTCTAGATATAACTCAGCAATTCTTAAAAGCATTTCAGGGTCTTTATTTCCAGAAACTTTTGATAAGCGTGATAGCTCTTTAAGCTCCATATCAATAACACTTACTATACGTTTTCTTTTACCTGTTAATGCCGAGTAAGAACTACTACTTATCAAGCATGCTAAAAGAAGAAACTTAAAAATTATTTTCATTTGCTACACTCCGACTTTAAAGCAAAGACATAGTCTCCTAGCTCATCCGCCCAGAATTCTCCATTAAAGTTCCAAAAATACTGTTTTTCATTACTCTTAAGGTACTTTATATCACCACGCCCTTTAATCTCTGTTGAATCAGAATAAAGCTGCTCCTTCTTTCTAGATAGAACTTCTAGCTTTATATAACTCATTCCAGAAAAACCTTTCTGTAGTTGAGCACGTGAGACCTTTAAAGTTCTTTTTACATATGAACCAATAAGCTTTTTCTGTAAGCTTAGAGAATCTTTTAAGTTAACAGCTAAAATTCTTCTTAGTCGTCTATTTCGAACACCTTTAATTTTTGATATTTCTTTCTTCCCATTAGTGTAGCTTTCATAAAGATTTAAGAATGCTGGGTCCCTTAAAATTGAAGCAAGAAGATCATTAACTAACTTCACTGAATATTTCTTTCCATTCTTATAGCTATTAATAAGTAAGAAGAAATAATTTAAATCATCATTTTTCTTATTAATGAGCTTTGAGAGAAGAGAAGTAGATTTCTGATATTTTCTATAATAATTTTCAACAACTTTAACTGAATCATCATAGAGGCACATTTTTAAATACGACATTGCCTGAAGAACATCTATTTCAGGATTAAAGATATACTTCATCACTGGTGCATTATAAGTAACAAGTTTTCCGAGTGTTCTATTGTAGTCACCTTTATAGAAACTATTCCAGGCTTCTTCTACTAAAAGTTCCGGCCAAATATATGACTTCTTATCAATATCGAGGTAGCTAAGCTCAGCCTTCTCATAGTTTCGAGATGCGTATAAACTTCTCGCTATACCTGCAAGACAGTAGTCTTTGTTTATTAGAAGTTGTCTTTTTCTCTGTATTGTTGTTGCATCAGACAACTGGTCTTCAGAAACAGAAATACATCTCTTAAAACTACTAACTGAACTTAAATAGCTTTTCTTATAAGAGAAAACTGTTCCTTCAAGCATTAAAGCAAATGGCTTAACAGAGTGATCAACAGGAATAGAAGCATTAAGTATCTTTAAAGTTTCGGCTAGCTTACCTCTTCTAAGTACTTTTTTTGCTAAAATATACCTTAGGGTTGGAGCTTTTGAACGTTTCAAGTATTTCTCAGGAAGAAGAACAAATTGTCTATCCCCTACATGCTCTACAACCTCTTCAAGTAATTTATCAAAGAGAGACCTATTAAACCTCTTACTAGAAACAAGGTACTCCTTAAGATAGGGCACAGATGTATGATACATTTTCTTATCTATTAATTTCTTAATAATAATTGGATAATTTCTTATTCGATTATTCTTTCTCGTTAAATCTTTCCAAATACTTTCAATAGCAAATGAGCTAAATGAAAGAAGGATCAAAAATAATATCTTCTTTTTCATTTAACTACTCCTAAAAGTCGATTCCCAAGGCCAGTGTCATATCGAAATTGTTATACCAATAGTCTTCAGCATTAACATCTTGACGAGCTCTTTTTGCTTGATAATGAATTGCATTTACATCAAAACGGACATTCCACATTTCAGTTAAGTAAAACTTAATAGCAGCGTTCCACATAATACCAGTATGTGTCTCAGTCGTTTCTGCAGCATTAGGATTAAAGTTAACAAACTGTTCTCTATTGTTAGTCTCTTCAATCTGAGCAAGACCTAGACCAAATATAAAATCTAAATAGATAATTTTATTGAATGTATTTATTTTACTATAGAACGGAGACCACATAAGCATTCCACCGTAATAGCTATCTACGATACGTCTAAAAGGAATTGTTCCGGATCCAGATCCAGCATCTCGAACAGAAGCAGCTGCTTCATTCTCTTCACCACTGTTCATTGAGTAAACCATTTCAAAACCAAATGCTTCACTAAAGAAGTATCCACCTCTAACTTGCATTGCCATTGAGTCTACAAATGATCCTGATATAGTTTTACCGTAACCACCGGCCACATGTAACTTACCTTTCTTTCTAAATTTTCTATTTTGTAAGACGTATACTTCTTTGTCTTTGTCCAACCACGAAAAATTGTAAAGGTCGCCTTCTGCTGCGTTTACAATAGTTGTTAAAAATAACAGAGTGAGAACTTTGATCTTCCTAATCATAATAGCTTCCTGCCTTGAATTACGTAAATTTACTCACTTACATTTTAACATAAACGTAAATACAGTTTTAGCTCACTATTGGTGGCATAAATTTCCATACATGCAGGAAGCGCAATGAGGAATTTTCTCGACTTGAATACTTGATAACTTTGACCAAGTTCTATATAGCTCTTCTCTTATATGGCTTTTGTTAATTTCATATGTAACGATCTCTTTCTTATCCAAGAGAAGTATCTTTAGAGAGATCTTATCTTTTAAGTTGTCTGAAACTTGATCAAGCCCTAGTGCATAGGTCAACAATTGAAAGCGGTAAGACCTCTTGTCCTCGTCATCACATAGACCAGATTTAAAATCCCATATTTCTTCTACCTGACCGTTCTCTTCAACTACTAAATCAGGTATCCCAGTTATCATTTGTCCAAAAAATGAGAACTTCATCTCTCTTTCTGAAACAAGTTCTTTATCTGATACCTTTTTAAGTTCAGTTTTAACCCAGTTCAATATGTCTTCTTCACCATTTTCAACAGGCTCACCTTTAATGGTATTCTCAATCTGATAGTGAAGTCTCGTTCCTCTTTGAGCGTCAGATACACCAATACGGGCCGGAAGTTCGATATCATTTTCTTCTGAGAACTCTTTCCACTGATCATCAAGTTTTAAAATTTGTGAGAGATAAAACTTCTTAGGACAAAGAGCAAGTAAAGACAACTTTGTTACTGATAGTTCTGAAACTAAACCAATTTTCATCTTTTCGCTTCTACCACTTACTCCTAGGGCATCCATAAAATACATTGGTGCTTTTGAAGGGGGTAGCGAATTAACGTCTTTTAACTCCAAGATTTTTTTCTCATAAGTGTCATCAACAAAAATTCGAAGAGCATTTATCCAACTTTCCTTACTTGATGAGATTTCTTTTCCATTTAACTGGAGATTTATCCACTCAATCGACTTAACTGCTCGAGTGCAGGCAACATAGAAAAGTCTCTTCGATTCCGAGTATTCTTTATGGGACTTGACCACATTTTCATAAATGTACATAGGAGAACGATGAAGCTTCTTCTTCAATAAGTCAGAACTCCACCTAAAAGAACCAGGAAGCATTCCCATAGTCTCAGTATTCGCAACTCTACGACCATTAGTATGAACACCTCCTATTATAACATTGTCATACTGAAGCCCCTTAGAGGCGTGAGTTGTCATGATATATACTTTTGGAGACTTCATAAAATTAAATTTAGTACTATAGCTTTTTCCAGAGATTGCAGAAAGTGCTTTCCATATTTCAGAAATTTTTCCAGATGAACTCTTTATTATTTCAGAAATCTTTTTAGCATTATTTTCATAAGATGAATTTGCATATCCTAATTCAAAAACTAAAGACCAAAAAGAAACCTCAATTCCACTTTGTTTATACTTGTAGTATAGCTCTCTTAGACATTCTGCTGATAATTTTTGGCTTTTATCATAGTAGTGTTCCGATATTCCCATTAGGTAGAAATCAAGATACTTAACACATTTATCCCAATGTAATTGCTCACTTGGTGCACGATCGACTTCTAATAGAAAATCTACAAATGCACTGAAGATCGCCATAAATGGATCTTCTACAAATGGAACTTTTACTTGAGCCTGAAAAGGTATTTCGGCCTCAATAAGTTTTTCAATTAACATTTTACTTGGGCCTAGATTCTTATATAGAATACATATCTCTTCTTCTGGTGCAGACTTTTGAGTATCTGTAATTCGCTGAAAAATACCTAGAGACTCCCATTTATTCATATCAATAGGACTAGGCCTTTTAATATCTTCATCCTCAATTGAGATCGTAAACTCAGAAGCATGCCCTTTGGCCTGTTCTTTTACATCTTTTGGAAACTCTTGAGCATCGACCTCAACGGAGAAGTTATCACTTCCTTTAAATTCTCTACCTAACCCAAAAATATATTCAAAGAAATTATTGTTAAATGTCACAACTTTCTCTTCAGAGCGGTAGTTATTCCTCATAATTAAATTTTGCGGAATTTTCTCACATGTTTCATTAAAAACGCCTAGTTCACCACCTCTAAATCCATAAATTGCTTGCTTACGATCACCAACACAGAATAAGTTGCTAAAGTTCTCTCCGATAGTTTGTTTAATAATTTCATACTGAACCCAAGAAGTGTCTTGAAATTCATCAACAATAAGGTAACTGAAGTTCTTTTGGACTTGTTCTCGTGTAGCTTCACTCTCCTTGAGAGCTCTAACAACAAGATACTCTAAGTCTGCAAATCCTATACCTGCGAGATCATAGTATCGAGAGTCTATAAAATTAAATAGATCTTTAAAGCTATCTTCCCAAGTCTTAAAGGTTTCTTTAAAATCAAAAAAGAATTTTAAATCTTCCCCGTAAGACTTCATAAATTCTTTTATTTTCTTCGCCGTATTTACATCTTCCTTTAAGCTTAAAGAGACTTTTTTCGAAACAACAAGTCTTCCCACTGTCTTAAAGAGATGTTCGACTTCCAGTAGATCAGAAAATGATATCTCTTCTTTAGTCTTTAGAGAGTTAAGTCCTTCAAGTAGATTAAACCAAGGCTTTCCTCTAAACTCTTCGGCTTCAGCCAAGTTTGACTGCTTATTCCAAAATTCACTTATTTCAAGAAGTACGAATAACTCATTCCAGAATTTATTCTCATCAAAATTAGACACGGAATATCTAACTCCCGCCGCCCATTCGGAGCGTAATTCAGGAGAAGAGAAAATAAACTGCATCGCCTTTACAATTGAAGTGTAATTTTTAATAAATGAATCGTTGATCTCTGAATCATTTCTTCTTTCAAACCACTGTTCAACTAGAATTTCAATTTTCTTCGCGATTTGAAATTCGTCAGTAATCTCAATTTGTCCAGGGGCACCTTCAATCAGTCCTTGTTTAATCATTTTTAAACAAAAACCGTGAATTGTACTAACGTTCATTGCCATTAAGCAATCTGGAACAACTGCCCACTTCTCACCATCTAAATCTTCAAATCTTTTAAATAATCTTTCTCTTATTTCGGCAGCGGCATCATTCGTAAAAGTCATCAGAACTATTTTATTCAAATAGTTTTTTAGATCTTTTTTAAATATTTCAACAGGTGTATTTTCACGCGATTGAATAAACTCTTCAATTAAGTAATGTATATGTTCTATTAAAACAAATGTCTTACCAGAGCCGGCCCCTGCGTTTAACAACACACCACCATTATGTTTTATAGCTTTAACTTGTTCAGCGTTTGGACTTCTCATTAATCAATCTCCGAATCAGACTTTGGACAAACTGGTCCGGCCATACAAAAAGAACATATCATCGCGTTTTTTGGTGCTGGAATATACTTTTCTTCATTTTCAATATCATTGATTATTTTATTAAAAACTTCAGAAAAACTGACTAAGGCTTCTTCCATTGTTGATTTTAATTTTTGAACCTTACAGTCAGAAAATAGTTTTTCAAATAATATGCTTTCTTCATCACATAAATATATTAAAGATGTATCAAGTTCAGAGAGATTTATATAACCAAACCCTCCTATTTCATGGCCAGCATCTTTTAATACCTTCATGTAATACCATAGCTGAATCTTGTTATACTTTTCAAAGTCTGTCTTCGTAGGGATTCCAAATGAAGATCGCTTAAAATCAAAGATATATTTTTTTCCATTATAGTCCACGAGCAGGTCGATCCTCCCAGAGGCAGTATCATTAAAGTCAGATATATCGACTTCAAACTCTAGCTTTAAACCAAGATCCTTTTTTGCATTTAAAAGCTCTTTAATAGTAGATGTTGTATAAGCAACAATTTCTGCTTCAGCACTTTTCTTCATAATCTCTGTTGAAGTAACGCCTGAAGTTTCTAAGATATTCTCAAATGATTCAGTTATGATCTCTAAGTGTTTAGAGTCACTCCATTCGGAATTATCTTTAACATAATTCTCTATGACGTCGTGTTCAACAACACCTTTTATATCGGCACCAATTATATCCTTACTTCTCGCTCCGATATCAAGCTTATTTACATAGTCTAGATAGTACTTTCGCGGACAATCAATATATGATTGAACTCTAGTCGCTGAAATCCTCTTTATTTTTTGAGAAGTGTATTTCTTCTCTTCTAAAGAGTTTGGTCTATTACTTTTTGAAATATCAATAATATCAAACTTAATATCTTTAAGAATATCATCCCATTCAATTGAGTTTTCAAATGCTCCACTCTCAAAAATTATCTCTCCACCCTTGATAAAGAAACTAGAGAGTAAGTTTTTAAGATTCAACACTTCATACTTTTTTGATTGAAGAGGGCCAAATGCAGAAAGTACAGACATGAGCTCATTCGAAAATTTAAAACTATCCTGTAGTGATGCAGAACTTGATTGCTCTACAAATAAGAAGTTTTTCCCATTCGTAAAGTTCTTAAGGAGAAAGTCTCTTTCGTAAATCCCGAGATCATCTGAGTCAACAAGACTAACAAAAGAACTTCTTGGTAGATCAAGAGACAGTATCTCTTTTACACATTTCAGGTCACCAATTTCTATATTTTCATTAAGTTCTGATTGCTCAATGAATTTTTGAATTGTCTCTTTGAGTGTTAGGCTTACTTTAAACTCTGAGAGTTTATTTTCTTTTAAGTACTTTAATGAAATTTCAGAAATTTTATCTACAAAAAGATTCGCTTCTAACTTTTTCCCCTGCTTGAATAATTCATTGAGGTGATTAAAAACATCTTCAGTTGCATGATTAAATAACTCATATGAAACTTTGAAGTTTTGCTTATCAAAAAATAAAGAATTTATCTTTTGAAGTGATAGTGTTTTATCAATATGAACTATATTAGAGTTTCGAGTCTCATTTATCTCTTCAAGGTATTCACTAATTCTTCCCTTTGGTACCTCATAGGCCCTTACTTCGATTTCTTTTTCATCACTTGTACTATCTTCATAATCCTGAGTCGTTAGCCATGTCGGCCAGTCTAGGTTGTCACAATTCGTTAGAATATTACTTGCGATAGGAACAGTAACCTCAACGGCCTCCCCCATACGCTTAAGCATATCAATTTGATTTGCATTAAGGTGGTCGTATCCCCAAAAAATATAAGACATATCTAAGTCGGAGTTCCCGAATAAATCTCCAACTAAGTTATAGGACCTTTGCTCGTCTACAATCTCAAGAGAGTTAAAGTAGGCATTAAATAAAGTAATCCCTTCATGGTACTGCTCTTCAATTAGATCTTTAAGGTCTACAAATATTTCACTCGAAAGACTATAACTTCGAATCTCAGTGAATAAATCAAAGCAGAATCGATATTTCTCATAATCATTATTTATTTTAATTTTCCACAACGTCCAAAGATCCATTAATAGTTGAGACTTACTAACTTTGTTGATCTCCTCACCAAGGGCCAAAATATCTGCAACAAACTTACTAATTGTAAGAACTTGCACCTTATCACCAAGCCCGAGTTCGTTAATGATCTCTCTAAACATATCGGCTTTTTGGGGACTGGGACAAATTGCTTTCCAGCTTTCTTGCTCCTGCACCAAGTCAATAATTTCGGTAATATCTTTTGTGTATTGAAAGACGTTCAGCATAAGTATTCCATTATTTACGATGACACATTGCTCTGATTAAGGTATACCCCTAACAGATTATAGGAGAATATCATCATGCTACCAGAAAGTCGTCTTTTTAACTTTATCGATCCTAAAAATGGATTCACAATTTCCTTCTTTGAAGGACAAAAAGTTATTCATGATCTTGCCATCATCCACAACTTAAAGAATAAAGGATTTCACTTCTTTAGAAATAGTATCCTAAGTTCTCTTCCTCTTGTGAACTTCCTTAAGCCACAAGAAAATATGGGACTCTTTATTGACTCAGACGAACCATATTTTAGACTAAAAATTGAAATGAACTCTTCTGGAAATATGAGAACACTTCTCCTACCTGAAACATTTGACGAGCTTCCGGAAACATTCACAGGTCAAGTTAGACAGTCGAAAATGTTTCCTCACAGTCCTTCACCATATACATCAATTATGAAGGTTAACTCTCAGTCAACAAATGAAGTAATCAATATGATTCTTAAAGATTCATACCAAATAAATTCAGAAGTTTTCTTATCGGACACATCCGACCAAGCGGTACTCTTTTCTCGTCTACCTCAAAAGAATGTAAATAAAGAAGAGGTTGTTGAAAGAAAGACACTTAAAGAATACTGGTCTGAAATCGAGCCAAGAATTTCTGAGCTCTTCCAAAATTCAGTGACTGATTTTGAAAAAATTGAAAGCTCTATCGTATCACTAGGCTTTGAGCTAATAGGTACAAAAGATATCGCTTTTAAATGTAATTGTTCAAGAGATCGAATGGTTACAGGTATTGCAAGCCTAACAGGAAATAGTACTATTAACGATATTTTTGACGGTAAAGAGTCTCTAGAAGCAAAGTGCGACTATTGTAAAACAGACTACCTAATAACGAAGGATGAAATTATTAATCTCATCCAACTTAAACACTAAAATCCCAAGGCGTCCACAAGTGGAAAGCGACTCTTCTTAGGGCGCCAAAAAACTCTTTCAAAGATTTCAAATTCAGAAAACATCCCACAGAAATTTTCAGACATTGCCCCATTCGCCCAAACAGGAGAAAGAAGTTCTCCATCTCGAGATGATTTCGCAAGATTTAATCTCTTCCAGCTTCTACTGTCCTTAGGCCAGTTGATATGTCGAGGAGATGTAGACGTAACTACAACAAGGGAATCAGGGTTCTTACTTTGAATTTGCTTTTGTATGTCTCCTACAAGCTTATTCAAATCAACTAAAGAGCTATAGAATTTTTCTCTATCATTGGCCTTTATAGCATTTAATAAACCATGGTCTCTATAGATCATTAACTTTTTTGGTCTATTTGTTAGAGAGTTCCAAGCATGAAAGAAAACTTCGGAAGACTTAGAGAAGCATTCACCTTTTGAACAACTATCATCATAGTAAACCTTAGAGTTCTCATAACTGCCAGATCTTTGATGGTGAAATATATTCTCACCTTTCGCTCTTGCAGTAGAAATAAAAGTAGCGCTATCTTTGAAATATTTGTCATTGCATTTTAAAGCGTTCTCAATAAACTCACTGCTTCCTCTTTCCACAATTGCAGTTTGATAATTGAATTTACTTAATACAGACCAAACAGTGTTCTTATTATACTTTTCGCACTTTTGCTCAGATCCAGAATAACCAGTAATCTGCGAAAGTAGACTATCTTCAACCTTAGGCCTAGTTGAATGTAGATTAAATCTCCACATTTTTCCAAAACATGTGAAATTCTCAGGCCAAGTCGCCTCTTTCATTAGCGGTTTTTGAAACCTCAAGTATGCGAGATGCTCTTCACTCAAGCCTGGAACCTGAAGGATTATGAGCTTCTCTGGATAACTATTAAAACTATGCTCTTTCTTATTGATCGTTTTGACCTTCGTACAAGAAATGATGAACATAAATATTGGCAATAACTTGAATATTTTCATTAAGTTCTCTTTTTAAATACCGACTTATTTGTTAAGACTTTTATTGTAATTCTATAACCTTATACAACTTGTCGGTTATAAGTAAAAAATAAGTACTATTCTTAGAAATATTTTATAAAATAATTAATATAACAACAACTTGAACAAATTTTCATCACACGTGAGGGCAAATTATGGGTGGAGACATCGCAACACTAGCGACGCGCGAGATTATGTGGAATATTCCACCTAGTTTTAAGTACGTCATGTATATTTTATTCTTCGCATCAATGTTTTTGATGTGCAAAGGTCTTTATGGAAAGCTACTTTTTGTTACTGGAGCTGAAGGGCTTAAGGGACTTAAGAAGCTGATGCCAGAGAAACTAAACTGGTCAAGTTTCTTTAAAACAGCCTTTCTAACAGGAAAAGTTCCTCGATTTAAGAATGTTGCTCTTTTTCACGGTCTGATCTTTTGGGGATTCGTAATCCTCTGGATTGCCACTGACGTTGTTGCAATACATTTTGATACTCCATTCAAAATCTATAAGGGAACTCTATATATTGTAGTTTCGTTTTGTGCAGATATTGCAGGACTCATGATGCTTGTTGGTCTATCTCTAGCTTACAAGAGAAGATATATTGATAAACCAGACTATCTTGAATCAACAAAGCCAAAGCAAGAACTTTTCATGTATGCCATGCTCGCCTCTCTAGTAATCATTGGTTACTTAATTGAGGGTGTCCGTATCATGGGAACAGGAATGCCAGCAGGAGAAGCGACTTGGTCACCAGTAGGTTGGGCACTTGCTTCATTATTCTCTAAGTTTGGATTATCCGATACAACATGGGCCTACTCTTATAGAGCGATGTGGATGATTCACATGGTAAATACAATGGCCTTTGTCGCATCAATTGGTTACACGAAGTTTTCTCACATCTTCATCCTTCCTTTAGCAGCACTAGTTACTCCTCAAAGGAGAGGTGCAGTTCTAAACCCAATGGATTTTACAGATGAAAATGCTGAAACTTTTGGCCTAGGAAAACTCTCTGAACTTACAATGAAGAATAAGCTAGATCTACTTGCATGTGTTGAGTGTGGACGTTGTACACAAGTCTGTCCGGCCAATAGTGCTGAGAGACCTCTAGATCCAAAGAAAATTATCACTAAAGCAAGAGACCTTGCTCTAGAAACACATGCCTCTGGTGAAACAGATGCAGACTTCTGGGAAAAGCAAACTTACTCCTCAATAGAGCTAGACTCATGTACAACTTGTGGTGCTTGTATGGAAGAATGTCCTGCGAATATCGAGCACATTGATATCATCATGGGTGCTAAGAGATACAAAGCTCTGACTTTAGGGGAGATACCAACAGATGCTGCGACAGCAGTTCAAAAGGTACAAATCAATGGTAACCCATGGGGAATCTCACAAGATGACAGATTTAAGTGGGCCGATGGATTAGATGTTCCAGTAATTGAATCAGGTAAAACAGTTGATTATCTCTACTATGTTGGTTGTGCAGGATCATATGATGCTTCTAACCAAAAAGTAGTACAAGATACAGTTAAGTTACTTAAGAAAGCAGGTGTTAGTTTTGCAGTAATGGGGAAAACAGAAAAGTGTAACGGTGACCCAATCAGAAGATTTGGTGACGAATACTCTTTCTATGAAATCGCCATCGAAAATATTGCCAACATGAATCAATATGACTTCGGTAAGGTTGTTACACATTGTCCACACTGTCTTCATACGATTGGTAAAGAATATGCAAAATTTGATGACGGACAATTTGAGACAGTTCACCACACTGAACTACTCGCGGATCTTTTAAGATCAGGTAAACTTAAACCAGAGAAAAAGGTTGAAGAAAATCTAACTTTCCATGATCCATGTTACCTTGGACGTCACCACGGAGAATATAACGCACCAAGAGAAATTCTTGAGGCTTCCGGGGTACAAATAAAAGAAATGGATAAAACAAAAGACACTGCCCTATGCTGTGGAATGGGTGGTGGTAACATGTGGTATGAAGTTGAAGCTGGTAAAGACCTTGCCGGTGAAAGACTTGCCGATGTTGGTGAGAAAAAAGTGGAGAAGTTGGCTACGGCCTGTTCTTTCTGTATGATTAACTTTAAAGGTGGAATCAGCGAAAAAACAGGAACAGAAAACCTTGAAATTGAAGACGTTGCATCAATTCTTGCTAAAACTATCGATTAGTTTTTTTATATTAGGTCAGACCTCTTTGGTCTGGCCTTCTTCTATTCCCAATAAGGGACTCATTCAAAGCTTCGAAATAATCCTAAAACAAAAGAATAACCAGCTTTCTCAAAAAGAAAAAAAAGATAAGAAGCAACTGATTTCAGAGTCTGCAAAAGTTGAGTTAACAAAGCCTCAACTTGAAGAGATTCTTTTCTTCACGCCTAATAACTATCTTCAACTATTTTTAAATAACAATTGCTCTTTATATACTTTCCTTTCACATAAGGTTCTCTACCTAAGAAATACTCCTTTGAATTATGTGGACGTAAGCCTACGAGAAATAAAGAAGAAAGAAAAAACTGTAGCAATACCTAGTGAACTCTTTATTCAAACATATTACAAAAATCACTGTAAGCTGTCATACAAACAAAAAGAGTTCTTTGAAACTGGAAGACTTAAAAAGACTCTCTCAAAGATTACTCCTAAGCTTCCAACGACTAAGACAGAATGTCGTACACAATGGAAATCCTGGCAGCAAAACATAAATACAGAACATATATGCGCTATTACGCAAAAAATAGAGTTAGCAAATAAAGCTGAAGTATATCTAAATAAGACTCCTTCCCTTTCTCTATCCGAAAGATCTGGAATTAATAGACTAAGAAAAGAACGAAATGATTACCTAAAAGAGTTTACAGAGCTTCAACGCTCATACTTCTCCAATCTTTGTAATAATTACGATAGTAGAGCTAAGTTCTGCTCATCTTATAGTGATCAAGACTACTGGACAAAAATTTCAAATTTTGAAGTTCCAAAATATAAGGTGGCATGGAAGTGTAAACAATTCCTAAAAAAGAAAAGCCTAACAAAGTCAGATATTAATAAATGTATTAGAAAATTTCGAAGTGACAACCTTTCCTGTTCACGAATTGGAGCAAGACAAAAGTCTGTTCTTTACCCAATGCCTGAATGTAAAGAGATCTCTGATGCACTTAACATTTCGAGACTTAAGAATGATTACCATGACTGTCCATCTTTGATTAACAATACAGGAATAGTTAATGTATTTAGAGTTCTAGCTCACTTTGGAAAAGGAAAGGCAACTCAGGCGCCTAAAGACTGTGTATTTCCTTCCTTTGCATCTATTTACAATATCTATCAAAAAAATAAAGAAGAAAAGAAATGGCCTCTACAAATTTGTTATAAGGATTCTATTTCTAAAAAAGATAGATGCTACCCTTTTGTCCCAGGAAATCACAAATCAGAAAGTTACGCACAAAATAATGTCGTCTCTAATATTTTATTTCAAAGTAAACTTGAATCTCAAAGACCATCATGCCTTGTTGCAAACCACGGCCTATACAACCCAAAAAGATTAACTTACAAAACAGGGTGCTGGATAATACCAGAGTCAAAGAAATGCCAGTCCTACAATTGTCCCCAAACAGTAATTCTTAACGGACAAAAAGTTATAAAATTATTTACCAAGGGTGACCTCAGTTTTAACTATTTCAAGAATAAATATAATTCAAAGATTCAGTCACTTGATAAAAAAATTATCGAGGAATATCAGCTAAAGTTAAGACCAATATCTTCATTAACAAGTGCTCGATTCTTTTTGGAGAGCAAGCCAAAAGGAATTATACATGGAATGGGATGTGCTGAAGATCTTCACCCATCTAATTTTCAAATAAAATCTCTAGGCCAATGTACTCCTCTCCCTTTTATTGTAGATGGATACAAAAGTAATAATGATAAGGCCCTATTTAGCTTTAGAAGCGCTATTGACGATGTGCACTCTCCTAGACTTATACAATGGGCAAGAGTATTTTCAGCAGTTTCTAGATATGCTGAACAACACCCTTTAAAAACATGGAACTTAAATGGCTTATATTAATATAATTTTATTTTCCATTTTTAGTTTTGCTAAAACTGATCTCTTAGAGCTCACAGCGAAACAAAATATTCAAACCCTAAGGCTGTTTTATAAGAAGAACGATTCTAACTTCTATCAACGAGGAAAAGGATCTCTGGCATTTTCTTCAAACTATAAAGCTTTTCAAGTTTTAAATGATGATATTAGTTCACAATATGGTGTTACAACATTTGATAACTCGACATTTTTACTGTGGAAGAAATTTGATATTAATAGAGTACTATCTCCTGCAAAAGATGCGGAAATATTCCTATATAATATTAAAGAAAAGAAACCTGAAAGGATTGGGAATGGAGTTTCTCCACAGTTCCATAATGATGGTAAGTATTTTTCATACTACTCTTATACGAAGAAGGTCCTAACTGTTACCAAGTTAGATAATAGGTCTAGAAGTTACTCTATTAAGATAAACAGTAAATCACCTTACTTTTCACCGGAAGTTAAAATATCTTCAAAAGGTAAAGTCTACTTTACTGACCAGAATGATAAGATGAATATGGGGCTTCTCTCATTTGACATGGAAAGTCGAAAAAGAGAGCTCATATATAAATTGAATGAACCAACTGTTAATCTAAGCTTATGTTCTACAGAAGATAATCTTTATATTCTGGAGTCTTCTGCCACTCAAAAATCATTTACTAATCTCTACAGATTTTCACATTTAGAAAGAGATATCTCAAAGAGAGACTTTCTGTTTCAATCGTCTGTTGGTCCGGCCCACTCTCTCATATGCAATGTTGATAAAGAGAGAATATATATGATTAAGGGAATTCATGGGGTATCTGGAAATATCTCAGAATTAATTTCATATAAATTCTCTGACAAGAAAGCATATATCCATAGCGACTTGAAATTTGTAACGAATGCAATGCCAATAGAGAATGAAATCTATATACCTTTTAGAAAGAAAATTTATACTTTAAAAGATAAAGAAGGAAAGTTTGTTATAAATAAAGAGCTAGTGGAGAAAGATGAATAATTTAAAATTTTTCATTATTTTTGTATTCCTTCTGACCTCTAATGCTTTTGGTAAAGAGCTTAAATTCTCCAAAGAAGTTCCATTACTATATAAACTACTTATTACAGAAGCATATCAAACTAAAGAAATAAAAAAGTCAGCAATAGGTGTTACCAACTCCCTTCTACAAAGAAACCAGGGTGACTTTAGTTTTATTGAAAATGAAATTATTAAGTATACTCTGAGCTATTCCAAAACTTTAAAGAAAGGTTTTAAGGTAATTGATCATAAAATGTATGAATCTGTTAAGGTGAAGGTTTCATCAATCTCAAAAGAGAGGCCATTTACTAAGTACCTATATCAATCATTTATGCTCGATCTCTCAGAGTTGCTAACTGATCCAGAGCTAATAAAATACAACAGCTACCAGAAGAACAGATTATTTAAAATAGATAAGCTCACTAGAAAATTTTCAAAGAAAGTCGCAATGTTGACTCCATGGCTTAGAACTCTCATCTCGGATGAGCCTGGGATTTATGACAACAAACTGGATATCTTTGTAATTTCTCTCACAGACCATATTAGAAAGATACTAGAGCTTACTTCAAGAACGAGCGGAGAACTTCAAAGTGATGCTAAAGTTTTCATCTCCGTCATTGATATAGGTCTTGAGGAAGCTAGAAAGGCCATTGATGGTCTCAATTTTGAAGTTTCCCCTGCTCCAAATCCTAACTATAAAGCGCCTGACAATCTCCCGGCCTCTGTAGATGACTGGGTGCCTGTCGATGAAACAATTATTGAAGATGGCGTGCCACTTACTAAAGACAATCTCTTCCCCGGTAAAGACCCTAACTACACTCCACCAAAGGTTCTTCCAAGACCTGTTGACGGCTGGGATTAACGCCCAGCGCACACCTCTTTTCACTTAGACCTATGACGCATTCTGTGATATACCAGACGGTAGGTTTTAAACCATAAATCTAGCTATAAAGGACAATTTCTATGACTCAGGAATTATCAACAACGTATGCCCCAAATGAAGTAGAAAATAAGTGGTACAAGACATGGAATGATGGAAAGTACTTCGCACCAAAAAAAGGAAAGGTAGATGAAGGCTTTTGTATCATTATGCCACCTCCTAATGTCACAGGTAAACTTCACGCAGGACATGCGCTAGATATAACAACTCAAGATGCACTCATTCGTTTTAAAAGAATGAAAGGTTATGAAACTCTATTTCTTCCGGGAATGGACCATGCCGGTATTGCAACTCAATCAAAAGTTGAAGAGCTTGTATGGAACGAAAGTAAGAAAAAGAAGCATGACTTCACAAGAGAAGAGTTTCTAGAAAAGATCTGGGCCTGGAAAGAAGAGTATGGTGGTTTTATAGCTGAACAGCAAAGAGTTATGGGTGCTTCATGCGACTGGGACTACTCAATGTTCACAATGGATGCAGAACCAAATGAAGCAGTTAGAGAAGCTTTTGTAGAGCTCTACAACCAAGGACTGATTTATCAATCCGATTATATCGTTAACTGGGACCCAAAATTACAATCAGCAATTTCTGATGCAGAAGTAGAACATAAAGAAGTACAAGGTGCTTTCTATCATATCCACTACAAAGTAGCTGGAAGTGACACTTTACTAGAAGTAGCAACAACAAGACCTGAAACACTCCTTGGGGACTCTGCAGTTGCAGTAAACCCTAAAGATGAAAGATTTGCTCACCTTATTGGAAAGAAAGCAATCGTTCCAATTTGTAATAGAGAAGTTCCTATTGTTGGAGATGAGCATGTTGATATTGAAAAAGGGACAGGTTGTTTAAAGGTAACGCCAGGTCATGACTTTAATGACTTTGAAATTGGACAAAGACACAAACTAGAGATGATCAACATTCTCAATAAAGACGGAACACTCAATGAGCTAGGTCTTGAATGGGAAGGTCTAACTTGTAAAAAAGCCAGATCAAAAGTTGTTGCGAAGCTTGAAGAGCTTGGGCAATTTGTAAAAGAAGAGAAGCATGTTCATCAAGTTGGACATGGGGATAGATCTAAAGCAGTTATCGAGCCTATGATTTCCAAGCAGTGGTTCGTAGATGTTCAAGATATGGCAAAGGTTGCAGTTGACTCTGTTGAAACTGAAAAAACTAAGTTCTATCCAAAGGGCTGGGAAAACACATACTACTCATGGATGCGTGAACCAAAGAACTGGTGTGTATCAAGACAACTCTGGTGGGGACACAGGATTCCAGTTTTCACTTGTGGTTCATGTAATCACCAGTGGGCAGACAAGGCACTAAAGCCGGATACATGTCCAAAGTGTTCAGCGAAAGACCTTGAACAAGACCCTGACGTACTTGATACTTGGTTTTCTTCAGGACTATGGCCAATGACGACACTTGGCTGGCCAAATAAAGAAAGAATGCAAGAGCGTGGATTTGATAGATTCTTTCCAACGAGTGTTCTTGTTACAGGCTTTGACATTATATTCTTCTGGGTAGCTAGAATGATGATGATGGGTACAAAGTTTACTAATAAAATTCCATTTCACAAAGTATATATCCATGCCATCGTAAGAGATAAGCAAGGTAGAAAAATGAGTAAGTCTTTAGGCAATGGAATAGACCCTATTGAGATGGTTGATACTTATGGAGCTGATGCTTTTAGATTCGCTCTTGCTGCAGGATCAGGATATAACAGAAATATTAACCTGGATCCTGAAAGAATTGGTGGATATAGAAACTTTATCAACAAGATCTGGAACGCTTTTAGATTTATATCTCCTGTTCTAGAACTTGGGTCTTCTGAATTGCCAGAAAACTTAGATGATCAAGAAAAATGGATATTGGCAGAACTTAATGACACTGCAAAAATCATGAACGACTCTATTGAAGAGTTTAGATATGATGATTCTTGCTCTGCAATTTATTCATTTGTTTATGATAGTTTCTGCTCATGGTTTATTGAGCTTTCAAAAAATATTGTAAATGGTGAAGATGAGGCCAAGAAAATACAAAGAGCAACAGTTCTAAAATATTGTTTTAGAGAAATCGTAGCACTTCTACACCCAATGACTCCATTCATTACCGAGGAGCTTTGGACACACCTAAAAGAAGAAACAGAACCTCTTTTAATTCAGCATGATTACCCTGAGTTTAAAGAATCTCTTGCTTTTACAGACGAACAAAAAAATATGAATAAGTTTATTGAAGTCGTTTCTTCTGTAAGATTCCTTAGACAGTCTGTTAATATTAAACCAAAAGATGAAGTTGTTGTCGCACTTTTTACAGATGAAGAAGAAACTGCAAATTACTTCAATGCCAACAAGTCAGGTATATCTGAGCTCGCAAGAGCAAAAGAGGTTACTGTTGAATCTAAGTCTTCACAAAGACCTTCCAAGGCCATTATGAAGGCTTCAGTTCATACAGAGATCTTTCTTCCTCTAGAAGGTGTTATTGATTTATCTGATCAAATAAAACGCTTAGAAAAAGATCTCGCTAAAGTTCAAAAAGAATATGACAAAGTTTCCAAGAAACTTGGAAACGAAAAGTTTATGGCAAATGCAAAGCCTGATGTTGTTATAGAAGTAAAAGAGAAGGCCACAGACTTTGAAGGTCAATTAAAATCAATCAACGAAAGATTAGAAGCATTCAAAGCATAAATAAAAGGGAGACTAAGTCTCCCTTTTTTATTCCCTCCAAGGGATATTTAATTTCACGAAGCTATTCTTATAATTACTTTTCCAAAATGCTAGATACATATATATTTCACATAACAAAACAAAGAGAGCGAGATACCAATGCTTAGGATCTAAGAAAGCATGATAGAGAACTATGTTTATGATGATTGCAGCGAGGCCTTGAATTGCGATACAAATAAAACGATTAGATAATAACAATAGCCCAAATAGCGTTTCTAAAAACTTTTCAAATGGCCAAAAGAACTTTGTTCTCATTAATGAATTGATAAAGTCTGCACCGACATCTGTACCTGCTTGAGATCCATTAAAATCAACAAACCCTTTTATCCCCATAAAAAAGAATATTCCACCCAACATTAAACGAATCGAATGAAAAAAATATTTATGTTTAAAGAAAGTCATCTCTTCCCCATTCCCCTCTAGCACTATCTATCAAAGATATCTGCCCCTACAAACTCATAACTGACAGTTCTTGTAAGTTTTTATTTCTTTTCAGCTAACCTTAAGAAAATTATCATTTTATTATAGTTCAAGGATCGAAAAATTATACATTCACAAGGATGTGAATGACATTATAATGGTATGTGTCCTCAGTCTTTGCAGATGAGGATGCGTATCATATATGTTTCTCTAGTTCCCAATAATATAAATCTTCAATCAACTCTACTCCACCAATATCTACAGGTTGAGACTTTAAATACTTTCCACCAACTTTTTCATAAAATCGTTTAGTAGGATTATCTCTTAGAACCCATAGATAGAAAGAGTCATGACCAAGCTTAGCAAATGAGCTCTTGATACTTTCAAAGAGCTCTAAGCCTAAGCCGAGACCTTGGTATCTCTTTAATAAATAGATGGCATACAATTCACCAGAGATACCATGCTCATGCTCTCTTGCCGGACCGCAATCAGCAAACCCAACAACATCATCTTCTTCACCTATAACTACATAAGTAGCCCCAGAGCTAACTCTTCTAGGAAGAAGCTTTTCCCACATTGCTTGTCTGTCTCTATATTTTAATGAATGAAGATATTCTTCAGGAACGATTCCTCGATAAGTTTCACACCAACAATCAACATGTACCCTTGCGAGGCTTTTTATATCTTGTTGTTCAACTAATCGGATCAGCGAGGTTTTCTGTAAGACTTGTGTTTCAGACCTCATACTATAAGAATATCAATTTTTAGGATTCTGTTCAAGCCAGTAATTCTAGCTAGGCTCCAGCCTTAAGTTATAGAAATTTAAGATATAGTCCTCTAACTCAGAAAGAACACGTAACTCTTTTTCTTCATCAATTCCATACTTTACAAGATCAATGCCATCAAACTTTAAGACCCCTATAGATGACTCCATTTGCGCCCAGCTCTCTACTTGATCATTTTCATTTGTAATAAACAAAGATCTAAGTCCCTTCATCATCGCCAGTTGACAGAGGAGTAGAGAGTCAGAAATCACCACTTGAAACCTATCAATATTGTCTAAAACTAGCTTTCTATCTTGAGTAAATAGTTCTATCTTATCCTGAACTTTAGGCTCATTAAAAGTTTCATCCATATCAAGAGGAACATAACCAAAAAGCTTAATTTCTTCAAAAGCACCAATTAATTTTAAGATCCTTTCTCTATAAAACTCTTCATTAATTGAGCTTAAATCAACGAAAGCATTTTCATATTCTTTTTTAATAGTAGTGTCCCAGAACTGAACACTCTCCTTATCAACTTCTTCGATGTGTTCAAGAACAGAGAGTTTCTTTTGATCTGCAAACATTCCATGAAACGCTTCCATAGAAACATTATAAAGATAAGTTTTTGGCCCACCCTGTAGACCTATTTTCTTCTTCGCTTTAAACGCTAAGCCTAAGAATGCCGAGTGAAAATCATTAACAAAGTCTATAAAGTAATCAACATTAAAAACGTCATGTAAATTGGCAGCAAAGTGATGAACACCAAAAACGGTGCCTTTCTTATCATCAGGAATATTAAAGACATAACATCTTTGTGGCATCCATTCACTTGGAACAAAGAACGATTCATCAGTAATAATATTTACTCGATTATCTTCTGATGCCGCTAATAATGTCCTTACGAGAGGTAGAATAGATGTAAATTCTTTTCCTGACCCCTCAACCCTAATTAAGAAGTTAAGCATTCTTCTTCCTTAACTCACAGAAAATCACTGTGAAGAAGACAACTGCAAGAGGTAGAAAAAATAAGTTTAAAATCGGAACTGCGATTAGAAATAAGAAAGAAACACCTCCTAATAAGTAAGGTAGGAAACCTTTCTTAACATCTATAAAGCATTCAGAAAATGTCATTTCATTCCTACTCCAAGAGTAATCAACAAATGATATCGCTAAAATTAACCCGGCCAATACAAAACTAGCAGGAGGGAAAACAAAACCAATAATTACATTTATTATAGATAGAATTATTATGAATCCTATCTTCTTCATTTCATTCTTAATTAGTTCTGGAAGTTTCTTTAGAATTCCTGAAAACGCATCAGAATCATCTCTTTCTTGAGAGTAAACTTTCTCAACTCTTGAACTAATGAGATCATTAAAAGGTGCAGCTATTACTGAAACGAATATAAAGAATGTAAAATTCATAAATACAGCAAAGAGAATAGTTATTAATCCAAAGAAGACACTACCAACCCAGCCTGAAGCATCAACATATTTGGAAAGATATTCTTTACCAATTAACTGAAGATCATTAAATACATATCCACCTAAGAAGTAATAACATATGAAGCCCAAGATCACTGGTATCAGTCCAAGCATAATTACTTTCTTATCTGATTTCATAATATCTAATGACTTAAAAAATAAATATGGGATTTTTAAAACCACACTAACTCTCCTTAACTGAATCCCACTTTTCAGGATCCATAAATTTAAACCCGGCCAGACTATCAAAGTCTGGCAAATTTGGTTTATCTGGTATTGATTTTACAATATCTTTTATTTTTGACCAGTCTAGGTATTTTTCGAGAATATCCGACTCAACGTGGTGAGTTTCTATAAACTCTATTTTTCTCTTGGCCTTTTGTACCATTCCACTGGCACCGTTTAGATTGGCATCTTCCCAGTGATAAAGAGAGGTTGCTAATTGAATTACAACCCAAAAGACATAGCGCGCATTGTCACCTATATGATCCATCCAGAGATCTTCAACAACTTCATGACACATCCAATAATGTCCATCATTGTATAAAGTTATCCCTTCTTTCAATAATTCTAAATGCTCTGGACCAAATTGCCCAAAATGATATTTATCCATGAGCTAATTATACAGTAAATGACGCATTTATGTATGACTTAAAATACCTTTGATTGGTATGCTCTAGTGCGTATAATGCTAAAAAATTCAATCAGATGGAGCCGCAATGCAAAAAGAGCTAGCACCCTCATATTTAAAAGATCTAAAAGTATATCAAGCTGGAAAACCAATCGATGAAGTCGCACGAGAAAGAGGCCTCACTAATATTAGTAAACTTGCCAGTAATGAAAACCCACTTGGTCCTTCTCCCTATGCAATTCGAGAGATGACAAGAGGTCTATGGGACCTACATCGCTACCCTGACATGCATGCATACAGTTTAAAATCTAAGCTTGCTGAAATATATAATTTAAAACTAGAAAATATAATATTAGGAAATGGTTCTGAAGGAATCATGGCCTATATTGCAAGAGCATTCCTTCAGCCCAATGATGAAGTCCTAACTTGTGACAATACATTTATAGGATTTTATATTCTTGCAAGAAGTGTTGGAGCAAAATTAAAAACAGTATCTCTTACAGAGGATTATCGTTTTGACGTAAAGGCGCTAGCGAAAAATATTACAGATAAAACTAAAGTCGTATATATTGCAAACCCTAACAACCCTACGGGAACGTATATCACTAAGGACGAATTTGACTTCCTTATGGAGCATATCCCTAGTCATGTTCTCGTAATATTAGACGAAGCATATTTTGAATTTGCAGTTCAACAAGAAGATTATCCTGATTCAATGGATTACAGATATGACAATGTTCTAACTCTTAGAACATTTTCAAAGGCCTATGGGCTCTCAGGGATTCGCGTAGGTTATGGGTTTGGTCATGAAGAACTAATCGCTTATCTTACAAAAGTAAAACTCCCTTTTGAGCCAAACCTTATCGGACAACTAGGATCAGTTGGTGCACTAGAAGATAGACCCCACCTAGAAAGAACTCTTAAAAATAATACTAAGAGATATGGTGAGATAATAGAGTACCTTGAATCAAAAAACTTCAAGCCTATAAAATCAATCACTAACTTTGTGACATTTAAAACAGGCTCTCGAGAAGCAAGTGATTATCTATTTGATCAATTACTTAATCACGGAGTAATCATTAGACCTCTTAAAGCAAATGAAATGCCTGACTTTGTCAGAGTAAGCATTGGTACAAAAGATGAAATGAGGCACTTCTACAAAGCCATGGATGAAGTCCTGCCTGAGTACGATAAAAAGTTTGGAAGAGTTTAATTTAATTAAGGAATAAATATGAAAATCTGTCGCTACATTCACAACTCATCTCCACGTCCAGAGCCTCGCCTCGGGATACTTACTGAAGATGGAAAGATTATTGATCCTAACTATGTTTGGGCCTGTGATTATGAAAGAGAAGGAAAGTACAACTTTTGGGAAAGAGCAAATCACCACTGCCCATCAAGCCTTTCTCAGATTTTAAGACTCAAAGAAGATCCAATCGATTTCCTAAGTGAGTGCTATGGACTATATCTCTTTCTTGAAAAAGTTGGGGATCTAGAGTTAAGAGATGGGACACCTATTGCATTTGAATACGCCAACTCTAATGAAGTTAAACTCTCTAGTCCCATAGATCAGATTACGACCTATAGAGACTTTTATGCTCATGAAAAACATGTAGCAAAAGGTTTCGAAAAAAGAAACGAGCCAATTCCTCCAGCTTGGTATGAAATCCCAGCTTACTATAAAGGTCCAACACATGGATTTATTGGACCTGAGGAAGAAGTTCTTTGGCCAGGGTATACAGATATTCTCGACTACGAACTTGAGCTTGGAATGGTTATTGGTAAAGAGGGAAAAAATATTAAAGAAAATGATGCCATAGAACATATCTTTGGCTTCACAGTATTAAACGATATTTCGGCCAGAGATATTCAAAAGAAAGAAATGGCCGTTCGCCTTGGACCAGCTAAAGGAAAAGACTTTTGTTCTGTAATTGGACCAGTTATTACAACTATAGATGAATTTGATTTTAAAGAACCAGACTTAACAATGACAGCAAAAATAAATGGAGAGCTTTGGTCTAAAGGACAATCGGGAGACTCTCACTTTTCATGGGCAAAAATGATAGCTCATGTGTCCCAAGACGAATGGGTCTTACCAGGAGATCTTTTTGGAAGTGGAACAGTCGGAACAGGATGTGGTCTAGAACTTGATAGATGGATCCAACAAGGGGACAAAATTGAACTCGAAATAGAGTCAATTGGTGTCTTAGAAAATACTATTGGATACAAAGGAAAATAATATGGAAAACTTTAGAGCAAGTGGAACTTACACAAAGCAGGCCCATGTTGATATTCCAGAAGGTCTTTATGAGGAAGAGCATGGACGAGAGGGTTTCTTTGGACGTGTAAGTCAACTCTACCATGAAAACCCTCCTGTAAATTGGACGAATATTGATGGTGACTTAAAACCTAAAGCATTACCAACTCTCTTTGATCACCCAGAAACACAAGACACACTACAAGAGGTTTTAAAAAACAATGACTGTATAATTAGTATTGGTACTCTTACAAAAGACTTCTCATACTTTTATCGTAATGCAGACTTTGATGAGGTTTACTTCATTCACGCTGGAGAAGGAAGACTTGAGACATCTTACGGCCATCTAGATTACAAGACAGGTGACTATATTATTATCCCAAGAGGAACAACATATAAGTTCTTCGTTAATGACCTTACTAAAATTCTTCAAGTTGAATCAGCTTCAGAGTTTGAAGAGCCATCAAGAGGAATCCTAGGTCCTAATGCTCTATATGATCAAACGGCAAAGGTAGTTCCCGAGGCACAACTTGGTTCAGATACGGGCCTAAGTGAATATGTTGTAAAAATTAAAAGATTAGGAAAAATAACTGAAGTTTCTTACCCGTTTAATCCACTAGATGTGAAAGGATGGAAAGGCTCAGTTTACCCTTGGAAGATATCTATCTATGACTACTGTCCAATTATGAGCCACAGATATCATATCCCTCCTTCTGGGCATACTATGTTCGTAGCAAAGAACTTCGTTATTTGCTCTTTCGTTGAAAGACCTTTAGAGGATAAGAAGCACAAGGTTTTAAAGGTTCCTTTTTATCATTCTAATATTGATTATGATGAAGTGCTCTTTTACCATCAAGGGAACTTTTTCAGCAGAGATAATATCGATGCAGGGGCCCTAACATTTCACCCACAAGGCATTCATCATGGTCCTCATCCAAAAGCTTTTGAAGCAGGTGAAGACAAATTATATACTGATGAATATGCTGTAATGGTAGATACACGTTATCCACTTATTCCAACAAAGTGGTTTAGTGATCAAGAAAATAAAGACTACTGGAAAAGTTGGATGTAAAAAGGAAGTACAATGCTAAGTTTTGATACAAATGGTGAATTTGCAAATAATTATAAATTTCTTATCGGATCGATTCTACCTCGACCTATTGCTGTCGTTTCGACATTAAATGAAGATGGAACTAATAATGTAGCTCCTTTCTCTTTCTTTACAGCAGTTAGTGCAAAGCCGATGATAATAGCTTTTAGCCCTCTTATTAGAACCTCTACGGGTGAAATGAAAGATACGCCTAGAAATATATTAAGAGAAAAAGAGTTCGTAATAAACTTTGTGACCGAAGAAACAATAGATAAAATTAATTCGACCTCTACAGAACTACCTTACGGACAAGATGAATTCGAATATGCAGGACTTAATGCACTAGACTCTGATGTAGTAAAGGCCAGAAGAGTAGCGGAGAGCCCTATTCATTTCGAATGTATTTTCAGGGATAGATTAAGTTATGGAGATGAGCCTGGCTGTGGTCAAATAATCACAGGAGAGGTTGTAAAAGTCCATGTTAACGAGGAAATCTACGAAAAAGGTAGAATCATAACAGAAAAGTTTAAACCTGTTGGACGTGGTGCTGGAAATGACTGGGTACTATGTAATAACTTGATTCAAAGAGAAAGACTTATGGGTGCGCAAATTCAAAAGTAATTAAGCGACACCCTTTAATTCTTTAACGACTTGGCCAATCTTTACTTTTAAATCATTAATCTTAAAGGGCTTGGCCAAGAAGTGACTCGTATAGTTTTTAGCCTCTCCTATATTATCAGCAGTAAAGCCACCAGAGATTACAATTACCTTACTCGAGTAAGTATCTTCTTCAGACAGATAGTTTAAAACATCTAGCCCATCTTTTTTAGGCATCCCTAGGTCCAGGATCACGATATCAAAAGTTTGATTAGTAAGCTTTCTCATGGCATCTGCACCATCATAAGCGGCAACTACTGAACTAAAGACATTAAAACTCTTTAAGGACTCTGTTATAAGGTCCGTCAGTTTCTTTTCATCATCTACAACTAATACACTTAAGCTCATTTCTCTCCCCACAAGAAAAATTGATTTTCAAATATTATAATTCTTTTAAAATTTTACGGTGAATTGTTAAGAAATCTGAAGTTAAATAAAACTTAATTCTTTAGATTGATGTGATTTTAATAGGTTACCCCTACTCTACATAAGTAGAACAGGGGCAATATAATTTACTTAATTTTGATACTTGCTGCCAACTTTTCGAAAGTTTTCTCTTCACGGATAGCATACATAAGGTTGCCCTTCATTTTTTCATCTTTTCCGTAGAACTCTTTAACCTGGTCAGTTGATAATCCAGATAACTTAGCAGACTCTTCAAGCTTAGCTTCAAAGTCTGCTTCAGTAGCTTCTACCTCATATTTCTTAGCTAAGAAATCAAGAATTAGACCAGACTTAACCTGGAATTCAGCTTTTGCAGTTAGATCTTCCGTCCACTTAGTGAAGTACTCAGAAAGCATTTCTTCAGTAAACCCTTGTTGCTTAAGATTATTAGCAAGGTCTTTCTTTAAGAAGTCTTCTTGCTGAGCAACCATCGCTGATGGTACTTCAAACTTATTTTCAGAGATTAACTTTTCAAGGATTTCTTGATTAAGCTTCTCTTGTGCTTGTCTTTCTTTTTGTTGAGTAAGGTTTGCATTAGTCTTCTCTTGGAAGTCTGCAACAGAATCAAATCCCATTTCCTTAGCTGCTTCATCAGTAAATTCTGGAAGAACTTGCTCTTTAATTTCTAGAAGCTCTACATGGAATTTTACTTTCGCATCTTTTAATTCTTCAACGTGGTAAGTATCAGGGAAAGATAGTTCAAGAACTTTCTTCTCACCTTTAATCATACCAATCATTCCATCTTCAAATCCTGGAATAAATTGACCTGAACCAATTTCAAGAAGGTATTCTTCACCCTTCATATTTTCTGGCTTCTCTCCGTCTTCTTTTTCACCTTCAAAGTTAAAAACTGCGTGGTGACCTTTTTCTAACTTAGCCTTTTCATCTTCAAGCTCTTTCATTTCAGCTTTAGGAGCAAGGTAGTTCTTTTTAACAGCATCAACATCTTCATCTGTAACTGTTACTGCATCTTTAGAAAAAGATAGCTTAGAGTAATCCTTAAGTTCGATCTCAGGGAAAGTCTCAACTAATGCGTCAAAACTAACTGACTTTTGATCTTTATAATCTACGTTTTGAAATTGTGGGTAACCAACAACTCTAACGTCTTCTTTATCTACTGCAGCAAAGAATTCTTTTTGAACAAAGCTATTTAAAGCATCTGATTCAACTTGTGGACGGTATAGTTTCTCTACCATTGCTAAAGGAGCTTTCCCCTTTCTGAATCCTTTAATATTTACTGATTTTTGCTTATCTTTAATAGCAATTTTGATTTGCTCACTTAGATCAAGGTTATCAAAAGAAAAAATAAATTTTTTCGTACATCCATTAACATCTTCAATTTTGTAGGCCATTACACTATCCTTTTTTATTTAATATATCGCGTCAAACAAATAATTAATCGTCCCCGAAATTATCGAGAATAACGAAAAAAGTCAATGAATAGGGACGCATTGAGACTAATTATTAACTAATATTTCACTTCATACAGATAAAGACCTTGGGGAGGTGCTGTTGCAGCAACCTTCTGCTCAAGCTTGGTATCAAATGCCATTGAAAGCTTCTCAATACCAACCCTCTCACGTCCTACTGCCCAAATGGCAGACATTATCAGTCTCACCATTTGTTTTAAAAAACCACTGCCTGTAACAATCAAAACATAAGTCTTGTCAGGGTAAATAGAGTGCTCCCCAGAAACTACTTCCTCGACTTCACATGAGAATATTTCCCTCACCGTAGTCTTAACAGGAGTACCGACTGTATGAAAGTTTACAAAATCTTTTTCTCCCACAAACTGCTGACACGCCTCGTTCATTAAAGCTAAATCAACATCGTAATCGAGAAATGTTACAAGACTCCTCAAGTGAGGACTTTTTACATCGGAAGTAGAGAAGTAATACTTGTAAGTTTTAGATTTTGCATCAAAGACTGGCTGAAAGTTTTCATCGCAACGTTCTAAAGAACTTACAACAATATCCTCAGGCAAGAGACCGTTCATACCCTTAAGTAGCTTTGACTCTTCAAAATCGTTAGGCATTGTTATCTTGAACACCTGACCAATTGAATGAACAGCTGTATCAGTTCTTCCCGACCCAATAACCTGAATTTCTTTATTACCATTTAATCTAGAGACAACTTTTTCAAGTTCACCTTGAATAGTTATTTGATCTGGCTGTTTTTGCCAGCCAAAGAATGATGTTCCATTGTATTGAACAACACCTTTATAGAACTTCAAACTTAAAGCCTAAACCAATAGAAGTTCCAGTAATCTCGATATCTTCATTATTAAAATTACTTAAACTCATAGTCTTAGCAATAATAGAAAAAGTCATATCACTAACTTCACTATTGTTTTTAAGGTAGATCCCATAAGAAGGAAAAATTTGAGAAAGTGAAAAGTCCAAGCTTCCCTCAGCAGAGTAACCATAACCGACCTGCCTTAAGTTCTTGCCGTCTTCATCCTCATCTCTATCTGAGCGGTTCTGTATTAGACCAGCAACAGCTGGTCCACCTGATACAGATAAGCCTACATATCTTCCGACATGAACTTTAGTTCCAAAAGTAAACTCTAATGGAAGTAACCAGAGGTTAAAGTTAGCCTTACTCTGAGAACCATCATCAGAGAAAATACCCTTACCTGTACTATAAGAAAGTCCTGCATTTAATTGAAAAAATAAATCTAGAGGACCACGATACATATTATAACGATAATTCATCATGAGGTAGCCGGCCTGAACAGAATCAGCAGAATCACTCTCAAATGTTCGTGTATAAATAGAGTTTCTATCTTTGTAATCATATGTATCGTAAAAGTATGAAAAGCCCCAAGATGTATCAGAAACTTTATAGAGATCTTTTACGATTGTATTATTTTTAAACTCTAGGTAGTTCTGATCACCTTTATATGTAAATGGAGAATCTCCCTTTACATTATTGGTCCAGTCACTACTCGCCTGGCCAGGTGGAAATATTACACCTGAATTCTTTTTAAATTTTGTGGCCTCATCATTTTGAACATTGCCACTTACAAAAGGAGACTCTTTTCCCTCTTCAACTTCGCTATCTTTCTCATAAGGAGATTCTGTTAATTGCCCAGACATGTTTTGTGACATATCAGCAAATGAGTAGCTCGTTAAAAAAATTACGCTTAGTAATATGGGCCTAAACTTCATCCTCTTCCTTCCAGTCAAATATTGTTGCCATTTCTTTTCTCTTAACAACATCATATATTAAACATGATAGAACATATACACTAATAACGCCAAGAATCATCACTTGTTCGTAGAGTAAAATAAGTGAAAATGTTAAAAATATTATAGCTAGAACTTTTCTTTTATTCTTTTTTACAAATTCAGAGTTCTTAAATGATGCAAATGGAATATTTGATATCATTAGGAATCCATAACCAACTGCATATGCAGCAGCAATATAGCTGGCCCAAGGTCCAAATGAAAACTCGGTAGAGGCTAATATAAACCCAATTACACCTAGAGCAGCTCCAGGAATAGGAAGCCCTTGAAAGAAATCTGAAGTAACTTTATCAATATTAGCATTGAATCTCGCAAGTCTTAGAGCTCCGCAAAGTAGATAAATAAATGGAACGATAACTCCAAATCTACCCATCTCAGTAAAAAACTTCAAATACATTAGTAGAGCTGGTGCCATTCCGAAAGAGACAACATCACTAATAGAGTCAAATTGTTCTCCAAAAAGAGATTGAGTTCCAGTTAGTCTCGCCACTCTTCCATCTACCATGTCAAAGATTGCACCAAGAAGAAGCAGAAGACAGGCAATATAGAAGTTTCCTTTCATCGCAAAAATAATCGATGCAAAACCACACGCCATATTTAATGCAGTAAAAGTATTCGGTAGAAAGTAAGCAACTCTCTTAGGTCCTTGAATTATCATAATTATTCCTCATTTTTAAAACGTGCAACGATTGCCTCAGTTGCAACTAAACGATCGCCTTCTTTAACGACAATCTCACTTTCTTCAGGGAGGTTTAAAATAACAAATCCACCATATGGAAAATAACCGATGTTAACTTGTCTTCTTCCTCTATCCCCAGGAAGTATTACTAACTCAGGGAGCTTCCCTGTTACAAAACGAATAAACTGTAATGAAATAACTCTTTTCTTCTTATCAGACAACTCCAAAACAGTTCCAACCTCAGAAGAGTCTAGGTTTAAACTAGAAAATCGAAATGACGAATAATCTGAATGAAAATTAAGATTTTTTATTTCACTTGTACACGGTAAATATATCCCTAACTCATCAAGGATATTCATTCTAATCGTTATAGATTTTGTATTACCTTCTGAAACCCTAACAACCTTTCCACTAACAGGAGCAAATACCGTTCCCGTCGTAGTCACTTGATCTTCATGAAAATATACTTTCTTTCTTCTAAAGATATAGAATGCCGAAGAAACGAATGCCAGTAGCATTAGCATCAGCCAACCACTCCCGATTAACGAGAAAAAGAAGAATATGACTATAAAGATAGTTATTGTCGATTTAGACAAGTAGGTAAATTTCATAAGAGAAATCTACCAGTAAAAGAAAACGATGTCATTTCGTGCTTTTCTTAAATTCCACATCTAAAGGTCTAAAATAAAAAGGACGGTCTCTCAAGTCAGACTCAACTACACTTGAAAAAATCAATTTACTGTCATTTTGGAGTGAATCTTCAGTATTTACAGAGCAAAACTCTAGAATTTCATTGTCACCATGCGTAATACAGTAAGGACTCTCGCCACCCTTAACAAAAGACAAAAAGTCTTCCTTCATTAAAAGTTTTGATTCTTTTCCGTCATTAACGTGGACTTCACCTTTAAATGCCGGGTAGCACCAGTGGTAGTTTTCAATTTTTAAAAACTCTGGAATTCTAAAAGAGTGAAAGGAGTAAATTTTTACGCCTTCAAGTTCAAGAACTTGGGCGACTCCTTCAGCAACTCTCATTCCAGTATAAGATCCAGGACCAGCCATTAAGATTACAGATTCAAGATCCATAATTTCAACAGACTCTCCTGATAAAATTTTACTGATTTCAGAATGAACAATATCTGACGTTCTCTTCGTCTCTACCTTCTTAAAATTTATCCACTCAAAGTCTGAGTTTAAAAGACCTATTTGCAGGCCATTGGATGTATCAAGGTATAAGTGTGCCATTAGAAAAATCTCGTAAAATCATTAAATAAGGCGCCAACCATTAGAAGTAGTAATAAAGATAATCCAAACTGCTGAGCTATTTCTAATTTTCTTCTCGACAGAGGCCCACCATTAATTACTTCAAGAATAATAAATACTATGTGACCACCATCTAAAACAGGAATAGGGAATAAGTTAATAACACCTAAGTTTACTGATATAAGTGCCATCAATTGAAAAAAGTATGACAGACTCGTGTTAAAAGAGTCTGAAGCAACCTTACCAATAGCTATAGGTCCACCAATATTTTTTAGAGATGTCTCGGCCATAACAAGCTTTTTAAAACCTTCTAGAGTTTTAAAAATAGTTTGTCCTGTTCTATTCCAACTTCTTACTAGGGCATTCCCAAATGATAAAGGCTCAGTATTAACATACTGACCTCTTATATAAATTCCACCACTGTAAATTCCAATCATCTTTACGATCTGACCTGAAATTTTCTTTTCTTGTGGAGTAACTTCTTTTTTTAGAATTTGACCATCTCTTATTATTTCTATTGGGACAGCTCTACCATCCACCAATTGAATAGACTTTCTCAAGACTTCAAAGCTAGTAACTTCTTTTCCATCAACTTTATAAATAATATCTCCGGCCTTTACTCCGGCCTTATCTGCAGCAGACTTCATACTAACGCTTCTAACCGTTAGATCTATCGGATATAGCCTCTCAGAACGAAGTAAGCTTCTTAAGCTTTGACCTTCTTTTAAAGTAATTTTTCGAGGCTTCTTAGTAAGGTCAAGTGTTGCAGACATTTTACTATGATCAACTGACTTTACGTTATGGATATAAATATCTGAGCCAGAAGCAGTCATTGAAAATTCATCTAAAGATATTATCCAAGAAACTTTATCCTCATGCTTTGATAGCGCCACATAATTACCATCGAAACTCTTAAGTACCGGCTGAACAAGAATAGGAGGATAGTTAGACATCTTCTCAAAGAATACCTCCGCTTCCATATCTATATTAAGATTAACGTCTTCACCAAGTCTTTTTACTGTTAGAGTCTGAATATGACCACTTGTCTCGAGAATAATATCCCCAGGAGAAGTCACAACACCACCATTTACTTTTCTGATCACATCACCTGATCTCATTCCCATTTTGTAGAAACTCGACGTCTCGACGACTGAACCGACTTTTATCTCTGGAACTTTTTCTCCTGTAATAAAGAGAGAAAAGAAAATAACGAATGCAAATAAAAAGTTTGCAAGTGGACCACCAAAAACAATCCAAAACCTTGCCATTTTACTTTTGTGAACGAAGCTATACTTCTTCTGTTCCTCAGGCATTTCATCTTTTGCCAAAGGATCATCACCAAACATCTTCACATATCCACCAAGAGGAATTAGCGAGACTGCATATTGTGTAAAACCTTTTTTAAATTTAATTATCTTTGGCCCAAAACCAATTGAAAAAACTTCTACTCTAACACCAAATAATCGAGCAAAAAAGAAGTGTCCTAGCTCGTGAAAGAAGACAAGAGGTCCTAGAAATAAAACAAAAATAGCGATTTTTTCAATCATATTAATATACCTAAAGGTTTAAAAAATTAATAAACGTAGCATAAAATGGAGCTACAAAGACAAGACTATCTATTCTATCATAAACTCCACCGTGCCCGGGAATCAATGAGGAACTGTCTTTTATTTCAAATTGTCTCTTAAGCTTAGATTGAATAAGGTCTCCAACCTGAGAAAGAATACCTAATACAATAAATAAGATTACATATGTAAAACCATTAAAGGAAACGAAGTAATTCCAAGCGAGTGTTCCAAGAACTCCAGCAGTTAAAGCGCCACCCAATAGTCCTTCGATCGTCTTATTAGGGCTAACAGTTGGCCACAATTTGTTCTTCCCAAAGTTTTTACCAAAGAACCATGCTCCAGTATCCATTCCAAAGTTAACAAATAATATAACGACAATTAACTGGATCCACTTTCCGTAAAATAGCAGTGAAGCTAAAGAGCAAAATGGAAGTAATACAAATAATGCTATAACTGGTGAGTATTTCTCTAACCCTGCTTTGAAGAACTGCGAATCTATCTTGGTTACAAATAAATATCCTAATAAAATAATATTTAAAGCTACACCTGCATTTACACATACAAAATTCAAATCATAACTTTTATCAATTAAGTTCATATAAGAAAAAGGAACTACGAAAGCTGTTTGGGTAATAAAGTAACCAATAGAAAAACGCGGTTTCTTTACAAAATTACAATATAACTCATCAACGCAGATAACTCCTGCGATCATAAGAAATATTAAAGTTTGTGTTATTCCCATATATAAAGCAGCAACAACAATTGCCACTAACACTATCGCTGAAAGAATTCTCAACTGTGTATTGTTCATTTGAAATCCATTTTTAATATTGTTGATGATTAACTCGTGCCATCTTTCGAGCTGAATCAAGACTTTCAGTCTCATCTACAGCTCCAAATCGACGCTCTCGACCCTCAACACTTCTCAGAATATCTTCATATTCTTCAGTGTTAAAGTCAGGCCATTTGGTATTAGTGAAAAACAATTCTGCATAGGCCACTTGCCACAGAAGAAAATTGGAGATTCTTTGGTCTCCGCCAGTTCTGATCAGAAGATCAACGTCACCTATTTCTGGTGCGTACATTGCTTTTGATATAGATTCTTCCGAAATCTCTATACCTTGCTCAACTAGAGATTTAATCCCCGATACGATTTCAGATCGTCCACCATAACCAAAAGCAAATGATAGTTTTAGCCCATCAAAGTCTTTTGTTTCATTTTCTAGTTTTGCAATAAGATCTTTAGTAGCTTCAGGTAGATTTACAATATCACCGATAACTTTAAATCTAATTTTATTTTTAAGAATTCTTGAACGCTCTCTCATTAGAAATTTTTTCAACAAAGAAAAAAGCGTCTTAACCTCAGCCTGAGGTCGGCTCCAGTTTTCAGTTGAAAAAGCATAAAGAGTTAACGCTTCTACTCCCAGGTCATCAGACCTTTCAACAACATCTGAGACAATAGAGCTTCCCCTTACATGTCCCCAGACACGTCTATGGGCCCTATTTTGGGCCCAACGACCGTTACCATCCATAATGATAGCAACGTGCTTTATCTTTTTAACTTGAAAGTCATTCTTCATATTAAAGAGTCAGTAGTTCTTTTTCTTTAGCTTCAATAATAACATCAACATCTTTTACAAACTTATCTGTTAGAGTTTGTATTTCTGATTGATATTTCTTAGAATCGTCTTCTGATAAGTCTTTAGCTTTTTCAGCTTTTTTGACTTCATCATTTCCGTCTCTACGTGCATTTCTAATTGCTATTTTTGCATCTTCACCAAGCTTCTTAATTTCTTTTACTTGATCCTTTCTTCTTTCCTCTGTTAGTGCTGGAAACTGAATTCTAATTAAGTTCCCATCATTTGAAGGAGTAAGTCCAAGGTTTGCATTGATAATTGCTTTTTCAATTTCAGAAATAAGTGTTTTATCAAATGGCTGAACCTGAAGAAGTCTAGCTTCTGGAGTAGAGATCTGACCAACCTGTGCAACAGGCGTTGGAGAACCATAGTAATCAACACTAACACCATCAAGTACACTTGCAGATGCTCTACCAGTTCTAACTTTTGTCAGTTGATGCTTTAATGAATCAACAGACTTGTTCATAGAAGTATCTAAATTACTTTTAATTTCTTCGATCATTTCTTATCCTCTTTTTTAATAAACAGTAGTTCCAATCTTTTCGCCTTTAGCTGCTTTCCCAATGTTTCCTTTCTCAAACATATTAAAGACAACTATCTTCATTTCGTTATCCATACAAAGTGAAATAGCGGCAGAATCCATAACTTTGATTCCTTTATTTAGAACATCAATATACTTTAATTCTTCGAATTTGACAGCATCTTCGTGCTTCATTGGGTCTTTATCATAGATTCCATCAACCTTTGTCGCCTTAAAAATGACATCCGCGTCAATTTCATTCGCTCTCAAAGCAGCTGCTGTGTCTGTGGTAAAGTAAGGGTTTCCTGTTCCAGCAGCAAATATAATTACCCTCTTCTTTTCAAGGTGTCTTACAGCTCTTCTTCTTATATATGGCTCAGTTATTTCCTGCATTCTAATTGCTGACAGTACTCTTGTGTATACGCCTTTTCTTTCAAGACTATCCTGTATTGCGAGAGAGTTTATAATTGTAGCAAGCATTCCCATGTGGTCAGATGCTGTTCTATCCATTCCTTTTGTTGCTCCTGCAACACCCCTGTGAATATTTCCGCCACCAATAACAATAGCAACTTCAACACCCATCTCATGAAGCTCTTTCACTTCTTCAGAAATTTGGTCAAGAACCTCTGGATTAACTCCATAACCATCACCGGCCAAAGCTTCACCAGATAATTTCAATAAAACTCTCTTATATGTCATACATTCCCCAATGCTAAAGTCTCAAAAATGGTCAAAAAAAAGGGGCTTAATAAAAGCCCCTTTTTCTTTATAAAAACGTAATTAGTTTTGTGTAAGTTTTGCAACTTCATCAGCGAGGTTATCGTCTTTCTTTTCGATACCTTCACCAAGGTTGACTTTATCAAATCCTTTAACAGAAATGTTTCCACCAACTTTAGCTGCTACGTCAGCAACAAGCTTATTGATTGTAAAATCAGGGTTCTTGATAAAAACTTGCTCAAGAAGACAAACATCTTTAGCTAGTTTTCCAAGCTTACCTAGAACGATTTTTTCAATCATTGCTTCAGGCTTACCTTCTTCTTTAAGTTGAGCTCTATAAACATCAGCTTCTCTTGCTTTGAAATCTTCATCGATATCGCTAGCAGATAAGAAAGTTGGAGCAGCAGCAGCAACGTGCATTGCAATATCTTTTGCAAGCTCAGCAACTTCAGGAGCATCAGCTTTATCTGTGTTCAAGTTAACTAGAACAGCAATTTTTCCACCGTGGTTATATGTTCCAAGAACACCTTCACTCTTATCAAGAATCATTCTTCTTAGATCAACTTTTTCACCACATTTCATAGTAAGTTCAGTTGTTTCAGAGTTCTTAGCTTCTCTAAGTGCTTCAATGTTAGCAGTTTCGTTAGAAAGTGCCCATGCAGCCATATCTTTTGCAAAACCTTGAAAGTTGTCACCTTTAGAAACAAAGTCTGTTTCACAGTTAACTTCAAGAATTATACCTTTATTACCGTCAACAAGACTTACAACAGTCCCTTCAGCAGCAACACGGCTTGCTTTCTTAGCAGCTTTTGCTAGACCTTTCGTTCTCAGAAAATCAACAGCAGCTTCAATATCACCACTTGTTTCTTTTAGAGCATTTTTGCAGTCCATCATCCCTGCACCAGTTTTTTCTCTTAATTCTTTAACTGCACTTGCTGTAATAGCCATAGTAAAACCTCTTTATAATAATATTAATTAAACGTCTTCTTCAGTTCCAGCAAGATCGATATCTTTTTCGTACTTAGAAATGATTTCGTCTTCTAGTGACTTGTCTCTAACCGCTGCATCTGCAGTCTTAGCAACTCTAGCTTTTCCTCCACCTTCTGCAACAGCATTTGCCATATACTCAGTGAATAGAGAAATAGACTTGATCGCGTCATCGTTACCTGGAACAACATAGTCAATTCCTGATGGATCACAGTTTGTATCAGTGATAGCAACAACAGGTATTCCTAACTTGTTTGCTTCTTGAATAGCAATTCTTTCGTTATTTGGATCTACGATAAAGATCGCACCTGGAAGCTTTCTCATATCCTTGATACCACCAAGGTTTTTCTCTAGCTTTTCAACATCTTTTCCAACTTTGATTCTTTCTTTCTTAGTTAGAAGCTCGAAGTCTCCAGTTTCTTTCATTTTCTCAACTTTTCTTAGCTTGTCGATAGAAAGGTTAATTGTTTTGTGGTTTGTAAGCATACCACCTAGCCATCTATAAGTTACATGGAAAGCTCCACATGACTCAGCAGCATTTCTTACTGTTTCAGAAGCTTGTCTTTTTGTAGCTACGAAAAGAACAGGTCTTCCTTCAGAAGAAGTTTTCTTAATAAAATCATATGCTTGCTTAGCAAGAGGAATAGTTTTTGCAAGGTCTACAATGTAGATTCCGTTTCTCTCACCAAAAACAAATTTCTTCATTTTTGGGTTCCACTTGTGTGTCTGGTGACCAAAGTGTGCACCTGCTGCAAGTAAGTCTTTAATGTTTAATTCATTAGACATGGTAAACTCCTAAAAGTTGGTTAATCAATTCACTTCAGGCCGTAAGGACCAACATATTGAAGCGAAGATATTTCGCACTATTGCGATAGTATATTGTTATTAACATGACGTTAATCAACAGGCAAGGTTTCATCAAAGCAAAAACCATTCTGCACTATATTTTTTCCATGAAATAGAGGGGAAATTATTCACTTTTCACATAGTGTAAGTATACGAAAACTTCTTACAGTTTTCGTATCATCTTACATAGACATTTCGTCGCCACCCATAAGAACTTTTCTAGGTTTCGCACCTTGTGCAGGACCAACAATACCCTTTCTTTCCATCTCTTCTACAAGATTAGCTGCGCGGTTATACCCAATTCGTAGTCTTCTTTGAAGCATTGAAGCTGAAGCACTTCTACTTTCAAGTACTATTTTTAAAGCATCACCGTACATGGCATCTTCAGACTTATCATCTGATGGACTAATATGTGACCCATAAGTGTATTCATCTGTTTCAACTTCTCCGCCATTTTCAATGAACTCTATGGCATTCTCATTGAACTCTTGAGGAAGGCCTTCAAGCTTTTGCGCGAGTGCTTCAATTTCACTTTCATTAACAAAAGATGAGTGAACTCTTCTAGTATTAATTCCGGCCTTATAAAGCATATCACCCTTACCAAGAAGTCTTTCGGCACCTATCTTATCAAGAATAGTTCTTGAGTCTGTATTTGAAGTTACCCTAAATGAAATTCTTGTAGGAAAGTTTGATTTAATTACACCCGTAATAACATCAACAGAAGGTCTCTGTGTTGCTAGGACTAAGTGAATACCAGCTGCTCTCGCCTTGGCCGCAAGTCTTGCGATGTTTTGCTCAATTTCTTTACCGGCCTTAGTTAATATCAGGTCAGCAAATTCATCAACAATAATAACAAGATAAGGTAGCTCATAATCCTCTGCTCCCTGATCTTCATAGTATTGATGTATATTGGCCAACATTGCTGGTGTTGCTTCCTTAAGCTTGTCATTAAAACCTGATAAGTTACGCACACCAAATTCTTTTAATATAGAATATCTTCTCTCCATCTCTTGAACTGCCCAAAGAAGAGAGATAGAAGCTGTTTTAGCGTCTGTTATAACAGGCATCACAAGGTGAGGTAGTTTTGCATATAGTGCAAGCTCTAACTGCTTAGGATCTATCAGGATTAACTTCATCTTCTTAGGAGACTTCTTAACCAGAAGTGAGACTAAAAGTGCGTTAATGAAAACAGATTTACCAGCACCAGTCGCTCCGGCAACAAGCATGTGAGGACAAGAGGCAAGATCAATTACAAATGGATCGCCATATGAGTCCTTCCCCATTGCAATCGGTAGAGCATGCTTTGAATTTTCAAAATCTTTAGAGTTAAGAACTTCATCTAAGTAGATTATTTCTCTAGGGTCTCGAGGAACTTCTATACCAACAGTATCCTTACCCATCATCGAAGGAACGATTCTAATAGGCACACCATACAGTGCCAAAGAAAGATCGTCTGAGACATTTGAAATTTTAGCAACCTTAACACCTGCACCAGGTCTAAACTCAAAGGTATCAACAACTGGACCTTTTAGTACATTAACAATATTTCCTTCAATCTTAAACTCTTCTAACTTAGCTTCAAGTAAACTAATAATTTGTTCAAAATATTCAGCATCTGGTTCATTAGATGCTTTACCTTTTGTCGATTCAGCAATATCTGTAACCATATTGAAATACTGACTATCTCTAGTTGTATCTGCAAATTTATTCAATGTTTTAACAGTAGTTACTTTCTTTGCCTCTGGTTTTACACCTTCCGAAGCAGTACCTGTATCTTGAGGTGTGAAAACTGTATTATTATTGGGCTCCACAGCAGACTTATTAACTGTAGTCTTTACTGGTACAGCAGTAATATCTTCTAATTTAGGCTCAGAGGATTCATCTGATTCATTACGGCGAGCTATTAACGGCACATTTCCAGAAGAGCCTTTACCAAAAGGTAATGAGTCTCGTAGTGACTTTTTAGGCTTATTAGACTCATCATCCTTAAGCATAGAAGCAACTCTCTTTTTTACGTCTATAGCTGTAGGAATATTATCTTCCTTCCCTTTTTGAAAAGTAAGCGCCACAGAGTCTTTTGCAGCAGAAACCTTGGAAGGTACGGCCTTCAGAGCTTTAAATGCAGCAAACATATACTCTTTAAAGCTCGCCCTAAAAGTTCCAATCAAAAACAATACAACAGAAGTAATCATGTATAATGACAGCCAAAGCGTGTCGAAATAGTTACTAAAGAAAAAGAAAAGACCTCGGCCTAGAGCTTCTGGATATGTAAAAAAACAAAGTGCAGAAGTAAAAAATATTAAGGAGACAACATTTAGTGAATCTACAAGAAATTCTCTTTTGTCATAAATAAATGAATAGCAAAAAGCAAATATAAAGAAAGGAACAACAATCCACGGACCACTAAAATAAGATGCATAAGTCACCACACTAAAGAGGTAATAAGAAAGAATGTTTCCAGAATTATTTGATGTTATTGTAAAAGAATTATCCGGTAAACTATTACCATAGTAGAAAGTTGCAAACGAAAATACCGTTAACGCGAATAAAGAAATGAGCTCAATTTTTAAAATATTTTTTTTCATATCTTAATGGTACAACCCATTGAAATGGTGTGTAAACGTATAAGAGCAAGACTTCCAGTCCAGAATCTAAGATTATATTACAGTGTTAGTAACAAAATAAATTTAACATATGAGTTAGCTATGATTTTAGGCAAAAAAAAAGCCAGAACAATGTTCTGGCTTTTTATATAGATGGTGCCTCTTCCTAGTCTCACACCAAGTCTCCCTGGCACTACCTTCGG
>MPCU01000008.1 GCA_001874305.1 Bacteriovorax sp. MedPE-SWde | reverse complement strand
GTGATACTAACCCTGGATTCCAGCCTTTTGGGTTTGCAGGTGGACTCTATGATCAAGATACTAAACTCGTTAGATTTGGAGCAAGGGATTACAATCCAGGGACAGGCCGTTGGATGCAGAAGGATCCTTCAGGTTTTGGAGGTGGTGATACCAATCTTTACAGGTATTCAAATAATGATCCTGTGAACTATATTGATCCAAATGGAAAGAGTGCCTTTCTCATTGCAGGTGGAGCTGTTCTGGCCTTTGAACTAGGTTTTGCAGTGGGAACTGTTACAAGTGGATTGTTTATTGAAAAATTAGGAATCAAAGGAACATTACAGGCTTTAGTGGACAGGTCTCCAATTATTAGACCATTTACTAACTATACTGGAAATTTACTTGGTCCTTTCTCTGCTCTGTTTGGTTTTGTAGCTAATCCAGACTCTGCCAAAGCAATTAAAGATAGGCTGAATAGAAGTAGAGAAAAGCAACTTGATAAACTTATGAATGATAACGGTGTTTCATGTGAATAGGAGTCTAAATTGAGTTTTAGTGTAAGTGATAAAAAAATGGCTGTTGCAATTGGGTTCTTTTGTGGATGCTTACTAACTGTTATTTTCCTTGTCCTTATGGTTTTAGGAAGTATTGGATATTTGCAGCTAGAGCTTGGGCATTATATAGGACTTACTTTAGCACTTGTAATACATATTCTTTATGTACTTAAGAGTTACAAGTACATAAAGTCTTAGTTAATCCCTAAGCAGTGTTAACTCTACAACTTTGAAACTTCCTCTTGGATGCAGAAGGATCCGATTGGGTTTGCTGGTGGGGATACTAACCTTTATAGGTATGTTGGTAATGATCCTGTTAATTATGTGGATCCGGCTGGAAAGAGTGCTACTTTGGCAGGAGCTGTTGCTGGAGGGTTCTCTGGATTGTTGATTGGAGCCATTAGTGGTGGAAGAAACGGTGTGTGGGGAGCATTTGAAGGTGCAGCCATTGGTGCAGCTACAGGTACCGCAGCCGGTGCAGCAGCAGGACTTGCCGTTGACTTAGCTCCCGTTGCAGCTGTAGGTTACTTAGCATCTGGTGCAACAGCATCCATTTTTGGATTCACAGGTGGCTCTATTGCAAATGCTTTTTCTCAATTGGCTTTTAGAGGGCCAGCTGGGGTTAATGGTAATGAAATTCTTGCATCAGGTGTTGGTGGTTCTGCAAATGGTATTCTTGCCCCTGTGTTACCTGTCAGTACGGCTGCTGGAACTGCAGTTGGAATAAATATTGAAGCATTGATTTTTGGTGGAAAAGAAGCTGTATGTAAGTGAAAGGTGAATTGATGAAAGAAATAAAACTACAAACTATAAGTACTTTTTACTTACTACAATTCGGAGTTGCTGTAGCACAGTTCGTTGCTGCAGGGCTTACTATTGCAGTCATGCTTGAAGGACCAATTACCTTAAAACTTGTAATTATGGCAGTCTTCCTAAATGGACAAACATTACTAATGGCATATGCTATTTGGAAATTTAATACAAGTATGACCATTACAGATTCAAAATTAGAAATCTTAAGACATTTCTATGGTTCAACAAGGAAAGAAGATATTCAATTTCAGTCAATAGTAGGTACAAGAAGAGGTTTTTGGGGTCTTTATCTTAAATTGGATAACAATAGTGAATATGGACCTATAATGTACTTGGATGATGATGAAAACTCTTTTGAAACAGATTATTTACCTCAACCTGTTTTGAGATCAAAGCAGGTCATTGCAAATCTTAAAGAATTTATAGATCAAAAAATTAGTGAAAGATAATTAACAATGCTCACATTGATGTGAGTTTAAGAGATCAGTCAACTGATCATTAGGGATAGGAAAGTCTCTTTATGGATAATTGGAGAGATGAGCGATGATAACAGTTAAAGAATATAAAGAAAGATATATTAAACAATTGTGTAAATCATCGGCAAGTTATTTTGAAATCGGTGCAGAACTTTTTCATGAAGCTGAAAATGGTGAAAGAGAACATACTGAATCAATACTTGGAAATGTTTGTATTGCAGTTGAGCTTGCAATGAAAGCTTATCTCGCAAATAAATCTCTCACACTTGTTTATGAGAAACTTCCAGATAAATTGCATATAACGCTTTTATGTCAGGATGAATTTTTGCTGACAGACTCTTGGTCAGATATATTAAATGATAAAATGAGGTCAATATCTTTTGACCGGTGCATAGTGCTGATCAGTACGATTTTATCTGATAAATCTAAGGAATGTAGTGTCTTTTCAAAGTATATTAGTGAACTAAAGAGTGTCAGAAACAATTCTGTTCACTCTGTAATGAGTGTTGATAATCCAGTAGTTTTCATAGCTACTATTTTTTCTTCAATGAAAGTTCTTGAAATATTACTTGCTGGTATTCCAGAAGATACTGGGCTGCATGATATGTGGAAAGACTACTCTGAGTCTGACTTTTATAATAATCAAAATGAAAAACTCCTTGCAAAGGTCAAAGGAAAAATAAATACAGCACGAAATTCTAAAAAATTTAACACTCAGATACCATTGGTTCAAAATGAATTTGAAGAGGTGCTTTATGATTGCCCAGCATGTTCCAGTAAGGCTTTATTATCAGGCACTATATACAGAACTGATGCAGTTAGTGAATTTGATCCAGTTGTTTTATATACTGAAAAGTTAAAGTGTAATAGTTGTACCCTGTTATTGGATGATTATGAGGAATTGGAACTTGCAAAGATTCCTGAATTTGTAGAACTCAATAAGACATATTCTGATGCTGAGGAGTATTGGAGTGAATTATACTTTGTTAGAGAGATCAGAAACTTATTTGGCACTAAAGACGAAGCTTTAATAAAGAAAATTAAGTTGTGGTGTGAGAAGAAAGCAGCTGAAACAAGGGATTCAGAGCAGTCATGCTTGATGAAAATGTATGATGATGCTTTAGATAAGCGCTATGAAAAGAGAGCCGTTCAACAGCTTAAGCTGTTGAGGGATAATGAAGAAGACTACGAGAATCATCTTCAAACTGATTTGTTTTTTGAACAAAACCTTTCTGACATTTTGGGTGAGAATAATGAATGATTTAAGACTTTCTCAATTTAATCAATAAACCACCACCTCCCCAACATCCAAAGCACTGAGCTGTCCATAGAGATCAATAGTCATACCGATGGTCTTATGTCCCAACAGTGCTTGTAGTTGATACATGTTGCCACCATTCTTGAGAAAGTGGTAAGCGTAGCTGTGTCTTAGGTCATGGCATCTCCATTGCTTTTGATTTGGGAAGACCTGATGGAACTTTATGATAGCTCTTTGGATTCTCTTTTTAGTTAGACGTATGTGGTCATGAGTGGTGAATACGTACTCTGACCTTGATCTTTTTTTCTTCTCGCTGCATTCTATTCACCGTGAATAGCTTTCAACCATCAATCAACAACTTACACCATTCAATTATTCAAATTATTATTCATGAATCATTACTTTTCAATTTCCAAAAGTATTCATTGTAAATTCTAAAATCAAAAACTAAGTTCATCTTCACAAAAATGGCATTATTTTTCAGATTTTGAAGTAATGTGAAGGTTTACATAAGTTTACACCCACCTTCGCCCAACTCATTAAAGTCTAGTTGAATCAATACGTTATTGGACGCGATTTTTGACCACCCTCTCCCCACGAGTGGAGATAGAGTGGTCAATAATAGCTAATAACTATGAGTCAAAGATTTAATAATGGGGCGAAGGTGGGAGTAGTAAATGGTTTAGGAAGAACATAAATTGTGTAGGGAAGCTGTTAACTTGTAGGAAGGAGGAGATATTTTATAGGGTAGAGAAGTTACAAAATACATTAGGTTTAAACTATTTAAGGAGGTCTGATTGATTAAGGAAAATACTGGTTACAATGCTAGCGTTCAAGGTTACTATACACAGGTAGGTGAAGAAAATGATTTATCTACATTGCTCTTTAAAAATTTAGAATGGTTAACAACGGCCGAAGCGGCATTCTATTTAAGAAAGTCAACAGGTGCAATTAGACAAATGGTTTGTAGAGGACAATTACGGGCCAGGAAGTTTCATCGCAGACTGTACTTTAAGAAAATAGAATTAGATCAAGCCTTAGATATCTCTTTTTACTAATAAGGAGAATATTATGGGAATTTCAAGCTATGATAAGAATGGACAAACCTTTTATAGGGTTTATGTTCAAGAAAGAAGTAGTAAAGATCGATCAATTCGAGTCCAGAGGTCAAAGGCTGGAATCGATTCATACGCAGAGGCAAGAAGAGAAGAAAAGAAGCTAACTAAGCGTGTTTTCGAATTAGTAGCAAGTATCGAGGCGAAAGGAATTACTTGGAAAGAGTTAATTCATCGCTGGGAGATGAGTGCTAAAAATGGACTAGCAGGTAAGGAATATCCATTACATGTTGTTCATGACCACGTAAATACTTTATACAATCATACTCTTACTTGGTTAGATAAGCGCATTAAAGACTTAGGTCGGGCCGATGGTCGCTATGTTATTAATGAGCTTACATCAAACTCTTACAGTACAAGCCGTATTAAAAGGATCAAAGGATCTATTAGTAAAGTTTGGACTTGGGGTGTAGAAGAAGGTCTTATCACTGAAAACTTGAAAAGCCCTGTGCAGGGAATAGTTATCAAGAATGAGAAAAGTGATTACAGGCCTATTCTAACATTAGACGAAGTAAGAAAGCTTTTATACGAAGCTGAAGTTAGACAACACCCTTGGCGTCATATTTGGGCGCTAGCAGTACTTACAGGAATGCGCTCTGGTGAGCTCTATGCTTTGACTTGGGAGGATGTAGATTTTGAAACTAATATTATCAGAATTAGCAAATCTTATAGCCAAAGACTAAAGAGCATAAAGTCGACTAAGAATTCAGAGTGGAGAAATGCACATATCTCAGAAGATTTAAAAGAAGTCCTACTAAAGCTTAGAAGACTCAATCCTCACAGCGAAAATGTCCTACCTCGAGTTGGAGGTTGGAAGTATGGTAATGGAGGAAAGATCCTTAGAGCGTTTTTAGTAAGGATAGGAATCGAAAAATATGTGACGTTACATACTTTAAGAGCTTGCTTTGCCACCCATGTTTTAGCTTCAGGTGCCGAGCCAACCCAAGTCATGAAAATGGGAGGCTGGTCTGATTTTAAAACTTTTCAAATCTATGTCCGTATGGCCGGAGTGGATGTGAAAGGGGTGACTGATGGGTTTAGGGTGACTCCAAAACTAGAACAATCTAACAATTTATTAAAATTAATTAATTAGGGGCCAAGGCCCCTTCTTTTCTTCTCTAATGTGACTGGATGTGACTCACGTCCGCTATGTTGTTGACGTACCTAACTTAAACTAGTGCTTTTATTTATTAAGGGTAAAATCCACCATTTTCCGTTGTGATCAATGTCACCACAGTGACACTTGAGCATGGGCGGAGACCATCTAGTTTCTTAATCTACTTTTTAATAAACGAAGCCATCATCTAAAAGTAATCTCTTCCTTCTAAGATAAAAACCTCAAAGGCATTTACAATTTCAACATATAGTTTTTAATAATTAATTCGTCCTATCCTTTTTCTTTTTTTCCACTCGTCGACAACATCCTAAAGACTTGTAAAATTAAAGGGATAGGCAACATAGAAGGGAGTCCTTTTTTTTGTTTATCCCGAAAATGGGATAAGTTGTGTTTATCCCCAAATTGGCATTTCTTGCATTTATTCCAAAAGGAGGATAAAGTAGGTTTATCCCTAAAGTGGGATAACTAATGGAGAGACAAAATGGCACATGTTAGATCTACAAAGCAGTTTATTTCAATGCTTAAACAAGCAAGAATAAATAAAGAGCTAACTCAAGCACAGCTTGGAAAGCTTGTGGGAGTAACCCAAAAGAAGATTGCCATGATTGAGAACCTTACGGCTTCTCCTAGGCTTGATATACTACTAGTCATCGCGTCTACTCTTAACCTCAGTGTAGAGATAAAAAATGAAGATGATTCTCAAAAAAGCACAAATGATAAAATAAGCTTGGTTTGGGAGTAACGGATAATGGGGAGAAAAGCACAAACGGTTAATTTAAATATTTTTTTGCAAGGTTACCACATTGGTAAATATGTAAAGGGCCCTGATGGGTCAACTAGCTTTACATACACCCAAGAGTGGGTAAATGGCGGTTTTGCAATATCCCAAAGTCTTCCATTGCTAACAACTCCCTACAAGGGTGAGAAAGCTAGAACATACTTTGAGAATCTACTTCCCGACTTAAGTGAAGTAAGAGAATCAATAGCAGCGAAAGTTAATGCTAATAGCTCTGAGCATTTCGATCTTTTAATGGCCATAGGACATGATTGTATAGGTGCTCTTGTTTTTTCAGAACAAATAGATACTAAACTTTTTAAGGACAAACCACCAGAAGGTCAAGATCTCACCAACAAAGATATTGGAAATATTATAAGAAACCTTAAATCTCAACCTTTAGGTATGGGCTCGGAGCTTGAAGATTTTCGAATCTCTCTAGCCGGTGTTCAAGAAAAAACAGCATTACTGTTTTGGAAAAATAAATGGCAACGTCCAATAGGATTAACTCCTACTACTCATATTATTAAACCACCGATGAAATTTGAAACAGGTGGATTAGATATGAGAACAAGTGTGCATAATGAGTACTTTTGTATGAAACTATGTAAAGAAATGGGCCTCAATATTGCTGACGTTGATCTGGAAAACTTTGATAACGAGCTTGTTCTTGTTGTTAAAAGATTTGATAGAATAATAAAAGATGGAATTATCTATAGAAGGGCCCAAGAAGATATGTGCCAAGCACTTGGATATTTTTCAAGTAAAAAATATCAAGCGGACGGTAGCCCAAGCGTTAAAGACTTTGCATCGATATTGCAAACTAGTGTTAATAGGCAGGAAGACTTAGAATTACTTTTTAAATCGTTAGTTACCTTCTATCTACTCGGCGCTATTGATGGTCATGCAAAAAACTATTCAATAGAGTATGTTCAAGAGGGACACAGATTAACACAGCTGTACGACATACTTTCAATTTTTCCGGCCTTAGACAAAAAACAAATATCTGTAGGGAAATATAAGATGGCCCTATCTATAGGTAAATCGAATCATTACAAAGTTAAAGACATAGGGAGAAGACACTTCCTCGAAACAGCAAAACAATGTTTTTTAAGTGAAGATCGTGCCAATGAAATTATTGATAATCTATTAGAAACTATAAACAACGAAGTCTGGAATAATATAAATTATTCCGATCTTTTTGATAAATCGATAAAAGATAAAATAGTGGAAGGACTAAAGACGATGTCCAAAAAATTATAAGCTTAATTTATCTTAACCTCTTAATCTACGACATAGGCTAATGCTGCTACCCATGTGTTTGTAACTAAATTATTGTGTCGAGTAGTTTCAGATGGGAGCTACTTAAGGAAAAGTTCATTCTAGAAGCATTAGCTAGTCCAAATAATGTAACAATTGTGAGATCTGTTAAATCATTTAGTTTTTTTGTTTTTATCTTAGGGTCCATTTCTAATATTGATGTTTTAATAGCTCTCATAAAATCTTCGTTTATTTCAGAAATTCTATCTTCTAATTTTTTATTGAAGGTATCCTTTTCTAGAAGGCAATTGATCATAAAACAGCCTTTAGGTGTACCTGTGTCCTCAAATCGACCCTTGGAGTATTTTAGAAAATTATATATACAATCACTAATATTTTTCCCATTAAAACTAGCAAGCATTTTTTTTTCGTAGCTCTTTTCATATAAATCGAGACAATGAAGTATCAGAGAATCCTTGTTTCCAAAAGCACTATAGAGACTTGTTTTACTGAGTTTTAACTCCTTCGCGACTCGGTCTAATGACAGGTTACTTGTCCCATAACTCCAAAAAAGTCTAAGGATCTCTTCTAAAACATCATCTTTGTTAAAATTTCTTGGTCTTGCCATACTTTTTACCACCTAACTTAAATTATGTACTATTTAGTACAAAACGGTCAAGTTTTGTGATATTGTGTACTAAGTAGTACATAACAATGTAGGAGTTAAAATGAGATATGAAGTATTAGTAGGCTTAAAAATTAAAGATTCAATTAAGTATCAGGCATATAGAGACGCTATGAAGCCGATCTTATCAGAATATGGGGGCGGGTTTAGTTATGATTTTTGGATTAAGGAAACTTTAAAATCAGAAAGTGAAGCGCCAATAGATAGAGTTTTTGTCATCTACTTTAAGGATAAAGATGGGATGAATAGCTTTTTCTCAGATGTTGATTATTTGAAAGTTAAAGATGAGTTCTTTGAGCCTTCCGTAGAAGCGACAACTATAATTGCAGAATTTACTAGGGACTAAGGAAGGAGAGGTTTATGCGTTCAGTGCAAATTAACGAATATGGATCGGCAGAAGTAGCCAAAATTGTAGAAGATGAAAAGCCTAGGCCTTCAGTAGGTCAGTTATTGATTAAAGTTAAAGCATCATCTGTTAATCCTGTAGATATACAAATTAGAGAAGGTCATTATGAAGATTTTACTCCTCTTCCTTTTAAATTGGGGTTTGATGGCGCAGGGACTGTGGAGTCCGTGGGAAGCAATGATAGCGAATTCACCGTTGGTGATAGGGTATATTTTGTACCTCAAATATTTAATGGGGTGGGGACTTATGGTGACTATGCTGTAGTTGAGACAAAGTTTGTAGCTAAAATACCTAATGGTCTTGACTATAATGAAGCTGCAGCCTTATCTTTAGCTGGATCTGCTGCTTGGGAGTCACTTATTACTCGAGGAAGATTAAAAGAAGATGAAATCGTTCTTATCCATGCTGGTGCTGGAGGAGTTGGACACATTGCTATTCAAGTTGCGCACGCAATTGGTGCTAAAGTTATTGCAACGGGAAAAAGGAAAAACCTTGATACGCTAGAATCACTAGGAGCAAACGTTTCTTTAGATTATGAAGACCCTTCTTTCATAATGAATCTTAAAGAAGCTACTAAAGATGGAGTACATCTGGTTCTAGACTCTATTGGAGGAAGTACAATATCTGATTCCGCAGAGATTCTTTTGCCTTATGGGAGAATAGTGTCTTTAGCGGATTATTCACCACCTCAAAACTTACAAGAACTTTGGCCTAAGAATGCGGAGATAAATTTATTCTACATGAGCCCTTCTAATGAATATCTGAATAAACTGAATTATTTAGTTGATCAAGGAAAATTAAGAGTAATCGTAGATAAAGTATTTCCTCTCGAAAAAGTCGTAGAGGCGCATAAATATATGACCAAGAGAGGAAGGGTTGGGAAAGTTGTCTTATCAGTAAACTGAACTTTAGTAAAAATCTAGCTTTTACAATGAAGCTAGTTCAATTATTTTAAAAAAACTCTTCTTAATGGCCGAAAAATCTTCAAATGCGCAATTCAGTCTAAAGAAGTTATTAAATTGCCCTGAGGTTGAAAACAATGCACCTGGGGCGATTACAATTTTGTCTTCAAGCAATCTTGAATAAAGATCCAAAGAGTCTAGTTCAGCTGGTCCTTCAATCCATAAGCAGAAACCACCTTGAGGATTAGATGTTTTGAATTTCCCATCTCCATATTGTTTAAAGTAGTGTTGAACTTTAGAAATATTCTCTTGATATGTCTTAGCTGACCTTCTTATTTTTAGCTGAATTTTCTTTGACTTTAGAAGGTTCTTGGCAACTTCTTCTAGGGCCGGAGAAATTGCGCCAAGTTGTCCAAGCTTGAGTATGTTGATTTTTCTAGTGTATTCTTTAGGGATTATTAACCATCCAACTTTTAAAGCAGGTGAGATTATTTTACTTACTGAATTACAATAGAATACTTTTCCCGTTTTATCGTAATCAAGGTAGCGATGTGGACGTTGCTTGTTAAAGTGAAGCTCTCCGTATACGTCATCTTCCATAATGAAAAACTTCTTGTCTTCAGCTAGGCGTACTATTTTTTCTTTTTCATCATTACTTACTAAGGCACCAGTTGGATTAGAAAAGGAAGATATTAGAATAATCGCTTTGAATTTGTTTTTCTTGTATACACGTTTTAATTGTTCAACAGTCATTCCTGTATGAGGTAAGGACTTTATTGAGAGAGTTTTTACTCCTAGTGATTCTAACATGAACTTGAAGCCAAAATAGATCGGGGACTCAATTGCAACGACATCCCCTGGCTTACATACTGCCGACAATGCTAGGAAAATAGAGTTTAATGTACCGTTTGTTGTGAAGCAATCTCGTTCAGCACTTTTATTCTTAGCGTACTTATTTAATAGAAATTTTTTAAATTTCTTATTACCTTGAGGCTCTCCATAATTAAAGAATGATCCACTATCCTGATTTAAAAGTTTTCTAATCTCACCATTCACTTGAGTTTTATTGAAGAATGACGGATGTGGGATCAAGGAACCTAAATTTACAAACTTCTCATTATTACTGTGTTCGAAGAAGTTTTCGAGAAGCTCAATATCGTCCAGTGGTCTTGCCAGTTTTCCATTACAGGAGGTTTGATTATCAATGTAGCTTTTATTGTTAGGGGTATCGAGAATAGAGTATCCTGACCTTTCATTGGCCTTTATTAATCCATTTTCTTCCAGCTTATGATAGGTCGTCATAACTGTTTGGATACTAAGCCCATGGTTATTCGCCATAAAACGAAGAGAAGGCAATTTATCTCCTACTTCGTATTCACCTTGAGATATTCCTCTCTCTAATTGATCGTATAACTCTTGATATTTATAGTTTTTCATCTGTTATGCTCCAGATTTAGAAAATTTGTATCTGTTATATAACATCATACTGTCCTATTGTTAAGGCATGAAAAAGAAACAAGAAATTTTAGGCTTTATTTATATACTTTTAGGAGTCCTTATATTTGCAGGAACAGTTCCTTTCACAAAAATGGCATTGCAAAGCTTCACACCAGTTCAAATTGGTACACTTCGGGTTTTAATTGGTGGAAGCTTATCCCTCGCATTTATTATAAAGAAGTCCAAGGTATCATTACTATGGCAAGAGAGTGGAACGATTTGGAAGGCATCACTTGGTATGGGACTATTTCCATTATTACTCAGTATTTCTCTTGGAGGACTTCCTGCTAGTTTTGGATCTGTAGCCTTGGGGCTAATTCCTCTTGGGGCGTCACTGTTTGCTATTTTTGTTCTTGGAGAAAAAGTAAAATCGAATTTCTTATTCTTTGCAGGCCTTGGATCTTCTACTGTTATAGTATATAGCTTTACTGCTCTTAATTCGATAACATATCATTTGCCATTAATTTTTGTTGCAATTGGAATTGTATCAGTAGGGTATTCATATGGAGCACAATTATCTCGAAAGTCTTCGGGACCAGTTGCTGTATCTCTAGCAAATATATTTGTACTGCCTTTTGCAATTGTAGGGTACTTCTTCCTTGATTTGCCTAATCTATCAGAATTAGAAATTACTTCAGTGATAGGCATTGCATACTTATCAATAATGAGCCAGTTCTTAGGTTTCTTTCCATTTTATAGTGGTCTCTCTAAAGTTGGAACTGCCAAAGGAGTACAAGTACAACTATTACAACCAACGTTCACTCTTATACTTTCGTATTTTCTTATTGGTGCAGAATTAAGTGTGTTAGATTTTATTGTTTCATTTATTGTTGTTGGAATGGTCTATTTCGCTAATAGAAAGGATGTCGCGAGTGATAATGTTGAGAAAGCTAAAGATATGGCCATTGTTAACAGCTAAGTACTGTTGTTGTGATACAATTTTTATTAATTATTTAAATAGGATTAGAAATGAAAGTTTATATTTTAACAAGTAAAGAGCACGCTGACTTATTCTATGATGACAAAAAACTTATAGAAGCATGTAAAGAGAATGATATAGATTATGAAATATCTATTTGGGATGAAGATATTATTCCTGATAACTCGATAGTACTATTTAGAACTATTTGGGATTATACAAAGAAAGAAGCTCAGTTTAGAGCGCTACTTGAAGACTTTAATAAGCGTAATATTAAAACGATCAATCCTGTTGATACAATTAAATGGAATATGGATAAGTCTTATCTTGTGGAACTCTATAACGACAAAGCACCAGTCGTTCCAACTTATATTTCTAAGAATTACAGTCATGAATGTATTGCTAAATCTAAGATCGAGTACCCTTTAGTGCTTAAGCCTCTTGTCGGTGCTAGTGGTTATGACACTTTCTTACTCGATTCAAAGGACTCAGTAGTCGATGCCTCGGTCCTATTAGGAAGAGAAGTTATAATTCAGCCTTTTATGAAAGATATTCTCTCAGAAGGGGAAATATCATTTCTCTATTTTAAAGATCGTTACTCTCATAGTGTAATTAAATCAGCTGGTAATGGCGATTTTAGAATTCAAGAAGAACATGGTGGAAAGGTTAAGCGTTATATCGCTTCAAAAGAAGAGCTAACTTATATAGATAATATTTTATCAAAAGTAGAATATGAGTGGAGCTATGCAAGAGTTGATGTTGTCAGATCAGAGGGGAAGCTTCTACTGATGGAGTTGGAGCTTATTGAGCCTGAACTCTTTTTTAGGTTTTCTGATAATGGCGAAAGTGCACTTATAAAGTCACTAGGTTTATGAAAAAGCCGGATTTCTTGGCAATAATAGTTCTCTAATCTACATCTTCTACCTTAAATTTCGGATACTTATCGCTGAAATATTTGTAATTGAGATTTAAACTATAATGAATGAATGTTTAAGATCGTTATATTTACTTATGGCCTATTACTATCGACAGTATGGGCAAAAGACCTACGTCTTGCTATTGGAGACGAATTACCCCCGTATATTTTTAAGAATTCACAACGAGGAATTGAATACGAAATTGTTAAAGAAGCGCTAGCTATCAAAGGACACAAGTTAATTCCTCGTTATGTTCCACTTGCAAGACTTCTTAGACATGTTCAAAAAGATGGAATTGATGGGGCGTTAACAATTAGTGAGAATTTTAATACTAGAGGAATGTTTCTTTCAAACCCATATATTACATATCAAAATGTAGTTGTGAGTCTCGCTAAGAATAAGGTCATAATAAATAATTTGAGTCATTTTAAAATGAAGAATATCTTGTCTTTTCAAAACTCCAAGAGATATCTAGGTGATGATTATTCATATGCTACAGATACATGTCGTAAGTATAGTGAAGTGAATAATCAAGAGAACCAAGTTGCAATGCTATTAAGAGGTAGAGTAGACGCTATCGTGATTGATAAGAATATATTTCTATATCATTACAAAAATAGTAAGAAAATTGACGTCCATAAGGAAGCTAAGATTCATAACTTATTTTCTCCCTCTCATTATCGTGTTCTATTTAAGAGTGAGACAGTGAGGCAAGACTTCAACGAAGGTTTGAAGGAACTTGTCGAGACTGGCCGCTATTCCCGCATTCTCTCAAGCTATACTAATTAGACGTTAAATTAATATCTGATTAATGGAACTCATCTTTTATCAAGTTCCATAACTGCTTAGAGCTTTCACTTAGATAAGTTGTTTTCTTTCTTGCTATGTAAAAATCTATATCTTCTAAAGTCGCGGCGTTATCTAATATGATTAATTTTCCATTTTCAATATCTTCATTAAACATTTGAATAGGTAAGTTGCCCCAGCCTAGACCATTTTTAATCAATAGGGATTTGTAATTATGATCGTTCACTTGCCATATTTCTGTTTCTTCTTGAATTAAGTTTGTTTGTCTAAGAGGTTGTTGAGCTGAGCTATTAATAACTATTCTTGGAAGTTTTTCAAAGTCACCGTTAAGTCGTTTAAAAGCTTGTGGGCTAATACATGGTCTAAAGTTGATCGTTGTGATCTTTTCTTTGTGTATATAGCTAGGGATTCCAATGTTGGGAATAATTGCCATCTCAACACTATCGTCATTTAGTTGGTCCAATCCTCCATCAATAGCATCAGTTCTTATTTGTAGCTTGGTATTGGGACTCGAAGATTGAAATGTATTAAGTATGTTTAAAACATTACTGAATGGGATTACACAGTCTATTGAGATCTTAATTAGAGGTTTTTCTATCTGCCCGAGATCTTTTCCAAATTTATAAAGAGTTGCATATTGCTCAATTAATTTTAAGGAACGTGTATAGAAGATACTGCCTTTCTCGGTGATACTAGGGCGATAGTCAGAGCGATCAAATATGAGAAAACCAAGCTCTTCTTCTAAGTTCTTTATAGCAACGCTTAGAGAGGACTGAGATTTACTAAGCTCTATAGAGGCCTGCTTAAAGCTTCCTGTTCTAACGATTGAATCAATTATAACTAGTTGATTTTCTGTCATATGTATCGCCTCTGTAGATAGTGTTGTTTCATTAATTATACTATTAATCGATATAGATGATCTATATAATTTGAGTACTATAAGGAGATATTATGGATGCTAAGTTAATAAATGAATATTGTACGAATACTAGTGAGAGTGAAAGTAAGCATTGTGAGAAGATCAGACTGTTGGCCAAGGAAAGATTCCCTGACTGGGCAATGATGGTTTCTGGAGGACTCGAGAACGCGACTTTGAAGTTTCTCTTGAAGTTAATAGGAGCAAAGAATGTTCTTGAAGTAGGAACATTTGTTGGTTATTCGGCCTTGAGCATGGCTGAGGCCTTACCTGAAGATGGCAGCCTTGTAACTTTGGATATAAATGACGAGTTTGTGTCTGTAGCTAAAGAAGTCTGGGCAGAAAGTGAAGATGGCAAGAAAATTGAGTTAGTGCTAGGGCAAGCTCTAGATTATATGACAAAGACTTCACGTAGTTTTGACATGATTTTTATAGATGCTGATAAGGTTAACTATATTAACTATTTCGAAAAGGGACTTGAGCTATTAAACAAAGGTGGAATCATCGCAGTAGACAATGCTCTTTGGGGTGGAAGTGTCCTTGAAGATAATCCCACTGAAGAGTCGACGAAAACAATAAAAAAATTAAATAAGCTGATTTCTGATCGTGAAGATCTTCAGTCAGTATTACTTCCAGTAAGAGATGGTTTACATCTTGTAATGAAAAGATAGGAGACAAACATGAAATTATTTAAAGTCATTACCCTTGTATTAATCCAGGCACTCGTTTTTTCTAAGATGATTGATCTTAAGTCTAAAGACATTAGTTGGATTGGGGACAAAGTTATTGGCAATGGTCACAGTGGTGTTGTTAAAATAAAGAAAGGCTCGCTTAATATAAAAGATGGCGTTTTAGGAAATGCTACAATTGTCGCAGATATGAATACGATAAGAACTACAGATATAGAAGGGGAGTGGGCATTAAAGCTAGATGCTCATTTAAAAAATGACGACTTCTTTTCAGTTAATAAGTTTCCAGAATCTAAATTAGCTGTTAGAGATTCAGTTAAGCTTGTTGAAGGCGCTAACAAGGTTAGAGCGACACTCTTTATCAAAGATAAGAAGGATGAAATTATTCTACTTGTGAAGAAAAAGGGAAGTAACTTAGATGTTAACTTCGAGTTTGATAGAACAAAGTTTGGTGTAAAATATAATTCAACAAACTTCTTTAAAGGGCTTGGAGATAAGGCCATTAAAGACAAGGTGAGAATGTCATTTAAGTTAAAAATATAATAAAGTGCCCTCTTTTTAGAGGGCACTTCTTAGGATTTATCTTAGAAAGTGTTTTCGTAAGTTGATTTTGTTGATATGCTTACACTATGAAAACTTTAATTCTAATTCTCGTGAATACATTTGTTATGGCCCAAACTGGTCATAGTGTTCGTTTTCTTAAACAAAACTCTCTACCTAAATATTTCCCTGAGACTTCTAAACGTCTTGGTCTTTGTGATGAAATCTACTTCTTAATCAAAAAGCAAATTGTGGGAAGTAGTGAGAAAATCTATATCGATGAAAAACTTTATCCCATTAAGAGAATCCTTTCTATGTTAGACAGTGGGCAGGGGAATGTTTACTGTGGAGCAGGTCGAAACGAAAAAAGAGAGAAGATGTTTATATACTCTAAGCTTCCGGTCTATTATGTAAGCAATGTCGTAGCGGCAAAAAAGGATGAAACATTCATTCCTCAAAGTATTAGTGACCTTATTTCTAAAGATATTGTAGTAGGAGCATATAATGGTACAAGCTCAGCAAGGTTTTTAAAGAATCATAGAGGAATACGTCTTAACGATAGATACACTAGTTTTAGTCAAGCCTTCAAAGAGTTGGCGCATACAAATTTACGTTATTTCTATTATCATGACCTTGGCTTGAATTATATGATCTCAGATAGTGGGCTACCATTAAAGGTAATACCAACAAAGTTTAGAACTGTTCCTCAGTGGATTATTTACAGTAAGAAAACGCCAAAAGTAATGATTGATCAAATTGAGTCGGCGATTAAGAAATTACATGAAAAAAAGCTTATTCATAAGGTATGGAGAAAATTTTTCTAATGTAATTTATGGAAGTTATCTCGTGAGAGATGCGACTTTAGAACATCACCAATTCTAAGAATTGTAATCCCTGAGTAGTTTCCATAAATCAAGGCATCTTGGATATTATCCCATGATCTTTGTGATTGCATTGGGCCCGCCAGTGCGTTTTCACCTTTTATTTCTACCCCTTCTTTTTTTGCAAGATGTCCGATTCTATATACGAGAGACTTTGCATCACTCATTGCATACGATCCCTGTTCTCCATTATCTTTTTCTAAGCATGTGAAGTGTAGAATAAGATTATTGTAATTTTGTGACTTCTTTAAACCTGAGAATAACTTAATCATCTCACTATAGCCGTGGCCTTTGTCATCATTCCAAAGCTCTTGTCTTGGATTAATTAGTCCTGCATTTAACTCTGCTAATCTATCCGCTCCATAGGCCATTCTCCAATGGATACCCGGAATTTTAGCTCCAATAGCAAGACCATACTCTCTAAAAGTAGCTATTCCCTCTGTTAGAATTAGCCTTCCATGTTCCCTTAAACTCAATGCATACCAATCGTAGAAGTCTCTTCCATAGGCAGAGTTTTGCTCATTATTTGGAAAGAAGAGCTCTGGAGAAGGTGGAAAAACTTGTTTAAATTCTTTTAGACCGAATCCCCATGCGCTATTAAGGTTGTTTATATTTTCATATTTATTCGTAATATATTTTTGAAATGATTTAATCGCCAGCTTTGAGTAAGACTGAAGAGATCCTCTTGTTGGGTATCCACTGTTCTTATCGTGGGAGTTATAACTTGGGTAGCGTAGTTCTCCCGCTGGTCCAAGGCTAATATTTATTTCTTGAATATTGTGTATCTTATTCTTAAAGGACTCTTTAAAGCTTGAGAATACGTCTTTGTACTCACTAATAACATAGGGAGTTGCATAGGCCGAAATTACTTCTCTTGAAGTATTTCCTTGCTCACTCTTATATGCAATATCTAGATGCGAGTATTTATTCCAAAGCCAAGAGGGGATCGGAATATTACAGTTATCTCCGACATTTCCTCCACACTGATGAAATGAAAGGATTGGAACCCATTGTAAACCATTTGAGATGATAATATCACTTAGTTTCTGATAATGGCTCCAGTCAAACTTACCGTCTTCTTTTTCTATCAGACCCCACCAGACATCTGTACTAACAGCATGCGCACCAAGTTCCTTTATTTTCTTTAGCTCTTTATCGAATTTCGAGAAATCCTTAACCTGTAAGGGTGCCATGACATTTTTGGAAACTGCCAGAGTTTGAAAGGATATCATATTGAAAAATATTGTTATCGTAAGAGCTATTTTTTTCATTATTCCTCTTTATTACTATCGCAATATTTTGCGGCAGCAATTTTGTTAAAGCTCTCACTTCTTAACATATCGTAGCACTCAGAGAAACTTGGCTTTGCACTCTTACATTGAGTAGCAGCTGTTAATTTATGAAATCTTTCTGCCCTGAGCTTGTCGTAACAGGCACTAAATCCAGATGTTGCGACCTCGCAATTTTCAGCAGAAGCAATTTTACTGAATGATTCACTTCTAAGTTTTTCATAACAAGTACTAAAGGGGCCCGCTTGCACAGATAGACCAATAACTAATGTGAATCCTATGATTAACTTATTCATAACTTCTCCTAAATTCTTAAATTATTTGACCTTATCCTCTCATGTACAGGGCACAAAAATACTCTTTCCTGTAAGATATATAGAAGGTGTACAAAGGATATACATAGTAGTTTTACAAAACTTCGCTGGTTAATTTGAATAGTGTGTACTCAAAAGTGAACTCTTGGTGACATTTTAGGGTATATATTGTGTTCATATATGTGTATTTTTGTAGTTTATTTCCCTTTTTCTGATATAAATCGTTTCAACACAACAAAACAACAACTCAGCAATTTAAAGGGGAAATTTAATGAAGAAACTACTATTAGGATTAGCTCTATTATCATCATCATCAGTAATCGCATCACACTGTGAGCAAGTAAGTGATTCAGTAACATTTTGTAAGTATGAAACTTCACGAATTCTATTCAAAGTAGGTAAATGTGAATCAACTACTAAAAGACCTAATCATTATTCTTTAGAAGGAATTAGCTATTACTCAAAAGGAGAAATAGTTCTAAGTAAAGAGTGGCAAGAAATCAATGGTGAAATTGTTGGTGAAGTAAAGGATGTAGTAAAAAAAGATTTTACGACTATAAAGACAGCATATATGGCGAAGAGTGGTCCAGAATGTAAACTATTGAGGAATGCAGATAAGTTAGAAATTTCATCAACTAGAAATATTCTTTTTACAATTATGAGTTATTTAGATATCGATCTAAAAGAAGCAAAGTCTCTTTATAAGAATATTTAAAATAAAAGAAAAAGGGCCTAGAATTTGGCCCTTTCTCTTTGTTATCATCTTTTACTTAATTGTATATTTAAAAATGAAACTGATACAGCGCCGCTGAACATAGACAAGGGTGAACCTTACAACCAGGGCAATTAAATGGATACTTTATCGCATCTTCTTTAAAGAACTCGTCAACAGTATTGATTAACTCAAACCCCATTTTTTCAAATACTCTATTTGAAGTATGCTTTAGTCCACTTTTCCATGATACTCCAAGAATAAAATCACAGCCTCTCTGTTCTAGCCATTGTATTCTTTTCTTTGATACAAGTTGCCCGATACCTTTGCCTTGATAGTCTTCTCGAACGCAAAGAGTACATAATGAACCAACAGTTTTGTCTTTAAGTCTTTCAGTAATTCCAGCTTCAAATGGAGTATAGTATGAATAGTTTGAAATTAATTCTGCACAGCCAACACTAATAAGCTCTTCATTTATAAATGCTCCAAGCGCTAAAGCATCTTTACTCTCTATCTTACTTGTAAGATAGCTCATGCTAAAAAGACTATCTCCTTGAGTACGGTTCATCATAGCGAGCGCACTTCTTAGTAATTCTGTTTCATTAATATCAATTTCTTTAATTATTATATTTTTTATATCTATCATAAATATTTCCTAAGATTAGAAGATTGATCTTAGCATGTCGTGATGAACTCTTTCTATTCTTTTATTTCTTAAGGTATAATAAATGCTTGTAAGGAGACTTTTATGAAAAGCATACAGAAAGTATTTGGAATGACAGATGAGGTTTGGGATAAACATTCAAACCCTTGGAGTGTATGGACTAGGTTTGCCTCCCTACCATTTCTTATTCTTGCTTTTTGGAGTGCTCATCACATCGGTATTTATTCATTAATCCCTATTTTAATTTTAGTTGCTTGGTTATGGATTAACCCTCGACTTTTTTCTCGACCAAACACTCAAGAATCCTGGGCATCAAAAGCAGTACTAGGGGAGAAAATATGGATAAATGATAGGGATAGTAGAATAATAAATAAACACAGCACTGTTGTAAGATTCTCTACAGCTATATCGTTTATCGGTTTCCTGTTCTTGATTAGGTCCGTATACGCTCAAGACGTAACGATGTGTCTTCTCTCTACAATCATTCTGTATACTGGCAAAATGTGGTTCTTAGACCGAATGGTGTGGGTCTATGAAGATAAGAAATAAGTAGTTTTAAACTTATTGTTTTTTTAGTGGCCAGATATAATTGGGACCACCTAAAACACTTTGTATTTCTACAACAATAATGCAAACGTTGAGATCACTGGCAGAACAGTTATACATTTTAGTTGTGTATGGATAATTAATAGTTAGAACATCGTTAAGATCCCAGACCTCAAACCAGTCAGTCAAAGTATTAGAGTAAGATATTACTTTGTCACTAGTCTTTATGTAGATAAGGTTGTCACTTCCAAGAAGTAAGTCTTTTGTCGTTCCTAGAGAGCCTGTGTATATGTCAGTCCAGCTAAGACCGTTATCTGAGGAAAGTGAAACATTTCCTAGATTACTAGCGTAAATATCACCATTACTTGCTCTCAAAATTTTAACAGAGCTTGAATTTCCAGTTCTGCGCATTGTTTCTGTCCATGTACTACCTTGGTCTGTTGATCTATATATTACAGTTGTATAGACCCCCGCATCTCTTTCTACGGCGCCAATCCAAAGACTGTTGTCAGCAAATGCTTTAAGGTGCTTAGGAAAAAAATGAGTGCTTCCTGGATTAATAGGAAATGTCGTCTCCGTTGTACGAATAGTACCATTAGATGATGCCTTTCTTAATACAGGATCAGTAAATCCGTAATTAAAGTACCCTGTGTAATAGACATTACCAACTGAGTCAGATGTTATTAATGTGTTGATTATGCTAGTAGTTCCAGGAATAAAGAAACTTTCCAGTGTAGACCATGTATTTCCATTATCTGAAGACTGGCGAAGTATGAGATCTGTTCCATTAGAACCTGTTGCGTAAACATAGTTTCCATTTGCAGGTTCTACAGAGTAGGAATGTAGATCTGCAGAAGGACTCGTTAAGACGTCGCTCTGTGACCAGCTTGTTCCTCCATCTGAACTTTTCATAATGGCCCAGGTGTCATTGTTATTTGAGTCCGTTTTTCCAACATGGCCGGTAGTAAAGATATTTCCAAAAGCATCTTCTTTGTAGTCATAGGTTTCTGAGAATAGGTAGCTAAGATAGTTTATTTGTCCTCTTGGAGACCAACTTAATGCTTTATCTGTTGAGCGATAAACATATATTTGGTTATGAACATTAAAGTCTACTCCTATTGCTACAACTGAATTGTCGTTGCATTCAAAGAGATGTGTTCCACCACGAGAATTTGTTGTATCAGATATTGTTTTTGTCCACGTTGATCCGTTGTCGGTACTTCTAATAACTTCAAATGCTCTTGGGCTTGTATATCTTTTTCCAACAGATACAATCTCACCAGTACCTAGTATTTTAATGCTAACTCCTTCTGTCGTTGAAGCATCTGTATATACATTGGCCCATGTTAAACCTGAGTCTGTTGTTTTTTGAACAACCCAGCGGCCAGATAATTGACCTGTGTAATACGCGATTGTATCAGAGACAACATGAAGATCACCATGCTTTTGATATGCGACACTAGGTAGGTTTGAAACACCCATGCTGTATGGGCCATTCCAAGTCCATGATGATGTATATGTACCTTTAAATAATTCAGTAGAGTTGTTAGAGTCGTTTCTAGCTACTGCCCAAACAACTCCTGTGGGTGATGTCATGATACTTACAAATCTATTATGTGTTGTTAGGTTTGCTATTGTTGACCAGCTATTTCCATCGTCAGTACTTTGCCTAATTATTGCAGAGTCTCCAGGCCCTGTTGCGTATGCATATCCTGCAGCGTAGATATTTCCTGTGCCAGTATCAGTGGCCATATCATGACAAGAATTATTTCCAGTATCTAATTTCCATCGATCTGATGTGTTCCATGTTGTTCCTGAATCACTTGTTTTTCTTACGAACCATTCATGGATTCCATCACTTGTATCCCAGCCATAACCACAAACATACAGGTCGTTTGCTTTATTTGTAATCCCCATAGGATGAGTTTCACCTTCCTCAAATTGAATAAATTCGTCGCTTTTTTCCCAGTTTAAGCCTTCGTCTGTACTTCTCCAAGTTAGCCACCTCTCCCAACCAGGAGTATCTCCAACAACCGAGGAGACATAGAGATCACCATTTAATGTTTTTCCCATTGCCATTGGATAGTTTTGATCACCAAAGGACATTGGTTGATCTAGTAAGAATCCACGTTCAAAACCTATAATATCAACATCGACATTTGCAGAGAGGCCAGTTGACCCTGTTATATTTATTGAATGATTTAACGGCGCCATAGAAGTAGGTATACTATATTCTAAATTAGGATTTAAGAATGATCCAATACCTAAAGGGAAACCTGTATAAGGTGATACACCATTTGTAACAGTATACTTATAAGTATCACCACTTCTTAATGATATTCTTTGTGGAGTTACAGTTAAGCCACTAACAATGTTATTTGCTTTTATTAATGAAACATCAATTCTTCCCTTGTCGATACATGAAGTGAGTAGGAAAAGTAGTGATAGAGTTTTTATTATTATCATGTACTAAATATCGGATAGTGGTACTTTTCATTGAGTTCACAAAAATGTTCTAATTGTGTAATATCGGTAAGATAAGTGCGTGTTACATTCTGACTGTTACACTTTTGTTAAAAGCTCATCCCAACTCCGATTCCATAACGGCTAATTGTGGTCTCTCTACTGTTATCTGATAAATTATGCTTCTTAAAAAGAAGGTGATACCAGTATCTATTCGTAATTCTTTGGTTAAAGTAGACCATATACTTATTACCTTTTAGTTCTGTATCACTTAATATACCTAACGAGTAGCTAACTTTTACTTGTACAGGTTTCTCAAACTTAAAACGATATCCAATACCAATAGTGCTATATATAACTTTTTGCTGAATTGCTTTTAACTCTGTAGTTTCCGAATTGATAACTTTGTCAAAGTTAAAGGTATTGAACTGCTCGTAATCTAGCCCTGCATAGATATTAGTTGAATTCTTAGTATAATTTCTTTGTATATATAAATTAGCACCAATCTCTGGAGCGAGGTCAAGGTTTGTATTCGTCACTGTTGTTGATGGATCATTAACATCAGATGCTTTTAAAGATGAAAAGTATAGCGAAGTTACAAATGAGTATTTAGGCAAGGACTTTGGAAGAAAGGATATACCCGCGCCAATTGTGATTGGTGAGTTTTGCTGACTTTGAATTTTGTTGCCAAGTATTTCATCGCTAAAGCTACCTCGTGAGGTAGTTATGTGTGCAAATGTAAATATTCGGTTCTCGTCAACATTTTCTATAATTGACTTTGTATTCGCTGGACTTCGTTTCGTGGTCTTAATTAAGTCTGATCTGAGTCCCATCGCACCATCAAACCCTTCATAACGGACTCGATTCATTGCTAGGTTCTCACTTTGGTATAAATCAGGGGCCCATTGATAACCAGTTTGGGGAGAGTAGGGGTAATTGCTATAAATATATTGCCCTGTAAAGTCGCTAACTTTATTTAGATGAGGATTCCATTTTTTTAAGATCTTACTGAACTCTTCTTCAGTCATGTGTTTTTGATTTGTTTTCTTATAGAGCTTCGTAACAACATCTTTATAACTTTCATCCTTTTTTATTCGATAGACCTGATAGCCTTTTTTTTCAATATCCTTAATATCGAGTGAGTAAGTATTTAATGATAAAGTTGCTAGTATTATCCATTTCATTACTCAACCATATCGATTCCTACTTTTATTTAGAATTGGGTAAATCGAGCTAGATGTATTTACACGTGTTATTTTAATAACTTACAATAATGAGAGCGATATATTCTGTTACTAATTAAATGTAACAGTGCAAGTCTAACTAGAAAATAGTTGATAAGTTTTCGGTTGTTGAGCATTTCTATAAGAGATAAAGTTAATTTATGAATAAGAAATTAAGTCACTCTAAAATGTATAAAGCGCTTGTTGATAAAGACTCTTCTTTTGAAGGAACATTCATAGCTTGTGTTAAAACAACTGGAATATTTTGTAGACCAACTTGTAGGGCGAGAAAGCCTAAGAAAGAAAATGTTGAATTTGTCCATACGACCCAAGATGCTTTGAGAAAAGGGTATCGTCCTTGTAAGGTATGTGAGCCACTATCTGCTGTTAATGAAGAACCACTTTGGTTGAAAGATCTACTTACTTATATTGAAGAAAATTCTATTTCTAGGATGAAGGATCAAGATATTAGAGACAGGGGGCTAGACCCTAATCGTGTGAGACGATGGTTTAAAAAGAATCACAATATAACATTCCAGGCCTACCTAAGATCAATTAGGCTTGGCAATGCTTTTGGTCATCTTACTGATGGAGGAAAAGTAATTGATACTGCATTTACGAATGGCTATGAATCCCTTAGTGGCTTTTCTAGCGCTTTTAAAAAGTTAACGGGAAAGGCACCAACTAAATCTAAAGAAGGTGAATTAATAGAGACATATCAAATTCTTACTCCACTTGGTCCAATGTTAGCGGCATCCGTTAAATCTGGTATTTGCTTACTTGAGTTCACTGATCGACGAATGCTTGAGAGAGAGCTTATTGATTTACAAAAAAAGCTTCATGCTCCAATTATTACTTCAGAAAGTACGCATATAAAGAAACTAAAAAAACAGCTGAGTGAGTACTTTTCTGGAAAGAGAAAGATATTTGATATTCCTCTTGTGTCGCCAGGCAGTGAGTTTCAAACTAAAGTTTGGCAAGGGCTTCTGAGTATTCCTTATGGTGAAACGAAAAGCTATAAAGAACAGGCAATTGCTATTGGAAATGTTAAGGCGGTACGTGCTGTAGCAAGGGCCAATGGTGATAATAAAATTGCCATTCTAATTCCATGTCATCGAGTTATTGGCTCAGATGGTAGTCTGACTGGTTATGGTGGCGGACTAGAGAGAAAGCAGAGACTATTAGAAATTGAAGGAATTATTTTTGAAAACTAGCCTTAATTTGCCATCCTGAAAAGCATCGTGCCATAATTAGTAAATCATCAATACATTTATTAAATCTGTACTCAGAAGGAGTTGAGTTTATGAGAATCAATATAGTTCTAATCTCTATGTTATTAGGTTTTACTGTACAAGCATCAAATAAAACAATTTGTGGAAGTTCAGACGATCGTGTTTACGTAAAAAGTAATACTAAAGTTCTAAGAGTATCTCCAAAGAATAAGAACCTTGGTTGTACAGCTACAATGATTAGTAAATCATGTGCAATTACTGCTGGCCACTGTAAGGCCTCTCTTTATAAAGGTGAAATTGATCCACCAAAATCAACAAGAAGGGGATCACAAAGATCCACAACAAAAGATAAGATCTTTATGATTGATCAAGATTCTATTAAGTATCTCTATGATGGTTGGTCTGATCTCAACGGTAAAGACTGGGCAGTATTTAAATTCCAAAAAAATACTAAAACCGGTAAGTATCCTGGTGAGAATGGTAACTTCTACGAAGTTGATTTAGAGAACCCAGTTCAAGAGGGTGACGATATTACAATTTATGGTTTTGGTATTGATAGAGATACTAGAATCCTAAATGGAGTACTCCAAGTTAATAGTAGCTATATTGATGGACTTGCTGAAAATGACCTTGGAGAACTTGCCATTCTTAAGCATACGATTGATACAATGGGTGGAAACTCTGGTTCTTCTATCCTAAGAAAGTCTGCTACCTTTCCTTTTGATGAAAAAGTGATAGGTATTCATACTAATGGTGGATGCTATAGCGCAGGTGGTGCTAATGAGGGGACTGCGATTTTAGGAAAGCCGGATCTTGTTGATGCGATTAAGCGTTGTCTAGAAAGCGAATAAAAACTAAAAAATTGAAAAATCTTTAATTTGTTTATCTAAAGAGTAACTACATTGAGGACTACTGGTCTTCGAAGAGTTACTCTTTCCAACCACTCTTCTTTTTAAATCTTTTATAAGTCCGGATAGGGAACCATTTTTAGATTTACTATTAGCTCTTCTATTTCTTGATTGAGTATTAACTTTGTTAAAGTGAGCAATTAGCTTTTTTAGTCTAGGGCCTTTTACTCTTACTATTGATGAGCTTAAACTATACTCATTCTCTGCAACACCAATAAGGTCTGTAGTCGCTCCTGATATGACTGCTTCCGAGTTACAGCCGGTAGCCTCTTTTCGAGGATCTAATGTTCTCTTATCTATTCCTGTATTTACCTGATAGCCTGCAAAATCAAGTGCCGAGAAAAATCCTAAGTAGTCATCAATCTTGGAACATTTTCCAGTGAGTACACTTTGTGTAACGCTAACTCCTGCAGGTAGACCAACAGAGGTTTCGATTCCTCTATATGAAACTATGGCAATATCAAATTCATTTTCCGATGTCTGAATAAATACGACTTCTCTTCCTAGATCTATTCCAATTGGCCCTGCTCCAGCACCACCTTCATAACCAACAGAGAATCCGTTAATAGTTTTATTGGAAGTACTTAAAGATATATTAGTCATTTTAGGAATACAGCACGGATCAAAGTTTGTTTCTCTTATGGCCTTTTCAAATTCATCATCACCCTTAAGGCCTGCACTTATTAATTTAGAAAAGCCACACTTTAAAGACTCTTTTTCTTTCAGATATAGCCTCTTACTAACTTTACCCTTCGCTCTTTTTTCTGGATGCTTATATTGAGGAGTGCAAAGAGACTTTCTAACTATGTCAGAAACACTTATATTCGCTCTAAACAGTGAGGCATACTTAACGGCATCCTCTATACTTTTTGAACTTTGATCTTTGATTGATGCTAACTGAGATTTTGCGTAGAACTTTAAACTTTCACTAACTTCACTACTTAGCTTACTTACTTCAGAACTATTCTTACTACAAAACGATGTCACGCATTCTGCTCTTATTTGAAGCGAAGAAATTTGAAGAAGAATAGAGATAAGTAAAAACTTAGTCATACGATCGTATCGTCGTAACACTCTTTATTTATTAGCTTAGGGTGGCGCTGTAAGTGTTTGATATTACTGGTTGTTGTTTTTTGCTATCAGGTTGCTGGGTATTTTTTCCAATAATATTGTCTACTTGTGTCACTTTTGATACTTCATAAGAATTATTGTCTTATTGGAGGAAAAATGAAGAAGCTAATCACTCTCTTTTCATTATTATTATCACTTAAATCTTTTGGTTTTTTTAACTGTAATCAATATGGATACTTCAATATTCAAGCAAGGTGCATTGTTAATCCTGCAACAGCAACTTGTGTTGTAAACAACTATTGCGGTCGTCCAATGTATTGTGAAATGCAAGGTCAGGCAGTAACAAGAGCTGGATACTTTGGTAATAACTGGAACCAGGGAACGATTCTTCCTGGTGGAAATATGTATATCACACTCAACGCAACAAATGCTTATGTAGATCCTTTAGTAAATGCAAGGGCCACAACTCAATGTCGTTTCTAGACTAGAGTTTTACAAAATAGTTTCTCTGCAGCTATCTTGTTGCAGAGAGGTGACCTCAATACAAAGCCTAATTACCTGACTCTAATACTTTTTCTCTTGAATATTATTCATATGCTAATAAAATTAAATATATAGTTTTTATATATCAAGGAATTACAATGGCATCAGTTTTAAAAAGTATCACTTTAGACGATTCAAATGGATCTGTTACGACATGGGGTTCTGGTAATGACCTAGCTCTATCAGCGACAGGGTCAAACTCTATACAAGGTAGTTTTATTGCTGAGAAAGTTTGGAATTCTGTATGGAATGACGTTGCAGACTTTCAGCTTCTGATGGGCGATCTAGAATATGGGAAATGTTATATTGATACTATAGAAGGTGCGCTCATTGCTAATGAGAGATGTCAGAAGTCTGTTATTGGAATTGCATCTGATACATTTGGCTTTGGAGTAGGTCAGGGACGCTACCCAAAAGAGGTTCCAGTCGCTATCGCTGGATGGGCATTGGCCTATGTTGATAAAGAATATGAATGCGGAACACCATTAACTTGTAACGAGTCTGGTGACCTAACTGAAATAACAATCGAAGAAAAGAGGGATTATCCTGAAAGGATAGTGGCGATCTATAAGAAGAAAGAAGTTGCTGAAACTTTTGGAACTGAAGGTCAGACTATAAATGTTAATGGAAGACACTGGGTTAAGGTAAAGTAGGTAATACGTGAAAATAAAGAATAATAGTGGTTTCTCTTTAGCTGAAGTAATGGTCGCAGCAGCTCTCTTAGGTGCAGTATCTTTAGGTGTTGTAAGACTCATTGATAATATGTCTAAATCTCAAAAGTCCTTTGAGACTTCTTCTGAGTTAACTTTAATAAATAATGCAATTGCACAGACTCTAACTAACGAAAGAGCATGTGAGCAGACTTTTGGTGGAGTAAACTTTGGTGTTGATACATCTGTAAATGTTATTCGAAATGCAACAGGAACTGATATCTATAGAGTTGGTAATAATTACGGAAATAGAACGGTAAATTTACTAGGTCTAGATATTGAAAATGTAACATTAAATAACGATGGTGCATCTAAATCAGGTACATTTGATCTTGTCGTGAGAATGGAAAAGGCAAGTCGACAAGCTCAAGGTATTAAAAATATTTCTAAAAGAATTACTGTTTCTGTTGTAACTAATCTTGGTGATGCTTTTGTAAGTTGTTTTAACAGTGCTGCAGGTGCGACAAAGAATACATGTGAAAATATCGGTGGAACATTTGATATGGCGTCTCAAAACTGTACGTTAGTAAATTATCCCGGTATTGGAGCAATCCCCGATACATTGGCCGGACAACAAGAAGCCGTCTCTCAAAGGTATATAAATAATCTCTTAGATGAGCTTGACGGGAGATACTTAGTAAAAGGTGTTGAAGACCTTGGTGATGCTGTTCCAGCAAATACTACAACAATTGGAAATAGTGCTGCAGGAGACTCTGTCATTTTAAATTCATCACTTCAAGTCAATGGTCTTGCCGTATTCAATGAGCATGTCGAACTTGCTAATGGTAAGTATTTATCTATGCAATCAGATAAGAGTTTAAAGACAAATATTAAGCCTCTTTCAGGTGTTCTTGAAAAGATTAAGAAAGTTGATGGAGTTTCATTTTCATGGAAGGAGAATGGTTCTAAAGATATAGGAGTCATTGCTCAGTCACTAAAGAAGGTATTTCCTGATTTAGTTGTTACTGATCATAACTCTGAGTTCTTAATGGTTAAATATCCTCAATTAAGTGCAGTAAACCTACAAGCTGTTAAAGAACTAAGTGATAGAAACAAATCCCTTGAAAGTGAAGTTCGAATGTTAAGAAGTGCCCTATGTGAATTACATCCGAATCTAAAAGTTTGCTTGAAGAGGTAGTAATGAACGGTGAAGCTAAGAAAAATGAAAAAGAGAAGTTTGAAATAAAGAGGAGAGGATTCTTGTCATTGGCGATAATGGCATTAGTGAGTCCCTCTGTAACAAAGGCCTCTTCTAAATCTATTCCTGGTGCAAAAAAGATTGAAAAGGTTAAGGGGAAAATAGTTTTACCTAAGGATCCTGTACCTTTTCAAACAATAGTTGAACTCTGTGGTAAGCGCTCTCAAAGAATTTTCTCTCGAACACTAGTTGTCCCTGGAGAAAATAAAATAAATGGTCGTTCTGGAAATATCTCAATTCATGAAATCTATAAGACAGCGCAAGGACCTAAAATTTTTCTACAGTATACAGGTGATGACTTAGGCTGGATTACTCTAGCTTAATCTTGTTTGCCTTCGATATGATTAAAGAATGATTTCATAGGACATATTTCCATGTCTCTTTTCCTATTCTTCCAGTCCCACTGAGTAAAACATCTAAAGCCACAGCGAGAAAAATACTCACACTGTAGACAACCCATTTCATCAATAAAATTTTGCATCATTCCACTATTATCTTTGAGGTTTAATTTAGTGTTAAAGTCCGTTTGCTTATATCTGTGCCAACGGCAGTTAGAGGTCTTATTGTCGGGGAAAATAGTAACTTTATTTAATGAAAGGCAATGCATAGAGTTGTTTTGATTATTTATTAAATCTGCAACAGGCTGAATAAGAGGGAAGTTGTCCGCAATGTACTTATACCACTGTGAGAACTCTCTGTCCGAAGGGATGAGGTCGTCACTACCGTTATCAGGAATAAAGTCATCAAAGAATATATTAAAGTTCTTATAGAAGTACTTGAAGTTGTTATCTTTGTTTTCAATAAACTTTTTTATAGAACCACTTGTTCCTACAAGATTAACAGAGCAGATATACTCCGGTCCAAAGTACGTTACATTGTCCCAGTATGATTTCGATAGGGGACGTCCTTCAAAATCGTAAGATACTATTAGGTGGGTATCAATTCCATAATCTCGAAGCTTATCTATTAATTCTTTAACAGATTCTTTCTTTTTGAATAGAAAGTTACTAACAAAGACAACCTTCATCTTTAAGTTGTATTTATCAAATGACTTCTTAGTTTCAATAAGAAGCTCATAGTAGTCCTGATTGAGTCTTTCCATCCAACGATCTTGAAATAGCTCACCGCCTACGACATTTATTTGAGCAATCTTTACTCTATTTTGTTGTCTCGATAGAAATTCATCCATGATTGGAATTTTTGAGAACATTTCTTCTTTACTTAAACCAACTTGAGACTTCTTATCATGAAAGCAAAAATCACATACGATATTACAATTTTCAAAGAGGGTTAACTCTATCTCACTTATTTCAGGTCGTTTACTTTCAAGAAGTAGTTTTGTTGTTTGTGCACTCTGTGAGGGAATTCTAACTTCGCTCATTCTTACTTAACTAGGTTTATCGTTTGAATTGTTGGAATATGAATTTGCCAAAAACACTTCTTATCTGTGTCGTCGAGGCAATCTTCTTCGCTGTGATTAAACTTCTCGCAAAACTTGAAGCTTTCAGGAGTAACAGCTACTTTTCCATCTTTTGTATTAGGGAAACACTTAAAACTTGGCTTTCCAAGGTCATACCACTTACACTTATCATCGTTGTAGTTACAAGAGTCTTTTGAATCATCATGCTCTTCACAAAGATCAGTATCCTCTTTCTTTATGGCATTACAAGCAGTGATGGCCTTATTGTAGTTTATCCATTTACAATCTCTTTTCTTCTTACATTTTTTGGATTGCTTGTCATACTTTTCACATTTAGCGACCTTATTTCCATCCGCCATATTCTTAGCTGCACAGTGACCATCTTTTGCCATAACAGATGTACTAAATGCTGAGAGTATAAGTAAGAAATAGATCATTTTAAAACTCCGAGAATATGAAATAATATAGTAGATATATGATACATAAGTTAGCTTCATTATCCTATGAATTTCTTTACATGGATAGCTTTGTCACTTAAAATTATAAGTATCTAAAAATTATAAATAGAGGCAGCAAAATGGTTATTGAGACTGGTTTTTTAGGAAAAATGTGTAAGACAAATGTTGATAATATTAACAGCATGGACTTTGTCTTAAACCTTGATATCTTAAACGGCTGTGTTCACTTCTGTGATGGCTGCTTCATTCAAAAAGAACGTAAAGGTGATTGGTCAGAGGTTCTAAAGAACGCATGTAAGATCGCAGAGGATCTTACAGGAAAGGGCCTTAGGTTTAGAGAACTTATTCTAGGTCCAACAGACTTCTTTAGTGCAAGAAATACAATAGAAATTTTAAAAGATCCTTACTTTCAAAAGCTTCTTAGTTTTAACGAGAAAACTAGAATTACTGCTTCTTGTGTATTTAGTAATATGGATAGGGAGAACTTCCTTGAAATATTTAATATTTTAGATAACGAAAGCTTTTATAGAAAAGACATGATTTTAGAATTTCTTGTACCTTTAAATTCTAATAAAATGCTTGATAGAGATCAGGTGTATTTAGATGAGAATAAGTGGGCATTAAATCATTTTGAAAATAACTCACCTAAGGTTATCGACTGGTCATATGTTGTTAATATTGGAAATAATGAAGTACTTAGAGAGAAGTATGCTGAAACTGTTGAATTTATAAAAACAGAATTTAATACTATCTTAGAGTTTAACCCAGGATTTTTTAGAACAAATAACAACAAGCTAATTGATGGAAAACTATCATATTGGAAAGGTTTTCTTCAAGATGTTCTTAGTAAGAGTGATCATCGTGATCTATGTCTTACAAGTGTTGATAAGCATCACAATACAGCTAATACAATATGTCTTAATATTCTCGATGATAAAGTTTTCTTTAGTCCGTTTATCTATGAGCAGATAATTGATAAGAGTGATTTATTTCTTGTTGATGATCTTAGTGCGGATTCGATTCTTGCAATGCATACAGGACTTCAAACAAAAGGTTATCAGTACGCAGGACAAACTAGTAATTGTGAGCAATGCTCATATCTAACTCCATGTGTGGGGAGAAATGTTCTTAACTTTATGGAAGTTCGTGGTAAGACTGACTGTATCTTTCCCGAAGAGTTTAAAGAAATCTTTTAGTAGAGGTCCATTACTTCTTTAGCGAGTGGACATGTCTTTATCTTATATTCTTCCATGAACTGGAGAACTTGCTTACCTACACAAGAGAGTAGGTGATTACAGCTTGAGCATTCTCGAGTCTTTTCACTATATTGCAATTGTTCAACCGTTGTTCTATTTCTATGATCATGAAAGTCGCTTAATTTGTACCTACCATTGTCTCCTGTGGCATTGATTTTAAAGCGCTCACCTGTATTGAAAATATTTTCGTAAACAAATGGACATGTATAGAAAGTACCATTCTTATAGTTGTAGGTTACTTCACTAAGACTTGCATGATTTTTATTCCCCATAGTAAAGAGAACATTCTTAACATCTTTAGCTTCTATCTTAGAATAGTTGTGAGCTAATAAGTTGTTCCACTTATGAAGAGTTTCATGAATATTCTTTTCATTGGAAGACCTTAGAAAAGATGGATTAAACTCAACAATCGTATCAAACTCATCTCGAACATAGCTTGTTAATTCCAACAGATTAAAATTCTCGAGGCCATTAATATCTCTGATATTAATTTGGAACGCATAATCGACATCTGCTTTAACGTTATCCAATAGCTTAATCTTTCTTTTGATCTCTTCTATATAGTCTTGATCTTTACTTAGAATCTTTTCTAGATCAAATACAATGAGAAACTCAATATCACATTCACTATTAATACTGTCGTTTAGAAGCTTTATTCTTCTAATTATTTCTTCTTCTTTAGTTTGAAGAGTAGAAATTAATATTAGAGTTATATCAGAAGACTTAAAAATACTTCTAAATTTAGCATTCTTAAGAACTTGGTCACAGTTAAGGGCAGAGAAGAAGTCTGTCGGACCTAAGATTATTTCATCAAAGTTAAAACCACTCTCTTGAAAGCTAGTTACTGCATCTTCCACCATACTTAAGTCATCAACGGTAAAGTCATTACTTCTATTTACGTAGCAGCCTGGACATGTAAATTCACACCCTTTTAGAAATTCTAGGTTTATTCTAATTGTATAATCACCCAGTTCACTCACTGACTTCTTTGTACTCTTCGCTATAGACATAGCTTCAAAATTTCTACTTATGATCGGCATGCACTAACCCTTGTTAAGTTCTTTAATTATAAAATATTTTTAATCAGAGTTGTTAATTATCTTAAGAAAGGATAAAACTTTAGTATGGATTTAAGTTTTCATATAGATTCTCTTTCTAGCGAGAGATATTCTGAGGTTTTTGCTTCTTTAGGTGAGATCCCTGGCCCTGATCATAGGATTGAAGAGCTAGAGCTCTTCGAAATACCTCGCTGTCGCGAAAGTATGACTCAAATTACTAATTTCTTAAAAAATAACCCTAAGATTTGTCTAGGTATTAATATTAGATTAGGAGATTTGCCAATTTCTTCCAATAGCTTGGAGATACTTTCACAGATAGAAGAAACCCAAACTTACTTTAATGTTGATATAAGTATGAACTCTCTACTTAATGTGAAGGAGTTTGTGTCAAGTGTTAGCGCTGTACTTTCTAGGACCCCTCGATTTTCTTTCTTTGTTAATAAGAGAGACGTGAATGATATCCCTCTGATCAACTTAGAAATAGAAGAGAAGTTTACAACTCTTTCGAATAAAGAGTTTGAAATACTTATTAGGCATATAGAAGTAAAGAACTACACCGAGCTAGTTGCAGATCTTCAATTTTGGAAAAACTTCTTTGAAGAGCTTGGAAGGAGTACTGGCTACCAGAACTTTCTCGTTTCTCTTGGTGAGAGAAACCGTAATCTCTTTTCTAGGGCGCGTGTAAGGGTTGGAGAGAATGGTACTTTCGTTATTCCTACGCTTTATGAGCCACTATCTCTTGATTTTAAATCTTTGGAACTGGAGAATCTCAGTATTAGTAGTATTGTGGGGAAAATTAATAGCTTAATGATGAGTCAGTTTGAAGTTGCCGGGCTGATGCCATGCAAAACTTGTCGTAATTTAAATATCTGTACGGATAGGAATGTCCTTAGCGTTTTGAATGATATTAAACTCAAAGATTGTCCATTCTCTAGTAAACTGGTAGAATTTTTAGAACAGCTTTAAGTCTAGGAGGACTAATGTCGGCAGGTGATCCGGTAGATAAGAATAGTAAGATAGCTTACTTCAATACGAGAGTAATTGAGGCCGCAAGAACTTATATCGATAGAGATAAGAACTACGCTATTCCGGCATTGAAAGGAACAAGTCCTTTAGTTTATTCTTCTGATTATGCTGTTGACCCATCTAACTTTACTCAGGTTTCTGTCGCTGGTGGAAAGCTAACAGTTTCTGCGATGGTGGATCTCTTTCAGTTCTATGCCTACAATCTAACATCAATCCGTAGTGCAACTATGACAAGAGCAAATACACCAATAGGGTATTCAAACTCTGGAGGTGATTATGCAGATTCTCCAAGTTCTTGGACAAATATATACTCGAATACAATCTCCGCTTTAAACGACTCTTATCGTATGAATATAGCAACGTTTAGAAGTTACGTCGCTGGAGGCGGAAGCTATGGAACAGATGTATTAACACCATTTACTTCTGGAAATGTTGCAACGGAAGCGGATGTAAACGCTCTTATTGAAAGACTTAGAGCAATTGTCATTGATCATATGACGAGCAGTACTGTTGCTATTCAGGTTTGTCATAGTGCTTGTCATGATAATTGTCACAGCTCTAGAGGGAGAAGATAGTGAGCGAGAATAATAAAACTTTAAAAGAAGTTTCACTACCTCTAAAAGTTGAAGAACTTAAAGAGTTTATTGAAAATAAAGATAATGTCTATATTGCAGACTATTCAAAAATAGAGATTAAGGGAACTGTTCTTTATAACTATGTTTCTAATCTTGAACTGCCTGTTGAATTTGATTTTTCAAATTGCTCTTTTGAAGAAAAAGAAGAGGCGATAAAGTCATTTATGGAAACGCGAAATATCGTTACAGCAGACTCTCTTAGAATAAATGTCGCGGCGTTAATTCTCTATATCAGAGGAATCAATGTCGACGAGGTTTTTGGTAACCTGATCTTTACTGAAGATGAGAGAAAAGAATTCTTTAAAAGAAATGAAGGTCTCTGTTATCGTTGGGAGCAGTTCATTGAGAGTACAATGATCTTTTCTCAAAAATGTTTAAAAAAGAAAATCGAAGATAGCGATGACATTCCACTCAATGAAATTGAATTTGAGCACAATTTTGAAATTATTGATGATGTTCTCTATATTGGGGCAAATGTTGTTAAGATGTTTTCCATTCCATCATTTATGGAGCTATTCTTTCTTGTACAACCAAGAACAGAGTTAAAGTACTTTAAGCAGCAATTTGATGAATATATCTTTAGAGGGAAGAACCTTTTTGAGTTCTTTTTCTGTGATGAAAATGAGGTTTTTCAAATGTTCGCTGCCCATGCCACTGGTACTGTCAGCATGGACGAGTTAGTTAAGGTTGGAAACTACTTAGAAACTATTCCTGCCCCATAAAACCATCTAGTACTTCTTTATATAGCCCTAGGTCTCTTTGTGAGTTGAGTTTTAAGTCAGTCATTAGAGATTTTGGGGCCGCACAAATATCATCTTGCCAAGAAAGCTGGTAACAGTCTCCGTTACAGATATCAAAAACGGGACACGTCATACATGGAAGATCTCTATTCATTTCAGAGCTAATATTACAAAGTCTATTCGGACTTGAAAGAAGAGTGGCAACTTCATCAGTTATTCGACCATAGGTTTTCTCTACTGCATTGTTTGGACAGCCACCAACTGTTCCATCTGCATTTAATGTGAAGATCTTTTGCTCGCATGATCTTGATCGACATCCAGAATATGTTTGATAAACAAATGAAGATAATATCGAGTCTAAAAACATATTATCAATATACTTCCATGTCTGGTGAAGCTTAGTTTGCTCCCACATTCTGTGAAGCCATTTATCAAGCTCAATATTAGAAGGCATAATTCCTTGATCTATAAACTGCAGTGCATTTCCATTTGCAGTTACTCTTTCAAAGTTAATATGCTTTACACCAAGAGATGCCATATCATCTATGATTTCAATAGGTTCTTTATTTCTAATAACATTTCCTGAAAGGCTAACCATAACTGTTATATTGTGACCAGCTTCGGCCATATTCTTAACATTGGTACGCCACAGGTTCTCTTGCTTTTCATCAGTCCAGCGAATTTTATAGTCCCAAGATGTTCCCCAGGACTTCTCACATACTTTGTCGAAGATTTCGTATTTATCGTCTGTGATTTTGTATGTGAGGTTGGTTTGCATAGACCACCACATTTCAGGAAAGATCTCTTTGATACCATTCCAAGCTTCAAAAATAGTCTCTTTTGGACATAGAAGTGGTTCTCCTCCATGTAGAGAGATATTTCCACGACCTGAATATATATTGAGATGTTTTAATCTTCTGAAGAAATCAATAGTGGCCTTCGGGTCAAAAAAACCTTTCTTACCATTACTTCCATTAGTAAAACAGTGATTACAGTTCAGCTGACAAGTATCAGTTGTCTTTAAATAGACCATTAGATCATTCGACATGTGACTCCATTATGATTTCTATATAAAATATTATATTATCTATTTAGGAATAACAATTTTATTAAATATGACAAGGGGTGTTATTGGAACTCATTATTAAGCCAACAGAGATATGTAACTTTGCATGTACTTTTTGTAGCTCGACAAATATTTCTCAGAGTAAAAAGAGTGTCTTAAGTTTAGACAAGGTCTTTGAGTTTCTTGATAGGTTCCCTGATACAAACACAATTATAGTTAATGGTGGTGACCCACTAATAATGAGCCCTTCGTACTATGATAAACTCATTAATTTCTTAGACCAGAGGGAGATGCCTACTACGATTAGTTTAACTTCTAACCTTTGGGATTTCTATCAGCGACCAGATAAGTGGGTTGATATATTTAAGAATGAAAGAGTAGGGGTTACGACTTCATTTAATTATGGTGAAACAAGACGTATTACTAAGTCTAAAGTTTTTACAGAAGATATTTTTTGGAAAGTATCTAACTTGTTCCTAGAGAAGATTGGATATCGACCAGACTTTATCTCCGTTGTTGCAGAAGAAAATGAAGATACTGCAATAGATAATGTGAGGCTTGCAAAGCGAATGGGTGTTGAGTGTAAGCTTAATTATGCAATGGCCTCAGGGGATCAAAGTCGCCCATATCAATTGTCAAAAATTTATGAACTATATTTAAAAGTAATCGATGAAGGCCTTCTGGATTGGGAGTTTAATTCCAAGCAGATGATTAAGAGGCTTCGTGGGAGTAATACTGTCTGTCCTCAAAATAGAGACTGTGACAAAAACATTCGATGTCTTCAACCTGAAGGGGACTATTATAGTTGTGGTGCCTTTGGTGACGATGATGAATACCCAATTGACTTTGATAAAGAAATGGCCTCAAAAGAAGTTACTCTTCCTCTTAGTCAGGTCTATGAAATAAACTCTCTTAAAGATGAGTGTTATACATGTCCAATGTTCTCCATTTGTAATGGATGTAAGAAAACGATTCAAGACCTTAAGAGACATGAAATGATTGATGACCATTGCTCTCTAATGAAAACATTAGCAAATAGAATTGTTGATCTCAATGAGCACTAAAAATAAGCCGTCGATTACTCTATCTATAAACCCGACTTACTTCTGTAATTTTGATTGTAACTTTTGCTATTTAACGAAAGAAGAGCTTTCTGATAGAAAGACAATATCTCTTAGTACCCTTAGGGAACGAATTGCTGAGATAGAGAAGTTCTTTAATATTGATTGTGTTGATCTGTATGGAGGAGAAATAGCTCTTCTCGAAGAATCTTATCTTAATCAGATCGCAGACCTCTTTGATCTGGAGAGTGTTGATTTCAATGCTATTACAAACTTGAGTAAAGTTAATCCTTTCTTTAAGCGAAAAGACATTTCTCTATCAGTTAGCTGGGAAGGAAATGTTAGGAGAAAATCCCAAGAAGTTTTAAAGAATATGGAAGATATTGGTCGAGACATTAACCTCTTAATGCTCGCAGGGGTTGAGGTTGTTAACTGGTCTTTGAACGAAATAAAGAGTGTGTTTAGCAATATCTCTCGTCTAGAAAATATTAAGAGTCTTGAGATAAAGCCATATTCTTTTAATCAGGCAAATCATTATAAAATCAAATTTAGCGAATACGAAGACTTTGTTAAAAAGGTTTTTGAAATTGATAAAGATTATATCTTTGTAAATGAAGAAAATCTAAAAGGAGTGTCGTCAGGGATTACTAACTCTTTTTCTGATGACCATATTTATATTACGCCCGATGGAAGTCTCGCGGTATTAGACTTTGACGAATTAGATCGAGAGCTATTTCTTAAGATAGATAAAATAGAAGAATATATAGAGTGGAGTAATAATGAGAAGCTTAAAGTAGGGGGAAACTCTTTTTGTAACGATTGTGAATACCTTGGCCGTTGCCTAAGTGAGCACTTGAGAGTTGTTACTAGTAGAGAGGATTCTTGCAATGGCTTCTATAACCTTATTAAATGGCATGAAAGACTATAAAATTAACCAAGAGATTTACCACAAAACAAGTGAGATCTCTGACTACATTGCTGATATATCTCATCGCGTTATAGAGCTTAGAGAAAGTGAGCTTGTTGATGCAGTTGTAGGGTATTTTCTATTAGAGGGAGGAGACATAATCTTCCCTGCAAAGTCGTACTCCGTGGCGATCGTCTATGCAAAACTTCTAGAGAAGTACTTTAGTGAGGACTTTATGACTGCACTCTCTGATCAGGACCTATTTATGGGGACAGACAAGTTCTTTTCGCCCTTCGGTACGAGTGTTGAAATAAATAAAATCTATCAATTGGCATTGGACCAGTTAAAAACCAAAGATCTCATGGATTTTGAAAAGAGTAAGCTGTCTCAGGTGAAGGATACGGTGAGTTACTTTAAGGCCGAGTTTCTTGTTAATAGCTGAAATGAAATGTGACTTCTTATACATACTTTAGTAATATTTTCGAATGACAACCAGCAAAAGAAGGCTACATCTAGGCCTTGTTAATCTACTAGTAAAACAATTCTTTGAGTTTTGGTATTTTTACCTAGGGGCCTTTATTTGCCTCTACCTTACTCATTACATACAAAGTGAACTTCCTTTCATAGCAAAGGATCTTGCAGACAAAATTTCTACAGGAGCTACTTATCCAGTTTCTAAGTTATTTCTTCTTGCTGTAGGGATAGTTGTTTTTAGAACATCATCTCGTTTACTTTTCTTTTACCCGGCTCGAGTTCTTCAGAAGTTTCTACGTTTTGAAATAGTGGATCTACTCGAAAAGGCTTCACCTTATCGTTATAAAGATCATTCTAAAGGTCAGATCTTTCAGGTTATAGGAAGTGACCTCGAGGAAGTTAGGGCCTTAATTGGTTTTGCACTTTTACAGGTCGCCAATATCATTATAGCTCTATCTGTTTTAGTTCCTAAGCTTATGAGCTTTAATAAAGGGATCTTCATAGCACTAACTCCAGTCTTTGTAGCATTTATAATTTTTACTATAATTGTTTCAAAGAATAAGAAGTTCTATCGACTCACACAAGATCTTCAGGGGGAAGTACAAAACTTTATTATAGAAAGTTACCTTGGAAAGAGAACAATTAAGAACTTTCACTCTGAAAGTGCTTTCATTAAATTATTTAAGTCACACTCAATGAAGGAACTAATAAACTTCTATAAGGCCGGGCAGAGAGTTGCAATCTCTATACCTTTAGTCCCAACAGGGGTAGGGCTTTCTTTAATTTGGGGTGCACATATAATTTTTCAACAAGACCTTGGTGCAACATCTTTAATTTTATTTTCTGGTTTTGTATTTCTATTCTTAGAGCCAATAATGTTTCTTTCATGGATTGGGGTTGTCTTCACTCGCTCGGCAGGAGCATGGTCGAGAGTTGGAGAATTAGTTAAAGACCTTAGAACTGAATCAGAAATGGAAGAGATTTTAAAAAGAGACAAGTCATTTTCACAAACAGATAGTTCAATGAACTTCTCATTTCCATATTGGGATCATGATTTTGATTTAACTTTTGAAAAAAATAAAATGTCTATTCTCGTTGGAGAGACGGGACATGGTAAGACTGAGATGATTTTAAAGATTGCTCAAATTCTACAGAATCAAGGAAAGAATATCTCCTTTGTAGCTCAAGACCCATATCTTTATAACGGATCTATCTTAGAAAACCTTAAGCTTGGAAATGAGTTAGATGAGAAGAAACTTGATCTTGCTTATGAGCTATTAAATGTTTTTGGGCTTGATTACCTTGCATCTACTAGAGAGTCTTTGTTTGGACTTGTTGTAGGTGAAGATGGCAAACGCCTTTCTGGTGGACAGGCCAAACGTGTTTCACTTGTTAAAAGTTTACTAACTGATGCAGAGGTCATTCTATGGGATGATCCATTCTCCTCAGTTGACGTTGTTTTAGAAAAGCAAATACTCGATAAGTTAAGTGAGCTGAATTTACTTAAAGATAAGACATTAATAATTTCAGGGCACCGTTATACAACGGTTCTTCTGAGCGATGCTGTAACACTTATAGAAAAAACTAAAGGACTCGTTGAGACTTTAGATGTTTCTAAATTAGATAAGGAGAGTGCTGTTTATGAACACTTCAAAAAGCAACTTATCTAGATTTATTCTCTATAAGGGTTCTTATAAATTCTTCGCCATGATGTTTATATGCTTAGTACTTTCGTCACTACTAGGAGCAAGTTTACCTCAACTAATGGCAAAGCTTACTTCATCATATGAAGATAAAGTCGTTTTCTTAGAAACGCTTAAGTACTTAGCTGTTATCTTCACGTTAACTTTTGTAAACCGTGCTGGTTACAACATCATTATTAATAAGTATGTGGTTGGGCTAGTTCAGTTTGTACGCTCTTATTGTTATGAAAAGTGGCTACTTTCATATGAGCTTCAAACATCAAAAGAAAATAGAACTGATCGTTATCCTCAAGGGGAAGTCCTCGCAAGGATTATGACTGATACTGAGTCTCTACGTGAGCTTGTGACATCTGGAACATTTGGAATCATTATAGATATCTTCTTTGTTCTCTCTTCATTAATTAGTTTTATAACTCTTAATAAGTTTGCAGGTGTATCACTTGGTATTGTTCAAATCGGTGCATGTCTACTTCTTGTTTGGAGTTCTAAGTACATGAGAGAAATCTTTCTTAAAGTAAGAAAGGCCAGAGGTGAACTATATAAAACAATTGCCGATGTTATTGGTGGAGTTAGAGAGTCTTATTATATTAAGAATGGCAACTATGCTTCTAAGAGATCATTGGTAGTATTTGAAAACTTCTTAGATAAAATTCTACTTTCTAATATTTGGGATGCTTCTTACTACTCATTAGCAGAATCTCTTTATCCAATATTTTTAGCATTTGCTGTATTTATTATTCCACATGCTGAGATGGTACAAGTCGGGTTGATTTTTGCTTTTGTAGATTTAATTCAAAGATCTATTGGTCCAATTAAAGATGTTTCATCAAAAGTTGCTAATATTCAAAGAGCAGCATCAGGTGTTCAAAGGATCAACGAATTTCTTGGTGATCTTGAAGGTGAGAGAAGTACTGATCTTAATAAAGTGCCAATGTCATTAGAAGTTGAAAAGATAATAGTAAAGATAGATCGCTTTTGTTATCCACGTAAGAGCGACGATGATACTCCATTTGAATTAAAGAATGTTCAATTTGAAGGGAATAAGGGAGACCTTATTGGTATTGTTGGTTTGTCTGGAAGTGGAAAATCAACTCTTCTCAATATCCTCTGTGCCAATATTATTCCTGATGATGGTGAGATTGATATTTGTGCTGTTGGTAATAAGAAGTTTGTTTTTGACTTTCACAACGCTGAGAAATTCAATGACTATCGAGAGCTAATAGGAATTGTTTCACAAGACTCTCATATTTTCTCAGAGTCTATCTTCTTCAATATTACTCTTGGTAAAATGGATACTAGTGACTTTCCTGAGTTCTGGGAATGGGTAAGAGAGAAAATTGCATATATTGATCAGTGGGGAATAGGTCCTGAGACCATAATTAAGCAGAATGAACTATCGCTTGGTCAAAAGCAGTTAATTGCTGCTATTCGAGCATGCTATTTGAAAAAGCCAATCGTTCTGTTTGATGAGATTTCATCATCACTAGATTCTAATTTAGAATTTGCTCTAAGGCAGATGGTTTTAATCGTTCAAGAAAATGCACTGACTTTTATCGTTGCTCACAGAATCGAGACTATTGTAGATTCAGATCAAATTCTAGTTATGAAGGATGGTCAACTTATCGCGCAAGGAAAGCACGATAGGCTAGTTAAAGAGTCGGACATGTATAACGAATTTTTGCAACAATTGTCGCATAATTGATAAAAATACATTATTCTTATCAAGTTAAATAATTCAAGGAGTGAAAATATGAAAATTTCAAGAAGAGCTGTAGTACTTACATCTGCTACTGCTTTAGCGATGGTACTTATCGCTTGTTCAAATAAGGTTGACTCAAAGCCTTCGTTTATTTTTAAAAAGGCACCTTCTAAAGAAGCTGTAGCTAAAGTTAACGGTACAATCCTAACTGAAGGTGATGTTTTTAAGGGTATTGAAAGCGAGATCTATGAAGCAGAAAAGAAAGTTTTTGAACTAAAAATGGCGAAGTTAAAGTCTATTTTACTTCAAAGATATATTGATGCACATCCATCAAAGAAAGCTCTTACTAATGATCAGTTCTTAGAGAAGTTTATTGCTACTAAAGTAAAAGTTTCTGAAAAAGATATCATGGCATTTGCTAAAGAAAGAAAGATTCCTCAACTTAATGATGAGCTAAAGAAGAGAATCAAAATGTTTCTTGCAGACTCTAAGAAGAGAGAAGCAATCGAATCATGGCTAGGTGAGCAAATGGCAAAGTCTCCAGTTGAAGTATATATGCCAAAACCAAAGAGACCAGTATTCAATGTTAAAGTTGGAGACGCTCCTTTTTACGGTGCTGCTGATGCAAAAGTAACAGTAGTAGAGTTTTCTGACTTTCAGTGTCCATACTGTTCAAAAGCAGCAGAGATTGTAGGACAAATCAAAAAGAAGTATGGAAAGAAAGTAAAAGTAGTATTTAAGAACTTTCCACTACCTTTTCACACTGACGCATTTAAAGCAGCTGAGGCAGCACTTTGCGCGAATGATCAGGGTCAAAAGAAATTCTGGAAGATGCATGACATTATGTTTGCTGAGCAAGATAAGTTAAAAGTTGATGGTCTTAAGGCAAAAGCGAAGACTATTGGGCTAGATATGAAGAAGTTTGAGACTTGTCTTTCGTCTTCTAAGCATGCAGCTAAGGTAAAAGAAACTATGGAAGAAGGTAAGAATACTGGAGTAAAATCAACTCCTACTTTCTTCGTAAATGGTCAGATGATTAATGGGGCACAGCCACTATCAGTTTTTTCTGAAATCATTGACGAAGCGCTAGCAAAATAAAAGAAATCAAGTATTTGTAAGTATGATTGACACAAGGCCGGGAATATCTTCCCGGCCTTTTTATTTTCCATGAAATTGATAAAATATAAGCTAGGGAAGCGTCTGCCCAAGGTAAGGTATTATGGAAATAAATGATTACAGTACAAGATTGGCCCAAGCGAGGGGTAAGTATAACGACTCAACAGTAGAGTTAAGAGATACTTATAATAGGGATGTCGATAGACTTGAGAAGCTTCACGAAGCCAAGCAGACTAAGCAATCTGATAATTACTCGAAATCAAAACAAAAGCTTGAAAACCAGCAGGCCGATTACATAAACGAATACTCTGCTAAGACGAAAGAAACAATTGAAGATAGAACTTCTGCTTATCAAAAAAATATGGAAAGAGAGAAGTTCTCTTTTAATGAAGATAGAAACAGAATTAAAGATACCTTTGATCAAAGGCTAGGTGAGCTCTCTGATACGTACCGTGTAAGAGAAGAGGAATCTAATGCATACAACGACCATCGATTAAAAACGACAAAAGATAGATATGATAAACAAGTAAATCGTTTGAATGATCAATTTCAAGAAGATTTGGATGGAGTTTCATATAGGGCCAGCAATAGTCTAAGGACTAATCAGAATGAATCAAATAAAGAAAAAAGAAGAATAATAACAGATAACGAAGTTGAAAAAAGAGGGCTGATTAAAGAGGCCAATATCTCTAAAACCAAGATGATTGATGAAGGTCAAAAAAATATTCAAAACCTTCGTGATACTCATGACACATCTATTTCACAAATTAAAGATCACCATAATCTCTCTGCAAAAGAGTTAAGAAAAGTAAAAAATAGTGAGCAAGATGACTTACAAGAGAACTTCAGAAACCTTACAAATGAAGTCTCTAATAGAAATCAACGTAAGAGAAAGCACGAAGTAAAAGAGAATGATCTTAGACAGAAAAACTTAGAGAAGCAATTTGCTGATAGTCTCTACCAGTCTAAGAGAGAGATGAATGAAAAACTCAAAGGTGGTGATAGAAACGATTTGGTAGAAAAGAAACTAGATCGTACCGTTGCATCTTATGAGGACAGAATTAAATCAATTTATGAAAAGGTTGAAGACAATAACTTTAATCAACAAATTGATAAAGAAAGAATGGCGACAAGCTTTTCTAATGATATGAAAAATCAAAAGTTTAAAGCTCAAAAAGATCTTGATGTTAAGGATAAAGAGTTTAGAGACTTTAGAAATAATGAACTAGTGAAGACGAGAGATAAGTCTGATCTTGCTATTGGGCAATTTAAGAAAGAGTTAAATAACACTGAAATGCGTGCGGAAGCTCAATCAATTAAAGATAGTCAGTATAGTAAGAAACTACTTACTTCTCAGAGACAGGCCTTTGGCGATACTGTTAACTCTTTAAGTGAAAAAAATAGAGAAGCTCTATCTCAACTTCAAAATGAACATGCAACAGAGAAGACTAAGTTCATAGAACAAACACGTAAACAACACCATAACGAAATTGAAGAAACTAAGTTTGAGCTCAAAAGAACTATGGCACAGAAAGAGAAGAGTCTTCTTGAGAGAAATGATCAGCTAGTGAAGAATCAAGAAAAGATTATTGGGCAATACGAAGAAAAGCTGGCACGTTTAGAAAAGAAATCTCATAAAGAGCTAGAAAAGATGAAAGAGATGCACTCTGAGCAAAACACTGCGAACAAGCTCTCTGTTAGGCGTCAATTAAATGCTAAGGATAGAGAGAATGAATTTGAAAAAGTTCAAATCAAAACAGGATATGATAAACGACTATCACGTGCAAAAGATACAGCTGATAAGCAGCTTGAACAGACAGTTGAGCACTATGAAGAGTTACTAACTAGAGAGCGTGAAGATGGTTCTAGAAAGTTTAAAACGAAGATAACTGAGATGCAGTCAGATTATTCTAAGCTCTATCAGCAAAATGAATTAGAAAAGGCCACTATGCAGCAACAGTTTCAAGATAAAATCGAAGAACTAAGAATGGCCAATTCAAAAGCACTAGAAGAAAAGGCTGAATCATATAAGAATCGCAAGACCAGCTAATAGAAAGTATAAGATTGATAAAACATAATAAGAAAGGCTTCACAATTTTGTAGAAGCCTTTTTTTTTGCATGCTAAAATATATAAGCAAATTAGAAAATTTTTGGAGCATTATGAAAGTCAGAAGAGCAAAGATTGTTGGTACCCTTGGTCCAGCATCAAATACTGTTGAAATGATAGAGAAACTAATTCACGCGGGACTAAATGTCGCTAGAGTAAATATGAGTCACGGTACTCATGAGGGACATGCAAAACTCATCGCTAATATTAGACAGGCCTCAAAGAATACTAATAGAGAAATTGCTATTTTGATCGACCTTCAAGGTCCAAAAATTAGAACTGATAAACTCCCTGATGGATTAAAACTTGAAAATGGTTCAACTTGGGTTATTGGTCAGTCTAAACACGCTAAAGACTATCCCGAATATAAAGATTGCTACATCCCAACTATCTACGACAAGCTTGTTGATGACTGTCATGATGGAGCGAGAATATTATTTGATGACGGAAAACTAATTGCGAAAGCTGTAGAAAGAGATAGAGACGTATATAAGATTGAAGTTAGTGTTGGTGGAGAGCTTAAGTCTAATAAAGGTATTAACCTTCCTGACTGTGATGTTTCTGCTCCAGCGTTTACTGAAAAAGATCGTGAAGACCTTATGTTTGCTCTTAAACACGATATTGATTACGTCGCACTTTCTTTTGTTAGAAGAAAAGAAGATATCATGGAAGTAAAATCTTTACTTCATAGGCTTAAGGCCAATATTCCGATTATCTCAAAAATAGAAAAACCACAAGCAGTAGATAATTTAGAAGAAATTCTCGATGTAACAGATGTTATTATGGTTGCCCGAGGAGATATGGGTGTTGAAGTTGGAAACCACCTTGTTCCTTCTATTCAAAAAGATATGATTGAGAGATGTAATGAGAGGATGATTCCTGTTATTACTGCAACTCAAATGCTTGAGAGTATGACTGATGCTCCAACACCAACTAGAGCTGAGGCGAGTGATGTTGCCAATGCAATTTGGGATGGAACGGACGCAGTTATGTTATCAGGAGAGTCGGCCTCTGGAATGTATCCGGTAGAGTCAGTTCAAATGATGAATGATATTATTTTTGAGGCCGAGAAAAAGCCAAAAGAGAGACCACTGCTAAGACATCAGGATCTTTCTTCAGTTAACTCTGCTCTTATGGTGGCATCATCAATGGTTGCAGAAAAAGTTGATGCTAAGAGAATTCTCGCTTTAACTGAAGGTGGAAATTCTTGTTTAAAGGTTTCAATGTTTAGACCTCAGACTCCTGTTGCTGCTGTTACATCATCTTTAAGGGCCGCAAGAAGAGTATGTCTTTTTTGGGGTGTTTATCCATTTATAGTTAATGAGTATCCTGAAGATACGCCTGGATATCAAAGAGCTGTAATTGATGAAGCTAAGAGTAGAATGAAGCTCTATAATGGAGACAAAATTGTTCTTACTAGGGGAGATGGGAAATTCTTTTCAAAAGGTAATTCGAACTCAGTTAAAGTAGATATTATAAAAGACTCACCGAAGGTTTTAGGTTCTTCAGAAGTTATTGAAGATGCTACAGACGAGAAGAAGTCTATTCACTTAGACCACAGTGTATGTGCGACTTGCCAAAACTGTGTTTCAATTTGCCCACATGACATTTGGCAATCTGATCCAAAAACTAAAATGACACATCTAAATGCTGATAACGTTGGAAGATGTTCAATGGATATGGAGTGTGTAAGAACTTGTCCTACTGGGGCGATCGAAATCATTCCAAAATTCGATTAACTCTCAATAAGTTGTGAATGAAAGACTTTAAAGAGATATTAGATAAACATGAAATACTGAAATGGGGGGTCGTAAATGACCCTCTTGCTCATTCTTATGAACATTATAAGAAATGGGTAGAAGACGGAAATCATGGTGTTTTAAAGTATCTTGAAGGCGAGAGGGCCGAGAAAAGAGAAAGTATTCAAAACTATTACGAAGACTTTAAATCTGCTCTAGTTATAGCCTATGACTATTCCCGAACTTCCAAAGTTTCTGAAAAATTCTATGAATCTAGTGAGAGTAATGGTTTTAGAGTTGCGAATTATGTTCTGGGATTCAAAGGTCGTGATTATCACTTTGAGCTAAGAGAGAAACTCGAAGCACTAGCTGCTGACTTTAAAGAAATATTACCTAATGTTGAAATTAAACACTCCCTTGATACCCAACCTGTTTTAGAAAGAGACCTTGCCATGAGAGCGGGACTTGGCTGGTTTGGTAAGAACTCAATGATCATAAATAAAGATATCGGAAGTTACTTTATATTAGGGGCGCTTTTTTTCTCCGAGGATATCACTAAGGCCGAATTTGAAATTCCAACACCTAAACTTGAGGTTGATCACTGTGGAAGCTGTACTAAGTGTATTGATCTGTGTCCTACAGATGCTATAAGTCCAGATTCAAGAACTTTGATTGCTGATAAGTGTATTAGTACATTTACAATAGAGCTTTTTAAAGAGGCCGAGGCACCCGAAGGTATGGAAAAGGGACGTGGCGAAATATTTGGTTGCGATATCTGCCAAGACGTTTGTCCTTGGAATAAGAGAATTATCAGACAATCAGATGAAGTATCAAGTGAAGAGGTTGAAGACTTTAAAAACCGTAACAGAGTTCTTGTTGATATGATTTTAACACCACCACTTGAAGATGTTATTGAAAAGCTTGAAGGTATGTCCAATAGGGAATATCGTCGTGTAACCAAAGACACTCCTGTCTCTCGGACAGGAAGAGTTGGTATTTTAAAAAACTTAAAGTTCTATAAGAAAGACTGATCTTTTAAAAATTTCTTAACATGAGGTGCTGCAAGTTCTGGAACATGGTGGGCCAATCTCTTTGGCTTTTCAATTGTTACGTGATTTCCTTGTTCTTCAAGAAATTCTGCCAGCTTTTCTGATCCATCTTTTCCGACAACAACATCATCATCACCAGTAATAAAGTGAATACGAGCACGAGATATTTCTAGCTCTTCTTTCTTTTCTTTAATCCAAGGAAAGACAACGTCTGGTGATAAGTTATCACTAACAAGTTGGCCTCTAAGTTTTAAAGTAGATTTATAAAAAGGAGTTGAAAAGATATGTGTCACACCAACTGGAGGAAGCCCAAAACCGACACAGATACATGTTACATCGATTCCAGAAAAGTAATCCTTCTCGAGTGCCATTAAAGACGTTAGAGCGCCTAATGAGTGTCCACCTATTGCAAGTTTTGTAGCGCCACTAGGGTAGTGTGATTTTAAATAGTCATAGGCCTTAACAAAGAACTCTGGAGCAATCTCTTTAAAGAGCTCGAAGCTTTCAATATCATGGTATGAACCAAGAAAGTGACCTGGTTGATCAAAGATGATTGTTGGAATATTCTCTTCACTCAGTCTGGCCGCCCAATTTAAAATACTACCTTTATGAGAAGTGAAACCATGCGTGAATATGGCAAAACGATCTGTTTTGGCCTCTTCTGTAGGTGGAATAAATGCCATTGCATTTACACTCGTACCTTTTATATTTAGTGTGATTCTTTCTATTTTGCTATCCATCGCCCTAATGTAAATGGGAGAGGGAGCTTTGGCAATAATGCCACAATGAGTTAAATTAAATATGCGAAATTACGAAAAAAACGTTTGACGAATTTAGAAGAGTACATTAAATTTAATCTCACTTGAACAGAACGCCCTGATAGCTCAGTTGGTAGAGCAAAGGACTGAAAATCCTTGTGTCCGTGGTTCGAATCCGCGTCGGGGCACCATTCTTTTCTTGTTAAAAACCAGAGTTTAACCCACTCTGGTTTTTTTTCGCCTTCTTTCCAAGTTAAGCTCAATCTGTTTTTTCTCTTATAGATTTGTTATCATTTATAAATGAATTTAAAGCTCGTAATGCCCTGTCATGAATATTGGAAAAGTTATCAAAACTCACTACCTGAAATAGATTGGAAAGGTGATGTTAAGGGAATGAACTGGGACGGTGAAAGTTCTCCTGAACAGTATTTTTCTGACGCTCTCGATATGCGTGAAGGTAGAAACCTTGATGGACTAGTTCCTTGCACTAACTTTTGGATAATTGTTGATGGTGAATACTGTGGACGTATGTCTATTAGACATGAACTGAATGATTGGCTCCGCAATTATGGCGGTCATATTGGTTATGAAGTAAAGACTTCTGCGAGAAGAAAGGGGGTAGCAACTCTTGCCCTGAGAGAGGCCCTGGCTTATTGTCATAAGGAGCTAAATCTTACAGATCTTCTATTAACATGTTCAGATGATAATTTAGGTTCGATTAAAACAATTGAAAGTAATAGTGGTGAGTTGATTGAAAAGAAAGTTGATCAAGGTGGAAGGCTAAGTCGTTTCTACAATATATCTTGTCAGAAGCTTAATTGATGACAAAAATAATTACCTCTAGCATTTCTCATACGTACGAAATAAATAAATCGAAATTCATTTGTATTCTATGCCCATTCCATATGTTTGAGGAAACTATGGAGGAACTAAAAGTGGAACATCCTAAAGGTAGACACTTCGTCTATGCTTACCGGCACCTTAATGAGTTTGATCAAGTCGTTGAAAACCAAAGTGATGATGGTGAGCCTAAAGGAAGTAGTGGACCTCCAAGTCTCTCTGTTTTAAGAGGAGAGGAGCTTATTGAAACGGCCGCTATTATCGTTCGGTATTTCGGAGGTATAAAACTTGGTGTTGGAGGTCTTGTTAGGGCCTATGGGAAAAGTGTCCACCTGGCCTTAGAAGAGGCAAAAGAATCACAGCTCATTCAAAAGTACATCAAGCAAGTCGAGGTAGAGTATAAGGTTGAAATCCAAAACCTTGGTAAAGTTGAACACTTTTTAAAAGGCCTGAATGATCTGATTGTAGAGAAAGACTTTCTAGGAGTAGAAGTTGTCTTCAAAATTAAAGCAACAGACTCACAACATATAGAAATAGAGAAGTTCTTCGAAAACCTACAGTACTCGTAAACTATTGAAGTCACGATAGGGACGCGCGTACCTGTATCTTACCTGTATCTATATCTTAGCATATATAAATAAGAAAATGCTTTCATAAGTACTTGAAAAGTGTGGAGTACTCAATGGACTTAATTTCACTTAAGTTGACAAAAATCCAGTTTGATCTTAAGGTTTTCTTTAATGATTAGATGTATATTAACTACATTCATAGTCTTTATGATTTCAATGACTGCCTTTTCAGGTACCTCGGTTGAGATTCATGAGGATGTCGATCAGCATGCTCATCAATTAGCAGAGACTGAATCGGAACATTCTCACAGCGAAACACACTTTAGCTGTGACGGTGATGATTGCTCATCTGCGGATGAGTGTTGTGTTGGTAATTGCGGTTGCCCAGCTTCCCTCTATATTAGTTTCAACAGTCAGCATATAAAATATAGTGTCTCAATCATAGAAGGCCGTGACTGGTTCTACTATGTGCAATATTCGTCCCCATCTATAGATCCTGCGCTAAAACCGCCCCTTCATTCTTAGTTTAAATTTAAATTAAGGTGTAGAAATACACCATGGTTAATATTTTAGACTGAGGATATTATGAAAGTAATTTCTATAATACTTGCGATGCTTATAAGTGTCACAGTAGCTGCAAATACTAATATAAAAAAGAAAGAAGAAGAGACTAAGGTTGTCTTAAAAAAGGGCGGAGCTGTATATGCCTTTTCAAAGGATGATGGCTTTAAGCTAACAAAGAAGGCGATAGATAACCTTGGCGTCAAATTTTTAGGTCTTGGTAACTCTAAGACTTGGGATATTCCAAAATCATCTATTGTAAGAATAAAGAGCGCCACTGGCGTTTATCGTCAGTATGACGATTGGATTACTCTAGTCTTTGTAAATATTCTCAAAAAGAATAAAGATACCGTGACTATTAACTCTGTTGATCTTCAAAATGGAGATGGCATTGCTATTTCTGGTGTTAAATTCTTACGCGTAACTGATGCTGATCTTAACTCAGATACTGTTGATGCGTGTGCACACTAGGGTATTGTCATGATTTCTAATCTCGTAAAGTTTTCCATCAATAATCGATGGCTTGTAATTTTATTTGTGGCAATACTGGCATTTGCTGGTTGGGAGAGCTTTAAGAAGCTTCCAATAGATGCTGTACCAGATATTACTAACGCTCAAGTTCAGGTTAACACTCAAGTCGAAGGACGAGGCCCAGATGAGATTGAGAGAACTGTAACTTTTCCAATTGAAGCGGCGCTAAATGGTGTACCTGGAGTTTCTCAGGTTCGATCAATCACTCGCTACGGACTTTCCCAAGTAACAGTTGTATTTGAAGAAGGAACAGATATCTACCTCGCTCGTCAGCTTATATCTGAAAGACTACAGTCAATTAGTGGTCAGCTTCCAGGCTTTGTTAGGCCACAACTAGGACCTGTCAGTACAGGCCTCGGTGAAATCTTTCACTATGTAATTGAAGCTAAGAAAATTGAAGAAGGCGAAAAGAGGTTATTTCAATTATCTGAAATTCGCGCACTCCAAGATTGGCATGTTAAGCCAAGGTTACTAACTGTTAAAGGTGTTGCTGAAGTAAATACTATTGGAGGCCATGAAAGGCAGTATCATATAGAGCCAGATCCAAAACTTCTTGTGAAGTATGCTCTTCATTTTGATGATCTTGAACATGCAATTAAAAAGGTAAATAGAAATGCTGGTGGTGGTTATATAGAACAAACTGGTGATCAATTTGTTGTTCAAGCTTCTGCACTATTTGAAAGTTTAGATGATATACGTGATGTTCATATAAAAACACTTGGTAATCTACAAAGTATAACTATTGGTGACGTTGCAAAAGTAGGTCTTGGAAAAGAGCTTAGGACCGGTGCAGCTCTCTATAATGGTGAAGAAGTCGTACTTGGAACAGTACTTATGCTCCTTGGTGAAAATAGTCGTGAAGTAAGTCTAAGAGTAGCTGAACAAGTGGAGAAAATTCGAAAGGGATTACCTGAAGGGTATGAGTTGAAGACTCTGTATAATCGTTCGGACCTTGTGAATGCGACACTTGGTACAGTGAAGTCAAACCTGATTACAGGTGCGGCACTAGTTATCATAATTCTCTTTTTACTTGTTGGAAATATTAGAGCGGCCTTAATTACCGCGATTGTTATACCGACTTCTCTCTTAATCACTTTCATATTAATGAGAAAATATGGGATTTCGGGAAACCTTGTTAGTTTAGGTGCTCTTGACTTCGGTATCATTGTGGATGGGGCAGTTATTGTTCTGGATAACTGTGTAAGGCATATACAAGATAAGGCCAAGCTCTATGGTAGAAGACTTGATCCTATTGAATTAAAAAAGACAATCTATGAAGCAACTATGGAGATTAGAAAGTCTGCTGGTTTTGGTGAGTTAATTATTGTCGTTGTATTTTTACCTGTTTTTGCTTTTGTAGGCATTGAAGGAAAGATGTTCATACCTATGGCGGCAACTTTTATTTTTGCTATTGTAGCAGCGATTGCTCTTTCTTTTACATTTGTACCGGCCTTGGCCTCGATTCTTCTAACTGGAGATGTTAAGGACAAAGAACCTCTACTTATGAGATGGATGCAAAAAGCCTATTCACCACTACTTGACTTCAGCTTAAAGACTAAGAGGCTAGTCATTTCATTATCTCTTGCAGCTGTTGTTCTAAGTGGAATTCTTTTTATGAGACTTGGCGGAGAATTTCTGCCAACATTAAATGAGGGATCAATTGCTGTGCAAATGATTAGACCGGTCTCTGTTGGGATTAGTCACTCAATATCAATTGAAGAAAAATCTCAAAATATTATCAAGGCGATTCCTGAAGTTAGTCATGTCTTTAGTAGAGTTGGAACAGCTGAAATATCCATGGATCCAATGGGGCCTAATATTTCAGATAGTTATATTATGCTAAAAGACAAGAAGGATAGACCTCTTGTTAATGGTAAGCTTAGAACAAAAGATGAGATTGTTGCCAATATTGTCAGTGAACTTGAAGCAACCACTCCAGGTCAGAGACTTCTTGTTAGTCAGCCAATTCAGTTAAGGTTTAATGAATTGATGGAAGGGACTAGGGGAGATGTCTCTTTAAAGATATTTGGAGAAGATCAGGATGTTCTAACAGAGCAAGGACAAAAAATTGTTGATGTATTAAAGCAGATTGAAGGTGCTGGGGATGTTGAACTAGAGGCCAAGGGGAAAATGACCGTCCTTGAAGTTAAGCCTAAGCGAAAGGTGTTAAAAGAATTGGGACTGTCATCGAGTGAAATTCTTGAAACTGTAGGAATTGCAATAGGTGGGCAACAGGTTGGAATATTCTATGATGGAATGAAGCGTTTTCCAATTATCATGAGGATTAATAGTGAAATTCGAAACGATTTAGATGAGATAAAAAAGCTTCCGGTCGTTTTGAGAAATGGAGCAACATTCCCTCTCAAAGATGTTGCCACTATTAAGTTTAAGGACTCCTATAGTTCCTTTAGTCGTGAAGAAACTAAGAGGCGAATAGCAGTTCTGATTAATCCAAGAGGTCGAGACACCGAGTCCTTTATTAGTGAAGCTCAAAGAGTTGTTGAAGAAAAAATTAAACTTCCTCCTGGCTACTATATAGAATGGGGTGGAAACTTTAAAAATCTTAAAGAGGCAAAGAGTCGCTTAGCGATCCTAGCACCTCTCGCATTTGTCTTAGTACTCATTATGATATTTGCAGCGTTTAAAAATATTTATGAAACGTTATTGGTTTTTCTCTGTGTACCAATGGCCCTGATTGGTGGTGTTTTCGCACTTGTGATCAAGGGAATACCATTTAGTATTTCTGCTGGTGTTGGCTTTATAGCCTTGTCAGGGATAGCCGTCTTAAATGGGATCGTTCTAGTGAATTGTTTTAACAATCTTAGAAAGAAAGGAATCTACGGGACGGAGGTCATAAAGAAAGGGGCGTTCTTAAGACTTAGGCCTGTTATGATGACTGCCTTGACGGATATCTTAGGTTTTCTTCCAATGGCAATGGCAATTGGTCTAGGCGCAGAAGTCCAAAGACCCTTAGCGACGGTAATTATTGGAGGAATCATTTCCTCAACAATTTTAACATTAATTGTATTACCTGTTCTTTATTCAAGTATAGAGAAGTGGATTATTAAAAAAGATCAAAGAATTTAAATATATCTATTAGGAGGATATTATGAAAAGTATTACAAGTTTATTATTCGCAGTTCTTAGTTTAACTCTAGTTAATTCAACGACTCTTGCTAATGACTCTCTAAGCAATATCATTGAAACGAAAGAAGTAAAGAAGAGCTCTAATGTAAAGTCACGTAGAAGAAAGAAGGTTGAAATGTGCCATGATTGTGGAAAGCCTGAAACTCAATGTGAGTGTGAAGGTCACGGGAACGAAGAAAAAAAAGATCACAAGAAAAAATAAAGTTCATAGGATAGGTGCTACATAAAGTAGCACTTATCTATTGGCCCTTCTTTATTGAGGACTCGTCCTTATCAAACTCATCTATAATATCAAGTCCAAGTAGTGCTTCAATAATATTCTCTAAAGTAACAATTCCTACAAATGTTCCGTAGTCATCAACTACCGCGCAGATATGCTCTTTACGCTCTAGTAATCTAAAAAATAATGTCTTTAGTCGAACATATGTAGGAACAATTAATATGGGTTTTGAAAGTTCATGAAGGTCGACTTCTTTTTTTAGAGCTATCTCATTTAAAAGCTCACTTTTTAATACATAACCTTTTAGATCATCATGATGAACACCAAATACGAGAAGGCGTGAGTTATGAATCTTAACGACCTTGTCAGAAATTTCTTTTGAAGTCATATTCGCTTCAAGTCCTATAACATTTTCTGATTTAGTCATAACTTCAACAGCAGTTATGTGCTTAAATTCCATTAACTGTTTTAAGAGATTATACTCACTCAACTCAAGAGCACCATCTCTTAAACCTAATTCGACAATTGCCTGTATTTCACTTCTTGAAGTCTTTTCTAACTCTTTAGGGAATAAGAACTTGGTTAAGTATTCACTCGTGATAACAAGTGGGTAAGTGATGATAATCATTGGAGGAAGAATCTTTGATGCAAAGGGAGTAAGGGACTTCCAGTAATTTGCACCAATAGATTTTGGTATAATTTCGCTGAAGAAGAGAATTCCTAGTGTCAGTATAATTGAAAAAACTGTAATCCATTTATTTCCAAATACTTCCTGGGCCTGCGCACCTGCACCTGCGGCTCCGATTGTATGGGCAAAAGTATTAATGGTTAAAATTGATGCGAGAGGTCTTTCGATATTTGCTCTGAGAGGGTTGAGATCTTGAAATTCTTTTGGCCTTGTCGACCTTATTGACTCTAAATAGTTAGGAGTAACACTTAAGATTACAGCTTCAAGTATTGAACATATGAATGAGATACCTATTGCTAAGCAGATATAGAGAATGAGAATTTTCATACATTATCCAAGTATTGAAGCTCCTTTTTTCAAAGATAGGTACTTAGATTAATTTTATGCGTGAAATATAAATAGATTAATAAGAAAAGTGAACAAAACAGGACAGTCTGATGCTTGAAGTGCCCATTAAATCTACTAAAAATCATTTATAAACCTTGTAATGCTTACCTATAAGCTATTTGAAGTTTCCATTAGAAGTTACTTATGTTAGTAATTCATTTCAATGATATTTAATACTTAGAGAGTTTTTGTTTATGATCTTTAACGAAAGAATGAAATTATACACGCTTGGGAATATTTCTAAGCTTCCTCAATACGATAAACTTTCCGATGAAATGAAAGAAGGGCTTAAGGTTGTTGGTAGTGTCCTTCCATTTAGAGTGAATAACTATGTAACTGAGAATCTCATTGATTGGGATAATGTCGAAACGGATCCTATTTTTCGTCTGACATTTATGGATAAGAAAATGTTATCCGAAGATCAATATAATAAAATGAAGTCAGCATTAGATGCTGAAATGAGTTCGCCTGCAGATATCAAAGCCGTTGCAAATGAGGTTCGGCAAGAGCTTAATCCTCATCCTGCTGGTCAACTTGAAGCAAATGTTCCTAAGCTTGATAATGAGCCAGTTCCTGGTCTGCAACATAAGTATAGAGAGACGGCACTGATTTTTCCTTCTCAAGGTCAGCAGTGTCATAGTTATTGTACTTTCTGTTTTAGATGGCCTCAGTTTATTGGTGATGCTTCTTTAAAGTTTGCAACGGATCAAGCAAAGACATTTGTTAAATACTTAAGAGAGCACAAAGAAATTACTGATGTACTTATCACTGGTGGTGATCCAATGATAATGAACTCTAAAGCATTAGCTTTATATATTGAACCTCTTTTAGAAGAGGGGATGGAGCATATTCAAAACATAAGAATTGGTTCTAAGTCTTTAAGTTATTGGCCTTCAAAATTTGTTAATGATGCTGATGCTGAAAATATCCTAGGTCTTTTTAGGAAGGTTGTTGATAGTGGTAAGCACTTAGCATTTATGGCCCACCTAAATCACTGGCGAGAAATTACAACTGAAACTGCTCATGTAGCAATCAAGAATATTAGGGCAACAGGTGCTCAAATAAGAACACAGTCTCCAATTATTAAGCATATTAATGATGATGCAGATGTATGGGCGAGAATGTGGAAAGAGCAAGTAAGACTTGGGCTTATTCCTTATTATATGTTCGTTGAAAGAGATACTGGACCACAACACTATTTTGGTCTTTCTCTAGAAAGAGCTCTTACAATCTATCAAGATGCAATAAGACAGGTCTCTGGACTTGCAAGAACTGTTCGTGGACCGTCTATGTCGGCGCACCCTGGAAAAGTATGTATTGAAGGTATTACTGAGATTAATGGAGAAAAGGCATTTATGCTGAATATGCTTCAGGCACGTAACCCAGAGATCGTAAAAGCACCATTCTTTGCTAAGTATAATCCTGATGCTGAGTGGCTAGGGGATTTAGAACCTGCCTTTGCTGAAAAGTTTCCTTTCGATCTCTAATCTTTTTTACCTAGTTCAATTCACAACTTATTTCCGATAAAATAAGTTGTGAATAAATTAATCCTAAAAATCATTGTTGTTATTTCTTGTTACACATCTACTTATGCTCAGATGGCAAGTAGCTCATTCTTCTCCGAGATGAAATCTATTAATCCTGCTGTTATTGGTGGTCGTGAATTTGGTCAATACAGTGCTGTCGGCGGTAAAGATAAGATAGAAAAAGAACAAATAGTAGATGAAATTAATGGTGAAGTGAGTACTACCGAAATCGATATTGATACTCTGACTTTCTTTAGAGGGGGAAAGAGTGGGGGATTTCTAACGACTGAATTATCACTCATAAAGAACTCCGGGACACGTGTCATTACTGTCGATTCGCCAACGACTGATCCGACAACTATATCAAATGATATTAGCTTTTCTCATATGGAGCTTGGTGTAGGTCTTGGAAAGTTCTTTGGACTGAGTTTGGCAAGACAGAGTTATGAGTTTAGCTCAAAGTTCTCATTCACATTTGGAGGGAATACTTTTAGCGAAGATATTAAAGAGGATATTACTTCTAATATTATAAAAGCTGGTGCTGTACTTCCTCTAAGCAACTTTAAGTTTGCCGGATATTTCGAAAGGGCGTCTCTTACAATTGATAAAGAAGAATTTAAAGTTATTACTGGTTACGATAAATCAAGCACAACAGAGGCAACTAATGGCGTAGGTCTTGGTATTGGGTATGAGAATAAGGCTCTTCATTTAGAACTAGGGTATGAGAAATCTTTAAGTTCTGGATCTCCAACTCGTATCTCTGGAACAGGTGAGATAAAGTTTTGGAAAATCGCTTTAGGTTATACAGGTCGTCTTTATCAAAATGGATTCAAAGATAATGATAAACTTGTTTTTAATGAACTAGCACTAAGTCCTGATGATGAGTCAGAAGATTCACGTGTCGAGCATATTTTTAATTTTGCCTATGGAGCAAGTGGTGGCTTTTCTGTCGGTGGTTCAGCAAGCTTTTCAGAAGTTGAGACTAAAGAAACAAACCCATTGACCTCAGCAATGCTTGGCAAATTAGATACGACAATTAAGTCAACTTCAGTCATGGTTAAAGTCGGCTACGTTTACTAAATACCAATGATGAGAGTTATTGAGAAAGCTGATGTAACTCTAAGATTCTTGGGATTTTATTCTTTATTAGTTTTAAACCTTTGTTAAATAGATCCCGTTTCTCCATATGGTCTTTCTTTTTCTTTGAAAAACAAATATATAGCTTTTTATTCTCATAGGCAGGGGTGAGAAATTTAAATTCTCCTCTTTTAAAGTTATTATCAATCAAGTACTGGGCAACAAAGTGATCAATAAAGATTAAATCTACTCGTGATGACTTTAGTTTGCGTAGATTAATTAAATCTGAACTTGCATAATCTTTTGTAAAACCAATTCCTTTGTCGATTACCTTCGTATTAACATAACCTCTAACAAGCCCAACTCTCTTTCCTTTAATTGTTGAAATTAGGTTTGAGGCCCTTTTAATATTTGAATAGCTTGTTGTATATAGTCCTACAGGCCCACTTAAAAAACTGTTAGAATAAGTAAAGGAACTACTATTATCTTTAGAGTAATACTCCGGCAGAAGACCATCGTAATCTCCTTCTTTTGCTAGCTTCACAGCTCTTGACCATGGAAGAAATTCAAAGGTAACTTCATGTCCAACTGCTCTATATGCTTCTCTTACTATCTGAGCAACTACGCCTTGGTTTTTTAATTTACTTCCAATATATGGAGGCCATTCTAATGTACTAAACTTGTAAGTCTTTGCTGAAACAAATTGAATCGTAATAAGAAGGAGTAGGATTGCTTTCATTTCAATATTATACCGCTAATGATATATTTGTGTTAATTTATTAAAGTAAATATTAGACAACAAAGGTATAAAAATGACTCAATTAATAGAAAAACTAAATTGGCGATATGCAACAAAGAGCTTTGATTCTTCAAAGAAGTTATCTGACGAACAAGTAAACACTCTTGCAGAATCTTTAAGACTTTCAGCTTCTTCTTTTGGACTACAACCATGGAAATTTATCTTTATTTCTAATGATGAAACTAAGAAAGAACTTCTTGCTCATAGTTGGAATCAAGGACAAGTTGTAGATTGCTCTCATCAGGTAGTATTTTGTTATAACGAGAACTTCAACGAGGACGATGTTCAAAAGTTTCTTGAAGATACTGCTAAAACGAGAGGAGCGCCTCTAGAAAGTCTCGCTGGATACGGTGATGTTATGAAAGGCTTTCTTTCAAGAATGAATAGTGAACAGAAAATTTCTTGGATGAAAAATCAAGTATATATCGCTCTAGGTAGCTTCCTTGTTTCTTGTGCAGATCAAGCAATTGATGCATGTCCTATGGAAGGAATTATTCCTGCTGAGTATGATAAGGTTCTTGGTCTTGAGGGAACCGGATGGAAGTCTCTTGTGGCCTGCCCAGTTGGTTTTAGATCTGCTGACGATAAGTATAGTGAGTTGGCTAAGGTTAGATTTCCGATGGAAGATATCGTAGATTTCATTAAATAATAAAACCAGAGACCGGGGAGGGGAACCTCGGTCTCTGATGATATTTAATCAATTATCTCTAATACTTCATCAATTTGTTCTTGATCTTTTTTCTGACTAATTGCATTTGCCAAAATATCTTTTGCTCGAGATAGCTCTGAGGTCGATGAGTTAGTGTTTGCTACAACTTTCTTTGCCCACTCTTCACTCTTTATTCTCTTTGCTCTCTTGTCTCTAAACTTAAGTATCTTTGTGGCCTCTTTGAATACATCGTTATATCCAATTCCTCCAACAGGTCTATTAGATTCAGTTTGAGGCATGAAAACATAATCAACTCGGTCTATACCAAACTTCTTAGACTTTTTAACTAATGACTTTGCAAGATCTTCAAAGGCCTGTCTCGGCACATAGAGTTGTGGGTCTTTTCTTGCTGCATATGATGCAACTCTTATTACTGATTCATCCTTAATTGGTCTAGGTTTTGGAATCACCGCTAATGGAAGTGCTAAATTTTGGATATCAAATAGTTGTGCCCAGAAATATTGACTAGCTCCTTTTATTCCAACCTTTTTTAGTGCTTTTAATGAGGTTGTAACACAATTGTAGACCTGTGTAATAGTAAGTCCTTCTTCAGTTCTTACTCTGTGAAGTTGGTCTTCATATAAATCTCTTAGCTTTAATAGTTCTTTCTTTGATTTTCCGTACGCAATAAGAGAGTAGGTTGGTCTATAGTTAACTTGTCCTTGTATAAGATGTCCAAAGTAACTTACTAAACCAGTATTGCTAGCTAGTACTTCTTTTGGTCCTGTGAAGTAAAAGTTAAATGTTTCGCCCTTTAATGAAAGGTCATCATTTACTGTTCCCATTCCTAATGCAAAGTGACCTGCTGCTGCTCCAGGGTCATCACCTTGTCTACCTGAATATGTAACAAATAAGTAATTGTCGCCAGGTGCTGCAGTGTAATTAGAATTTTTCTTTAGAACTCCTCTAAATGGTATTCTCTTTTGAGAATTTTCATTCTTGGGCATTTCTTTAAGAACATATTTTAATGGATTTTCTTGAAACTCAGATACTGGAGGGTATTCGTTATTTTCCGAGGCACTTAATAGATCATCAAGAATAATTGCATTAATAACTAATGTATCTTCTTCCATTTGACCTTGGATATGTACCTTCTTATTTATAAAGTATTGCTCACTTTTTTCGTCAAACTTATCTCGATATATAACTTTTGTTCTACCAAATTTTGCTTTCATTCCATTTATATAAAGTTGGTCATCACTCTTAGTTAGATGTCCTTTGATGTCTATAAGGCCTCCAACAATTGATGGCATCTTTGAAAGAGTAAGGTTAGTTTTATTTAATTCGCCGTCCAGTTCAAAAATATAATCTGGTCGATTAAGAAGAACTTTATCGAGGTATTTTTGATGCTTCTTAGATGCTTGAAGATGTACTTCTACCTGATTATTGTTATGAGATATTTTTGCCATTGGAGCGCCATTTCTTTTGAATAAAGTTCCTCTATAGGTATTGGCCAAAGACGATGTACAGATACTCAATAATACTAAAGCTGTAGAATAGTTAAATCTCATATTAATCCCCTGAAGTGTATGTATGTTTATGTGCATGTTCTGTGCCATAATTTCTATGTAGTATTGAGATGTTATCTATTCTGTATATAAATATTGTTAACAATCTAGTCGAAGTGTTCATCTCATATACAGTCATAAATTAAAGCTATTTCTAGGTATTCTTTTCTTTGCAATAATTTTTTTGTGTTGTGCTAGGCTTTAAAGATGAATATCTTAAATCTGCTAAGTACTATAGTTGATACACTTCCATTTCCTGCATTCTATAAGGATTCAGATCTTAGGTATTATGGATGTAATAATATCTTTGCTGTCGAAATCTTAGGGGCCAGTAAAGCTCAAATCATTGGTAAGAACGTTGAGGATTTTAATTCTAAAATTCCTCATGATCTCTTGGAGAGATATAAACATCAAGATGAAAGATTGATGGAGGCACATGGTAAACAAATCTATGATTCAGATGTTCTTTGTAGTGATGGAAAGAGAAGAAGGTTTAGGTTTGTAAAAAGTGCTGTTGTTGATGAGAATGGGAATATTGAAGGTATTTTTGGTTTAATGATCGATCTCGACAGAACATCGAAATCATCAAAGATACTTTCTGATAAGGGACACTATGAAAAACTAGGAAAGCATGCCGCTTATTTAGTTCATGAGATCAATGGACCACTTATGAGGATGAAAGCTTTATTGAGAAAGAAAGAATTACTTGCCAATGCTTTTGAAAACAAAGAACTCATTGATTTAACAAATGAACTTCTTGCCACACATGAAACTCTTACAAATATTTCAGGCTGGGTAAGAAATATTGGTCACGATAGTTTTCATGGAAGTATGAAAGAAGTAGATTTAGCAGATATAATTGACTTAACTCAAGAGCTGGTGACTGATTCTCTAATGTCTAATGGAGTTGAATTCATCTTTCCACGTGAAACGGTCTACGAAGGCTTGAAATTAAAGTGCCAAGCGGTACAAGTATCACAGGTCCTATATAATATAATGAAGAACTCTAGTGAAGCAGTTAAGGATTTAGAGGAGAAATGGGTATCTTTAGATATCACATGGACTGAGTCAAAAATTGATTTTGCAGTAAGTGATTCTGGTGATGGAATTCCTCTCGCAGTACAAGAGAAAATTAAAAGGGGAGGACAGTCAACTAAGAAGCTTGGTAAGGGGATGGGCGTGGGTCTTCAGATCGTAAAAGAGATCTTAAAGCAGCACAATGGAGAACTTATGATTTCTCAAGAAGGTATCTCCACTATAACTACTAGGTTTAACCGCTAATTTTTATTTCTCTTTTAGCTTTGATAGTCTTTGTAAAAATGACTTAAGAGTTTCATTTGGTTTTGCGTAACAAACTCTAAAGAATCCATAGTTCTTCTCCCCAAAGAATTGTCCAGGGGTAATACTTATTTTTAATTCATCTATTAAGAAATTGAATAATTCCATTTCTGCTTGAGCTGTTTTCTCCTTCATGTAAGGAGTAAGATCAATCATCGTGAATATTCCTGAATTACTTGGGTAATAATCTATTCCGATACTGTCGAGTCCATTTGTTAGCTCAGAGAAAGTCTCTTTGAGTATTTCATTATTATAATTAAAGAGTTCTTCACACCATTTATGATCAGAAATAATATTATTTACAATATGTTGAGTATGAGTCGATACAGTATGAAAATAAGTTAGACTTTGAACGGCCTTTGTTACTTTTTCATTATGTGATAAGAAAAAACCAACCTTGAAGCCAGATAGAGCAAAGTCTTTAGCTAACCCATAGAGGTGAAGGATAGACTCTTTATAATCTAAGTCATTAAATTCTTCAGAGAGGAAACTTATAAATTCAGAGTCTCCAAACACAGAGTTAGCGTAAACTTCATCAGCTATTATAAAAACAGAGTTTTCTTTGGCCACCTCGATAATCATACGAATATCAGATTTGGAGTAGCAGTGACCAATAGGGTTGTGAGGGTTATTGATTAGAAGAAATTTTGCTCCCGTATTTTTAAGATCTTTAGAAAGTATTTCTCTATTAATTACGCCCTTTCTATCTATTGAATGGCTGAGTTCTATCTTGGCCTTAAACCTTGTTTCGAAATCATGGTAGAAGCCATTATAAAGAGGGGCGATTGTTAGTACTTTATCACCTTCATCAAATACAGAGAAACTTAGGATCTCTATTATAGCGCTAAGTCCACAGCCGACAGCGATATTATCTGAATTAATATTTTCTATCCCAAGAAATTTTTCAGCAAAAGAAGCATATGAAGTTCGTAATGCCTCTGAGCCCCAAGGAAAGTCATAATGAAGTGTTTTTCCTGTTATATTTGGTATCGTTGAAATCTTTTCTACAAGTTTTTCTTCAAGCAAAAAATTTTCAGCTGTACCAAAGTTGATATAACCATCTCTATTCGTTTCATTATGATAGGGATCGGCCGCACATTTAAAATGTGCTTCCACTAGAGGAGGTGTTTCTTTAAAAAGTATCTCTGCGCGTTTTGATATCATTATATTCCTTTAAACTAATTACTTAGAAGGCCAGGGTTCACTCCTAGACCTAGAGATGAGTCAATTATCGCACCATGCATAATTTGAGCTTCACTAGTAGTTAGAAATAAACAGAGTTTCGCTATCTCGATAGGATTGATTAGTCTATTTTTTGGAAGAGACTTTATGAAAGTTTCTTGCTCACTTTCTGATAAGTCATCAAGTGTCGATGCCTTGAACATATCTGTCTCTGTTGCCCCCGGACAAATTGCGTAGATGTCTATATTGTTTTGAGTATTTTCTGCAGCAATTTGCTTGGTCATAAATGTTACTGCTGCCTTACTCATTCCATCTGCTAATCTAAAACCTGGATAATGGAAAATACCACCCCCAACTGAGGAAATATTTATGATCTTTCCTTTTCCATTTTCTTTCATTCTCTCTAGAATATCTTCACAAAGCCATAGAGGCCCAAGTGAGTTTACTTTTAATAAGAGTTCATCTTGTTCTCTCTTATTGTCAGAAAATCTCTCAACAGTCTTACTTCCAAGTCCTGCATTATTTACTAGAATATCAATTGGGCGGTCTATTTCTTTGAGAAGTTGCTTATGAGAAGAAGTATCGCCTTGATTAAATTGAAAGAAGCTCAACTTATCTGGTCCATACCTTTCTATTAACTTGTCGGCCTCTGTGGAACTACTATTGTAAGTTGAAATTACTGAGATTCCATTGTCTAGGAAGTGCTCAACAATAGCGCGTCCAATACCCCTTGTTCCACCAGTAACCAATGCCGTTTTCATACTTTCTCCAACTTTTTCTAGAATTTTAGATATTTTAGAAGGGCCTTATTGGGAAGGCAAGCAATGGATGCTATATATTATATTCAATGATGCGGTGCGATTCTGTTGCCACACTTTAACCATTCTTATAGCATTTTGCCATTGTTAAATTCGGGGGAAATTAATGGAAGCATTTAAAATCATTTACACTGTTCTTGGTGGACTGGGGATATTCTTTTATGGAATGAAGTCCATGTCAGAAGCTCTTCAATCTGTAACAGGCGACGTAATTAAGAGGTCAATTGCTACGATTACAAAGAATAGAGTTAGTGCTGTTATTGCCGGTACTATTGTAACTATTCTAGTACAGAGTTCTTCTGTTTCCACAGTAATGACAATTGGTTTTGTTAACGCTGGTCTAATGAATTTAACCCAGGCAATTGGTGTTATCTTTGGTGCAAATATTGGTACAACTATCACAGGTTGGATCATTTCTATTAAAGTAGGGAAGTACGGATTACTATTCATTGGGGCCGGGATATTTCCTATGCTCTTTGGTAAGTCAGTAAAGAGAAGGCAGTTAGGGCGTATTGCTTTTGGTATTGGGATGATCTTCTTTGGTCTTTCAATTATGTCTGGCGCATTTAAACCACTAAGAAGCATGCCTGAATTCTTAGATATGATCAGTTATTTTTCAGCTCAAACATATGGCTCTTATATTGCGAGTATCATTTCTGGTTGTATCCTTACGATGATTGTTCAATCATCATCAGCAATGCTTGGTATTACAATGGCGTTAGCAATGACTGGAGTTATCCAATTTCATACGGCAGCTGCTCTTGTTCTTGGTGAAAATATCGGAACAACTATTACAGCTCTTCTCGCTTCAGTTGGTGGAAATATAAATGCTAAACGTGCCGCTAGGGCACATGCAATATTTAATCTCTTGGGTGTTGTTTGTATATTTAGTATCTTCCCGTTCTATATCGAGTTTATTGAATTTGTTGTTCCTGGAGCTGCTAATGCCGCTAATGCTGCGGGGGAATTTCCTAATGTCGCAGTCCACATCGCAACTGGGCATACTATCTTTAATGTTACAGCTACGCTGCTCTTTCTCCCATTCTTAAAGAAGCTATCAAACTTTGTTGTTAAAATAACACCTGATACGGAAGAAAAAGAAGTTAATCACTTTGTCATGCTCGGGGAAGTAAAGGATATGGTTCCTGCTACTGCTCTTGCACAAGTTAGGGCGGAAGTAGATAAACTCTTAGATATTGTTAATAGAATGTATTCTTTAACAACTGAGTATGTAAATTTAAAGACTAAAGATGAGAAGGCCGCTTTAGAGAAAATCTCTCACTATGAACAAGTTGCGGACAATATTCAAAAAGAAGTTACTGTGTACCTTGTTAAACTTATGGGGACTCCAATGACTGAAGCTGAAAGTCGTGAGGCACAGAGTTTAATTAAAATTGTAGATGAAGTTGAAAGTGTAACAGACTACGTCGAAAAGCTTGCTCGCTACATGGGAAAGATTTCGAGAAAAGATCTGTTTTGCGCAGAATCTGAAAACGACTTCAATGAATACTATAATAGTGTAAAAAAGTACTACGAATTTACTACTGTTGAATTGATGAAGTATTCTACTGTTGATGTAGATGCCTCTAAGAAAGTTTCAGCAGACTTAAAACACAAAGCAGATGAGTTAAGAAAAGAACATGTGGTAAGATTAAAAGAAGGTAAAGTTTCACCACTTTCTACTCTTGTTTACTCTGACATGATCGTTGCTTTAAGAAAAATTAGAAGTCACACTGAAAATATTTGTGTGGCCCAAAATACAATGAGCTAAACTTATGAAAAAAATACTAATACTATCGCTAATACTTTCTTGTAAAACTGTTTTTGCCCAACCAAAGAGAAAGGCCTTTGCTTTTTCCATTGGGCCAGGTGTCGTTGCAAAGACTAATAATAGACATGATAACCAGTATGATAAGTCAGACAAGCCTACGAATATTTCCTTTATTCCCTTTGTTCGTTTGAAGCTAGGTCCCATCTCTTTAAATGGTGGTGGTATTAGTTTAAATCTAGCGAGAGTTAGTTTTGTTAGTCCTTATCTTATTCTTAAAAGAGCTGGGCATAAGTATTATGGAATCGATATGGACAAGAGAAAGGGGTCCTGGTTCTTTGGTGGTGGTATAAGAGTACCTTTTCTTAAGGCTGAGTTTATAAAAGATATTCAGTCGCGTAGTGAAGGTTCTATTACAAATTTGGACCTTTCAAAAAGAATGAGTTTTGGTAAAACGATTACAATTATACCTGGGCTCGGTTTCTCATTTCGTAATTCACAATATAATAACTACTACTATGGAGTTAGATCACATGAAGTAACTTCTTCTCGTAGTGTATACATGGCAGATAGTTCTTGGGCCTATAGTCTTAGTGTACTTGGCTCATATAAGTTTTCGGATAAGTTATCCTCTACAGTGATTATTAAGCACACAACATTGGGTGATGAAATTACAGATTCTCCAACAACAAGAACGGATAAAGAGCAGAGCCTTATTCTAGGTCTTTCTTATGATATTCTTTAATTTTACACAGATAGTTGCCAATTCTTTACCAATGCTTGCTTAGCTAAGCTTTGGCAATGTCCTGATTTTACTATAGTTTTACTATAATTATCTCTGTAGTTACTGATCTACGGCATAATTCCTTGATGGAAAAAGAGAAAAAGAATGCACTTGAAAAGTTTGGAAATGCCTATGAGTCATATGGCTATACTACGACAAGTAATATAGTCTCGAGATTATTAAATGGCTTCTTTCTTTTTAAGAAAAGAAAAGGTGAGATCCTTGCAGGCGCTACAACATTCTTTGCTATCCTCAGTTTCTGTCCGTCTATAATGTTAATGATATCTCTTCTTGGTTATGTGACTGGAGATATGGTTTCTTCAAAGGCCATTGTTCTTGATTCAATCAAAGAGAATATTCCTCATATGGCACCTTGGATCTATAAGAGTATTTCAAGTATTGTTGAGGATCAGCTAAATTCTAAAGCAAGTGTTAATGTCGTGAATATCTTGTTCTTGGGGTACTCTCTCTTAGGTCTTGTTTCGGCATTTATGTATGGAACAAAAACAATCGCACAAAAGAAAACCCATGGTGGTTTTCTAGTCGATGATTTGAGGTCTTTCTTTGTGGGAACAGCAGTTTCATCGTTTCTTATGTTCTTACTAGTTTCAACCAATCCTACGTTATTAAAGATGACTTTATTTGCTAAAGGGTCACCATTTCCACAAGAGCTGTTACCAATATTTAACTATCAAATTTTACCAGTTGCTGCCTCACTAGGTTTCTTTACTTTATTTTATAAGTTCACGGCGGGACATAAAATACCGATAAAGAATGCCTTTATAGGGGCCTCAACCTTTGTGTCCTGCTTCTTGATGGGGAAGTCATTTCACTGGATCTACATTAAGATGACAAAGGCCGATCTTGCTGTGAGCTATGGTAACTTCTATACACTCGTAGTTGCTGTTCTTTGGATGTATTTTATAACATGTTCTTTCTTCTTCGGTGCAAGTGTGGCAAATGTTAGAAAGAGGGATTTACATGCTGCAAGACATGGTAGTAGTAAGCTAGAGCTTCAGGAAGAAAATACTGAAGTTTATGATAAGGCCGCTTAGGCCTCGACAGCTTTCTTTATAAAACAAGTCTTTTTCAAGTAGAGGTATGCGAGAAGCCCTGTAATGAGATGGGCCGCAAGACCGGCCATATAGATACCGTAATGATTATAGCTTCCTTGAAGGATTAGAGCATAAGGAAGATATATAATGAACATTTTAAAAACATTCGCTACTAATGATATCTTAGGTTTTCCAAGAACGTTGAATACATTTACTACATTTTGAAGAATACCATTTCCTATTAGACCAATTGTAATAATCAGTAAGTAGTCCCTTGATGCTGCAATAACGAGAGGATCGCTATTAAAAATACTGCTTATATAATCTGATGCAAAGAAGATTACTATAAAGCAAATACTTGCCCAAATTAATGGAAATGTATTTGCGTACCTTAGCGCCTTATTTATCCTTTGAAGTTTCTTTGCTCCAAAGTTTTGACCTACAAAAGGAGCAAGCGAAGCAGAGAGTCCAATTAGAAAAATTGCCATAAAGGATTCTATACGGCTACCAACTCCAAAGCCAGCTACTACTTTATTACCATAGTTTGAAACCATCTTAGTAACAATGGCAATTGAGAATGGCGTCACTATATTAGTTAGAGTTGCAGGAATCGCAAGAGAGATAATGTCCTTCCACACTGTAAGTAGCTTTGTAAGATTATTAAAAGGGTTCTTAAGAACACCATATCTATAATGAAGCATATATAGGGATGCTATGAGTGTTAGAACTCTTGATACTGCCGTCGCAATTGCGGCACCTTGAAGTCTTAGTTCTGGGAATGGTCCAATTCCAAATATAAGTAGTGGATCAATAATGACATTAACAAGACCTGCTACCGCCATTACTATTGCAGGGGACTTGGTGTCACCTAGAGAGCGAATAACACTATTTCCAGCCATCGGTATTACAATGAATGGCGTTGTTAAGTACCATATCGACATATACTCTTTTATAAATGGCATAACTGTGTCATCAGCACCCATTAGTCGAAACTGTTGCTCAATTGTTAGGAATCCTACAATTGCGACAACCGTAACAATCATAATCGCAAGTAGAAGACTGTAGCTTGTATAGTCTTTTACCTTCTCAACATTTCCACTTCCTAGAGCGCGAGATGTAAATGAGCTTGTCGCTGCACCAATTCCAAATGAAATAGATCCAACAATCATTGGAATTGGAAAAGTAAAGGCCATTGCCGCAAGCTCTGTGCTTCCTAGCTGGCCGACAAAGAATGTATCTGCGAGATTAAATCCAATTATTGTGAAAACACCAAAAGACATAGGTAGCGTCAGTGAGACAAGATGTTTAAGAACATCCCCCGAAGTTAGGTTTGCCTTGAGTTGTTTTCGTTCTTTCATTACTTAAAGAACTTCATAAGTGGGGAAACTCCCCAGCCCATATACGGAGCTGTGAGAATTGATATTTCTACTAGAATTACTACAATGATCATACTTGATATAATGAATGTCCATCTCTCTGACACACCCATTTTCTCAAGAAGCTCTGTAAGGTATTTTTGACCAAAGATTCCAATAACAATAATTACGATGAAAATAACGAATCCACTTATAACAGTTACAACTACGGTAGCCGGAGAAGAGTACTCACTATTTTTATCGATATTATGTTTTGTAGAAACTGGCTTTGTTGGTTGGACATACTCTTTTGTAACAACTTGATCTTCAACTTTCACTGAGTGGGCCCGCTTACTACGATGCTTGTAGAAGCGGGAAAATGCTGGCTTTTCATTAACCTGGTAAGATTCAATTATAATTTCTAAGTCGACTTTATCTCCGATGACAAATCCATCACCAGTGTCGAGTTTCTTATTCCATTTAAGTCCAAAGTCATAGCGGTTAAGTTGTCCACCTAGTTTAAAGTAGTGACCTTCTTTCTTTGTCCATGGATCTTTTTTTAAACCTAGGTATGTCAGTTTTAAATTAACTGTTTTTGTAACGTCTTTGATCGTAAGTTTAACAGGAAAGTCGATAGCTTTATTTGTTTGTAGTTTAGCACTACCTTTAAAAGAAACTTTCATTAGTGGGAATCTTTCTGTGTAGAAGAAATCCGGTTTCCTTAAATGTGAGTCACGTTTCTTATCATGAGTATCGATTGATTTAACTTCAATCTTTCCTTCAAGAGAAGTGATTGTTAAGTCTTTCATAACATAGGAAATAGAAAACTTCTTAAAGCGACCTTCTACTGTTGAAAATCCCATGTATGGAATTTTAAATTTAATTTGTGAGTGTTCATTATTTACTGCAAGATTAGTAGCAAATAAATTTACTGTCAGAATGAGTGATAGGATTGTAATTAGTCTTTTCATATAAACCTTTTTTGGACTTATGATGAGGCAGATGATGAGTCAGGTCTGCCTAATAATATTGCATACCATATTTTGGTTTTTCGAATATATCTTATGATAAGTCAGAAGAAAACGCCTAAAAATACTGAAATTACATTACTTTATACTGTTCTAGATAGTTTATATTTATGATGTATATGTAAATGGCTGAAATATGACTACTTTATTTTGGAGTGATGCGACATTTTTAAATCTAGTAGTTTTGCCTCATTATAGAGTGGTTAGGAGATCCTATGGAGGCAGTATGGTTAATTATACGCATCACCTTGTGAAGCATGAAACAGAGCTTGAAATTCAATCAAACAAGACCGCAGATGATATTATTCTAAAGTCAGCACTAACTTTTAATGAAGAAATGAGTATCGTTGAAGCATGCGATCTCCTCGCTAGCCATGGCCTCTCTGGAGCGCCTGTTGTTAATAAGAAAGGTAAGCTGATAGGGCTTCTCTCTGAAAAGGATTGCCTCAAGTTCCTATTGGATATGAAGTACTATAATGAAGGAGTAGGGGCGGTAGGTGATTATATGTCACGTACCCTTATGACTATTCATCAAAATGAGCCTCTTCTTTATATTACAGAGTTATTTATGAAGAATCATTTTCAGATTTATCCAGTTGTTGATGAGGAAGGTATTTTTCTTGGGGTGGTAACTCGTAAGCGACTTTTTTGCGAACTTAATAGATTGAAACAAACGACTTGGTAAAATAGATATAGAGTTAATATCTTTTTATGATTAAAGTAGGTAGATGATAAACTACCTACTTTTCGGACTGCTATCTTTATTCTGGGGTGGCTCATTTGTCGCAATTAAATATTTGATAGAAGATATCCCTTCTTTTACTGCCGCTTTTTATAGAGTATTTTTCGCAATAATCTTTCTATTTATTATTTATAGAAATAAACTATCTCTTCCTATTGGATGGTGGGGAAGAGAGTTGTTCTTTGCTTCTGTAGCGGGACTTTGCTCCATTGGTATTCCTTTCAGTCTTCTTTTTTGGGGCGAAAGATTTGTTTCTCCGAGTATTGCTGGAATTCTTAATGGTACTGTTCCATTTTGGACTCTGATTATTTCAATTCTTTTCTTTGATGGAGGGAAAGATATTACAAAGAAGAAAATATTAGGTCTCGTAATGGGCGTTTCTGGTCTGGCCTTTATCTTTGGACCAAAGCTTAGCCTCTCTGGAAATATGGAGGAGGTATATGGGCTAGTAGCGCTTGTCGTTATGGCCTTATTCTATTCAGTAGGTATAAATCTCAATAAGAAGATATTAAGTCATAATAAAATTATCGTTAAGAGTGTTAATACAATTATTCAACAAGTTGTTTCTCTTATATATCTCTGTATTATATTGCTAATTGTTGATGGAGTTCCGGACTTTTCATTATTAGTTAAAACTCAAAACTATTTGAGTGTGATTTATTTATCATTATTTTCTACATGCTTTGCATTCATTATATTTTATCGTTTAATAGATGTTTTTGGAGCAGTTAAAGCATCGACAGTAACATTCTTTGTTCCACCGATTGCTCTTCTTCTTGATGGACTTATCTATGGTCGACGCTTAAGTCTGTATGAAAGTCTGGGAGCTTTAATTATTATTTTGAGTATGTTTATGTTGAAAGAACAAAAGAAATCAAGCACGTCAGTTTTGAAGTGACGTGCTCATATATAAGACTATGAATTAGTCATTTGCTTTCTTCGTGAACCACTCTGTGCTGAACTTGTCATTGTAATCTTCAATACCAAGATCGATAATCTTTAGAGCTTCTTCTCTACCGTAAAGACCAGTGATTTCAATTTTTGCTTCTTCACCATCAGCAGGGATCTGCTTGTAAGTTAAGAAGTAATGCTTAAGCTTATCTAGGATAGATTTTGGACATTCTGAAATATCTTTCATGTCACCATAGATTGCATCGTCTTTTAAAACAGCAACGATTTTATCATCAACTTCACCACCGTCTAGCATTCTAAATCCACCAATAGGTACACAGTTTACAAGAATATCACCATGAGAAATACTCTTCTCTGTAAGAACACAAATATCTAAAGGGTCAGCATCACCAAAAAGCCCGTCTCTACCAGTTTGCTTCATTGTATATTCAGCAGACTTTTCAGCAGAATATGTTCTTGGAATAAGACCGTATAGTGCAGGAATAATATTAGAAAACTTTTGAGGTCTATCTACTTTAAGATATCCTGTATCTTTATCGATTTCATACTTAACTCTATCTGTTGGTACGATTTCAATATATGCATTGATTTCTTTCTTTGCTTCATCAGACCAAAGAGCAACACCGTGCCAAGGGTTTGGACGGAATAGGTGACCGGCCATCTTGAGAAGTTGATTCATTTGTAGATCATTCATTATGACTTCCTTTTGATAATTGAGATAATTTAGTGCACAAATCTAGCATAGAAATTTCAATTTCAAAAGGATAGCGATAAATTTAAAGAGCGAAGCGTTATATTACTTCTTAAAGATATCGACGAGGTGCAAGAAAAAGCCTTTTATCTGACCTTGCTTTTGTTTCTTTATCATCTCTAGCTCTGCAATATGATCTTGTGATTTACGCATAGCACTCATCATGTCAATCTTCGACTCAATCAATTTATTGATCTTATCGAGATAAACACTTTCTTTATGATCAAAGTTATCTGACTTGAAAATGATATTCGCAAGGTGATGAAGCTGTGAGAGGTGAGCAGCGTCGGTTACTTTATCTATAAATGGAGAAGGGTTTTTAGGGTCCTTCATATCATTTTTTAGAATTTCAAGCTCGTCGCCTTCAAGTCGAATATTAACGAGAAAGGTGTCTAGCCATTCTTTTTCTTGGTCAGTAACTACGCCATCAATTGCTGTAAGCCCAATTACGGCACGCCATAAGTTCAAATAACTTTCTTTATTTCCTATCATGAATTTATTCTAGTCATAAGTTGTCGAAAATATAAGGGGAAGAATTAAACCTGAGCTCTATTCTCAGTCTTTAAGGGGAGATTTTCCTACTGAAAACTAAACTCTATTTATTCTATAATTTAAAGGCGTGTATTATGCGCTTAACAGTGTGGTTTATGAAAGTAAGTGATTATTCAGGCCAATTATCCGAAATGCGAGAAGGGCATCAGAACTCAGTAGCTAAGCTAAAAAAGAGTTATGAATCCCAGATCAAAAATATCAATGAGACTAATGATCTCTTGATGGATGAGATGCGTGAAAATAATCAGTCAAAGCGCAAAGTCTTAGAAGATGAAAATCAAGATAAGATAGAAGTCATCAATAAGAAGACAGTTAAGTTGCTCGAGGAGCGTCGAGATGGCTATAAGAGTAAAATAGCAGATCAAAGAGATGGCTTTAGAGAAGATAGAATGAAGTTATCTGAAGGTTTTCAAAATAAACTCTTTGGAATAAAGAACTCATACGATGAAGCTCTGGCTCAACATAAGTACACAAGTGAGCAGCAGTTAGATAATACGAAAGAGAACCTAAATAGAAAAATGGAGATCAAAGATAAGAACTCTCAAGGTTTAATCGACGAAATCCAAGACAAGTCAAAGGTTACTGTAAAGCAGTTACGTGATGATATGACTTCTCAAAAGAAAAGCTTAGTAAAGCTACATCGAGCTGATTCTGATGCTGTTATGAAAGAGCATGGGAAGAATGTTAGGGAAGTGAAGGACTATTACGACGATAAATTCGAAAAAGTTGTAACTAATCACAAGAGTGAGTTTGATAGATCAAATGCAAGATATGAAACCGAACTAGCACGATCTCGAAGTGATGACCGTGGTGAAATTGATCACATGACTGATACCTTTAATAGATCAGTTACAAGAATGGAAAACGCCAGTCAAAGAGATTATAAATCACTTCAGGAGAAGTTTGCAAAAGATAGGGCTACTCAACTAAGAGAAGGGCAGGAGCAAGTTTACTTCTTAAATAAAGAAAAAGACGAAATTATGGATCGCTCTCTTCGTGGAGAAGGTGTTGAATTTCAAAAGCAGGAAATTAGGGATGGTTATGAAGCCAGACTTGATGGAATGAGAGAACTGATGTTTGATCAGCGAATAAAGTTTGAAAAAGACCTTGAAGAGATGGACAAACATGTTGATGGTCAGGTCAAAGAAAGAAACTTTGTAGAAAGACAAAATATGGATAGGATGAAGGAAGATTTTAATAATAACCTTTATCGTAATATTGAAAGAAATAGAAAAGAACAAGTAACACTTGAGAAGTCGTACAATAGAGAACTTAGAAATAAAGATACTATGCATGAAGAGTCTTCACTAAGAGATAGTAAGTTTTATAAGAACTTATTAAACAGACAGAGAGAACACTTTGGCGACAATGTTATCAAGCTTGAAAACTCTAATCTTCAAAATGTCAGAGATCTTCAAAGTGAGTATGCGATTGAAAAGAAAGATATTGCTGAGATGACGAGAAAGTCTGTTGAGCAGACAATGAAGAATCAAAGAGAAGAGTTTAATCGTAAGGTTGATAAGATTGTTGAAAGTTATGAGCAGAAATTTAAAGCTCAAGAAGCAGAACTTGCTAGAACAAAGGATTATTCATTAGCTAAGCTAGATAGACTTTCTAAAAACTCACAGATTAAGCAAGAGTCAGAATCTAAGTTTTATAATGAGATGCAAACTGCTCAAAAGAATGAAAATAAAACACGAATTCAAGACATGCAAAAGGATTTTGATAGATCTAAGAAAGAACTCAAGAGTCGTTTTGACAATGAGGTTGCTAAGATCCGTAGAGAGAATGATGTTCACAATACAAAGCTTGTCAGAAAGTATGAAGGTGAAAAGCAACAAGATATTCTCAACCATCAGCATGAGCTAAAGTCTAAAATGAACCAGGCCCATGCAAAATTAGAAAGAGTAATGAAAGATGCTGAATATCAAAAGAATCGTATGGTTGAAAACTACGAGACAAGAATAAAAGATTTAAAGCGTGCATATGAGCTTGAAAAAGTTAAAGACTATCAGTCTTAATCTCCGTTAAAATAACCTTATGAAAATCATAATCCAAAGAGTGAAGTCGTCATCAGTAAGTGTCGAAGGTAAAGTCGTTTCTTCTATAGGTAGAGGACTTAATATCTTAGTATGCATTGAAAGTGACGATGATATAAAGACGATACATAGGGCAGCTAAGAAGATTCCTGCTTATAGAATCTTTCAAGACGATGAAGGAAGAATGAATCAAAATATTCTGCAAGTTGGTGGAGAGTTACTACTTGTTAGTCAGTTTACACTTTCGTGGAATGGAAAAAAAGGTAATCGTCCAAGCTTTGATAATTCAATGGACCCTTCAAAGGCCAATGACTTATTTGAGGAGCTTTGCTTAGAGCTCGCTAAGGAAGTGCCAGTGAAAAAAGGTGTTTTTGGCGCCACGATGGAAGTAGCGATTGTAAATGATGGGCCAGTTACTTTTAGCTTTGATTTTTAGCCAAAAAAAAAGGACCTATTGAAGGTCCTTTTTATTATATATCGATCTTATTCTTAAGCTTCTACTTTATTTGCTGCAGCTTTCTTTTCAGCTCTATCCATTGCAACAGCTTTCTTCCAAATTCCTGCGAATAGGAATGCGAAAACACCAATAAAACAAGCAATGTGAAAAACTTCAATTGTCATTGAGCTAGCAACATTCTTTGATGGTCTTACTGGAACAATTTGCTCTCCAGCTGGAACGATTGATGATGTGAATACCTTCGTGTTTTGAGCACTCATTTAATTTCTCCGTGTTATAAATCTAGTCGTTTACTGTTGTAATATGAATCCCATCTTAAGGCAAATTAGAAAAAAAAACATGACGAATGTCAGTAATTGAAATTAATACAGGGCGTATTTTATTGCTAGATAAATTTTATTTTTCGACTAATCAATAACTTGATGTGAAGCGTCTATAAAAATTATTACTTTTGTGAAATATTAACAAATAGGAAAATTGAATTTGAGGTAAATATGAAAAAACTATTATTTGTTATGACCACAATTATCACTCTTGCAAGTTGTAAGAGCTTTAAAGGAACTCTTGAATCAACTTCAAAGCTGACTTTTAATGATAAGAAAAACTCGGTAACTGTTCCAGCAGGAACTCATTCTTTAAAGATATCTTTCTCTTCAAAGAGAAAAGGTAAATTTGAAGTCATGGGAAAGAAGATAAAGTTTAAGTTAGCTAAGAATATTAAATTGCCTTCAGAAGGTGAGTTTTGCCTAAAGGAAAATCAGTGGGACCAAAGCTTTGAGGCCTGTGGTGGAATCGTTAATAACACGACTTATGGACCTCTCAGACACGATTGGGAATCGTGTACGTATCAGGTTGCAAGACAAGTCTGTGAGGGCGGAGGAAGAAACCGTCGCTGCTGGACTGTCTATGATACTTACAATGGACAAAGGTTAGTTGAATATAGAATGAAGCATACTGTTGAAGATCTAAGCCTTACTCTATTTGATAGAGGTCTAGATGCTGGTTCTTATTCAGCAAGAAATAACTATCATGATAAAGTTTATCAGCATCAAGGTTCTTGTAGATAAATTTGAGTAAACTAAAGGCCCTAAGAAGGGCCTTTTTTATTAGATTGGTCTTTGGTTTATTTCAGTGATTTGCTCATTCAATGTCCAGAAGTCATAGATGACTCCGATGAGAAAGAACCCGCCAGTTAGAAAGTACAGTAGTCCAGAAAGTACTCTTCCCATAAAGAGTCTGTGGACGCCAAATATTCCTAAGAAAGTTAGAAGTACCCAAGTGATATTAAAGTCGACGAGACCTTGTTGATACTTAAGATCTGCTTCATCATCCATTTGAGGAATAAGAAAGAGATCTATTAACCAGCCAACACCTAGTAATCCAAATGTAAAAAACCAGATAGTACCAGTAATCGGTTTACCATAGTAAAACCTATGTGCTCCAGTAAAGCCAAAGAACCATAGTAGGTATCCCATAGTTTTACTGTGAGTATTATTTAGTCTCTGAATAAGGCTTTGCATCTTCTGTTCCCCAATGTGGATATGCTTCTTTTCTATTTTCTAAACTAAACATATGTTCAACTTTTTCAAAAATAGTAAGACTCTCAAAAAAGTCTTCTACGTCTTCAACTTGTTCTTCAGCTTCATTACTGAGCGGAATACCCTGAAGAATAAAGACAAGCTGAGAGTCATCTTTCGTTGCCGTAATATTGACGTGATAGTAGCCCATACCTCCAGAGCCTAACTTCTTTCTCTCTTCACTTGAGAGCATGAAGTGGTACTTGGCATCTGTTTGATGACCAGCTTCTGTTTCTATGATGTACTCGATTTCATTGTGTTCACATGAAAATTTCATTTTATAGCGCTTTGTTGCCGCCCTGAGTTAGTACAGGGGATATATGTTAAAATTAATTTAATCTATCAGAGATAAAAAGCAAGGACAAATAATGAAAGTCGACTATGTTGCAGACAACGAAGAAGAGAAAAAAGAAGAGTCTACTGAGAAGAAAGATACCCCTAGGCGTATTCTCGTAAACTCTAAAGTTAGGACTAACCTTCACGCAGAAGCATACTCAAAAGACATTCTGATTGTGGCCAGCAAGCTCAAAAAATATGTCAAAGAAAAGCACGGTCTCAACACTTCTTCTGATGTTATGGACATTCTCTCAGACATCATGAGAGTAACATGTGATAGGGCAGTGGAGAGCGCCATGAGAGATGGAAGAAAAACTCTTATGAAACGCGATTTTTAATGCTATAAAAACCCTATGTGGAATTTCCTAGTACATCAAAATCAGTATCAGCTTGTCAAAGCTGGACAAGACACTCCAAGTGGTCAGACCATCGTAAGTAATAATTTAATTACGATGATAGAAGTTGAAAACACTGATGGACTTGTTAATTTCTCTGAGCTCAAAATACCATCCCTTGAAATCGAAAAATCACTTCTTGATATTATAGGAAAGCTATTTTCTTTTATGCCATCTAGTGCGGTAAATGCTGAACAATATATTCCAACAGAGTTTTGGCCGAAAGATTCAAAACTAAGTGATTCAATAACGTTCTTTGGTGGTAGTTTTAATCCTTGGCATGAAGGTCATGGAGAGTGCTTAAGACAGTGCTCTGAACTCGAAGATCTGATTGTCGTTATTCCTGACTATAGCCCGTGGAAAGATAATATTAACAAAGGCCCGCTAAAGACTTTGTTGGAGCTTTCTAAGTGTGTTCAAAATAAGTTTCCAATCTATCCAGGCTTTTGGGCTAAAGAAGATCGTAATCCAACAATAAGCTGGTTGGGACAAGTTAAGCTTTCAACTATAAATTGGCTTATGGGTGATGATACTTTCTTTCATTTTTTGAAGTGGACGAGTGTTGAAGAAGTTGCCTCGAAATTGTCTAAGATCTATGTCGTTCCACGAGATCACAATAGCGACGAGCTTAAAGCCGTTAAAAAAGATATTCTTGATCTATCTCCAGATCTTGAGGTTACTTTTTTAAAGAATCATCTCTATCAAGACCTGAGCTCTACAAAGCTGAGATAAGTCTCTTTGGCATCCTTCTTGTATATAGTTATGTATAACTAAACTACAGTCGGATGAACTTATGAAAAAACAGTGTCTTAGATTATCAATTCTTTTTATAGTGATTAACTTTTGTACACTGGCAAAAGATTGCTCTTTTATTGATACTAAAGTTCGTCTTCCTAAGGAAATTTCGACTTATCTAGATATCGCTGAGGTCTCTTCTGGTAAATATCGTGATAATGCAAGTTATCTATCTGAATCAGAAGAAATATCCAAAGGGGATAATAGAAAAGTTAAGGACTCAGAATCCCCAAGCTATTTAGATGCATCTGGTTTACTTTATATTACTTTTGATAATGGTAAGTCTATGAAATGTACTGGAAACCTTACGGATACAGTTTTAAATCGTTCTTCAAAAATATTAACATCTGCTGAGCATTGCTTTGTTTATAAGGATGAGAGCGGTCGAAGAAACTATAGAGTAAAAATTAAGAGTATTACGTGGTCAACTTATACAAAAGATGGAGAGTTGATAAGAAGAAGCGCGCAGGTTTTAAAAACATCAAGAAGATCTGATACGGCACTTTTAAAGCTTGATCAGGAAGTTCCTTTTTCAAAAATTAAGCCATTTCTTTTTTTAGGTGACTTTGAGGATGGAGAAATAGGTGACATTTTAGAGTTATATGAAGAAAGTGCAACACTTGCTGGCTTCAGTTCGGATTCATATAAAGGAAGATCTGGTAGAAATTTAACTTATACTGAAGACCTATCTTATGACAAATTTAAACGAGGCGTAGACAGTGCTAATAGAAGCATTACTGAAGTATCTGCTACTTCATATGGTGGTGCTAGTGGTGGAGCTCTAACAATGAGTTTGAGTGATACGTCTAATGAAGATCTTGAACTTTATGAAAATAATGGACAGAGAATATTTTTAGGTGTTACTGGTAGTGTTAGGGGCTTAGGCCAGGATGAGAGTACTTACTATATTTCAAACTCTAATATAGGGGCTCCCGAGACTAATGTTATTGGTTTTAAAGACTTTTTTAATGATGGATACCTAAAATATTTCACATTAAATGAATAAATACAGCTGTTTATATAGTTGATTACTGCTCTCAAGTATTTTTGTGTTCTTACCGATGAGTAAGAGCATTATGAAATTAGCTACACTCATTACATTCATCTTTTCACTGAGCTGTTTTGCACAGTCTATGTATCTTAATGAGGCACATGAGTATTATTGTTCGAATGCTGAAAGCCTAAAGAGAGCAAGAGTAAGAACTTGTTCCGTAGATATTTCCGAAAATACAAATATCGATCCACTCTCTGGTGGAGTTGAGAATATTCTTATTAAATATAAAGATGATAGCTTTAGGAAACTTTGTTCTAGGAGACATAGAACAAAGTGGCAGAAAGTAATATATACTGGCGAAGATCTTGATTCGAACTTATTACCAAACTCCAATTGTGCATGTAAACTAATGTCACGTACATCTAAAGAATTGGTTTGTAAGGGGATAGATGACAGATCTATTTCTTATCAGGAAGAAACTAAGTCCTATATTTTAGACTCTCTTCAAAATGCAATTTCAAAAAAAATTAAAGGCCTCAATACGAGGTCAGGTCTTTCTAATGTTAATGGAGAAATCTGTAAGTTAGATAAGGTTGAGGGCTGCAGTAATCTGGCTTCTGTAATTGATTCTAATTCTGAAAAGAAAAGAAAGGAAGACGAACAAAAGCATCAAAACTTCCTCGCTAGCACTATCGAATTAGAAGGTAAGGATATCTTTAAAAAATCATTAAAGAGACTTAGGAAGCATATTAAAGAAGCCGGCTCAGTGAAGGCCTATATTGAAGAGAAGTTTCCAAATTATACTCATGCCTTTGGACTATACAGATGTACTTTGGATGAAAATCAAGAAATAAGAGATGAAGAAAAAGATCTCTATTATTCTGTTCTAGGTAATAAGGCCTTATATAATAGCTTTTGTAAGACAGGCGACAAGAATGCCTTTACTTCAATAATTGAGGCGAGTGTTAAAGATGATACTAGTCAGAATATCCCCATTGAAAAATTTGTAAGAGATTATACAGAAGCAAATTATGAAAGAGAGTGTGGTGAGATAAAGAAGATTAATAAAGTTAGATGTGAAATTGATAAAATGTCTCCAATAGACGTGATTAAATATGTCCATAGTAGTAATCAATTCTTAATTGGTATAAGTTTCCACTCTGACTTAGAAGGTTCTAAAAGAGACGGAATTCATCGTCGAATATCTAATCTTGCTTGTTTATTAAAGACAGAAAAAAGCGAAACTGATATTGCCCCTGATGTTATCTCAAATTTAGCTAAGTATGAGAGAGATTTCAGTTCTGGGATTTATAATTTCAGTACCGCAGATGTTAGCAGTACTAAGGTCGAGGCAAAAATAGAGAAACCTTTAAAAGTAGCAAAGCCGAAGCCTGCACCAAAAAAGAGGCCGGCCAAGAAGAGTAAAGAGAAGTCATCACTGGATAAAAAAGAAAAACTAGAACCATGGCGACTTCCTGGCGCTGAAAGTATTCCTGGAATATATGACGCTAGGGTAGGTGCTGAGTCAATAACAACTACCTCTGGAATATTTATACCACCTGAGAAATTAACGGCCTTGCAAGGGTTTGCAGAAGTTCAAAACGACATTGAAGAGGATAGAGTTTCTGGAACATTAACAGATTCGAAGAAGCAAGCTTATCGTGAAATAGGAAAAGAGTATGAAGCGATGTTAGGGCGTAATGTTGATGTTTTTAATGACTCAGCTGTTGAACTCAAAAAACAACTTCTAACTGAAGAAGGAACCAAGGTTTACAATAATGTTGCAAAGACAGCAGCGAAACTTTCAAAGGAAATAAAGGTACTTTCTAAGAAGGCGGTAACAGCTGGTCCAAGAGAAAGAGTTCAAATTAAAAATCGTCTTACAAAAATTAAACGCGAGTTAGATGGCCATAAGAAATACGGTTTTAATATAGATTTTAAAATACCTACAACTAGTGAAATCATGAATATTGGGAGAAGTACTCCTAGTACAACGAGGGGAACATTTCTTGATGATAACTCATCTTCGCAAAGTGATAACTCGTTTAGAAAGTTTGAATCTAAAAAGGATGATCCTAGCGAAGACATTTCATATTCTGACTATCAGAAGAACTTTGCAAATTACTCAAGGCCTGAAAAACTAGATGCGCCTCAGGAATTTTATAGAGATACAACAAGACCACAGTCACAACTTCTTCCAAAAGGAAACTATGATAAGAAGGCCTCGCCATCTCAATCCAGAGCTCGTATGAGTTCAGCTCCACGTTCATCATCTGGCGGTGGGAGATCGGTGGCGTCTGTCTCATCTCGCTCGTCTGGGAGTGGTCTGACTCTTGGCTCATCAAGTGCTGGAGCAGGCTCTCTTTCACAGGCCAAAACTTATCAAGTAGAAAATAAGTCCTATGTTAATCAAGTTCTTAACAATGAAGAGAGACCAAAGCTAAAGGTTATTTTTGTAGAAGATTTAAAAGTTATGAAAGTCTTTAAGCTTAATGAAGATAAGGTTTATGAAAAAGAGGGTGAGTACTCAGAGGAAAGCTTTAAAGAGAATTATAATAATTTTGAAACCGACGTGAAATTAGATGGAGAGCAATTTTTTAGATTTCGTGTCAGAGATATGGAAGAAATGCTTACTAAGTAGTCCAGAAATAAAAAAGGCTCCTTGCGGAGCCTTTGATATAGAAAAATGTAATATAAATTACTTAACTTTCCAGTAGTACTCAATTACTAGTTGTGGTTCGAACTCAAATGGAACGTCAGCAGCTAGTGGAGTATCAATAAGAGTACCTTTCTTCTTGTCAGTCCCTTCAACATTGAAACATGCTGGAACATGAGGAAGTCTTGGAGTCTCTTGAGCTTGCTTATAAAGTTGGTTGTTATAACCTTTTTCAGAAAGAGAGATTGTATCGTCTTTCTTAACAACATAAGAAGATCTGTCTAGTTTCTTACCGTTAACAAGTACTTGTCCGTGAGAAACCATTTGAGAAGCAGCAAGAATAGATGGAGCTAGTCCAAGTCTAAATACTGCGTTGTTAAGTCTTGTTTCTAAAGTAGCAATAAGTACTTCCATCCAAGGCTTACCAGCAGTGTTCTTCTTTGATTGCTTTACGTAAGTTACAAGTTGCTTTTCTCTAAGTCCGTAATGGAACATTAGCTTTTGCTTTTCTTTTAGACGAACAGCGTAGTCAGAGATTTTCTTTCTCTTGTTACCGTGAACACCTGGTCCGTACGGACGTCTTTCTAGTGCACCTGTTTTACCAAGACCTGGAAGTTCAACTCCAAGTGCTCTTTGAATCTTAAAACGTGATTGTGCTGTAGTACTCTTTGCCATATAAGCTCCTATGTATTTGAAATAAGGGACATGGCCAATGGTTGCATCACATCTCCAGTAAAACTGGGCCCTTAAATCAAAATTATTCTTGAATGCAACTTGCGAAATATACAGGACTTCAGGGGGTTATGTCAAGTAGGAGAGAGTGACTTGATGATTTTTGTAATTCTTTCAAGTCACTGAAAAAACGAGGAAAACATGGACTAGTTAAGGCTAGATAGGTATTTCTTCAAGAGCTCTTGTGTTTTCTTACCTGGCTTACCTGATCCAATTTGCTGATCATCAACTTTAACGATTGGAACAACCCTTTTAGTTGAGGAGGTGAGAAATACCTCATCGGCAGCTTTTAGGTCAGTCGCTCGAATATTTTCTTCTTTAAAGCTTAGTTTTTCCCTTTGTGCTAGCTCTAGAATTTTCGCTCTAGTGATCCCTCCAAGTAGTCCGGCCTTGAGGGGAGGAGTAATGATAACCCCGTCTTTAATAATCCAAATATTACTCGTAGTTCCCTCTGTTATGAAACCATCATGATTAAGCATGACAGCGTCAAAGGCACCTTGTTTAACAGCTTCGTTAAATGCGAGGATATTGTTAAGGTAGTTCCCTGATTTTACAGCTGGGTCCATCGACTCACTAGATGTTCTTTTAATGTCTGCAATAATAACTTCAACACCATCGTCATACCACCATGACGGGTTCTCATTTAATTCTTTCGCTATTATTACCAGGTTGTTTTCGTGTGCGGCCTGGGGATCAAGTGTAATTTCACCTTCACCTCTGGTAACGACAATTCGAATATAAGCACGCTTAACTTTTAGGTGGGAGAGTGTTCTTTGCACTTCAGCTATAATCTTTGATTTAGTGAATGCAATTGGCATATCAATCTTGTTGGCCGATCTCCAAAGCCGATCAAGGTGCTCGTCCATGAAAAGTGGTTTTCCATTATTAGTATCAGTTACTTCATAAACTGAATCGCCAAAGAGAAAGCCTCTGTCAAAGACTGAGATCTTCGCATTTTCCTCATTAAAGATTTCACCATTAATATTAATTACTTTAGTTGCTTTTATGGTGATACCCCTTCGTATTCTTCAGGTAGGATATTCCAGGCATCATTTAAGAAGTGAACTTTCTTAGTGTCTTTGCCTTCTAGTGTGAAGCTTCCTTTTTCCTGGGCCCAAGCAAGAACACCACCTTTTAAACTTGTAGATTTATAACCTTGTGCCATAAGTTCTCGAGAATATGCAGAGCTTCTTCCACCAATCGTGCAGTAAGTAATGATTTCTTTATCTCTAAAGTTTCTCTTATTTTCTTCAAAGATATGCTTTGGAACAGCACCTGGAATCATACTGGTCGCTTGCTCCAATTGGCTTCTTGCGTCAACGAGAATCGCTGTATAGGACTTCTGTTGCATTTGAACCATAAGGTCCTTCGCTTCAACAAAGGGAATATCTTTATTCTCATTTGTGACGGCGGTTGCCATTGAGTCAACGATCTTGCCCTTGTTCTCATAGCTTTGAGGGTTAATACAACTGACTAGAATGAATAGTGATAGTGGGATTAGTTTTTTCATGTGGCCATTATCTAAAATGATATGCCTTGTTGCAAGATGTAGCGTGTAAAGATTTTGTTAAATTGATTGACGATGATAGTCAGGAGCTTCATAATTTAAGTATGCGTAATTTGTTGTTACTTACCACGTTTATATTTTCTCAGCTGGCTTTCTCTCTTGATGTTCAGATGTCTGACACGAGTGATCCAGTTGCGTATGGAAGAACGACGACTTCAAGTAACTTCTCCTTAACTATGACAAGTAGTGGTGATGGGAAATCAAAGACTGCAGCCTATAAATTATATGTTCCATACGAGTCAAGTGCAGCGCTAAATCAAGAGCTATTCTACTATAAAACTATTTCGGGAGATCTTCCGGATAAGGACACAACTGTAGGTGGGCTTCAATTTGAGCTTGATCTTGATGATGACGATGATAGTGATCAAGAGCTTCTTGTTGCAATGAGAAAAGATAATGATGACTCTACTTACATCGTTGTTGGATCAATAAGTGAGTCGACACCATTTGTTTCTATGAAGGACCTCTGTGACTCTGGTGGGGATATAGATTGTGCAGCTCTTGAAGCATCTGATAACCTTGTTGACGATGTTTACCTCTATATTTTCTATGATGATGGTTTAAGCGCTGGTGGAACTTTCAACCCCGAAACTTCTCCTTATGATAACGGTATCTATGTTTATACATATTTTAGTACTGCAGTTGAAGATTACAATACAGGGGCCACAAGTATAACGTCTCTTATTGGAAGCAGGGGAGATGGTAGTGCATACCTTGAATACTCTGGATCAATTGATTCAACTACATATTCAAACGGATCAGCTGTTTACGAAGGTGTTTCTGATACCTTCTTAGATGAGTATGAAACTGGATCAGACGAGTCTGGTGAAATACAAGTTAAGAACCTTACAAATGGTACGACATATTCTTTAGGTCTGGCCTTTAAGGATAAGTTTGGGTTTAGATCTAATATCTCAACTAAGGTTTCAGTAACACCTGAAGAGATTGAGGCCCTATTAGAAGAGAAAGCTTGCTACTTTGTAACGGCAGGATTTCAAAGAGATCACTACGTCTTAGATTACTTTAGATCTATTAGAGATCGCTACTTATTAAAGAGTTCTTTTGGGCGTTCAATAGTAAATATTTACTATGCCACTGCGCCTAAATACACTTCATTTATCTACGAAAATAAAGTTATGAGTTTTATTGTAAGAGCTGTATCATACGGTGTATATGGTTTACTGAAGTACTTTTATTGGGTGCTATCTTTAACTGTATTAACCTTTCTTGCAATAAGGATATCTAGAGTATGGCGAAGAGAATTCTCGTAGTCGATGACGAACCAGATATTTTAGAACTACTTGTCGAAGAACTCGAGTTTGAGGGCTTTTCTACTGTTGCGGCCTCCTCTGGAAATCAGGCGCTAGAAATATTACAAAAAGAAAGTTTTGATGCCGTTATCTCTGATTATAAAATGCCAAACGGAAATGGAAAAGTTGTTCTAGACTATGTTAATTCCGATGAGTGTAAATCTTCACCGGTTTTCTACTTTGTTTCTGGCCAGGCCGATATGTCTTTTCAAGACGCTCTTAAAGAGGGTGTGACAAAATTCTTCTACAAGCCTTTCGACCTTGATGAACTTCTTGATGCCCTAAAAAATGATCTCGATTAAATTCTAGTTTAACAGGAGTAATATTTATGGCCGGACATAGTAAATGGGCCAATATTAAACATCGTAAAGCTGCACAAGATGCTAAGCGTGGAAAGATATGGACTAAAGTAATCAAGGAGATCACTGTCGCGGTTAAGACCGGTGGTGGTCCAGACCTTGATATGAATCCTAGGTTAAGAATTGCTGTTCAAAACGCTAAGGGTGTAAATGTTCCAAAAGATACCATGCAAAGAGCAATCGATAAGGCGGCCGGAGCTGGTGGAGAAGATTACACTGAAGTTACACTTGAGGGTTATGGGCCAGATGGAATCGCAGTCTTTGTTGAATGTGCCACTGATAACAATACAAGAACTGTAGCTGCGGTAAGAAGTTACTTTAATAAATACCATGGCTCGTTAGGTAAAGATGGCTGTCTGCAATTTATCTTTAATAGAAAGGGTGTGTTTCTTATCGAAGAGTCACAGCTTAATGGAATGGATATCGACGACTTTACGATGGAGATGATTGATGGAGGAGCTGAAGATGTTGAGCACTTTGAAGGTCATATCTCTGTAACGACGGCGATGGAAGATTTTGGAAATGCTCAAGCTAAGCTTACTGAACTTGAGGTTGAGCCAATTGAAGCAGGACTACAAAGAATTGCTATTACACATAAAAGTATAAGCGAAGAAAATTCAACTTCATTTTGGAAGTTAATAGATGCTCTTGAAGATAATGATGATGTTCAAAAAGTCTATCACAACTTAGAAGAGTAGATTAGTCCTTGTTAATTTCTTCATATTTATCGTGAACAATCTTTTTGACCATTTCAAAGTCAACTGGCTTTTCTAGGTAGTTCTTAACGTTGGCCTGATCCATTTGTTCTTTGGCATCACTTTGATCGTAGGCGCTTGAAAGATAGAGGTCTATATGTGGGAACTCTTTATTAACTATTTCAACTAGAGTTAACCCATCCATATTTGGCATATTGATATCACTTACTAGTATGAGAATCTGGCAATTGGATCCCTTTCCGTTGAGAAAGTCTAGTACAGATTGGCCATCTTCAAAGAAGAAGAGCTCCATTATACCCTTACTAATCTCCTTTCTAAGAAAGGTCTTGTAAATAATCTCTACGTCGATTTCATCATCGACAAGTGCCATGTGAATAACTTTGGACATGGGTTCTCCTGTATAAATAGTTCTTATTCATTTTATACTATGAACACTTTCTTAGAAACATTTTTTTTGATCCTTCGTATAAGTAGATATAACAGGCTAAATAGCGAGGATTATATGAGAGGAGTAGTTCACCAGAATAATATCGAAGAGATGTCGCCAATATTTAATGGAGTTGAAATAACTGCTCAAAATATCATGATGGCGAGGTCTTTTCTTCTCTGTATGGAAAAGGGGGAGCGCTCTTTTGGCGTAGCTTCGGTTAGTATATTTGATAAGAAGTTATCTACAATATTAAATATCTTAGGGAACCTATCCATTACCAAGTCCCATAAGATTGCAGTTGTGGGGAGAGGGCTGTTTGATAGCAAGAGTGCAGAATACTATGACCTTATTGAGGAACTAGATTTTAAGAGATCTAAGGAATTGGCCATTAATATTTATAGCTCGAATAAAGGTATTGATTTCATAGATTTTGATGAATTAAAGGAGGTGGGAGTGAGTGCCTCAAAGCTTTTGAAAAGCTACGACTCTCTTTTTTGGGAGATACCTTCTCTAGATGAAATAAAGCGATCGCCTAAGTCTATATACCCATATCTTGTATGGTTAGATAGATTTAGCTTAGTCGTGGACCGTGAGAGTTGTCCTGTTGAGATAGATGAAACTATTTCTATTCTTAACTCTCTAGGGGTGAATACGCATAGTATCCTAGATTAAGATCGCTCTTAATAAAAGTGTCTATATTTTAGACACTAACTTAAATATATTCACTCTTATGTAAATCAGTTTGGGATTTTGCTAAATTAATAGAGTGAATATATTTTTAAAATCTACCATATTAATAGTTATGGCATCTTTGTCATTAGCAACAACAAATATTTCCGATCAATGGGTAGGTGTTTCTTTATCTCCTTTTCTAGGATCAGAAGAAGTTCAAACCGACTTTGATGTCTACAGACCTGGCAAAGTAGGATCAGAACTTGAAAATTCTCCTCTAGCTTATCGCCAAGATTTAATGTCTGCATTTTTAGACTTTGAAAAAATTGTCGAATCAGGTGAGACCCTTAGCTTCACTAATGTGAGAGCTGGTTATTCTTGGGGAATAATTGATGGAGTCGCAAAAGAAAGACCAAACGGAGCTCGTGAAAATACAGTCAATGCAATGTTTGACGCTAGTTATCGCTATGGAAAAATGCAAAAACTTAATGAAGATACAGCTATCGTATATTTGATAGGGATTGATCGTTTTCACTACGATGGAAATGGCGGTCATTTCATGACAACGAATAATAATGAATATGGTGCCTCTCCTGAGGGAACAATAGGAATGATATTTAAATTTGATGGAAAGAACTTTCTCTTAGTAGGTCTTAACTTACAGGCAAATTTAGAGTGGAGTGAGCGCTATGGAGATCATAGTAACTTATCATCAGGACTCTTTCTTAAGTCACGCTTTGCAGATGATTATGAACTAGAGATTGAATACGATAACTCATTTGCCAGTAAAATTTCTGGTGAAGAAAGAGACTACTTATCGGCCGAGTTTAGTAAGAGTATTTATAAGAATAAGAAATATGATTTTAGAATTGGCGCAGAATATGAATATGAAAAGATAAATAGAGGTGGCCTTCATGCTGAAGAGTTTAGCTTCGGTATAAGGTTTGAAATAAGACTATGATAAAGAAAATTATTTCAACATTGATACTTCTTTCTGTGAGCTCTACTGCTTTTTCGAACGAACTTGACCCTGAAGCTTTTAGTATTGGAAACTATGGATACTATGAAAGTACATCTGTTTTTAACACAGAGCTTGGAAATACAAAGCTGCGCTCTATTGATCAATACACAAATACTTATCGTGCTAATACAATTCGCATAGAAGGCGAGAAGAAAATTGATATTAATAGTGTAAATAATCTCTTTCTCTTTATAGAAGCAAAGGGACAATACCAATTAGGTAAGCACTCCGATCCCTATGTTGAATTCTTTGAATTAAATAATGAAGTACAGACAAATGCAAAGGTCAACTTCTCGGCAGTACTGATGAAGGAGATTGATTCTCAGTTCTTCGGTTTTGGCCTTAATGAAGTTGAGATTGAAAGGATCTCATATATGTATCGAGACGAGGTGAGTGATGATAAGTCGTTCGTTGAAGAATCTCATATAAGCTCGAAAGTTACGATTGGTCCGAGTTATGGTGTCTTATTTGATGGAAGTGATCATTACTTCTTTATCAAGGCGTCAACGGGATTTACTGTTATTAGAGATTCAATTTTAGATGATCAAAACTTTGTTAATTTTACTATCGATGCAGATTATAATTACCTTGATACAATAGGTTTATATACTTCATATAATGCCTATGTGAATTCTGATGTAGTTGAGAGTTCTGTTGAATTTGGGGCATACTTAAAAGCTGCAGACTTCAAAATTGGAAACTATGATACTGAATTGAGACTTAAGGCCGGTATAACTAAAACGAAGAGAGATTCTTCTCGCTATAGTCTAGAAGAGAGTCAGTTTCACATTGGACTTGAACTTAGATTCTAAAAAAAAAGCCCCATCAATTATGATAGGGCATTCTCATTACTAATTTAAAATTCTTTTAAACTAACCGTTGATGAATGTTTGAAGTTCACCTGAGTGATACATCTCTGTGATGATATCATTTCCACCAACTAATTGACCTCTTAGGTATAGTTGAGGGAAAGTTGGCCAGTTAGCGTATACTTTAAGACCTTCTCTAATGTCCATGTCTTCAAGAATGTTAAAAGTTTTGTAGTTAACATTAAGAGAGTTTAAGATTGCAATTGAGTTAGCAGAGAAACCACATTGTGGCATTTCTGGACTTCCCTTCATGAAAAGAAATAGGTCTGAAGACTTAATTAATTCTTCGATTTGTGCGTTTAACTCTTTTGATTTATCGATATCTGTTACGGCCTGTCCACCTTGAACAGGAACTTTATCACTACCGATGATATTGAATGGATTATCATTAGACATAAAGACTCCTTATTAGTCGAGGGCGATGCCCTGCTTTTCAGCTTGTTCAAATGTTAGTGTTTTTAATTGTACGGCATGAAGATCTTCTTTAAATTTATTAGTAAGAATATCCATAACCATTCTATGTTGTTGTAGTAGCATCTTACCTTTGAACTCATCTGAAACAATCATAAGTCCTAAGTGATCACCACCACCAGTTAAATCAGATACAATTACTTTTGCATCTTTTAATTCTGTTGTTATTAAATCTTTTACTTCGTCAAAAAGTGGAAACACATTTTCTCCTATTTAGATGCTGCCCAAAAGCTTGTTACTAGAGTGAGTATTCTAAAAACTAAAGTCGTCCAACCTAGTTTCTTATGAGTAGGTCTCACATCATAGTTACCTTGAAGCATCTTTCTCCCAGTAACTATCATCATTACATATAAAATCACACTTGAGATTGCAAAGAACAAATGGATCTTTAGCATCAGTGGATTAGTCATTACTTTAGAGGCCTTTAAGATAGCACTTCTTGATACCTCAATTTGAAGAATAAGAAGAATATCCCAAAGAATACTCATACCCATTATTCTAACATGAACTGTTTTATTTCTACGCTTTGCAACACCAATTAGCATTAGTCCTACAATAAGAAATGATTGAATTTGAAAAATAACAGCAGTAGACATAAGAATTCCTTAAAATAAAGCCTTGAGAATGAAATAATCTCTAATATTTAGTCATTTAATTACGTCTTATCAAGATAAATTAAAATGAAGATATTATCAATACGCACCACAATTGATATGATGAATTTGGGCAGAAAAAGGGAGCACTATGTCAAACGATGATAACACTCTAGGTCAATGGGCCGTCATAGATATTGAAACAACTGGGGCAGATGCTGGAGTTGATGAAATTATTGATGTTGGTTATTTACAATTTGATGGCGTGAAACTTGTTCGAAAATATCAGTCTCTCTCGAGGCCTTCATTTGAAATATCGCACTTTATTCAAAAGCTGACAGGTATTACTAATAAAATGCTCAAGAATGCTCCAATGTTCGACAGTGTTATTGGAGAAGTTTTAGAGTTAGATGGTCACCATCTCCTTGCGCACAATTCAGACTTTGAGGCAGGCTTCTTAGATCGCCACTTTGATACACTTGGAGATAAAGAGGGGCATCACTGGGAAGATAGTTTGTACTTTCTATCTCTTTTATTTCCTCACTTAAGCTCGCTCAAGCTTGAACATTTCATTCTTGGAATGGGCATAGCAGAAAAAGAATTACACAGAGGTTATGAAGACTCACTTGATCTTCTTAAAGTTATTATCGTCGCAACTCTTCTTACTAAAGAAGATAAAGAGAAGCTTGGCTTTGTTACAACGCTCTTTAATAAGTATCAGCTTCAAGATTATTGGTATTACAAATTCTTTAATCTCTATACAGATGAGCTTAATGAAATCTGTGAAGCAATTGATTTTGATCCAACTGAAAACATTGAAAAGGCCAGAGACTGGCTCTATCCTAAAACATCAAAAAATTTAGAATCATATAATAAGAACTTCGACCTTAATTTTAATGGAGATAATGTTAAAACTATCTTTAGAGATGAGGATAAAGTTCAAACATTATTTCCAGGTTACTCTTATAGAGAATCTCAAGAAGCACTTGCTCTAAGAGTAGGGCAGTCTTTTAAAAACCATGTACATTCAATGGTACAAGCTCCAACTGGGACAGGTAAGACGCTAGGTTATCTCATTCCTTCTGCCTTATTTGCGCTTACCGAGCAAAAACAAGTTCTCGTTGCTACAGGAACAAAGACTCTTCAGGCCCAGGCCATGAAAAAAGACGTTCCTGGTCTACATAAACTTCTTGGAATTGATCCAAAGGACTTAAGAGTTAAGCAATTAATTGGCTCAAGTAACCATCTTTGTGAGCTTCTCTTTACTCAAATTCAAAGCGAAGACGCTCTCTTTGCAACATCGGGAGAGTTAAAAGATAAATTCTCCGATATGTATTTTGAGTCAGTATTCTTTCATAATGGGAGAAGCCCTCTGGAAGAGATGATTTCGAGAGTAGATCTTCCTTATTTGTTTAAGATGAAAGTTGATGACTTTAAAGATAAGGACAAGGAGCTTGCCGTTGACTTTAGAGCTTGCTCAGGTTCTCAATGTCCTTTTAAAGACGAATGTACATATACTCGAGGGTTAAAAGAGGCCAAAGATGCCCATATCATTATTGGTAACCATGCTCTAATGTTTAGCTGGCCAAAATCTTTTCCTCGTCCTCCGTATGTTGTTGTTGATGAGGCCCATAAAATTGAAGGTGAATCAACTCGTGCCTTCAGTCATGAAGTGACGGGGACGGATCTCGAATCTATGCAAAAGCAATTGCAGAACCTTCAAGGTCTTGGTTCTCTATTCTATCTTCTTTCTAATAAAGATGCTGATGGTGATGCTGAAGAGACTATTGCAAACCTAAGACTATTATCAATTGAAACAGCAACTACGTTAAATGATCATATTTATGCGCTTCCAGATAAGCTTGAATTAATTTTTAAGAAGATGCCTCGCTACACGGATCTTTATTGGAATGAACTTCCAATGATAACTTCAAGTGAGAACGAACCAATTCGTTTAGGTGTCTTCCATCATCTTGAAAGTGTTTACTACGTTTTAAAAAATGTATATGACCAAGTCTATCCTCATACTATTCGCTGGCAAGCGACAGATATGACAGGAGAAGGCGAGGTAACAGCTTGGACAAGGTTTGAGGCCTTTACAGGAGGTTTAGAAGATCTCCTTACTGCTCTAACTTATCTACTAAAAGTAGAAAAACCATCAGTTCCATATAGTCTTTCAATGAAGTTTCACCAGGATCAGGGATTCTCTTTTTGCGCTTCCCCAGTAAACACAGGTCGAATTCTTCATGATCAACTTCTTCAAGGTGCCGCTTCTGTAGTCTATACTTCTGCGACATTAGCAAATGCAAAAGGCGACACCGGAACTAAGGGGATGGAGTGGGCGACAGGTTACCTATACTCTGAACCTGAGAGAAGATTTAAGGCGGGAATGTATCTTCCATCTGTTTATGATTACGGAAATAAGACTAAGGTCTTTCTCTGTGATGATACTCCTTCACTGTATGAACAAAGATTTATCCCTGATATCTTTGAAAACCTCTCTCCATTTATAGAAGAGATAAACGGAAGAACTCTCATTCTCTTTTCTGCTAAAGCTAGATTTGAAAAAGCGGTAGAATACCTCTTGGAAAGGTTTGAAGGTAAGTTACCTGTCTATGTTCAGGGTATGGGATCAAATGTTGTAGAAGAGTTTAAAGAGGCCGGAAACGGAATTCTTGTTGGAATGGAGTCGTTTGGAGAGGGGATTGATGTTCCTGGAAACTCTTTAAACTTTGTTTTTATAGATAAAATTCCAGATCTTTCAATGGATCAAGTTGTAAGAATTCGTCGTGATTTCTATGAGACGAATATTGGAAATGAATTTGAAGACTACTATCTCGCACACCGCTGCCGTAGTCTTCATCAGAAGCTAGGTCGTCTTCTTAGGACTGAAAATGACTTTGGCGCTGTAGTTATTGTTGATTCAAGAATTAAGAAGTGGAAGAACTCGACAATGTCTAAACTGATTAAACATATGGAGCCTTATCGCCTTTTAAGAACAACACTTAAAGGTGCTCTTGAAGAATCTAAGGCATTTATTGATAGTCAGTAATTAATCTGACTATCATTTTAAGTTTTAATTTATTGGTCTTTATCTAGATTGTTAAGATACTTAACTTCGATCTTTGTCCCACTATTATCTTTAATCAGATAGGGAATAGTCATATGTTGACTACACCATATTCTTAAATCATTTTCGGCCACTGGTGGACCATGTGGGTCTATTTCAACATCATCTTCACTTTGTTCTGTGAGCTTGTATTGTGTGGCCTCAAGATTACTGTCACCAACTTTTATATTTTCACTTGTTTGAGTAACTCTTTGCAGGACAATATTATTTATCGTTGGTTCCCCTTCATATGCCCAGTGATTATTACTAACGATTATGGAGTAGTAGTTCTTTCCTGTGTTATCAAACTTCTTATTTCTTAAATAAAGCATGCTTGAGCAAGTTGCTGATGTTGTAATATAGAATTTTGGATTTGTTGCTAACTCACATTTGCTAACTTGGCCTTCTGCATCTGTAAAACTGTAATTGATACGGGTTCTTCTTATGTCAAAAATATACTCTTCTTTGACTGACTGATTTCCAAGGGATCTGTGGATTGTGACTTCAAGTGGGGTGTAGTCTTTGTTAATGACATACCTTGTGTTGATATTGAGAAGTTCTCCTGTTGCAACTCGAGATACGACTTCACTAACAAAAGTGTATGTCATCTCTTTCTTGTCTCTGAATACTTCAAATGATTCTTCGGAGTAGATATTCGTATTTCGCATATATGTATATGCGCCGCGAAATATCTTTTCTCCTTCCTTCTTGTTTCCAAAATAGCTCATAAATAATATTATAAACCTGAAAGCAATTTTAGAGAAGAGGTAGAGATGGACATTGATGTATTAGTCTTTTTTAAGAGAATAACTGGACTCCTTGTGTCATTTCCCTTTTGGATGATGACTTTTCTCTGTAATATTGCAGTTTTCATATCATCAATGATATTTCTTGCTTTAGAGAAAGCAGTTAACCCTAGTGTCAATAGCATGATAGACGCTGTTTGGTGGTCCTTTTCGACAATAACAACTGTTGGTTATGGTGATATTACCCCGATAACTTTTTGGGGAAAGATTCTTGGTATTGTACTCATGATCGTGGGAACAGGTCTCTTTGTTTCTTATACGGCACTCTTTGCTAACGCGATGCTCGGAAGGGAATTCACAAGACTTGGAAGAAGAGTCACAATGATTGGTAAGAATGTTCAGGGGATTCAGTCTGAACTTCATGAAGAGGAGGAAATCCTTGGAAATCAAATTCGTAATTTAAATAGCTCTCTTACTCGACTAGAGAAGCGTTTAGATGATATAGATAATAAGAATGGAAACAAAGAAACTAAATAAGAGGTATTAAATGTCATACGAATTTTACAAAGTTATTCACGTATTTATGATTGTTCTATTTGTTGGTTCAATCGCAATTCAATTTTTTCTTGAAAACTCACCTAAGAGTGCAAAAATTATTTCAGGTGTATCAAGTTTCCTAATTTTTGTTGGTGGTATGGGACTACTTGCAAGAATTGGTGTTTCTCACGGAACAGGTTGGCCACTATGGGTAAAAGTAAAAGTTGGTCTTTGGGTTCTTGTTGCAGCTCTAGGTCCAATTCTAGCAAAGAGATTAAAGTCTAATCGTCAGTTTGGTTACTACGCTATTCTCGTTCTAATCTTTTCTGCGATCTACGTTGCAGTTACAAAGCTTGCGTAAATAAATGGAAGATTCTTGGAAATCATATAAGGGTCTTTGGGCCCTTTCGATTCCCTCTATAATTGCCACAATGCTTGAGCCGATAAGCTCTGTTGTTGATACTGCCTTTGTAGGGCGGTTTGATACGAGATTACTTGCTGCTCTCGCAATTGGTGCAACCCTAATAAGCTCCCTTACTTGGATGTTCAACTTCTTAGTTCATGCACCAATTCAGGGGGTCTCTGAAAAAATCGGTAAGAAAAATTATTCAGAAGTTGTTTCTCTTTGTAAGGTTTCACTACTTCTAGCTCTGGGAATAGGGGTAGCACTTGTTATTATCTTTGTACCTCTGAGATTTCACGTCTATGACTTCATGGGTGTTGAGAAAGGACTTGTTGAGTCTTGTGATGATTACTTTCTGACTCGACTCTACGGTCAGTCCTTTATTTTACTTTTCACGGTTTGTTTATCGTTGTTAAGAGGCTTTGCAAAAGTTAAGGCGGCGATGATTTTTATTTCGGTTTCTACGATCATAAATATTATCTTCTCTTACCTCTCTTTATACGAGCTTAGTTTTGGATTAAAGGGTGTTGCGCTTGCAACAGTAGTAGGTAACGGAGTTGGGTTTATTCTGTCTTTTATATATTTAATTAGACAGGAAGAGATTAAATCTATTTTTTGGAAACAACCAATTATTAGAGAGAATGTTTTTCAGCTAGGAACAAACGCTCTCAATATTTTTGGGCGCTCAGCGTTTCTTACTCTTAGCTTCTTTCTATGTACTAAAGTTGCTGCACATATTGGTGTTGTTGAATTAGCGTCATATCAGATTGTATTACAAATTTGGCTCTTTGCTTCTTTCTTCACTGATGGAGTTGCCACTACTGGGAATATTATTGGAGCACGGGCAGAGTTGCCAGCTGATGCAGCAGATCTCAAGTATATATTTAATAAACTATTATTTATGGGTGTTAAAATCGGTCTAGGTTTTACAGTAGCGTACTTATTCCTAGATGATTTAATTCTTTCTAGTTTTACAACCGATATTCAAGTTAGGGAGTCAATCGCAAAGGTTTGGGCCTTAATTGCAATCTCTCAAATTCCTCTCTCGCTGGCCTATGTATATGATGGTCTACTTTTTGGACTGGGGCGCTTTGATTTTCTTCGAAAGCATATGATGATTGCATTCTCATTTATCTTTATTCCCTTGGCATTCTATTCTTATAATCAAAAGTCGCTGATTGGGATTTGGATAGCGCTAATTGCAATAGGGATGTATAGGCTCGTTTCAAATTACTTCTGTGTACGAGCGGAGCTAGAGGTTTAAATGACTATTGATAAAGCTGATGGTGCTCAAGGTTTTAAAGACGAATATTGGCACGAAAACTATGAAGCTCCAGAGGATATGGATGGGATTGGTAATGTCGATCTCCATGTTGGTTATATTAAGAACTTATTTGGGATGGAGTATATAGACATTAGCAGTGTTGTTGATCTGGGGTTTGGTTTAGGACATCTCTTTGAGGGTCTGCTAAAGGAGTTTGTTCCTTATAAGGCCTATGGGATTGAGCCAAGTAAGTTTGCTTTTGATAAGGTTAAAGAAAGGGATATCTCTCCGGCCGATAGTACTAAATTTAAATTAGAACAAATTGATATCGTTTCTTGGTGTGAATCAAAGAGAAAAATTAAGAGTTTTGATCTCGGTGTATGTACCTCAGTTTTTCAGTATCTATCAGATGAAGAAATTGAGAAATGTCTGCCTATACTTGCTCAGAGATGTAAGTACCTATACTTTACAGTACCGACAGACAAAGAACTTAATAGGCAAATAGAAGACCTTGAGTTTAAAGATGAGTACGCTATTAGAAGAAGCCGTACAAAGTATATTAAAATGATTAAAAAGCACTTCACTTTTATCTCTAGTCGAGTTTTAGAAAGTAAAGTACACTTTAACGAAGAAAATACATTTTTCACTGATTTATTATATAGATTTTAAATAGGAGAAGACGATGGCAAATTGTCCTTGTGGTTCAGGAAGTGAGTTCACTGGTTGTTGTGAGCCGATTATTAAAGGTAGTAAGTTAGCACCTACTGCTGAGAGTTTAATGAGAGCAAGATATGCTGCATATACAACTGGTGATATTGATTTCATCGTTGATTCTACACATGCAGACCATAGAAGTGATATGGATGTAAAAGAAATTACATCTTGGTCTGAGCAGTCAAAGTGGCTTGGGCTTGAAATAGTTGAAACTGAAGAAGGTCAAGAAAGTGACGACACTGGAATGGTCGAGTTCAAAGCAAACTTTGAAATTGGCGATCAGTCTCTATCTCATCATGAGAAAAGTACTTTTAGTAAAGTTGATGGTGCTTGGTTATTTGTTGATGGACAACCTGTTCAAACGCCAATAAAGCGCGCGGGTGCAAAAGTTGGTCGTAATGATCCATGTTCTTGTGGTTCAGGAAAGAAATTTAAAAAGTGTTGTGGAAAGAACTAAAAATAACAAGGCCTCTTAACGAGGCCTTTTTTTTATTATAATTTAATTTGGCCTCTAAGGTGAGATCTTAACTTTTGAACTGCCTTAAAAGCATCCTTATCGAGCATATCTTTTGAACTTTTCCATAACTCATTTGCATAGTCTGCATGACCCGTTTCAACCTTTGAAATCTCTAGAACGATTTCGTTCTTAATCATATTTACTTCTTCTAATGATTCGTTAAATGATTCTCTTTCACTTGAAGTGATACCCGCTTGAACAGCTAGATCTTTTGATACTTCAGAAAAACTCACATTACCGGTCTCTTCGTCTAGTAATAGAATTCCTGCATAGATAACTCCAAGTCCTGCAATTTTGTCTAAACAAAGTACTAACTTACAGCCTTTGGTCTTATTCATTGCCTGACCAGTAACAGCAACTAGAGGTAGGACTACAAAGAACCCAAGGTGAGGTGCGACTGCAGCAGATGCACTTCTAATTGGTGCTGCTAAAGTTGTTAACATCATTGCTAGTAGAATGAGTTTCTTCATTTATTCCGTCCTTTGTTATGTCTATGAGTTTTGTTGATATTAACAGGTTTATGCGCGATGTGTTGTAAAGTGTAAATCTTACAAGATTTAAGCCAGTTAGCTCTAAAAAGTGTAAACAACTAATGATTATTCATTTACTAAGGAAAACTACAATGTCGAACTTTAAAACTACGCCAGCATTAATATTGCTACTTGTACTTACAATATTTACTCAAAGCTCATTTGCAAAATTTGCAACAAGCGAAGAGCTCACAGAGAAGTACCCTTCTATTTCAGAGAGTAGTACTAGACCTCAAAACAAGAAAATCCTTTGTCCATTTTGGAGACTTATTGAAAGATCTGGAGCGCTTGATGCTATTAAGGTTGCTAGGAAAACCGACGTGATTGTTTCTCTATCAAATATAGTTGATAAAGCATTTGAATTTGGTTGTGAGAAGTTTGGTTGTGGTGCCGTTGCAACTCTTGTATCTGGTGGCCAACTAACTAAGTTCGCGACAAGAATTGGACACGTAAACTTATCAAAGCTTCATAAGGCAACAGGTGTTGCTCATGATTGTGGATTTACTTTTGAGAAGGGGGCGAGCGAAATTAGTGAAAAACAAATAGCAACTACGCTTTCTAGAATGAAGCAGATTGCTGATTCTAACCCGATTCAGGGTACTTTATATAAAAGTGATCTTATGAAAGTAAAGTTACAAATATGTAAAGAGCAGGGGGTAAAGATAACTAAGCCCGGTGACGTAGAAGTAGGGTTAATCTTTAGCTTCTTAGGTGGAAAAGATAATAATCATATTCAGTATGAAGATGTTGTAAGACTTTTCAATGCAGAAATGCCAAAGACAAAAGCAGTGAACGCAATTTAGAAGTATAGTAACATTTAAAATTCCATAAGAAGGCCAGACGTATACATTGTGTACCTCTGGCCTTTCTCTTTTTTCTGCCTTTAATTTCAGTAATATACATTAGTTTAATAAGTATTTTGTACACAAATCCATGTATACAAAAATCTATGGGTGTACACATTTGTAAACAGAAAAGTGACCATTTTCGTTTTTTTGATTTACAGGAAAATACGTATTGGATAGTTATTGTTCAACGAAAAAACAGATTAAAAACAATAACCGTAATTAATAACTATTACACAACTCAGGAGAAATTATGAAATTAATCGCATCAATGATTCTTATCGCAGCTTCAGTATCAACTTTCGCTTTTGGTAAAACAAAAGTTGTAACTTCTTACTCTACAATTGCAATGGGTCCAGGAGTATTAACTTACAACCAACTTTGTCTTAACGCTAACGATCAACTTGAAACAATCTCTCCAAAAGAGATCTGTGTAAAGTACAAGACAGTTAGAAGAGGTGGAGATAGAGAAAGAGTATGTGTTGCTAAAGAAGCAAGAATCTTTACAAAAGATGTTGAATACAAGAAAAACGTATGTGTTAGAACAAGAAGATCTGGAAGAGATAGAGATAACAAATGTGTTAAGTGGGAACTTCAAACAGCATTTCACAACACTTACTACTACAAGTCAGAAGTAGAGTACAAGTGGCAAGGTAACCGTAGAGACGGTGACTACAGAAGAGGAAGAACTCTTTCTAAAGTTAGAATTGAAGTACCATCTTGTAAGTAATTAAAAATATAATAGAGAAGGGAGCTTAGGCTCCCTTTTTTATTTGTCTGGCCTAATCGCTGTACACAAATAGCCTAAAAAAAGTATGTTTTCTTTTCACAAATACTGTGACTTTTTATAAAAACATGTTAGTTTGCATTTGAATTTAAAAATTGAAGGAGAGAAAGTGATTCCTGAAGTTTGTGACTATCTCGATTATCGAGAGTATTTACGCGATTACTATGAGGCCCGTAAGGCCATCAAAAGTGATTATAGTTACCGTGTATTTACGAATCGTGGAGATTTAAAGTCGCCTTCTCATTTAAAGATGATCATTGATGGTAAGAGGAATCTTACTAGCAAAACTGTGCCAAAGTATATTAAAGCACTAGGTCTTACTTCAAAGAAAGAGAAGAACTTCTTCGAACTACTTGTTGAATACTCCCAAGAAAAAGATCTCGATACTAAGAAGAATTTCTTCCACCAACTAATGGAAGAAAAAAAGAAGAAAGGACTTACCCTTATAGAGAATGCTCAATTTCAATTTATTGCCAATTGGCACAATGTTGTTATTTACGTTCTCCTTGATATAGGAAACTTTCCTGGTCCCAATGAAGAGTTATTAAGACTTCTAAGAGGGGACGTATCAATGAAAATGGCCAAGGAGTCATTTGTTATTCTTCAAACTCTAGGACTTATTGAAAAAAATGCTGAAGGCAATTGGAAGCAATCTAGTGGAGCGCTTTCAACTTCAGAGGATATAAAAGATATTGCTCTCTATGAATACCATAGCTCTATGATTAAGTTAGGCCTGACTTCACTAAGAAAAGACCCAATTAAAGAAAGAGAGTTCAATGGTGTGACTCTTCCTATTAGTAAGGAGAAGTTGCCTCTTTTAAAAGAGAAGATTAGACAATTTCGAAAAGAAATCAATGAGTATACGAGTTCGATGGAAGATTGCACGCAGGTATATCAAATGAATATACAGCTCTTTCCATTAACAGAGGAAATACAATGATCTGGCAGAAATTAACAGTTACTGTTCTCCTTATTCTTAACTTTAGCGCACAAGCTGGTGGTGTTGATGTTGGAAATGGTGGGCTGACTTTAGAGTATAAAGTATTAATTGATGAAGGATTCAATTCAGAAGAAGCTCTTGCTGACTTTCTTCAGGAGAATACCTTAAATATAGAAGCAGGTTCTTTATACAACTTGTCGATCTTAAGATCACAGAATAGTTGTTCAAAGAGAATCGAGTTAAAAGAGATGGAAGTAGAAAAGGTCTATCCATTTAAAAACGGAATGATTGGACCTCGAGAGTATAAAGGTCTACTCAAGGTAAAACTAAATAATTGTAAACCAAAGAATTAAGGAATATAGAGATGAAACTATTAGCTATTTTATCAGTACTACTTATAAGCACCGTTACTTTTGCAAGAAGCACTAGTTATTCAAACTCTTATAGCTTAACAGCTCCAACAGAAGAACAAGCGGTTGCTAAAGCACAGGCAATACTTCCTTCCGTATTAAATATGAATGTAAAAAAAATCATTCTTAAAGGGCGATATGCTAAATGTCGTTTTAGATCAAATAGAAGAAACCCTATTTCTGTTTTCAGAGTTACTGGGGTCGGAATTACTAAATTATATAAGATCACGGATAATCAAGTAATTGAGCCATACTACCGAGCTTCAATTAGATTTGTCTTCGGTCAGTGTAAAGAAAGTAATCGTGATTAAACCCTCTGGCCCTAACGGGCAAAACTATATGTTGTGATAAAGTTGTAATAGGGTCGTAGAAATACGGCCCTTTTATTTTTCCCAGCCCATAATTGTTACTTCATTCTTATTGGCATTAAGCTGCTTAATAATGACATTGAAATCAAGTGTTGCTGCTAACTCTTTAAACTCTGAAAGAATTGGATAGTCTTCTTTTCCTTGAAATTTAATAGTAAATATAAAGCGACGACACTTCTTAGCTACTACCCATGTTTGAATGAGCTCAATAATTCGAGGTGGAAGACAAATAATATCTGAAACTACCCAGTCAATTTTATTATCAGTAACAAACTTAAAAGCATCGGCCTTCATGAACTCAACTTTAGAGTCTGCCATGAGGTCTTCTCTAAGAGGTGATCTATCTAGGGCAATAACTTTTGCTCCCTGCTTTCTTCCTACATAACTCCAACCACCGGGACTGGCCCCCAGGTCGACTAGAGTCTCTTCTAAAGAGGATGTAAGGCCCATGATAGTTTGTGCTTCAATAATCTTTTTAAATGCGCGAGAAGGTGCTTTCTTGTCATCTTCTACGTTATTGAAACCACCAACAAAAGGAGAGAGAAGGGTTCTATTTGTTTGGACTTCACTTGCATCCAAAATAGAAAGAGCAACATCTCTTCCTGCATGAACCATTGCTTGGACAAATGGTAGGCCAAAGTCTTTTTTCTTTCTTAGTGGAAAAATCTTATTTGCCTTAAGGTTCTTAATGACCTTATCTTTTATTATTTCTGCACGACCAGTCTCGATAATTCCGTACTTATTTGTCATACTGAAAATATCGAGGTTGATTTTAGTTCCTGCGCCGAGCTTTTCAACAATCGCTGAAGAGATTGCTTTTGCTTGATTAGAAATAGAATCTTCTGGAATTTCTTTTGAGTTGAGTAGTGCGGTAGTAGAAAACCCCATATACTTATTAGTAATATCAAATGAATCATCAATTGCTAGGAGGGGGAGCTGTGGAAAGGTCTTTACTTGATCCTTTGAGCAACCGAGAGTTTGAATGATCTCAAGTTTTAATGCTTCTATCCAGTCCGTATTCTTTGCTAAAAAATAATGCAATTGTTACTCCTAATTAAAAAAGGCCCTCTATTAAAGGGCCCTGTATTTATTCTGCTTTTAAAACTTCTATAGCTTTCTCTATCCAATCTTCAGAGTCGTTGAGAAAGTCATTCTTCGTTTGGATATATTCTACATCCGCAATTACAGGTCTATTCTCTGAGTTTAACTCATATGCTGAATCAGCACCATAAACAGCAGTTCCTGCAGCTCCTGGATAACCAAAGAGGCTATTAGGAATATTTGTTTTAAAGATATGATATCTATCCTCAAAGTTTGTTGATAGTTTGTCATTTGACCAGTAACCAGCACCTGTACCATTAGCAGTTGTACCAATTAAAGTTGCTCTCTTAGAGTCCTTTAAAAGCATACTCATGATATCACAAGCTGAAATACAGCTAGGAGAAATAAGAGCAACTATCTTCTTGTCGTATCCGCCGACAAGTTTATCAGCTTCAACAACACCTTCAGTAATTGCTGGTGTGTGATTACTATTTTCAGAAACAGCAACATAGATCTGGTCTATCATTTCTTGCCAGAATTCTTCATTACTAATTTCTCTATAAAGCTCATCTGTAAGATAGTAGTCAATAAATTGTCTTACATATCTTGTAATTCTCTTTGCCCAAGTTGTATTTTGGTAAGTCTTTCCTTCTTCAGTGATAAGTGAAAGAACTTGCTCTGGAAAATTACCATTTCCACCGCCGTTATTTCTAATATCAAGAATCATTTGGAGGTCTTGCTCTTTAAAGTACTTAACAGCACCACGAATTGCAGAGATAAAGTCTTTCTTTTCTTCAGCTTTAAAAAGCTCTCTTACAGAGAATGAATTTACCTGAAGAAATCCATATGCTTTAGCATCTTTAAGGATTAGCGCCGATCTTACGATAGTTGATCCACCAGTTGCAGCACTCTTCCAGTTTTCTAGCTCTATTGCTCCTGATGGAAGTCCAGCTCCATTAGAACCTCTAAACTTTAAGGACTTATCCTTTTCCCAAGTTCTAAGTTTTGCATTCCATTTAATTCTAAGGTCTGCAAGTGAAGGGAAGCCTGTTTCTTTAAAGTAGAATAGGGCATCTTTTCTCTTTGTATTGTCAGAAGCATACCAAGGTAGCCTTACTCTAACTGTCTTCTTTGTCTTTGCAATCTTAACTTCAACATCTGCATAAGGTTTTGTTGGATAAGCAAAGTATCTTGCCATTACATATCCACCGGCCTGGTTCTTTCTAAAACCAATAGATGAACCATCAACATACTTTTCAAAGCTTTGTGCATTTTCAACCGCGCTCACACCATTTACAGAGATAATTTCATCTCCAAGGGCAATTGAAGCAATGGTTGCTCCATCGTCACTCATTTGAATAGTTTTTTGAATTACCTTGTCATAAAAACCAGTAACTAGGATTTTACCTTCAACAAGTTTTGTATCAAGACCAGTTAAAACCCAAGGGGCCGAAATAACTGGATTCATTCCAAAGTGAGTGTCTTGGAATTTTGCGATCGTTTCTTTAACTCTAGAAAGATAGTCTAGGTTAGCTCTTGATTGCAAAAGAGGAGTGGTAACATCTCCAATTTGTAGTTCTTTAGCGATTGCGTCTTTAAAGACTTTGTCACCATCGACACCAATTCTTTTCTTCTTAATTTCCCAAAGGGCATATTCAGATTTTGTTTGTTTATAAATGTCAGTAAGAATCTCAACTCTATCTGCTGAATCGTAGTAGAAAAATTTTGATCCTGAGAATGCCGTTTTATCAACTGCAAACACATTCCACGCTAGCATAATCCCTGCTAATAACTTTATCATTTGTGTCTCCTTGACTGATTTGAATCGCTTTTTCTACCACAGAGCTCTTATAAATGGGATGTTTTTATATCTTGTCGTGCGTCATGTCTTGAGTTTGGCCATAAGTAGGGTCAAAAAGTGACTTAATTTAGGACAGTGATGACAAATTGGTCACATAAATTTTCATTTAATTTTATGTGATTTTCCTAAGAAACCTTTAAATTCAAGGGGTTTAGAGTAGGGGCAATATTTTTAGCAACTATCTGGCTTGGCATGCGTATTGCTATAGTAATAGTAGAAATACTTAATAAGCTATCCAGGGGGATTATATGACAAAGTTTTTTACAGCACTTCTAATTTCAACTCTTACTTTTGCAGGAACTACAGCAACTCTTAACTTAAAGGGAACTGTTGGGGCAGTAGTAGATATCGCAGTTGTAGCGGAAGGTGACTCAGAATCTTTGGATTTATCAGCTGGAGTAACAAATAAGAAAGTAGGTACAGTGACTGAGAAATCTAACTCAAATGTTGGTTACAAAGTAGCAGTATCTTCTACAAATAATGGAAACTTAAAGCACGCTAATAATGATGTATTTGCTTACTCACTTACTTACGGTGGTGAAGCTGCTGATTTAGCAAATGGTGGAAAGACTTTTAACAGAGCAACAACAGGTGTATCTGTTCAAACTAAAGATGTAAACGTAACTTACTCAGGTAAGTCAGCTGCATCAATGGTTTCTGGTGCTTATAGTGATGTTGTAACTTTCACAATCACTGCAAACTAAAAGACTGATTAAATAACTAAAGTATTGCTGGCAACTTTCCGATACAGCCATTGATGAAAGTTGCCAGTTTTGCGTTAATATTCTCTTTGTTCCTCTTCTTATTCACAGCTGTCGTGACCTATTCACACGCATCTGACTCATCATCTCTCTATTTAAAAGGCCATGTTCCAAACTACTTTGGACTTGAATATTCGTACTCAAATAAAGGGCCTTCTGTCAGACCAAAAACAAACTTTCCATTCTATGGAAGCGTTACCGAAACTGATGCTAAGCTATCCTCTACAGGTGTCATAAAAGGTCAGAACTCACACTATAAAGTTGTTTCAATAATCATCAATTAGTTTTCAAAAAGTAAATTAAATTGGTATCATATTCCTTGTAACAGCAAGGAATGCTTAATGAGAATATCACTACTAATATTATTATCCCAAATTACATTCGCCTTTAATTTAACGCCGCTATCTCAATCAATAGTTATTGGGAAAAATAGTGAGACGGTTATATATCAAGTTGAAAATAAAAATAAAGAGGCCATGGCCATTGAGATTTCTTTAGCTGATAGAGACATGGGTACAGATGGTAAGGAAAAAAGACCTGAAGTTAAGGATGGTAAGTTTCTCCTATACCCAACTCAACTTATATTAAAGCCTGGTCAAAAAAGAGGAATCAAAGTCAAGTGGCTTGGTGGGGATATAAAGAAAGAGAATGCTTTTAGGATAATAGTTGAACAACTTCCAATAGATTTTAAGAAAGATAAAAGCAGTGGGATAAAATTGTTACTAAAATATCTTGGTGCCCTCTATGTAACTAAGACAGAGTTTAGTCCATCTATCTCTACAAAGGTTACTTCAGTTGATGGTGACATGGTTAAGATTCAAATCTCTAATGCAGGTACTAAACATCAGGTCTTAAAAAATCTCAAACTAATATTTGGTAATGATAAAAATTCTCTTTCATTCAAAGGAAAAGACTTAAAAGGTATTGATGGTGAAAATATACTTGCTGGAAAGAAGAGAAACTTCTCTTTTAAAGCTATCGGTGTGAATAAGGGGATGGGAGTAAAAGCAATCTATGAATAAGATTTTATTCTCTACACTTTTACTACTCTCGACAGTCAGTCATGCTCAAAATGAAAATGATCTTTTTGAGAAAGTTTTTGGAAGTAAGCAAGCGAAGAAGACCTTATCTCTTCCTCTGTTATTAGACAGGGCAAGCCTTGGAGAGATGAACTTTGTTGTGCGAGGAAAAGAAATTCTCAGTGTTTCTGGAGAGAAACTAAGAATGATTCTTGCACAAAGTGTGAATGAATCCCTTGTTGCTCGTATTCCAAATAAACCATCTCTTAAAGTTAGTGAATTACCAAAGCAGATAGAGTTAACCCTCTATCAAGAATCACTCTATGTAGAAGTTAAAGTACCCGCATCTTATTACTCTAAGCAAAGAACAGTCTATGAGAATAGACCTGATATTCTTGGAAAGAAGGTTTTTACTGCCCAGAAGTATTCACATATTCTTAACTATTGGTACGAGTATGAGAACTTATCTGGTTCTGAACAAACTCACCAAGTTGACTTAGAATCATCTCTCAATATAAATGGATATGTTCTAGAGAACGATTTTGATTTCAATCATAGTAGCTCTTCTAATCAGTTTATAAGAAAATCGACAAGATTAGTTAAAGACTTTGTTAAGAGGGAAACTCGTTTGCAGGCCGGAGATATTAATTTCTCTACTACAAACCTACAAAACCAAATTAATCTTTTAGGACTTTCATACTCTAAAGATTTTTCACTTAATCCATACAAGAAAATAAAACCTATAAATAAATTTGAGTTTATATTAAATCAGAGATCATATGTGACAGTTTACGTAAATGATCGTCCAGTTCGAAGTGAAATCCTCGATAAAGGAAGGCACTCGATAGAAGACCTTGTTCTTGATTATGGTCGTAGTGCAATTAAGATTGTTGCCAAGGAAGTTGCGGGACAAACTAAGGAGTTTGAGTTTTCTTGGTCTGGTGCGAGTGAACTCTTGAGAGAGGGTCTCTCCATGTTTACTCATAACCTTGGAGTAAAGTCTTTGCAATCAGATAAGACTGAGTATGAGGGACTTGAAACACTTACATACTCAGGTTTCTATCAGTATGGTTTTACCTCTCTTTATACTGGGGGTATTTCTACTCAGATAAATGAGGATCAGCTTAACTTGGGACCGACTTTATTTGCGTCAACAAAGATTGGAACATTAAGACTTGAGTCTGACTTTTCCAAGAATTCTCTTTCAGATAGAAATGGAATTACCATAGATAGTGAGCTCGAAAATGCATTAAATTCACGAAGCGGAGACCTTAGATCGTCTATAGGGTACCAATATATATCACCGTTTTATTCATCATTTGACAGTTTAGCGATAGAACAAAAATTTCTACATAATTTTAGATTCGACTTCAATTGGTACCTTAACCAATGGGTAAACTTATCATTTGATACGACAAGAGCACTTGCTCGTTTTGATGAACATGTAAATAGAGAGTTCTACAGTGTCGGTGTTGGACTAAGTCCAATGAGAGATATGAGAATTAACTTTAACTATGGTATTAGAAAGAATGAGTTTGCTGAGACATCTCATGAGGTCACAGCTTTTTTCAATTACTCATTAACTGGGACAGGCCATCACATAAATACTTTTCATGATACCGAAAATAATCGTCATACTGCTCAGGTAAACTACACACCTGAAAAAAAGCAAGATGCTTTCTACTATAGAGCGCAACTTGAAAAAACTGAAACAAGTAAAGCAACTACGGCAACTGGTGGATATAAGAGTCGCTACTTTGATGCGGAGGCAAGCATCGTTGGTCACGAGGGTGGACATGATGACTATAAAGCTAAGCTTAGAGGCGGAATTGTCTGGGCCCCTGGTTTTATAAGTTTCTCGCCATCTGTTTATAATAGTTTTGCATTTATTAAAGGAAAGAACTCCTTAGAAAAGAAGAAGGTTGGTCTTCTTAACGATGTTGGGGGAGTTGGCTCTAAAGAGTTTAGGCAATCTGTTTTTCTACCTGAGCTAAGCTCTTATCATTATTATCCAATTTATATGGACCCAACTCATTTAGATCACGGAACATCATATGATCATGACCATTTCTACATTCACCCTACCTATAAAGGTGTTGTAAAAGTAGAACTAGGAAAAGTTAAAAGCCATACTGTTTTTGGAAGAATCTCTAAAAATAAGAGTGGTCTAAAAAGTGGAGAGTTTATTAGAAAAGATGGTTACACAATACCGTTTTTCACTAATAGAAAAGGTAAGTTTGCTCTTGAATCAGTTCTTCCTGGTGTCTATGAAATTTGGCTTGATGGAAAAATTATCATGAAGAAGTTTACGATAGAAAAAGATAGCAAGACTATAGTTAGCTTAGGGAATATTAAATGAAAGCATTGAAAAGTTTCGCAGTGATAAATGCCTTGGTGATTACTCTTTTTAGTAGTCAGAGTGTATTTGCAAGAAAGAAATGTCAGATGGATGTATCTACTAATAATATCTCTTTGACTTTAGGAAGTTTTGGCTCGACTGTTCCTGGCTCTGTTTCAATGGTAAGAAGAAAGTCTGCAGACAGCTTTATTTGTTATATGTATTCATATGGATTTGGAACAGGGAACGCGAATTCATTTACACGGTTCCTTGTAAATTCAAGAGGTGAAAGAATTTATTATAACTTATTTAAAAACGGTAATAAGATTGTCGAGGTTTCAGATCAAACACCAATAAGTACAACCTTTTGGGGTTGGTCAATAGGTAATCAACCTGCTGTTAAATCATTCGACCTAAAAGTTGAAACTAATTCAAACTCGACATACCCTGCGGGAACTTATTCTGACTCTATCGCAGTAAAACTCTATAGTGGCCTTCCTGGCTCACCATTGGTTTTAGAGGATACGAAGAACTTTACAATATCGCTAAATATTCCTTCGGAAATTTCTCTTTCTCTTGTAGACGTTGGATCTGCATTTGACCCCGCGGATACCCATCAAACAATGGACTTTGGTGAACTGACAACTGGAGAGAGTATGGAGGCCGATCTTAAAGTTCTTTCAAACTCTGGTTATCGTATTTATATGGAGAGTGCGAATAAAGGAAAATTAGAAAATATTTCAGAGAAATCTAAAATTAGTTATGACCTCTTTATAAATGGTGCCAAGAAGAGACTAAAAAAGAAGAAGAGTGAAGTTGCTGAGGGAAGTGGATCTACACCAACATCAGGTGAAAATCATAGGATAAGAGTCGTTATTGGTAATGTGTCGGGGGCCAAGGCCGGAGTTTACACCGACAACATTACAATAACTGCTGAGGCCAAATAGCCTACAGTTTTCTTCTATCTTGTAAGCTAGGTCCATCTACACATTTGTAAATGACACTTCTTACTTCGTCTGGCTCATCACACTTATAGCTACTTGAGCATAACTTTTCAAAGCAGTTCTTTTTAAATGTACCTTGGCACATCTTAGAGATATTTACTGCCTCATCAAGATCATCTGTTTTGTAATTACTGAGATATTTTACTGCACTCTTGTAGCACTTTGGTTGTACTAGGTAGGCTGCGTCGTTAAGCCTAATAACTTCATCAAGGTCGTCAGTTTCATAAGAGCTGAGGTTCTTTGTCATCATCTTTAGCGTTCGAGATTTTACATAGTGACATGACTTAACAAGAGAAAGAATTTCATCTTCACTATCGTACTCATAGCGAGAAAGCTTATTCATTGAGCTTTCAATACATGAGAGATCTAGTTGTCTTGTACAAGCGTCAGCTACTCTAAGGACTTCGTCTTTATCATTACACTTGTAACTCCCAAGGATTGAACAGACTTTATCTATGCAAACTCTCTGGTTACCCTGTGGAATGTGAGGAGCAACAAACTTCGCTAGTACAGTTGCGCTTGTTAATACAAGTAATGCTAAAAGTAATTTCTTCATATGTGCTCCTTAGTTTCGTTATTTACAACGTCTTAAATTTTTAGACACGGCGTGTTGCCATTTTGTATACCAACTTTTTCTTGGATTAATTTGCGTAAACCCACCAAGAGGTAGAGTTAATCCTGCTGGAATAATCATACGTCCTGAGTATAGGAATTCGTTCTTTACGTTTCTTTGTTGTGATAGTTTTGAAATGACACAAAGATCAACATTTCCTAAGTTCGTCGCCTGAACAACTTTACCAATTTGAACGTCACCCCTTTCTAGATAGGCTTGTTCGAAGATTACGTCACCAAGTTCTAGGAACTCAGAAAACTCAGATGTTGTGATTGTGTCTACTTGTACTGATGCACTTGCGCTAAGCATTGTAAGTGCAATTAAAAGCATTTTCATATTCCCTCCATGTGTTGTGTGAATATTTCTCTCATATATTACTCTCAATGTAAAAAGTTGTTGTGCAAAGCTAAGAAATTGATCATTTTATTTGGTTTTCAATTGTTTCGGCATTTGTTATAAATGAAGGCAAACCATAGATTTAACTAGTATTTAATAACCAAAGTAAACGGGATTAAGTGACTATGATTCACATTAAAAAAGGATTGGATCTCCCAATTAATGGGAAACCAGCGCAAAAAATTGAGGTCGGACCTCAAGTAACAAAAGTTGCTCTGACTGGTCCAGACTACGTCGGAATGAAGCCAACTATGTTAGTTCAAGTTGGCGACACTGTTAAGATCGGACAACCTCTCTTCTCTTGTAAGAAAGTTGAAGGTGTTGTTTATACTTCTCCAGCAAATGGAAAAGTATTAGAAATTAACCGTGGAGAAAGGAGAGTTTTTCAAACTCTTGTTATCGAAGTTACTGGTAGCGAGCAGGTTGAGTTCTCTAATTACAGTGCAAAGAGCATTAAAGACTTTTCTAAAGAAGAAACACAAAAGCTTCTTGTTGAATCAGGTCTGTGGGCAGCATTAAGAACGCGTCCATTCTCAAAAGCACCAGCACTTGGTTCTGAACCAAAGTCAATCTTCATCACTGCTATGGATACGAATCCTCTTGCAGCTGATCCGGCAGTTGTTATTGCTGAGAACTCAGAAGATTTTGCAAACGGTGTAGAGGTGATCTCTAAACTTACTGATGGTAGAACATACCTATGTAAAGCAGCAGGAACTAATATTCCGGCGCCTTCAACTACGAAAGTAGAAGTGAAGGAATTTGCAGGAGTTCACCCAGCAGGTAATGTTGGAACGCACATTCACTTTGTAGATCCTGTACATTCAGCAAAGACTGTATGGCACATGGGTTACCAAGATGTAATTGCAGTTGGAAAACTGTTTAAAACTGGAAAGCTTTCTAATGAAAGAGTTATCGCGATTGCTGGTCCAAAGGCCGTTAATCCAACTCTTGTAAGAACTGTTGTTGGAGCTCACTTAGGTGAAGTTACTAGCGGTAAAGTTGGTTCTGGAGAAGTAAGAGTCGTAACTGGTTCTGTTCTCGGTGGTAGAAAGATGGAAGGTGCATATGCATTTCTTGGTGCATTTCATAACCAGATTTCTCTTCTTGAAGAAGACAGAGAAAGAGAGTTCCTTGGTTGGCATGCTCCAGGTCTTAGAAAATTCTCTTTAAAGAGAACTTTTCTACATTGGTTAATACCAGGTCAAACTTTTGATCTAACAACTAAAGTTCATGGCTCTGATAGAGCTATGGTTCCAGTTGGATCATACGAACAAGTTATGCCACTTGATATTCTTCCAACTCAACTTCTAAGAGCTCTTGTTACAAATGATACTGATCATGCACAAGAACTTGGTTGTCTAGAGTTAGATGAAGAAGATATCGCACTTTGTACTTTCGCAAGTCCTGGTAAAGTGGATTTTGGCCCAGCACTAAGAAATAATTTAACAATTATTGAGAAGGAAGGATAAATGAAGTTTCTAAGAGATTTTCTAGATACTCAGCACCATCACTTCGCAACAGGTGGAAAGCTTGAAAAGTTCTATCCTCTTTATGAGATGATCGACACTTTCGTTTATACACCAAGTGATGTGGCAAAAGGTACTGTTCACGTAAGAGATGCAATTGATCTTAAGCGTACTATGATTACAGTTGCTATGGCACTTATGCCATGTGTTCTTATGGCACTATATAATACTGGATTCCAAGCGAATAAAGTATTAGCTATGACAGGAGCAACTCCTGAAGGTTGGAGAGCTGGACTAATGATGTCATTAGGTCTTGCTTTTGATTCTGCAAGTTGTCTGTCTAATATGGTTCACGGAGCTCTTTATTTTCTACCTATCTTTCTAGTGACTCAAATCGCTGGTGGTACTTGGGAAGTAATCTTTGCTACTGTTAGAAAACACGAAATTAATGAAGGTTTCCTAGTTACAGGTCTTCTTTTTCCATTAATTCTTCCTCCGACAATACCTCTATGGCAAGTTGCTATCGGGATTAGTTTTGGTGTTGTTATTGGTAAAGAAGTATTTGGTGGAACAGGGAAGAACTTTCTTAACCCTGCTCTTACTGCTAGAGCGTTTCTTTTCTTTGCATATCCTGCACAAATTTCTGGTGATGCGGTTTGGACTGCGGTAGACGGTTTTACAGGAGCTACTGCTCTAGGTGAAGCTGCTCTTGGTGGTATCGCTGCAATCTCTGTTTCTTGGCAAGATGCTTTTCTTGGTTTTATGCCAGGTTCAATGGGTGAGACTTCAGCTCTTGCTTGTTTAATCGGAGCAGCGGTTCTTATAATTTCAGGAATCGGATCTTGGAGAATTATGCTTTCAATGACTCTTTCAGCTGTGGTTTTCTCTGCACTGTTTAATGTTATTGGTTCAGAAACAAATACAATGTTTGGGATGACTCCAATGTGGCACCTGGTAATTGGTGGTTTCGCATTTGGTACAGTTTTCATGGCAACAGATCCAGTATCTGCAGCAATGACTCATACAGGACATTGGGTATACGGAGCTCTTATTGGGCTAATGGTAATCCTTGTTCGTGTTGTTAACCCAGCGTTCCCTGAAGGAACAATGCTGGCAATTCTTTTCGGTAATATGTTTGCACCACTGATCGACTACTTTGTTGTTCAGGCAAATATTAAGAGAAGACTTGAAAGAGCTAAGGTATAGGGGGATCGAATGGGTAATGATAGCACAGCTAAAACACTAATCGTTGCGACTCTTCTTTGTGTCGTATGTTCTGTAGTTGTTTCATGGTCAGCGGTATCGCTTAAGCCACAACAAATAAAGAATAAAAAATTAGATATTAAAAAGAACCTTCTAATGACTGCTGGACTTATTTCAGGAAAAGTTACGGAAGTGGAAATCAACAAAGCATTCGAATCAATTGAGACGAAAGTAGTAGATCTTTCTACTGGTGAGTACTCAGATGTTGATCCAGGAAACTATGACGCTAGAAAAGCAGCTAAGACTCCAGGTCAAAATCATATTATCGATTCTAAAACTGACGTTGGGAAAATTAAGAGAAGAGCTAAGCTTGAGAAAGTTTACTTTGTAAAAGAAAATGGTGAAACGAAAATGATCGTTCTTCCTGCTTTTGGAAAGGGGCTTTGGTCAACAATGTATGGTTTTATCGTACTTGAGCCAAATACTGTTACAGTTAAAGGTCTTGGGTTCTACGAGCATGGAGAAACTCCAGGGCTTGGTGGTGAGATTGATAATCCTAACTGGAAGAAGCTATGGGTTGGAAAGAAGGCATTTGATGCTAACTGGAAACCGGCACTTAAGGTTATTAAAGGACAAGCGCCAGCTGGATCTGAGCATGAGATTGATGGTCTTTCGGGAGCAACTCTTACTGCAAACGGTGTTACTGGTATGGTTCAATACTGGCTTGGTCAAGATGGATTTGGTCCGTTTCTTTCGAAATGGAGAGCAGGAGGGTCTAACTAATGAGTGTTAAAAAAGCTATATTTAGTCCACTATTTGAAAATAACCCAATCGCACTTCAGATCCTAGGTATCTGTTCTGCTCTTGCGGTAACTACAAAACTTGAATCAGTATTTGTTATGTGTCTCGCGGTAACAGTCGTTTGTGCACTTTCAAACTTCTTCGTTTCTGTTATTAGAAACCACGTTCCAAGTGCAATTCGTATCATCGTTATGATGACTGTTATTGCTTCACTTGTTATCGTGACTGATCAAGTTCTAAAGGCCTTTGTTTATGATGTTGCTAAATCAATGTCAGTTTATATCGGTTTAATTATTACTAACTGTATCGTTATGGGACGTGCAGAAGCTTACGCAATGAAGAACACTCCAGGTATGGCGTTCTTAGACGGTATTGGTAACGGTTTAGGTTATTCAATCGTTCTAATCTTTGTAGGTTTCTTTAGAGAACTTCTTGGTTCTGGAAAACTTTTCGGTATTACTATCTTCCAAACAATTAGTGAGGGGGGATGGTATATGCCAAACGGTATGGCCCTATTATCACCATCGGCATTCTTCCTAATCGGGATCTTTATTTGGATCCTTAGAACTTGGAAGAAAGACCAGGTTGAAGAAACTAACTAGGGAAGGGGTGTAAAATGCTTGAACATTATTTAAGTTTATTTGTAAAAGCGGTATTTGTTGAGAACTTGGCACTATCATTCTTCTTAGGAATGTGTACTTTCTTAGCTGTATCGAAAAAAGTTAAAACATCACTAGGTCTTGGTGTAGCGGTTGTAGTTGTACAAACGATCACAATTCCAGTGAATAATTTACTCTATACTTATCTTCTAAAAGATAACGCTCTTCAATGGGCCGGTATTAATGGAGTTGATCTAAGCTTCTTAGGTCTTATCTCTTACATCGGTGTTATTGCAGCGATGGTACAAATTCTCGAGATGGTACTCGATAAATTTATGCCAGCTCTTTATAACGCTCTAGGGATCTTCTTACCTCTGATCACAGTTAACTGTGCTATCCTTGGTGGGTCACTCTTTATGGTTGAAAGAGATTATAACTTTGGTGAGTCTGTAGTATTTGGTCTAGGTTCTGGTATTGGTTGGGCCTTAGCAATTGCTGCACTTGCTGGTATTAGAGAGAAGATGAAATACAGTGATGTTCCTGAAGGTCTTAGAGGTCTAGGGATTACATTTATCACTGTTGGTCTTATGGCACTTGGATTCCTATCATTTTCAGGTATCCAACTTTAAGAGTTTGTTAATTTAACGGATTAAAAAGAGAGTAATAAAATGAATGAAATTGTACTTGGCGTTTTAATGTTTACCGCTGTTGTACTTGCTCTAGTACTTGTTATTCTTTTCGCTAAGAGTAAGCTTGTCAGCACTGGTGACATTAAACTTACAATTAATGGTGAGAAGACAGTTGAGATAGCAGCAGGTGGAAAACTACTAAATGCACTAGCTGATCAAAAGCTATTCGTATCTTCTGCCTGTGGTGGTGGGGGTACATGTGGACAATGTATCGTAAAAGTTACTGAGGGTGGGGGAGAAATCCTTGAAACAGAAATGTCTCACATCTCTAAGAAAGAAGCTCGTGAAGGTGAGAGACTTGCATGTCAAGTTGCTGTTAAGCAAGACATGAAGATCGAAGTACCTGAAGAAGTATTCGGTGTTAAGAAGTGGGAATGTACTGTTCTTTCTAATGACAACGTTGCTACTTTTATTAAAGAGTTTAAGCTTGGTCTTCCTGAAGGTGAGTCAGTTCCTTTTAGAGCTGGTGGATTTATTCAGATTGAAAGACCTGCTGGTCTATCAATTGATTATAAGAACTTTGATATTGGTGAAGAGTATAGAGAAGATTGGGACAAGTTCAATGTATGGGATAATATCTCAACTGAGCCTGAAGAAACAATTAGAGCTTACTCTATGGCAAACTACCCGGAAGAAGAGGGAATGATTATGCTTAATGTGCGTATCGCTTCTCCTCCTCCAAGAGCTCCTAAGGGAACTCCTCCAGGGAAAATGTCATCTTACATCTTTGACTGTAAAGAAGGTGACAAGGTTACTATTTCAGGTCCTTTCGGAGAGTTCTTCGCAAGAGACACAAAGAAAGAAATGGTATTTGTTGGTGGTGGTGCAGGTATGGCGCCAATGAGATCACATATCTTTGATCAACTAAAGAGACTAAAGACAGATAGAAAGATTACTTTCTGGTATGGAGCACGTTCTAAGAGAGAAATGTTCTATGTTGAGGACTTTGATGGTCTACAAGCTGAGAATGATAACTTCTCTTGGCATTGTGCACTTTCAGATGCTCTTCCAGAAGATAATTGGGAAGGTTACACAGGATTCATTCACCAAGTACTTGCTGATGAATACCTAAGTAAGCATTCTGCTCCAGAAGATTGTGAGTACTACCTTTGTGGGCCTCCAATCATGAATAAGTGTGTTATCGACATGCTTGTTTCAATGGGTGTTGAGCGTGATGATATTATGCTTGATGACTTCGGTGGATAGAAAAGAAATTAATTATATAAAAGAGGCCCTCGAAAGAGGGCTTTTTTTTTAATGTATGTGTGCTTAGTTCGTTGTAAAAAACTTATTTTATTGTAGACTAGTGATATAGAAAATAACTAATTTGTCGAACTTGCTATGAACAAGATTACTATCTTAATTCTCTTTGCCTGCCTTACTTTTCATGTGAGCTCGTTTGCTGAGAAAAAACTTAAGTTTCTAACTCTAGATTATTGTCCATTAATTTGTAAAACAGGTCAGCAACGTGGAATCTTGGCGGACTTTCTTCATGAGATATATGGGCCCCTTGGTTATAAAATAGATATTACTTTCATGCCTATTAAACGTGCATTTGTAGAATATAAGAATGGCCTATACGACGGGTTTATTGGTGGAAATAAGGCCCAGCTGTCAGAGAACCTCTTTCCTGAATATGTTACTTCGCCTCATTCTCCTATATTCTATAAATTAAAGACCAACCCTTGGCAGTATAAAAATATAGACTCTTTGAATAATGTTAGAATTGCAGCTGTAGGAACTTATAAGCATGCAAATGCTGAAGTCGATAACTATCTTCAGTCTAAAAAGAAGAATGTCGTGCTAATCGGTGAAAAAAATCACGTAAAGAGGTATATCAATTTACTGAGAAAGGGCAGAGTCGATTCATTTATTGGAGGAGAGTTCCCAACTGAGTACTACCTTAAGGAATATAAGCTTAGTGATGAAATCGTTCCTGCTTCAAAGGATATTGGTGTTTTTAACAACTATATTTCCATTTCTCCTAAGTCTAAGAGGGCCGAGAAGCTTCTGTCTCAGCTAAATAGTCAGTTTATAAAACTATATAAGAGCGGAGCTCTTCAAAAAATTTACTCACGATATGGTGTTCGACGTAAGGTTTCTTTAGTTAAAGCAGGAAAGTGACAACTCTTTATACACCTTAAGTAAATCTTCCAATTTCCAGGTAACTTATTCAGTTTCTAGTAAACTCTCTATTACTAATTCAATTATCTGGAGAGAATAAATGAAGAAGCTTATCACGGTCACTCTAATTCTATTAAGTACAAATTCCTTTGCTCTTTTATCTCAGGCAAGTTTTCCAGAGACCACTGGTCAAATTAATTTGATTACTGAAGGTAGAGAAGGACTTGAAATCGATAACTTACGTATGACTTATCTCGTATCTTGTATAGGTCATAAGACGGCATCTCTTTCTGGTTATGATCACGGAATGACGCTAACTAATTGTGCTGATGATAACGTTGAATATGATATTGGAATAAGAGAGAATGGAGAATTTGATCTTCCTTCAATTAAAGAATTTAGCTTAGAGGGGGCAGAATTTCGCTGCTACCTATCTGTTGAGGCACCCGGGTTTAGAAACTCAAGAGGATTTGATATCGCAGAATATATAACAATCCCATGTGATGGAGCTACTCGTGAAGAGATTGATACTGCTCTAGATGATCTGGAAAATCTTGAAATCGATTTTTCTAAGTAGAGAAAATGACTTTAATATTGGTCTAGAATTGTAATGTCCATATTGATATAGTTAGTTTGTGTACAAGCTAAGACCATACCAACAAGAGTCTGTTGATAAGACAATTGAACATTTTAGAAAAACTATTGATCCTGCGGTTGTTGTTCTTCCAACAGGTGCTGGAAAATCGCTCGTTATTGCTGAACTAGCAAAAATTGCAAATGGGCGTGTTCTTGTCTTGGCCCATGTAAAAGAACTCGTAGAGCAAAATCATCAAAAATATGAAAGCTATGATCTTAAGGCCGGAATATATTCAGCGGGCCTTAATAGAAAAGACTCTTCAAAGAAAGTAATTTTTGGAAGCATTCAATCTATTGCGAGAGCAGATGATGAGTTCTTTGAAAACTTCTCTCTTGTGATCATAGATGAGTGCCACCGTGTTTCTATTTCTGGAGACACTCAATATCATAAAGTTATTTCAAAGCTTAAAGAAGGCTCTAAGAGACTTTGTATTCTTGGATTGACTGCTACTCCTTATCGACTTGGTCTTGGGTGGATATTTAATTTCCATCACAAAGGGCATATGAAAACTGATGCTGATCGTTTCTTTAAGAAATGTATTTTTGAACTTCCTTTATCATTTATGATTAAGAACGGATATTTAACACCTCCTATAAAAGTTGATGCCCCTGTGGCCTGTTATGATTTCTCAAGCCTTGATGAGGCAGGACATGCACAAAGAGAGATTGAGAAAATTCTTCACGATCAGGCGAGAGTGACTCCCGGTATAGTTGGTCATATCATGGAAGAGTCTACAGAGAGAAATGGTGTCATGATTTTTGCTTCAACTGTAAGACATGCAAATGAAATTCTTTCTAACTTACCAAAAGATATTAGTGTCATTGTTACAGGAGAAACTCCCCAGATAGAGCGTGACGAAATTATTCGAAAATTTAAGGCACGTGAGTATAAGTATCTGGTGAATGTATCAGTTCTTACGACTGGATTTGATGCTCCCCATGTTGATCTCATTGCAGTGCTTAGACCTACCGAATCTGTAAGTTTATATCAACAAATTGTTGGCCGTGGACTTAGACTAAGTGAAGGAAAAGAGGACTGTCTTATTCTTGATTACACGGGACAGGATCATAATCTCTTTAGCCCTGAAGTAGGGGAATACAGGCCTTGTGAAGATACAGAACCTGTCGATATTCTCTGTCCTCAATGTGGAATCACAAATATTTTTTGGGGTAAGAAAGATGAGTTTGGTGAGGTTGTTGAGCACTTTGGAAGACAATGTCAGGGTGCACATGAGCTAGAAGAAAATGGTGAACTGAAACTGATAAAGTGTGGTTATCGTTTTCGATTCAAAGAGTGTGATAAGTGCGGTGCTGAAAATGATATTGCAGCAAGAAACTGTAGAGAATGTGATCATATACTCTCTGATCCGGATAGTAAGTTGAAAGAAGCGATGCAATTAAAAGATGCCCATATTATGAAGCCTGATTCGATGTACTTCTTCGATTCTCCTGACAAAAAAGGGAATACAAGACTTGAGGTTCGATACTATGATCTTGATGGTGAGCACTTAAGTGAGTTCTTTTATATGGGCGACTATAGCTCTAATGGGGCCTTCTATCATGGATTTGTAAAAAGACATTTGAGAAACCCTGGTGTTGGCGAAAAGAAGTTGCGCTTTGAAACGCCTGAAAGTGTAATTGAGCAGTCCGAGCTATTTAGGATGCCCAAGTTTGTCATTGCGAGGCATGCAAAGCACTTTTGGAAAGTTAGAGAGAAGATTTTCTTAAGTTAAAGTAAGTAAATAAAATCAGTTTTTCCTAGCAATTCCATAAATTTAGACCTTTTACCAATCATTCTTGGCACTATCTCAAGAAAGCACGTTATTAAAATATACTAAGTATTTGATATCATTCGACCGAATAGGGAGTGATGCTATTGAGTTAAGATAGCTTAAGAATCTTCAACTAGAGGTACGTTTGTTGTGAAGATAGTAGGTTTACTACTTAAATTTAAGAATACCCTAGCTGCGCTCTCTGTTTTGTGTGGGGCAGTGGTGTATATTGCAAGTGACCTTTCAAAAAGTCCTCAAAGTATAAATCTAATTGATGAAAATGGACTTCCACTAACGAGAATTGAGAAATATTCTCTGAAGGTTGGAAATAAAACTTTAAGTCAAACAAGTAGAAGACCTTCTTCAAAGTCATTTGATAAAGCAGGCGAAGAATCTTTATTTAAAGGAGCTTCAAAGAGTGGAGGTATCCACGGTACTTCAGGTAAGTCTTATTATTCAGATGACTCGAAGAAAGAAAAAGTCTCTCGAGTTGGAAGAAGTGAAAAAAATCATAAGAATGTTAAAGCGCAGCTTCAAATAGAAGAGGAGATTTCTGGAAATCGAAAGCCTGCTCATGCATTAAAAGATGATGGGCTTGGTGGAAATAATCCAGTGGTATTTTCTTCGAATACTTTAAGCTCAGACTCTGAAAATTCTAAAAACAGTATTGAAGAAGACACTAGCTCTACAGTTAATAGTGAAAGTAGCAATAAAGTAGAGGCCTCTGTGCCTGCGAGAATAAAGGGGCAGGTTACGCCTTTATCTGGAAAGGTTGTTTATCAAGCCCCATTGATACGAAAGCTATCTTCTTCAGCATATGCTGCTGTTACATGTACGACACCTAAAATTGAATTATTTGATATTCTGTCAATGACTGTTCTGGCCGATAATCCTCTTGGAGCGAAAGATTTAGAAAGTGATGTAGCTTTTGAATTTGATCCCGTCGCTCTCGGATTAGATATCTCAACACCGACTCGCTACATGTTAAGAACGATCGGTTGTACTGAATCATACGAGAGAATTGTAACAAGCTTTTATTCTAATCAAGAGCTTTCACCGGCATCAACTTTGATTTCTAAAGTTGTAAAAACACCTTTAGTAAATGATATTCCAACTGCCTCAGCTGAAGACATGGAAAAAGCAATTGCTGTAATTCAAAGTAATATCACAATGGATGATACTCCAGAAGATGCCTATAATGACCTTATTTCAAATACTGATGGACAAGCTTCTTTTGGTAAGGCCTTTGACGGAAATAGCCACAGTGTTCTAGCTGAGGCAGCGCCAGAAATAGATCTTATAACTATTCCAAACTCTTTAAATGAAAAGTCGAATGGAACTTTTAATATCCAAGCTTCACACTGGTTAGGAACATATGCGATTGCTTATCAGTGGATAGTTGAAGGTAGTACAGAATCTAACTCAACTACATACCTATATGCTCCTTCTGCAAATGCTGGCCTAGTGACAAATGTTACCTTGAGGGTAGGGCGTAAGAATGGTGGAGATGCTAACGTTGATACAAGTGTTCCGTACCATGAATTTAATTATGCAATTTCTAACACAGATATTTTTCCTGCGATAGTTCCGTCAATTACATTAAATGTTGGAAGCGCTAGTCCCTCTTCTACAAGAAATATACTTCTTGATATGAATAATGGGGCAGATCTTGGTGGTGGTGTTTATGCGAACTGTGAGACATTTTCTAACCTTGCGATTGTTGAAAATGGTGTTACTCCTGTAAATGGTGATTTTACATACTCATGTAATACTCCAGGGACTCAGACTATACCATATTCAATTACTTCACCGGAAGGTCCTGTAAGCGTAGAAGTATGGTCTAGAGATAGTGCTGGAAGAATGAGCTTATTATCACAAGATACTCCACTTATATTGGATAATACGGACCCTGCTATTGTATTCACTAATATTGTTGCAGGCTATAGAGCTAATCAAAGTCATACATTTAGCTGGTCCTTAGTTGAGGCCAATGCAGATAATTCACAGAATTTTAGTGTCGACTTCTACAATGGAGCTACTTGGTCTGCGCTTCCAAATATTGCTGTAACAAATGGTCCGCATGGTGGAACTATATTTAGCTCGACGAATTTTCTTGCAAATACATTTATTGCTAATGCCAAAATAAGAGTTTCTTATACTGACCTTGCCGCTCGATCGACAGTCGTTGAATCAAGTAGCTTTAGCATTGATAAACCAAGTCTTGGTATCTCTTTAGCATCACATGATTTTGGAAGTGTACTTTCCAAGTCAACGACAGCTCCGCAATTATTTACTATAACAAATAGTGGGACCGCAGCAGGGGATAGCTGTGGGTCAGTCGCCTTAACAGGAGCGAATGCTTCAGAATTTAATCTTGTTAGTACTACATGCTCAAATAATGATCTAGGAGTCAGTGCAAGTTGTACTGTCTCTATTTCGGCAGCACCAACTTCAAAAGGGGCTAAGGTTGCAAGTCTTGGCTGGGCCTGTGGACCAGATAGTGTATCAAGTTCTCTAAGTTTTACATCATCGAATAATACACCGACAACTGGAGCAAATCAGAATGTTGCTGTAAATGAAGATAATATATTAAATATATCAATCAATGCAGGTAGTGATATTGATCTCGACGCTTTAACTTACTCTGTTGTAACTGGGCCAGCGAATGGAACTTTATCTGCTTGTATGGCAAGTGATACAGACCTTGATTGTGTGTATACACCAAATCTAAATTTTAATGGATCTGATTCCTTCACTTATAGAATTAATGATGGAACTATTAACTCTTCAGTGGCCACCGTTTCAATAACTGTTAACCCTGTAAATGATCAACCAGTTTCTCCTGCTAACTACGCTATAGCAACTAACGAAGATACAGTTCTTAATTTTACGGCAACACTACATACGGATGTTGACCTAGATACTTTATCTTATTCTATAGTTACTGCTCCAACAAATGGAACTTTAACAAATTGTATGGCCTCAGATGGTGATATCAGTTGTACATATAGTCCAACTGCAAACTTTAATGGCGCTGATTCTTTTACTTATAAATCAAATGATGGAGCATTGGACTCTGCGATTGTTACTGTGACAATTGCAGTTAACCCTATTAATGATGGACCAGTGGCCGCAGCAAATTTGGCGATATCTACAAATGAAGATACAGTCTTAAATTTTACAGCTAATTCAGCTTCAGATATTGACTTAGATATTCTTTTTTATTCAGTTGTAACAGCACCAACTAATGGTACGTTAAGCAACTGTATGAGTAGTGATGCCGATGTTACTTGTACATATACTCCTAATTTAAATTTCTATGGAACTGATACTTTCGTTTATCGTGCGACAGATGGATCGCTAAATACAGCTAATACTACAGTTACGATTACTGTGAACCCAGTAAACGACGCTCCAGTTGCAGGTGCGACAATGAATCTTGCAACAAATGAAGATGTCGTATTAAATTTTACGGCCAATGTTGCAACAGATGTTGATCTTGATTCTTTAACATATAGTGTAGTAAGTTCACCTTCAAATGGAGCTCTTTCAAACTGTATGGCATCTGATGCTGATGTAACTTGTACATACACTCCAGCATTGAACTTTAATGGGGTAGACAGTTTTACTTATAGAGCAAATGATGGCGCGCTAAACTCCGCTTTAACGACTGTAAATATCACTGTTAACTCTGTTAATGATTTACCTGTCGTTGGAAGCGATATGAATCTTGCGACTAATGAAGATACGCTACTAGACTTTAATGCGAATCCTGGGACGGATGTCGACCCTCAAACTCTAACTTATACTGTTGTTACTGGGCCAAGCAAAGGTGTTCTTAGTAATTGTATGGGTGGAACTATTGATCTATCATGTCGCTATACTCCAAATCTTAATGAAAATGGTGCAGATAGTTTTACCTATAGGGTTAATGATGGAATTGCTAACTCGGCATCTGTAACTACTGTCAATATTACAATAAATCCGATAAACGATTTACCTCTAATTGGTGCAAATCAAAGTTTTAATGTTGATGACAATATCAATATCAATTTCACATTAAACTCCGGAAGTGATGTTGATTTAGATTCATTATCTTATAAAGTAATCTCTGCGCCATCCAATGGAGTACTTTCTAATTGTATTACTGCTGGATCATATGGGACAGATCTATCATGTAGCTATATATCAAATACTAACTTTCATGGTGCAGATACATTTACATATCTTGTATATGATGGGACAGTAGACTCGTCATCTGTTGCTACAGTTACTATCAATGTTTCAGATAAAACACCTCCTGCAGCACCTGGCATAGCTCTACATTCTAATCAGTATACAAATAGTACTTCAAACACTCTTACTGTATCTTCATGTACAGACTTTGCTGAAGTCTTAGTAAATGAAGGAGCAAGGCCGGCCAGTGGTGACGCTTCATGGGTTACTTGTACTACAGTGGCCGGAGGTACTTCTTATACACTCGCGTCTGCGACAGAGGGAAGTCATACATTAAAGGCCTGGACTAAGGATGCTCAAAATAATGTATCCCTTACTTCTACAGATCTAAATATCATCTATGATGTTACTTCTCCTGTACTTAGTTTAACGACTCCAGCATTATTAAAAGGTGGTGCGACCCAAAATTTAGCTTGGACTGTAACAGAAGTTAACTCTAGTTCTTCACAGAATATGAGTCTTGAATATTATAATGGATCTAGCTGGGTTTCTATTGGAAATAAAGCATTATTAAATGGGCCACTCTCTACAACAGGATTCAATTATAGTTGGACGATTGCTTCTATTGATTCAAGTGTTGTTAAGTATAGAGTTAACTATACGGATCTAGCTGGAAATTCAACAACGACAGAGTCTGGTGTATTTACAATCGATTCTACAGCACCAATCATTAATATTGCATTCAATGAGGCCTATAAGGCGAATATAGCACAAAATTTCTCTTGGACAATGAGTGAGCTTCACGCTGGAGCAGGGGACTCATTTGTAACTCGTTATTTTAATGGCTCATCTTGGACAACTCTAGGAAGTGTTTCTAGTGGTGCTGGGCCATTATCAAATCAAGGTTATTCTATTAACTTTAATCCTGGTGGAACTACACTTACTGCTCAATTAGAAGTCTCATTTACTGATCAAGCAGGTAACTCAACTACTGCTGTTAAGAGTTTAGTTATTGATGGTAGTACACCAACACTTTCTTCATTTGATGTGAATGATGGAGTTGCTGTTGCTGAAAATAACAATATTCTCGTTACAACAACTGGTGCAGATGCATCATCAAAAATAACATATATGTGTATGAGGTACGATAACTCAACTGCTCCTACGGATATGAATGACTCTTGTTGGAGTGCTCTACCTGTAGGACTAAGAAGTACAGCTCTTAATATCCAAACAACTGATAGTTATTACTTTAGAGTTGGGTTTGTTGCTAAATCGTATGATGTCTATGCATGGGTAGCTGATGCTGCTGGAAATATTTCTGTTAATACAAATACAATCGGTGTTGATAAAGCTTCTGTAATCTATTCTCCAGGTTCACCTCCTCAAGTTTCAGATTTAACTGTTGCAAATACAAATACTCCGGCAAGTCCTGCGACTCTAGGGCAGCTACAGTTTGCAGCAGGGGCAGATATTTATGTGAAGTGGAGAGCATATGATCTAGAAGGCTTTATTGCTAGTCCTATAAGTATTTTCTATACAACAGATGATGTTAACTACACATTACTTCAATCTTCAGTACCGAATGTTCAGGGAACAGGTTGTACTATTAGCGGTGTAGAAACTGGTTGTCTTAAATTGACAGCAGCTGCTCCGAGTTCAGGGTATTTTAAAGTAAGAGTTGTAGCAGAAGATACAAGTAGTGCTGAAACTTTCTTAACTTCTGTACCTATGAATGAGAATCAGTTTAGAGTTATTGCCGGTAACACTGAAAAAGGTGTTGGCGGTTCAGGACGTTCTGTTGTCTATAGAACACGATCTTCTTCACATTATGATGATATGAACTCATTAGTTGTAACTGAAAAAGGTGATATCTTTGTAAGAGATAGTGATGTTGGACTTATTTGGGTAAACCCTGCAACAGGTGTTGCTAATGAATTAATTCCTGTGACTGGGGCGTCCGTAGGGGATGGAGGTCCAATCTCCGGGGCACAATTTAAATATATCCAAGCAATTGTTCTTGATCATGATAATGGGCTACTTGTTCTTGATAGTGATCGTATTAGAAGAATTGATATGAACACAACACCATGGACTATTGATACTATTATTGGTGGAGGATCTTCAAGTGATCCTGGAAATGACGTTGCATTTAATCAAATTAAAATTACAGACTATAGTTATAAGTTCTCTGCGATTAATCCACTACCAAATGGTGATATCTATTTTAAAAGTGGATCATATACAGGGACTAAGTGGAGACATTATAAGGCCTCTAATAAGAGAGTTTATAAAGTCGAAGTTGAAGGACCTGGGATGTATACTGATGCCGCTTATTCATGGGCCGGGAAACCAACCGTAAGTTTAGCAGTTGCTTACAATCCATTATCTTCAGCACTAGAACATATGCAAATTTCTGTAAGACAGAATGTCCCAGGGAATACTTTAAATAGAGTCGCAAGATTAGACTTCGGTAATGGTAGTCCAAATACAACATATAAAGCGATTGCTCCTTTTGATATTGCGGGTAATGTCTATGCTTCATACAAATCAGGATTAGACGGTTATGTATATGCAGATAGTCAGTTAAGGCGAGAGATTTTTAAATATGATCACAATACAAATACCTTTATAAGAATAGCTGGTACAGGATCATATACTCCTACACCATGTGCCGATGGTACTTTGGCCACGTCATGTTCTATATACCTTGAAGGATTTCATGTTAGTAAAAAAGGTCAAGTCTTTATGAATGACCATGGATTAATTAGAACTATTGATGATGCAGGAAATATCGTTACAATTTCTGGGCAATTCCCATCTAGTGGTGATGGAGGTACAGCACTCTCTGCAAGAATTGCTGGCTCACATATGATTAATTTTGGTAAGAGTAATGCTTCAATGGATACTTTTATTATTGGTGATTATATCTCTGGCTCATATCGTGAATTTAATATCGGTGGAAATATTAATTATGTAACTTCAGGATATGGAACTACTGACTATGTTTTTTCTACTGATCCGGCAACTGGTGATATCTTTGATGGGACAGGCTCATCTGTCGCAAGGTATATTCGCTCAAGTACCTCATGGTCTACAATCGTTGGTGGCGGTGCCACTTGGTATCATGATGTCGCAAATGCAGATGGTAAAATTGGTTCAGATATTAAGTTTGATTGGTACACGGCCCAGATTCTTGGATATGGTAACGGAAAGGTCATGATGCACAAGTCTCGTTGGAATGGCTCAACAACTTCTCATGCTTACGTGAAGCTTTATGATACGGCAGATAGTTATAGGCAAAGTCATTTTGCGGGTCAGGATAATACAGATAGAGGAAACTTAGAAGCGGCCGGAATAAATGTTGGAACAACAAGAGTTCCTACTTACGGTGGGCTGATGGCATCACAGTATGATGCAACTCTTGGGTGGATCTTTAAGCAATCGAACTCAAGCCGTATGGTAAATGCTCATCCTAACGGAACTCTAAATGACTATGTTACTTTACCTGATACTGTATATGGAACTGCTATGATTAGGCATGGAGGACATGAGAAAATTTACTACTGTGCTTCGAATGGAAAAATGATTGAGTATAATAAATCTACTACAACTCGAACAGAACTTGCTTGGGGTTCTGGAACAATGAGTTGTTCTTTTGGACAAAAGAAAATTCTCTATAATAACGTAAGTCATTCTATTATCTTTATCTACCATCAAAATGGTCTTGTGGGAGTAGGAGAGTTCTTCCTATAATCTATTGATTAAATTCATGCCAAAGTTTTAACATTTGAAGATGTAAATTAAACGGACTACTCGCACGTAGCTTTAACTCTGAGGCCAGGTCACTCTTATCTTCTTTTAGATAACTGTACACTTTTGAAGCTTGAAAGAGACTAGTACCTTTTTCAAATTCAGCTCTTACTTCTTTTTTTGTGTGTTCTATTGTTTCGGGGCTGAGCTTTATGTTGAGCTTCTTCCTTTGCCCTTCATCATTTTCAGCTTGAATAAGAGACTCCTGAAAAGATGTCATCAAATCATCTACAGAGTTAGCTTTATCTTTTGAAAGTTTATCAAAAGGATTCTCTCGACCAAGGCCAAGGATTTGATCTTCTTGATTCTTTATCATCATGTCCAAAGTTTTTTGGATAGTTTGGACTATTTCATCCTCAGTGATACTAACTTCTCTTAGTACCTGATGATAGTAATTATAAAGTTCTCTCTCGGTATACGCTTTCATTTTTGCCATACTTTATTATTAATAGGTATTAGAATAATTGGAAGACAAATCTTCTTATCTCTAACTATTTAATATGTGGATAGGGCGACTAAATTGCTCCAATGTGTCGTGACGAGTTGAGTAAAAATGGCCATTATGGCGCTGTGTTTTTAATGAAATAAGGGGAATATATGAATTCTAAACAATACATCAGTGACGCTACAAGAACAGAGTCTACGAACTTCGAAGCAATGAATACAAGATTAAATGATGATGGTCTTAAAAGACTTCTTCATGCTGGAATTGGTCTATCGACTGAGTCTGGTGAATTCTTAGATGCACTGAAGAAACATATCTTCTATGGTAAAGAATTAGACAAGGTAAACTTAGCAGAAGAAATGGGTGATCTGTTTTGGTATATGGCGATTGTTGCAGATGAATTAGGTTTTGAATTCGAAGAAGTAATGGAGCGTAATATCACTAAGCTTAAAGCTAGATATGGTGATAAATTTACTGAAGAAAAAGCTGAGAAAAGAGATCTTGATACTGAAAGAGAAATTCTTGAAGAGCAATCATTTAGCTAATAGGTTACTATGAAATATTTTGCAGGACTGGCACTGGTAATCCTTATGACTTCATGTCAAAAGGAATCAGGTATTAAGATGCACCACCTTAGTGGAAGAACTATGGGGACAACTTATAATATTAAGTTTGTTGCCCCTAGTGATTATTCAACAGAGCAGTTAAAGACTGATGTTGATGATAGGCTTAAGGCAGTGAATATGAGTATGAGTACTTATATTCCTACTTCTGAAATTTCAAAAGTTAATGGAGCTAAGGCAAATCAGGCGATTGAAATATCAGATGATTTTAGATTTGTACTTTCTCATGCTCTTGATCTTGCAAAAGATACAGAAGGTATTTTTGATCCAACTATTGGGCCTCTCGTTAACCTTTGGGGTTTTGGGCCAAATGGAAAGCGTAAAGTTCCAGAGACAGCAAAGATTAATGAAGCGATAAAAGTTGTTGGTTATAAGAAAATTAGCCTAGATGGAAAGTCACTTAAGAAGAACTTCTCAAAAACATATATTGATCTCTCTGCATCTGCTAAAGGCTTTGGTGTTGATGCGATAACGAAGCTTCTTTCGTCTCGCGGCCTCAAAAACAATATGGTCGAAATTGGTGGTGAAGTTAGAACGATGGGGAAGTCTCTTTCAAGACCATGGAAGATTGGTGTTGAGACTCCAAGCGCTAGCGCTAGTGAAAAAGGAATTCTTAAAGTTATTCAATTAGAAGGCTTCGCTCTTGCTACCTCTGGAAGCTATCGAAACTTCTTTAAGTATGGTGATAAGGTCTATTCTCATACAATAGATTATAGAACTGGAAGGCCAGTAGAGCATACGCTCTTATCGGTTAGTGTTATCTCTACAAGTTGTATGGATGCGGATGCTGTGGCCACTGCTCTTATGGCGATGGGCACCGAAAAAGGGTTTGAATATGCCAAGAAAAATGCTATCAAAGCTTACTTCATCTTTAGAGACCCAACGGGTCAAAAGAAATTTGCTCAAAAGGCCACTTCAGAGTTTAACAAAGTGGTAAAATAGTTAAGAGGTTTTTATGGAAATGTTCTTTGTCACACTTGGTGTTCTCCTTATATCTATAACTGGAATGGCCGTAGGTGTAATTCTTTCTAATCGTGAGTTGAAAGGCTCTTGTGGTGGCCTGAATAAGGTTATGGATGAAGACTGTATGTTCTGTGAGAAGAAAGAAGAATGTAAGGATAACCCAGAGATTGCTGAAGAATGTCTCGACCTAGAAGGCGTTTCAACTTGTGACTCAAAAAGTTGCTAAAAAAAGTCAAATATAACAATAGGGACCGTTCGACGGTCCTTTTTTGTTTGTCATAAATAAATCCAATAGAGAACCGATTCAGTAACCCTTTTGTGCGTTTCAGCAAATGATTCCTACCTAAAAAGATACTTCACGAACTGATATCATTTATAATATAAATAACTTATGCGGGTCATTTGGCCCACACATTTTTACTAAACGCGTATTTACGCCTTTAAATTGGATTTTGCACCATGAAAACTATGGATTTTTCACACCTAGCAAGTTCTGACATTAGTTACATCGATTCCCTTTACGAACAGTACAAGACAGACCCTGAATCTGCTGAAGAAAGTTGGAAAAACTTCTTCTTAGGTTTTGAGTTTGGTGCGGGTAAAGGAACATCTGGTGGATCTGATATTTCAGAAGACGCTCTTAAAAAAGAATTTAACGTATTTAGACTAGTTCAGTCTTTTAGGGCAAGAGGGCATCTGCTTTCTGACACAAACCCTATTAGAGAGAGAATCGACAGAAGTGCTCGAATCTCACTGAAAGACTACGATCTAGAGGAATCAGATTTAAACACTGTTTTTCAGTGTGGTGAATTTGTTGGACTCGGTCCGGTTACACTAAAAGTGATCTTCGATCACATGCAAAAGCTCTACTGTGGAAAGATCGGTATTGAGTATATGCATTCAAATGATACAGACATGAGAAGATGGGTTCGTAAGCAATACGAGTCTACTTATTTAAATAAGAACTTCTCTACAGATAAGAAGAAAAGAATTCTACACAAGCTCAATGAGGCCAATGTTTTCGAAAGCTTTCTTCAAACTAAGTATACAGGTCAAAAAAGATTCTCTCTTGAAGGGGGAGAATCAACAATTCCTGCTCTAGATGCCATCATAAATGAAGGTGCAGAACTTGGAGCAAAAGAATTTGTTATTGGTATGGCCCACAGAGGTCGTCTAAATATTCTAGCAAACACTCTAGGTAAAACTTATGAGTATATTTTCTCTGAATTCGAAGGAAACTCTCTAGAGCAACTTGAAGGACAAGGGGATGGCGATGTTAAATACCACATGGGTTATACGTCGGCACAAGAGACAGCAACTGGAAAAGATGTTTATCTAAAACTACTTCCAAACCCATCTCACTTAGAGACTGTTGGTCCTGTTGCTTCTGGTTATGCTAGAGCTCAAATTGATATCGCTTATAAAGGTGATGAATCAAAAATTATTCCAATCATTATCCACGGTGATGCAGCTGTTGCTGGACAAGGGATCGTCTATGAGATGGTTCAAATGTCAGAGCTTGACGGTTATAGAACTGGGGGAGCAGTACACTTTGTAATTAATAACCAAATTGGTTTTACGACTGATTTTACGGATGCGAGAAGTTCTCACTACTGTACATCTGTTGCAAAGATGCTTGATATCCCAATTATTCACGTAAATGGAGATAGTCCTGAAGATGTTGTCTACGCTTGTGAGCTAGCAATGAAGTTCAGACAAGAGTTTAAGAAAGATGTTTTCATCGATATGGTTTGTTATAGAAAGCACGGTCACAATGAAGGTGATGAGCCGAAGTATACACAACCACATCTCTATGGACTAATTGCTAAGCAGAAGAATCCAAGAGAGCTTTACCTTCAAGAACTTACTGAAAGTGGAACCCTTGACAAGAGTATTGCAAAAGAAATGCAGGATGAGTTTAAGAAGCTTCTCTCTGATCGTTTTAATAATGTTAAGCAGAGTGAACTTCCTAAGAGAGTAAAAGGTCCTCACAAAGAATGGCTAAACCTAAGATGGTCAAAACCTGAAGACTTTGTAACTTCTCCAAAGACTGCTGTTGATAAGAAAACCCTTACTTCTATTTGTAATGCAATGACTTCAACGCCAGAAGGGTTTAAAACTCTTAGAAAAGCGCAGAAGCTTCTTGATGACAGAAAGAAGAGATTTGACACTGATACAGTTGACTGGGCGATGGCCGAAATGTTTGCTTACGGTTCTCTTTTAACTGAAGGTAAGAATATAAGATTCACAGGTCAGGATGTTATTAGAGGAACTTTCTCACATAGACATGCCAAGGTATTTGATGAAAATACAAATACAGCTTACTGTGGTCTAGATAATATTACAGAGAAGGATGATGACCAAGGTCGTATCCATATTTATAACTCTCTACTATCTGAGTATGCGGTAGTTGCCTTTGAGTATGGTTACTCTCAAGCTTCACCAAGTTCTCTAAATATCTGGGAAGCACAGTTTGGAGATTTTTCAAACGGTGCACAGATCATGATCGATCAGTTCATCTCAGCAGCTGAAAGTAAGTGGAGAAGAATGAGTGATCTTGTTATGCTTCTACCTCATGGGTATGAAGGAGCAGGACCTGAACACTCTTCATGTAGACCTGAAAGATATCTTCAGCTTTGCGCTGAATATAATATGGTCGTTTGTGATGTTACAACGCCAGCGAATATGTTCCACTTATTAAGACGTCAAATTGCTTGGGATTTTAGAAAGCCACTAGTTGTTTTTACTCCTAAGTCACTTCTTAGACATCCACAGTGTGTTTCAAAAGTTGAGGAGTTCACAACAGGATCTTTCCAGGAAGTAATTGATGATAGTTGGGTTAAGGCTAAAGACGTTAAGAAAGTTGTCCTTTGTACAGGAAAGCTTTATTACGATCTCTTCAAGTATCAACAAGAGAACGATAGAAAAAATGTTGCCGTTGTAAGACTAGAGCAACTCTATCCACTGCCTGTTGAACAAATTGAAGCTATTAAAAAGAAGTATAAAGGTGCATCAATCTGTTGGGCACAAGAAGAGCCTTATAATATGGGTGCTTGGACATACCTTCTTAGATGGAGAGACTTATTTGATAAAGAAATCGAATGCGTTTCAAGAAAGTCATCGGCTTCACCTGCAACAGGATATGCATCGGTACACTTAAGAGAACAGAACGAAATCGTAGAAAAAGCATTTAACCTAAAAAATAAGTAAGGATATATTATGGCAATTGTTAAAATTACAATACCACCAATTGGAGAGTCAATTAACGAAGTAACTCTTGGAGCATGGATTGTCGCTGACGGTGACTTTGTTGAAGAGGGTGATGAACTTGTAGAAGTTGAATCAGATAAAGCAACTCTTCCACTACCTGCTGAGCAGAGTGGTGTAGTAAAGATTTTAGTAGAAGAGGGGACAGACCTTGAAATTGGCGCTGTCGTTGCAGAACTAGATACATCAGCTGCTCCGGCGGCAAGTAAGCCTGAAGAGACAACTGCTGCACCAGCCGCGGCAACTACTCCAGCAGCAACAGGTGGAGATAAGAACTATCCTTCTCCAGCGGCTGGAAAGATTCTAGCTGAAAAAGGAATTGATGCAAATTCAGTTTCTGGATCTGGTAAAGATGGAAGAATTACAAAAGCAGATGCTATGAATGCCTCTAAACCAGCTGCCGCAAGTGCTCCTGCTGCTAAACCTGCAGCACCTGCTGAAATAGCTGCTCAAGTTCCACAAGGTGGAGTGAGTAGAGGAACTAGAGTTGAGAAGATGTCTCGTCTTAGAAAGACAATCGCTAAGAGACTGACTGAGGCTAAGAACTCAACAGCAATGCTCACAACTTTTAACGAAGTTGATATGTATAATGTAATGGAAATGCGTAAGAAGTATAAAGACGCATTCAAAGATAAGCACGAGATTGGACTAGGGTTCATGAGTTTCTTTACAAAGGCCGTGACAATGGCGCTTAAAGAGGTTCCTGGAGTAAATGCACAAATTAATGGTGAAGAAATCATTTATCATGATTATGCAGATGTTGGTATCGCGGTATCGACTCCAAAAGGACTTGTTGTTCCAGTTGTACAAAGTGCAGAAGCTCTAAGCCTTGCTCAAATTGAGAAAGAAATTAGAAGACTTGCATTAAAAGGTAGAGATGGAAAGCTGACAGTTGATGAAATGACTGGGGGAACATTTACAATCACAAATGGTGGTGTTTTTGGTTCAATGCTTTCAACTCCAATTATCAATATTCCTCAATCTGCAATCCTTGGTATGCATAATATCGTAGAGAGACCAGTGGCCATTAATGGTGAGGTTGTTATTCACCCAGTTATGTATTTAGCACTTTCTTACGACCACAGAATCGTTGATGGTAAAGAATCAGTTACTTTCCTAAAGATGGTTAAAGAACTAATTGAAAACCCAGAAAGAATGCTACTAGACGTATAAAAAAGGAATTTTTATGAGTAACGAATTTGATGTTGTTGTAATAGGTTCAGGTCCTGGTGGTTACGTTTGTGCCATCAGATGTGCTCAACTTGGTATGAAAACTGCTATTGTTGAAAAATATAATACTCTTGGTGGAACATGTTTAAATGTTGGGTGTATCCCTTCTAAAGCATGGCTAGATTCATCAGAAAGATATTACGAGACAGTTCACCATGCTCTAGAGCATGGAATTACAACTGGAAAAGTAAAAGTCGATGTAAAGGCAATGTCTAAGAGAGTTACAGGTGTCGTAGATAATATTTGCGGTGGTGTTAACTATCTTATGCAAAAGAATAAGATCGAAGTCTTCAATGGTCTTGGATCATTTGTAGATGCGAATACAATTAAAGTTGCAGGGGAGAAGGAGACGACTCTAAAGGCAAAGAAAATTGTTATTGCAACTGGATCAAAGCCATCTTCACTGCCTGGTGTAGAAATTGATAAAGAGAGAATCATTACTTCTACTGAAGCACTTAAGTTAGAAGAATGTCCTAAGCACATGATCGTAATTGGTGGTGGTGTGATTGGTCTAGAGCTTGGTTCTGTGTTTCACAGACTAGGTGCTAAAGTTTCAGTTGTTGAATATGCTGATTCTGTACTAGCGACTATGGATAAAGATTGTTCAAAAGAAATGACTAAGATCTTTAAGAAGAAAGGGATGGAGCTATATACTGGACACGGAGTTACTGAAGCGACAGCAAAAGGTAAGAAGGTTACAGTTAAAGCTAAGTCTAAAAAAGATGATAGTGAAGTAGTATTAGAAGGTGACTACTGCTTAGTTGCTGTAGGCAGAAGACCTTATACTGATGGTTTAGGACTTGAGAATGCAGGTGTTAAGCTAGATGAGAGAGGGAGAGTTGAAACTAATGATCACCTCCAAACTTCTGTACCACATATCTATGCAATTGGTGATGTTGTTAAAGGTGCTATGTTAGCTCATAAAGCTGAAGAAGAAGGTGTCTTTGTTGCTGAACTAATGGACGGACAAATCCCACACATGAATTACAATCTTATTCCTGGTGTTGTTTATACTTGGCCAGAGGTATCGTCTGTTGGTCAAACTGAGCAACAGCTTAAAGAGTCTAAGATTGCTTATAAGGCCGGTAAATTTCCATTTAAGGCCTCTGGTAGAGCAATGGCATCAGCTGAGTCAGATGGATTTATCAAGGTTTTAGCGGATAAAGAAACTGATGAGATTCTTGGTGTTCATATGGTCGGTCCAAGAGCAGCTGACTTAATTGCTGAAGCAGTAACTGCGATGGAATTTAGAGCTTCTGCTGAAGATGTAGGACGTATTTGTCACCCTCACCCGACATACTCTGAAGGATTTAAAGAGGCATGTCTTGTCGCTACTGATAAGCGTGGTTTAAATATCTAGATTTAAAAAATAACATAAGAATAAATGAGGCCTTCTTCTAAGAAGGCCTTTTTTTATAGTTGGTCCAAGTGTACGAAACTTCCATTAGATAACTCAATCGTTCCATCAAGATAAACTTTTCTATATGGTTGCTTTGCTCCCCGAAGTGATAGAGCAGGAATGATTTCATTAGGAATATCAGACTGATTAATGGGCATAATATCAATAAGGTTATTTTCATTTAAATATATAGTTCTTGAAGGCAAACTAAACTCCAGACTAACTTGTAACTTCTTATCATAGAATATCTTGAGACCCTTTGATGAGGCCAGCCATTCACCATGTGTATCTCTAATTTTGAATTCACCACTATGTTTAAAAATCTCTGCTAATTTGTGCTCTAGTTGACTTTTCTTTCCCTCAATCTTTTTAAACTCTATAAGGTCTTGATTATGTCGAGGAGCGATTAGGCGTAAAGAACTCTCTGCTTTTAGCCATGATTGCTCAATTGTTAATCTATTAATCATTTCTCCATGGGACTCAATACAGAGAATAGAAAATTGAAATTGAAAGTTTTTCAATCTATCCAGAACTGATTCAAAAACAACACCGTTAGGAAAATAGAGTAGAGTAAAGTCAAACTTCAAGTCTTGTGGGTAGTCTTCAAAATATGCATCGATGAAAATATTGTGTGAGTCTTGTTGAAGCTCAATTGCTCTTTTCATTCTCTGGGCCACGGGCTCTATTGAAATAACTTTTATTTTAGGAAAGAAATAATATGCGATTAATGAGAGGCGACAGCTTCCAGCTCCTAAATCACAAATCACAGCTCGTGGATTATTACTTGAGGCTTTATTGAGAATATTATAGAGATCAATCCAAGATGTGTTCAAGGCAATTGCAGGAAGCTCTCCAATATAGAGGTCGCTATCTGAGAATTTCTGATTGTTTAAGACTTGAGCCTCTATATCTGAAAACTTCATATCTAGAACTTCATCAATAGCATTATCAATCCTCATTAAATCATCACTAGATTTAATCGGTTTGATCAATTCTTTATAAATTAAGTCTTTGATATTAATAAATGATTCCTTTTTAACTTACCGTAATTATTAAAATATTTGTTTTTATTAACTTTTATTGTCTCAAACTAAACCCTTAAACTCAGGTTTTAGCTCTAAAAAGCCGATATTATTTAAGTAGAATATTATATGGAAAAGAAAATAACGAAAACCAAATTCTTTATTGCAAAAAATGGCCAAGATTATGGTCATTTGGATGCTAACGACCTCTTTGTTGAAGTCGTTGCAGGCAATGTCTTTAAAGACAGCTTTGTCTTTAATGAAGATGAGGATCGTTGGGTACACCTTATTTCTCATAACGATATTCCGTCAAAGATTAAGAATGAAGCTTTATTTTGTCCTGACAAAATTGAAGTACCAGACTTCAAACCTAAAGATGAAATTATTATAAAAGAAATAGGGAATGTCGATCTTACAATCGTTGATATTATCGACGACAAGCTAAATCAGATTGATTCTAAAATAGTTGAGATCAATTCTAATCCAGGTGATACAACCAATATTGAAGAGCTTAAAACAGAGCTGACAGATAGCTTTTCTCAGAAAATTAATGAACTTGAATCATCGATTCAAACATCTCTTAAATCAGAAATAACAGAAGTCATTGAAAAAAGTAGTATAGATAACTCAACAGTAGAACAGGTTGGACATAATTTAATTTCCTTAAAGAATGAAATTAAAAACGAGATTCAAGAAGCAAAGAGGGAAGCGAAGGAAGAAAAGCTTCCTGTTGATAATTCTGAAATAAAGGGTCTCTTTGAGAGCTTCTCTGAAAAGTTAAAAAGTAGTAATGCCGAAATAGACTTAAGTAAACTAGATAAGATGGAAACCATTCTTTCTACCTTACTTGAGGCAAATAAGAAGCTAGTTGAAACTCTTGAAGAAAAAGAAAAAGAGAATCAGCATACAGGTGCGACACTAACTCGAGTTGAGAAATCTCTTAAGTCATTAGATGATAAAATTAATGATCATGGAGAGTCGTCAAAATCTGATCAAGAAAAATTTGATAAGCTCTACGTAAAATATAAGAATCAGGTTATGGAAAATAAAGTTTTGAAGTCGAAACTTGATAAGGCCGTAACCAAAATGACAATCTTACATAAGCGTGTAAATGAAGCATCTGTAATAGCACAACAAGAAGAACGACCAAAACCAACTCTTGAAGAACTTGTGGATGCCCCCGTTGGTGAAGCTGCTAAAATTATCGAAATGTCTAAAGCACCAGCACCTGCTAGAGATGAGAACTTTGAAGAAGTTCTAGGTGTGGATGATTTAAAGAATGGTAAATCATTTGAAGTAACAAATAATGCTATATGGTTAATTGATAATGGTGAAGGAGTTAAAGGTCCTTACCGTTTTGATGAGATGTTAAAGTTAAAGAGTACAAGAAAGGTAAACTTTGATTCTCTTATTAAGAAGAAGGGAGCAGGGACTTGGTCTTCTCTATCTGATTGCTTAGAGCTGTCGGCAGAAAGTAAGTTAATTAGTGAAGATAAGGAAAATCCTGAGAACTCTGTCTACTTGATTGAGAGATCTGAATATAGAGCTGATGTTCACGAGCTCGTTAATTTTTCAATAGACGGAAATGAGCACAAGGGCTATCTGACAAATATTAGTCTTGGTGGTGGCTTCATTGAAGTTACGAGATTTAACGAAGAAGAATATATTCGCGATAAGAAAGTGACTCTCTACATTGATGGGGCAGCGTTCAGCGAGCCAATTATCTGTAATCTTGCAATCAAGAGAACCTCGAAAAACAGGCCAAAGGGCTTTGGATTTATTTTTGAGAACAATAGTGAGAAGAATCTCGAGGTATTAGGTCAGTACATAGTTGACTATATTAATAGAGATAAAACCGGCCGTTCGGCAGCATAATTACATCTTGATTAATTTCCATTTAAAACTGATAATTTAGATAAGAATTACTAAGTGAATTGGTGGTTCGGGCGGGACTTGAACCCGCACGGGCTTGCGCCCAATGGATTTTAAATCCACATTGTCTACCAATTCCAACACCGAACCGTTATGAGATGAAGATTATTTTGGACTTTATGCTAGGTATTTGTCAATTTAAAAAACATATTTATTCAATTCTTTTTTTAACACTACTTGTTAGTGGCTGTGCAAAAAAAGAAGTTATTAAACCAATCATTCGACCAACAGGTACCTGGTTTTCAACTCATCAGAAATATCGCTTTGTTGATATAGAGGATTCACCAGTAAGTCATCTCTTCTTTGACTTTAAACCTATGGTTGATATTGATAGAAAACTTATTGATGCAGTTGTAATTACTCCTGAGAATTCACGATTTCACTATGATTTTGATTTGGTCAGCGGAAAGAGATTTTATTCACATGAATACTGTAAAGAAAAAGATGTCTGGAAAAGCTATGGACCAGACTTGGAAAGACCGCCGTATACAGAGGCCATAGTTCCAAGGTTACTTGATCAGATTAAAAAGCCTCAGAGAGTAATCATCTTTGGAGACTCTCAATACCTTTCTAGCGGTAAGTTTCCACAAGATGAAACTATACGTGTAAAAATAATTGGCGGAGCCCTAGAGCAGTTTTGTGACCGTTTCCCATGCGATAGTGATAAGAAGTGGAAGTCTCGCTTGTTATTATTTGCAGTTAGTACACTAGACCCTAAATTTAAAAACATTAGCTCCTTTGGAGAGTTAGTAAAAATACTAGATTGGAAAGAAGTAAAGGGCTTTATAGAAAATGGAAGAGGTAGATCTATTAGTGGAGGTGACTCTTATCCAGCATTTCGCCTAATAGGACAAATCTATCCAACGAAGGCGATTAAATATGCTCTAGGTAAAGGTCACTTATTTTCAAGTAACGAAATTACAACATTGAGAAAGAGCTGTGAATCTGTCTATGAAAGGCTATTTAAGCTTAGAGACCTCGTGCAATCTGGCGAAGGAAGCCTTCCTAAGGAATTTCATAAATTCTATTTAAAGTATTGGGATTCTTTTAAAACATGTCGTCAATATGTGCGTGCGTCAAATATAACGTATAACGAAAAAGATCACTGGTTCATGGAGTATATCTCTGCATTTGGACATGCTGAAGATAAAGGGTTTGTATATCAGTGTCAGACAAAGGCATGGGTTAGAAATTATAACTCAGTGGACGGGAAGACTCTTTATAATCAGGCAACGGAGTTAAAGTATTGCACTGAAGAAGGTATGAACCTTGCTTTTGAACGTGCAGTTAACCTGATGACTGGTCTATCTACAAGTGGGCTGTCATATCATCGCTACGTAGAATATGACTCCGGGGCGAAGTCCCTTCATAATAAAATATATAACTGGCTCTTTGTATCTGGGAAAAAGCAATCGTGCACTAAGTCTAAAACTGAAGACTTGGTCTTTCCTAATGATGTCTCATGGACGCCTATCTTTAATCCTGAAGCGAAAGAGAAAGATGTAAGTGTTTACATAAGATAGTCTAATTACTAGAATTATTCTATACACTTAATATCGAGGATTATTTGAAAACCGCAAAAGAGTTAAGCAAGTTTGTTTACCAGAGCACAGGTGAAAAGATTCACTGGTATCTTGGAAGCTGTTGCTATGACATCACAAGTGTCTGGTCAATGGAAGAGGTTGCTTCTCCTGAGTTTTCTACTAATCTTGCTGACTGTGATATTTTAGTCGTAGGGACAAAATTGGCACAAAGCGATCTTATTAAGATTCAAGAAGCGATAAGCACTAGGGAGCGAAAGTTAGTGGCCTTTGGAAACTGCTCGATCTCTGGTGGTATATTTCATCAAGTCTCTCAAGTATCGTCACTAGCTGATAACTTTAAAATAGATCTCGCTATTCCTGGATGCCCTCCTACATTTGAACAATTCAAAACTTCGTTGTGTCACTTCCTAGAGATTGGAGATAGGGCATGAAAGTTAAAAATATTACTAACTCAATTGAAATAATAAAAAAAGAAGAGCTCGATACACTCTTTCGTAGTTACGAAAGAACTAGTGGACTTATTTGTAAGGGTGTAACTTGTTTGGACCTCAGTAACCTAAGTAATTTCTCTAGTGAGAATAATTTAACAGGTGCAAGCTTTCTCATCGTTTATCATTTTCACAATCTTGATAAAGAGAAGAGGTTTCATATTGGAGTTTCTCTATTATACGGACAAACTATTCAGTCGTACTCTTATATTTGGCCGAGTCTCTTCTATTTTGAAAATGAGATTCAGAAGCTATATGGAATTACAATTTATAGACATGAAAGAATTCAAAAGGAGATTGTAGAAAAGTCTCAAGCTTCTTTTATGGAAAAGTCATATGATGGTAGAGATAAAATTTCTGTAGAAACTGAAAGTCAGTTTGAAAAGGGAATTGATGTTGTAAATCTTAACCTCACAGAGTATGGAATCCGTAGCCAGAGGGCCAACTTTGATATGGCCGTTCATGGAAAAAAAATAGTTGGATTAAAAGCATCACAGGAAGGTGTTTTTCTAGGGTTAGAAAAGCTCTTTGAAAAAATCAATATTGAACATATTAGAAAATATATTTCTCATGTTAATGGGTACTCATTTATTCCTTATCAAATTCTTTGGAGTGAAACTCTTGAGAAATCTCAGGGTTTTGAAATAGGGGACTATGAGAATACTAAGCGCATGCTCTTATATGAGTTCTCTAAAGTTATTGAAAACTTTAGATATCTATCTCTCTCATTCAAGGTTATTGACGAAGTTGACTCTCACTTAAAATGTCGTGAGTTTTTAAATCAATTCAAGCTTCTCTTATTAGAGTTTGGGACCGCGAGACCTCATCCTTTAGTTGTAAGCCCATGCTCTGAGACTATTCTTCCTGAAGGCTGGAAGAGAAAATGTTCTCTATTAATTAAGTCATTTACTAAAGACTTTGATAAACTAAAGAGTAATATTACAAGGCTCTCGCGAGTTTTGGAATTGTCACATATTAGATCTGCTAGGATGAATGCTTTAAAATGTGGATATACAGGTCTGCCTCTTAGAAGCTTTGGTGTAAGCCATGATCTAAGAAAGAATGATAAGTTCTATCTCTATGACGAGCTTGAACTCAATGTTCCACTAGGTATAAATGGAACATCTTATGATCGAATTCTTATTAGACTAGAAGAAGTTCAAGAATCATTTTCAAATATCATTAGGATAATTGAAAGCTTTCCAATTGCTGAAGGGTTAAGGGAAGCGGATAGTTTTTCTCCTCCTGCTAATGATCAAATCTATTATTCATATTGTGAAACGTCTTCAGGTGAGGTGAACTTTTTGACCGCACTTCGAAAAGATTCAACGAAAGTTGATCGCTTACACATTATGACCCCAACTTTGAGAACTCTTAAGATATTTGAAGAAAGTTACCATAGTTCTGATCTTGATTTAATGGTTGTTGATTGGGTAAGTCTTGGTATGAATATGGAAGAGGTAAGTAAATGATTTTTGATAAGAAAGTATATTCACCTTCGCAGTTCTTCTTATCTTTTTTAAAAAGAGTTCGACTTGTTAGTTTTATGAGGAGTAATCAAAGACTCACATACTCTGAAGACTTAAGAAGAGCACCTTATAGTTCTCGTAGACTATCTTCAGATGATTTAATCGAACTAAATGATAGTTGTCATGTTGAGGCCTTCTCTCAAGAGAAATCAGAAATCTCTATCAATATGAGTATCTGTAATTCATGTGGTGATTGTGCCAAATTGACAGATAAAGGTATTGAGATGAAAGAAATTCTTAGTAAAGAATACTCTGCTATGAATCTTTCACTGCATAGAGATGTTTAATATCTGTTATAAAATTTTCAAAAATTAGCTTTGGCTTTTTGATCTCTGTTTGAACATTCTTAAGGAAATCAGATCTCTTAACTTCAGTTGCACCAATCGACTTTGTTATATTCGTTACCATCTGTGTATCAAGTTGGAGTACATCATTCAATTTGAGATTGTACAGTAGTGTTATTAATGCAAGCTTTGAAGCATTTGTTTCTTTGTGAAACATTGACTCACCACTAATAAAGTTTCCAATCACAACACCGTAGAGTCCTCCAACGAGGTTCTCTTCATTCCAGACTTCTATGCTATATGCGTGCCCTGCTTCGTGAAAATCTATATAGCCTTGTTTTATTTCATCAGTGATCCATGTTCCTGAATCAGAGTTTTCATGAACAATCGAGCAAATTTCAATGACATCTCTAAAATTCTTATTAAATGTAACCTTGAGGTTTTGCTTTCTAAGCTCTTTTTTTAATTTTCTAGGAATATGCATGTCACTGCACTTTATGACACCTCTAGGGTCAGGTGAAAACCATGCCAGAGGATATTCTGGACCGACTGGCCATGGAAATATCCCTTTGGAGTATGCGAGAAGAAGAGATTGAGGATGGAGGTCTCCACCTATGGCGACTAATCCATTCTCATCGGCATCTTCAATAGATGGAAAATCAATTATGGGCATTATTAATGGCCTCAATTAAATAGGCCGAAATACTTGCTCCCACTTGTAGTGTACTATCTGATCCAGCTTTATCATTTCCAACAAGGGGTGCGATTTCGACCATGTCCGCAGCTGTTATCTTTATTTTACTATTAATCTCTTTTAAAATCATTAGGCATTCGTGAGGAAATAGACCCTCGGCCTCTGGTGTTCCTGTGGCCGGTGCAAGAGATGAATCTATAGCATCGATATCAAAGCTTACGTAAACTTCGTCAATTCCTTGATCAAGAAGTTCTTGCGTGACATTTTTGGCGAGTTCTTGAGGTCCTATTTCTTTTACATCTTTGGCCCAGTATTGGTTTAGCCCAAATTCATTCTCCCAATAGGCCCTGTCTTTACCACTTGAGCGAATACCAAATTGATAACATGATTTAGGGGACTCTAGTTCTCCAAGAACGTGTGTAAGCCATGAGCCAAAACATAGATCAATTCCAAGTCTTTCTCTAAGAAGATCTGTATGAGCGTCAAAGTGAATTATTCCAACTTTCTTTCCATCTTTTCTCTTATTTTGAATCCAGCTTTTTACTAGTGGATAACTTACGGAGTGGTCGCCACCAATGGCAAAAATACCTACGTCCTTATAGTGCTCATAAATATCATTACAGCACTTCTCTGTAATACTTAAAGGCGCTACAGGATAGACACTATCTTTTTCTTGGTAGAGAGCATTCTTACAACTTTGAATTGTTCCTTCATTGAGATATTTATCATGAAGGAGGTGAGGTATAACTCTTATATCTCCAATGTCATGATAGCGAAGTTCTTTGTGATCATTTAGTAGAGTATTTCTAAGAAATAGTGGACCCCAGTTAGCACCTCTTTGTATTCCTCCTCCGCAGTCTGAGCAGACTCCGAGAAGAACTGAGCCCTTGGCACTTTCTAGTTTTTCAAAAGAAAGCTTCCATTTCTCATCAACATTTTCAGAGCTTCCATAGAGTGATTTGTAGAGAGAGTCCTTTCTTTCCTTCGCTGTGTTTACAGTAAAGACACCTGCCCCAGGAGGACATAAGTATGATTTGAAGTTATTAATTATTTTGTTATTCATAGTTTCTACCTTTAAATAAGTATACCATCTGTAATTTTATTCTTTAAAATTAGATCGAAGTATTTTGCTTTAAAGACACTTTCTTGAGTATTTTTAAAGTCATTTATAACATTGAATTCATGATCAATTATTACTTGGTCAATATCATTATAAACACCAGCAATATGTGAGCTGAGGTTTATTGATTTGTGAAAGTGAAATTTCTCAAAATCACATGGCTCTTTTTCAAAAACATCGAGGTAAATCTTCGAGTCAGGTGAGCTCTTCATATATTTAATTAGAGCTTCTTCGTCGATAAGTTTACCTCTCGCAGGATTAATTATATTAACATTTTCTTTTAGCTTTGAGAAAAAGTTGTCATCGAGCATATGCTTGGAAGTATCGTTAAGACTAGTAAGTACAACAACAGTAGAGACTTTTGAGTAGTCCACATCTACGTGACCTTTGAAAGGATCAAGGATTTGAAAATCAAAGTTAGCGCTCTCTAGAAATGCACAGAATTTGGTTCCAATATGCCCTTTACCAATTACAAGAACAGACTCTTTATTTAAAGACTTTCTTGGAAATGACCTATCACTCTTCCAAGACTTAGAAAAAGGAATTGCGCCCATCGAATCAAGAAAGCATTGTACTGAATATAAGTAGACAGCATTAGCTCGAATATTATTTCCGACTACAATAGGAAAGTCTGATTCTCTAACAAACTCTTGTGAGAGATTGTCATATCCTGAGTTTGGATGAATCCAAAGAGATACTTTTCTATCTTTGAGTTTCTTATTTAATAGCTCTGTATTTGTTTGGCTCGTCGATATAATAATGAGTTCACTATCTTGTGGATAGTTTTCTAGTTCATCAATTTTTTGGATATAGATTGTTTGTGAGTTTGATTCCAGGGCCTTCTTTTCAATATCTCTGAAGTTCTGTCCCTGGTATTGTGACACGTCTGGTCTTAAAATAAGTAGTTGTTTGGCCATCATGCCAAACAACATACTAAGATTTCTTTTTATTGGCCATAAACCATTGGGCTATATACGTTCTTACATCTACGTACATACTTCCACTGTGGTCCACTTTTATGAATATTTCTCTTTCTATATGTCTTACATACTTTCTCTTTCTTATCAAAGACGTCTCTTCCAAGCTCTTTAGATCTCTTTGAGTTCTTTCTAAATGAAAGGTTCTTACCCATATCTGATTTGGAGATGTGGCGAACTTTCTTTTCTTTATTTGAGATAACTGCCATTTCGTAGTTAATCGGAGAGTTATCATAGTAAGCCAGAGAGATTACTTCATCTGGTGTAATTGTATATCTTCCAAATAGGTAAGATGTTGGCCAGTTAACATGTCCAAAGGCATGGTAAACTACTTCTGAACAAACAACTTTTTCAAGAGTATGTACATCAAAGTTAAAGTCATACTTCTTATTTAACTGCTCTATTGCTCCTACAAATACCTTCTCATACTGATTCTGGTTTTCAAGGATATCTGGTTGTCTAACAATTGTAATCTCATCAATCTCAAGAAATGCTCTAAGAGAAGTCATTCTTGATCCTGGTCTAATTGACTCTAGGATTGTCTTTCCTGCTTTAATATCTGCGTGTAGAGGAACTACTTTTGGATGATTCCACATTCCTAATTCTCTAAGTTCTTCTTCTGTTCCAATATACACTGCAATATGACCAAAGTGTCCTGGGATGAATAAGTCAGTTAGGGCAAATGGTGTTTTCTCTGCAATAATATCTAGTGGCCTTAAATTATCTAATAAGTAGTTATGTGCCCAGTAGTGATCGTAAAGGTATCCATGTCTCCATCTTACTGATCCAACAACATTTCCAAATACTCCACTTACAAAGTTCGTAAAGTTATTAAATACTCTTACGATTGAATCCCAAAAGCTCCAAAGCTTAATTTTAGGGTACTTTCTTGTTTGAATTTCTGTTGTTATTTGTGCCATTTCAAATTTGGCAACAAGCTTTGTTAAATCAATATGCATTTTTTGTAACATTGGAATTCTTGCAGCATATACTTCAAGAGTTTTAGTTTTCATAAACTTCTTGAATTTCTTGTCATTTAGCATTTTTACTACAGTATTAAGTCTTCCAAGAGCTGGATGATCTTTCTTCTTTGTCTTATAAATATCTTTTAAAATTCTTCTAACTTTTCCTTCTGAGAAGTACTGATCATATGCTTTTGTATAAAGATCAAATATATTCATATATCCTGTTAACCAAATCATATTTTCAATCGTTCTATTTACATTATTTTTTTGATAAATTCTCTCATCCATACTTAAGAAGTAGATTTTCCCCATCTCCATATTCTTGTCAGTAACAATGAGTAGTGCCTTCATAAAGAGGTCTAATGTTGCTAATTCAGCTCCATTGAGTACATCTCCATTATTTAGTTTATTAACGATGTGTAGAGAGTAGTCCTTACTAATTTTCTTAAACTCATTACCTAATTTGGTAAGTTTAACAACATTTAGAGTGTTGATTCCAGTGTGATCCTTCGAGGCATCTCTTTCGACATTAATTTCGCCGGTTCTATCAATGATGTCTAAGATCTTGAAATTAGTAGAATTTGCCTGGGCAGTTAAGCCTAGAAGCATGCAAAGTAGTAGGGGGATTAGTTTTAGCTTTTGCAATTCTCTCTCCTGAGTTAATAAACGATATATAAATGATTTATATAAATATATCGCACTGCGTCGTGCAGTTGTAGCTATCATGTACTTTTTACATGGGGTGTATTATATATAAACTATTGATAATACAAAACGGATTGGCCATACATTGTAAGTATTTGTTATGGTTTCGAAAAATTTAACAGGAAATAGAACATGATCTCTATCAAGTCTAAGCGTGAAATAGAACTAATGAAGGCCACTAGTCGTCTGGCAGCAAGTACTCTTGAGTATATTGAACCATTCGTAAAACCAGGTGTTTCTACAGAAGAGCTCAATCAGCTATGTCATGACTATATAGTTGAGCATGGAGCATATCCATCTCCACTTAATTACCACGGTTTTCCAAAGTCAGTTTGTACGTCTTTGAACCATGTTATTTGTCATGGGATCCCAAGTAAGAAAGATGTTCTTAAAGATGGTGATATTTTAAATATAGACGTAACGACTTATCTTAATAAATTTCATGGTGATACTAATAAGACATTCTTTGTAGGGGAAGTATCTGAAGAGAATAAGAAGTTAGTTGAAGTAACATATGAATGTATGATGATCGGTATTGAGCAAGTTAAGCCTGGTGGTCATATTGGAGATATCGGAGCGGCAATTCAAGAATTGGCCCACAGTCACGGTTACTCTGTTGTAGAGGATTACTGTGGACATGGGATTGGTCGTGAGTTCCACGAGGATCCACAAGTTGTTCATGTAGGAAAAAGAGGTACTGGTGCATTAATTAAGCCAGGTATGACTTTTACAATTGAGCCAATGATCAATCTTGGAGTAAAGCACTGTAAAGTTCTTAAAGATGGTTGGACAGTTCTAACTAAAGATAAGAAGAACTCTGCTCAGTTTGAGCACACTATTCTTGTAACTGAAACTGGTTATGAGATTTTAACATTAAGAGAAGAAGAAAAGAAATAATGGATAGAACAGAGAAAATAATAGGCGCAAACTTTCGCCAAACAATTCAAGCTCTTACTGGAAGTGTTGATATCGAGCTTCTTGTTAACCCTAAGGGCAAGCTTGAGGATTTCTCTGTAAAGGGTGAGGAGACTTTAACAACCCTCTTTACCAATCTTCTGGAGAGTTGTGTTGGAAAAATTTTCTCACAAGCTACTTCTCCTGCTGATATCTATCGTTATAGTGATGACCAGCTTGTAAAGTCTTATTGGTGGCAATTACTAGACGAGGTACACTTTCACTTTTCTCCTAGTCTTACAGAAGTTGTAAACTTTGCGGAAGAGGACTTGATATGTCGCTGCTTCAACGTCTCACGTAATGAGATAGTAGATGTTATCAATAAAGGTGCGAATGATGTCTTAACAGTTACAAATATTGGCAAGGCCGGAGGTGGCTGTGGTAATTGTGTTAAGGATATTAGAGAACTACTAGGTCAAGCTGAGGATCATATTGATAGACCGGCCGAAGATGAATCTGAGGTAAAGTCTGTCTTTAAATGTAAGTACCCTAGAGTAAAGATAAAGGGACAGTGGCCAGCACAATTTCTTAGATCCACTGTAATACCATTTTTAAATGAGAGTAATTTAAACTCTTCAGAGCAGTGGGAAGTCTCGGCCCTGGTTGAAGATCATCTTTATATAAAGAATAACTTTGAAGGCACTCAAATGAAGTGTGTTTCTAAATTAGATGATTATATTAAAAGCGAAGAGATCGATCTTAAAGTTTTCTATTCTTAGTTTTCTTAGCACGCTTTTGCTTACAGGAATTAAGTAGCCCATCTACATTCTTTAATTTTGTAAAGATCATCTTTAGTTCCTGCATTGATCCATTGAGATCCTTTTCATCCACTACATCTTGTAGATAGTGATATCTTGAGTAGAGAATCTTCACTCCTGGGATTTTGTTTTCCACACACTTCGCAGTAGGAGCGACAGATTGAATATAGCTTAGGTAGTTTATAAGGAGCCTTCCACTTTTTTCTCTAATTGATTGAAATGTAGAATGTTGAAACTTCATATTCTCACTACTCTTAAATAGTTTTGTTTGTCTTCTCATTAATGTCTCCAAAAGTAGGAGAGAGGGGTAGGCCTTTGGATCACGACAAATTCTTCTGTATGCGGCCGGTAGGATTTCTAGGTCACTAAGAGCGGAGATCTCTTCAATCATGATTTGATTGAGTTTATAGTTTGGCCCCGTGTATTTGAGTTTTGCGTAATGGGCCTCTTCTTTACCAAGACAATGAAGAAGGCTCTGGCCAAAAGTGTAAGATGTTAGAATTACGTATATAAGTAGGAACTTTTTCATTTTCTTTTACTATCTCGTTAAATTATTCTATATATTTATAATATCGGACAGTAATTTCCAATACTTAAATCTGTGGGGACAACATTGAGAGAAATGTCATTAGTTGATCATTTAGAAGAGCTTAGATCGACCCTTATAAAGGTCGTGATCATTCTATTTCTGACTTTCTTTCTCTGTTATAACTATGGTGAAGTAATTCAGGAGATCCTTTTAAAGCCTCTTAGAAATGCACTAAATAGTGGTGGAAAAGTCGTCTACCTTGGACTTCTGGACAAGGTACTTTCACAGTTTCAAGTTGCCTTCTATTCTTCGGTAATTGTATCGAGTCCATTTTGGTTCTATCAAGTTTGGAAGTTTATAAAGCCTGGTCTCTATGATTATGAGGTTAAGGCGGTGAGGCCATTCATTTTTGTCGCCTTTATATTCTTTGCTCTTGGAGTTTCTTTTGGATATTTCATTGTCTTTCCATTAACTTTTGAAACGCTTCTAAGCTTTGGAGTATCAGGAGTAGATGCCACAATTAGTCTGAAGGAATACTTGGTTCTCTCTACCAAGGTTTTAGTTTTTCTTGGTATTTTATTTCAGTTACCAAACCTATTATTGATCTTAGGCTTTATGGGAATTGTCACAAAACAGTCTCTGCGTAAAATGCGAAGCTATGTCTATGTGGGATTTGCTGTACTTTCAGCGATGCTAACTCCACCGGACCCTTATACTATGATGGGGCTTTGGCTTCCTCTTGTCGTACTCTTTGAGGTGGGTATTATTGCGGTTGCAATGATAGTTCATCCTTATCTCGCAAAACAACATTCATAAAATTTCACTCTTCTAAATACTTATTATTCTGATAGAATATTGGGTAGGAGATGAGACATGGATAACCCGTTATTAGAAGAATTTGCACTAGAGGCAGGAGAGCTCTTGGATGAGAGTGAGGATTCCTTACTGGCGCTAGACAAGGGTAGTGATGCCCAAGAATGTTATAACTTAGTTTTTAGATGCTTTCATAGTTTAAAAGGTTCTGCCGGAATGATGGGCCTTGATGAAATGCAAAAACACATGCACCTCATTGAAGACCGTTTCCAGTCTTACTCTGACAATCTCACTGAGCTTCCTAGTACCATTGACTACTTCCTTATGGGAATCGATGTTGCGAGGGAAATCCTTAAAGGAAATAAAATAGACTTCGATTATAGAATGAATAAAGTTGAAGAAGATCCTTCTTTAGGAGATAGCTTTGATGAAATCTCTGTTGATCTTTTTAAAAGATTAGATACTCCGACTCTTGTGGTTGGCGCAGGTAAAGTTGGCTCAAAACCTATAATTGATGCCCTTAGTGAAAGAGATGTCTTTTGTATTGCAACTGCAAATAAGCTTTCCACAGTTAAAGAACTGGCAAGACCAATCACACTGATAGTAAAAGAAGAAATGCTTGATGATGTTCTTACTTACCTTGGTGATAAGAAGAGTGATCATGGAATTATTATTTGGGGCTCCAAGAAGCATACCGACTATTTGTCGTGGAATGAAGAGATGCACCCTGAAGCACTTTCTATATTTATAGAAGCTTTGGGTGAAAATAAAGTTTTAAAATTCGCCTTTAGTAAGGCGGTAATGCTCTTATTATATCAACTAAGTGATATTGAAGACTTTCTTGTTGAAAAGAATAAGAGTCATATTTTAAAGACCTTAAAAATTGAAATCAAAGAGTTGATGGAAGTTAAGGCGAAGATGAGGAAATAGGATATGTTACCTAATAAAATAAATGTGACATTGGCGATTTCTGAAAAAGCGACTTTTGATAAAGTTAGCTCAATCGTTAAATCATTTAAAGATGTTGGAACTATAAAGAATGCTCTTGATTATCAGGAGCTAAAGTCTTTCACTGAACTCGCAGATAAGAACCAATTCTTTATCATCGACCTTACATCTGAAAAGTTTCAAAATATTAAAGCGAAAGCACAAGACATAGCTACTAACTATGATAAGAATGTCATCTTTCTTATAAATGAAGAATTGAGATCTGATAAGAATCTCTCTTCAGTTGGAGAAAACCTACTTGATCAAAAGTTTCGCTTAATTGAGTTAACGTCGCTTATAAGTGATTTACGATCTGAATCAGGAAGTGACTATTTTCCAATTACAATTAATAACTTCTATAAAGTTACAACTTTCCCATGTGATGCCTATATTAAGTTAGGTGTAGATAAGTATATCAAGGTAGCACACGAAAAAGAGTCTATTGAAGACGACTTTATACAAAAGTATAAGTCTAAGAGAGTTGAATCACTCTATGTTAAAGATGCTGATTTTTACGATAAATGTACTGAGCTATTTGCGGACAAAATTGCAAATGTTGACCTCTTTGATACCAAAGAAGAGTTCATTAGAAAGAGTCAAGAGATCTTACATGATATGGTGAAAGATCTTGGTGTTACTGAACATATTATTAATCAGGTAACAGAGTCTCTAAATGTAGTTGAAGAAGAATTAAATAAGCCTGAGCTTAAAAAGGTCTTTGATCTCTTTAATAAGCAAAAAGGAACTTTTATTTATGATCATAGTTACTTAACTCTTATGTTTTGTAATATCCTTTGTAAGCATATGGATTGGGAAAGTAAGCAGGTTAGAGATAAGCTTGCCATGGCCTCAATGTTTCATGACTTGGGAATTGAAAATCCAAAGAAAGCCTTTTACGAAGGTGCCGGAAAGCAAAATATCTTATCAATGAATAAAGAGCTTAGTGATGAAATTCTCGATCACGGAAAAGTTATTGCAAAACTCTTGGAAGAAGATGAGAATTTACCTCAAGAAGTTATTAATATTTGCCTTAATCATCATGAAGGACTTGGCCCAGATGAGTCTTATCCGAAAGGGAACTCTGGTGTTAGTATTACTCAACTTGAGTGTGTCTTTATCGTGGCGCATGCTTTTGTATTAGAGCTTTATAAAATTGCCTTTAATACTAAGAAAATTCAAAAGGCCTATGATGCCGTAGCTGAAAAATACTCATCAGGTAACTTTAAACCAGTTGTTCAGGCCTTTTCTGTCGCTCTAGAAGAAGAGATAAAGCCCAATATGTGATAATTGCCAGCGAGAAGCTAAAGTTGCTATAATAGATCTATGAAAAATAAGTATCATTTATCTCTAGCTTTGCTTCTAGGCCTTTCTCTTTCATGGCTTGTCGCCTCGGTTTTTATCGACTTCTTTGCAGCTCCAGCTATATTTTCAACTATCACATCTCGCGATGAAGCAGCATCCTTAGGAGTAAAGGTTTTTACTCTCTTTAACTACGTTGAGCTTCTTGTAGCAGTGGCCATTCTATCAATTGTATTGATGATGACCAGTGTTAAGAAAGTACGTAATATGCTTGCTTCTCTTATTCTTTTAATCTTTCCTATTTTGTATACGTTTATACTTTCTCCAAACTTGGATAAGCTAAATAATGAGAAGGCAAACTTAATGGAAGATGATATAAAAATGGAGCTTGTTCAAAGCAGCTTGGACTTCTACCATAACTTCTATGTACGAGCAGATTCTGTTAAAATATTAGGGCTTTTAGCTTTTGTAATAGTTCAAATTAAAGACATAAATAAAGAGGATAATATATGATTTTAGTAACGGGTGGAGCAGGGTTTATTGGTAGCGTTCTTGTTGGAGAGTTAAATAAGCAGGGTCGTGAAGATATCATAATTGTAGATCGTTTAAGTGACACTGAAAAATGGAAGAACCTTAGAAACTTAAAGTATGAAGAGTATATTCATGCGGATGAGTTATTTTTGGCGGAATATGGTTATGGTGAAATCTTTGAATCAGTGACTGCCATTTATCATATGGGTGCATGTTCCGCTACAACTGAGATGGATATGGACTATCTCATGAAGAATAACGTTCTCTACTCTAAAAATCTCTTCAACATAGCAACAGAATTAGATATTCCATTTATCTATGCTTCATCTGCAGCAACATATGGAGATGGTGATCTTGGTTATAGTGATAGTCACGATGGAATCTCGAAATTAAAACCTTTAAATCCATATGGTTACTCAAAGCAGCTCTTTGATGAGTGGGTACTTAAACAAGTTCATAAACCTTCTACTTGGTTTGGGCTTAAGTTCTTCAATGTTTATGGGCCAAATGAGTACCATAAAGAAGATATGAGATCTTTAGTTCATAAGGCCTTCGGTCAGATTGAAGACTCTGGAAAGGTAAGACTTTTTAAATCTCATAAAGATGGTTTTGAAGATGGAAAGCAACTACGTGACTTTATCTATGTTGTTGATGTTGTGAATGCCATGATTCCTATGATGGATTCGAAACTAGGGGAACATTCAGGAATCTTTAATCTTGGTACTGGAAAGGCCGGTAGCTTCTATGATCTCGCTGTTGCCACTTTTAAGGCAATGGGAAAAACTCCAAATATTGAGTTCTTTGATATGCCAGAACGTCTTAGAAAGCAGTATCAGTACTTTACAGAAGCAGATATGAATAAGTTTAATAAAGTCTTTCCTGAGTTTAAGTTTCAAAACTTAGAAGAAGGAGTTACTGATTATGTTAAGAGCTTTCTCTTAAAGGAAGATCAAAACTATAATGGCTAAGTTTCAAGGCGGCCTTGATGAAATGGTCAAGGCCCTACAGCTTATGTCTACAACTGAGAGAAAGACACTCTTACAAAATCTTGCCAATAAAGATCCAGCAATGGCCAGTGCAATAGAGAGTAAGCTTTTTACTCTTGAACAACTCACAGATATATCTCCTAAGATGCTCGTTGAATTTCTTCGCGAGATTAAATTAACAGATTTAGCATTAGCATTAAAACTCTACTCAAAAGATCTTCAAGACTACCTACTTGCCAATGTTTCAAAATCAATGGCAACTGATATTAACGACATTCTCAATGGACCTAAACGGCGCCAGTCAGAATGTGACGAAGCAAATGCACTTGTACTTAGTGTTTTTAGAAAGATGATTGATGATGAAAGAATTATCCTCTCTAAAGACGATAAAATGGTCTAAATCATTAATCATTCATTAGCGAAATAGTTCAACTTCTATCTAATTATTGTATTGATACTATCCCAATAATATTGTTTTATCCCCATGCTTAAAGAGTTATAAATACTGTGGAGGTAGAAATGAAAGCACTAAAAGTTATTATTTTGTTGGTTTTTCTTCAATCGATCGCCTCAGCCTCAGTAGACTGTCACGATTCGTTTTTTCAAGTTAATGAAATTCAGGATTCTAAATCTTTCGTAATTCATGATGAGAATCTTAAATCTGACTTTGAAGTAGAACCAATAGCGTATGTAAAAGAAGCTATTCTTGATTTAATCGAGAAGGCGCCTGGTTGTCAGGAGAAGGTAAGCGCTAACCAGAACAAGAGTATCCCAATGGATATCAATGTTGTGTGTAGAGAACTTATCCCGGGGAAAGCTTATTCAAGTAGCTGTATCGCCGAATCTGAACTTGGTTACTTCTTTGTAAACCAAGACATGCTAGGTAATGTTAACCTTGTCTTCAACAGATGGGACTAAAGAAATGAAAAGAATGTTACTACTTTTATCATTCTTAATGGCCTTAATCGGCAATTCCCAGGCCTCGGTACTTTGGCCAGTTGATGACCTTTATCACTTGGGAGAAGTTTTACACTCGTCACGTTATGATTATGATAACGGAATAGAAATTTCTCTCAAGCAATTTTCTCTCCTTGAGTCAGACAAATCCCTTAACTCAAAAGACTGTATTCCATCCTCATCTCAAGAGATTCTCTCTTTTGTCTCAAGAGCAATAGATAATCACCTGTCATACTATAGTGATGAAGAGTTTGACTTTGACAAGGCCTATAACTCTTTAGAGAGTATTCTTTCAAATATCCCAAAAATTCAAAAATGTAGCTCTTTAGATGGTAAAATAGTCTTTCTAAATGAGTCTAATGATTTCATAATTTCCTATAAGCAGCTCTAATACTAAGCACTTAATTTTCGATTTATTGACACCGAGTGACAAAATGTCGCTAGTTTCAGTGGCAAAATAACCCCGAAACCACCATAAAAATATTTAATTATAGCTAGAAACTTTGGCACAGACCTTGCGTATACAGTGACAAGAGAGGCAAACAGGATGTTCACTTCTCAGGCACGGATGATCGAAACTAATGGAAGGAATCCATAATATAACCTTTAAGGAGGACCACGATGAACACTACAGATCTTAAGCATTTTGAAATTTTATTTGAAACAATGAAAGACCAATTAATGACAAAAGCTAGACTTGAGAGTGATGAACTCGAGGTTTTAAAGAATGGCGATATCATCGATCAAACAACAAATGAAAGAGATGCTCAAATCTCATTAAAGTTACAAGGTAGAGATAGATTTTTCTTAAAGAAAGTCGATCATGCCTTAGAGAAAATCTCTTGTGGAAGCTTTGGTGAATGTGAAGAGTGTGGTGAAGATATTTCAATGAAACGCTTATTAGCGAGACCAATTGCGACTCAATGTATTCACTGTAAAGAAGAACAAGAAAGAGAAGAAGGACAAGTTTTATACTCTAAGAGATCTCATACAAATGGTAAGGGGATCTTAAATGCTAACTCTGGTAATATTGTAACTTTTCCTGGAGATAACTCTCAGATTGAAAAAAACGCAAGTGTTGTAAACTTAAATAAGTTTGCTAGAAAATTTGAGGAGGGCGCTTTATCTTCTTAGTAAATAAGGAACAAGCATAATAGAAATAAATAGGAAGGGGAGGCGAATGTCTCCCTTCTTTTTTAACATTCTATTTAAAGTTATTAACTATGATCTTGATTAAGTACTCTACTTCCTCTCTATTTTCGAACTGTACATCTGGAGAAATACCAATACCTTCAAAGTATTCATCAGAATGATAACTAAAAGCTGAGATTGGCATAGTTATAAGAATATTAGACTTAGGAAGTAAGAAGTAGCCGGTTTCTCCTGTATGTAGGGCCCCCGATGTTCTATCACCATAGATTTTAACATTTTTAAAGAATCGTAGTTGCATTAGAAACATTTCGCAGGCAGATGCACACTGATTATCAACTACAACAGTAATCTTTTTACCAATGTCTATACTGGACAGGAGATACTTTCTTTGTGTCTCAGAGTTATTTACAATATGGTTAAGTTTATACTTTTTCTTATTTAACTCTAGTTCGCTAATAAGACTTTTTCTATATTTACCGTTCGTTGATGATGAATTAAGCATGTTAAGGTGCATTTGAAGCGAGATGGCCCCTCGATTACTCATTTTTTGAGAGAATGCACTAGGCACACTTTTTTCAGCAAGAATATCTAACATCTTAGAGGATACGCCAGTTCCCCCTCCCAAGTTACCTCTTAAGTCAAAAAAGATATGATCAGACTCTTTGTGAGTCTGTTTAACTTTAGCTAAAAATCCAGTCCAGTCATTACTTAAAGAGGTGTTCATTGTTCTCATCGCAATAAATAACTTCTTACCTTTTAATTCAACTGTCCATGGACGCTTTCCAGCAAGACTTTCTCCAAGAAAGTTTGCCTTTACTCTCTTTGTACAGCTTTTTCCTAAGTAACTAATTCTAAAGTGTGAGTCTTTTATGGACTTTGCTTTTTTGTTAAGTACTGAACAAAAATCTTTTGCCTTTAAAGGATTTTCGATTTTGTAGCTGTTCAACTCCATTATTGCTTTCTTAGTTTGCTCTTTCATTTTTGGAAAGTAAGATCCAATATATGTATTTTTGAGAGAATAACTTAAAAAGTCTAAATCTTCTTTCATTTGTTCTTTTGTCAGTAATGTATGTGGGTAGTTATGCAAGTAATCGTCACTCGTTATTTGATGGTGCTTACTTGTATTTGCACAAGACGTTACTAAAAGAAGCATAATAGCTGATACTAAAATATTAATTACTTTCTCCATGTTTATGTAGCTTACAAAGTATCATGAAGAGGTGAGTACTTGATTATATTGTAAAAATATCTTGTGATGTATATAAATGAGACAGTTTTCTATACTGTTAATATTGCAACGAAATATCTGCTAAATCTATTTGTCTAGGCTATTTCCATAATCTTGCACTAACTTTTGAGCTTCTTTATTAGCTTCTTCTATTTGCAATAGAATTTCAAGCTCCTCACTAGTGAGAACCTTTTTGAGCTTCTTCGTTTTTCCAGAAATTGTTGTAAGTTTATTTACTAAGTCATGAATAAAGTCGTATTCAAATTCCGTCATGCTATTTTCTCCTCTTTCTCAGAGTTAAGCTTTTCATAAAGCTCGTTTAATATTTCTTCTTCATTGAAAGGTTTGTAAAAATAACCATCTACAGTTTCAATGTGATTTTTGTTATCTTCACTGTTTCGACTGATTCCTCCAGTCACAAAATAAAAGTAAGGAATTTTATTCTCAATATTCTTCTTTATATTTGAAATGAGTGTCGGGCCATCCATCTCAGGCATACGCATATCAGTAATTATAAAGTCATAAGTGTTGGGGTTAATCAAAAACTCAGTAAGAGCATTTTTTCCTGACGAGAATGAATTTACTTCGGCGCCCATTTCAAGAAGAATGTCTTCAAGATACTCCCTAACACCATCTTCATCATCAACTAGTAATACTTTACAATTAAGTGCCGTTGGTGGACCTGGTACAGGCGTAGTTTGAAGTTCTTTGAGTATATCTTTTTCTTCACATGGGATAGAGATCGTAAATGTTGTACCTATATTAAGCTCGCTATCAACAGAGATTCTTCCATTATGCTCCTTTAGAATATTTGAGCATATTGATAGACCGATACCAGTTCCTTTACCTATTTCCTTAGTTGTAAAAAACGGTTCGAATATAGAATCTATATTTACTTGATCGATTCCAGTTCCATTATCGGAAATGGACATATGAAATACACCACTTTCTGTATAAGACTTAACTTTTATTGTTCTATTAGAGCATGTCTCAGTAGCATCTTTAGCATTTGTAATTAAGTTCATTATGACTTGTTGAATCTTTCCTTCGCTTCCATAGACATTTTGAATAATGGCATTGTCTTCACTCTCATATGAAATAGCGACACCTTCTGATTTTAATATACCTTTCATCATACTTATTGAATTACTAATAGTTTCATGAATCAAGAAGGTCGATGATGTATCTGTTTCGGTTCTTGAGAATGTTCTTAGACCACTAACAATATCTGTGATTCGAGAGATGGCAAAGTTCATAGTTGTAATATTGTCAGAGTAGCTCTTTTCTTTGTTTTCTAAAACTTTATATTTTTCTAGTTGTTTAAGGTTGGACTTTATAATCGTGAGTGGGTTATTTATCTCGTGACCAACTTCGGCAGCAAGCTCTCCAACAATGGCAAGCTTTGCACTATGTTGAGCAATCTTCTTTTGCTCTTTGAGCTCATTTATTTTTCCAATTAGTGTACGATTGATAGGTAGCATGACTTTAAAAAACTCAAAGAGTACAGTTGATACAATTAGAAGAAATAGGACGAACTCTAAGAGACTAAGGTTCCTATTTTGTTCTGTAGAATGTGCCTCCATTGATAATGCGACTTTATTCATTTTAACGAGAAACTTCTCTGAAAGCTCAACGATATCTTGTCTTGCATGTTTTTCAGATGAACAATTATTTAATATACATTCGATATGAAGTTCCATTTCGAGTAGAACACCATCTAGTTTACTTAATTTTCTTTGAATCTTATCTGTAAACGCCTTGTGATACTCATGAACGGAGCTATCATTTTTAAGTCTTTGATGTGCTATTTTTAAATCGTTTAAAATATTAGTAATTTTTTGCTTTTGATGTAGATCAATGTCGCTTTGATAATTGAAGATAACCGTCTGTACTGCCAGCTTTTGTGAAAGCATTCGCTGACGTCCGGCCATATTGATTACTTTGGCATTATCTTGTTGCTTGTAAATATAGGCCTGACTAATAACTTGAGCAATAAAGGTTAGCACTAGAATGGTAAAGAATGCACCGAAGTACTTCTTTTTTATATTCCAGTCATGTCCAGTTCTGTAGAAGAGATTCTTTAATTTCATTTCATAATTATCGGTGCTTCATAGAAAGGAACAAAGTTAATTTTTGATAATATGAGAAAGAACATGTCTTTTTTGATCAATTAAATAATTAAAATAGACTTTTTGAGTAGATATTATTTAGTTAAAGATTCCCCTCTGCGCTTATAGACAGAGGGGAGTAATACTATAGTGCTAAATTTGATAATTCTTGAACAAGATCTTGAGATCTTTTTACAAAAAGCTCTCTCTCATCAGTACTTAAACCTTCACTTGAAATACTTGCTAGGTCTTCTACATGGAGACATAACTTTTTGGCAAGGTCTTCGTTCTTACCAGTATTATGAAGCTTAAGAGCATTTTGAACAAGTGGGTTTTGAGAGTTGATAACAAGAGTTTTCTTTGTTGGGAACATTGAGTTTTGTCCCATTCCTTTTGCCATATGTGCAAATCTCTTCATTTGCTCATCAACTTTAAAGTATGCCGGTGTCGATGTATTCTTTAGTTTTCCAATCTCGATGTCCTTATCCGCAGGTGTAGCTGGTGTCTCTGTTTCATCGACTTTAATTCCTAAGAATTCCGAGAACATTTCTTTAACTTTGATATCGTCTTCAGTTGTATTTTCTGAACCAAGGATATTTTCTATTTCAGAGTCAACACTTACAAACTTGATTTCTTTGTCACCAATCTTTTGAGCTTCTGCATGCTGAATAAAATGTGGATCAATATGATCATCAGTTTCAACAGCACATAGTCCAACTTCTGTTAGTTGAGAAAGTAGTGAAGGGTTGGCCTTATCTTTTTCAAAGTAGAGAACCTTTCCATCCATTTTCTCTTTGTATTCAGCTGGTACAGCTTCAGAGTATTCAGAGAATGTAAGGAACTTTCCATCGTTAGTTTTTAGAAGTGTTCTCTCTCTCATGATTTCATCAAATTTAGTATCTGATACACAACCATACTTTACGAATAGTCCGATATCATCCCAAATTGACTGATACTTTTCTCTGTCACTCTTATTAAGTTTCTTAAGAGCTTCAGCAACTTTCTTAACAATGTAGTTAGAGATTTTCTTAATATTTGGGTCACCTTGAAGTGATGATCTTGAAACATTTAGTGGAATGTCCACAGAGTCAATCGTTCCTCTAAGTAGTCCAAGGAATTCAGGGATAATATTTTTAACATTATCTGATACGAAAACCTGACGACAATATAGTCTGATATTCTTTTCAGTAAATGGCTTCGTAGGATTAAACTTAGGGAAGAATAGAACACCTTCAAGTGTAAATGGGTGATCTACTTTTAAATGGATCCAAAATAATGGCTCGGCTTCCATTGGGTAAAGTTTCTTGTAGAAATCTTTATAGTCTTGATCTGTAAGCTCTTTAGGGTCTCTTTTCCAGATTGGGTTTGTTTCATTAACTACCATTGGCTCAGCTGGAACTTCTGCTGCTGATTCATCTACTGTACCATCTTCTTTCTTAGGCTTAACTGTTTCGAGCTCGTCTAAAAGAGAGATTGGGTATGGCATAAAATCACAGTGATTAGTAAGAGTTTCATTAAGTTTCCACTTTCCAAGGAACTCTTTTGATTCATCATCAATATGAAGTGTAATAACTGTACCAACTTCTTTCTTTTCAGACTCTTCGAATGTGTAATCCGTGTCACCTTCACAAGACCACTTTGTAGGAGTAGAACCTTCTACCATTGAAAGAGTTTCAACTTCAACTTTCTTAGAAACCATAAATACAGAGTAGAAACCTAGTCCAAATTTCCCAATGATATCTTTGTCTGATTCACCACCGGCAGCTTCAAGATTCTTTACGAACTCTTCTGCTCCAGAAAAAGCTAGTTGAGCAATATACTTTTCAACTTCTTGTTCAGTCATACCAATACCGTTATCGATGATCTGAATTGTTTTACTTTCGTTATTTACACGAATATCAATCTTTCCTGTAGGAAGTTTTTGACCTGTCGTTCTTGAAAGAGTCGCTCTCTTTGTGATGGCATCACTAGCGTTAGCAATAAGTTCTCTTAAGAAAATATCGTGCTCTGAATATAGCCACTTCTTGATAATAGGGAAGATATCTTTAGTTGATACTGAGATATGTCCTGTGCGTGTTGTCATTGTGTTAACTCCTTTTAATTTATTATCTTTGTAAACAATATGGAGTCCAATATACTAACGTCAAGGTTAGAAAATACTATCAAGTTGTTATTTTTTACGTTTTTTCTGGAATTAATTATTATAAGATGGCAAAAATGTATAACTGCCCAATAATAGGTGAAAAGATGGAACGCATTGTTAATCGAAGAGAGGTTGTTCTCATCACAACTGGTGGAACAATTGAAAAGACATATGATGAATCGAGTGGAGCGCTGTCCAATAGAGACTCAATCTTAAAGAAGTTTATTGTTGATAAGCTACGTCTTCCCCATACTGATATTCGAATTTTTAATATTATTAATAAAGACTCTCTTAACTTTACTGATTATGACAGAAGCCTCATGGCAAAAACTCTTTCTCTACAGGCCGAGAGAGGTATTCCTATTATCGTCCTTCATGGAACGGATACAATGGCGAAGTCTGCAGAATATATTTATAAGACATTTAAGAGCGTTAATGTTCCAATTATATTTACTGGAGCAATGAAGCCTACTGCTTTTATGGATAGTGACGGATTACAAAATGTAACCGAGGCCCTAATGGCCGCTAAAATTGTTGAACCTGGAATCTATATCAGCTTTCACGGTAGACTATTCTCTGTTCCAGGTGCAAGAAAGAATATTCAAAAGAAGACTTTTGAAGAATGTTAATTAATGGACTAAGTAGATGAATGATATAACAAATGGCGACGAAGAAAAGCTCGAAGTCACTGAAGTAAACTCTAATGCAACTTTCTTTGAAACTTTCTATGAAACGATTGAAGTGATGAAGACCAATATATCCTCTTTTTCTGGATATATCGTTGCTGCTGCCTTTATTCAAACTCTAACACTTATGGCCTCTGGAGCTACGGACACCCCTACAATTATAACGATTGCTCTCATTGAAGTTTTTATAGGTACGTTGATAGAGGTACTCTTTCTTAATTCTTTTTACTCAAAGCTTACAGACATAGAATTTTCAGTAAGAAAGTCTTTATGGGATTATCCTACTTATATCTTTTATAAATTAGGATTTACTCTATTATTTATAATCGGATCTATTCTCCTCGTTATTCCTGGTCTGCTTGTGGCCTTCTTCTATAGCTTTTCGCCAATTGTTGCAATTCTCTTTGACAGTGATGATAGGGGAATTCTTTCTAAAACAAAGCAGTTAGTATCTAAGCAATATGGCCTCTACGCATGTGTCTTCGCTATTGCCATTGTTGTTGGATCTTTTGATCTTGCTTCTTCGCAAATCGTTGGAGTTATCGGAAAGGGGTTATTTCTTATTATCCCATATAGTTTGATTCTGACGCTTGTTAGCTTTGCTAGTACTGCCTTAGTGGTGACTTTTCTTCAAAAAATGTCTCAAAGCCACAGATGTTAGGCATCTGAAAAAATTGAACAGTATTTCTCTAGCTACTCTGTAAGGACTATTTTCGTCCTGTTCATAATTATATTAATTACTTAGCGTTGCTCTCCATATTGTTTATGGGCATTAGTTGCCGTACTTATCATAAAATAGGACTACTTGGTCAATCTCCTTTGGAGAACAGGCGATAAGTCTTATGGAGAAGATTATATGAAGAATGCCTTAAGTATTTTGACATTACTATGCTTACTATTAACCTCGTGTGTAGCGCCACAGAACCCTAGTCGAATTAGGGCCGGTTCTGATGATGTGTCGACTGATGGGGGAGATAACTCTGGAGGTTCTGGAGATAACGGTGGAAATAATGCCGGACCAAGTGATGGAAGTGACGTTGATAATAATATAACTCAGGCAACCGCCAAGGTTGAGATCACACAAATTGTCGATCCAAATACTGGAACATTTAGAAAGAAAGTTTCTATACCTAAAGACTTTGAAGGGTATATGTATCTTTCAGGCCTAAATATTTCGTCTTTAAAAGATAAGATTATTTCTGCACGATTCTATTTTGGTAGAGAGAGGTCATCTGTAACTATTCCTGCTGTTGTAGGTCGTGTTCCTGGGGGACTTTCTCCTTTGAGTTCAATAGATGTGATCATTCTTGATATTGATAATAAGCCATTTAGAAACCTTAGACTTCTCTATGATCTCTTTGATTACAATGACTATAACGAGACAGGTGTTGTTACTGATCCAACTCAGGATCCAACAAATGCTGGTCTTTATTGTCGTGGATTACTAATTGAAGATGATCCAACATTTGAAGGCTCTGTTACTAATACAGCTTGTGATGCTGCTGGTGAAACTTGTTATTACGCCTATGCAAAAGTAAATGACTCAGGTCTTTATAAGTTCGAAACAGATGCTGATGGTAATATTGCTGAAGTCACAGATCGTCCTCTTTATGAACAATATGATAAAGATGCAAATGGATATGTTAATGAAACTGACGCTGTAAATTTAAGAAAGTGTCTTCCAGATAATAATGATGTTTCAAACTTTAATGGTGTTATGGGTGCAAGTCTAATTAACTTAACGTTTGGATCAGCTTTAACTCTTGATGGTACAGCACATGTGTATAAGGGACCATTTAGACTTTTTGCTGAGGCCGATTGGCAAATTACGGGGGACGCAATTATCAATCCTGCAATTGCTACACCTAATTCATTATTTCAATCAGCATACGACCCTTTACAGCCTGAAAGTGGATATAAGTCATACCTCTTTCCTCGTGCAGGGAAAATAAATTATTCTCAGGCCGGTATTCAGTATTACGGATCAGATGATCCGTTTGGTGTAAAAACATTAAATGTTTTACCAGGTGCTGGAGAAACAAAGTGGATGGACGGCTGTAATATTAGAGCAAAGAATTATGATCAATTTACAGGAGAAACAATTTCGTCTTGTAACGTTACTGCGACTCTTGAGATCATTACAACTGTTGATGGAAAAGAAGAGGTTCTTGCATCGTCAAAAGAAGTTAAACTACAACTACTAAAGTCTGGGCTTGGAGTTACTACTGGGCAATCATTCTCGGCAATGAAAACCTGTGATAGCAACAGAAGTTGTGGATCAGGAGAGTGTTGTTTTAATAGTCGTTGTTGGTCACGTGACCTTGTTGGGCAATGTAGTGATGACTTCACACCAGTTGGAAACTTAGGAACTGGGGAAGTTTGTGGAACAGACTTTGACTGTGCTTCTCTTTGTTGTAACCAAACGACGAGAGTTTGTTCAGATCATATTAATAACGATTTAGAGCAGGTTCTATGTTCAAAAGTTCCTGGTCAATCATGTGTGAGTAGAGAGTTCTGTAGACAGGAAAATGTCAGAGAGTGTTATATTCTCAAAACCACGGATGCTAATGGAAACCCTTCTTGTGAAAAGAAATGTTTCAGTGTTCCAAAATTTGGGGATTGTGTGAATGGAACATGTCAACCTCCAACATCGGATTCAGATCCTTCATTTGATCTTTCTGATCCAAATAGATGTAATGGGGCACTGGATTCTGCACCTATAGTTCTTTAATTTCCAATTATAAAATTTATCTGTAATATGAGGGTATGAAGTTTTTCATACCCTTAATTTTTTCAATACTCACTTTCGCTGGTGAGCGTAATCTGTTTACTAAAACAGAGCTTGAGCTACTAAATAAGCTTAAGTCGAATAAGTACTTATTGAAAAAATATAAGAGTGAGCTTTCTGTAAAAGGAAGGGCCTTCTTTGATTTCTCTTTAAAGAAAGATAGAGAGTTCTTAAAGAAGAAGTTGTTAACTAAGGATCCAAAGTTTTTTGAATCTCTCGAGAGAAAAGATCTATATAAATCAATGTTTAAAAAATTCTTAGAAGAATAGAGGAGTATATATGTTTAATAAAGATTGTTTCCTAGACCATATTGCAGTTGCTGTAGAGGATTTAGATAAGGCCGAAAAGATCTATGAAGATCTAGGTCTGAAGTTTGATATGCGAGAGACTGTAGAAGAGCAACAAGTAGAAACATCATTTGCTCACATTGATGAGAATGCACATATTGAACTTCTTCAGCCGATTAACGGACAAGGACCAATTGCAAAGTATCTTGAGAAGAAAGGTCCAGGAATTCACCACATGTGTTATAGGGTTCCAAATGTTCATGAAAAATCTGCCGAATTACGATCTCAGGGCTACATTCTTCTCTACGATGAACCGAAAAGTGGAGCAAACAATACTCTTGTTAATTTCATTCACCCAAAATCAACAGGTGGTGTTCTTATCGAGATTGCTCAAAAAATGGAGTCGTAGTGCAACAAGTTCAGTTACCGCATTTAACAAAGATTAATAAGTATCTCATTATTGCTATGGGTGCTTCATTTATTGTTAACTCAATACTTATTAATATTGCAAAAATTCCCGCTGCTAGCTTCTTAGGGCTAAGTTTGGCCGGTATAAAAAGCGGTCTAATTTTTCAATTCATAACGTACCCTTTGGCAAATGTTGGGCTCTTTGAAGCTGTGTTCTCTGGAATACTTTTTTGGTTTCTTGGTAGCGAGCTTGAAAGACTTTGGGGAGAGAAGAAGTATATTGCTTATCTTCTTCTTACAACACTTTTAACGGGTGTTATTTATATTGCTATTAGCATGGTGATGGGTGGAGCTGTTGCTTCGTATCCCTTTCATGGAATGGCGGCATTTAGTTCGGCGATGTGTGTCTCTTATGCTGTTCTATATCCTGACAGGCAATTTCAATTCTTTATGCTCATCCCGATTAAAGGAAAGTACTTTTGTATGATTCTTGCAGGTATGGCGCTATGGCAAGGGGTCTTTACTCCTGGTGGCGCACAGGCTTGGGGGCAGCTGTCTGCCATGGCCTTTGGTTTCGTTTTTATAAGACTTAGTATGCATTCTTCTTTTATTAAGCTCATGGGGCTTTCGACGCTTAAATCTGCTAAGAAGAAAAAACCTAAAAGTAAGGCGAACCTTAGAATTGTTAAAGACGACAAGGAAGATGACGGGCCTAAGTACTGGCACTAATAAGAGTAAGTACTTGAAAGTACGGGGCTTTTCTTTCTGGACTTAGCATGTTATAACTTCTTGCTAGTAAATTTAATTAAACTTATTTAAAGGATGTAATATGAGACTTGAAAGAGCTTTAGAAGATAAACTTCATGATCTTAGACTTAGAGATAAACTTCTTACAGAAGGAAAAGTAACTCAAGCTCAACTTGATGAGTACTTAAATTCTCTAAAAGACTCAGCTGACAATGTTGAGCACACAGAAGACTAATTAAAAAATTAGACAATTCTATAAATAAGGCCTGCTTTTTAAGTGGGCCTTTTTTATTTTATCCTATCTTTCTCTCTTTCATTTTGTTCACCAGATAATCCATGAAGTTAAGGCATGTGAGTCCCATTGTTTTTCCCTTTAGCTTCACAAGGTTAATCTCATTGTAGAGTGGAGTTCCTGAGCCTTCGAATACGATTATTTTATCCTCTAAGTTATTTTCTCTCACCATATGTCTTGAAAGAATTCCTAGCCCGACACCCTCTATAATTAACCTTGCAACTCCCTGGACATCCATGAGCCTGGCCCTATTCTTTAATTCGAAAGTTTTATTTTTATGATGCTTAAACCACTGATGGATAACTGGTGAGTTTTCTAGATAACTTATATAGGCAAGGTCTTTCAATTTCTTATAGCTTGAGTTGGGTGTAAGTTTGTACTTCTTAGCGTACTCAACACTAGCGCACAGGAGCCATTCTTCTCGTGCAAGGTTTTTAACTTCTACCTGAGCTGGAAATGTGAATGAATCGGTGATTGCAAAATCGAGTGTGCCATCAAGGAGTTGGTTTACTTGTCTTGCTGCGTGATCGTAGTTTATATGAAATTGAACTTCACGGTTTTCTTTTGCCCAGTTTGAAAGTTGGGGAAGGATGACGTTATTTCCGAATTCGATAGGCATTCCAAAACTGATTTGTCCTGTTAGTTGCTGTTCCGATTTATTTATTGAAGATAGAGATGATTCGAGACTTCTTAAGATAGGGGTGATTTCATTAAATATTGTATTGGCCTCACTTGTTGGTACAAGCCTTCTGTTGAGCCTATCAAATAGCTTAATGTCCAAGGTCTCTTCCATTGCTTTTATGTGTTGAGAGACCCCTGGTTGGGTCATAAAGAGCTCTGTTGCCGCCAAAGACATACTTTTTAAACGATAGACAGTAGTAAAAACTCTTAGAGCTGTGAGGCTGACTTGGTCAATAATCATAATTTCAGTACCTTAGGTTAGTTTATATAACCATTATAAGCTAAACTTATGCAAATATATCATATTTTATAATTTTTACTGATTCAATAATTAATATATAAACATCAGGAATTAAAAATTGAACACCATTTGAGGTCGATATGAAAAAAGTAATTTTAACTCTAGTATGTCTTTTCGCAGTTTCTCAACTTGCAAACGCTAACAATATTGTTGTTACAGGAAAGCTTTTAGATAATATCAATCTTGAAGGAAGAATTAATAAAATGATCTTCACAGACACTAAGACAGAAATCAAACTTGTTAATGAGTATGTAGAGTCTGAAAGTTGTGAAAAGGGTGAATTTAAAGTTGAAAAAGTAGCTCGTGGATTATTTGAATTAAAAGGTGTTATCAGTTGTGAGCAATGGGTAGATGAGACTGCTGAAGTTCAAGGTTGTCCAGAAAACTTTCTACCTGTTTGTGGAGAAGTTGTTGAAGCTGAATGTGAAGGTGGTCTTTGTGGAAAATCTCTTCCAGAAATCAGAACTTTCTCAAACACTTGTGAACTCTATAGAGCAAAAGCTGTTTTCCTAAAGAATGGTTCTTGCCAATAAAAAAATGAATCCCTAATACAACTCTTTGTCCAAGTTTTGTATTGTGATGTTGTGTATAATAAGGCCCTTCCCCGAGGGCCTTTTTTTATTTCTTAAACTTTTGAATGAGCTCTCTCAAGGTTACTTGAAACTTCTCGTCAGCATCTTCTTCTTTTAATAGACCCTTCATTATCGTATGACCAAGATAGATACTGTATATCTCGTAAGCAAATTGATCACTCGCTCTCGTTGTGTCGAAGTAGCCGTCTGTCTTTAAGCGATTTGCAATATCTGCAATGTAGAGGAGGAGACGCCTTTGTTGGTCTTCCATAAAACTTCTCACTGGAGAGTCTGTTGTATCCTTAAACTCAATGGCCGCTTTTATAAAGGGGCAGCCACCTTTGAGATGAATTTCATGTTTCTTAGTCCAATTTAGCCAGTTCTTTGAAAGGGCCTTGAGATTATCCATTGGATCTTTTGTATAGGATTTCTTTATAACGTGATCCAAAAACTCACTCTCAGAGAACTTAAGGATTTCGATTTGCATTTCCTCTCTATTTTTAAAGTGAGCAATTAAACCAGAGCGAGAAAGACCACATGCTTTGGCCATATCGCCAATAGAAAGATCTATGAGACCCTTGAAGCTGACAAGGTCCATTCCCATTTTTAAAATCTTTTCTTTTGTCTTTTCACTCTTTTTCATTAGCTAAGATGCTCCATGATGATCTTCTTCAACTCGTCTGACTTTAGAATTCTAACGTGTCCAAGACCCGAAGTCGATATGAGATTAAACTTACTACTTTCTTGCGCCACTTGTATGTCATAGAAAGGGGCATATTTATCTTTTACATCATGAATAAAGAGAGAGTTAGCATTTAGTTTTGGAAACTGATGGTAGGGACGTAGGCGCTGCCAGTCTCCATTATTCTTCTTCGATACATTTTCAAGAAGCGTCTTTAAGAATATATGCGAAAAACCTGCACTAGCTATTTTTGCGAACATTATCTCAAAGAACTTAACAGGAGTAGAAATAAATATAGTCTTTCTCTCATTTAAAAAATCCTTTTCGAGATTCATAATCGCTACAGAGCCCATTGAGTGTCCGATAAGGTGGTCAATTCTTTGTTGTTGAGTATTTTGGATGAAGTCTCTAACTTTCTTTAGACCATTGATAAATGCAAAAAGGTGAGCAGTGCTACCTTGAGATTGTCCGTGTCCAATATGATCAAAAGTCCACACGTTAAGACCTTGTTCAATAAGTTCATTTATAAGCTCACTAAATGAAGATGAATTATCACTCCATCCATGTGTGAGCAGGACCGTCTCACCAGTACCTTTGAAGTTATATAGCTTTATAGGCCCATATTGAGAATCAATATTAAATGTCTCTGGCGCAAGCTTCGTATCGAAGGAATAAGTCCTCTTACTGAAAGGGTTGCATAGAACCTTCAGACCAATATAGTTACTAATGAACGGAAAGAGCGTCGCTACTGTTGACGTTGTTAAATGTGACATCTTCATCATTGGGTTTGTATTATTTTCTTTAAAGTAAATGGCCTTCATATTCAGTCCTTATTAAATAGTACAAGTGTACTTATTTCTAAATAGTACAACTGTGTTATTTTTTAAGCAAGGGCTAATTTGAATTTATGAGTGATTTTAGGTAGCTAGAAATATACCTGAGGCTTAAGAGCTAAACCTCAGGTTAGTAATTTAAGGTACTTGTGTTTGAAAACTATTTAACAATCTTTTTAAGAGCTGTAAAAGTCTCTAAAGAAAGAAAGTCAGAGTGATCTTGCCAAAGAGCTTCTAGATCACTTTTGTCCATATCTTGGTTTACTTGTGATGTTACTTCAGAGAATACGATATTAACTTCTTCAATCTCCGCATTATAAGACTCAAGCTCAGAATGAGTTAAACCTTTAAGGATTGCTTGTTCCTTAGAAACCTTTGAAAACTCTACTTTTCCATTGTTTTCATCAAGAATAATAAGTCCTGATACTAGTGCAATATAACCAAGAGTTTCATTTCTCCCTTGAATTTTATTCCCTACATAGGCCCATCCTAGTCCGACTAGACCATATTGAGCTGCAACACCAAAGGCACCACCCATAAAGGCGATAGATGCAATAGCTGCTTGTGATGTTTGTACTGTTCCAAGTCCAAGAAGACCTGTTATTAAAGCTGCTTTAAATAGTTTCATATTCTCTCCGTTGTGATTTTTTTTGGATTTATAGCGAACTATTTCATGTATGACAAAGTATCCCGATGATTTTTGTAAATTATATATATTGAAGATATCTTGCCAATTAAACTAGTTGAGATTGCTAGCCGATAACTTATGCATGGAGAGAAGAGAGTACGCACAAAAATTTAGACGAAGCGCTATTTTTCAAGCGGCCAAGACCAATACACCAGGTAATTTTCTTACCTTGTTGGGTCTATGGTTTGTCTCGCCTCATGATGAGATGTTCGTAACGGTATTCATTCCTTTTGCGATATTTATAAGTCTTTTAAGTGTCGCTATTATTACACTGGGGGCGAAGTTTAGTTCTGATAGTTCTGAAAATACACAGGCCATATTTGAAAAGTCATATTTCTATTTAACATGTCTTCTAACCGGATCTTTAGGATTCTTCCTTGTTTTTCAAGGGTGGCATTTTGGTTTTCTATCAACCGCGCACCTTGCCACTTGGGTATTTATAATGGCAACTTTAGAGGCATGTGCATCGTATCTCTTTCATATTCCGAAATTTTTCTTTGTAACATTTATGGCGCTACTGTTTCCTAGTTTCATATGGCTATTAAACGTCGGAACGACAACGTCCTATGTAATTTCAGCTATTATCTTAGTTTACTGTCCTATAATGCTAAATCGTGTAAGTGAGCTTACTAAGCTTAAGAACCAAACAGTGGACTTGCTTCAATTAACTCAAGAAAGAGAAAACCAACTTCAAATATTTATCGATATGCTCCCGTCTCATATTTTGTGGATCGACTCTAACTTTCTCTTTAGAGGTTTAAATAAAAAAATGGAGCGTCTCATTGGTGAAAGAAAAGACATCCTTAATAAATCATTATTTGATACAAATCTAAACAAAGTAATATCAAGTGAAATACATTCATTCTTCGTTTCTAAGCAAGATCAAGAGATGGTTGAACTGCTTATCTCTACATCCGAAGGAGAGAGATGGTTTATGTGTAGTTTTTCTAAGTATGACTTTGGAAGTGGAAATGAAGTCTTTGTCGCATGTGTAGATATCCATGAAGATAAGATGATTAAAGAGCAGGTTGCTAAACAGAGAACGTTAAATGAGCAAGCTGCAAATCTTGTCAATTTGGGAGAGATGGCCTCTGGTATTGCCCATGAAATAAATAACCCAATAGCAATAGCTCAGGGAACAGCGACAGTACTTAAGCACAAAATAGAAAAGAATGAATTTGATAGTGAAGTTATACTTAAAAAACTTGATAAGATGATTGAGTCTCACGAAAGAGTGACTGATGTTATTAAGGGGATGAAGTCCTTTAGTAAAAGCGAAGTCTCCGAAGATAGAAAGAATATTCTACTTGCTGATATAATAAAATCTACTTTAGTTCTATGCAGTGAAAAGTTTAAAGACCATGGGATAGTACTAGATACAAGTCGCGTTGATAACTCTGTTTCCTACAGCTGTAAAAAACAAGATGTAAGCCAAGTCTTACTAAGTTTTTTAAATAATTCATTTGATTCAGTTTCTAAAAATTCAGATGATCTTAAAAAAGAAATAAAAATTTATACTGAAAATTCTGATTCTAATTTAAAAATATGTGTTTCAGATACTGGAGGAGGAATTAAAGATACTAAGAAGATCTTTGTTCCATTCTATAGCTCAAAGTCTCCAGGGAAAGGTGTCGGCCTAGGCTTGAGCCTTTCTCAAAAAATAGCTCATTCATATAATGGAAAAATTGAAGCGCAAAGTGAAGATGGTGTGACTACATTTAAGTTAGCTCTACCTGTTACTGAACTACGAACTTAGTATAAAAGAGCTCTTTAACCACGACTTTCTTTAGATGATTATTAACGTTCTTCTTAACTCTATTTTCAAAAATTAACTTTCCTGCAATTGAATTTAGCTCATCTGGCTCCATACCGGAAGCAACATCAATTATAATATCATTTAGGATTGGCTTATTCTCTTCAAGTAGTGAAATTTGATCTTTCTTAAAAACGACGAGGTGAATTTGAACATCTAAAAACCTTAGTCTTCTATTCTTTGATGTAATATTAACTGTAATTTTATCAAGCTTATATGAGTCTGGAGTAGAGATACCTTTTGTGTCATTTTTAAGCTTACTCAACTCGACTTCATTATTTGGTAGAGGTTTCTTAAAGATTTTTTCTGTGAAAATAAACGTTCCAAGAGCTCCTCCTGTTGCAAGGATGAGTAGAAGGATGAGTACTTTATCAATCGTTTTGTTTCCAGTCATAAAATCTCCACTATCAATTTTAAACCGATGGGAGAGTTATAACAAGGGAGGATAATTGTATACTATTAGTTAATATGTTGATTGAGTATTTTAGTCAGATCTTTCTTCTTTCCAAGACACCTTGGAAGATTAAGACAGTGAGAGTAACTTTCAAGTAGAGTTTCACTTTCATAGAAATCAATTTGAAATGGCTTTCCAAAAATATAGACGTGCATATATACAGCAATAGATTCAACAAAGTCTCTAAGAGCACCTGTTGTTGAATAGAGATTTACAAAATTAGTTTTCTCTAGTCTTTGATAAAAGCTGTAGATCTTATCTCGTGTGAATGTTCTCGTGGATCCACCATAGAACGATAAATACCTCATTTCATCTAGAAGGTTATCATGGTGAGACTGTATAATTCCTTTATTATTGATCCAGCTGCGCTTAATAAAGTTGAGGTTCTTTAGTGGTTGCTTGGATAAGTCCTTTGGAAATAACTTAGTATCAGCACTAAGGATTAATGCAACTGCTTGGGAGATTACGTAGTTGAAAGTGTCTTTTTGAGAATTCTTATGACTTAAGAATGCTTCAATTACAAAGTTACTATCTTCTTGACCAAATGCTGAAAACTCTCGCCAAGTGTACCAATCATTGAGTCCTAGTGAGTTTATCTTGCTGTCTAGGAATATCAGAAAGTGGCCGCTCTCTGAGCTCACTGATTGTATAACAAGAGGAATGTTAAGATCTTCAACAAGGATGATTCCAGCGACTTTATTGTTTAAGAAGTCGTAGACTGATTTAGGAAGAACCCTAATATATTTTTTGATTAGCTTTATTTGTAGCTCTGATTCTGATTCGATCCCTTTATAGTCAATAGTGTTTACTTGCTTCCACTGTTTAATAAAGTCTTGAATATTTAATTTACTTTCTTTGATAACTCTATCTTCAAGAGGTAGCGCTATTTGAGCTTGCCAGTTCTCTGGTAAAAGAACTTCATGAGTGAGAAGGTCTTTCTTTGTAAGTGAACAGCTTATTGTAATTGAGAATATAAGAAGAGTAAGAAGAAACTTATATAACATAGAAATTAAACCCATAAAAAAAGGGCCCTAAAAAAGGCCCTTAAACTTTTTTAAATATTTAATTCAGTGTATTTAAGATCGAGATCTTTTGCAACCTGTTCGTAAACTAGGTCACCTTTGTAAATATTGATACCTTTTTTAAATGCTTCATCCATTTGTGCCGCTTCAGCAACACCAAACTTAGCAATCATTCTTGCATACTTTAAAGTTACATTTGTAAGGGCATAAGTTGATGTTTGTGCAACAGCACCAGGCATATTTGCAACACAGTAATGAACAACACCATCTACTAAGAAAGTTGGGTTTTCATGTGTTGTAGGCTTACAAGTCTCAATACATCCACCTTGATCAACAGCGATATCTACTACAACAGAACCATTTTCCATTTTAGAGATCATCTCTCTTGTCACAAGCTTTGGAGCTTTTGCTCCAGGTATTAGAACTGCACCAATAACTAAATCTGAGTTAATTACTGAATTTTCAATATTTTCTATATTTGAAAATAGAGTAGTTATTCTATTGTCAAAAAGATCATCTAGCTCAGCTAGTCTCTTTGTAGAAAGGTCAATTGCTGTTACGTCAGCTCCCATTCCCATTGCCATTTTGATTGCATTTGTTCCTGCAATTCCACAACCAATAACTGTAACTTTTGCTCTTCTTGTCCCTGGTACACCACCTAGTAGGATACCTTTTCCACCATTATCTAGTTGAAGATATGATGCTCCAATTTGAGTAGACATTCTTCCGGCCACTTCAGACATTGGTGTTAAAAGTGGAAGAGAGTTATCTTCTGGTTGAATTGTTTCGTACGCAATACAAGTTGAACCAGAGTCCATTAAACCTGTCGTTTGTGGCATATCCGCCGCAAGGTGAAGGTATGTATAAAGAATATGATGTGGTCTTAATAGAGCGATCTCTCTTGCTTGAGGCTCTTTTACTTTTATAATCATTTCTGCGGTTGCAAATACATCTTCAAGACTTGGAAGAATTTTAGCTCCAGCATTAATATATTGTTCATCTGAGATACCAATACCTACACCGGCATTAGTTTCTACATATACTTCATTTCCATCATGAATAAGTTGTCTAACTCCACCTGGAACTAGGCCAACACGGTTTTCATTATTTTTGATTTCCTTAGGAATACCGATTTTCATACTCATCTCCTGTTATTACAATATCCGCCCAATATAAATGTTTTACGCCAAATATCAAGCGGAAATTTACACTTCTATATGCATAGTGTCGTAAGTGACAGAGACGTCAATGCTGGAGTCTTTAAATTCGTCGCGGCATAGTTCTTCAAGTTGGTTGTGTTCGAGTCGGTGTCCCATGTGAATGAGTAGTGCCTTTTTAGGAGAAATCCTTTTAATGAGTTCAAAAGCCGTCTCTGTCGTTAGGTGTGTCTTGTGTTTACCGTTGTTGACACAGTCAATGATGAGAAGGTCTAGGCTCAATCCATTAAGCTTTTTAACTACTGGAGTAGGGATGGTGCTGCAATCGATAAAGATTCCAATTCTTCCATGAATAATCCCCATTGATTTATGATGCCCATGGGGAAGCAGGTGAAATTGAAAGTTGTCGCCGTTTATATCAACATCTTCTCCATCACTATTTACTTCATTTATATGTAGGCGAGGAATACCTCCTCCTAATACCGGCCTATTTTCATTGAAGTAATCTTTTTCAAATATATAGGGAAATCTTTCAATTAATGCCTTGTGACATTCCTTGTGAGTGTAGACAGGTAGTGACCTTGGAGGAGGCCCAAAGCAAAAAGGTCTAAGATCATCTATTCCGTGTACATGATCGGCATGATCATGTGTTATGATTGTCTGGTCGACATTTTTGATATTGGCCCTAAGTAACTGAGTCCTTAAGTCGGGAGTTGCATCAATGAGAATGTGATTTCCTTTTTTCGTTTGTAAGAAAAAACTTGTTCTCAATCTCTTATTCTTTGGATTGTCCGATGTGCATACAGCACAAGAGCATCCAAGAAGTGGAACACCGGTACTTGTTCCTGAGCCTAATATCGTAATTTTTGTCTTCATAAGTTTATATTGCCAAGAAAATGATAACTTTTTAAGTTAATTATATAATAAAATAGGAGTTTTATACCATGTCACGAAGTGTCTATATCTGTTTATTCGGATTGCTCTTAAGTTCTTGCGGGAACATTACTAAGACAAGCTCGAAGAAAAACAAGTTCGCTGGAAGTTTAAGTGAACTAAACCTTAAGTTAGATGTTGAAAAGAGAACTCTATCAAACGGTATGAAAGTTCTTATCTCTGAAAACCATAAACTGCCAATATTCTCTCTCTATACGTACTATGATGTAGGTGGAAGATATGAGTATGAGGGCACAACTGGTTCGACTCACTTTCTAGAACATATGCTCTTTAAGAAGACTAAGAATAATCCTGCTGGAACTTTTTCAAAGTTTATTGAAAGTAACGGTGGAAACTCAAACGCTTATACGACATTTGATAATACTGTTTATTATGAAAATGTTCCAAGTTATACAATTGAGAAAATTATTAATTTAGAGGCAGAAAGAATGGCCAATCTTGAATTGGAACCTGAGGCCTTTGAAAAAGAAAGAAAGGTTGTTCTTGAAGAGAGAAAAATGAGATACGAGAATAGTCCTCGTGGTCAAATTTATCAATCAATGATGAAAACAATGTTCAAAGGAACTCCTTATGGAGGTTCTGTCATTGGTGAAGAAAAAGATGTTCAAAATCTCTCCAGAGAAAAGATGATGGACTTCTATAAAGACTTCTATGCACCTAACAATGCAATCATGGTTATCGTTGGAGATGTTAAGGCCGATGCTGTAGTGGATTACCTTGAAGCAAAGCTTGGTAAAATTCCTGCAAATGAAAATCTTGACGCCCTAAAGAAAAAGCTTGATAGAAAAGAGAGATATATCTCTAAGGCAAAGCTTCCTGTCGTTAAAAAGGTACACGGACAAAGTGCAACGCCAATGTTTACACTAAGTTTTCCTTCAATTGGAGTAGGGACTGAGGATGGTTATGCTCTGGACTTTCTTTCAAGTATTCTAGGTACGGGAACAAGCTCTTATCTTACTCAAACTTTCGTAATGAATAGAAAGCCTAAGCTAACAAGTATCTATGCTGCAAACTATACACTAAAAAATAGTGGAGTTTTCTTTATTCAAGGACAACTACTAGATAAGGTGAGTCTTACTAAGTTTAGAAGATCATTAATGAAGAGTTTAAAGAAGGCCTGTCATATAGCAGTAACTCCAAGGAATGTTCAAAAAACAAAGAATATCCTTCTTGTAGGTTACTATAGTGGAATACAGACAAATGCAGGACTAGCAAGCTTTCTTGGTTCAAATGAATTCTTCTATGGAGATTATAAGAAGTACGAAGAGGAGTTAGCTATTTACAACTCTATGACAGTTGAAAAAGTTAAGGCCGCTTGTAATAAGTATTTAAACCCTAAGAAGTCAGCATTCATTTCTGTATGGAAGAAGCACTCTAAGAAACATAGAAAATAATTTAGGATAATATAATGAAGAAGATATTTTTAAGTTTATTACTGACAATAAGTATTCAAGCAAACGATATTGCAGATAAAATTCATAAGATGATGTGGGACGATATCGAAGTTACTTGGTTAGAAGATGATAGATTTCCAACCTACGATGTCATTTTCTACTTTGCTGATGGAAGTCTTTCAGACGGTAGTCGAAAAGGTGAAACCAATACAATGTTTAACCTTTTAGAAACAGGGACGAATAGGTTTTCTTTAAAAGAGATCGCCGATAACCTAGATTTCTATGGAGTTAGTGTTGGAGGTAAATCTGTACATGAATACTCAACGTATACTGTTTCGGGTCTTTCTAAAGATATCATTCCAACGATGAAGAAAGTTTGTCATATGTTTAAGGACACAATTTTTCCTTCTAAAGAACTTGCAAAGTTTAAGAGATCAACGATCAGTTCTAGAAAGAATATGGTTAACTCTCATGGAAAACTTGCCTCAATGGCATTTAGAGAGATTAGTCTTGGAGGTTCACCTTTTTCTAATCCAGTAAGTGGAAAAATTAAAACGATCAGTAAGATTAAGTCTAAGCACTTAAGAAATAAGCTAAGATACTTCAATCAGAAGGTAAAAAAGAAAGTTTATATCTCGGGTCCTAAGTCTGCATTAAATATCAAGAATATTGTTTTAAATGAATGTGGGTGGAATACAAACGCTAAGTTTGAGAGAGAAGTAACTTATAAGTATAAGAAGAAGAAGGCCAAGATACACTTAATTACTGTTCCAAAGGCCAATCAAGCTCAAGTGGTTATGGGGAAGTTCCTAGCTCCTGGAGAGTTTGATGAATTCGAAAAATTAGGTCTAATGGGCCACTACCTTGGTGGTGGATTTACTTCAGTTCTTATGTCTGAATTAAGAGTTAAAAGAGGTCTAACGTATTCAGCATATGCTTATGCCGGTGGACAGAAGAATTATGGACGTGCAGTCATTAATACTTTTACTAAAGTAAAATCAATTGAAGAACTTCTCAATGTTACAAAGAATGTTCTTAAAGAAAAGGGTGAAGGAAAGATTACCCAAGAAGAAATTAAAACTGTAAAGATGAGCTTGAAAGGTGGCTTTCCATTTCAGTTTGAAAGCTCATCTCGCTTTATAAAAGAGCTAATGTTTCTAGATCATGTTGGTCACAGTTATAAGAGATTCTTTGACTATAATAAGACTTTGGATTCAACATCTGCCGCTGAAGTGGCAAAGTTAATAAAGCAAACATTTCCATGGAATGGAGTTGATATTGTTGTGTTGGGGCAAAAGAATCTTTTAAAGAGGTTAAAAAAACTTGGCCCTGTTAAAGTTCACTCATATAAGAAGTTTCTATAATGCTAAGGCCCCTCAAGTAGGGGCTTTTTTATGCAAAGAATTTATTTAAAATATCTATGACCTTTTCAATTTTCACTGGTTTTGAGATGAAATCAGACATACCAGCATCTTTACATGCCCTTTTATCTTCTTCAAAAGCATTTGCTGTCATAGCGACAATAATTGGACTAGCTTCTTCTAATTGCTTTTTTATCTCAATTGTTGCTTCAATTCCACCCATATTTGGCATTTGGAGATCCATAAAGACAATATCATAATCTTTCTTTGATACTTTCTTTATGGCCTCAACACCATCATTAGCAATATCCGCAGAAAGGCCAATTTTTGATAAATATGCTACTGCCAGCTTTTGATTTATTTTATTGTCTTCAGTAATAAGGATGCTAATTGGTCCTTTTAGATGTAGGGTCTTTTCTTGTTCTAAGTGATTTGTTATTTTCTCTAGTTCGTTATTTTCTTCTATAGGAATAGTGAATGTGAAGGTTGATCCCTGACCCAATTGACTTTCGACATCAATATCTCCACCCATTAGTTTAATTAGGTTCTTTGATATGGAAAGACCAAGCCCTGTACCTCCAAATTTTCTAGTTGTACTGTTGTCGGCTTGAGTAAAAGGTGTGAATAGTTTAGATAAACTCTCTTCATTCATTCCTAGCCCGGTATCAACTACTTGAAACTTTAAAAGATCATCTTTCATTGTGACAATAACATCAATCTTTCCTGACGCTGTAAACTTAATTGAATTCGAGATTAAGTTTATGAGAACTTGTCTTATTTTTGTGATATCTGCAATTGCAAACTTTGGGACTTCTTTTGATATATTGTAGTTTAGATCAGTGCCTTTTGCCTTAGCTGAAAAAGACAGTAGGTTAGTTATTTCACTTAAACTGTCGTTGATATTAAAGCTGATTCTTTCAATTTCTACTTTATTTGATTCAATTTTACTAAAATCGAGAATGTCATTAAGTATAGATAAAAGTCCGCTACCACTTAAATCAAGAGTATTAACAATTTCTCTTTGGTTATCATTTAACTTGGTATCTTTAAGTAAGCTTACCATGCCAAGCATTCCATTCATTGGAGTCCTAATTTCATGACTCATATTTGCAAGAAAGTCTGATTTAGCCTTGGATGATTTCTCTGCTAAGTTTCTCGCATCTCTAAGACTCTCTTCGTATTTAAATTGCTCAATTATATTACCAATCTGTGGAATTTTATCGTGAAGTACTTGCATCAAAGCTTCATCTCTTTGTCTCGTTTCTTCTGAATACATCTCGATTACAGCAATGACTTCGGTATTGTAAATGACAGGTATCCCGATAGCACTGTGTAGATTTATATTTGTAATCTTCTTATTTCTTGGGTAATTCTTGTCTTTATTTACATCTTTAATGAAGGCGATATCCTGACTTTGTAGGACTCGTCCAGGAAGGCCCTTACCCTTTCTAAAATTTGTGGCCTCTGTAACTTCTATAAATTTCGTAAATTTATATGGTGAGGACTCGTACCAGACTTTAGAAGGAACTAGCTCATTTCGGTCGTCTTGATTAACTGTATATATATGCGCCACAGACCAGTTAAGTTCATTACATATTGATGTTAAAATTATCTTGTATAGGTCTAAGATATCTTTTTGCTCTGAAGAGCTTCTCCTTAAGCCGTGAAGAATCTTAGATAGCTTGTCACTATATCTTAGGCATCGAGTTTCAAATAATTTATTTTCTTCATTTAATTTCTTATCAGTTATGTCGTATCTAATTGATACAAACTTCTCGATATCACCATTTGAATTTTTAGATGGGTAGATAGAGGAGTATACCCAATAGAAGCTTCCATCTTTAGCCTTATTCTTTATTTCCCCTCGCCAAACATCGCCTCTTTGAATGGTGTCCCATAAGTTTTTAATGAATTCTTTACTATGGTGTCCGGAATTAACAATTCTATGATCATTCCCTAACAGTTCTTCAGCACTATACTTTGAAATTCTTTGAAAACTCTCATTAGTATGAGTTATTTTCCCTGAAGAGTCTGTTTCAGAGATAAGAGTTGTTTCATTAAGAGTCTTATATAACTCAGATATTTTAGCTTCTTGTTCTTTTATAAGGGTAATATCTAAGTGGGTACCAGTAAACCTTATTGGTTTTCCATTTGAGTCTCTTGCGGAAATTCTTCCTTTGTCTAGAATATAGATCCATCTGCCATCAGCATGTCTCATTCTATGGGTATTTTCATACAGATCTGAGTTTCCTGAAATATAGTTTTCTATATCGAGATAGCACTGTTTTATGTCATCAAGGTGGACTCTTCCTTCCCATGTGCTTAAGTTCATTTCTGTTATTTCATACTTTAGACCTAACATTTCACACCAGCGCCTATCAAAGCGAACGGAGTTATCTAATAAATCCCAATCCCAGACTCCAAGACCTGCGCCTTCTAGCGCCATATCCAGTTCCATCGAAACATCTTTGTATCTTTCTTTTGATTTTGCTAACTTTGCACGATTTCTATAATTGAATACTATAAAGAGACAGAATAGAATATCAAATATGGTGATAAAGAATGTATAGAGCTTTGACTCATTTATATTAAGAAAGTCTTTATGAACTACCTTATATAGAGAAACTTTAAATAGCTTCTTTCCGATATTAATTTGAAAACTATTTCGATGACTTGTATTAGATGAGTCTTTGTTTGAGAATTTTCCCTGGGTAAATACCAATTTATCACCAATCTTAATTTGAACATGGTACTTCTTGTCAACAATTGCCGAGAAAATCTTATCTGCTTTGAAAACTCCTACAACAAATCCATTGTGTACAGCTTTCTTATAAGTCGGATGAATTGATAGAAATCCCTTGCCACCTTGTTTAAGGTTAATTGGATTCGTTATAAGATATTCTTCATCAATTACTGCTGATTCAATTGCAAGGCGTCTTTCTTTTTCTTTGTTGAGAATAAGTCCTAGAGCTACTTCATTACCACTTAGTGGATAGATTATTTTAACTTTTGTCGATCTGTCGGCCCATTCAATTGCTTGTAAGTCATTAAACTCTTTATGGCTTATTTTAACTTCCTCAATCCAGCCTTCAACACTTCTGTGGTTATATCTCTTAGCAAGGTGGTCTAGCCTATGAAGACGCCTTTCAAGTCTTTGATAGACTATATTTGATAAATGCTCGACATTCTTTGCAAGTAGGCTTTTATTCTTAAGTCGTAAGTTTTTTTGAAACCATGAATGGGTTAATATAGATGTGATAATTACGCCAGCGATCACCAAAGTAGAGATGGCAAATTCTTTGCGCTGAGAATTTTGGATATTCTTTAAATTGTAATTGGTCATCAGTAACTTATCGTCACGACTCTCAATAAATTAAACTTAAATAGTGAATTAATCGTTAGTGTGTCCAATCATATTTACAGAAGCACCAGGTTGAATTACTAGGCCTTTTGCAGTGATTTTTCCAGAAACTGTGGCAGATGGGAATATACGTAAAGTTCCATGACAAACGATCTCTCCATCAACTTTTCCATAGACATCTATATCATAGGCATTAAGTCGACCTTTCACTAGACCTGTGGGTTCAATGGATAGTTTGTGATTCTCTTTTACTGTAATACTTCCTTCAATAGTACTAGAGATATGTGAAGGTCCCTCTAGAAAAAGGTCTCCATTGATTTTTGTATTCTTACCGAAAAAACAAAATGACTGATTATCTAACTCCATTATGACTCCCTACCTATTCACTTGCTGTTTAAACTGCTGTTGGTGAATAAGATCTCCGAGCCTATTGAATATAATAATCTTAAAGACGTTAGACTTCTTAGGTAGTGTAGGGAAGACTGCTTCAACTGGTCTAAACCTTGATGTCGCGAACGATTCCCCTGAGTTGTAGGATAGGTTAAAAGTATCAATTTCTTCAACCTCTGATGGGTACCTTTGAATCGAGTTACCATCAGTAACAAATAGATGAATATATCCAGACAACTTTGTATTTTCAGGTGTCACATTAACGATATTAAATCTGACGTGAAGCTTTTTATCTACCGTTTCAACTTTGATGTCTTGAATATTTATTCTTGCAGGGTTTGTTAAATCTTTTTGACCACTAACTGGAGAGATGAAGTTAAGAGCAGCAAGGGGAGTCTTAGGAACCTCTGCTGATAGCTTCTGAGTTAGCCTCTTGTTTAAAATTGTTAATTCTGAAGATCTTTCTTTAACAAGAGCATTCTCAGTTCTTAGAAGTTTTATCATTTCAGGTTCTTTAGATCTAACATGCTTTTCTACATTCTTAGTATAAAAGTAAGTTCCAACAAGAACTAGTACACTAAACATAGTTAGGATTGTTGGACCATAGATGAGAAACTTATAAACCTGTGGTTTAAACTGGTGGTATCTTGGAATTTTGTTATCTTCGTAAAGTATGAAAGAAACCTTATCCTTGGCCGCTTTAGTATTCATTAGTTATTGCTCTGTGTAGATTGTGTAAGGTTAATATTCTTTGTAAAGATTTGCCTTGGATCTTGTGAGTCAAAGAAGCGCATCTTCGGTTCAAAAGCAACAGTGTCAGTTGATTGCTCTTCGTCTATCCCGTGCTTAGTCCATCTTTCTGCTACAATTTTCCAGTTATAATAAGCATCTTGTTGAAGGTATAAGATTTTCTTTCCAGCATCTTGGATAGTGTTTGATGTATAGTCTTGTTTAAAAGTTACTACGGCATAGTCTTGTGTTTTTAAAATTGTTAAATTACTAAGACCAATTTCTGGAGCTCCTGGATTTGCAAATACAGCTCTTTTATAATTTCTAAAAGTCTTGTATGAACCTCTACTAGGGTCTTTAAATTTAGATTTACTATAATGAGAAATATATGTTTTGAAGTCCTCTGATCTCCATGCCTCAACCCAGCTTTCTACAGTAGACATGATTTTATCTCTGTTTCCTTGCCAAGCTTTCTTATTAAGATGGTCTAGATTGTGAACGACAACAATAGGTGTTTTATTAAGCTCTATATATTGTGAAATTTTAATAAGATTTTGATTGTGAGCAACGATACATCCACGAGAATCAAGGCCCTTATCAATTCGCGTTTCATCATTTGTTGAGTGAAGCCAGATTCCTCCACCTGTCTTACCCGTGTATCTATCGATTGGATTAGGGTAGTTCATTACGAACGCACCGACACCATAGATTTCCCCAGACTTTCCATGTCTCTTTAACAGGTCCTGGTGAGTTAAGAATTCTGAGAAGTGGTAAATCCCTTCTGGTGTTCTGTGGTCACCTTGGAATATCTTGTCTCCGGCCTTTTTACCTGTGGCCATTTGGTACTTTTGTTTGAGGACTGGTAGTCCGCCCTCATTCTTATATAAGTAAAGCATATGAGTCGACTTTTCTGCAACAATCACATGATGTGAAAAATAGTCATTTAAAAGAAGTAATGGTGCTGGAAGGTAGTCTTCAGCTGCTATGGCAAAATTTAGTAAAAAACTTGATAGTAATACTAAGGTTTTCATATATTTCCTTGAACTCTAAATATTTAACAATACTCATATTCTAGACCAGATTAGTTCATATCATCAAGTCAAAGGATGAATAAAATAGACATGATTTCCCATAGTTGGAGTAAATGCCTTGGTGAGTTATGATTATTTATGAGGAAAATTCAATGAAAGTAGTAATTTTTGATAAAGAAAAGCAACTCAGTGATACAGATTTCGAAGGACACGTTCAGATTGTTACTGAACTAGATTCTCTTACGGGTGCAGATTCTGTCGAGCAAGACTCGCTAATCTTATTAACTCTTTTGGACGAAGAGTCCTTAAAGAGTATTGCTTCTCGCTTTAAAGATACCTTGTGGAAACTCTTTTTACATGAAGATTTTAAAAGCTCTTCCTGTGAAGACACATTTGGAGAAGATGTCGTTATTGAATACTTCTCTAACTTAGAAGAAGTGTCTGTTATTCAAGGGCAGTCAGATGAGACTGCTTTAAGAAGTCGTGGCGTTGACCTTTCAACTGAGGCCAATTACGACATACCAGAAAATAAGAAACTACAAGAAGCAGTAGATAATGTTTATAAGCTTAAGGAATTTTCCATGACTAATAGTAATGATGATGACGACAGTGGACTTAATTTTAATATGCCGGAAGAAGAGGCAGAGGCCACTAAGCATGACATTAGTTTAGAGTTGGGAGATAGTGATGATGAAGATTCATTAGACTCTGAAGACTCGTCACAGGACGTAGATGACGGTGCCCTTGATTTAGGGGAGATGTCATCTTCAAATATCTCTCTAAGTGAGTCAGATGATGATTTAGATAATGGAGAGTCTGCTCCTGCAGATGAAGGTCTTGACCTTGGTGGACTTGACGACAATGACCTCTCTCTATCTGCTGAAGATGATGAAATACAAAACTCTACTTCTGAAGAAGGTAATGCAAACGACCTGGACCTTTCAATGGGTGAAAGCTCTGACCTTTCATTAAGTGAAGAAGGCGATGAAATTGAAAATGCTGATCCTGAAGCACCTAGTGCAGGTGATTTAGATCTCGATGCTACTACGGCGACTACTGAAGAGTCTGATAGTCTTGATGACTCTTTGGACGATGAACTTGCAGATGACGATCTTTCACTTTCTGCTGACGATCTTGATTCAGATATGAGTGATGAGATGGGAGATCTCGATGGTCTTGATGATTTAGATGATGACTTAAATAGTTTAGATGATCTCGATGCAGATTCATTAGATGATGAAAGTATTGGAGAGGATACAGGAAAGACTGTTGTGGCCACTCTAACTAATACATCTCTTGATCTTGATGCAGACGATGTTGATATTTGTGAAAGCGATTCTTTGGATGAGAGTTTTGAAGAGGATCAGCCTAATAGTGTTGGGACAGGAACTTTCAAAACTAAGCTAAATATTATGTTAGGTGATCAGACAGAAACAATTACATCGACAACAGATAATATTCTCGCTGCCTCTGAAGATGAAACTCAAGCGATTGATATGCCTAATGAACTTAGCGAAGTTGAGCAAGAGGTTCCACCGGCCGCTACTGCAAGTCAAAAGACAGTAGAAGCACCAGCTGATCCTGGACAACTTCTGACATCTCTTTCTAGTAATGAGTTACTAGATTTAAGAGTAACTCTTCAAGAGCTCAAAGATGATCGCACAGTTCTACTTGAAAAAATCAATGGACTCGAAGAAGAAAATAGAAACTCTAAACAAGATAATTTAAATCATAAAGCCGATACAGATGAGCTTAAAATAGAGATTTCTATTTTAAAGAAAAGGCACCTTGCTGAACTCGAGGATATGAAGCATCAGTTAAATGTTGCTACAGAAAAACGAGATATTTTAGATGCAAAGAATAAGAGCTACCAAAAAGAAATGGAGAGGCTTGGACACAAGATTAGAGTCGACTTTGGACAAATCAAACAGAGAGAAAAAGATCTCGAAAGTCAGCTTGAGTTAGTCACAATGGACGCTGATTCGAAAGTAAAGGGAAGAGATTTAAAAATACTAGAATTAAAGAGAAAGATAGACTCACTTGAGTTTAATATGGAAAACGTCTCTATTAAAGAACGTCAGTCCAGAAAAGATCGTACCGTGCTAGAAGACAAGTTAAATAAAGTTGTTGGCACTCTTAGGAACTCTCTTAATTTCTTAGAAGAGGAAATTGATATAGAAGAGCTTACTAAGGACTTAGATCTTTAAAGGGATAGAGCTTGCAAAATATTACTGAAGATTATCAGAAAATTTTAGAGTTCATTTGTCGTCTTGAAGATGTCGATGATCTAAAGCACCTTTTTGAATACCTTGATAACTTTTGGCAAACGCAATTTGGTGCATCTCCAGTTCTTATGTTCTCACGCTCTAAGGCTTCAAAGAAAGCTGCTATCAGAGATTTTTGGAATCGTGGAAAAGAAGAGATATATTATTCACCAGAAGAAGTATCATTAATGAAAGAGCTAATTGAAAACTCTTCTGAAGATACGAAACATGGTGGAAAAGAGATAGGTGATTATTGGGTGTACTCTCTTGGTTGTGGAATATATAAAACACAACACTTCTACACTTGTTTTAAAATAAAGAAAGATATAGCTGACAATGTTCTCGATTATTTTCATCAATTTATGTCTGCGACATTAACCAAAATAAGCCGTTATAAAGAAGCGGATAATCTCAAGTCATTAGTTCATATCGATGATGTAACAGGTCTTTATAATCAACGTAAATTTGTTATTGATATTGATTATGCAATGGATGAATATGAAAAGATGAGAAAGTCATTCTCTCTAATTTTCGTTGATATTGATCACTTTAAGAAGGTTAATGATGGGCATGGACATCTTGTGGGTTCTTCTCTTTTAAAAGATGTTGCGAAAATACTTAAAGACACTGTCCGTGATGGTGACCTTTGTTACCGCTATGGTGGGGATGAGTTTGTTGTCTTAATTCCTTTTTCTGAATATAAAGAAGCTCAAATCGTTGCAGATAGAATATTAGAAAATATAAAATCTGAAACCTTCACTGTTCAAGAAGGTGAAGGTATAGGTGATGCATCAGAGTTTAAACTTACCGTTTCTATCGGTATTGCAAACTTTCCAAATGATGCGAGAACAAAAGTTGATATTATAAATATGGCCGACAAGATGATGTATAAAGCGAAACAATCGGGAAGAGGTAAAGTCTGTTCTGCAGATGAACTTCTTAAAGACGATAAGAAAATGAGTAACGAATGAAATACCTTGTTGTTTCCGACCTTCACCTAGGTAAGGGAAAGTTTCTAAAGAATGGTCAGTTTAATATCCTTGAAGATTTCTTTGAAGACGAAAGATTCTATGAATTCTGTGATTACTTTTCATCTGGTCGTTACTTTCTTCAAAAAACAACTCTCGTTTTAAATGGTGATATTTTAAATCTTATTCAAATTGATACAAAGGGTGTGTTCACACATATTGTTGATGAGGAAATGACGATTCAACAAATTGAAGATATCGCTCGTGGACACTCTCAAGTTTTTAAAGGAATTAAGAAGTTTCTCAAGGCGCCTAATAAAGAAGTCGTTTTTGTTATTGGTAATCACGATGCAGGAATGGAGTTTCCTGGAGCGCAAAAAAAGTTTCAAGAGTTATGTGGTGGAGATGTTCACTTTTGCCAAACATATTCTCGACATGGTGTTCATATAGAACATGGTCATAGGTTTGAAGCGATTAATACAGTACCTAAGGATAGCTACTTCCTTAGAGGCCCTCAAGGGAAGAGAATTCTTAATTTTCCATGGGGATCATTGTTTTGCATTAATGTTCTTCCAAAACTAAAAAAAGAAAGGCCTTATATAGATAAGGTAAGACCTATGTCTGCTTATATTAAGTGGTGTCTCTTTCATGACCCTGCTTTTTTTTGGAAGCTGTTTAGAACATGCGTGGAGTATGTTCTAACCACATATGGTGATTACTATACAAAGCAAAATAAGAACTTTAAAACATCGTTAAAGATCCTAAAACAGATCACGATTTATCCTCGCTACGAAAAGATGGCGAGAAGAATTATTAAAAAGGATCCTAGTATTCATACCGTTGTCATGGGTCACACTCACTTACAGGAATGGAGACGTTTCCCTGAAGGTAAGTACTATTTTAACACTGGTACTTGGAATACAATCCCATCAATCGATGCAGGAATGCATCAAGATACTCGTCATTTAACTTATTGCTCAATTGACGTACACGAAGTTACAAATGTTCTCGTTTACGCAGCTGTAAATGAGTGGAAAGGTAAGTGGAAGCCCTTCGTAGAAGAGGTTGGAACCAATTAAATCTATAATTTCTTACACTATGTAGATATTTTTAATCTTCTTATGAATGGCCGTGGATTTTCTTAAGATTTTCTTTGGCTTAGCGCTGTAAAAAGGCGAAAAAAAACGACGTTCTTGAAAAATCCTTTCCCTCAAACGCCGACGTGTCTCTCTATGTCTCTTTATGTAATTATTCTAAATGAACTTTAAATAATATAAAAGAACTATTTTCTTACACCTACTTTCACTGAGTAGAGTGGAATAATCAGCTATTTGTAATTAGCTGTAATTAAAGTATAAAAAATTCTTTACTCAAGCTTTTAAATCAGAAAGATTTAGTTATTTTTTTTGGGAAAATATATAAACTTACCGTTGAGTGTTTGATGAATTTTATCAGCAAGCTCTTTCATCATAGATTTATCATCATTTTTTATACGAAGTATCTCTTTTCTGATGGCGACTAGTGATGATTTTACGTCTTCCAACATTTTTCCTTCTACAAAAGATGCTAGAAATGACTGAGGCACAACGAGGGACTCGTACTTAAGTAGAGTGTTGCCCTTATAATTCGAGAATATTGCAGAACCCTTTACTTCCTTGGCAGTATTCGATTTTACCAACCACCAATTTACTTTATAGCTCTCTTGCTTCTTATAGCTAAGTTTATGGCCATGGATATAGTCTCCATTACTTAGTGGCCAGGGCATCTTTAACTCGTATCTTACGTCGGCCTCTGTGGCCACACGTTGTCCTACGACTTTGGACTTTAATAGGTTAGGGATATAATTTGATTGGTGCTCTAGGGCATAGAAGACTGCTACAGACTCAAGACTAGATGCTTCTATGAGTTTGTAGAAAATAACGACTGGCCATGGCCTATCTTTGACACTCTTTGTTACAAGTATGTATTCACCATTTTCAAGCTTGGACACTTCAGATTTGCTAAGTTCTGGATATGGCGAAGCTTGAACGCTAAGCGTTGTAAATAAGAGAATGAATAATATTTTCATGATATATCCCATAATTATTAAAGGAACTTAACTTATTAATTGTCTCATTTACAAGATATATTTTTTCTATTAGATTGCGTCAAAGGTAGAAAAAATATGAAAGAATATAAGTCGATAAGAATTTTTAAAAATCCATTCCTTGAATCACTAACACACGTTCATCCTGTAGTACCATTACTACTTTGGGTGCCTGTTGTATGCTACTGGTTATACAAGTCTTTTGTAGACTATGGAATAACTCTAGCAGAGTGCGGTCTATTTGCTGTTATTGGTTTAGTTGTTTGGACATTCACTGAATATATCTTACACCGCTTTGTTTTTCATATGCCAACTATCGGGCCATTAACTGAAAGATTCGTATTTCTCTTTCACGGACTTCATCACGATGATCCAGATGACCCAACTAGACTTGTAATGCCACCAGTTCCAGCAATTCTAATCGTTGCTCTTTTATATGGATTCTTTTCATTACTAGTTCCTGAGAAGTTTATCTTTGTTTTTATGGCATTCTTTATCGTGGGCTACCTTTGTTATGACTATATCCACTATGCAACTCATCACTTTAAGATGACTTCTAAAGTTGGAAGGTATTTGAAGAAGTTTCACCTTCAACACCACTTTAGACATGAGAAAGCTAAGTATGGAGTTAGCTCTCCTCTGTGGGACTATATTTTTAGAACAGTGACAGGACCTAAGGAAGATTAATGCTTAAAATATCAGTTTTACTACTGTTAATCTCTTCATTTGTAAGAGCAGAAAATACACCTAAACAAGATCTCGCAGAAACATTTGAATACTTCTATAAAGGATCTATTCAGCAGTTTAAAGAAGTAAATAATTTATTCTATGCCGTTCCTGCCGTTGCAACTACTTACTATAGCTTTGAAGAAGATCAGAGATTAAGTGGAAATGAAAGATCTAAGAAGCTTAGAAAGATATACGATATCACAGGAGATATGGGAGTTGTCTTTAGTTTTCCAGTTGTTCCCCTAGCTCTTTATTACACAGGAAAGAAGAAAGCTAATAATAAGACTGTTGAGTTTGCTAAAGAGTATACAGCGGCAATGTATTTAACTCTTATAGAGACAGGTATTATCAGTTATATTCCTGGTCACTCTAGACCAAATACTGAAGGCCAAAGTATGTGGGAGACTAGATTTAGAGGAGATAATTCTTTTCCAAGTGGTCATATCGTACCTTATAGTGTGCTCTTCTTTAAAACTCTTCAATACTATGGTCCGTATTGGGCAACTATACCTGGAGTTCTAACTTACTTTTCTGCAATGCAAAGAGTGAGAGAGGGACGACACTATGTATCTGACGTTGTTGGGTCATTTTGGTTATCTGCATTTGCATCTGAGGGTGTTAGGGCAATCGCTAAGAATAAAACAAATCATCCTCTATATAAAATGATCTTTGAGCGTCAGTTAGAGCTTTCTTATATTCAGTATAAGGGAGTTATCGGGCCAGCTTTTTCTTATAGGTTTTAATAAGTTCTAAGAGTTATAACCACTTTCTTTCACGGTAGTCTTTCGCTGTAAGTGCTACCGTTTTTTGAATGTCCCACTTAGGTAAGAAACCTAGATTCGATTTAAGTAGTTCATTGTCACATGACCATGCAGTTTGAACTAACTCGTTAACTTTGTCTTTTGTAAGTCTATTAGGGATTGGTAGTAATGCCACAACATTTGCAGCGACACTTAATAGTGGAGTAGGAATAGGAAGGTTAAAAACCAACTTCTTATTTAATTCAACTTGAATAGTCTTAATGAGTTTTTCAAAGGTAATGACTTCATCATGACCGACATAGTACGTGCCAGAAGACTTCTTAGTAGCGAGTAATATAATTGCGTCAACTAGGTCATGAACACAAACAAAACTATATTCCTTAGTCTTAAAATCAAGGCCAGGCCCAACAATTAATCCTGATTTAACCATCTTGAAGACGTCAAGAACGGCCGGATCTCTAGGACCAATTACCATTGGAGGTCTGATACAATTATATGTCCAATTAGTTGGTAGCTCTTTTGAGAAATACTCTTCAGTTACTTTCTTTGACACACCGTAAGCACTAACTGGTGAGTCTTGCATTTTCTCTGTTCTCATTTTTGAGGGGGAGCTTGGTCCTCCGGCCGCAAGAGATGAGATGAATGTAAAATGTAGCTTATTGTATTTATTTGAAAGTTGTTCTGTCAGATTCTTAGTCGCTAAGAAATTAATTTCTTCAAAAACTTTTATATCGCTAGCATGAACAATTCCTGCTGTATGAATAACAGCGTCGAGATCTTCTGGGAGCTCATTTATCCAAGATAGTTTTTCCTTAGAGGAAAGTGAGCCAATTACATATTGCCCTTTAGTATTAAAGCTCTTGGCCTTTGTCTCACTTCTAATGAGAGAGAATATCTCGTGACCGTCAGCTACTAATTTGTCAGTTAAGTGTGAACCTACAAAACCTGTCGCACCAGTTACGAGAATTTTCATTAGATCCCTTTTTCAAATATACGATATTTTCTATACGGTTTAGCATTCATTCTAAGAAGTGGCTTATTCATGTTGAGGTTATCTTCAAGAATCCAACTCATTTCAATAGTTTCATACTTAGGGTACTTAAGGATATTTTGATGACATCTTTGATAGAGGATAGAAGCAAGTCCGTACTTACGATACTCCTGCTTAACACCCATTGTAAGAACCCTTACACCTGTCATATATTTCTTCGCATTGAGGAATTTAAAGATTCCTGTAGGAAGAAGTTTTCCACTTGGGATTTGTTGAAATACTTGATTAAGATCTGGAAGTGCAACGATGAATCCAACTTCCTTTCCGTCAACTAGTGCGAAGAGAATAAGCCTTTCATCAGCAACCATTTTAAGATCACCAGCAGTTCCATAGAACTCGTCCTTAGTCATTGGAATAAAGCCCCAGTTATGTTCCCAGGCATCATTGTAGATTTCATACATCAAATCTACTTCCTTCATCCAATTTTTCTTACTAATTGTTCTATATGTAATATTATTCTTACTTTCTGCTCTTGCTGAAATTTTTTGAATAATCTCAGGCATCTCAAATTTAGAATCGAGGTGGTAAGCTACAAGATCTTTGGCCTTTTCAAAACCTAGACCTTCAATATGTGTTTGATAAAATTCTGGATTATAAGGCATCATCATGACTGGTCTTTCACCATGACCAAGTACAAGGTTTCCACACTCGTAGTTAGTTGAAGGGTTGAAAGGCCCTTGCATCTTATTCATTCCTTGAGACTTTAGCCACTCTTCAGCAATATTAAATAGTGCTTTAAATGTCGTTGGATCATCATGAGCTTCGAAGAAGCCATAATGACCAGTTTGTTCGTCATGAAATTTAATAAAGTTATGATTAACGATTGCCATGATACGGCCAACGTCTTTACCGTCTTTAGTTGCAATCCAAAAGGCCACATCTGCAGTTGCATAGAAAGGGTGATTCTTATTAAAGAGTTTCTCGATTTCCATTTTTAAATGAGGAACCCATGAAGGATCATTCTTATACAGAGTCCATGCTAGGTTGATGAATCTCTTTCTATCTTTCTTACTTTCAAGCAGATTAACTTTTTCGATTACTATCGACATCTTATTCTCCAATATGTGAAGGGATATCAAATTCTTTCTTGGCCATAGCAAATACGTCAAGAACTTTTGTTAACTCTTCAATATTGTGAGAGGCCATATAGCTTGTTCTGATTAGTGCTTCACCCTTAGGTACCGCAGGTGGAACAACTGGAGTTGCAAAAACACCTTTGTCAGCTAAGAAGCTTGTTACTTGCATTGACTTTATATCGTCACCAATAAAGATTGGTAGGATAGGTGTTTGAGAGTTATATGTGTAGAAACCAATTTCTTTGAATCCATTTCTCATAAACTCAACATTTCTCCAAAGTCTATCATGAAGGTCATTGTCTTCGTTTATAACATCAAGACATGCCATTACTGTTGCAACAGCAGATGGTGGCATAGATGCAGAGAACATAAATGATCTCGCAACGTGCTTGATATAATTAATTGATTCCTTAGTTCCTGAAAGCACTCCACCAATACAGGCAAAAGATTTAGAAAATGTTCCCATATTCAGATCAACTTTATCAGCTAATCCAAAGTGGTGCATTGTTCCTCTTCCTTTCTCTCCCATAACTCCGATACCATGGGCATCATCAACGTAAACATGAGCGCCATACTTTTGTGCTAGCTCAGTAATCTTTGGAAGATTAGCGATATCACCAGTCATTGAGAATACTCCATCAACAACTATAATAACTTTTTGAAATCTATTTATATTAGATACGATTTGCTCTTCTAGCGATTCCATATCATTGTGCTTGAATTTAAATGTTGCTCCAAGAGCTAGTCTTGAAGCATCAATTAGAGATGCATGGTTTTCTGAATCAAAAAGCATACAGTCTTTTGGACCACAGATTGCTGATAGTGCACCAAGGTTAGTTTGCATTCCTGTTGAGAAAACTATTGCAGACTCATGACCAAGATAATTTGCTAGCTTTTCTTCAAGTTCTTCATGGATATTTAAGTTTCCATTGAGAAACCTTGAACCAGTACAACCTGTTCCATATTTTTCGATCGCTTTTATAGCAGCTTCTTTCACATGTGGGTGGTGAGTAAGACCAAGGTAGTTGTTAGAACCAACCATAATTTGATCTCTTCCATCAACTTTAACAACTGTTCCTTCCGAATCTTCAATTGCTTTGAAGAAAGGGTAGAGGTTATTGTCTTTAAGCATTTGGGCTTTTTCTATGATTCTCTTACCAGCGCCTGTGAATTCAATGGCCATGTAAACTCTCGATTTTATTGTGTTAGTATCTTGTTTTTGGGCAGTTCGGCAAATCTACCTATTTGACAGGAAGTAGTCAACATTTTAAACCTTAGGTGAAACTTTTATCTAGGTACTTTTCTCTATGAAGAAACACTCATTTCTCCTTACTATAATTGCCGTTGGAGTCTTTGGCCGATGGGTCTTAGTTCCCTCTCTTAATAGGCTAAAAGAGCGCGGTGAAAGACAAGCGGCAGAGGCCAAGAAAGTAGTTGTAACTAGTTGTTTCTCTGTCGATAAGTGTTCAATAGAAGAGCTATATTCAATGCGATTTAAGAACTCTGAGAACAGACCTTTGCTAAGAAAATATATCTTGTCTCATTGGGATGAGATCTCTCAAACCCACCTAAAGCAGTTATGGTATTTGAGAGCTCAAGTTATTAATACTGAAGACCTCGAGAACTCTTTGCTAAACTCTGTAAAGCTTCTAAATAAAGATCTACAGAAGTCATTTTTAAGAGGTCTCTTTCTTTGCCATCATAGGGCCTGTACAAGTTTTTCTAAGAAGAATATTAACGCTTGGGATAAGACCATTTATTTTGAAGAGTTTAATTCTCTTCAAATAAAGTTACCTGGCAGCTGGTCAAAGAAGAATAAATATTTAGTAGCTCTTCTTACTAGCTATAGTAAGTCGGCGGAGTTCACTAAAGCTGTCGCATTGATAGACTATATTCCAAACCACCCTAAGCTTAAGAAATTTATAGAAAGGAACTACCTAAAGATTATTGGTCAGAGAAATATTGAGAAGGTGACTTATCACCTGGCAAGATATAACTCTGGATGGCACGACAGAAGTTATAAGTCTGTTCTTGAGTCTAGGGAAGGTGCTCATATTGATTCATTTATCAGAAATATGAAAGTTGGATGCCCACAAAAGTTAGATCTAATATTTTCTTATTGGAGTGATTGGTCAAGTGCCACAAGGTCATTCGCAAAACTTGAGGCCAAGTATCTATTTGGAAAAGTGACTAAGCAGACTAAGATGATGGGTTTAACAGTTAAGGATTTTGTAGAAGAGTCTAAATGTACAAACTCTACGAACTCTTTTTCTTCTCAAGCGCCTTCTTTCTAAGCTCTTCACCGCGTGCTTCTGTGTTTATTGATAGAAAGAGGTCTTCTTCAATCTTCTTAGGTAGGTCTACGAAAGCTACTCCAACCTTATACCCTTCGATAATATTGCCTTTTTCGTCTTTAAAAGCATGTTCCCAGGTACCTGCTATCTTGGCCTGCGGTATGGTATAATTCATATTGGCCAGCCTAACGACAGCGCCTTCATGGATTTCTTCTTTGGTGAATCTATCTTTCATCTCTGCAGGAATAGTAAAACTAGTTCCACCGGCGGAAATATCAAGTGCACTAAATACTTCGTTATCTATTTTAAATTGAATTTTTACGAAACGATTTGCATTGAGTCTATAGTTTGAACGTTGCTGACTCTTGTATATCTCTTTGTCAACGACAAGAGAGTAGAGCTCTGACTCTTTGTCATACTTTAAACTGGAACTTGTAAAGATATATATAGAGTGAAATGAGATTTTTAAAAGGATATCTTTATCTTTATTCTTTGATCCAGTTAGCTTTCCTAGAAGACCAGTTTTAAGTTTGAGTTTTAGAGTGACATTGTCTGCATCAAAGCTTGCAATATCAAATTCCTCAACCTCATCTTTCTCTTGGCCTTTTTGCCAAATTTCTACAATTAGTTCTTCACTTGCGGCCTTTTCAAAGAAGCTCTTTCTTTCATCTTCTTCAGCCGTGGAGAAGTAATATTTCTGATTAGAGTTTGCCATGTGAAATTATCCTAAAATATTCCTATATTTCAATGATATACGATTTTTTTTAAGGTTCAAGCTGTGACAAATTTGCTTAATTTATGTATAAAATAGCACAATTAAGCTAATTACCCGATCTTTAGAGTAGGAGAATATATGAAAGGTGAAACACCACAAGCAAAATTTCTAAAAGACTATAAAGAACCGACGCACCTTGTCAGTGAATTATACTTAACTTTTGATCTACATGATACTCAAACCAAAGTTAAGAATGAGATGAAAGTTAAACACCTTAGTGGAACATCTCTTCTCCTAGATGGTGAAGAACTCACATTTGTTTCAGCTAAGGTCAATGGTGAATTAGTAAGTACTGATAACTTAAAATTTGTTGAAAATACATTAGAGATTATTAATCTTCCAGAAAGTGACTTTGATCTCGTTATTGAAAATACAATTGATCCTAAAGCAAATACAGCTCTTGATGGGCTTTACATGTCTAGCGGAATTTTTTGTACACAAAATGAACCGGAAGGTTTTAGAAGAATCACTTACTTCATAGATAGACCGGATAATCTTTCAGTTTATACAACAAAAGTAATTGCTGATAAGTCTCAATGCCCAATTCTTCTTTCAAATGGAAACCTTGTTGATTCAGGGGAACTTGAAAATGGGAAACACTTTGCGATCTGGAATGACCCATTCCCTAAGCCAGCTTACCTCTACGCACTAGTTGCTGGAGACCTTGGTATGGTTCAAGATTCATATACAACGGGAAGTGGTAGAGAGATTGATTTACGAATTTATGTTGATAAAGGAAACGAATCTAAATGTAATCATGCTATGGAGAGTTTAAAGAACTCAATGAAATGGGATGAAGAAAGATTTGGCCTTGAATATGACCTAGACATTTATATGGTTGTTGCTGTTGACTCTTTCAATATGGGTGCAATGGAGAATAAAGGCTTAAATATTTTTAACTCTGCCTATGTCCTTGCAGATAGAGAAACTGCTACAGATGATAACTTCTTTGGAATCGAAAGTGTTATTGGACATGAGTACTTCCATAACTGGACTGGAAACCGTGTTACTTGTAGAGACTGGTTCCAATTAACTCTTAAAGAAGGTCTTACTGTATTTAGAGATCAAGAATTTTCTGCTGATCTTAATTCCAGAGCTGTTTGTCGAATCAATGATGTAAATGGGCTAAGAGGACATCAGTTTACTGAAGATGGTGGACCAACTGCACACCCAATTAAACCTAAGTCATATATCGAAATGAATAACTTCTATACTTCAACAATCTATGAAAAAGGTTCTGAAGTTATTCGTATGATCCATACTCTTTTAGGAGAGGAAGGATTTAGAAAGGGAATGGATAAGTACTTTGAGCTATTTGATGGACAGGCCGTTACTACTGAAGATTTCGTTCATTCAATGAGTGTTGCTAATAACGACTATGACTTCTCTCAGTTTATGCTTTGGTATGATCAAGCAGGTACGCCAGTAGTTAATGTTGAGTCTTCTTATAACAAAGATGCAAAAGAATTAACTTTAAAGGTTGCTCAGTCTTGTCCTGCAACACCTGGACAAGATACGAAGAAGCCATTTCATATGCCTCTTGCAATTGGTCTTGTAACTGAATCTGGCTCAGACCTAGTACTAAACTTAAAAGATGCAAACGGACAAGACGATATCTCTAGAGGTGTTTTAAACTTAAGAAAAGAATCTGAAGAGTTTGTCTTCACTGGCGTATCTGAAAAAGTTGTTCCTTCAATAAATAGACAATTCTCTGCTCCAATTAGACTCAGAACAGATTTATCTAATGATGATATGGCATTTCTCATGGGTAGTGACTCAGATGAGTTCAATAGATTTGAATCATGTAATGTCTATGCAAAAGATCTTCTACTTAAGATGTGTGCAACAGAAAATTATGAGCTAGATGAAAAGTTTGCTAATGCTTGGGGAAAGGTTCTAACTGATTCTAAAATAGATGAAGCATTTAAGTCTGTTTGTTTATCTCTACCAAGTGTTGGAGAGTTAGCACAAGAGCAAGCTATTCATAATTACGCAGGACTTAAAAGATCTGTAGATTTCTTAGAGAAGGCACTTGCTGAAAGATTTGAAACAGAATTAAGGAATGTATATTCTGAGTTAAATGTTGTTGAAGAATTTAAAGTAGATGCTGCAAGTATGGGAAAGAGATCTCTAAAAGGTAGAGTTCTTTCATTAATTGGAGCACTTGATAATGGTCAAGAGATAGTAAGAACTCAGTATAATGAATCTACAAATATGACTGACCGTATGTCTTCAATGAGAACATCTGTATTTAACGGTCATAACTCTTCACAAGAGGTGCTCGCAGACTTCTATAAGAGATTTAAGGATAATACTCTTGTAATGCAAAAGTGGTTTATGACTCAAGCTTCAGGCCAGGATGACTCGACATACGATAATGTAATCAAGTTATTAGATAGCGATGTCTACGATAAGAACGTACCTAATCTTGTACGATCTTTGATTGGTGCATTTGCAAGGAATGAAGTTCAATTTAACCACGAAAGCGGTAGAGGTATTAAGTTTATATCAGCTCAAATCAAAGAGATTGATGGAATTAACCCTCAAGTTGCTTCAAGACTTGCTTCTGCATTTAGAGATCTTAAGCATATGCCTAAGAACCTTCAAGATATTGCGAGAGCAGAGCTTGAGGGGATCGTTAAAATTGAAGGACTTTCGAAGAATGTTTATGAAATAGTTTCAAAGACTTTAGCTTAACTGGAATAGGAATTATCATGAGAAGTATTTTTTTCTTAACTGCCTGGGCCTTATTAACTATGAGCTGTTCTTCTTCAACTATTGTTGCCAAGGGAATGTCTGAAGGGAAATTAGGTCCATGTAAGAGTAAGCCTAACTGTGTTTCTAGCTTTGATAAGAGGGATGAATTCTATATCTCTACACAGAATCTTACTCTCAGTGAAACTGAAATCATCGATAAGATAATCATATTGCTGAAAGAGAGAACGGATGTTGAAGTCGTCACTGTACGTGAGGGCTACATCCATGCCGTTTTTACAACAAGTTTGTTGAAGTTTAAGGATGACGTTGAATTTCTCGTAAAGAAGAATACTATTCACTTTAGATCAGAATCTAGGGTCGGGTATTCTGATATGGGTGTGAATCGAAAACGAATAAAAGAATTTAAGAAATACTTAAAGCAGAAATAAGAAAAGCTCCATATCGGAGCTTTTTTTAAAAATGGGCGTCAACGTTATTATATAGGTTGGCCTCTTTATCTCTCGCCTTAGGGTGACGATCAGGGTGAATGATTCTACTAAAAGAATCAATCTTTGGATTAAAAATAAAGTTCCATAATACTTTTGTCCATGACTGGTAGGACTTTAAAGAGTCATAGAACTCAGGGGCCATTTGACTAATCTTAGGTTGGTTTATCCAAGCAACATTCATAAAGTCATGATGCTCATTGTGATAACCCATATTGAAAGTCAGCTTATTTAGTGGGCCATAGTAAGAATAAGTCTCTTGTCCTTCTTTTGTAATATAGTGCTCTTGAATCCATCTTCCACCTAGCGGGTGAAGACCTAGGGCAAATAAAGTTGAAAGAGCTAGATAGAGTAATGCCATCGGTCCAATATAAACATAGACTGCAATATTGATGATGATTTGAAGAACAGTGTTTATAGCTGTCCAAATATTTAGCGGCTTATAATATTGAACTTTTAGCGGTCTCAAAGCTTGAGATACTGAAAAGAGTGCAATCCAAAGCGCTTTCATGAAAGCTGAATTGCCTATAAGTCTTGATTCTGTATAACTTGTAATATCTGGATCATAAGCATACTCACCAAGGTGCTTGTGATGAATCATATGATACTTTCTAAAACCCATTGCAGAAGGAAGAACTAGTGGAATATCACAAACGAGTCCCATTATCTTATTTCCAAAAGCTGTTTTTAAAACGACGTTATGAGTGCACTCATGAATCATCACGTAGAGTGAGTGATTTGCAAAAGCACCAATTGCATAAGAAGCAATGAGGATAACCCACCACGCTTGATCTCTTAGAGCATATGCCATAACTAGTTGTCCGAGGACTATGAGAGTTATGTATACGGCAGATAATTGATAAGGACCTGTAAGGTCTTTAACTTCTGGGTGCTTGGCAAGGATTTCTCGTCTACGGGTAACGTGACAGTTAGGTCCTTCAACTAGTGTGTAATCTCTTTTATTTGTCATGGGCGTAACATACGTTGTCACGAATTTTTTGTAAAGGGGAGAGGTGCTATTAGAATATGATTTATATAGGGTGTGTGAACCAATTTCTGATCACACACCCTGAGTTGATTAAATTAAAGAAGAATAGATTTACCATCTGATTTCAGGTCTTTACACGCTTGTGCAATTCTCTTCGTCATCGATTCCTCTGCTGCCTTTGACCAGGCACGTGGATCGTAGAATTTCTTATTTCCTACTTCACCTTCAGTTTTTAGAACTGAATCATAATTTCTAAACATATGATCAACAACTGCTCTAGAGTAAGCATATTGAGTATCAGTATCAATATTCATCTTGATTACTCCATATGTTAGAGTTTCGTGAATTTCTGAAAGCTCTGAACCTGAACCACCATGAAATACTAGCCAGTTTGTAGCTTCTTCACCTAATTCTTTTGTAATAGCATCCTGACCTTCTTTTAAAACTTCTGGTCTAAGCTTTACGTTTCCTGGCTTATAAACACCATGAACATTTCCAAAAGTAGCTGCGTACATGAATTTACCTAGAGGACGAAGAGCGCGAGTAACTTCAACCATTTCCTCTGGAGTTGTATAAAGCTTATCTGCTGGAGTATCTTCGTTATTAACTCCATCTTCTTCACCACCAACAACACCAGTTTCAATCTCAAGAATGATTTCTGACTTTGCACATCTTTCTAGAAGCTCTTGGCTCATTTTTATATTTTGATCTGTAGGTAGAACTGATCCATCAAACATATGTGAATGGAATAGATTTGGTTGTCCATTCGCTCTTCTCTTTTCAGTTTCTTCGATAAGAGGGATAAGGAAGCTATCAACTTTCTCTGGGTGACAATGGTCCGTATGAAGTGCAATACATACATCATATTTCTGTGCCATTAGGTGAACATGCTGAGCAATTGAAATTGCACCGAGAACTTCGTCTCCAACGGCTTGTCCTGAAGCAAACTTTCCACCACCAGTAGAAACTTGGATAATTCCATCAGACTTCATATCGGCAAAGGCCTTAAGAGCTGCATTTGCTGTAGAAGTTGAAGTGACATTGATTGCCGGATAGGCGTAACCATTGGCCTTGGCATTATCAAGCATTTTACAATATTGTTCGTGTGTTGCTATTGGCATTTATTCCCCCGTTATTTTTTTAACAGGAGAATCATAGCAATATGAATACAAAGAAGTGATACTCAGCGCATTATTTAGAGAGCTTTAAGCACTCATATGGAGAAAATTCTTCTTTATCTATGTTAGAAGGTAGTTGGGCCTTATATCTAAATAAGTTCTTTGTTACTCCAAGAGGTGTTCCATCTCTTTTTGCAAATAATTTCCAATTTCCATTCCAACTAGAATCAAATGAGAAGTCTCCTAAATAGAGCTTAGTTAAGCTGCTATAGAGGTTAGTATCGACAGATAGTTTAAAAGTATTCTTAGTGATCTCTTTTGAAGATGGTTGAAAGAAAACCTCAGCTTTTTGAATATCTCCTGCCTTTGCTTGTGCAAAGACATGGAGGATCTTGTCATTAGACTTTACTGCTACAACCGGTGAATCTTCTTTTAGTTCTCTTGTGATTTCTACTTTAAAGCCACTCTTCTTAATATTACATGATTTATTATTTTCAAATTCTTCAAATACAGTTTTAAACCCTATTACTTGTGGAGTTGCCAGAAGTCTCTTCTTTAACTTTCCAATATGTTTGGCTGAAAGACGAATTGATTTTCTAAGACCAATTCTTGCATCAACTTTCTTATCGTATGAGTGGACCTCTAAGTCTTTATTGTCAGCGTAATTTCCTTCGTCTCTATATTTTTGAATGAGGTTCTTTGCATTACATCCAACAAGTCCAACATACTTCATATTAGGGTGAATATTTTTAAAGTGTGATTTAACATCAACGCCATAGTAGTCAACAATTGCTGCATCTGAAGATATTCCTCCCGAGAGGACTTGTTCGTCTTTAGCGTGAGATACCCAGAAAACTGCTATATTCTTAGGATTCATTAACTCCGTTCTAAGTGTCTCTTGATCTACTTTTTCTTTGATAACTATATTAAGGCCAGACTTCTTAAATCTTTTGTAGAATATCTTATTTAGTGTCTTTTCTATTTTCCATTTATTGCTGTGATACCAGATCTTAGGCGTATCTAAAGAGGACAGAAGAACAACATTAGGTCTAGTTGTGGCCAATGTGTTTAAAGCTATAAATAATAGAAATAAGATTTTCTTCATAGTTAAGTTCCTCTGGGTTTTAGTGATTCTATACCTAAATGAAAAATGATGTAAAATTTTGAAAAGATTATAGGATTTGGAGAAGTAATGAATGAAAATGTCGCCTATCTAGTTGAAAAATTTAAGCTTAAACCCCACCCAGAGGGAGGATTTTATAGTGAGACCTATAGGGCCACTAAGTCTGATAATGGAAGGAGCTGGTCTACTGGGATCTACTTCTTACTTGGGCGAGGAGATATCTCACATCTACATAGAATTGATAGTGATGAGATGTGGCATTTTTATTCAGGAGACCCTCTCAAAATCATTGAAATAGATGAGGATGGCAAACTCGTTGAGACGATACTCGGTACTAACTATAAAGATGGTATGGTCTCTCAATATACGGTAAAGGCGGGGCGTTGGTTTGGCTCTTTGCCTGTTGAGGGGAGTGAGTATTGCTTTGTTGGCTGTACTGTTTCTCCTGGATTTGAGTTTAGTAGCTTTGAATTAGCTAAGAGAGAAGAGATGTCTTCTCAATACCCAGAATATAAAGATCTAATGACGCAGGTATGCATTAATTAAACATCGCAGATTCCTGTGTTCTTTGTGTATTTACCATTCAAGGAATATGTGATTAACTGCTCTTTCTTAAAATTGTACTAACTAATTAAAATATATGAGGTTACTTATGGCACAGGTAATTAAACCTAAAAAGAAGTACACACTTAAAAACACGGATAAGAATACTTTTAAGATGTGGTATGAAATTCTCTCTCTTGGGAGAATGTTAGATAATCGTGCTCCAAATTACTTAAAGCAAGCGGTAGGCTGGTCTTACCACGCTCCATATGCTGGACATGATGGTATTCAACTTGCGATTGGACAGGCCTTTACACTTGGTGAAGATCACCTTTTTCCATATTACAGAGATATGCTGACTTCTCTATCTGCAGGTCTTTCTGCTGAAGAAATTATTCTTAACGGGATTTCAAAAGCAACTGACCTAGCTTCTGGTGGACGTCATATGTCTAACCACTTTGCAAAGCCAGAGTGGAATATTCACAATGTATCAAGTTGTACAGGTAACCATCCTCTACATGCTGTTGGTGTTGCGAGAGCAATGAACAGATATGATCACAAAGGTGTATCATTTACTTCTCAAGGGGAGTCATCAACTTCTGAAGGTTATGTTTACGAAGCAATTAACGGAGCGACTAATGAGAAGCTTCCTGTTGTATTTGTTTTCCAAGATAATGGTTATGGAATCTCTGTTCCAAAATGTGACCAAACAGCAAATGAGTTTGCAGCTAACAATTTTTCAGGTTTCTTAAACCTAACTATCATTCACTGTGATGGTAAAGATATTCTGGACTCTATGAATGCAATGGCAACAGCTAGAGAAATTGCTCTTACTAAGTCTGAGCCAGTTATTGTTCACGCAAAATGTGTTCGTATGGGATCTCACTCAAATTCTGATAAGCATGAGCTTTACAGATCTGAAGAAGAAAGAGCAGACGCTCTTGCTCAAGATCCATTAGAAGCTTTTAAGAAACTAATGATTAAAAATAAAATCCTTTCTCAAAAAGAAATGGATGCAATAGATGCAGATAAGAAAGCTGAAATGCTAGAAGCTCATACTCTTGCTATGAAAGCTCCAAATCCAACTCCTGAATCTATTTATGACTTCGTTATTCCGGATCCATATGTTCCTGCTGAGTATACAGATGGTACACATAACGAAAGTGGAGAGCCGATGAAGTTCATTGATGCTCTTAATGGTCAGCTAAAAAAGGAATTTAGATATAACGAAAATACATTCATCTGGGGGCAAGATATGGCCAACGGAGATAAGGGTGGTATTTTCAACGTATCTAAAGGTATGCAGCAAGAGTTTGGTAAGGAGCGTGTTTTCAATGGTCCAATTGCTGAAGATTATATTCTTGGGACTGCAAACGGATTCTCAAGATTTAGAAAAGATATTAGAGTTGTAGTTGAAGGCGCAGAGTTCGCAGATTATTTCTGGCCAGCAATGGAGCAATATATTGAGTGTTCTCATGACTACTGGAGATCTAATGGGGCATTTGCACCAAATGTTGTAATCAGACTTGCTTCTGGTGGATATATTGGTGGTGGTCTATATCACTCTCAAAACCTTGAGGGTAATATTGCCGGTATTCCTGGTGTAAGAGTTGTTTGTCCATCATTTGCTGATGATGCAGCAGGATTATTAAGAACTGCAATGAGAAGTGAAGGACCAACATTATACCTAGAGCCAAAAGCTCTTTATAATGCAAAACAAGCAATGGCCGTTGTTCCTGAAGACTTTGAAGTTCCATTTGGAAAGGCAAGAGTGAGAAAAGAGGGAAGTGAGTTAACAGTTGTTACTTATGGAAATACAGTTCACCATTGTTTAGAAGCAGCTGAGAAGATTCAATCAGAGACAGGAAAGAGTGTTGAGGTTATTGACCTTAGATCTCTAATTCCACTAGATGAAGAATCTATTCTTAACTCAATTTCTAAAACTAATAGATGTCTTGTTGTTCATGAAGATAAGGTATTTGGTGGTTTTGGTGGAGAAATTGTGGCAATGATTAACGAAAAAGGATTCGAAGATCTTGATGCTCCAGTTAAAAGAGTAGGTTCAACTTTTACACCTGTAGGTTTTAATCGAATCTTAGAGAAGGCAACACTGCCGAATTCTTCAAAGATTGAAGCAGCAATGCTTGAATCTTTAGGTTATTAAGAATCATAATTTTAAAGTATATAATTGAGAGGCCGGACTTTGTTCCGGCCTTTTTTAGTTTAAAGCTCTAATATACCGATATTGTTGTCTAAACCTTCGTGATCATGTTCAATTTTTCTCTCCGTTCATCTTGAGGATACGTGTCTAAGCTACCGTATTATAAGCGTTTTTTAATTATGAAGAATCTTTAGTTATAGATGAAATTTGATGCTCCGATAATAAATTACGATAGATACTCTTAAATTGGGATAGTAATGAAATTTATTAAAAACCTTGGTCTTAACTCAAAGATTTTAATTCTAACACTAACACCTTTTATTATATTTAATATAGTGATGTTAGGAATGAACTTCAATGCAACAAAGTCTGCACTAATAAAAGAAAAACAAAATGAAATCAAAGACGTTATTACTGCTTCGATGGCCGTTCTTGATACTCTTGAAAAGAGAATTCAAAAGAAAGAAATTACAAAAGAGGAAGCACATAAGTTTGCCGCTTCGTACCTTGGTACAATGAGGTATGGAACAGATGGCAATGATTATATTTGGGTTAATGATTTTGCTCCAAATATGATTATACATCCGAGTAAAAAGCTTGAAGGTAAATCTATGAGTGCCTTTAAAGATAAGGCAGGAAAACCTCTCTTTATTGAAATTGTTAAAGTAGCAAAGGATAAAGGGCAGGGATATATAGACTATCTTTGGGTAAGTAAGAAAGATGCTAATAAAACATCGCCAAAGCTATCTTATGTACAAGCATTTAAGCCGTGGGGCTGGATCCTTGGTACAGGTATCTATTTAGATGATGTTGATGATTATGTATTTAATCTCTTAGTAAAAGATGCTGTTGTTACACTAGGGACTTTATTTGTTATTGCATTTATAATCTCTCTTGTTATTAAAACAGGGGTTGTAAAACCACTTCTAACAATTGCAAATCAACTAAAGAACACTTCTGAGTCAGTTACTAATGGTTCTGAAGAAACTTTAGAAACTTCAAAAATATTATCACAGGCCACAAGTGATCAGGCATCTTCTCTACAAGAGACAGTTGCATCAATTGATGAAATATCTGCCATGATTGCGAGAAATAGTGACTCTGCTCAAGAGTCCCGTGCAACATCAACTGTTTCACAAAAAGTTGCTGAAAATGGAAAAGGTACTGTAGATGAAATGCTTCAATCTATTCATAAAATCACTGAGAATAATAGTGATGCTATGAGAAAGATGGAAGAGAGTAATAAGCAAGTTGGAGATATCTTAAATATTATTCGAGAAATTGATGATAAGACAAAAGTAATTAATGATATCGTTTTTCAAACGAAACTTCTTTCATTCAACGCTTCTGTAGAAGCTGCTAGGGCAGGTGAGAGTGGTAAAGGCTTTGCTGTTGTTGCAGAAGAGGTTGGTAACTTAGCAAGTATGTCAGGAAAGGCCAGTGAAGAAATTAAAGCACTTCTAGATCAAAGTATTAAGCAAGTTGAAGGTATCGTAGACCAAACGACTAATATGGTTGAGTCCGTAATTAGAGATGGTAGCTCAACAGTTGATGAAGGAACTCAAAAAGCGCAAGAGTGTAAGACAGCTCTCGATGAGATTCTTGGAAATGTAAAAGACGTTAATACAAAAGTTAATGAGATTGCAGAGGCCTGCGGTGAGCAATCAACGGGGGTTGATGAAATTACTCGTGCAATGAGACTTCTTGATCAAGTAACAAATCAAAATAACGACGCTGCTAATAGAGCATCAAGCTCTGCGGAAAATCTTAAGCAACAAGCTGACGATTTAGACGTGGTTGTTGAAGATGTTCTCTACTTAGTAAATGGAAATAATAAGGCCGCTTAATTAAGCGGCCATATGCTATATTTTCTTAGTTCAATTATTAAAATTATTTTGAAGTTAAGGTATATGTTCCGTCCCAATCATGTGGAGGCGGGTTCTCCATAAAGGCCTCACATCTCTCAATGTAAATTTCAGATGGATTTGTCTTCACTCCTTTAAGTTGAGGGAATCTTTCATGTTCTAGTTCAAGCGTTTCTGTAAAAACAGTAATTGCTTCATCCCATCTTTTCTCTTTATATAAGCTTATTCCTTCTTGGAAAAGAACTGCTAATTTATTTAGTAGGTCTGGAGCATTCTCTTTTTCACTTAGAAGATCATATGTAGTTACTGGAATAGATTTACCTACAACTTTTATCGTATCAAGTTCACGCCAAAGAAATTGCTTTCCTGTAAGCTCAACTGTTGTCTTAGAAACCTGAGTAAAAATACCATATTGTTTGGCTGACTCTTCAAGTCTCGCCGCTAGGTTTACAGAGTCCCCAATCATTGTATAGTTCATACGCGAAGATGATCCCATATTTCCTGTAACAATATCACCAGAGTTAATACCAATTCTCATTCTCATCTGATGAACTATCTCTGGCCATTTATCACCCTCGCTAATCCACTTCTCTCTTAGCTCTAGAAGCTTGAGTTGCATTCTGTGAGCAACATGACAGGCCCTCGCTGCATGATCTTCAAGTGGCATCGGAGCCCCAAAGAAAGCGATAATTGCATCACCTTCATATTTATCAAGAGTACCTTTTTCTTCTAGTAGGATATCTGTCATTGCTGTTAGATATTCATTTAAAAGTTCAACTAACTGTGTTGCAGATAGAATCTCTGAGAAGGTAGAGAAGCCTTGAATATCTGTAAAGAATGCAGTTCTTAATCCACAGTCTCCTCCAAGTTTTGGAGGCTCTCCTGTTTCGTACATGTCTGATATTAGTTCAGGGGAAATATAGTTTCCAAATGCATTTTTTAAGAATGCCTTATCTTTATTCGCCATATAGAAGTGAACAAATGTATTCCATGAGTAACAACCGATTAGAGCAAAGAAGCAAAAGAATAGTCTGTTTTCATAACCTGCAGGGATGAGAAAGTAAGTGTCATAGAAGTAAATCCCTCCAACTATAGCTAGAACTACAGCGATATCAAGGATTGGGTTTTCTTTTAGTTGAACTAGTAGAAGTATTGCAACAGATGCAAAAAGAAGAATCCATGATAATTGTACAGACTCAGCAAATGCTTTTAAGAATGTACCATCTAAGAGCATTTTTACGAAGTTCATGTGAAAGTAAACTCCTGGTAGCATCGAGTCTACAGGAGTATGTCTTAGGTCATATGCACCAAATGCTGATGCGCCAACGAAGACAATCGTGTTCTTGAACATTTTATGCATTGCTGGGTCTTCATCTGCTTTAGAGATAATGTCGTAAATAGATGCTCTGGGAAAATTATTGATTCCACCTGACCAACGTATTTTTGTTTCACCGTGATCATTGAGATAGACTCTTCCTTTTTCTGTTACAAGCGCAGGCTCACCAAGAACTGAGAGGTCAACATGACTCTGAAACACCTTGCTTTCCGCAGTAAGATCGTTTAAATCTTCTTCTGTTTCATCCATTTCTCCTACATAATGCTGATAGGTTGTGAGTGCATAAGACGGAACATAAATATCATTGTAGATATGAGCAACACTCTTATAGTGTCTCATAATTCCATCTGAATCGGCCTTTGCCTCGATATAGCCAAGTGCGGCCTCTGAATCGATCAGCTTTTGAATAGGGTAGACGGCATTTGAGATCTTTGCTGAAACGAGCTCAAAGTCATCTCCACCAGTTTTTGCTGTTAGTGCAAATGAGTAGAGATCCTCTGGAGTTTGAGGAATGTCCTCTGTCCCATAGACACGTAGGTTATATGGAAGAACGACTCTATTGTTTGGGATTTCATGAAACTCTTCAATTGATTTTGCTAAGTCGTCATCAGGATTAAAGCCATTACACATTTTCGATTCTTCAGAAAAGAAAACATCAAATGCAATAACTTTCGCACCATATAGCTTTAACTTTCTAATTAGCGAGGCCCAGTGGTTTCTTTGAATTGGCCATGAGCCTAGTGCCTTAATAGAGTAGTCATCAATATCCGCGAGAACTAGTCTCTCGTCTTTTTTATTAGGATCAAGTGTCTTCATCATTCTAAAGTCGAAGAAACGATCCTCAAAGAAAGTTGAATAAGCAAAGTACTTCTTGCTTGGACTCCAATCGGGAAGACTCCTGAATACAAGAGACTGGTATACACTTAAAACAGAAAATCCTACAATAAATAGGATTCCCATGTACTTTATAAATCTTTCCATAATGGATTGCCTTTTTAGTAATTTATACTGAAATCAAATTTTGTGACATGCTTTGTATAGTTATTATCTTCAAGCTCTGATGTGTTCTTTGTATATGTATAATCAAGGTAAACAGATACAAGTCTACTAACTGTCTTTGTGAGTTTAAATGTTGTCGCTAGGGTCGTCTCTGTACCCCTCGTTTCTGTTTTTGTAGGGTCTTCATAGGTTAACCATGTATTAGAAATACCAAGGTTAAAATTGATCTTAGGGAAGATCTCTGGCCTTATATAGTCAACTCTAATTAGGTTTGAGACAGTGTCATTAGTTTCATCATTAATAAAAGTCGTGGCATCTCTTTGATAGAGTGCTACAAATATATTCTTATTTTTAATAATAAGCTGATCGATGGAAAATGTGTTTTTGTCCGTATCTAGACTCTCATCATAGGATCTAAATAGATCTCTTCCTAATTTTACAGTAGTGTCTCCAACTGAGAAGTATTTGAATTTATCGCCTAAATCAAAAGAGATAGTTCTATTGTTAAATATTTTAGTCTTTGTACTTTCTCGATCTTTTGCTGTGTACTCGTAGTCAATGTTAAATATAAGCTTTGCAGGTTTTCCAAATGCTTTGTGAGCAAGGGAAGTGTCAAGAGATGGGGTGATCGAGTATTGGTCAGACGAATAGATTGTGGCCTCTTGTCTGTCACTATGTAGAGTATTGTCTATTTCTAGCCCAGGCTCAATAATATACCTTCTCTTATATATATATTTGTAACTTGTTGAAGCTGAAGTTTCAAAAATATATGTATCCATTTGTGACTGTTGATTACCTGGAAGGTCATTCGTTAATGTGAAGTTATTGTCATAGGCAACAGACTGGGAGAAATTAATACTCAATCTTTTGGCTGGAATTCTCTTTCCATTAACGAGAAGGTTTGGGTCTAGTCCAAACTCTCTTTCAATCTCGGATATTCTCTTTGTAATATCCTTAGCTGTTGAGCTTTTCTTGTTAATGCTTAATGCTTTCTTCATTTGAGGAAGAATATACTTCTTAACATAGATTATTGCTTCTTTCTTTTCTCTTGCCATATGCAAAAGACTTTCGGCCAACTGAAAGCGCGCTATTTGAGAAATACTTTCACTGGCGGTCTTATCTTTTAAAATCTTTGCAAAGAACTTCTTGGCATTCTTATGCTCGTCTAGAAGTTGAGAAATGTGTCCAATATAGTAGTTACATTGCGCCTTTTGAAAGCCATTCTTTGCAGATCTAAAGAAGGACTTTCTTGCTTGTTCTAACTCATTTTGCGCATAGAATGCCTGTCCTAACTCATAGTAGAGGTCTGCTGATTTACTCTTATTTCTAACTGCAAGGGTGAAGTTCTCAATGGCGGACTGGTAGTCTTGTAGTCGAGAATAACTTATTCCTTTTAAGTAGTATTTAGTAGAAAGGAATTTCTTATCACTTTGTTTTTTGACATCTAGGAGCTCAATTACTTTTACGTAATTACCATTTTTAAAATTATTATAAACAGAAGTTAAATCTGATGCGTTTACAGTTGATAAGTAGAGACAACCAAAAACTAGCGATGATTTCACAAGCTTCTTCAAGGTCACATTCCTTTGTAAAAAGGCCTCTCATCATGAGAGGCCATCACTTTATACATATGTATTATTATGCCTTGGAACGTAGATATTACAACTTCTTATCATCTTTTCCTGATAAGAAAACTCGAGTTTAATTATTGAAAATAAACTTAACTCTCGTTTTTTGATTTTGTGTATTTGATAGCTGGTCTTCAATTTGTTGATCTCTATCATCAACAATACCGTCAATGACATTAGCAGTTGATGATCCGTCATCTAAAGTCTGACCATCAGTAACTACTAAACCTTCTTCCATTGTTTCGACAACATTTTCTGGAGGAGGTGGTAGTGGTTCATCAGCAGAAGCAGGTGCTCTTGAACCATCAAGTACAGGATCATCTTTAACGATAAAGTCACCTGTAGCGGTCAGTTCATAATATTCGTTAGTGTAAGAACCTGTTGAAGAGTCAAAGGAGCCTAGCTGTGCTGGCATTATATATTCATTTGTCATAGGGTCGATCGCCGTATCTTTTGGAGGTTGAATGTAGAGAACATTCTGAGTATCGATAAGACCACCTTCTTTTAGTGAAGTTTGATCAGCAAGGTCAATCTGGTTATCTGTTTCAGAGATATCTGTATTAATCGCTGAAACGTTTCCTAACTCACTTTCTATGATTCTCGCTGTCTTTAAGTCAACTTTTTCAAACTCTTTTAAAAGCTCCTTCTTAGTTGTTCCTGCAAAGTCCGCACCTTGAACCCCTGGAGGTAGGATATTTCTTACTGCAAGTTTCTTTCTAACTTTCTTAGGTCCTTTTTTCTTCGTAATAGAGCCATCATTCTTTTCAAGCGCTTTAAGCTGCTTCTTATTTATCTTGATTGGAGCGAGAGGCTTTGTGTCTACAGATGGCATAACCCCTGAGAATTGTCCTCTCGTTACCATTACCGCAGTAGGGGATGATACAATTCTTTCAAGTCTTCTTTGGTTAAGACCTTTTCTAATCTGTCCAATTGAGCCCATCGCAACAACACCTTCAAAGGTAATGAGAGATGTATTTCTATTTTCTGGGTTATAGTTTACTTGAAAATCAGTTCCACGAACTCCCATGGCGGCAGTCTTAGTTCTAATAAAGAGCTTAGACTTTTCTTTATCAGTCATTTTCATATAGTTCTTTGTTACTTGAGAGCGGAGTTGTCCCTTCATTAGAGTAATAATACCCGCCTTCTTCTTTGGGAATTTTGTAACTATCATCTTAGAGTTTGGTCCTAAACTCATCTTAGATTTATCTATAAAGAGAAGTTTTACGAAGCTTCTATTCTTAGTAAGGATTTTTGCACCTTCTGTAATCCAGTCACCCTTTTTTAGCTTCTTCTTAGTTTTAACATCATAAACCTTACCACGTGCCTTTATAACTTTTGCCACTCCCTTGGATGCTGACATGGCGTTCATCATAAAGCTTATTGAAATAAGAATAACTAAGTATTTTAACCGATGCATTTACTACCTCATTACATACAGGAATATCCCTAATGTCCCTTTCGACATTATAAATTGTTACTTTAGATACTCAATTAACTTGTTGAAATTTGGAGAGGAGAGGGGAGTCGTGTAAAGCTGAACGGCAAGAAAATGGGCCAAGCAATGACCCATTAATAAGATTTAAACTATTTGAAGCATATCTTCAGGCGGTCTTCCGATTTTGGCAACATCACCATTTACAAAGATTGGTCTTTCTAGAAGTACTGGGTTTTCCGATAGGATCTTCGCCCAATCTGCTACCGATAGCTCCTGACCTTTAAGACCAAGCTCTTTAAAAGTCGCTTCTTTAGTTCTAATTAGTCCTTCAAGAGGAGCTAGCCCTGTCATTTTGACGATCTTTTTAAATTCACTCTGTGAAAGTCCTTCTTTTAAATAGAGCTTTACTGTTGGAGTAACGCCATTTTCTTCTAGAAGTTGTAGTCCTTGGCGGCTCTTTGAACATCTCGGATTATGGTAATAAACTTGCTTTGTCATATGTTTCCTCTCTTTAAAATAATGTCATTCCTAAAGTAACAACAAGTGAAAAGGTTTTTATATCTTGTTTAGCTTCACGGCTACCTAGTATATTTATCTCTTTACTGTCACTTTTATCTACAAGGCTAACCTTATATGATTCATACATACTTCCACTTACTTCGATAAATACAGGATGCATATCTTTGTAAGGAGTATCTTCTTCTAGTCCAAGACTTAGATTAATACCAACTGACTCGTAAGTTAGCTTATGACCACTTTTAAATTTTGATTGGACATCAAATTCATCGAGTTCAATCGTTTGTAGCATCCAGGATGGCCCAAACTTTATATAGCCATACCAAGGGCTTATATTAATCCCTGTAAAGAACTCTTGAACCTTACCTGGGATCTTAAATGTCTTTGAATTGTATTGGATAAAAGGTGTAATATCCACGGTACGGATTGAACCTTGTCCCTTGATAGTTTGATTCTCTAAATTAAATGCAAGGTCTGTTGCCTTACCAAGTAATATTCTTGACTCCACACCAGATGTTACTCTGGTCCACTTGTAGGAATAGGTTGTTAAAACTCCATACGAGTTAGTGTCATTCCTATCGATTTCTTCTCCGTTTGGATCAGTCTTATCTTCAAGTGAGTTAAATTGTGATTGAGAAAACGAGAGTCCTGCCTTAAGAGAGAAGTCGTTAGTATATGCTCGAGCATTGCTCGAAATTAAGAAAACCATTAATGTGACAAGAGTGCTACCAATCAATGTGTACATTTAATCCCGCCTGATCTTTTCCTATTTGAGGAATGACTCTCACTTTACCTTCGTAATACCATAGGAGAGTCGATGGATTAATTGCATGGCCAATTAACTTTCCTAGAACGTTTCCAGTATTTAATAAATATAGAGATAACTTTTCAATTCCTAAACCAAGAACTGATCCAAGGATAGGTGTTTGATAAAGGTCTTGAACACTTGCTGGCTCGGTATAGATTTCAACAGTAAATTCAAATAAAGAACTGGAAATAAATGACATAGTAAGTGATTCAGATCTTGAATATCCCCTTGCTCTATAAAAGAGAAAGAGTTGTGATCCCGAGATAGGGTGAACAAACCAATTCCAAAAAGGTTCGTCCTGATCAAAGACGAGCTTGCCAAAATTATTTCGATAGTTCTCCAGGGAGCCTTTTTCTCTTACAACATCTAGTTGCGTGAGTGGGTATATAACCCAAGTAACTCCATAGATCGCAGCAATATTGTTAATATTTTCTTCCTGCGTGTGGTCTCTATCAATGTAAGTGTAGTAGTAATTAGATTTTCGTTGATACTTATTCTTGTTTGGAAGTGCAGGAAGTTCTCTTACTGGAGACTTAACTTTGTCGAGTACCGCAACCTGCTCATCTGCAATTGCTAGCTGAGTTCCAGAGTAAAGAAATAAAAGTAGTAATAGTTTAGACATATAATTTCACAAGTTTTTTCGTCTTTGATACCATAGCGACAACAAAGAGAAAATAAGGATAGTTTAAATGATTGAAAAAATCAAAGAAGAGTTCGCTGCACACGTTCGTTTACTACAAGATCAAATAACGGACGCTTTAAAAGAGATTGATGCAGATATCGAAATTACAGAAGATAACTGGCAAAGAAAGGATACATTGGGGAATCCTGGTGGCGGAGGAAGAACGAGGGCCTTCTCTGGAAATGCCATTGAAAATGCAGGGGTCAATACTTCTCTTGTTTATGGTGCAACAAGTGAGCAATTTGCAAAGCAGATTGGAGCTACGAAAGCGGAGATGTGGGCGACTGGAGTTTCTCTTATTATTCATCCTCGCAACCCTCGAATTCCGACATGTCACGCAAACTTCAGAATGATCTGTGGTGGTGATAAAGTATGGTTTGGAGGTGGTGCAGACCTTACGCCTTTTTATCCAAATGTTGAAGATTTTCAATTTTTTCACGACGTTTGGAAAGAGACATGTACACCTTATGGTTTCTACCAAGATTGGAAGAAACAATGTGACGAGTATTTTGTAAATAAGCACAGAGATAATGAAATGCGTGGAGTAGGTGGGATCTTCTACGATCATTTCTTTTCAGGTGATATGGAAAAAGACCTAGAGATGTTCAAAGACATTTCAAACCAGTTTATTAGATCGTATTTTCCTATCGTAAAAAAGAGAATTAATGAGGAATTTACTAAAGAAGATGAGGACTTTCAGCTACATAGAAGAGGCCGTTATGTAGAATTTAACTTATTGCATGATAGGGGAACACATTTTGGACTCAAAAGTAACGGAAGAACAGATTCTATTTTGATCTCTTTACCGGCCAGATGCAATTTTACATATTGCTATAGTCCTAAAGAGGGTAGTCCCCACGAAGAAATGATGAAATATTACTACCCTAGAGAGTGGTAAAAGTGCAGATAGGGCCGGTTATCCGGCCTTATTCAATTTTGCCTCAACTAACTTCCTAAGAAGAACTTCATCATTACATTCAATCCCATTTTCATTTAGTTGGCCTTTTAGTTCTTGAATATATGATTCAATTTGACCTAATTCACAAAGTAGTTCATAGCAGTTTTGTAGTATCATATTAGTCTCCATCGGCTTGTTTGACTCTTCAAACATTAGTATTGTTGCACATACTGGTCGGTGGATCAATAGAAATCTTTAATGAGATTTAACATTAATATTAAAATGACTTCCGAGTAAGTGATTGATTTTATACAGTTCTCAAAAGCATTTTTTACCGTAGATTGAAAATGTTGTGCAATGCGACATAATTAATTTATGAAAAAAATTATATTATTACTACTCAGTGTATTTATTTATTCACCCTTAACCCTTGCTGAATCATTGGATGAGTTCTCGGAGCTATCTTTAGATGAAAAGTATGAGCACTTCGCTTCCCTTGGCGTCCCAAGGAGACCACTAACGCACACTTTTAAGTTCTACGAAAAGAATGACAAAATCATCTATAATAAGAGGTATGTCTCAATAGCTGACTATTCACAACATTCTAAGAATAAACGTTGGTACATCATGGATATGGAAACAGGTCTGCTTCAAAGAGAGTATGTTAGTCATGGTAGTGGCCGAAACAGACTTGGTTTTCCAGTTGCAGACATTGGTCACAGAGGAAAGCCTAAGAGATGTCGCCATTCAAGGTTTTCTCGTAGATTAAGACTAGTTCCACATAGAATATGGGGAATGACGAGACCTGGCTTTATAAGAGTAGATGGAACCTATCACTCAAAGAAGTTTGCATATGGAGAGTATAAGAAAACAAAAGCACCAAATGCACTCTTATTAACAGGGCTAGAAAGGTCCTCTTCAGATGTAAGAAGAAATGCCGTTGTGATTCATGAAGCTTGGTACGTTAAAGATAAGAGAGTTAAGCAGGGAAGGAGCTTAGGTTGCCCTTCAGTTCCTCAAGGAAGAATGCCTCATATTATAGATAAGATTAAAGGTGGATCACTCTTTTATTCTTATGTGCCTCAATGCATGTAATATAAAACCTAATTGTAATAGAAGTTATAAGTATAGAGCAGCTTGAAAAAGCTGCTTTTTTTTATTTTATTTCAAATTTAAACTAAAGTATTACCTTTTTACATCCGTTAGGGTCTGGCACATGACTTTTGATTATAATCTTAAACTTGATTCGTATGGATATAAGTACTTGAAACTATGTTGGACTGAATAGTTGTAATAAGTTCTGCTAATGTTAAGAATTAGCTTTAGCTTTCAAATATAAGTGTTTAAAATTATTCTTATAAAAAAAAATGATAAATAATAAAAAAAGGTATTGACGTGTGAGGCGGTTATACGTATTATCGCCCTCGACCCAAACAAAACGGAAACAAAAACAAACACTTCGGAAACGAATTGATTGTTACTTTTTCTCTTCTGAAAAGTTTTTAAAAAAACTTAAAAAGAATTTGAAAATAAATGTTTACTTTCTTTGTCGACTATTATAGTCTCGGTCAGCTCTTTAAAATTCAAATAGATAGTTAAAGTTTTGAAGCCTTCTGGTTTCGAAAATGATGAGAAAAATCCAAAGATGATTAAGATTGTAAAGATCTGACGTAAATGAATCGGTTGCAGTTGTTTAACAGTTGTTGTCAATCTAGTCAGATGCCATTCTTGAA
>MPCU01000007.1 GCA_001874305.1 Bacteriovorax sp. MedPE-SWde | reverse complement strand
AAAAAAGAAAGGCCAGTCATATTCGACTGGCCTTTTTTTATATAATTAAATTTTAAATAATAATATGAATCTCGCTGTTGGAACAAGTCTCTTATAAACGGTAGGAGATTCATGCACACCTTTATCGTATAATTCAAAACCATAAGCAAACTTAGCAAGGATTGATTTTGAAAGCTGGAGATCATTATTCAAAGTAAAGTACATCTTGCTTCCAGTCTTTCCCTCATATTTTGAAAAGACACTATTTGTAGCTTCTTTTTCTGAAATCCCGTAGTAGTGATCTACATAGTTTTCGTCATACATTTGTATTCCGATTCGAGGGATGATTTTCCATGAGCTTGTTGGTGTAAATGGAAGAGCAATAAAGATGTCCGTTACTGTCCCGTCACTTTCACCCATGACGTCTTTATAGAAGTAGAAATTAATTAGCAGGATACGAGTAAAGATCCCTGGCATTGGTACGGCCTTGCGATCTTCAACACCGTTTGCCTCATATTTTTCACCAAAGAATTGATAAGCAGGTCCAAATGAGAATAACTTATTTGCCACAAAGTCATACTGACCAAAGAAGCCTTCAAATGCAGCGTTCTTAGATCTGTAGTAAGCATAGGGAATGAAGCTGGTAACATTATCCTTATCGTAACCATCGGCCTCATTTCCGATTCTGTAGTTACGCTTCATGTTGACTCCACCACCTAGGTAGAGGCCAGTACTTCTCTTACTTTGTGCGATTACTGGAAAGGTTAAGCTAATAGCTATCATGCAATATATAATTTTTCTCATAAACAATCCTTTGATATTGAGAGTCATACTCCCTTATACGCAATATTCTATAAAAGTTTCTCTGTAATCTAAAGAATTATATCCTTGTACAGTACAAAATATATAAGATAACCTCTTAATATGAGTGTAATGAAAGATTTAAAGAAAATTGCCTTAGTTGCCCATGACGCCAAAAAAGGTGATCTTATTCAGTGGGTTAACGATAATATTGAACATTTAAAAGAACATCAGCTCTACGCGACTGGAACTACCGGAGTTACTCTTGAAAAAGAAACAGGACTCAAGGTTATAAAGTTTAAAAGTGGACCTATTGGAGGAGATCAACAAATTGGTGCTGCAATCGTTGAAGAGAAAATTGATGCTTTGATTTTCTTTTGGGATCCGCTTCAAAGTCAGCCACATGATCCAGATGTTAAGGCCCTTTTAAGAGTCGCTGCTCTTTGGAATGCAGTTGTCGCGTGTAATAAGTCATCAGCTGATTTTATTATACAAAGTCCATTAATGCATAAGACTTATAGAAGAGATCTTAAACATATAATGGACTACACAAAAGACAGATCTATTTCGCACTAGAACAAGATGCTCCACCTAGAACACAGAACTGAGCGCAGAACTTATGATTAAGTTGTACACGCTCTTTTGAGTCTTTGAGAGTTTCTCCTAAATCAAACTGATGATCATAGGCCAGGAGCGTACAAGGAAGGACTGTTGGTTTTTCATCCTCTTTTCTCTTAACAATCATTCTCTCTGTCGAGCACATTTGCTGCTCTGGCGTCTTGTTGAGAATACCCCAACACTCTGTTGTGATCTCTGGAACATCTCTATTCATATCCATTTCAGGAAATACTACAAGCTTTCCATTTTCTAAATCAATTTTGATATCACTCTTTTTAAGAAGCTCTTCGTAGCTCCTTGTTGCCTGTTCAAGGTTTTCATCTGTGAGGGATCTTCCTGCAATAGAAATATTAAATCCTTCTTGTGTGAACCATTTAATATTCTCTATCGTCTTATCAAAGGTATTTTCACCTCTCTCTTTTTCATGAAACTCTTTAGTGTGGTGATCAAGTGAGATACGTAAATGAAGTTTATCTCCATATGTGTTTTTAATCTCAATTAGCTTTTCTTTATAGCGGTTTATTACGTTAACAGCATTAGTTAGAACGAGTATTTCTAAATCTCGCTTAAGTGTTTCAATAATTATTGGAATCATATGAGGGTTTAAAAAAGGTTCTCCTCCAGTTACTCCAATCAACTCTACAGGGTACTTCTCTGTTTTTATCTCCTCAAGAAATGGCACAACTTCAGAATCTGTAATATAGGCAAGTCGATCATTTGTAGGTGATGACTCGATATAGCAATTCTGGCAATGGAGGTTACATCTGGTCCCAGAATTGAACCATAGCGTCTTAAGCTCCTTAAGATCAACGTAGGCCCTCTCTTTTCCATCATTTGTTATGAGAGGATCAATAAATTTCTTAGCTTTAGCGTCCATTTGCGTTACCTTTATAGTGATTGATTTATAGATAAGTGTTGAAAACATTGCGTCCGTTACATCAAATATTTGTAACAAAGTCTCAGGTAATCACACTTAGTATAAATATCTTAATTAAAACATATATAAAGGGGTAAGAAAAATGAAGAACCTTCACGAAAGTGTCCAGAATTACTATGGTAAGGAACTCTCTAAGTCAGAAGACCTAAAAACTAACGCATGCTGTACGGTTAAGAATTATCCTTCGTATATTAAGACAGCAATGGGAAAGATTCATGATGAAGTTATGAGTAAGTACTATGGTTGTGGTCTAACGATTCCAACCGCCATGGACGCCATGAAAGTCCTTGATTTAGGGTCGGGTTCGGGAAGGGACTGCTATTTGGCCGCTCAGCTTGTAGGTGAAAATGGAGAAGTTGTTGGTGTTGACATGACTGACGAGCAACTCGAGGTCTCTAATAGACATATTGATTATCACACAGAAAAATTTGGATATAAGAGTAGTAACACAAGCTTTTTAAAGGGCTATCTTGAAGAGTTAGATGATCTAGGTCTTAAAGACGACTATTTCGATATCATTATTTCTAACTGTGTTATCAACTTAGTTAAGGACAAGCAGAAAGTTCTAAACTCTACATTTAATAAACTAAAAAATGGTGGAGAAATGTACTTCTCTGACGTCTATGTAAATAAGAGAATCCCTAAAGAACTTGTTGATGATCCAGTTCTATACGGAGAGTGTTTAAGTGGTTCTCTCTATATTAATGACTTCTTATCTATGGCCAAGAAAGCTGGCTTTCAAGATCCACGTGTTGTTGAAACAGCTCCAATTACTATTTCAAACAAGTCGATTCAAGATAAGCTTGAGGGATACGAGTTCCTATCTATAACATATAGGTTATTTAAAATTGAAGAGCTTGAAGATAACTGCGAAGATTTTGGTCAGGCCGTTATGTATAAGGGTGGAATAGAAGGAATGGAAAAAAGCTTCATTCTAGATGATCACCATATCTTTGAAGAAGGAAAGGTAGAGGCGGTATGTGGAAATACTTATAGAATGTTAAATGATACAAGGCTGTTGGAGTATTTTAACTTCTATGGTGATTGGTCTAAGCACTACGGTGTTTTTGAAGGATGTGGAAATAATATATTCTCATCTGAAAGTAAGTCTAAAGTAAGTACAGACGAAGGTTGTTGCTAGGAGAGTCTGATGAATTCTATTCTGGTTTTTTCTCTTTGTATCTTAGTTTCTTGGTCGCCATCTTTTGCGGCCGAGAAAATCTTGTTAACGGGCTCAAGTACTGTTGCACCACTTATTGATGAGATTGCTAAGCAATTTGAGTCACAAAATAAGAATATTCGCATTGATATTCAAACTGGTGGTTCAACTCGTGGAATAATTGATGCAAGAAGAGGTGTTAGCCAGATTGGAATGGTTTCAAGAAAGTTAAAAGTTAATGAAGCTGATCTACTGAAGTTTACTATCGCACTTGATGGAATTGGAATAATTCTTCATACTGACAACCCTGTTAGAGAACTCTCAAAACAACAGATCCTAGCTATCTTTAAAGGTGAGATTACTAAATGGTCTGAAGTTGGTGGACCAGATCAACGTATTATCGTTGTTAATAAGGCGCAAGGAAGATCAACTCTTGAGTTATTCCTTAAGTATTTTAAAACAAAATCGTCTAGTATAAAGTCCCATGTCATTATTGGTGACAATGAACAAGGTATTAAGACTATCTCTGCTCACCCATGGTCGATTGGCTATGTGAGTATTGGCACTGCAGAATTTAATATTGCAAATGGCACACCAATAAAGATCTTGGATTTAGAGGGCGTTAAGGCATCAGTAGAAAATGTTCGCTCAGGCCTTTACCCTCTTTCTCGGCCACTAAATTTTGTTACGTCAAAACAACCGATTGGCCCTATAAAAGAATTTATTGATTACGCACGAAACAGAAAGGAAATTATCAAAGGACAATACTTTGTTCCCATTAATTAAGGATAAGCTTTTCCTTATAGTATCATTTCTAATATCACTTATCGCTGTCTTCATAATTGGCAGTATCGTCTTCTATATATTTTCTGAAAGCTATTCCTTCTACGGTTCTCAAAGTAGTGTTTTAGACCTATTTTCATTTAAAGAGAGTTGGTATCCACTTGAAGGTGAATTCCAATTTATGCCGCTGATAGTGGCAAGTTTTATACTGGGAGGAGGTGCTACATTTCTTCTGCTGATATTCTCAGTTCCATATACACTCGGACAAAATTTTCTACTCTCAAAGAGACTTAAGAAAGCAGGTGATTTGTTAATCTCTCTAGCTAACGCTATCCCTTCTGTTGTTTATGGTTTTTGGGGTATTACACTTGTTGTTCCATTTATTACAAAATTTAACTTCTTGGGAACAAATCTCTTAAGTGGGATTATCGTTCTGACATTTATGCTCTTTCCAACTGCGGTACTTCTCATAACTAGAGTCATATACTCATGGCCTAAAGATATCCATCAAAATTGTATTTCTCTAGGATTGAGCTCAGAAACTCGAATATTTAAAATATACCTTCCTTTAATCTTTAAGGAGCTACCTACTGTTTTACTGCTTTCTTTCACAAGAGCAATTGGTGAAACGATAGCGGTGGTTATGGTTACAGGGAATATTGTTAAGTTTCCTACCGGGATATTTTCTCCTGTACGTGCCTTAACAAGTAATATCGCTCTGGAGATGGCCTATGCGACAGGAACGCATAGATCGGCACTGTTGTTTTCAGGAGGATTGATACTCGTAATTATTTTTTCAACAATGATTATTTTTAAAGGAGTTGGACATGTCCTTGTCAAAAAATCTGTCTAAAATATCTTATCGTGTCATAACTCTACTTGTTGTAATACTCTTTGCAGGTGTTTTTCTTTCCATTTTTTACAGTAATACTTATATTGATTCACATCTGTTTAGTTTTAACTTTTTATTTGGTGATGTTCAAAATGCCGGACGTAAAGGTGGTGTTGGTCCAGTGCTATTTTCGACTTTAATTGTCGTATTCATAGCAATAATACCAACAGTCATAATATCAATTATCAGTGGACACTTCTTATATGGTCTTCAAAGAAAGAATCCGCTTCTTTATAAAGTTTTAGATGTCTTTACATATATTTTGGCCGCAGTTCCTTCTGTTGTAATGGGTCTCTTTGGTAATGTTCTCTTTGTTCATAAATTAGGACTGGGCTTTTCTCTTTTATCTGGGGGGATCACACTATCATTTATGATTCTTCCTTTAACTATAAAAGTCGTTGAGAGATCTTTTGCTAATATAGATATAGATATAAAGACGAGTGCAGCTTCCCTTGGTCTAAGTGAAAGAAATACTTTCTTTAAAGTTCTTCTGCCTTGTGCAAAATCTGGAATAATTAGTGCGATTATTATTGGTGTTGGACGAGCATTATCAGAGACAGCAGCCCTTCTCTTTACAAGCGGCTATGTGACAAGGTCACCTGAGAGTGTTTTAGACTCTGGTAGAGTTCTTTCTGTACATATCTTTGAATTAGTTATGAACGTGCCTGGAGGTGATCTCATGGCAAAGAAGAGTGTTACGATTCTCTTTGTCTTTGTTCTTTTGTTTAACTACTTTGCTCTAAAAATTATGAAAGGAAAAAGTCATGAAAGCAGTTTTTGATATATCAAATCTCTCTATTCACTTTGGCAAGAAGAAGGTCATTGATAACCTTTCTTTAAAAATTAGAGAGAACTCTATAACCGCAATCGTTGGTCCCTCTGGATGTGGAAAATCAACATTTTTGAAGTCTCTTAATGGTCTCTTAGAGTTAGAGAATAAAGTTCTAATCGATGGAGAAATTAATTTTCTTGGTAATGACCTTTTTTCTAAGAAAAGAGACATGAATCTTCTTCGTAAAAATGTTGCAATGCTATTTCAAAACCCTGGGGCCTTTCCTTTTTCAATTGAAAGAAATCTCGATGTTGCCTTTGATGAGTGGAATGAGGGATCTCGTGAAGAAAAGAATGTAATTTATAAAAAGCTCTTAAAGAATGTGTCGCTTTGGGATGAGATTGATGGAAATCTTTCTTTGATGGCCGATAATCTTTCTGGAGGTCAGCAACAAAGACTCTGCCTTATTCGCTCTCTTTTAACTAATCCATGTACAGTTCTTTTAGATGAACCATGTAGTGCACTTGATCCTATCTCCACTAAAGCAATCGAGAGAATGCTCTTAAATTTAAAAAAAGATAAGACTATAGTCATTGTTACTCACGATATCTCACAAGCTAAGAGACTTGCCGATGACGTTATCGTAATGTGGCCTTTTTCGGGATCTGGTCGAGTGGTTGAGCATGGGAGTGTTGATGATATTTTTAATAACCCAAAGTCTCATATTACTAGAGAATATTTAAACGGTGAGATACCTGATACATTTTAGAAAGACATTATTTAGTACTTAGAGTTAAGTTCAATTCCGTATTCGTAGACCTTATTCATTTGCTCATTATTTAGCTTGAGCATGTAACATAGCTTTAAAACTTGATTTAGAATGGACTGTCTCAACATTCCATTTTTTGAAAATCTAACAGCAGACGTTGTACTCACAAATGGTAGTAGTTTTGATGATGACTCCTTTCTCAGCCTTTCACACAGAGCGGTGTCTTCAAAGATATCAAGGTCTGGAAGACCTCCAGTCTTAGTTAGGAGATCTTTTTTGATATAGAGACAGTGATCCAGATAATAAATTTCTCTTATTTTTCCTCTAACATTATTTGAATACCAAGAAGTAAATTTTAAAAGAGGGTTCTCTTTATCAAATTTATGTGTGAAAGCACCCCAAGTCAGTTCTTTTTCATTACTTAGAATATAATTTAGCCCTTCTAACGATAGAGCACTTCTAGGATGTAATAGAATAATCATTTCGTTTTTTGCGAGATCAATTCCATGATTAATTCTTTGCGCTCTAGAATTTGTCTGAATTTCGCTAACAAGTACTCTCGATTTAGTTGGACTAAATGGTTTGCCACTATTTACGACAATAATTTGTGCTGTTGGGATATTCTCTTCGACGATATCAATTGTACTTTGGCAAAGATCTGAAACATGACCATCTTTAATTGGGATAATAATACTAATCATTTTGACCTCATACTAAATGAGTGTTGTCCAAGTAGTATTTGTTACAGGAAAATTTCTAGTTGGCACCAATGATATGCCCGCCATAAGAATTCTTTGCTTTATTTAGCCATGAATAGAGGTCAGAGCAAGTCACTTTATTTCCACAACTCTTAATAACAATTTTAGAGTATGTATCATCACATTTGTGAGCAGTGCTTCTAGTCAGAGCGATGACTGATTTCTTTACAGCGAGGGTTTTTATAGAGTTACAGTTACTCTTTAATTCACCAATGTACTTTGATAGATAGTGCGCATTAGCTGTTTGTAGTAAAAATGACGCAGCTATTAATAACAGACTCTTTTTTATAAACATTTATCCCTCTCTTGTTCATATTTTATCAGTAATATTTTTTTTAGTATCTTTTTGGCCATTTTTTCCTAGAGCGTGTAAAATATTAGAAATAATAAAATTAAGAATAATAGGATGATTAATGGAAGTTGCAAAAGAGGCAGTAGAGTTTTGGAATAAGTTTAAGATCGAAAAATCAATTGATCATGATAACTACAATATTAGTATGTTTGGTGGACCAGATATTGCTGACGAACTTTGTGCTCTAATTTTAGTAGGTGATAAAACTGCTGGAAGTAGCTTAGTTAAAGACTTTGAAGTTTCTGGTGACCCTCTTCCTAAAGAAGGTGATTTTCATGTTGTGATTGATTCACAAAAAGAGCCTGTTTGTATAATTAAGACACTTAAGACGGAAGTTAATAAATTCTATGACGTTCCTGAGTCTGTAGCATTTGCAGAAGGTGAGGGTGATAAGTCCTTGGCGCACTGGCAAAATGTTCATGAAGACTTCTTTACATTCTTCTTAGAAGAGCTTGGAATTGAACAATTAGAAGATGCAGATGTTATTACGGAGCATTTTGAAGTTATTTATAAGTAGTTAGAGGATAAAATGAGTAGAAAAAAGAAAAATTACCACAAGAAGAAACAAAATCATTCACCTGAGATAGCTAAAGAGAAAAGCTCTTTAAATCTCTATATTTTAATTACTATGACAGTACTTGGTGCTTTCTCAGTAATTTATTTTTCTTCGAAATAATCCGAATTGAGAAGACTATGAGGTCTTCTTAAGGTCGATAGACGTTGGGTCCTCTTCTGTGAGGACCTGTTCATCTTCAATATAGCGATCACACCAGGTTGCAATAACATTTGCAACGTAATGAGTATCTTCTGCCTTAGTTAATAAGTGATCGGCACCAGAAAGAGATATGAAACTCTTAGGATGTTTTGCAACAGTGTAAATATCTTTAGCATTTGAAATCTCGACAGTCTCATCTTCTGGCGAATGAAATATCAGTAGCGGCCTTCTCATCTTCTTAACTTTTTCAAGAACCTTATGGCCCATTATATCATCAATAAATTGCTTCTTAATTGTAAATGGTCTTCCGCCTATTTCAACTTCACTATGCCCTTGATCTTGAATCTTATCTAGGTGTCCTTCGAAAAGATGAGTTAGGTGTTGAGTAGAGCTAGGCGCTCCAATTGTAATAACTGCTTTTAGCTCTTTTAGCTCGGGTGCCATTGTCAAAACGGCGGCACCTCCTAAGCTGTGCCCTATAAGAATTTGAGGAGCAGAATACTCTTCTTTTATTTGGTTATATGCGTTTCTTAGATCTTCTAAGTTTGAGCTGAAGTTAGTTTCAGAGAAGTCACCATCACTATTTCCAAGACCTGTAAAATCAAAGCGAAGTACGGCAAAGTCATGATCCCTTAGAGTCCGAGATATTCTTCTGTTGGCCGAGAAGTCTTTATTCCCTGTGAAGCAATGAACAAATATTACGAATGCTTTTGGAGTACCATCGGGCATCTCCAGTTTTCCAGAAAGTTCCTTGCCCTGGTTGTTCTTAAACGTATAGGGAATTGTCTTGGCCACTTCGGTTTCTCCTGAATCAATAAACTTATTATATTTTAACATTATAACGCTGAGCTAGATCATTTATTTTTATCGGAATAAAGTACTTGAACATATGTTGGCTTATGTTAAATTTAGTATGGTTAATCAAACAACATGGAGAGTTTATGAAGATATTATTACCAATTATCGCAACTTTAACACTATTTGTATCTTGTTCAAGTAATGTAGAAACTAAGAGCTCTGCTTTAAATCTGCTTGTTGATGACTATGATATGAAGGCGAGAGAACTTATTAAAGATAATAAGAACAAGGTTAGTAGTAAAACTCTTATAAAAGATGCCCAGGATCTTATAAAGAAAGCGGGACCAATATTGACAGCATTCACAGGAAAATATCCACAGTGCGAGGTTCTTTTAAACTCTGTTGTAAAGTCGGCGCCTGCAATGCAAAACCTTACTCTAGATCAAATTGAGAAGCAATATCATGAAGGATCTGCTCTTCCTAAGGCCGATGACATTTGTTTTGAGGCAAAAGAGCTAATTGTTCATCCTGCAACAGTGGTTATTATTTCAAAACAAAAGAAGTTAGTTAAGACAGATAGAATTCAGATTCATGACGAAATTGCTGAGGTTCTTGGACACCTCGACCTATTTAAAGATTCAATATAATACCGGGTCCAAGGGGCCCTTTTTTTGTTATCTTTTCAAAAAAACTGCTTATAATGTAGTTAATTTAAATTCAAAATCAATAAAGGGTTTCCTATGAAAGGATCACAAAAAGTAATAGATCAATTAAACTTCCTACTAACTGGTGAAATGACATCAATGGATCTCTATTTCTTACATTCTAGAATGTATAAGGATTGGGGTCTTGGAAAACTATACGAAAGAATTGATCATGAGATGGATGATGAAAAAATCCATGCGTCTTTGTTAATTGAGAGAATTGTATTCCTACAAGGTGTGCCATGTATTTCTAAGAGAGATTCTTACGAAATTATGACAAATGTTACAGACATGCTTAAGCAGTCTCTTGATTTTGAATATGATGTCGCAAAGAATTTAAAAGCAGCGATTAGAGTATGTGAGAGTGAAAGTGATTTTGTTTCACGTGATATTTTAAAGCAACTGCTAATCGATACTGAAGAAGATCATATTGATTGGCTTGAGACTCAACTTGATCTTATCAACAGAATTGGTCTTGAGAATTACCTACAGTCTCAAACGGCACCAGTTCCTACGAAGTAATATAAGTTCTAATACCTTTATATATTCCAAGAAGATTGAGTCCGTAAATTTTTAACGGTCTTAATCTTCTTTGTCTTAATAATTCTTGTACACATTTTAAAATTCCATATGCATTAGTATTACCAACTGACATTACATAGAATAAGAATGCTATTTTCTTAAAGAATGTGAAGTTCTTAAGAATGACATATGTATAATTTCTCGCATTATTTACAGCTACCTTATCTTCAATAAAGTGTGAGTGGTTACTGTCGTGTTGAAGCTCTAATTCAGGAGTGAAGAGGAATTTACCATGTTTAGACATTTGCAAGCAGATATCTAGCTCCCAGTGAGAACCATTTCCTTCTCTAATCGAGCTTTGAAGTTCTTGATCTAGTTGAGGGACAAATTCTCTTTTAAAAGACATATTTACACCCTTTAAAACATCTACAATCATATCTTGCTTAACTTCATGATGGTGATTTCCAGTGAGGCGACCATAGCTTGAAATCATTCCAACTTTATTTACTATTCTTCTATAATCATTCTTTAAATCTTGAAAGATTATATCGGGACCACCAACACCAATTATATTTGCATCACTGGATAGTTTTTCATGAATAACTCTACACCAGTGAGTAGGGACATAAGCATCATCATCTAGAAAACAAATATAGTCTTCTTTGACTTGTTTAAGTCCAGCGTTTTCCGCATAGATTACTCCAGGCTCGTTTACAAGAACTTTTGTAATTGGAAGACTATTTAGAAAACTCTCAATGACTGTTGCTGATTCAGTATCTTCAGGTCGATTAACTACATATATTGCATCAGGCATCATATCTGATGATGTAAGTGCTTGAAGACACTTTCTAAGCTTTTCAGGTCTTTTCCATGTTGGAATTAGTACTGCCATTGTTTTTTTAGTCATACCTTATTTTCGTCTCAGTCTAGCTTATTGTCAAAATGAACAGAGCGGCATACTATGCACACCCTAAGGAGAATACTTATGAAATATTTTATCTCAATATACATCATTACTTTTTGCTTGAGTGTCTCAGCGACGATGATACCAAAGAACGACCTTAATATACCAACGTCATATAAAGGCCTGACAGATATTGATGAAGTAAAATTTAACGAAATCCTAGACTCTCTAGAAGGTGCTTATAGACCTCTTATCGAATCACAAGGTAATACTTTTACTGTTGAAAGAGATTGGGAAGATGGAACTGTTAACGCTAAGGCATGGAAGAAAGGAGATAATTTCTTCTTTAAAATGTACGGCGGTCTTGCAAGATATGAAACAATGACGCCAGATAGTTATCTCCTTGTTGGTTGCCATGAAGTTGGACACCTCATAGGTGGAGCTCCGACAATCAAGCCATTCAATATATCTAGTTCTGAAGGACAGGCCGATTACTTTTCTACTCTTAAGTGTTTTAGAAAAGTAGTTAGGGGACAAGACCATAGTAAAATAATTGCAGAGAAACCAATTCATCCCCTTGCTCTGTCTGAGTGTGGTTTAAGCTTTGAAATTAACTCTGAGTCTTATGAGATTTGTTTAAGAACTAATTTAGCAAATATGGCGATGGCCAGAACATTTCATAAACTCAGAGATCTAGAGCTGCTACCGGCCTTTGATACACCAGATCCTTATGTAAGAATGTTTATTATTTTTAATGGATATCCTAATTCACAATGCCGTATGGATACTCTATTTGCAGGCTCACTTTGTAACGTTAGCGAAGAAGATAATGTAGATATGAATCTCTATAACAAAGGTGTTTGTTCAACTATTAAAAATGACAAAAGGGGAGTTAGACCTCTTTGTTGGTACGTTCCAAGAGAGGAAGATAAGCAATAATTATTCTAAATTATGTTCCCTTAGGATTTGCTTTACTCGCTTAGACCTAAGGGCCTTATTGATGAGTCGTGCAAATTCTTGCTTCTTAAGTTTGGACTTCTTTGAGATTCCAAACTGTAGAATATAGCGCTGATCGAAATTATAAGAAATCATTAATTCCTTTTCCATCGCCGGGTATTGTTGAAGGTAATTCATAAGATATGAGTATGTAACAATCGCCATGTCCACTTTACTGTCGAGGACTAACTTCAGATTGTCCATGTGTGACTCAGTAAGTGTTATCTTAAAATTATCTCTGAGGAACTTTGGATCGGAATTAAACTTAGCAAATGCATAGTGGTATCCAGTAAAGGCCGCAATTCTTTTTTCTTTCTTATTTTTAAATATATCTTGTCCGGCCTCATTCTTTTTCTTTGCAACGAAGACCTCTCCATCTAAAAGAATTTTCTTTGTAAATTCTATTTGATCATTCTTGGCCCAACCCCACTTTTTAGATTCGAAAAAGATAAGATCATATTTTCCACTATTAAAGTCAGTGTATCTGTTTGTAGGAGTTGTCTGATAAAGCTCAAATTTATACTTGGACTGGGTCTTATTTAGCTCTTTTATGATTTCTGTAGTGAGACCGGAAGGTTTATTACCTTTCTCGGTTTTTAAGTAAGGAGGAAAATCATATGCCCCAACTTTGACAGTTAAGGGTGCTGCTGCGCAGCTAAGAGAGAATAATAGGATTGCTATCAAATACTTCATTTACTTCCTTTAGAATTCTTAGAATTATAGCATATATTGGTGAATCTTTTGAGATTTTGGTACTTTATCGTGTTTTATTAGTGAAATAATGTCGAAAATGTAAAAAAAGTACTTATTCTATTTGACCATACATAAGAATCGATATATCTTCTGTCGTACTATTTATTTAATATCAACTTCAATATAAGAAACGAGAAAAACAATGAGTAACGATTATTCTATTTTAGTAAAAATTGACGATAATGACAGCGCTAACTGGGCACTTAAGAAATTTAAGCGTCAGTGTGAAGCATATGGAATCCTTAAAGAATACAGAAAGAGAAAGGAATACAAGAAACCTTCTCTAATCAATAAGGAAAAAAGAGAAGCAGCTGAAAAGCGTAGAATGAAAGATCTAAGAAAAAGCAGAAGATTTTCAAAAATCTAGCATATGGCCCTCTTTAAGAGGGCTTTTTTTTTGACCTACTTCCTATCTAAAGCGGCCATATATGACAAAATCGAAGACAGAATTTAACGATCTATCAAAAGCAGAACTTGAAAAGCTTATGCATGATAGAAATGTTGATCATCTTAAGAAAGAAGGTGGTATTGAATCTCTTCTTATCTTTAATCTAGAGAACTTTGCATATCGCTACCTTGAAACAACTGATTTTAAGAATATTCAATGTCAATTTGAGGATAAGGACTTTTGGGTTGAGTCTATTGAGACAAATATTGTTGAGGCACTTAAGTGGGACAACAAGGATGTCAAGGCCAAGTTGATTGAGCTTTGTAAGCAAAACCCTGGTGCTAATTCTAAGAATATCAAAGTTAAACTAACTATTGGCACAAGAATCATCTCTGATGAGCAGGTTGATTGCTATGCTTGTATTGACTGGGGATATCCTGAGTTTAATCAATCTGAAGGGCAGTCCCTAAGAACAAGTGAAGAGCTTGTTTTTGATGATCCTATTATCCTAAGAAACACACACGCAACATTCCTTGAAAAGGTTTGCACTATCTTCTAATACGCTAGGTAAAGTGTGATTTAGATTGCAATATTAGCTGATTCACATTATTCCTTTATTATATAAAAATTTAATAAAGGATACTGAAGTCATGTTTCATCTGATTCTAAAGACACAGGCAAACTTAAAGAACGACCTACTTTCTGGTCTTACCGTTGCCTTGGCCCTCGTGCCTGAAGCGGTTGCATTCTCATTTGTAGCTGGAGTTGATCCTCTAGTTGGACTATATGCTGCATTTCTTGTTGGACTTATAACTGCTATTTTTGGTGGTAGACCTGGGATGATTTCTGGTGCAACTGGTGCATTAGCTGTTGTTATGGTTGCTCTTGTTGCCAACCATGGTGTTGAATATTTATTTGCTGCAGTAGTAATACAAGGACTAATTCAAATGCTGGCCGGGGCGTTCAAGCTTGGAAAGTTTGTAAGAATTATCCCACATCCTGTTATGCTTGGATTCGTTAATGGTCTCGCGATCATAATCTTCTTGGCACAGCTAGGACAGTTTAAAGTTGCAGATGCTTCTGGAGTACTTCAATGGCTTCAAGGTTCACAACTTTATATTATGTTAGGTCTTGTTGGACTAACAATGTTCATCATCCACTTTCTACCAAGACTAACAAAAGCGGTCCCATCTTCTCTTGTTGCAATTGTTTCTGTTACGGCACTTGTTAAAGGTTTTAACTTAGATACAAGACTTGTTGTTGACCTTGCTTCAGTTGGTGGTGGTTTTCCAACATTTCATATTCCAGATGTTCCATTTAGCATGGACACTTTAAAGATAATTTTTCCATACTCAGTAATTCTTGCTTCGATTGGTCTAATTGAATCACTAATGACTCTTCAGCTTGTTGATGAAGTTACAGAGACTAGAGGTAGAGCTAACCAAGAGTGTTTTGGACAAGGTCTAGCTAACGTTGTAACTGGTTTCTTTGGTGGAATGGGTGGTTGTGCAATGATTGGTCAAAGTATGATCAACGTTAATTCTGGAGGTCGTGGTAGAGCTTCGGGTATTAGTGCTGCATTATTTCTATTATTCTTTATTGTTGTAGGATCAAGTCTTATCGAAATGATTCCTCTAGCAGCTCTTATCGGTGTAATGTTTATGGTTGTTCTTGGAACATTTGAGTGGTCATCATTTAAAGTTTTAAACAAGGTTCCATTATCGGATGCATTCGTAATCGTTCTCGTTTCTACAGTTACAGTATTTACAGACCTTGCAATTGCTGTTGCTTGTGGTGTTATTGTTTCTTCTCTTGTTTTTGCATGGAAGAAATCTGAAAGAATTAAGTCTACAACAAATATCGATGAAAATGGTGGGAAGCACTATGAACTTGATGGACCACTATTCTTTGGTTCTGTTCAAAGTTTCCAAGACCTATTCAGCCCAAAAGAAGATCCGAAGGAAGTATATATTAACTTTGAAAGATCTCGTGTATGTGACCACTCAAGTATTGAGGTCATAAATAATATTGTTGAAAAATATAAAGCATTAGATAAAACTGTATATATCACAAATCTAAGTCCAGATTGTGCAAGTGTTGTTAAGAAGGCGGGCAACCTCTTCATAGCAAACGTTAAGTAGTTTTAATAAGGGCCTTCGTGGCCCTTTTTTTTTGAGGTTCTATGAAAGATTCTTTTAATCCAAATTCTAAAGCTAGCGCCAAATCAGGTATATTCGGACTTCCTTATGACGAGGAGAGTTCTAAGATTATTTATATACCTGTTCCTTGGGACGTTACGACATCTTATTTAACTGGGACACACTTAGGACCTAAGTCAATTCTAAAAGCGAGTGATCAGATTGATTACTTTGATTTAGAATATGGTGATGCCTATAAGTGTGGACTTTATATGAGAAAGGAGCTGTCCTGGATTAAAAAACTTAATAAAGAGACCCGCCCATTTGCTGAGATAATTATTGAAGCTGATGAAGAGAAAGTAAAAACAAGTAAGAAGCTTCAAAAGGACCTTTTAAAAGTAAATAAGGCCAGTGATAAGCTTAACTCTGCTCTAGAGGAAATGTGTGATGACCTATTAAGTCAGGGAAAAATCCCTGTACTTGTTGGTGGTGATCACTCAATTCCTTATGGAGCGATTAAATCATACGCTAAGTCATATAAGAATTTTGGAATTCTACATATTGATGCACACTCTGATACTCGTGACTCATATATGGGATTCGACCACTCTCATGCTTCTATTATGAGGAATGTTATTGAAGATATTCCTTCTATAAAGAAAGTTGTACAGGTTGGGATCAGAGATTTTTGTGAAGAGGAATATGATTATATTAACTCTAACAAAAAACTAAAAACGTTCTTTGATATTGATATGCAAAGAAAAAAGCTTGAGGGGAGTAAGTTCTCTACACTTGCTAAAGAGATTGTTAAGGCACTCCCTAAGAATGTTTATATAAGTTTTGATGTCGATGGGCTAGACCCTCGTTTTTGTCCTAATACTGGTACTCCTGTTCCCGGAGGGCTAGATTATCAAGAGGTCCTCTATATTATTCGTGAAGTTGTATCTTCTGGAAGAAATATTGTTGGTTTTGATTTAGTTGAGGTTGGCCCCTCTCGTACAAAAGGCGATGAATGGGATGCTAATGTTGGTATGAGGCTACTCTATAAACTTAGTGCGGCCTGCTTATCGTCTCAAGGACTAATTAAGTAAAATTGGAATAAATCTATGTATGATATTCTTGAAATAAATAATGACTTTATTGCAATTAATAAATGGCCCAATGTTGATTTTCATGGAGAGGGCCTAGTTGACAGTGTAAGGTCTGAAGTTGATGGCGAGGTTTACCCTGTTCATCGACTTGATAAGGTGACTTCTGGAATATTATTATTCGCCAGAACTAAAGATGTCGCTAGAGAAATTTCTGAACAATTTGAAAATTCCTCGATTGAAAAAATATATATTGCTCTGTCAGACTCTAAACCAAAGAAGAAACAAGGAACAGTAAAAGGTGACCTTGAAAAGTCTCGACGTGGAGCTTGGAAAATTACTCGAACTTTTAACAAGCCTTCTGTTACTCGTTTTCAATCCCATTCTCTAGAAAGTGGATTAAGGCTTTTCGTATTAAGGCCTAAGACAGGTAAGACACATCAATTAAGAGTGGTGATGAAGTCTCTTGGCTCCCCAATTCTTGGGGATTCTTTATATAGTGGTAAAGAATCAGATCGTACTTACCTTCACGCCTATAAAATAACATTTAAAGCTTCGGGAAAAGAGTATTCACTTGAGGCACCATTTCTTCATGGAGAAGAGTTCACTCAAGAGAATTTTTCTAGCTTAGTTCAATCTCTTTTTTAAGAGGTGCAACTTTAAAAAGCAGTAACATTCCTGGTATTGCTATTAATGTACAGAAGATAAAAAATGGCATCCAACCAAGCTCTTTGGCCATATAGCCTGTTGGAGCTGAAAGTAAACTTCTTGGTATTCCCATTAATGAGGAGAGTAGTGCATATTGAGTAGCTGTAAATTTCTTATTTGTTTGAGATGCCATGTATGCAGCGTATGCGGCAGTTCCCATCCCTCCTGATATATTTTCAAATGCGATAACACCTGTTAATAAATGTAGGCTATTTCCAAAAGAAGCGAGAACTGCAAATCCTGCTGTCGAAACTGCTTGCAGTACACCAAATATCCAAAGTGATTTCTTTATTCCAAGCTTATATATAACTGATCCACCTAGAAAAGCACCTATTAGAGTTGCGGCCAGCCCCCAGAGTTTTGTTATGGCCCCTATCTGAGTTTTAGTAAATCCTATGTCCAGATAAAAAGGTGTTGTCATAGCACTGGCCATCGTATCACCAACTTTATAAAGAAGTATGAAGGCCAGAATATGTAAAGCACCACTTCTTTCTAAGAATTCTTTAAAGGGATCTATTACTGTTTCCCTCAATGTTCTTGGTGGAGGAGTTGTTACTTTAGGCTCAGGAGTCCAAAAAGTTGTAATAATTCCCGGAATCATAAATAGAGAAAGGATTATAAATACATACTTCCAGGGCATATGGTCGGAGAGAATAAGCGCACCTCCTCCTGAAATAAGCATGGCAATTCTATATCCATAAATATACATCGAAGAGCCAAGCCCTAGTTCTTCATCGTCGAGATACTCTCTTCTATGAGCATCAATGACGATATCCTGTGACGAACTAAAGAACGCTATGAGAATTGATATTATAACTGTTGGCATAAGAGCTTTTTCGGGATAAGTTGTCCCTAAAAGCGCTATAGTAACCATAAGTAGAATTTGTGATATTAATAGCCAGCCTTTTCTGCGGCCAAGTATTGGTGTTTGAAACCTATCGAAGATTGGTGCCCATATAAATTTCCAAGTATAAGGTAATTGAACAAGAGTGATTAAACCAATTTGGGTTAAATCTACGTTCTCATCTTTTAGCCATGCCTGAAGGGCCGTGAGTGTTATAAGTAGAGGGAGTCCACTTGAGAAACCAAGCAGGAAGCATACACTCATTTTCTTTGAGAATATTTCTTTCAGTAAATCTTTCTTAGACATAGTGCCTCTAAAATATATTATTAATATATTTTATTTTACACTATTAGGATCGTTAGGGAAGTAATCAGCAAATGCAGTAACAATGTAGTGATTATCACCATGACACTCTTTATCACTATATACATTATAGACTTCTTTTAAAGCATTAGTCATAATTCGGTTCACTTTATCAATTCCATCTTTATTTAATGATTGAATAGATTGAAAGTAGTTTCCTTGGTTGGCCTTTGGTGCGATTACTTTTGAAAGCTCACCAAGTCCAATAGGGTAGTCACTTATATGAAGATTAAAATCTTTTTCTTCGAAGAAGAATCTCGAATCTCTCTCTTTTAAGTATTGTGCTTTCTTAAGTGTATCTAGTGCCTTCAAACCGTCTTCACCTAAGGATTGTTCTACCTCTAATAGTGAGACCCCATTATGTGTTGCGGCCATGAGAAATAATAGGAAGTATCCTGGAAGTTGGATATACTCTCTTAGGGATTTTGCTAGCTCTTCTTCCTTTGGATCGATGACATCGTGAATAGCAAAGACTTCAGAAATATAGGTACTAATCTTTCCACCAACTTTTAACTTTATGGCCGAAAGATCATCCTCTTTATAGATATACTTGAGTATTTTAATTAGATTGTCTGGGTGTGGAAATTTTTTGAGGTTACCTTGAACAATTCTTCTAAGTGTTGCTTCTCCTACACCAATCTTCTTTGAAAGACCATTAACGCTAATATTAGGATACTTAGTAAAATAAATATCAAGATGCTGTCTAAGTTCTGTAAGAAGTGAATCGTCGCTCATTTTGCCCCTATTTATTCTATACTTCTAACTCCATATGCCGATTAGGCTAGAGATGCGTATTTTACTTTTTGTTTCTCTATTTATTTTATTTTCATGTGGTAGCGATAATAGCGACTTAGAACAACATTCACAACTGTACCGTGTACAATCTACAGCAAATCTCGATATGCTCCTTAAGACTTCTAGTGAGCTTGTGGTTGAAGTTGTTTATGAGCCTGGTGCTGAACCATATACAGACAAGAATTTTAGAAATAGGCACTATTGGACATTTCTAGAGTCTAATCTACAAGCGATCATAGACTTAAGAGGAAGGGAGGTGACCCTCACTGTTCCTAAAGAGCTTGCAGATATGAGAATGATTGCTATTCAAGATAAGACATCGTGGACAGCACAGGAAATTGAATCTTTAGTGAGCTCTTCTAATTTTACTACAGCAACAAGTGCGAAAGGTGTTTTCAAAGTTATCTTTTTAAAAGGTCACTTTAAGAGCGATGGTGTTGTAAAAGATAAGGTACTTGGTATCAACGTCACTGGAACAACGACAATAGCAATCTTCAAAGATGTAGTTGAAGAGATGGGTCGAGAAAGAGACGATAATATTGCTAAGTTTGCTGAACAATCGACTCTGGTTCATGAGATTGGGCATGCCATTGGTCTAGTAAATAATGGAGTTAAACAAGTCGCGAATCATCAGGATACTGCACATGGAGCACACTGTATGAATACTGATTGTGTAATGAATTGGCAAAATGAAGGTGCAACTGAAATGATTAGTTTTATAGAGAATTATTTTTCTTCTGGATCTGAAATAATGTTTGGTGAGAATTGCTTAGACGATATTAAGGCCCATAAATAAAGAGGCCGCTTAGTTCAGCGGCCTGTTCATCAATTATAATTCTATTTCTACTTCTATTTCTTCTACTTCTTCTACTTCAATTTCTTCTATAACTTCTTCTATTTTTTGTACTACTTCTTTCTTGTCTTTCTTTTCTTTATCTTTTTTTAGGGCCTCAAGTACTAGTGAAATTTTAGTTCCTGTTTCTCCTCTTGCTTTTCCTGTGTATGCTCTGTTACATGCTTTGTCGTAATCGTCACACTTATTAACGGCCATGCAACCTCTAGTATAGTCGTAGTAGTAATCAGTTTCACCACTTACAAGTATTCCAATAACGTCTCCCCAGAAGTTAAAGATTGGAGATCCTGAGTTACCTGCGAAAGTATCTAGGTTAGTAAGGAATCTCGACTCATCTTGATTTACCATTACTTCAGCACCTGCTGCAATTTTCATTGGTAGTCCTGATGGGTGACCAACAACGAAGATGTCTTCACCTTTTTTGTAGTTATCTTTTTCAGCATCTAGCTTTACTGGAGTCTTCCCAACTGTTTTCTTTGTAAGCTTAACGATTGCATAATCTCTTAGTTCTGAATATTCCCCAGCTATAACTTCAGCACATTCGTAAACATCATCTTTTGCAAATTTAAGCTTTCCGTCTTTTTCACTTGCTGTTTCATAACCAAAAACCCATTTATTGTTCTTACATGAGTATGTTTGCTTATTTTCAACTTTTTGACCACGTCTTACAACACAGTGACCAGCGGTTACAAGCATGTCCTCTGCAATTAGGAAACCTGTACAGCTTGCTGCTGTCGGTTGCTCACGAAATTGCATATCATCACATGTCTTTCTACCTTGGTATGTAGTTAGATCGCCGTAGTACTTTATTTCGTGAGAAAGGACTTCGCCTTTTTCATTCTTAACTTCTTTAATGCTATATTTATCAACCATTCCTGCTACGGACTTCTTAAGTCCTGAGTATGGAGAGTTTGAAATTTCAAATCTGTTATCTATTCCGTATACAACTTTATTCTTCGCTACTGCTGAAACTGACGCTAATGTAATTAATCCAGCTATTAATAATTTATTCTTCACATGCTCTCCTAAACTCTTTTTTGTCTCTGTAAGTTTTTAGTACAATCGCATGGTGAGACCCCTTCGAGTAGGTGTCCTGTAAGAATTACATCACGGGTGTTTATGGGGTTAAGTATCAGAAATTAAAAGGATAGGGACAGAATGTCTCTACCATAGAGGGGGATCGCTCTCAGATGTCAGTTTTTGTTAGACGAGGTTGAGTTTCTTTAGAAATGTCTGTTGCTGTTGTTCGACAAATGTATTGCGATAGTGATTCGATGGCGGGGTATATTTCCAATCCTCAGAGCTATACTTATTCTGATTCGTAGAATCTAGCTTCTTAGCAATTTGCATCGCTAGGGGATTACTCTTTCCCTTCTTTATATCACTCTGGATTTGCAGGGTTGTGAAATTAGAAAGCGCGGGTGTTTTCATATTACTCATGACTATTCCTCATTCTATATACATATTACTTACCTAAAACTACCCAAGAGTCATCTTATTCGACTTTCTCCCATTCTCTTTGGGATTATTTAAAAATGGAATAATTTTCGACACTTAACTAAGATCTATTTATTTGAGACAATGTCTCCTAGAGAGTAAAAGCGCCAATTTATTAGGACATTTATGAATTTTCTACTTAAGTATATTTTGATTTTCTTTGTGTGCACACAGGCCTTCGCAATTGAAGGTGTCTACGAAGTTATAGTTAAAAGATCTGAGGAAAAGAAACAATCACAATGGTCTCTTGGTGATTGGTTGGCCACTAAGCAAAGAATCGGACTCATGGATCAATGGTTAGCTCTAAATTTTGAAAAGAATATCTTTGAAGTTGTCCTGGACTATAGCAAGTATAGTTTTGAAGAAGGTGAGGGAGTTAATAAGAAAGATAGGCAAAGTCACCTTTACAATGGAAAATTCTACATAACTCTACTTGGTTTTGAGTGGGAAGAAACCCATAATTCAAGTAGTCCTGACTATACTAAGTATAATATGAGCTTAAGGTTCTTTGGTACTTCTCAGCAGTCAACACATATCAATTTTCTGTACGGAAAGAAATCAGTTAACTCTAATGTCATGGATACGTTCAAACCTAACTTCTATGGCTTTGATGGTGATATATATCTTCTAAGTTTCCTAGGGACTAGTGGAAGCTTTGAGAAGCTTTCTCAGACTAAACTTGATGGGACAACTTTAACAGGTGAGACAAGTTCTTACGGTGCCTTTATTGAGTTGTGGTTCCTTCGTATCTACGCTGAAAAACGAAAAGAGAAGTATTACTATTCTGGTAGCCAAAGTCTTAGAACGGAGAGTGAAGGAACATCTTTTGGAGTCTCTCTCTATCTCTAATATTGTGCTTCTCCGTAATTATGCCCCCTTTATATGGCATCTAAGATATTGAAATAATTTAAATATTACTCGTCAAAAAAATATTTAGAACAAGTTCTAATAAATACTCATTTAACAATAAATCTTAACCATCTAATTTCTTTTTACTTTATTACTAATGTTAAATTAGTGAGATATGAAAAAGTTTATAGACTTCCTTAGGGGCAAGAAGAGCAACAGCTTTAGCCTTGCAACTATTCTTTATAGAGATACTCTTCTTGTTGTGACGGCAATGATCTTGTTTATAACTTGTATCGCATTCTATGGTCTGTACTACAACTATAATGACAACCTCGAAACATATAAAGTCGAATACATAAATAAGGTTAAGGAAGACTTACAGGACAAAGTTCAAAAAGCAATAATGCAGACAGAGATGATGAATAAGAATGCTTTATTAAAAGCGCAGAGCTCTCTTGTCGATAATGTGAACTTTGGTATCGAGATAGCTAAGAGTATAGAGATGGAATACAGTAGAACTAAGAGTAAAAAGAGAATAATGAATTCTATAAAACGAACACTTCAAAATGTTCGTGTCGATGATGGAGCAGGTTATTACTTTATTCTCGATGAAAAATCAGGATACACTTATCTACATGCACTTGATTCTCGTTTTGAAGGTAAGAGTCAAATTGATTTTAAGGACGCTAATGGACGCTACATTATTAAAGAAATGTTAGACGTTGTTAAAAATGATGGAAGTGGATTTATATCTTATAGCTTCTTACATCCTGTTAAGAAAACAACTGTTGAGAAGGTTACCTATGTTAAAGGACTAAAGAAACTTGGCATAGTGATTGGGATGGGATTTTATAAGTCTGATGTTGAAAGTAACGTAAAAGAAAATGTTAAAGAATTAGTGGGGAATCTAATAACTAAAGGTGATGACTATATTTGGGTTGTCGATTATGAAGGTAAGTTAATTGCGCATAAGTATCTAAAGAAGCTCATTGGCAAGTCAACTTTATATATTAAGGACCCATCTGGAATTCCTATCGTGCAGTCGTTTATAGAGACGGCCGCGAATGGGGAAGGTTTCCTAGATTACTCATGGATTAAGCCTTCAACTGGAACAAAGGTTCCAAAGCTTGGTTATTCAAGAAGGTATGATAAATGGGGATGGCTATTTGTTACAGGACGCTATATAGATGATATTCAAAAATGGGAAAATGAAAAAGAACAAAGTTTAAAGAACTCTATAATTCAACATTTTCTTTTCGCTATTCTCGCAATCAGTCTTTTTCTTCTTTTCTTGGGAGTGATAATAAAGAGAAATATTACAAAACTAGAGAATGGATTCAAAGTCTTTAATAGCTTCTTTACCAATCCCACAAGACCATTGACACCTGATGCATTTGAAAACCTTCCCTATGAAGAGTTTCAACTACTTTCAAAATCTACTGAGATTATTTCTCAGTATCATCAAATGTTAAGAGAGGAAAAAACTAAGGCCGAGAACTCTCTTATTGCACGAAATGAATTTATAAATAATATGTCACATGAAATTAGAACTCCGATGAATGTTATCATTGGAATGGCCGATTTTCTCGACGAATCAAAAATGACTAAAGAGCAGAAAGCATTTCTTGATTCCTTTCAAGATGCTTGTAATACATTACTAACCGTCTTAAACGATATTTTAGACCTATCTAAACTTGAGTCTGACTCCTTTGAATTAGAAAAGAAAGAGTTTAATCTCGATACCAAACTTGAAAATACTGTTGAGTTATTCCGCCATAGTGCAAAACAAAAAGAGTTAGAAATACGCTTAGATTTTTCAAAAGATGTTCACCCTATGGTTAATTGTGATCAAGTCAGACTTGGTCAAATAATCTCTAATTTAATAGGGAACTCTATTAAGTTTACTCAGTTTGGCCACGTTGAAGTACGTGTTACAAAAGTTAAAGAGGAAGGATCAATACAGAGATTGAAATTCTCTGTGTATGACACTGGTATTGGTATTGAAAAAGAATCGGTAGATAAGATTTTTCTTAAATTCATGCAGGCCGATACCTCAGTAACTAGAAAGTACGGAGGTACAGGGCTTGGTCTTTCAATTTCTAAGAAGATTGTTGATGCATTTGGTGGAGAACTCAAGGTGAATAGCGAGCCTGCTAAATTTACAGAGTTTTCATTTGAAATTGATGTAGAGTTCTTAGATGTTGCTACAATAACCAAACCCGATATCGTCTACTCAGAAGCAAAATTAAATAAGAAGAGTAAACTCTTAGTTGTAGACGACACTGAAGACAACCTCTTGCTAATTAAAAAATTTCTCGAACATCCTGAGCTTACAATAGTATTTGCTAAGAATGGAATTGAGGCCTTAGAGGTATTTAGAAGGGAAGATTTCGATATGATCTTGATGGATATTCAGATGCCGGTTATGGATGGCTATGAGGCCACTCAACAAATTCGTGTTATTGAGAAGGAGAGTGGAGGGCATGTACCAATCTACGCCCTTACTGCATATGCCATGACCGAAAATATTGAGAAGTCCCTTGCTGCTGGGTGTGATGGGCATTTATCAAAGCCTATAAGAAAAAAGGATATACAGCGCTTTATTTTCAGTAAGTTAGGTTAGTCTAAGTCTTCGATTTTAGTAGACGCCTAGCGTATAATTCGATATTATCCGGCCCATGCAAAAATCTGATTTTTTCCTTTCATCATATGATTATGATCTGCCGCAAGAGCTAATTGCTTCTCGTCCAGCAGAAGGACGTATTAATTCAAAACTTCTCATATACAACAGCAAGACTGATGAAGTCATTCACGCTCATTTCTATGATCTTGTGAAGTACCTTCCACATGATGCTCTTCTTGTACTTAACCAAAGTAAGGTCTTTCCTTGCCGTCTTAATGGTAAGAAGCCTTCTGGCGGAAAAGTTGAAGTTTTCTTTTTGACAGCGACTGCTGACAATGAGGGTTTTTATAGAGTTCTTATTAAGAGTAATGGAAAGAAGAAAATTGGAGATACGTATCTTTTTGAGGGAGATCTAACAGTTACTATCTCCGATATTAGAGAAGGTCACTTCTACGTTTCTGTTAATATTACAGATTTGATTTCCTATCTTGATCAGTATGCTTCGATACCTATTCCTCCATATATTCGAGGAGGTGAATCGGATGATCAAGATAAGCTAGATTATCAGACGGTATTTGCAAAGAATATTGGAAGTGTTGCCGCACCTACTGCTGGTCTTCACTTTACTCAAGAGATCTTTGATCAACTAAAGAATGATTGTGGCATCGATAGAGCACAAGTGACATTACATGTTGGTCTAGGAACTTTTGCTCCAGTTAAAACTGATGATATTCGTGAGCACGATATGCACAGTGAATCTTACTTTGTCGAAAGTGATCAGTGGAAGAAAATCATCGCTGCGAAAAAGAAAATTGCTGTTGGTACAACGAGTTTAAGAACTCTTGAAAGTATATGGCAGATGGGTACAGATAAACTACAAACAGATAGTGTCTATGACACAAATATATTTCTACACCCTGGTGTAGATATTCAAAGTATTGATGCTTTAATTACAAATTTTCACCTTCCTAAATCAACGCTCCTTATGCTTGTGAGTAGTCTTATTGGGAGAGAGAAAACATTAGAGCTTTATAAAATAGCTGTTGAGAATGAATACCGATTCTTTTCATACGGTGATGCAATGTTAATTTTGAGGTAAGAAGAATGTTAAAAGTTGATGCGAAACCTACTGGGAATAACAAAGCGAGAGCGTGTACGATTACAACGGCTCACGGTGAGATTCAAACTCCTATCTTTATGCCTGTTGGTACTAGGGCCACTGTTAAATGTATGTGGCAAGAGCAGCTTGAAGAAATAGGTTCTCAAATTATTCTTGGAAATACATACCACCTCTACTTGAGACCTGGACATGAGCTGATTGAAAAAGTTGGTGGTGGTCTTCACGGTTTTATGAATTGGGATAAGCCTATTCTTACAGACTCTGGTGGGTATCAGGTATTCTCTCTTTCTGACATGAATAAAGTCACAGAAGAGGGAGTAATCTTTCAATCTCACTTAGATGGTTCAAGACACTTAATTGGACCAGAGAAAAGTATGGAAATTCAAAAAGGTCTTGGTAGTGATATCGTTATGGTATTTGATGAATGTCCAGCCTTACCTGCTACAAAAGATACTTTAAGAGAGAGTATGGAGCTTACTCTTAGATGGGCACAGAGATGTAAAGACTATGGTCTAAGAGACTATCAAAAGCTGTTTGGTATTGTTCAAGGTGGCCTTCACCATGATCTAAGAACTGAGTGTATGGAAAGACTAGAAGAGATTGATTTTCCTGGTCTGGCCTTAGGTGGTCTGTCTGTAGGTGAGAAGAATGATGAGATGGTTGATTTCTTAAACAACTTTGTTCATACAATGCCAGAGCAAAAACCACGCTACTTAATGGGTGTTGGTAAGCCTCTTGATATCTTAAAAGGTATTAAGGCCGGGCTTGATATGTTTGATTGTGTTCTGCCGACACGTAACGCGAGAAATGGTCAGTTCCTAACTCACGATGGTCCATTAAATATAAAGAATTTAAAATTTAGAGAAGATACAGGTCCAGCGGATCCGTCTTGTGAGTGTAAGGTTTGTACGACTTACTCTCGCGCATATATCAGACACCTTTATACAACAGGTGAGTATCTGGCCGGCCAATTAATAAGTTATCACAACCTGCACTTCATGATTAAAATGACGCAAGATGCGAGAGAAGCTATTATTAATGGGACGTTTGACGATTATTATGAGACCTTCTATAAAAGGTATGAGTCTAAGAAATGGACAAGTAAATAACAATATATAAAGGGGTATTACCATGGGTAATTTATTTATCACAAACGCATTTGCACAAGCGGCAGGTGCAGCAAAGCAACCAGCATTCATGCAATTTCTACCAATCGTTCTTATTTTTGGTATCTTCTATTTCTTAATGCTTAGACCACAGAAGAAGCAACTAGAAGAAGAAAAGAAAATGATGTCAGAGCTTGCTAAAGGTGACGAAGTTTATACAAAATCAGGACTTCTTGGAAGTATTGCTGGAATTACTGAAAAAGTTATCACTCTTGAAGTTGCTGATAATGTAAAGGTAAAAGTATTAAAATCTCAAGTAGCTGGTCTTTCTAAGAAGATCTTTGAGAAAGAGGAAAAATAATATGTTTGGACTTGGTGCTGGTGAACTTCTAATTATCCTTGTTTTCGCTCTAGTATTTATTGGGCCGAAAAAACTTCCTGAGCTTGCAAAGAGTTTAGGGAAGGGACTTAGGGAATTTCAACGCGCCAAGGATGATCTTATGGATCATATCAATCATCCAAATGTAGAGTCTAATAACGCACCTGAGTATGCAGTTGAAGATAAGAAATCTGATGAAATACATCAGGATGCGTCATCTGATCAATCTGAAGTCGCCGATAAAAACAATCAAGAAAAGAATGTCTAACTAAAGAGATTCTTGCTTTTTTAGGTCAACTTCTCCTATAATTTTAACAGTTTAATTTTTCCATGGATCGTCCTTATCTTTGTAGATGAGGGCGCAATAATTTAGGAGCATTTAATGAAAAGAAGTTGGTGGTATCGTTTTACCTTCTTACTTATTGTCGCGGTGATATCAGGGATATCGATAGTACCTACGGCATTTAACTTTAAAGAATCAGATAACTTCCCTGTGAAGTCGAAGATCAACCTGGGGCTAGACCTTCAAGGTGGATTGTACATGGTTCTAGGAATTGACTTTAAGAAAGTCTATCATGATGAAGTCAAAGGATATGCTCGTCGTATTGAGTATGCTCTAAAAGATGAAAAAGGATACGGACTTACTGTCGGTGGAATTGACGTCGAAGATGCAATGGATCCAAAGATCACTGTAAAGTTCGCTGCTTCTGGGCACGTTCAAGGTGCTAAGGATGTAATTCACTCTAACTACAATGGTTTCATCAGAATCACTGGAGAAGGTGATAACTCTCTACAAATTGCACTATCTCCAAAGGTTAAGACTGATATTGAAGAACAATCAGTTAAAAGATCTATTGAAGTTATCAGAAACAGAATTGATGAGTTTGGTGTTACTGAGCCAGAAATCGTTTCTCAAGGTAAAGATAGAATCGTTGTTCAGCTTCCAGGTGTTAAAGACATTGATAGAGCTAAAGAACTTATCGGAAAGACTGCAAAGCTAGAATTCAAACTAGTTAACCCAGATGTTCCAATGTCTCAAATTACTGGTTGGCTTGAAGCTGCTAGAAAAGAAGGGATCGAGTTCAAAAAAGGTGACAGATTTTCTGATTACGTAAGAAAGATAAATGAGAAAGTACAAAAAGATCTTCCTGAAGGTAGTGTTCTTGCTTTTGAAAAGAAAGTTAACGCTAAAGGTGATGTTGAGCAAATGATTCCTTATGTTTTAGAAGGAACTGCGAGACTTACTGGTGATGATCTAGAAGATGCAAGAGTTCAATTTAATCAACAACAGAATCAGCCAGAAGTTGGAATGAACTTCAAGTCACGTGGAGCAAAGATCTTCGGTGATGTTACTGGTGAAAATGTTGGTCGTTTAATGGCAATCGTTCTTGATGGAAATGTTTACTCAGCTCCAAGAATTAACGGAAAGATTCCAAACGGTAGAGCATCAATTACTCTTGGTGGTCAAAGTTATGCAGCTCAACTTAAAGAAGCAAAAGATTTAGCTCTTGTTCTTAGAGCTGGTGCATTACCTGTTCAACTTGATTTTCTTGAGCAAAGAACAGTTGGTCCATCACTTGGTGCCGATTCAATTACTAAAGCAAGATTTGCTTCAATAATTGGTTGTATCTTAGTTTTCGCTTTCATCGTTATCTACTATAAGATTTCAGGAACGATCGCAATGGTTACTCTTGGACTAAACGTAATGGTTGTTCTTGCTATGCTTGTTGGACTAGAGGCAACTCTAACTCTTCCTGGTATTGCTGGTATCGCACTTACAATTGGTATGGCGGTTGATGCGAATATTATTATCTATGAAAGAATTCGAGAAGAGATCCGAAAGGGGACTGGGTTTTATAAGGCCGTTGAAAATGGTTTTAACTCTGCATTCTGGACAATTATCGACGCCAACATAACAACAGCTCTTGCTGGTATTTGTCTTTTAAACTTTGGTTCAGGTCCAATTAGAGGGTTCGCTGTAACTCTTCTTATCGGAATTTTTGCAACTGTATATTCTTCATATTTTGTGGGGAAATTACTATTTGAGTTCTACATGAATAAAGTAGAAGGACAAGATCTTAGTATCTAAGACAAAAGAGGACTTATGTTAGAAATTATAAAAAGTAATACAAAAGTAGATTTCGTTAAGAAATTTGGAATCACAGGTATCGGGTCTATGCTCGTTGTAATTGCCGCACTTTTCTTTGTTGTGACAAAAATGCAATACGGTGTTGACTTTAGAGGTGGTGCTGAAGTTCAAGCAAAATTTAATAAACAAATCAATCTCAATACACTAAGAAAAGAAATGAAGACAGCTGGTTTCGCTGGGATTTCAGTTCAGTCTATTGGTGATGTTGCTAACAACGAATACCTAATTAAGGTTCCAGCGAAAGAGGGGGACCTCAATGCTGTTACTCAAAAGGTAGGCGAAACTTTAAAGAAGTCATTCACTGGTTCAGGACTAGAAATTAGAAAAGTTGATATCGTTGGTCCTAAGGCCGGTTCAGAACTTAGAAAGTCTGGTTTCCTAGCTATGTTATGGGCGCTTTTAGCGATTATGGTATATATTGGTCTTCGATTTGACTTTAAATACTCGCCAGGTGCAATTGTGGCACTATTCCACGATGTTACTATCATTCTTGGGATCTTCGCTCTAACTGGTACAGAGTTTACTCTTCAAACTGTAGCAGCACTTCTTGCGGTTATTGGTTACTCTGTAAACGATACCGTTATTGTATACGATAGAGTACGTGAGCATGAGCAAAAGTATGTTGGTAAAACTCTTGCTGAGCATATTAACAATGCCATCAACGAAACACTTTCAAGAACAGTACTTACTTCTGGAACGACTTTATTCATTTCACTTACAATGTACTTCTTCGGTGGTTTAGCGATTAGAGACTTCTTTATGGCAATCTCTCTTGGTGTTATCATCGGTACTTATTCTTCAATTTTTGTTGCAGCACCTGTAACTCTTTTCTTTGACAAGATGAGAGGTGCATCAGCTAACAATAATAAGCCTGTAAATGCATAAGAATTTTTTAATTTTTATTTTAAAAATAATGTTACTAGGATCGTTCTTCGGTCCTAGTTCTTTTGCTAGTAACACTGATCTTCAAAAACAAATGAAGCAGATGCAAGAGCAAAGTGAAGACCTTCTCAAGCAATTTCAAAATTTTCAAAATGCCAATAAGAAGCCAGGTCAAAAAGGTGAAAAGAAGGCAAAAGCTAACTCTAAAGATATGTCTAAGCATATCAATAAGATGTTAGAGCGCTATCGCTCTATGAACCTTTCTGAAATTGAGGCCGAATTATACAAAACTAGTCAAGGCTCAAAGCTTGGCGTGATTTTTGATAAGTTCCCTAAGACTCTTGAATTCATGGCGAGAATTTATCAAGACCAGGTAGCAATACCTAGAATGATTAAAATGGCCGAAGACTATGAAAAATTAAAGCATGCCAGTCTCTATATGCTTGGTACAGTTCTTCTAAGTTATATACTTGGTAAGATTCTTATCAGACACAATATGGGCCTAGGAAGACGATTTATGATGAGGATTGTAAGATCTCTTTGTATTTGGTCACTTCGCTTTGGAATACTTGGATATTTTTACGGCTTCTATCTTTCTCCACTGGGAAGAATCATAAAAACCGTATTCATAGACGGTTTATTCATTAATAAAACATGATCGTACTATAAGCTTGATGCTGGTACACATGCCGTTTTTCTGTCATGTGGCTTTAGGCTTGTAGGTATCTCTGTTGTTCTACCATCATTTAATAGCTCATCCATTCTCTTAACAGTATACAGTTTTTGATAACCTTTCTTATGAACAAAAGGACTATCAAAGTCTGCTGGCCAGTAGAAGTAGGTTGCCTGACTTTCTGTTTGTTCAGTCGGTGCCACAGGTACTCCATTTGCCCCAAAATGAAACCAGATTTTTTTTAGTATATTCTCTCGAATCATAATAACATCGTTGCTTAGAACCTGTTGTGTACCGTCTGGAAGTGTTTGAACTTCTCTTGGCCCTTCAGCATAGTAGACACCTTCTGTTGGGACTCCAATAACTTCTCCAAGTGCGATCATTTCTGGATTAGTTCCAAGATATTCATCAGTTCCTGGACAGAATGATTTACCTTTTGAATCTATAAAAGGGTTCATCGCCATACCAAGGATTTGGTTAATACAACTATCTCCTTGAGCATCCGGTGAAGTACAACCATTTAGAGCACTAAAATATGATTTAACAGGTGCATTACTTATTCCAAGTTTTTGTATTTTTTCTTGAATAATAAAATCAATTGTTAAGTTTGATCCATCACTTACAAATCGTGGATCTAATGTATCCCAAAGAGCAAAGTGATCTGGGATATGCTCTAGCCTTGAAAACTCAGCACTATCATTTACGTTATTTTCTTTTACATAGTCATGACAAAAGATTGTATTACTAACACCAGGGGCTAGAGGTGTGATAGGAGAGTCTGCCGGTAAGTAGAAGTGGTATCTTGCTGTATCTAAATAGAAGCTCTTTCCTGTATTATTATCATCCTGTGTTGTTCTAAACATACAGGTATATTGACCAACGAGTTTAACTTTTAAGTTACCGTCAAGATCTAGCCCGTCACCAGTATCCGGCTCTTTTAATCTAATTTGTTCAAAAGAGCTGGTTGCATTTTCAACTCCTGATCCTGTCTCTATAATTTGAAGACTAAAGGTTTGATCAAAAGAAATATTTCCTTCTAGTGTTGCTTGAAATGTATTTGATCCAGAAAATGTAGTCAGGTTGATATTTGATTTAGCACCATTGATATCTGTAGCGACTAGGCTACAAGATGCACCATTTTCGGCATTATTATCGAGATCATTTGTACACCAACCATGTAGGTTTTGCAGTTTATCATTTCCAGAGATAACAGAACTAACATTTACACTACCAAACATTGTTGCTGTCGCTTCAGATTTTCCTGAGCATGTATTTTCACAACTGGAATCTGAATTTACAGAGGCGACTTCACCGCCCTTACAAACACAGAAGTCACTATTGATAAAAATTTCTCCACTTGGTCTAGATTCAATATTAAGATCGTCAATACAAACACCTTTAGATGTTTGAACGATTTCTTTTACTTCGTCTGTTACTGTGGCGTCTGCAAGAATAGCTGTTATCTCATCCGACGTTCCCTCATGGGTTCCAGTAGGACAACTTGAAGCACAACTCGCACCATCGGTGAAGAGATAGAAGGTTTCCGTACATGTGACAGCATTGTCCGTACTAACGAAGGTTCCTCCTGTTCTTGCCCCATCAGGAACACAGGAATAGAGGAGTGCTGTTACTAGAGTGAATGTTAACGTTTTGAAAATCTTTTTCATAATATACCTATATCCAATAGTATTTTCGTATGTTTCTCCCTCCGACTTTAATTTTACTTATAAGTTGACCTAAATCGCTTGCTGTTTTAGAAAATAGCTGTAAAATCAGGAGGTTATCGCGATAGTCGCTATTTGTTTACTTCTAACGATTGAGAATTATTTAAGGCGATATATAAAAAATTAATGTTTTTAGCTGGTTAGCCGATAAAATATTTAAATCATCACGATTTCTATTTTAAATCCCTAGAGGGAGGAGAAAAATATGACAAAAGCAGATCTTATCGCAGCAATTGAAAAGCAAGCGAGCGTAACACACAAGCAAGCAGAAACAGTAGTAAACATCTGTTTCGATAGTATGATCAAGTCTCTTTATGATGATGAGAGAATTGAGATTCGTGGTTTTGGGTCTTTCGCAAATAGAAATTACAAGGCCTATGAAGGGAGAAATCCTAAAACAGGTAAAGTTGTAAAAGTACCACCTAAGAAAGTTCCATTTTTCAAAGTAGGTAAAGAGCTACGTGAAATGGTTGATGCTGGTAAAGACAAGTACGTAATTAGAGAAGCGTAAGTTTCTTAAAGATATACTTAGTGAGAGGGATATACTGTTCAAGTATATCCCTTTTTACTTAGAGCGTAATAAGTTTTCAAATACTTATGCTCGGTTTTTCTTGACAAGTTATCAAAAATAACTAGAATCATATTCCTAGTAACAAGTTCTGGTCAGATGGCAGAGTGGTCGAATGCGATGGTTTGCAAAACCATTATTCCACGCGCCGGTTCGAATCCGGCTCTGACCTCCAGTCTTCTTTATGAAGAAATCGAATTTTGCTTACTATAAAAAAGCCCTCCGTTAAACGGGGGCTTTTTTTTTTGCTTTAAAGGTACGCGCGTCCGTATCGTCATTTCAGATGCTTGTCGATAGTTCAGATATGTAAAAGGTGTAAAGTGAAGATACTTCCATTTCAAATTGTTAAAGAAATTAATAGAGGTGTTGTTTATAAGAAACTGTCTTTAATCTTTATATTGTTTTTAATGACTATTGCTTCTAATGGCAGCTTAACGAATCCTAGTAGTGATGAAAGCTTATCTTTGTTGAAAGGCATACCAGATACATTTTTTTATAAATATGGAGTTTTGGTAGTCACTATAATTCAAGTGCTTATTTCTTATTATATTTTCTATCGATCTAACAGGTCTCACTTTTGGGAGTCTTTTATTGCTATTGAGCTTTCTGTTAGGTTTACTATCTTCTTGCCTCTTATGATTATTTCGACAGGTGTATTCTTTTCTTTTTATGGCCTAGAAGGTTTTGTGATATTACATAATGTCAGCTTCGTCGCTATCTTGATCTCCTCATTGTTTTCAGTGTACTTTATTAATAAGGTGAAAATTCAAGAGTTATAATCTAGTAAATTTAGATAAGTCTAGTGTTCTGTAGAGTGTAAATAGATTTTGTGATACATTTGTATATTACAATAGTTCGCTCGGAGAACCGTTCATGAGACTTTTCATATTATCTATAGGATTCATTTTATTGATTTCTTCTTGTAAGAAAGAAGTATTTGTATCTCCGTTAGATAAACCAGTGACTGAAGAAGTTCAAGCTAAGTCTAATATTATTTGGATGGCATCGACTGATTGGCCACCATATTACTCTAGAAAATTAAAGAATGGTGGACCAGTTACGCAAGTTACGAGAGAGGCACTTAGAAGGGCCGGTTACGAATTAAAAATGAAGTGGATTCCTTGGGCGAGGGCCGAAGCAAAGACAGTCGAAGGTGATTACCATGCTCTCTTAGGTTGCTTTAAAAATAATGAAAGAGATAAAACTATGATCTTTTCAAGACCAATTGGTAAGTCAGAGTTCTTCTTAGTTTCATACAGAGAAAAGAAAATTAAATATACAGAGCTACGTGATCTATCTCCTTATGTCATTGCCAGTTTACGTGGATATAAAATCAATAAAGAGTTTGATGAAGCGGCTTATCTTGAAAAAAGAGAAGTTGAAACAGTTAAGCAGAGTCTTGGTATGCTGAAGAAAGGGCGTGTTGATCTAGTCTATGAAGATAAAATGGTACTAATTAATGAAGCTAGGAGATGGTATCCTGATTTGCTTGATCAGGTTGAATACTTAAAACCTCCTTTGGCATCTAAAGAAATCTATATTGGCTTTTCTAAAAAAATAAAAGGTATTCAACAAATTGTTAAAGAGTTTAATGCTAGAATTAAAGAAATGAAAAGAGATGGTACTTATAAAGGTATCTATAAGTCTCACGGTTATCAGTTATAAGTACCGTTCAATAGCGTTATCTCGAATAGTTAAGTACATGTAATCATATCGGAGTTAGTGCTCCAGAATCTTGTGGAGCACTTTGTTCCAAATTTTCTTGTGATGCAATACTTTTGGTGCTAAATATTTTTTATAATATTTTAAGGGCCGAGATGACATCAATACAGTCAGTACTTATTAACGAGTATGAGAAGAGAAGAGATATCAATTCTTCCTATTCATATAGAGCGTTCGCTAAGAAGCTTGGAATAAGTTCTGGATCTCTGTCTAGTATTATTAAGGGTGAACGTAAGATCTCTAAAAAAATGGCATCACGCCTAGCTGTGAACTTGGGGCTTGAAGATGCTGAGCTTACTTCATTTTTTGAATCCTTTTCAGATAGATGCTCTCCGAACCAGCAGGTCTCTAATCTCGATTATGTCGTAATGGAGATGTCTAAGTATCAAGTGATATCCGAAGGACATCATTTTGCAATTCTATCTCTGCTGAATACGGATGATTTTCGCTTTGAGTATCAGTGGATTGCAAGCAGATTAGGTATCAGTGTACTTAAAGCTGAGTCGGCCATAAAGAGAATGCTTACTTTAGGAATGCTTAAACTTGTTGATGGAGTGCTTACAAGAGCAGAGTCTAATTATTCTACGAGTGACGACATTTTAAATCTGTCTTTGCAAAAGGCACATCAGAAAAATCTTGAGCTTGCTTCAAAGGCAATTGTAGAAGTTCCTGTTGAGTTAAGGGATATCTCTGCCATGACAATGGCCATTGATGTCGCGCAAATTGATGAAGCTAAGAAGAGAATCCGAAAGTTTCAAGATGAACTTGCAGAACTTTTAGAAAGTGGTGAGAAAAAAGAAGTTTATAAATTAAATGTACAACTATTTCCTTTAACAAAATAAAAGGATGGAGAAAGAGATGAAAATATCACTATTATTACTGCTTCTGAGCTCCTTTAATATCTATGCTGGAGATCGAGAAGGCAATGGTGGTGGACTTGATGATATGTTAAGAGCAGATCGTCTTGATCAGAAATCACTAACGACTGAACAGATATTTGGACTACTGGAAGATAATGCTATTGAGCTTAAAGAAAAAGTAATTATTCCAAGCTTTAAAACCTTCTTAAGAGATAAAGAATTCTCAGAAGATTCAAAACTATTCGAACTTCAAACAGTTTTCAATATGGATAATGATCTGTTGCTGAATGACCTCAGATATTCGAAGTACAAGATCGGAGAGTGTGATGGAAGTAACTTCTGTACTGGAGCAGAGAAGTATAGTGATATTGTTATAGATTTGGACTCATTGCAGACAAGAGAGTTTGGAATAACTCTGTCTGAGTTCATTGGTCTCCTCGCGCATGAATACACTCATCACTTTGTTGGAGATTTAGATCATCCTGAATATCTTTTTGCTAGATATATTAGAAATAATATTAGAGATAACAAGTACCAAGGTAAGATATTTTCGACTCTTGATATAATCTCTCATTACAAAAAGAAGAAGAAAGGGATTTTAGTTGCTAACGGTAATAATCACTTGTTTCAAGCAAACTCATTCTGTCGTGATAAGGGCTACGCTACAAGTAGTGATTATAAAACAAGCATACTATCCGCAAATGCTCTAAAAAAAATGGATGTCGTATTCTTTAAACTAAGCTTTCGTACAATTGGTAAGGCCATAAGAACATATCACTATGTGCAGGATATCGATGATTCTTTTTACAAAGTTAATAGTTATGACTGGAATGAAAATACGGCAAAAACTTTTACTCAAATCGAATGTAGAAATTAAGGAGAAATATATGAAAAAAATAATAATAACTTTAAGCTTAGTAGTTTGTATTTTTGTTGGAACACAAAGAAAGGCAGAGGCCGGACTATATACTATCAATTCAATAGTAATGGCACCTGTTGATGGAGCTGCCTCTGGACTTGGTGGTGTCATGATTGGTGGTTTCATTGGTGTAGGGATGGGACTATTTGGTGGGGCATCAATTATTTGGGAGCAAATGGGGAACCTTTTATCGGGAGAAAGAGATCTCAATGTTCTAAGCCTTCTTTTAGGAATAGGACTTGTTATTGTAGATGAGTCAACTCACAACTTAAGCTATAAAGAGTTAAGCATTGAGCAGGCAGCTAAGCTTAATTTGAATATGTCGGAATTAGAATCGTATAACAGTGAAGTTGATCTAATAAATTTAGTTATGGAAGAAGTTGAATATGAAATTGTAAATGCATATCAACAACTAGATAAGTTTGATTTTAATAAGCGTTCTAAGGAAATTAGTGACGATTATAAATCGTATCTATCAGAAGACACATTATCTGCATTAAAGAAGATTAGTACAGTAACAAAGAAGTAAAGTAGTTATGGCCCCTCGCGGGGTCAATATTTAATAAAGTCACTTTTATAATCAGTATGTTATGTATCTGACCGCCACGCTCAAGTACTTGACCTAAGTTACCGATAACTAATAAAATAATTTCAAAAGTAGGTTTATGAAATCATATTTATTAGTATTTACGTTCTTAATATTGGCGGTGTTCTCAATATTTCAGCTTAGTTCTGAAGTTAAACGCATGCCTGCTTCTGGTGATATTCCAATCGTCGACATTACTGGTAATTGTAGTGATATGGTTAAGTCTTTTAGGGCGAGAGGAACTTTTGATATCACAAAGAGTTCTAAGCTTGTAAAGCTGATCGATGAGCTTAATGGTAATGATATTGTTTCAGGTGAGATAAGAAAGCTAATCACTGATGAGCTAACATACAATATATACTTCAAGAATAATTTAAATAGAGAATATGCAGATCTTGTTTCTGATTTTATCACGATTCCTGATAAGGTCACGAAAGCTCCACTCGAAAAGAAGATGAAAGAAATTGAAGAAGCTCTTAGGACATTTTCTAATGCCGGGGATGTTAAAACTATTCTTGATTTAGTTAGAGACAGTCAAATTATTAGAAAGGATGAGCTATACGAATATCTTTCACCACAAGTTCTAGATAGAATTTCAAAAGAAAACGATGCTCTATTTACTAGTAATAAATTTAAAAATGAGCTTAAGGGAAATACTGCAGATGCTCTTAGTAAAATAAATAAGCAATCTAAAAGTCTCCACTCAAGTGATCTTGCGGAACTAGAAGCAAAGCTTTTAAGTACGCCTAATGGACAAGACGTTGTTGATAAGGCAGCAGAGACATTTGCTAAGACTGGAAATATACGTGCGGCCATGAACTATATTGGTGCTGCTCTAAATATGGATGTTAAACACATCTATGTGAAGGCAAAGTATAAATCAAATCATCTCTTTGCAAAAAAAGTATATAGACCTAGTTTGGATCTCTTTAGATCATTTCTTGAACATGGTGGAACATTCTATAGAAAGTATCTTTCTAAGCAAGCTCCAGAGCGCGAAATGCAGAGATGGACATTTGTTGAAAAGCTACATGAAACTGGAAAAATAGGTGGATCATTTGGACACTACTTCTATAAGGGCTGGGTTGATGTATTAGGTGGTTCTGGAGTTGATGAGAAAACGATAACAAAAATACATAAAGACTATAAACAAGTCGGAAGGGATGTCATTCTTCCTGATGGTGAAGTCATTAAAGTAAAGCCAATGAAGGCATCAGCAATGATGAATATATCTGGAATGAGTTTTCCTCAACTCTCAGCTGAGTCACATATTACCCTCTTGGCGACACAGGCAAAACTAACAAGAGACAAGGGTATTCAGATGACAGTTAATACCGGAGAAGGTGGACCAATGTTTCATCTTGCTCTACTTGATGGTGATGTTAAAAAGCTTAGAGAGGAAGTCATTTATTGGGGTCTTCAAACAGGAGATTTTAAACCAGGTACTCTCGATTTCTTTGAAGTTCAAGTAAGAATTGATGAAATTATGAAACTTAGAAATAAGGTTCTTAATGCAGAAGATACAAAGTCATCTAAGATCGTTGCGCAATTTGGGACAGCTCTTAATGGTATACGTTCAAAGAATGGTTTTGAAGTTGATTTTGATAAGCTTAAAGAAGTTGGAGAACATCCTAATGTGGCGATGGTTCAATTTAAACTTGATCAGTCAGCAAAGCGTGGATCAAAAGTCGATATGAATAAAGTTGATGCTATTACGGCAGCAATGCGAAAAATTGATAAATCATCAGGTGTAAAATCACCTAAATCTATAAATGAATATACCAATGCAGAATTAGCAAAGCTAATTACTGCGACAAAGATGGTAACGAAGAAGCCTGTCTCTTTGAAAATTGCACCAGGAGATTTGAATTTTCAACTCCAGAGAATGAAATACCTAAGAGATCACAATGCACTACCTGATCATATCCAGGTTGATGGGCATGGGACTCACTTTAGTGGTGGGTCTGGAAATGCTCCTGAAGGCGCAGGTGTAAGTATGACTACACAAATGGCCGTAATTTCAATGGATGGTATTTTAAAGAAGTTAGGTGTTAGAGATCTTGTCCATATTGAGGCAAGTGGGAGTGTCATGTATCCACAAGATGCAATTGAGATGATGGCCCTTGGTGCTGATGATGTTTCTAGTGCTAGATTTTGGATGGGATCAGCTCTAGGATGTGGGAGAGTTCAACAATGTGCTAATGGTTCATGTCCATACGGGATTGCCGCCAAGAATTCGATTTTTGCAAAAGGGCTAGATCCTGAAGCGAGATCACATAAAGCTATTAACGCTGCAACAGCATGGCATAACTTCTATGTCGAGAAGATAGGTGAGATGGGAGTAAAAGATTGGAGAAAGGTCAGATCTACTCATGGTCTAAGTCAAACGGCTCCAGAAGTTCTTCAGAGAGTAAAAAAGAGAGATCAAGATGGAGAACAAATATTTCTAAAGTCATACTATGAGAAATATATTTATGAATTACTCTCACCAATTATGACTAAGAGTGAAATTGAATTCTACATGCTAGGGAAGAAGAGTTTATAAGAAACCATATGGGGCCTATATTAGACCCCATATTTGATTTCTAGATGTCGGCAAGAACTGGATGAACAGCGTTGTCAAAATCTGTGTAGCTGAGTCTTACAATCTCTGAATGGTTACCGGCGTTGAAGTAGATATGTTCTTCTGATGCTAATTTCTTAGATACAAAAACATTCATTTCATACAAGTTTCCAAAAGGTGGCATTGCTCCAACCTCACAGTCTGGAAAAAGATCTCGAAATTCATATTCCTTTGCTAGTCTTACCTTCTTGGCACCCATAGTTTTCTTTAAGTCATCAAGGTCAAGCCTTGTTGATGCTGGAAGTATGGACATGGTTATTACACCATCTGCCGAGACGATGACAGTCTTGGCCATACTATTTCCCGATATATGTGCGACTTGGGCAACTTTTTGGGCAGGAATAGCTACTGAATGTGGAAGAGAGATATAGTTTATACGCTCTTCAATTAGGAAGTTCTGTAGTTTTGAATTCATATACTACCTCCAGTTATCATTATAAACCTGTATCGACTTTGAATGGTGAGTAAATATATAATGTTTGAGAGAGTTTAGGGTTTTGGGATTCTAGTGACTTATATTAGTGAAATAATACAATATTTCAGATAGTTATAGCTTAATTGTCTAATCTTAGGTAACTTCCAGACATGAGAGATTACATTATAATAGGAGCTGGGCAAGCTGGTCTTGCTATGGCCTATCATTTAAAAGCACTTAACAAGGATTACATCATTCTCGATGCTAATTCAGAAGTCGGTGCTCCTTGGCTTAAGCGCTGGGATTCTCTAAAGTTATTTACTCCGTCGGAATTTAACAATCTACCAGGCCTCAAATTTCCACATAAGAAGGGCCACTATGCTGACAAGTACGAGATTGCTGACTATTTAAAGAGCTATGTTCAAAAGTTTGAAATACCTGTTCATCTAAATCAAAAAGTTACCTCTCTTAAAAAGACTGATGGCATCTTTAATCTTAAAACTGAAGATCAACAATACGAGGCCTTAAATGTAGTTATTGCTACAGGTCCTTTTCATACTCCGTACACTCCATGTTGCAGTCAAAAAGTTGATTCCAATATTCGCCAAATTCATAGTGAACACTATAAGAATCCTACTCAGCTTAAAGATGGTGACACTTTAGTTGTTGGTGCTGGGGACTCAGGAGTTCAAATATTAAAAGAAGTCTCTGAGTGTGGACGTAATGTTTACTTCTCTGGTTGTACTTCAGTTGGAACGCTTCCTCAGGAATTCCTAGGAAAAACACTTTGGTGGTGGTTTAGTAAAACAGGTGTCTTATCTGCAAGTAAATATTCTTGGCTTGGAAAGAAGTTAATTAATGGAACTCAGCCAATAATTGGTACAGACGTTAAGGCCTTATTTCGTAGAAAGAATGTTCACTGTGTTGGAAGAACTGTTGATGCTAATCAAGAAGAAATAGTTTTTGAAAAAGATAGAGTCTCAACAATTAAAAATATAATATGGGCAACTGGTTTTAGACCGAACTTCAATTGGATTGAGGATGTCGAGTTAGATGAAATGTGTTATCCAAAGAATTATCGAGGGATCTCTAGTACTGAGGGGATTTACTATATTGGACTACCATGGCTACATACTAGAGGGTCTGCGACTCTTGGTGGTGTAAAAAAAGATGCTCTCTATCTAAGTAATCATATCAAGAGTAAAGAAAGCTAATTCTATATTTCCTTTATAAGATCTCTTAACCATTGCTCAACTTCAGACATTCTTAAGTGTAGATTATATTCATTATTTGAAGTTTCGACAAAGGCCGTATTAATACCAATAATTGTTTGACCTTCATATATTGCGCCACCTGAATCACCTAGGCATGCTCTTGTTGTCGGAGAGCTCGTTGATAGAATATTATTGCCTCTTGTGTTTATAGTTGTATTTGTTGAGGTAACGCTTCCATATTTAAATGGACCGCGTTTCTTCTTTGTCGTACAGCCCGAGCCTGTCATTGTAAGTTCTGTACCGTCTGCAATCTTATGAAAAGATATTTTTGGCGATGGGACACCTCTTATTGGTGAAATCTCTAGGACAGCTATATCGTGAGAGTACTTAGTCGCAAGAACTCTATTCTTTCCTTCTTTAATATGCTTGGCATATTCATGATGAATAGTAATTTTCTTAATTCTCACTCTCTTAGATTTATTGAGATGGTAACTTCTTACTTTTATCTTCTTTCTAACCTTGAGGTCTCTTATTCTTGTGCCTTTGGCATCATAGAAGCAATGGGCCGCGGTAACTATATACTTCTTAGCAACTAATGTTCCTGAGCATATATCTGCAAATCTTACCTGAGAAGGGTAGTCATTATCTTGAGCAACGACTCCGCCAATAAGGGCATACGTAGAGGTACTTAGTAATATAAGTGCTAATGCTTTAATCATGTGGCGAATATATACCAGGAGAGGATTTATAGGTGTGAAATTGTAATATTTGCTGGGATTATTGCTATTTTTACTGAGAATGGCATAGTGACGTCATGAAAAGAACTCTACTAATATCCAAGTTATTTTTACTAGTTGTACTAGCACAATATGTTCATGCTGCTATTGATAAAGTGGTTGTTCATAAGGATAAGAGAGTTCTCTATGTTTATGATAATGGTGAGGTGACACATTCATTTCCCGTTATGCTAGGTAGCAATAGTGGTCCAAAAAGAGTTCAGGGGGATCGTAAGACTCCTGAAGGCGAGTATATAATTGACTGGCATAATCCAAATAGTCGCTTCTATCTGTCAATGCACGTAAATTATCCAAATGCTAAAGATCGCCAATATGCCAGAGAAAACGGAATCGACGATCCTGGCAATAATATCTTTATCCATGGTGTGCCAAAGAAAGTCTTCAATATGACTGATCCGAAGAAGATCTATAACTTTTTAAAGAGTGCAAATTGGACGAACGGATGTGTTGCTCTTTCAAATAGCGATATGGAAGTCCTTTTTGACTTGATTCCAGCTGGAACTCCTTTAATCATTAAGAAGTAATAGCGATGTGTAGACTTAATTTATTTACTGGTAAAACTTGCTAAATATTATCAATTGTGATGTTTTGTTAATATTGTTATGTGAGAATCTTTAAAATCGTAATTGTCGTATTTCATTTATTTATCATAAGACCTAGTACTGAAGCAAAAAGGTTTTCAGTAGGAAATAGTTCTTTAAACTTTCCTGCTAATTTATTTGTTTTAGGAGCAAGAAGGTCAGGAGAGTTTAAACTCTTATTAGATGTAAAAACATTCTATGGCAGTGCTATGTCTAAGGACGGAAGTTCTATACCTAGTATCTCAATGAACGGATTTGGTGGAGAAGTGGGTCTGGGATATAGACTTAGCTTACTTACACTAGGTGGTTCTTATTCTTATTTAAAGTGGAAACAATTTACTGATCCTGTCGAAGTCGAAAATTTCAACGTTCAAGGTACGATGAGTACTGTAAGTATTTATGCTGGATTGGACTTTGTTTATTGGAGTCTTCTTTATAAATATCATTATATGTCTGACTACACTTTCGACTTTGCGTCTTCATCAGGGCAAAACAACTCATATAATTCCCCTGAATCGAGTTATTCAATTGTAATTAATTATAAACTTTCACTGAATACATCAATCAATTTTGAGTATATGACTATGACATATTCAAAAGGAGAGACTGGTAGTGGTGAACAAGTATTAAGTGATAGTGAAGCTTTAAAGTTCAATTCATATTTCATTGGTTACGGATTAAATTTTTAATAAGGTAAATAGATGCAATATAATATCAAGATAATCATATTTTTCGTCTTTGTCTCACTGGTTTCTTCATGTGGTCAAACCAATGGAGTTTCTCCCGACTTGGTTACAGCAACTCAAAGGATCGTTTTAGATTGTGATACAACAATTGCGTCAGATAAAACAAAGGCGGAATTTGAAGCTCTTTTACAAGATGGTACTTCATCTACTGATTTATTTACTATCTGCCTAAATGAAGGTGTTGAAGTAAACTCCGGCGGGTCAGACCATGTTGAAATTAACAACAAGTTTGTACAGGTTGCAGGTTATTCTGCTACGACTTCTAAAATACATGGATTAAGTTTTTATAATACTGATACAACAAATATGGTCTCTGTTTATAATATTACAATTGTTGGCTCAATATCTGGTTTGACAACTCACGCACTAAGGGTAAACGGCGGTGGTAGTTCTATAATTAAAGATGCAAATATAGAAAAAACGGTTGGTGGAATGGAAGCAGCGGTTGTGTTGGGGCATACTAGTGCAAGTCATACAATTACTGGCACAAGCATTGTAAATAACTTGGCAAGTACTATGGATACAGGTTGTATAGATAGTTACGAAACTACAACGACTGTAGATTCTTCTTCTTGTACTACAAGTGGAAGAATAGGCATAAGCTCTTTTTCTCAATCAAACTCTGTTACTATGACAGTAAAAAACTCTACTGTTACAGCTTTAGAGGAAGGTGTTCAAATATTTCAACAAAGTAATGCCGGGGTTAATACATACTCTTTATCAGGCAACACCATAACAACTAGTGGATGTGGAATCTTCTTAGGGAGCCAAGCTAACGCTACAGTTACGGGTGATATCTCTGATAATACTATTAGATATAATGGCGACGGCTCGGGCATGGGCACAGCGTGTGGTGTACAGGCGGTAATTCAAGGTAATGGCCCAATCGTTATTAATGATGACTCATCTGCTGCTGGAAATCTCGTATGCAAAACAGCGTCTGCTACGGGAACTATCTCTTCTGTATTTTCACAGGTCATTCAGAGTGGAGGTTCTATTCAAGGAACCTTTAGTGCTGCGACAACTCAAAATGGATCAAATACTAATATTCTCAGCTGTCCATAATGCGAACTTTTAAAAATAGAATTATTCTCTGCCGCTTGTTCTCTTAAGAATATCCTCAAGTAGCAGGGGTCCTATCGCACCATTTGCCGTATCGATTTTCCAGCGTCTTTTCTTTCGATTAAGGATTGTGAGCTTAATATCCCAAGTTTTTATAGAACTATTACATGAAACCTTGGCCCTCTTGTCGAGATCGATACATATCTTTATAAGACGCTTAGATGAGTTTATAGTATCTAGTTTCCAAGACATTTCTGTCGTATCAAAGGCGTCATCTGTTATTGATTGATGGTAGGTCTTAAAATGTATATCGGTATCAATCTTATTGTCTAAATCAATTGTCTCTACGATTTTATCGATATTTAGTTTTGTATAACTATTGCTTTCAGCTGATCTGACTATCCACCAATTCTTATTAACAGCTTCAAAGAGACCATCTGTTGTAGAGCTATTCTTGAACCAATCAGGCTCATTAATTACTCTATTAACCCCTGGAGGAAGCGCAAATGGGATATTTCTTATATCCATGTCTAAGTTAAAGAATCTTTCTCCTTTATCTGAAAAAGAGACTTCTGCTATTCTTTGGTAATCAACAATTCCTCTTGGAAAGAAGCTTCTATAGATAAAGACATTTGCTGCACGCGTACCTTTGCTTCCATATTTACCAGCATTTGTTCTAATAGTTGTTCCATTAAAAGCAACATCCCAGTCACTTCTTTTCTTTGCCTGAGCATCAGTAGTTTTAAATGTATTACCATTTGATAAATTTAAATATGTGTATATATTTGTCTCTGGATTTAGGAGACAGCTTTCAAAGTTAGGGTTTGTATAAACGTTTCCACAACCTTGCGCTTCAAATGAATATACTTTTGAAGACTGTCCATCTTTTGCAACTCTGAGAGTGAATACTCCAGGGTTTGCTTGTGTATCATAGTAGTTGATCATTTGAACTTTATAATAATTTCCGTTTGATCTAATGCTGTAAACACTAAAAGTTGGCCAGATAATATGGTTAGGCTCATCGTATGAATACCAAGGACTTTCTTCGAAAACATCAGTACTACTGTCTTTTACGTATTGTGATTGCTTTGCAATGAATTGATCAAAGTTTTCAACTATAGTGGCCTTATCAAGAGGCTTAACCTTTGCACAAGATAGAAGCGTTAGAGATATAATAATTGCTAGAATAATCTTCATTAAAAACCTCTCACTTTTAGACCAGTGTATATAAATTGGCCTAGAGATGGTCTGTCATCCGTTAGTGAAACTACGCTGTCTTGTGCTGGATCTTTGGTAACATTGAGAAAGTTATTAATACCAAGATAGATATTGAGCTTCTTTGTGAAGTTGTAGTTAACTTTAAAGTCCATTGTTGTATAAGACTTATTAATTTCTGTATTGTCTTCGCTAGTATATTTCTTACCCGTAAAATTCGCCTTGGCCGTTAGTTGTAGTTTTTCAATCGGTGAGTAGGTTAGCTTAGTATTTGCCTGATATAGAGGTCTATTCGTTAGCATTAGGCCTGTCGATTTATTCACAGTCTCTGTATAGCTGTAATTCATACCGAGAGTAATCTTATTATGTAGTTGAGTCTTAGACCCCAGCTCTATTCCATGTGCTGTGACTTCTTCTAGATTCTCATATGTAAAAATACGAGTACTAGTATCACTATCTTTCTCTACCGATTCGATTAAGTTACTTATTTGATTATAGAATATATTTGCATGTACTGAATGGTCTTTGCCAAATTGTACCTCTTCTCCAAGTTGAAGGCTTAATGATTTCTCTGGAGTCAGAAAGTCATTTCCTTTAACAATGTAATTAGCAACTGAAGAATGATCTAGAGTGAAGAATCTCTCCTTAATAGATGGGGCGCGAAACCCCGTTCCAACCGTTAGCCACGATTTTAGTTTTACTGAATTTGAAATATCATTGAAGTGAGAAATATTTATTTTTGGAGATATGTGAGTTCCATAGCTGCTGTCATACTGAAGTCTTGCTCCAGGAGATATTTCAAAATTACCATATGAGAAGTTGTCTTGGATAAATGCCTCTGCTGCCCAAACTCGCTTATTTTCAATATCATTATTTTCAACGATAACTTCATCAGTTTGCTGAATCGTAGTTCTTTGATCAACGACATCTGATTTATACAGAAGCCCCATTGTTAGAGCATGTTCTTCATTAATAATGGGATCATATGTTAATTCTGCCCTATAGGCTGAGTAGTCTGTTTGTTTGTAAGTTTCTTTAAAGACTGTTTTTGGGTTATCATTTAAGTTCAGGTCATCTGAAATTATTTCTGCATTTACTGAATACTTCAAACTTCCATTATTAAGCTTTCTAATATTAGTAAGCTTAAGGTTATGAGTTGTAGTATTAGTGTTATTATCTAGTTTTCCAAATGCACTTGAACCAAATGGTCTTGATGTGTGTGACTCAATAGTATCTTTAAAGAAGAGGTAGTTGATTGAAACGAGATTATTCCCAAATTTCTTATCTAAATATAGAGATGAATTAATTTTTTCAAAAGCAACACCATCTTCAACAAGCGAATCGTTATCTAGATCATATCCTTCTTGTTCTCTGATAGAGAATGATACCTTATGACCTATTCCAAAGTCTCTAGCAGAGTAGAGAAGCTTGGCATTCTTTGTTGTAGCTATACTCTCTGATGCACCCATACCGGAAGAGATATCTAAGAATAGTTCTTTCTTATTCTCTGGTCTCTTCGTTACAATATTGATGACGCCACCAATTGCCTGGCTTCCATAGAGCGCTGATGCTCCACCTTTTATAACTTCTACCTTTTCTATATTTTCTGTAGAGATTTGTCCCAGATCAAAACCAAACGATGAGTTCTGGGATACTGGAGTTCCATCTATCATGATTAGGACGCTATTTTCACCAAAGCCTTGAATCAAAGCAGTCTTTGCTCCAGATCTTCTTTCAACTGAATTACTTGATACGCCTGGAATCTCAGATAAGGCCTGTGAGAGATCTAGGTAGTGGCCTTGCTCTATATCTTGTGATGATATGACTTCTGTTTTAACCGCGGCATCAATGAGCCCTGTTTTATCATCCTCTTCTCTATATACATAAATAGTCTCTTCATTCGAAGAGTAAGTAGTATCAGATGTAAATGCATATGAGTTCACTGAGAATACAACAGCAAGTAGCAGAATACTCTGTACTTTATTCAGTGTGTCTCTGTGAAAAAAACAAAAGTTTGACATATAAAACTTATATCATTTAAAACATTAAGCGTACACATTATTGAAAAAAACATAGTGTTTTAAAGGATTATCGATGAAATCATTTACTCTTATTCTATTAGTTATGCTTTTCAACCTTGCTGGAGCTTCAGTTTTAGCTGAAAAATCACCTTTTACAGATATCAAGTATGGATGGATGTTAGGTCGTGGGGACTATATTGAGGTTAAAAACCCTGAACTCTTTGATGAAGATAAGAGACATTTTCTAATTGAAGTTAACGGTAGGGACTACAAAGATATTATAAAAGATACGAAGGCCCTTTATGGTAAGAAATATAAGTGTATGCTTGCTGAGCACTTTCTAGAGTCGATGGCCGCAATCGGTGTTTCTGTTTCTGAAGATGTTGATCTTAAACTCTATATGTTTGATTGGGGCCATAAAGTATTTGATCTAAAAGATGTTCCAGTGACTGAAGATAACCTTGATGAAATCATGTTTAACAGAAGCCACTGCGAATAATTAATTCGTATCTACTTCCTCTTGAGTACAAAGTCTTAACTTAAGAGGAAGAACGATATCTTGGCCTAGCGTAGACATTCTCATCGTCATTGTTGCCAAATCTTTTTCTACTTCAGATACTTCTTCAAGATCATCTACTTGTAACTTCTTATCCATAATATCTTCAATTTTTAAAGATGTTCCAAATACACCATATTCATTTACTTCCATTTCAAAGTTTACTCTGTATGAAGGTATAATTGCAGTATAGGTCTTCTTCTTCATAAAGATGAAGCCTTCCTCTTTTATTTTATCAGTCTCTTGTTGAGGCCACTTATCAAGAGGCACCATACAAAGAGGACTGAGGTTTAATGTCATCTTATCTGTCTTTGATATATTCTCAAATCTAAAAGACTGAGGTAGCATTCTCAGTTTCTGTGTTACTTTTTCTTTAATTCTTTCACCTGCTTCGGCCAGTAAACCATCGTGAAATTCTTTCTTTAACTCGTCTTCCTTTCTTAAAAACTCCTTACAAGCGATTTTACGATCTTCATTAAAGCCTTTAATGGACTGGCAAGCAAAGTTTGTCATTACACCAAATCTATTAATTTTACTTAAATCTATATCTTTATTATTAAGTTTAGAATAAGTCTTGTCTTGTGACGCGTAGACAACGCCTATTGCACTTCTTGAACTATTCTTTATAACTGGAGAACCTGAGTTGCCTGGAATTATTTTACATGAGCTATAATAGTAATCATTTCTAAAAAGTGGAACTATAGAAGATCTCTTATTAAAGAATGATCCAATCACTGACTTGTCATAGGAAACACATTTGCTCATACGGTAGTTTCCAAAAATTGATCCATTGTAATATGTATCAAAAGAATGGATTACCGTCGCTTCTTTACTTTTGATTCCTTGTCTTGATATTTCAAATATATTTCTTTCATCAATATTATTCTTTATTTCGACAATCGCATAATCAGGTGCATCTGTTTTTCCATTTGTTAATTTTGAATATTGAATGACTTTGTTACATCTCGATTTTGTTATTCCATTGTCAGTCTTAATGATAAAGGCCATATGCTTAGAACAATCTACGTTCTTATCCGCTTTAATTTGATTAGGTATACAATGAGAATTCGTCATGATTTGATTTTTTGAAATTAGAAAGCTTGTACAAGTCGATAACTTTGCACTTACACCAATTTTATCTTTTTTAATTACTAACGCTAGGCCACTAGGAGCATCAGTTGATATAGATGCTTGAGCGACTCTACTTGAAAAATCATCAAGATTATTAACTGTTAATTGCTCCATATCATAATAGTAGACACCTGCTGGTTCATTATCATCTCCACAAGATACGAGAAGAAGTAAAGAAATGAATAATCCAATGATTTTCGATTTTTGCATGATCTATCCTATTGTTGTTCACTGAAAATATTGCAATTCTTATGCCTAAAAGTGATCGTGATTTAAGGTGTTTATATTTCTCTCTTAGAATAAATCTCTGTACGGCCGTATATATACGAAACGATTTATGTCTAGGTTGAGAGAAATGTTACTTGTATAATATTATGAACGGGAGATTCGAATGGCCGGAAATACTATCTTTTTAGTTTTAATATTCCTTCTGATTGGATGTTCTAGTGCGAGGACAAATATAGGTCCAACTCATTCTACATTAAAACGAAATAACTCCTTGAATGATTCTGTTACTCCAGGCAGGTCTATTCTGTACTTTTCTCAATATAATAGGTCTGGAAGCTGTACTCTCTATGTTAATAAAATTGAAATAGGTAAGGTTAATTATCATCATATAATTAAATTAAATGTTCCAGCAGGTAAGCATAAGGTTCTTTGCTACTTCAATGGAAGAGCATCTAATAAATGGTTTAATAAATACTATGATAGTTTTAAAAATATAACGATGACTGCAAAATCTGGTGCTAAACATTCTGTTTTTTATCGATGGAAATATAAGAAATCTCATAAGATGAATCGCCCTTATCTTATTGTCTATGATAAGCCTTCAATAGTTAATCCTTACGTATTAAAGAGATCAATGATTAAAACACTTCGCGATACTATTGAAACTAATCATAACTCAGTAAAGGAGAGTGTTGCCTGGGAGAGGACTTTAAACTCTAATTCTAAAGTTGCATATAATGACTTTTTATTAAAGTATCCTACTTCTCCAAATGTTGAAGTTGCGAGAGAGGCCATTGTAAATATTGAAAACAAAGAAAGATTAGATTTTGAAAAAGTAAAAAAGTCTAATATGATCTCTGAACATTTAGATTATATAGACTCCTTTCCAAACTCTATATATCGTGATGAGGCGATAACTAATATTATTAAATTAATAAAAAAGAGTAAGAAAAATAGTAGAATGGCTAATTATCAAAAACTGGTTGAACTTGATAGTAGTGCCATTAATAAACTACCAAAATCAGTTCAGTATCATTTAAAGCTTTCTACAGTTGGTCCTGTTGAGTTTAATGTGGCAAAAATAATTAAGCTAAAAAAGAGCGGGCTCTCTCCTTCAATAATTTCAGCAAAGGTCATGGCAACTAATAAACGCTATAAGAATTTTGAAATAGATGAAATATTGTATTTGAAAAAGGCAGGCCTTAATGACTCTATTGTAGAGGCCATGCTCAAAGTAACAGCTAATCATGACAATCAAGTGAAACTCATCACTCAAAATAAAGAAATGATGAAACAAATCCAAAAACTGATTAGTAAAAGTCAGACACAAAAAAGAAGACCTGCTAGTACACGTTATAGACGTAACGTAAAATCAAACTCAAGATCAAATAGTTGTCTACAAAGAAGGCTCGCGCTTGAGGCCTGTAGAAAAGTTGGTGGCTTTATGAAAACAGCATGTGAAATTACTGCTAGAAGTACATATCCTTGTAGTATAAGGTAACCTCTAAGATATTTTTCCTAGGGGGAGCAATGGCCAGATTAAGGCTTAATATTCCAGATAAAGAAGAAGTTTATACTACAGAGATTCCATTACTCGTAAATTTTATTAATTATGGTGGGCATATGGGTAATGATTCTGTTCTTACCCTCTGTCACGAGGCACGAATCCGCTACCTTGAGTCCTTAGGACAGTCTGAATTAGACCTATTTGGTCCTGGAATCATCCAAGTCGACTCATTAATCATATACAAGTCAGAAGGTCACAGAGGGGATCTGATTGAGCTTAAGCTCTATATTGATGATATTTCTGATTATGGATTTGACCTCATTTATCATCTAATTAACAAAACTACAGGTAAAGAACTGGCCAGAGCAAAGACAGGAATAGTGTTTTTTGATTATAGCGTTAAAAAAATGGTGAAAATACCGATAGGATTTGGTAAGTTACACTGAAATTTCGTATATCAGGTATTTTTTATTGGTTTTTTGTGAAAACAATAAAAATAGACTAGATATATGATAATAAGTTATTTAGTATATGAGCTAAGTAAATACACTTAGTTTTTTTTTGAGTACGACCAAATAAGTACTCGTGGATTTTTTTAAGGAGCATATTTTGGAAACAGGAAAAGTAAAATTTTTTAATGAAGAGAAGGGTTTCGGATTTATTACACCATCAAACGGTGACGCTGATATTTTCGTACACGTAACAGGACTTGCAGGCGGAACAATCGCTGAAGGTGACGAAGTTGAGTACGAAGTAGGTGAAGGACGTAAAGGTCCTTGTGCAGTAGACGTAAAAAGAATCTAATTACGCTATATACTCAAGTGAAGGGAGCGACTTTTTAGTCGCTCTTTTTTTTGCCTAATTTACGAGTTAACAATATAGTCTCTGACCTTATTAAGTAATTCCTCGTCGTCTTCCTGAAATTGAGCATAACTAATTATTTGATCTGTCTCTTTGTTTATTTCTGTTGAGATTACTTTTAATCGAATATCATCTCTATCAAGTCCAAGAAGTTTTAAAATATAGCCACTAATATTAATATAGGTATTTTGATAAATATAATCAGGACAAATAAATTCAACTCCATATTCATTAATTGTTTTAATTTGTAAGTCTTGTGAAATATAGATCGTATTATCTGATCCACTTGGTAGATTAAAAATAGGAAGGCTACTTTCATTTACACCGTTAAGGAAGCTTGCCACCTTTGCCAGTAGAATCATAGAGTCCACTGGCTTACAAATATAATCATTGGCCCCTGCATTCAAGGCCAGGTTGATATCACGGGTATCTTCATGTGATGAGATTACGATTATTGGCAATGTGTTTCCAATTTTATTTCTAATGGCCTTTATAAGAACGAGCCCATCACCTATATCATCTATATTAATATCAATTAGGCAGAGGTCTGGTTCAAATTCAGAAAAATTCTCTAGGAATTCTTTAGTCGTAGAGTTATCCATAACTTCATAGTTACTCTTTTCAAGAGTCTTCTTTAAAAGTTTTCTTATAATTGGACCGTCATCAACGAGCTGTATCTTCTTCATCTAATTCCTAATCAAATAATTTATTCCAACGAATAATCATTCCTCTGATATTTTTAATTACTTTATTACTAGCACCTCTAAAAGTTACTCCAGTGTACTTTGCTGAAGAAACTTTATTAAGATATTTACTATTAACTATAAATTGATCTTCACTAAAGCCAATGTCACTTAAAACTTTTCCTGTAATACGTATCTTTTCCTCACTTTCAAATTTAATCGGAGAGTGTATGAGCAGATCAGTTTCCCCTAGTGCCTTTAGTTCGGCCTGAACAGTCATTGTGCAGTCAAGCATCTCATTTGGAAGAAAATCTTTTGAGAAAACACTTTGGCCTTTTAGGTGTTTCTTGACGGCTGTCATTACGGTATTTCTTGTCGCTGGTTTAATAATGTAATCGGCAGCACCATTTTGCATTGCTTTGTGAATGACTTTTTTTTCTGTACGAGAACTTAGCATTATGAGAATAGATTCTTTTGGAATGAGGTCCTTACATTCTTGTTGAAACTCGAGTCCTGACATTTCTGGCAGCATTATATCTAAGAAGATAATATGAGGTGTATTTTCTAATAAGTACTCAACTGCCTCAGAAATACAACTTACTTCTACTGCATGAAATTCATCAGTGGGAAGAAACCGATTTACTAATTTACTTGAAATCGGATCGTCATCTATTATGAGGACCTCTTTAATTCTTTTTGACATAAATGTATTTTACAATAGAAAGAGATCATATAACATAGAGTAAAAAATAAGTTAATCAATGTGTAATCTCCTGGGTTTAGGAGTGAATATTGAATAATTCCTTAATGGAGCTACAGTGAACTACATCTTACTAATTTTTAAACTACAATATAAATTATTCTTATTTCTTTTCTTCGTGACAGTACTTCCGTTAGTCGCTGTTTATCAATTCTTGCCTGATGAGTTTGATAAGTCGTATTACTTCTTCTTAACCTTTCTTGTTGGACTAAGATTTAGCTTCTTTAAAGGAAATGAACATATGGAAAAAGTTAAGAAGTCAGTTCGTGAAGCGCTCATTTCTGAGATGGGAAGAGTGCCTTCTACTAATGATATTGTAAAAAGACTGGATGAAGTTGCAACTACTCGTGATTATATCTTTGGTGTCTGTGGACTTTGTATTATTTTAATCTCAGCACTGTACGGTAATCTATAGATCATCATTATAGGAGTCAGGTAGAATCGAGACTCCCAATTTGTCTGCAAGTTTAACTAAGAATGGTAATGTAATTGGAGCGAATGGGAGTAGCAAAAGTGCCCCTACGCCAAAAGTCTTAAAAACATCTTTTAATTGGTTATTGGCCCAAACGATATCTTCTTTGTGATTCTTATTATATTTCCCATTCGCATAGTTAAAATAAATCTCTAACATCCTCTTAGACTCTCTAGTTTCAGTTTTAAGCATGTTCTTTACTTTAACGAGCATACTTATAAGTTCTTTTTTAAAGTTCTTAGAGAGTGATGAAACTAATATAAGTAAATAAAAGACAATCTTTTTCATAATTTTTCCAAGAATCCACACTATAATAGTGTAAGAATAATTTATCTTTCCGATAGGGTAATATGATCAAATTTCTTATTTTAACTGTACTGGTTATTACCGCTCAATCTTCGTTTTCTCGCTCAATTGAAGAGATTAAGAAAAGTCGGGTTCTTTATATCCTAACAAGGAACGCTCCTACAACTTATTACTTAGACAGGGATGGTGAGCCTGCAGGAATGGACTATGAAGTCGGTGTTGAACTCGCGAAGTCACTTCAAGTTATTCCAAAATTTCTAGTTAAAGACACAATATCAGATATATTAACGTCTTTAAGAGGTGGTGAAGGTGATGTTGCGATTGCGGGACTTACAAGAACAAAGCAAAGAGAAAGTGAGTTCCTCTTCTCAAATAAATATCAAAGTATTAGACAGCAATTAGTATGTAATAAGAAGTTTATAATTAAGAAACTCTCTCGTATTTCTAGAGTAGAAATTCTTGTTTCAAAGGACTCTAGTTATGTACAGACACTCGAAACACTCAAAAAGAAGAAGATTGATGTTAATTACGCGACTAGTACTACTTTGAACACGGAAGACATTCTTGGACGTATATGGGAAGACAAGGTCGATTGCACTTTAGCCGATTCAAATATCGTTTCGGTATTTCTTCGTACATATCCTGAGTTGAAAATTCAAAAATCTTTTGCCTACGAGGGACTTTCAATGATCTTTCCAAAGGGAAAGGATACTATCGTTGATATTTCAAATAAGCTCATAAAGAGGCTACAAAAAACAGGTGACCTCGATAAGTTTGAACACAAGTACTACGGACATATCGAAAATTTCGACTATTACGATTATAAAGTATTTAAGAAGAGAATTAATAAGCGTTTGAAAAAGTACAAGAAGCTATTTAAGAAGGCCGGAAAACTATATGGTGTGGATTGGAGACTATTAGCAGCAGTTTCATACCAGGAGAGTCACTGGAATCCAAAAGCAAAGAGTCCAACTGGTGTTCGCGGTATGATGATGCTTACTCGCAATACTGCAAAAGAAATGAAAGTGAGAAACAGACTTAATGTCGCTGAAAGTATTTTTGGTGGAGCAAAGTACCTTGCAAAACTTCTTCGCAGAGTTCCTGCTTATATCGCTAAAGAAGATAGGATTTGGATGGCCCTGGCATCATATAATGTTGGCTATTATCATCTTAGGGATGCAAGAAGCATCGCTATATGGAAGGAGTTAAATCCGAACTTTTGGAAGGACGTGAAGAGATCACTTCCATATCTCTCAAAGAAGAAATACTTTAGAAAACTACCATATGGGTATGCTCGTGGTAATGAGCCTGTTCTCTATGTCGAAAGAATTCGTAGATATTATGATATTTTAAAAAATGAGTTCAAGTAAATTACTTTTCTAGCTTCTCTTTAATCTTGTGAAGGGAAGTTTGTCTTTGTTCAATTATATATTCCACATATTGCGAAAGTGCTTTTCTTAAAAATGGCTCAAATTCTTTATCGCTACAACCTTGTCCATTAAGAAGCTCCATATAAAGATCATGCGTAGAGCTTGATACTGAGAGAGTGATTGTTTCTGGGTTTAGCTGATCTTCAAGTGCCTCTCTTACAACGCCGCTTAATTTTAGCCCTCGTTTCATGATCTCATCGTGATATCTTTGTGGGATGATCACATTTACTCTCTTCATTTCATCTTTCATACTTACTCCGTGTGTATAAACTTATCGGAAGTGTGTATGAGAATATTAAGATTCATATAACTGTCCGAAATATTGTGAGTTGCCAAGATTGTTAGGCGATTTTCTAATTTATTTTATTTTATTGTTTGACTTGTTAATGAGCATAAATAGTTAAAAATACTCACTAGTATGTATAAAATGTAAAAAGATACACACTTTGTCAGCAAATCAATTAGTATGTTTAAAAGGCCAACAACGGGAGATATGAATGAACAACTTTATGAGATTTTTAAATATTACATTTTCAAAAGAATGTTTAGATCAAGCAAGTGTTCATCACGTATCTCTTGATGAAATGGTTCTTTGCCTAACAGAAGGAAGAATAACAAGACTAAACGATGGAGGTTTAAGCTTTATACTAAATGGCATACAGGTGAAAACATGTAGTACTGCCTTGATTGCAATGTCTGTTCTAAGACATTCTCAAGACAGAAGTAACGTCCTTTATAAGAGTGAAGATATGCTAAGTGGGTATGAGTTAGCAATGGTTGCCTAACACTAAACTCATCTCTTTTAAGACCAATGGAGGGTCTTAAATGAGATCTTCTATTGATTTATGTGTATTAGAATAACCTTCATGACTATGACCGATTACTAACTGCTCAATTTTAGCAAAATCCTTAAAGTCTTCAGATTCAAATGTATATACAGCAGGTACACCTCTTATTTTGAAAACGTCTGCCATCGCCGGGCAGTCATCAAGACTTAATTCGTAGAACTCCACTTTGCCCTTAAATTCCTCTATAATTGACTTAAATATTGGGTCAAATATACGACAGTGTGGGCATGCTGATTTGGTAAATTTAACAACTTTCTTCATTTTAACTCCTTAGATACATTATCTGTCATTTATCTGTTTTGCTCCATTTGTTTGTAGTGATGAGGTGATAGAGAATATTTATTATGCTTGAAGTTTTCATTCATTCGCCTACAATTTAGATAGGAGTTTTGTCTATGCAAATAAATCAAGAATTATTTAATAGTGTTATTATGAACAAGTTAATCATAATGCTTGTAGTGGTTGTTATTTTGAGCTTTCTTCGCCTGGTTATTGGTGGGGCCTTAAAGAAGTCTCGAAATATGAGTATGGACAAGAAGAGACGTTATCTTGTTAACTTGAACTCTGTTCTCTCATTCATTTTCTTTTGCTCAATCTTTATTGTGTGGACGGATGAATTACGCTCCCTGGTTATATCGTTAACGGCGCTATTAGTAGCTCTTGTCATTGCAACGAAGGAGTTATCTAGTAATTTCTTTGGGGGTGTTTTTAAAATGACTCAAAACTCCTTTCACGTCGGTGATAGGATAGAGGTTGAAGGTATAAGAGGGGATGTAATTGATAGAACTTTCTTAACTACTACTTTAATGGAAATAGGTCCAGGAACTAAAACCCATCAGCTGACAGGTCGATCTGTTGTAATTCCTAATAGTATGTTTTTATCTAAAACAGTTATCAACGAGTCTTATCTAAAAAACTTTGTTCTACATAGTTTTAAAATTAGTATTGCTAATAATAAAGAATGGGAAAGGGCCGAAGAGATTCTTCTTGAGAGATGTCACTATTATTGTAGTGAGTTCTTTGAAGCTGCTCAGGCCTACTTAAATAAGCTACATATGAAATCTCACCTCGAAGTTCCTATCTTAAAGCCGAGAATACATATCAATATTCTTGATAAAGAGACTCTCGAGTTGATTGTGCGAATAACTGCTCCTGCGGCCATGAAAGGTCGCATTGAGCAGAAGATTGTGAAAGACTTTTTAAGAGAGTTCTATGTAGGTTAAGCTGCAAGTGCCAGCTCTTTCTTATTCTCTATTAATGTACATATGATATCTGCCATCATTTCAACATCCATTTTTTCACCGTTGAAAATAGCATTGTAGTATTTAATATCTCCGATATCTTTTCCATAGAAATCTTTAATGAATTTTTCTCTTTCGGTTTGAGAGTTGACGACTTTGTCTTTGGCCTCGTCATAACTAAGGTTCAATCGCTTTGCAATTGATTCAACTCTTGCAGTAAAGGGAGCTTCGATCCTAAAGTGATGGCAATTTTCTAACTCTTGAGTTGAGAGCGCTGCACCTCTACCTACAATGATTGCATTTCCTTGCATGGCAACTTTCATTATATATTCTGTCATCATCTGATATGCTTCAGAGTGTGTTCTACCACCCTTTGAAAAACTTGCCATAAAGTCCATGAAGCGGCTTGAATCTCCGATATGAGAGAGGAAGTTTTCTGAAAGATGCTTGTCTGAGCTTATTTTCTTGATAAGTTCTTTATCAAAGATTTGCCAGTCATTACCTGTTGCCTTATCAAGCTTTACTTTAAGAGCATTTGCTAGGGGGTAGGCCTCACAACCATACTCTCTTGAGATTGTTATCGTTGGGCTTTTAAGTTCTGTATGCATCCCTTTTCTGTCGTTTATGTTGATCAACGTATTAAGACGTCTCTCAATATTTGGTGTTAATAAGCTGACTTTCATAATTACCCCACTGTTTGTATATATTTCATTATAAGTCGAGCGCTACAAATAGATAAATAAGTTCCAAGTACCCTAAATTGTGTAATATTTATTCCAAATCAGTGATGGAAAAGTGCAAATCAATATGGCCTAAGATAACCTAAAGGAAGGTATTGAATATATTGGATTTCTAAAGTAAAACAGCTCATTATAAGGAGATTTACAAATGAAAGATTTTTCAAATATTGCAGACTGGACACCAAAGAAGCTAAGAACTCTTAGAAATAACCTAAATAACAGACTAATGAGTTTTAAAGACAAGGGTGAGGATGCTAAAGAGCTTAGCAACAGTCATATGCTTAAGGGCCTTGATGAGCAAGGTTGTAAAGAATTATTAGATATAGTTAAAGACCTAGTCGCTAAGAAATAATTTCCGCCTTTTGAGGTCAGTTTCTCTGGCCTCATTGATTCATAAAGTAACATTCACATTATCCGAAAAACATAGTGTGACCATAATATTTTCTACTATTTACATACTCTTATTTAGCTACCCAGTATTTGCTGGTTGTAAAGAAGATCTTCGTGATGCTCGCGATAATTACTTATTTGAGTATAAAGACTTAACTGTAAAAGGTGTTTTAGAAGGTAATTTAAATCAGACTCCACGATATAGAATTGAGACTGCCTATAGTCTTAAATCCTTAGTTGATAGGGGTTGCACAAAGTTTTCTGATTACAATGTTACAAAAGAAGGATTCCAAGATCTTCTTAAGGGGCTTAGGCCGCTGCTGATTGAAATTCAGAACTCAAAAGAGATCGAACAAGTTGTTTATGGAGACAAGAGCTTAGGCGAAGATATGAAGGCCATAAAGTATCTTTCTAAGGATGATGAAGAATTTGATATCGCTTACAAAATAATAAAACAAAGTATTACTAAGAACAGAAAAAAAGAAGATGAATTTAGTAAATACCTCACTGAATTAAAATGTGATGATGTTGACCATAGTTCTGATATGGGTCCAGTGAGACATCAGGATGGGACGGGTTGGTGTGATGCATTTGTTACTGCGGATCTCGTGTCTCACAAAGTAGGTGAGGAGGTTTCTGCAATGGATATTTCCCTTGGATACCAAAAACATTTAGAGACTTCAAATATAATAGAGAAGACGGGGCGTAATCGAGAGAGAATGGCGGGGTCGCATATTGCTCTATTTAAAACTGTTAAGTCTGGTTATTGCTTGGAGAAATCTTTACCAAGTGAAGTATTTTCTCAAAATGGAGATGTGACTATAGCTTCTAAATTAGAAGAGCTAATTGATTTAAAGGGTTTATCTAAATCTAGTGATATTGTCACATGTAACGGTGATACTATTCAATCTCTCTTTCCTGGTATTCCTCTTGCTGAAATTGTAAAATCCATTGGTGATAAATCTAGTGACACTTATTTTACTAAGCTCAGAGATAAGGCATGCAAGAGAAAGAACAATGGTTTGGAAAATGCGCGGGTAAATGCTATTGGAAGCAATGTGCGCTCTCATAATATAAAAGACAAGAAGAATATTCTCAAGAAAGTAGTAGAGCAACTAAGTAGTGGTGGTATTGCAGGATTTGAACATCCATATAAGATGATGTTTTCAAGTAACTATCTTGAAGACGATAAGAAGGGGGCATGGCATGCTTCTTCAATTGTGGGTATGAGTAGAGATGATAAAGGACAGTGTCAATTTAAAATAAGAGGGACATTGGGAGAGCAGGCCAAGTTCTTTGAGCACAAATCAAAGGATGGCCATTTTTGGATTTCAGCAAGAGAGTTAGCAGCAAATGCGCGTCTATTATTTTTTCTTAATTAGTATTCTGTCTATATCAGCTTATCCTGTATGCAAGAAGAAGGATTTTGTTTTTCAAACAAAGACAGGAATCAAAAAATCATCTGATATTTTTTGTAAATATGGTGATTACTATTTCTCTAATAATTGTAAAGCAGGAGAGTGTATTGGTAAATCTCTTCGTAAAGAATTAAAGTATAACTATAGAATAAAATCGAAAGAAGTTTTATCCAAGTTTGGGACAGTTGAATTTAAATTGTGCAAAGAGATTGGTGGTATAGGACAAATAATATCTGTTAAAGAGGGAAGTAAGTCTGTTAAATCTGCTCGTTGTATTTATAAAAACCATTTCTTTGAAGCAAATTACTTGAACTCCCTTGTACGCTAAAGTGCCTTGAGACCTTTAATAATGAGCTCTTCAATCTGGGTAGACTGTTGCTCTAGATAGTTCTTACTTTTCTTATGTGTAGATGGTTTTTTCTCTAAGTCTTCACCCTGTATAATAGGTGAGAATAGGTTCTTGGCAAAGATTTCTCTAGCACGTTTTCCTTCTTTAGTGTTTCTTATTTTGTCCCATTTAAAGTGCCTTCCTTTTACAATTCTTAGGGCCCTACCCATCGATACTTTAAAGTTCTTGAATATTCCAAAAATCCCGTTACTTGATTTCTTTTCTTGATTAAGTGTTGGCTGTACCAATCCGTACATAAGCTTATCTACAAAACTATTATTGCCGATATCATAGACAATGGCCTTGGCCAGTTCCTTTTTTAGTTCAGGGTTTTCTGCTATAGCACCAATTCTATCGTTCTTTATCTCATCTCTAACGATATCTAAAACTTTTTTTCCATGTGGTGTTCTCATTAATGTATCAATCATTTCTGATGAAGTAATATCTTTTAGAACCTTGGCCATGATCCCCTGTTTATCACTATGCTCACTTAAGCCATTAGTAAGTTCTACTCTTAAAGTAAGTGCAAGTTCCGCCTTTATTACATTAGTCATTATAGGGGAATCGATGAACTTATTTGCAAGTTCTTTACTTGTTGCATTTGGATTTTTCTTCTTATATTTATCTATTAAGGCTTTTGATTCGTTAATAGCTTTCTTGCATCCGCCAAAGTTGTAATTACATGTTGTTTTTACTTTATCTCCAACAGTGTAGAGGAGTCTTGCAGTATCTCCAATATTTGTGTCACTATCTTCTGTATTATTGGTCCCTGTTAGGTTCGTGAGTACAAAGCCTAGCTTCTTCATTGTATCGTGCTCTCTGTCTCCAGCTGAAAAATGATCCGAAAAATTTGTAGCGACTTGATTCTTAACCTTACTTTCAATGAGATCAGTACATTTTGTAAATTCTTTTTGAGCATTATCAATATTGTATTTGCCTGTCTTAAGTAGAGCTCTCTTCTTTGATGTTAAACATTTCATTGTAGACATGTGAATTTTAACAGAGGGAGAATTTATACCCTTTGGATATTTCCCTTCTAGTAAGAAATATTTTTCAACACTACGTAGGCTAGATTCTAGTTCCCTTGCTCCAAGTTTGTCTCCAGTTAATATACGATATTGACCTAATGCCTCTCGTGGTAGTGAGTAAGACAAGTTAAATATTTCGTTAGATAAGCACCTTTCAGATCTTTGCTTAAATTTCTTGTCCGTGAGAGTTGTTGGAATGAGGTTTAAGCAGTTCTTTACACGTGCTGCAGATTGTTTCTTAACTCTTTGTGCAGCTTTAGGAAAACCTGAAAGAGTACTATCAATATTCTGATCAATAATTTTCTTAGCTATTTCACTATACCCATGGCCAGTTGTTTCGTTTGTACATTTTGTTAGTTCTGTTTCATACTTTGTACTTGGATATTTCTTTTGCATTCTTGTAATGCACTTTCTTAAGGTTCCAATTAAATAGTTTGAAGTTTCGTTTTGTTCTTTCCTGCTATATTCCTCAAGATATTCTTTTACAAGATTCGGAATTAGTTTTGAGGCAACCTTTATCGTTAGTTCCGGTTGTATCTTAGATACGATAGAATCTAATTCTTTCTTTGTTTTTGCTTGTGATATTCTTTGGTATAGACCTTTCGGTCCTAGATTATAGTTTGATACTAGTGCTTGCCTTTCCTTTTTATTAGGTAAATGTGCTTGTAATTCTTTATCAATCGCCAAAAGAGAAATTGCTGAAGTTGCGAGCCTTTCAGTTTCAAATATACATTGCTTTTGTATTTTATCTGTTGAAGAAGTAAATTCTTCTACCGTACTAATTTGCATTAACTTCTTCTTAAAACATTGTTTTGTCTCTTTCTTAAGTGCTTTAATCTCTTCTAACTCTAAAACTTCGTTTAGATACTTTGACGCTATTTCATTTTCTTTAAGAGACTCTATAATTTTATCTTGAGTTGTACTATCGACAATCTCTAATACAGCGGTGGATAAACAGTTAACTGTTTCTTTTTCTGTTGATTTTGACGAATTTCCACTTCTTAAATTCTCTAGTGCTTTTTCCCTTATCTGATTTTTACATTCATTTATAACTTTATTAGTTTTTTGAATAGTCTGATCTTTCTTGTTCGACTCTTTAGATGTTGTATAAATCTCTGCAATATTATCCTTCATTACTTCTGCAGCAACATCGAGAGTAGTCATTGTAGTGATAAGGTCTCTACAGCTTTCTGGGTCTTTATTAGCACCTTCTGGTTGTGCATCAAGACAGTCTTTATAGTCTCTTACCACAGCTTTTTTGGCCATGAGTGATATAAGAAGTGGATCTTTTATGTTTTCTACAACTTGAGGGTTTTGTACAATCGACTTTTCTACAACATATTCACCAGCTTTTACTGATAGTTTTTCTACGCAAGAAAAGAGACTTGTTTTGAAATCGTTTACTGGTAGGAGAGCTAGCGTTCTATAGTCTTGATTCTTAAGCTTGTTAGCTGAATTTATTACACTCCCTAGATTGCAATTTCTTGATTCCTTATGAACCTCTTTTAAGATGACTTCTTTTTCACTCTTTGAGAACATAGAATCTAAGACTTCGTTAAGTTCTTTTTCTTTAGTAAACTCATAGGCAACAAGTACTGCTTCATATACACAGGCCTTGGCCTTGTCTGAAGAGTTTATATCTTTATTTCTTTCTTCATTATAAAAGTATTGGTTTATGCAATTAACATAGGTTTTATCAACTTCTCTTTTAATGTCCAAATACTCTTGGTCTGTAAAACGGGAGATGAAGTTTTCTTTTAATTGATTTTCTAGTTCTATTGAAGATATCTTAACTGCTGATGATAGTGATAATTTGTCAGCACATGTCATAACATTAGATTTACTCTTGGACTTCGTAAGGCATTTGTTAAATTCTTTCATTAGATCTTTAGTTAATTCATTATAACTTTGATCACTATTTCTTTGAAGGTCGAAGTCTTTTGCAATATTTTGAATAGCACCATCTGCATATGTCTGTGTAAGTTTTTTTATTCTATCTAAGTTTGATATATCCGGGTTTAACCTTTCAACTTTCTTGTAAAGATCCTTGAACTCCTTATCAGAGAGATTCTCTTTTAATATATCTACGTCTTTGAATTGATTTAAAAGGAAGTTATAGTCACTCTTGCTTGATGCCAGCTTGAGGGCGCTTGAAATAGTGTCCATTGTAGAGATAGCTCCACTTTCAACTGATCCCATAACACTATCTTTCCAATCAGTATCTATTTGGTCATCTTTTAACTGTTTACTTTGATTGTCGATTTTCTGGCATGTATATTTTATATCAGTAAAGTCACTCTTTAACTCTGTTAGGGCCTCTTGTGTCGTTACTTTTGTTTTTGAAAGATCTTTAAAGTCTTCGTTTAGCTTTTCTAATATTAGGAGCATGTCACTTGTTAGATCTTCTACTTTACTATCTAGTGCCTTAATACAGTTTTCAGTTTTACTACAAGTTTGCTCAATATTTTCTTCATCTCTGTCTTCACTTATATAAATATTTCTATCAATCGTATCTTTTAGAGATGGATGAGAGCTTAATAGAGTAAATGATTTTTTACTATCAGCAATACCAATAATAATTCCGTCACAGTTTATATGAGAGCCAATTTCACTTGTTTTCAACTTATGAAGTCTTATAGAGATCGGTCTATTAAGTTTAATTTTTCGTATTGGTGTTATTAATTCACAACTTTTGTAATCAGAAATCTTCTTTTTATCTAATTGAAGCTTAGGTGAATGAATGGGAAGAGGCCTTCTTAATTTTATATAGTTTAACGCCTTAATATAATTTGTTCTTTCTGTTGGTGGTAGGTTGACTTCTACGGCACCTGACATACATATTAATTTAAGAGATCTACCAGTTCTTGATCTCGAGATTCTTCGTCTACAGCCTGGAGTAAAGACGACTTGTGTTTGTGACAGGAGAGTTGCAGAGCATAGCTTTCCTTTACTTTCTTCCTTTAGGCCTCTGCCTGAACTAGAAAAGACATTACAACCATAGAGGCCATTGGTTTGTCCTCGTGCCTCTTTGAGAGTCACTGTATCTAAACTATAATAACTCGCATTAGTTATCCCTATTGGTATTACAATAGTTAAGAGTAATATAAATGTTTTTATGGCATTATGCCTCACTAACTTCCTCTATTCTCAAGCTTTAACTTAAGACATATCGGTAATTTTTATGGATTACTTGAGTGAAAAGGTGTGGCACCTTAGACTATGTCTAAGATGCCTTTTTTTGAGTACTTATTGTGTTTTCTATATCTTTTGATTGTGTCTGCGTATCCTCATGAATAGGAGCTTCTCCTGAAATTAGAATTCCAAGATCTTCTACAATACCATAGAGCTTTTCTGATCCACCTTCTAGTACGTTTGATACACCTAAAATATCTGATGATATTTGCTGTGTGTCTGCACATACTTGATCTAGTCTTTGCATCGCTTTAGATACTTCTTGAATACCAGATGCCTGCTCATTAGAAGCGAGCTTTACCTCTGATACTGTACTATTTACTAGATTAACATTATTTAAAATTTCTTCTAGTTTAGTTCCACATTCTTTAGCGACCTCTTGACCAGTTTCGACTTTCTCTCTACCACCTTTTGTTGCTGTGGCCATCTTAACTTTTGTAGTATCGATGATCTCTTGAACCTTGGCGACAGATCCAGTAAGCATTTCAGATATTTCAGTTGATGCTTTTCCACTTGCAGTTGCAAGGTTTCCAACTTCTTCTGCAACGACTGAGAAACCTTTTCCATGTTCACCAGCTCTCGCAGCTTCGACAGAAGCGTTAAAAGAAAGTAGTTTTGTTTGGAAAACAATGTCGTTAATAACAGTTGTCTTACTTGCTATTTCTTCAATAACTGAAATAATTTCAACCATTTTAGAATTCACTTCGTCCATCTCGTTGGCGATACTATCATTGGAATCATTAATGTCATTCATCGCAGATAACATTGATTTAACTGTTTGAATTCCTTGTGTCGCAATCTCCTGACTCTTTTGTGACATCTTTGAGGACTGTTCAACATTGTCTAGGTTTTTATTAACCATTTGAGTTAATTCATCCATTGTTGTTACTGTCTCTTGAATAGAGCTAGAAAGCTCTCCTGAGAAGTCGTTGAGACTAGAGGAGTAGTTTTTAACTTTTTCAGAGTTTTCAGATACATCAGTTGATACAATTGTTAAATTATCATTAGCGCTTATAATTGGTTGAGAAATAACTCGAGCAACTATAAGACCCACGAAAAGTATAACGGCAAAGATTACTAATGATGCTACTGTAATAAATAGTATCATTGATCTAATCGGTGCTGTAATTTCCTTTAAGTCTTTTTCCGCTATAAATGCCCAATTACTTCCGTACACTTTTAATGGAGTATAAATTGTTAAAACATCTGTTCCATTTGGACCTTGGTCTTCAAGGTTTCCTGACTTTCCTTGTAATGCAAGCTTGACTGCATTAGTTTCAATTTTAATCTTCTTCTGTATTGAGTTTTTTAAATTGAATTTAGAAGAGTTGATTGAAAAATCAGATCTAAGTAGCTTGTCAGGGCCTATTAGATAGGTCTGGCCTGTTTCGCCCATCCCTGATCTTTGTTGAGTAATACTTAAAATCTTTTCTGTACTAAGCTCTGCTATAATTACGCCAAGAGTATCACCTTTGTAGATACCATCATCTTCATGATCAAATTCAGCAAATGCTTTTTCACAAAGAAAGCTGTGAACATTATTTGATGACGGATATATTTGAAAGTCTGCAAAAAAGATTTCCTTACCTTTACTTTTAAGGGCCTTGTTAAAGCAAGTTGCTAGTGCACTACTTTTTAATAGACCTTTAGTTAGGCTTCTTCCTAGGAAATTGTACTTGCTATCATTGGCGGCACTCATTACTACTTGACCGTTTACAGATGTAAGAAGAATATTTGATAGACCAAAGTCTTTTGCAAGTGTCTTAACTCTTTTCCCGTATAGTTTGTCATTACTCTTGTACGTATTAGTAATAATCTTTTGATCTTTATCAGTACTAAAGGCACCACCATAGAATGCGCCTTCATAAGCAATAAAGAGACCTTCAATTAATCGGTCTTTACTGATTCTATCCGTAAAAGAAGTACTTGTTCTAATATACTCTTCAACTTCATTCTTCATTAAAGTAGATGACGCTTGAAGTTGGTCCTTCGATAATGAAAGAAGGGCAGTCTTAGACTTAGTCGTACTGATAAATGAAATAGAAAGGATACAGACCGCACATACGAGTGCGATCAGTAGGATTAGCCTTCCTTTAAGTCCTAGCTTAAACATGTTCTATTTCCAAACGCCTGAACCAGCGATCCATTTCTTATCACCACCACATAGTTTAACGAATGAAACTTTTGGAGTTGATTGCTCTTCACCTGGCTTTACCCAATAGTATTCAACCCAACCACCTGCTTTTTCAGCTTTTGCTTTCTTGTCGAATTCTACAAAAAGGTGCTTTCCTTTTTTGTCTTTATTTCTTTTAAGGTCTTTTCCGTTTAGACGCCCTTTAATAGGGTGAACAACCATTTTTACATCACTGTCTTGTACCCAAACATAGTTTGTTCCACAGTAACGAAACTTTTTAATTTCATCTTTTGCACCATCACCTTTAGCTGCAATAATTGAACATATTTTTTCTACACTGGCCTTGGCCTGTTCTTTTGAGCATTCTGCAAATGTAGCACTTGATAGTAATGCGAATGTAATAAATAATGAAATTTTCTTCATCTCTCTCTCCCTTATTTATTTGTAATAAATATTGTATGACTACTTACAAATAAAATTATTAAAAACCATGTATATTTATCGGTTCTTCTATAATTTCCATTAGTTATATATGGTTTTTTGTTACTGAAAAAATGAAAGATCTTTTATTCAAGGACTTGAGTGTTGCCAACCTAAAGTTAAACTTTAGAGAAAATAGGATGTTTTTGTTTAAAATAGGTTCGGATTTGAGTTTCTGTCGAGGTATTTAATGATGCCTTTTGCTACATTTTTCGCGTAGACCCTTTGAAACCAATGATCATTCATAAGCCCGGCCTCAGCTTTATTAGTTAGAAATCCGGCCTCTAATAAAATTGAAGGTCTTTTAGAAAGCGCTAGAACATAGAAGAGTCCTGGCTTTAAACCTCTGTCTTTTAATTTGTAGCGTTTTGTTAGTTTGTATTTTATCGCGTTGTGGACATCATTTCCTAGTATTTTAGATTGTGGAGCAACACGTTCAACCACCAAGTCGGCAAGGATTGAGTTGATAACTTTTTGCTCTCCTGAGATATCTTTATTTTCGACCTTCTCTACTTTTTGAATTGCAACATCATCATGATTGTCTAGGTAGTAAGTCTCAAAGCCAGAGGCGTTTTTATTTGTTGTGGCATTCAAGTGGACTGATATAAAGACGTCGGCCTTTATATGATCGGCCATTTTACTTCTCTTATCTAAGGATAGGGATTTGTCAGTAATTCTTGTTAGGAATGCAGAATGCCTTTTAGATTGATCTATAAACTTTTTAAGAAGTAGGGCTATTTTAAGTGTGAGATCTTTTTCGCAGAGAACTTTGAGCTTTTTCTTTTTCCAGATCTTTGCTTTTGCACCGCAGTCTTGTCCGCCATGGCCAGGATCAATAATTACTTTTTTTGCAAAACTTGTAGTGTTAAAGCAAATTAGTAGTGAAATAGTCAGGTACTTTAATTTCATCATTATTAGTAATTATAAAGAAGTTAAGTTCGAAAAGAAACTTTTAATATTAATAAGATAGCAAATATTTAAGTAAAAGTTTGTAGTACTTTACCGATAGGTCAGAAAAGGTGAATAGTATGAAGTTTTTATTAGTTGAGGATGGACCTATCATTAGGCAGTTCTGTACTCTAGTTTTAGAAAATAACTTTCAAGAGTGCTCAATTGTAGAGTGTATTAATTCCTATGATGCCATTGATATATTAAAGAAGAATAATGATATAGATTTTATTATTAGCGACTTTGATATGCCAGGTGGAAATGGGGATGTTCTGGTTGATTATTTAGAATCAGTAAACTGGAATAAACCATACCTCTTTCATACATCAAACTTCTTAGATGATGTGCCAATCGTTAAGAAATTTGTAGATGCTAGTGAAAATAGAAAATATGCGCAAAAGCCTGTTAAGATGGCCGAATTAACTTCTATTATAAGAAATCTTTCTGGTGAGAAACCAAATAATGTTGATTTTAGTAAAGTTAGGATAAGTTACTTTTTAAGAAGTAATAAGGCCTTATGTGATATTTATATAAAACTTGGAAAAGAGAAGTTCGTTAAGATTATCAATGGTGGAGAGTTTTATAAAAAATCAGACATTGATAAATATATCGAAAAAGATCAAAAATATCTCTATCTAAGCAAGGATGACTTTGAAGGCTTTGCAGACGGTCTTAGACAAACACCGTTCTTAGAATTTGTTAGTGACCTTAATGATGATGACCCTGAAGAGTCCTTGGTAAGAATTCATGCTGTACTTAAAGACCTTGTAGAGTCAGCAGGGGTTGATAAGCACGTTGTTGGACTGGCCGAATCTTATATGAATTCTGTTTTGACTTTAACACAGAGTGATCAAAAACTTAGTGATATGTTATTTAAATTAAGACAAAGAAGAGATTATATTTATGATCATAGTTACATGACTGCATGTATGGCGACTTTTATTGTAAAGAAAATGTCTTGGTCAACGACAGAAGTTATTCAAAAGCTTTGTTATGCTTCGCTCTTTCACGATATAACAATTACCGATCCTGAAATTGCGATGATACATGACCTTAATAGCTCTGAAATGAGAAAGTTCTCTAAAGAAGAACTTGCTAAACTATCGTCTCACCCAAAGGATGCGTGTACATTATTAGCAAATGAAAAAGCATTCTCACAGGATGTTGAATATATAATTTTAAATCATCATGAGAACGGTGATGGTACAGGTTTTCCTCGTGGATTAGATGGTAGTAGTATAAGACCTGTAAGTTGTGTTTTTATTATTGCTCATGAATTTGTGAGACAGTTATATAATCATGACTTTGATGAGAATTCACATAAAGATATATTAACGGTATTATTTAATTCATATAATACAGGAAACTTTAAAGATATCCTCGATGCTCTTTATCATACGTTATCTTTGAATATAGCATTTGAAGAAAACTAAAAATTTACTTCATTATCTCAAACAACTTATGAATTTTTGCATCCCTAAAGTCTTCTGGGATACTCCATTTCGTAAGATCTTTAACTTTACAATAATCTACAATTTCTTGATGTAGTTTAAAGTCTCTAAGGTATGTAGAAAGATAAACTTTTCCAAGAGGCTTCACTAATTTTAAAGCACCTTTAACTAACTCTCTATGGTCTCTTTGAATATCTAAGGACTTCTCCATACTCTTTGATTGCGAGTAAGTAGGAGGATCTAGTATCACGATATCGAATAATCCATTTTCTGTAGATGTCTCAACATATTGAAGAACGTCGGCCTTAATAAAACGGTGAAGAGACTCTTCAATTGCATTTAGAGCAAAGTTCTCTTTAGACCATGCAAGATACGTATTAGAGAGATCAACACTTGTAACTGTTGCTCCTGCCTTAGCACATGCAACTGAGAAACATCCAGTGTGAGAAAAGAGATTTAGAACTTTAGTTTCTTCATTAAGCTCTTTTCTTAACTTCTGTCTTAGTGGTCTATGATCAATAAATATACCCGTATCTACAGATGTATTAAATTTGATTTGAAAACTAAGATCACCTTCTTCTATGTTAAAGTTAACTTCTCCAGATTGTGACTTCATATAGCTTGAAACATCAGTCTGAACAGATCTCTCGAGATAGTGAATATCTGTTTTTGATATTCCTGTAACCTCAATAATAGATTCTTCTAAGATAGGGTAGTGATTCTTCTTAGCATCAATTTCTTGATTTCCACGAAAGTGAATTAGACATTTATTCTTGTAGATATCAACAACGTAAGGAAAATCTGGAATATCCTTGTCATATAATCTATAGGCCTGAAAGTTATTCTTTCTGGCCCATTTTGCTTTGTGTTTATATAGTTTTTTTAATCTTCCGATTATTGGATTATTCATTGGCAGGTAGGATTTGGATGATATGGTTAGCAGTTGTTGTTAACCACTCATATTCTCTTAGTATAAGTGTTGAGTTTAAGTTCTTTTCTTCGCCTTCTTTATTGAGATCGTAGTCATAAATTGGCATATCTTCATTTGGAAAAATTGAGTCTCTTACGTAGAAAGCACCTTTTCCAGAACAGCCACCGATCTCTTCAAATCTGCTCTGTACCTTATCTCCACGCTCCGTGAATCTCTTGGCCTTTCTTAAGTACTTCTCTTTCTTCTTAGGGCTTTTTGTACTATTTGCTTTTTCAATTAGAGCAACAGATCTTTCATCCATATATGGCTTAAACGAAGAAACAAATGGGCACTCATTCTTAACATTATCATTAAATCCAAAGACGATATTGGCATGCCAAAATCCTTGGTGGTTGTAAATAACAAGTACAGGCGCCTTATTAGTAACTAATGCTTCTTTTACTTTATCAACTATATTTAATGGAGCTTGAGCAACATTCCATTGGTTTTCTTCTTTATCTACAAGAAGAACATTTCTTTTAAACTTTGGAGTATCAAGGAGCTTATCTTTAGAGATTTCGTCTTTAAAGCTAATCCAGTTATATCTTGTTCCATACTTTGCTGCTTTATCGTCTTCTGTTGAAGCTACTCTTACACCATCTACTTTCTTGTAGTGGCCTTTTGTATATCTATAGTCGTCATTAAGAGCGATCTTACTTTCAGCGTTTAATCTATAGATATTATCTGTTCTCCAGTTACCAATAGTATCCTGACCAGCTCTCTCTGTTTTAAGCGCCATGAAATATCTTTCAGATAAATCGATACGATCTTCACCCTGTAGATCATTAAGCTTATTCATCCACCATTCTACAATCCCAGTGTGGGACATATAAAGACATGAGCCAGCATTCTCTTGATATGGAGTGGGCATGATATATGGGATTAGGTCGTTAAAACCACCCGCCAGAGGATTCTCAACACCTAATTCTTTATTATATCTATTTTCAAGGTTGTTTACTTCAAGAATTGCACTTCTCTTTACGTCACTTGATCTCATTAGAGATGTTTCAGCAAATATTGTTGTGCTAAGCAATAAAAAACATAGAGAAAGGATAGAAATCTTCAAATAGTGCCCCTTTATTAAGTAATTCTAGATAGTTATGAACTGTGATTTGTCGAGTAATTATAGTCTCTTAATTGAGTAATTATGTCAAAATTTCGCTAAAGAAATTGAGGAAAGCTGCCGAAAATTGGTTGTCAGATATTCTATAACGGAAAGAAAAGAAGGAGAGACCATGAGTTTAAAAAGACTCGGGCGAGTTTTATTAGTCTTAGCATTTATTACTTCAACAAATGCAAGTGTATTAAAATTAGCTGATGTTTTAGTAAGAAGTGTAGAGCTTAAATCACACATTGTATCAGTGGGTGTAAATGGCGCAAGTGTTAACAGACTTAAGAGCTTTGTTCAGACTAGCGTTAATTCTCTAGTACAAGATAGTGATAAGGGACTTTATCAAGTTGTTAAATCACTACCTGTTAGTGGAAGTGACATTAAGAAGAAACAAAGACTTCTAAGATTACTAAAGAAGAGATCTTCGTCAGTAAAAAGCAATGAGTTTGTTAAGGCCGTGAATGATATTATTTTCTTGGCCGATAGATACGGACAAAATGCTGTGACAACATTATCTTGTTCAGTTTGTGTTTCTGATCAATTGAGTGCTCTTGGTTTTAAAACATCAATCAGAAATGTTGGTAATAAGAAAATTAAACATGCTCTAAAGAGAATTCCTTCTTCTCCTAGAAAACTATATGCGTTTAATTCAAGAAGACTTAAGTCACTAGGTATTGCAAATAGTAATTTGAAATATGTTGGTGAAGAAGATGCTAAGACCTTAGCTCTATTTCTTGAGTTAGCTTCACGAGGTGATGCTAAATATAAGAAACTTACAAAATCTATTATTAAATTCAACACTAAGAAAGGCAAGGTACATCTTGCTGGCCCTGATGCACCAAGTTCTCTTTGGAAACTTGTTGGTTACAAAATTAGCGATGAGAAAGCTGAAAAATGGGCACGTGTGATTTCTAGCTCTCTTGAACAAAAGAGTGACAGAAAGAGAATTAGCTCCTTCTACGATAACCTTTTAAAGGAAACAAAAGGTGACTCTGTAAAAACAGAGAAAGTAAGAAAGATGAGAGCAAATAATTGTTTCTTTAATTAAGAAAAAATAAAAAAGATAAGGGATATATTATGAAAAAACGAAATTGGACTAAATTAGGAGCATACCTTTCTTTGACTGGTTTACTTTATAACTGTTCTTCTATTCCAGGACTCGATAGATTTATTGCTGATGATGGGGGATATAGACCTCAAACAGCATATGAAGCATGGGGTGTACTGAATCACTCGGCCACAAGTTATGCTGCAAACGCATTATTTGTTGAAGAAGGTGTTAAGGTTCCAGGAACTAACTCTGGTATTACTTATGGAGCTGAAAAAGAAGCTTCATCTAGTTTATTAACAAGAATTATGGGGCCACCATCTTCAACATTCAAGGCGCAAGTTAATGCTTTAGATGAATCAAAGAGGCAAGAGTTCCTAAAAGATTTCTTAAGCGGTTATGTTAAAAACGCAAATGGTTATAGAACATATGTAGATGATAATGGCGTGAAGGTTGACCTTGCTTCAGATGTTGTATCTCCTGATGGAACGACAAGGGTAATTGATCTTACGGAAATAAAGGCAATCAACTTTGAGACAGCAACTCTACAGGAGTTAACTGCTGGCTTTGATAAGTTCCTATCACAAACTGGTGATAAACCGATGACTTTCATTAAGCCATCTATCAGAATGAAAATGTTTAATGGTCGCCTTCCGGGGTTGTCTGGTAATTTATTTGCAGCTGAAACTGGATGGAGAGGACGTAAGTCACCTGACTATACAACGTGGACTCCTAACTACGGTGCTTCCGAAAAATACATTGTAAGTGCTCATGCTCACCACGGTGGTCAAGGTGGAGGTTGGGAAATCAACTTTAAGCCTCTTGATACTTATGGAGAGTTTGAGGAAATGGTTTCATGGTTTAGAACAGAGCTAAAGCAGGTTGTAAAAGATCCTGCAACACTTGAAAAGAAAGTTAAGCTCTTTCAAGCTCCTGGTCACCAGAGAATGGTCTTTAATAGACACCCAAATTTACCAGAAGCAAAACTAGCAGAAATGTATAGAATGATTCAAACTTATATTGTTGTTAAAGGCCTTCAAGGTAAAACAGGAATTGAGTTTGCTAATTATAAGAAAATTCAAGATGACGCTGCAATTGCTACCCTTGATAAACGCTATGATCGTGGTGTTATTCGAGTAGAAGGTGACCGTTGGGGAAGTGGAACTCTAGGTGTTGAATTTAGAGCAGGTACAAAAGATTTAGATACTGCAAGGTTTTATCAGACAGCTCTTGCTGCAAGAATCGCTTCTAATGACTTCTCTGGTATGGCCAATATTGGAGACTATAATTTAAGTAATCCAAGTAAACTAACAGCACAAAGAATCTCAGAAAGATTTGGTGTTCCTCTTGAGACAGCAGTCAATGCTAAGAAAGTATTAGCTGACGTTGGAATTAAAGATCTATACCAAATTCAACTTTGGGATTGGTCTGGAAAGAAAGTACCATTTGTAAAAAGTGGTAAGAGAAAACTACTAAGATCTTTAACTAAAGATTACATCATTCAGGTTGCATCTTTAAGCGAGTCAGTAGCGCACCCATCTGAGGTTAAGTCTCAGGTTAGAAATCTTGGAAAAGAGTGGGCCATTGCAACTAGAATTTCTCAAGACCTCGAACATTACATGAGACCAAAGAGAAACTTTGCTTATAATGATGATGTTCTAAAGTATAAGCCAGTTCCTGGTAGAAACTATGTTACCAATGCCGTCGACGTTAATAAGATCGACCTTGGTATTGAGTATTCTGGTAAATTTCCAGTTGCTGTTAGAGGTGATTTTTCTAAAGATCGCCTAGGTGACGGAAAGAAAGCTTGGATTCAAACTAAGGTAGACCTTACAACTGATGAAAGAGAAGCGATCATTAAGTCTGTTGCTAATGACTTAAAATCCGAACTAAATGGTGTAGAAGGTCCAACTAAAATGGATACTGATGGCCATGGTCACGGTCTTGATGTGTCTTATACAATTCGTGATAGTAAGAACAGAAAGTGGATTGTTGAGTGGGATGGTATCGGTCGTTCATATACACCAGAAGGTGAGATCATTGCTGATTCTCCACGTGGTGGATCGATTGAGCTAGTTACTCCTAAGTTCACTCCTGAGCTTAATGAAATGAATGCAGTCTACCGTGCATTTGAAAAGAATAATGTTCTACCTCAGTTACTATCTGGTGGTGGACACGTAAATATTGACTTAGCTGCCTTCGAAGGTAAACCTAAGCAACTTGCAAGGTTCTTAACAATCTTTCATGAGCACAGAGGTGTTACGTCTCTAATGTTCCAACATGTTAAGAGAACTCATACTTCTGAACCTCTAGACTTAAGTGAGAACTTAGTTAAGCAGCTTAAGAACTTTAACGGAACAGAGACAGAGCTTAAGACACTTCTTTATAATGAGAGATACTTCAATACTAAGTTTGGTAGAAAGACGAGATATGTACAATTAGATGTTTCGGCGTACTACCAAGATGTTATTCCAGAGAACTTTGTAACAGACGACTTTGATATTTCTAATCCAACAACAGACTGGAGAAGAACATTTAGAGTTGATCCAAGAATTAGAAAGGCCGAATTTAGAATGTTCAATGCTCCAAGGGATGCAATGGAATCAGCACTTCAAGTTAAGCTTGTTCGTGCCATGCTAAATAAAGCACTAAATGAAGAAGGAACTCTATCTGGTAAAGTTTCAGAGAATGGACACTTAGATTATGTAGCAGAGCCTAAAAAGGCCGCTAGTGATCTTGCAAGCATGTGTAAGGATCTTGGTCTTGATATTAATGAATATAGACCAGCTGTTTACGAAGGTCTTGCTGAGTCAGAAAAGGCCTCTAGATCTAAGTTCTTTATGCCTATCGAAGAGCGTCTCGCTAATAATCCACCACAAAGAGGTTGGGGTAAAGCTGTTGAGGCGAGAAGTGCTGAGAATGCATTAAACTCTGAAGGTCGTGAATGGGTAAAAGGTCCTGTTGATGAACTTAACACAATGACAAATGCTCATCGTGTTCAGGCCGCAAGAGAAGCACAGCAGATGAGACAAAATATTGTTCCAGCTCGTGAGCTACCAGGACAATTTGTTAGAACTGAGAGTTGTGCTGAATTGATTGATGCAATTTTATAAGAGATTAAAATAGAATAAAATTAAGGGGGACTATGTCCTCCTTTTTTTTCGTCAAATTTTGAGCAAAAAAAAAGGACTCTGATGAGTCCTTTATATTTTTTAAGCTGTTGTAGCTTGTAGTATGTCTTGAATATATGTTTTGAGATGTTTGTGTCCAAGAGGCTTATATAGGATATCTTGTGCACCTTTCTCTTCTACATCTTCTTTAGATATATCAACGTGAGCAGTGATAAATACAAATCTCTTTATATTTAAATTCTTACCAACAATATTATCTAGTAGCTCGAAACCGTCCATCTTTGGCATTCTGATGTCTGAAAATACATAATCATATTCTTCAGTTTCTAGAAGCTTAAGTGCTTCTTCACCGTTACATGCAAGCTTGAAGTTAATATCAAGATCTTCAAGTAAGATTTGATATAATTCAAGTAGTTCTGCTTCATCTTCTACAAATAGAAAGTTCATCCTAATGTCCTATTCCAGGTATTATTAATTAAATTAATTATACACGAATTAACAATAAGATTAACTGTTAGCGTTAAAATATTTGGTATTTATAGCTAACTATCTGAAATCACTGTTTTTGTAGAACTCGACATCGGGAAATTTTTCCGCCACAAGTTTGAGGTCCCATTCACTTCTCACGATGAAACATGGCCTATTTTTATTGTCGTAAGCGATATTTATTGAGTTTTTTGTAATGAAGAGATCTTTTTCTTTTTCATCAGTGAATTTTAGCCATCTCACACCATTAAAAGGGAATGATTCATATTCACCACGAACATTATATTCGTCTTCAAGTCTTCTCTTAACTACTTCAAATTGAAGAACACCAACGGCACCAAGGATCTTGTCACTTGATGAGTGTCTTCTGAAGAGCTGAACTGTCCCTTCTTCAGACAACTGCTGAAGGCCTTTATCAAGTTGCTTACCTTTTAAAGGATCTTTTAAGAGTACACGTTGAAAAATTTCCGGAGCAAAATTAGGAATACCAGTGAATGTGATTTTCTCACCCTCTGAGAATGTATCACCAATCTGATACTTTCCAGAATCATGTAGACCGATAATATCACCTGGTAGAGCGTATTCTGTTATCTCTCTATCTTGTGCTTGAAAGATTAGAGGAGTTGCAACTTTTACTTCTTTCTCTGTTCTTGTATGAAATATCTTTTGACCTCTTCTAAAGACACCTGAACAAACACGCATGAAAGCAACTCTATCTCTGTGCTTCTTATCCATGTTGGCCTGAATCTTAAAGATGAAACCTGAAAACTTCTTTTCTTCTGGAGATACTTCTCTTAGTTCACTTGTATCATCATATGGAAATAATTTTACTTCTCGAGATTGAGGTCCTGGTGCGTGTGCAGAAACCATATCAAGAATCTCTTTTACACCAAAGTTATTAAGGGCCGAACCAAAGAATACCGGTGTTTGAATCCCTGCTAGGAATTCTTCTTCATCGAATTCTGGCATGCAGCCTTCAACCATTTCTAAATCTTCTTTAAGCTTATCTAGTAGAGCTTCACCAACGTATTCAAGAATCTCTGGAGAATCTAAATCACTGGCATTAATAATTCGTGGCTCAAGTGGGTTTTCTGCGTCTTCAAAACTTACAATCTGCTTTGTCCTAAAGTCATAGACACCTTTAAAATCAACACCACTTCCAATAGGCCAAGTCATTGGCGCACATGAAATTGAACAATTTTGTTCTACGTTGTCTATAAGCTCAAAAGCATCTAAAGAGTCACGGTCAAACTTATTCATAAATGTAACAATAGGAGTATCTCTCATACGACATACTTCCATGAGTTTCTTCGTTTGTTCCTCAACACCCTTGGCCGAGTCAATCATCATAAGAACACTTTCTACCGCAGTAAGAGTTCTATATGTATCTTCAGAGAAGTCCTTGTGCCCTGGAGTATCAAGAAGGTGCATTGCTCTTTCATTATACGGAAATGACATAACAGAAGAAGTAATCGAGATACCTCTTTCTTTTTCCATTTCCATCCAGTCAGATTTCGCAAAATTCCCTTTTTTGGACTTAACCATTCCGACTTCGCGTACAACTTGCCCAAACCAAAGTAGTTTCTCTGTCATTGTTGTCTTACCCGCATCCGGGTGACTAATTATGGCGAATGCGCATCGTCTTGTTGTGTCCATTATATTTTCCTTAATTCTTCTATATAGAATATTCTTTGCTTCCCAATTTACCGTTTTTATTGCTGTTTTTATACGGAATAATTAAGAAGTAAGGTATATTTACGGGATAAAATAGGCTTGTTTTGATGTTTAGTCAAAGTTATAGCTTTGATAAATTGCTGCGTACCGCTGAGCTTCATCTATATTTGTGCTTCGAGTTGAAATAAGTATTTTAAATGTATAGCAAACTAATATCATCTCTTTGTTTCTAACCCTTAGTTATTCCGCTCTTTATAATGCATATAGGAATTACATACTATTCATAAAGATTTCTATCCTTGGATTAAGATTTCTTGATCATAAGGATATATTGTTGAGACTACTGCTCTTCTTCGCTATAACACGTCAATAATCAATAGTTATTATCAAGGTGAAAAAATGATGAAGAACGTATTACTTTTAGTAATGATTCTTTGTACTTCATTCGTGAGTGCAGGGGATGCTGACCTTCTTAGGTTTGACTCAAAACTATCTTTAAACGGAATGAGAACACTAATCGACTCGTCCATCTCTAACGATGGAAAGAAGCTTGTTGTTGGTACTCGTGATGGAAGAGTTATTATTTGGGATATAGATTCTAATAAAAAGATCTTTGAAAGGAAATATCCTAAAAACGTTATTAAGTCTTTAGCCTTTGCTAATACAACAAACCTTGTGGCCATTTCACTTAATAAGTCAGCTCAAATGAAAGAGCCCTTTGAGAGTAGTGGAGGAACTGAGGATAATCCATCAAACGGTTTTCACGTTATTGATTTTGTAACAGGTGCGACATATGGTTCAAATATGGACAATGCTAGAAAAATAAAATTCTTCCCTGAAGATGATATGATTGGCGTAGTTCATGAAAGGGGAAAAGCGACAGTCTACTACACTGACGATTTATCAGAGATGGCAAGTTTTAGTGCAAATGGTGAAGGTACTAATTGTATAACTAGTTTTATAGGTATAGCTTCGGATAATACAACCATCGCAGTTGCAGATAACTGTCATACAGTATCTGTGTATGATGTTTTTGATAACTTTTCACCGCAAATGATATTTAATTTGAGAAGAAGTGGTGAAGCTGGAAAAGTTTCGATTACGGCGATGGAGACAAGTGGGGATCTTTTAGCTGTTGCAAGATCAAATGTTCACAATCCTGTTGGAAGTCACTTTGTAGATGTTTACGATCTAATTACAGGTAGAAAAAGAAGTGAGCTTCATCCGCATGACTCTAATGTAAATGGATTAGACATTGTTCAGTTAGATAAATCAGATAAAGATTTTATGCTAATCAGCGGATCTCGAGATAGAACCGTAAAAATTACGAACCCAAACTCAAGTAAGAAATATAGAACATTCAAAGAACTTACTCAAATCAAACGAGTAGGTATTACTGGAGATAGGCTTTATTATGCTGACGTTAAAGGTAATATTAATATTTTTGAAAGATATACATTAAAATGTGAAAGTTCTCTTCTTCCTAAACTTGTTAAAAATAACTCTTTAAAAGAGTTAAGTGAGTTAGAAGGTAATTGCTCAAATTTAAACTATGAAGTAAGGGATATTCATGGGGCAAGTTTGGTAAAGATTGCATACGATAATGGTCATATGGCCCTTGCTAACAAGTATAAGCAGGATAGATATGGAATTGATTGGAAATACAAGTCTACAGGAGATGTTGAGTTATATACTGAGCAAGTTCTTTACGATGAGTCTTTACCGGTAAGTCAAAGAATGCAATTAGTAGATAAGATGATTGAATTTGGATTTGTATATAAAAAAGAAGCGAATCAAATCAGAGCAATTCTAACAAGAAATTACGACCTTATTGACTATGCTTTAAGTAAAAAAGTTTCTTATCAAAGTATGGATAGAATGAAATATGGTGAAAGGTTTAAGGTTTCGTTATTTGAAAAGTTACTACCATCTTGGGATTTAGAACTTATTAAACTTTTCTTTAAACATGAGATATCTACATTTAGTGACTTGTATATTGAGCCTAAGATTCATACATCACCAATATTAAAAGCCTGGAAGCATGGTAAGTTTGAAATCGTGGAGTATTTGATTAAGCATAAGTATATGTTCTTTACTGATCGTGTTTATGATTACAGTAGGCCGGCAGATCTACTTCATGCTTTTCGTATACATAAGAATTATCATTCAGGAAATCAGGTGAGTTATAACCTCTATAAAAAACTGATTAGAAGGTATTACGATCGTGATTTTAAAAAGTACAATCCATTTCGCTGCCAATCGACTACTTCATGTAATCACTTTAAAAATTCAGATGAAGAGTATGAAAGCTTGAGGATTATGATGGAGTTAGGTTATGACTTAGAAGGAAGCATAAGAAATACAAAAAAAGACTTTATGCAATCTGCTTTGTTAACTACAAGTGATAAGGTATTTAAGCTTTATGCTTCTCTTGGTTTTTATGATCAAAAATACATAGAATGGACTAAGGCAAGTAAAAGCCTCCTCTTTTATCCTACTCTTCCTCATAAAGGATGTCTTACTTATGAATATGAAGTGAGAATGTATAAGAAATCTTTTGGAAAATATAAACTAGTTTCTACATCAAGCTATAAATCTAGTAAATCTGAAGGTTATGTTCACTTCAGTCCACCTTCAAAAGTAAAAAAAGTTGTTCTCGCTCCAAGAGTAAAGTGTAATGGAATAAGGATAGAGGATGTAAGTCTTCCAAATTATAGTTTTATGGTAAATTGATATAAGGTGCCGAAAAGGCGCCTTGTTCTTATATGGATAAAACCACTAATCTCTAAAAATGTATATTCTTCTCAAGAAATTGCTCCCGCTTACTCTATAAGGATTCCTATTTGTGTCTAGGTAATATTCTATTTAAAAACTTTTAGCTTTCATTGATTTCATGTAAAATTTAAAAATGAAAATAAAAATTATCACTATATTAATGTGTTTGTTCATCTCGCTCAGCTCTCATTCAAAAGATATAACCGTCCCATCCCCCAATTCAAAAAATGATGAAAGGCTAAACTATTTCTATGATCTTATGAATCTTATAATAGATGACATAAACTTATCAAAGTCCGTGGACAATATGTTTAAGTTAAAGAAGACACGAAAACGCATGAATTCTCTAAGGATTATGAATAAACTCGAATCTGGTTATATTGATATTTTGTGGTCAATGAATAGTGAAGATAGAGAGAAAAAACTGAAGGCAATAAAGATTCCAATTATGAAAAACTTAATAGGGCTAAGGGTTTGCTTAATTTTAGAAAAACATAAGAGTTCATTTTATAAGAAACTAAAAGAAAAATCATATAAATCATTGAGATATGTTCAAGGAAGAGGGTGGCCAGACGTAAGACATTTAAGGGCGGCCAATCTAGATGTTGTAGAAGGTGAGTATAAAAACTTGTTTAGTATGCTGAGAAAGAGAAGGGCCGACTGTTTTCCTCGCTCTATATTAGAACTAGATGGAGAGATAAAGAACAAGAAGTTATCATATTCAATAATAGCAGAAGATACCTTTGCCATCCAATATAATACTCCGATGTACTTCTTTGTCAGAAAAAACAATACTAAACTTCACGCAGAAATAGAGCGATCTCTAAAGAAGATAATCGAGAATGGAAAGTTTGATAAGTTATTTAACAGATACTATAAAGATAGCCTAAAGAAATATAATCATAAGAATAGGAGAATTTATAAAATAGATTAATATCTTTTGGCCAAGTACAACAGGCATCTCGTAAAAAAACTTTTGAAAGAGATATATTAATGATTGTTAGTTTAAGGGAATAGTACGAATGTCTATTGCCCAAGAAGAATTTGTTTCAAACTCAAGGAAGTCTGTTCCTAGGTTTTGATAAATCTCCTCTGAAGTTAGAGGGTTCTTCATGTCCGGGTTTGCCATACCAAAGTAGAGTCCAATTAATTCGCCTGTAACTCTATTTATTACTGCAGATCCGGAATCTCCCTGAACAGTATCGCATCCAATAAAGAACGTATTCTTAGTAATATCTTTGCCTATTTTTACGTTCTTATTTCCAGATAGGTAAACACAATCGTCATCATTAGAAACATAAACATCATATTTTGTCGTTGATGCTCTTCCGTTTCCAAACCCAACGAGAATTAATTTATCACCAGGTATTGGTTTACTATTTGTTATCGCCAACTCATTAACTAAGAAAATTCACCATCCAAAACAGCAATCTCTTCCATCAAAAATAAAAAGCTCAAATTCATCTATAATTATATCATAAAGTTTATTTGTATTTAATAGGGGATGGTTTTGAAAAGAGTATCAAATTCTTACTATCCTTTTTGGTAATAGAATATATGTCACAAGTAACTGGGGTGGAAACTTAGCTAATCGAGAAGTATTTTTATTTGAATTACCTGATGAATGGGATAAAACTTTAGTTAAATAATATTTGAAAAAAAATAACTAAAGGTTTTGCGTATAATGAAAATTTTTAAAATAGGTGAGTTATCTAAAAAGACAGGCTTAACAGTAGAGGCGATTAGGTACTATGAGAAACTAAATCTTATTGAAGAGCCCTCTCGAAACTCATCTGGTTATCGAATATATAATGATAATACTCTTAATACTCTTGAATTTATTCAAAGAGGAAAAAAACTTGGTTTTACATTAAATGAGTTAAAAGACTTATTAAATTTGAAAGCACCAAAGAGAAAGGCAGCTTGTCGAGACGTTAAAGAAATTGCTGACTTGAAAATAGAAGAAATAAACACAAAGATTGATTGTTTAAAGAAATTAAATAAAGCTCTCAAAAAAATATCTAAGGCATGTTGCGGTGGTGATGACTCAGCTATAAATTGTTCAATCATTAAAATACTTTCTAATTAGATATCTAACCATTTGATTCTATTGGCTATATTCTTGCTTGACCCTGAAGTCGACTTCAGAGGTTAGAATCCCTATTAAAGAATGAAGTAAAGTCTTTCAAGGGAGAAGCGTATGGGTGCCAATCATCACCATCACCACCACCATCATGAGTTACCTAGTAGTGGGAAGAGGTTGTTAGCGGCAATATTAATGAATATTGCTATAACTGTCATTCAAGTTGTTGGAGGCTTGATTTCAGGTAGTTCGGCATTACTAGCAGATGCATTTCATAACTTTAGCGATGTTATGGCGCTTGTCTTATCGTGGATGGCCAATATATTTAGCAATAAAAAAACAACATCAAATAGTAAGTATGGATACAAACGAGCTGAAATTTTAGCGGCCTTTATAAATAGTGCGACTCTCATAATAATAGCTCTGTATTTAATTAGTGAGGCTTTTGAAAAGTTTTACAATCCTGTTCCAATCAATGGAACCTACTTAATTGTTCTGGGGACAGCTAGTGTTGTGTTAAATGCCTTAAGCATGTGGATAATTACGCCTGGTACAGAAAATAGTTTGAATATGAAGTCAGCTTATCTTCATTTGTTATCAGATATGGTGACATCATTGGGAGTTGTCGTTGGTGGCCTATGCATGATTTATTTTAAAATAACTTGGATAGATTCTGCTCTTACTTTAGCAATCGCAGTATATTTAATCTTCTCAAGCTTTAAGCTTCTAAGGAGAACAGTTCGAATTATAATGCAATTAACCCCTGAGGATTTAGACATTGAAGTGCTTAAAAATGAAATTGAAAAAAATGATTTAGTAAATAACATTCATGACATTCACGTATGGGAAATAAAAGATAATCAAAATATTCTTCAAGCACATGTCAACATTTCTGAAAATATTGAACAAATAAAAGTAAGCCAGTTAAAGAAAAAAATAAAAAAAGATTTAAAGGAAAAGTTTAATGTTCAATATGCAACATTGGAAATGGAATTTGGGTCTGAGATTTGTATATAACAAAATAAATTGGGAGAAATCAATTATGAATAAAATAGAAAGATTAAAACAATCATATATTGGATTATCATTTTTAGTTGCGCCATTATTATTAATATTTGGATTAATAACACATCCTAATCTAACTTCATTAGAAGTCATGACAACTGGAGAAGAGTTTGCTTCAGAGTATAGAAATAACTTTCTATTAGAGTTAGGGCATATCGCTGTACTTTTCTCATCTTTGTTCTTTATGGGAATGTTTAGCGGTATAAACCAAATCTTAAAAGATCGAAGGCCATGGATTGCATTTATAATTTTTGTTTTAGGGTTCTTTGGCAGCTTCATGCTTGGAGTAGATAAAGGAGCATTTGCACTTGTTCCTTCAGCTTTTGATACTTTAAGTGAAAGTGAGTATCAGATGTTAATCCCTGGGTTTACAGCAATGATAAACTATAAAGGAGCCATGTGGATTGCAATGTTGTACGTATTTATACCGATTTCATTTTTAATATCTGGGATAACTTTATATCGAAATAATATGGTGAAAAAATGGCAAGGTATTACTATTATTCTTGGTGCTTTATTATTTTTTAATCCAGACATTGATCTTATATCTCTTTTCGCCTCAGTTTTAATACTAATAGGCTATTTTCCAATGGCACACTCTTTTTTAAAGTCTGGTGATATTATTAGTTGTAATTGCTAATTAATTGAAACCTCGTGAGACTTTGCTAAGGTTTAAATATGAAAACCTTACAAAAAACTTCGATATGACTGATGAAGTTTGGGATAAACACGCTAACCTTTGGAGTGTTTATCCCAAAATTAGCTATTGAAGCATGAACAAGTTACATTTAGACTTTTACTCACGATAGTGTTGAGCTAGAAGTACATATGAAAACTTATCTATTCGTAATATCTATACTATTTTCTTTAAACCTTTCTGCAAAGACAGTTACCCTCAAAGCTCAATATCCAGAGCGAAAAGATGTAAAAGTCTATACAGCAAGTTTTTAGCTTAAAGAAGGGGAGAGTGTCTTCTTCTCAGAATTTTGTATAATCGGTTAACTAAGAAAATGCACCATCCAAAACAGCAATCTCTTCCATCTAAGAAATAAACTATAAACGAGTCTATAGTTGTACCATAAAGTTTTTTATAATTAATAGGGGATGGATTGAAAAGAGTGTCTAATTCGTCCTATCCTTTAATTAAAATCTTAACTGCTCTTTCAAAAATTTTTAGGAAGATATTCGTTTAAACAATGAGACACAAGATAAATACGCTCTTTCAACTCTAGCTTCTTGAATTCCTTATTTATAGCAGAGCAGAACCCCTCTACATCAAAGCTTTTATATTTTTTCTTTATTCAACTACTAAGCTCTTTAACCACTCTTGAATTAATACTATCTTTCATTAAAAAGCTTGTCTCAGCCATAAATGCCTCTACTGTTACTTTACAAAAAAACAGCAAAGAAACGAGGGATATTGTATAACAACGAAAAGAGGAGCAAAGCCCCTCTGAAAACTTTAGTCTATTGATAGTACTTAGGTGAAAACTTGAACTTCGTGTATTGTACAGGGTCGTGCTGTATCCATAGAGTAGCATTCTCCTTTTTTAGTAGTTCATCAACCTGTCTCATAGACTCTTTTGTTGTCTTTTTATCATAATTAAAGCTTGGGACTCTCTTGTGTTTTCTATTTTTTTCAAAATGGTACAAGTCACCAGAAAGAACGACATTCCCTTCATCTTCTAACCTAAGCATTAGAGATTGATGTCCTGGTGTGTGACCAACAGTCTTGATAATAGTTACTAAATCGTCTCCAAATACTTGATATCTTCCATCTAAGACGATTGCATTTTCTTTAGAGAGCTTTGAGTAAGATTGAGGGTCAAAGTGATACTTTTTAGCATCTTTACTATAAATCGCATCGAATTCTTCTTTTTGAATAAGAAGCCTCGAATTTTCAAATAGATTTGTATTTCCTGAATGGTCGAAATGAAAATGAGATAGTGCAATGTAATCAATAGTCTTTGGGTCAACATTTACATCTCTTAATTGTTCTTCAAGAGTCTTTTTTACAGTTAGATGAAAAACACCATTCGTTAAACCATTCTTCTTAGAAATAAGTCCATCAGGAAGTCCTGTATCCCATATAAGTTTTCCTTTTGGGTGATCTATTAAATAGCATGTGTTTTTAAGAGTTTTCTTTTGTCCCTTATCGTGTCCAGGTGAGAACACTGAGATATCAGAAACGTCTATATTCCCACAATCAAATACATAGAGCTTAATTTTTTGTTTTGTCGTAGTTAGTGACCCACAACTGGCCAACAATATTGTTAAAAAAGTGCTAAAAAGTGCGATTCGTTTCATTTTATCTCCAAAATTAATTTGTTTCCGAATTGATTAAAAGAATAGCTTATTTTTTGGTTGATTAAAGACACAATCAAGAACATACTGTTTCTGTATGGAAACACTCAATAAATATCACTCTGAACTAATTAGCTTTCACTATGTTGCAGAACACCTAAGTTTTACAAAGGGTTCAGAAGAGCTTGGCCTTTCAAAGTCTCAAGTTAGTAAACATGTTAAGCAAATAGAGTCTCTTCTTGGTGCACAACTTATTAATCGCACAACAAGGCATTTCAACTTAACTCAAGAAGGCGAATCACTTTTAAGCTACACAAAACAATTAGTGAACTTAACAAATAACGCTTCTAATGAATTAAAAGGTCTCGTTGAAGATGATCATGGTGATCTCAAGTTCTCCACTGCTCCTAGTTTAGGGAATTTCATAGCTTCAGATATTGCTAATGCCTTTAAAGAAGAATTTCCTAATACACATTTGCAAATGGATTTCTCTCAACAATATAGAGACTTCAATAAAGGTGAAGTGCACTTTGCTCTGAGAATTAATTCAGTTACTGAACCCGATCTGATCGCTAAATATATGGGTAAATGGAAAGAGGCCATTTGTATATCACCTAAACTTCTAAAGAAGTTAAATATAGCCGATATATGTCCAGATGAACTAACAGAGCTCCCATGTATTATTAACAGCTGTATCAAAGGTCATAATAGTTGGGTTTTCTATAAAGGGAAGAAAGAATATGTTGTTCCAGTTTCAGGACCAATTTCTAGTTCTACGTTTGAATCAGTAAGAACCCTTTGTTTGGATGGTCATGGTATCGGTAGAATCCCACTCTTTATGGTTCACAGAGAGTTAAAAGAAAAGAAGCTTATTCAACTATTTCCTAAATTTAGTATTACTGGCAATACTATCTATATGGTTTATCCTAAACAGAGTTATGTAAACAAGAAACAGCGTACATTTAAAAAGATTCTTAATGATTGGTTTGTTGAGAATCAGATATTTATATCGAAATAAAAAGTTAAAAGATTACATTGATCTAACTAAGATGATCTACCGTCCAAAACAGCAGTCTCTTCCATCTAAGAAATTAATTATAAACGAATTTATAATTAATAGGGGATGGTTTGAAATGAGTAACTAATTCGTCCTATCCTTTAAGGACTATATGTGCCCTCAAGCGATCAAATGTGTTGAAGTTAGAGATGAATTAGAAAAAAGATAAAAAAAGGAGCTGATCAGCTCCTTTTTTATATTATTCACAAATCTTTTCTAAAATATCCTTTTGGTACTTAAGTGACTTCGTCTTAGCTGTAAGAAGTCGTTGCTGCTCAATTAAATTCTCGATAATGTCTTCATATCTTAGAGCTTTCTTCCAGTACATTTTTTCTTCAAGGAAGTTCGCGATAGCACCATCTTCAGTTACTTTGATTTCTGGTTGGCTTTCGCGTAGGTCTTCAAGTCTTTTATTAATATCTTCAATAACTAAACCTTCATTTAGGTAAACTTTTGCATCATCGTACTTTTCGTCGTCAAGGTTAACGCCACTAAGAATGATATCATCAGACTTAAAGAAAGTGGGAAGAACTCCTGCTGCCATAAATACCTGGGCACCAATTCGAGCTCCCTTATCTGCCATGAAAGAAGCTTCGACTAAGTAAGATAAAGAAAAATAGCTTGGATAGAATGAGTACATAACAGCACCGTGAATACCAAGTCCTACTAGGGGCCCAATTTGAAGTGCTGTTTGAATCTGTGCTACTAAAGTAGCATCATCAAGTAGTCCTTTCATTCCTTTTAGAACTGTCTTATTTCCATTGATTGTATTAATTGTATTAAACTCTTCTCTTAGATTTTCTTTAAGTTCATTTTCAACTTTTTCTACCTTACATTCAACACTATCGATTTTCTGAATATACTCATCTACTAATAAGTTTGCGTTAGAAAGGGTACTACTTAATAAAGCAGCGATAAAAAAAAGTTTCTTCATTTTTTCTCCTATAAAACCATTACAAATTAACAGGAGTATATAACATATCGAGACTTCATTGCGATAAAGCTTTAAATTGTGATAGTTTCTATATGTCTAAAGTTTAGACAAAGTGTAGGGAGAATTAGGCACTCTTTTCAAACGACCCCCTATTAATTCCAAGAAGCTTTGTAATACAACTATAGATGATTTTGGTTCTTTTCTTCCGAAAGTGACATTGAATGTTGTTGCAAAGAAAACTGTATTAAAGGATTATGGATAGCTTAAAATGGCGCTAGCAAACTTAATAGCCTAGCGCCAACAGATTTCAATATATAGCTTTTTATATGATATAAACAACATTTAACAAGTGGTTCATATTATAGAACGTTAAATAAAGACCCTAAAAACAAAGCGACTTTTGATAGTTGAGTTTTACTCCAAGCTGCAAAACCTTTATAAGGTCCAGCAATATAAGGAAATTCATTCAAAGGCATCTTTCCAGGAGTTGAGACACCATCTTTGATTCTCTCTCCCTTGTCAGAATTTATGTAATAAGTAAAAAGAGTATCCATTATATCATCAGTAAGTTTTCTTCCTCCACAACTTGTGTGGTCAGTATTTCTTATCAACGATTTTTCAATGTCTAAAAAATTATCACCATTACACTTCTTTGAAATATCAACAACAAGAAAGTCATCAACTAAAATATCAACAAGCTTTTCTTTTTCTTTTTGATCCCAATTAGTTTTACCATCAAGGCCATCAAAGTATGAGATATTATTGTCAAGTCTTTCTTGATAGAGCTTAGCGTTTGAACTTTCAATCTCAAAAGATCTCTCTCCATTAAAGAGGTCTCGAAGTTCATCATCTCCTTCTTGCTTAACCATACTAACATTTGTAACCTCTGGTCTTCCAACACGGTCTAGTATTCTTTCTGGAGACACTCTATTATCTTGAGTAAAAGATTCCGCAGAAATTGCATAAAGAGATGTTTCACTACCATCGAAGAGTTTATTCATATCAATTTCAATTGAAATACTTAATACGTTTATATTCTTCATAACATTGCTATCTTTGGCTTCGGCTATTATACCTTTGGTACTAGTTTTTGCGGCCCATCCTGCATTAAAAAAGAATGGGTCAGACCTTCTTCCGACAAATAACTTAAAGTCATCTGATTCATCCTGATTATTAATGACATTATTGATGTTCTTCGCAATAAGACCATTGCTTGTTGTACAAGTTGCGCGAGGTTTAGTGTGTTCAATATGGCCATGAGTATGTGAATGATGAGTATGTTGATGAGCTCTTCTTCTTACTGGAGGTAACTTAAATTTACATGTTATTACTCTTTGCTCACCCAAAGAAAATTCACCATTTTCAATATTAACTTTCTTAATTATTAACCTATAATCAATCTTCTTAGAGAAGTGACCTGTCTTACCTAAGACTGGATACATATTTAGAATTAAACTCATATGACCAGACTTCATAGGGCTAGGAAATGCAAATAAATCTGTTAAATCTCCAACCTTATGCTTTGTAGTTGCCGGTCCATCAATATGGTCACTAGCAGCTAAGTTTGCACATAGAAGTAAGCTAAGAACTATTTTTAAGTATCTCTTCATAAATGATCCTGGTTTCAATTTTAAGTATGTTTACATATTTAAAGCAAGAACAAGGCCATATATTGAATGTCATTACATATAGTTATGGATCAGTATTGTATTATTATTTAGAGGTGTATAGATTATGGCCAATTTACTCTCAACCTTTGCTTTAATTTATTGTATAAATCTCTCTATTTCTCCATGAAGTTTTATATTATCTTTTCTAACAAAGAAGTACATCGGAGTATCCTACTGAATGGCGAAACTATTCTCCACTAGTATTGAGTAAGATAGTTTCCTATTCTTAACCTCTCCATCTAACTCCAAAAGTAGATCGAGGAAAACAGTCGGCCCTTCTTTTTCTTACCATTAATCGATAAGAAAGGCAGAAGACACTACAGTTGGAACACTTGGTTATACTATTGGGGTTCTTTTTTAATGTTATCTTTCAACTGTTAGAATATGTAATAAAATAGTAATTTACTCATGAGTGTATAATTTATATTTTAATCGAATGAATTGTAGACTCTGTCGATATGCTATTTCTATTGCAATCCTCTGGTGGCGTAAGGCCATTTAATCTATTTTTATACCTAAAATTTAAATTTAAAACTTATTTTCTTTTGGAGAAATAATGAAGAAGTGTATATTAATGCTCTTATTTATGAGCAATAGCATTGGTGCGTCTAACTTTGTAGGTATCTATGATTTAGATGTGAAAATTAATAATAATTCATTCGTCGATATTCTATATATTAGTACGATAAATGTAAGTGGAGAGGTCTCTGGGAAATTTGAAGTCAATAATGTCTTTAAATCAGATTTCAGTGGAAAGCTTGTGAAGAGTCATCTCTCAGGCTCTTTTATGGCCAAAGAAAGGGGAGAAGAGTTTTTAGTAGAACTTGTTGGTGAGTTCGATAGTTATTGTTCTGTGAAAGGTGTTCTAAAGCAGAATGATTCGACATTCGCCCGTTTTACAGGAAAGAAGAGAGGCGATGATGAATGCCGTTATTAATCAAATCTTATCACATCGCTCTATAAGAAAGTTCAAAAAACGAGACATTGAAGAAGATATACTCATGAAAATATTAGAAGCTGCAACAATGGCCTCTAGTTCTGGAAATATGCAAACTTATTCAATAATTGTATCAAAAGATCATGATGTTAAAAAACTTATGGATGAGGCGCATTTTAAACAACCTATGCTTTTAGAATCACCTGTCTTTCTCACCTTTTGTGCTGATTTTAATCGCATGAGAAGGTGGGGAGAGTTAAGTGATGCTGCAAATAATTTCGATAACTTTATGAGCTTTATGATTGCCTCTATTGATGCCACCCTTGCTAGTCAGAATGCCGCTCTCGCCGCTGAAAGTCTAGGCATAGGGTTATGCTATATGGGAACAACTCTTGCTTCAGCTAGTGAAATTGGCCGTGTTTTAGAGTTACCTGAGAATGTTGTTCCTATTGTTGGCTTTGCTCTTGGTTATCCCGATGAGGAAGTAGGAATTCGAAAAAGACTACCTCTTAAAAGTATCATTCATTATGAGAAATATAGAGTTGATTCAGATTATGAAGTTTTGAAAACTCATGAGGATAAGAACACTGAGGGGATGAAGAGGTACTTAGATGACAAAAAATTAAGAAAGATTTTAAGTGAAAAGGAAATTACGAATCTTGCTCAAGTATATACACAGTTAAAATATACTGAAGAGTCACATATTCTATATAGTCAGAATCTATTATCTTATCTAAAAAATCAGGGTTTTCTATAATGTTTTAAGGCCACGTTTAATACGTGGCATTTTTATATGATCTTGGAGTAAATAATCATCATTCTTTGTTCTTTCGTGAAAGTTCTACGCTTTCTTCTCATGTACTTTTCCTTAGTTAGAAAAGCGTCAACTCGAAATGGGGGTTGTAAACAAAATCTTGATTGAAGATATTACTAACTAAGAAAATCCACCATCCAAAACAGCAATCTCTTCCATCTGAGAAATAAACTATAAACGTGTCTATAGTTGTATCATAAAGTTTTTTCTACTTAACAGGGGGAGGGGGGAATAGTGTCTAATTCGTCCTGTCCTTTAATAAGTGGATGTTTGCTATGACGAAAATAGTCCAATAGTTGCTAAGTACTACTTGTTAAGTGAGCCCGGAGTTACACCAAAGTACCGTTTAAACTCTCTATTAAACTGACTAACACTTTCGTAACCAACATTTGTCGCAGCTTCTCCTACCGAGTACTTTTCATTGGTAAGGAAGTCTTTTGCCTTGTTAAGACGTATTTTTTTTAAGTACTGAATAGGAGACGAAGAAGTAACATTTTTAAATGTGTGATGAAATGATGATACACTCATGTTAACTGACTTCGCTAAGGCATCTACATTGAATTGCTTTGAGTAGTTGCTTTGAACATCTTTTAGTGCAATTTCAATTTTAGATAGGTTTGTATTCTTCATTGCTAATGCGAATAAAGGAGCTGCTTCTCTTTGCTTAAGTATATAGAATATTAACTCTTTAATAATATTATTTCCAAGAACGCTGGCCTCGAAGGGATCTTGAAGGCAGATGAGCAATCTAAGTAGCGCATCTTTAATACTTTCATTTAACTTAGAAACAAAGAGTCCTTTATCTCTATCTCCCTTATCAACTTTTGAAATAGTGCTAGTGCCTTCCATCATATTTATAAGTTGATTGAGAAGTGATATTTCAATATCCATAACAACAGCTATCATCGGCTTATTATCTTTTACAATGCCTTGGCACTCTAGTGGCATTGGTACAGTAATCACGAGAAGGTTTTCTCTATTATAAGTGAATGTATCACTTTCTGTGTGTATACATTTCTCTCCTTGAAGCATGAATATGACACCCTGGTTGTAAACTAAGGGGGCTCTCTCGGTACTGCTTTTTGCAGTGAATATAGATACTTGTGGAAGGTATGTTGAATTAATTCCTTCTGATTTTAGTAGTTTACTCGCCTGTTCTATGTGCTTTTCCATATTTATCCCTTATCTCTTCTCTTTGTTTACTATAGCATATTAAATTACTGATTATGCCTAGTTCTCTAAGATTTGTAGTTTTAGGCATAATGTAAGTAGGTCTATGTATTTTGAAAAATCCAAATTTCCATTAAAGTCTATTTATAAATTTGGGCAAATTCTAAAGGAGAAATATCATGTTAGATTTTAATTTTTATAACCCAACACAGATTGTCTTTGGGCAAAATAGACTCAATGAACTAGACCAGTTAATACCTCAAGATGCAAAAGTCATGATTGTCTATGGTGGTGGAAGCGCAAAGAGGTTTGGAACAATCGCTAAGGTTGTTGAAGGGCTTGGAAAGAGAGAGGTCGTTGAGTTTGGTGGAGTTGAAGCTAACCCTCAGTTTGAAACTCTAGTAAAGGCAACTGACTTGGCCAAGTCTGAAAAAGTTGATTTCCTTTTGGCCGTTGGTGGTGGATCAGTGATGGATGGAACTAAATTCATCGCACTTGCTATGCACTACGAGAAAGACGCACAGGATATTCTTATGCACGGATTTGGTGGTGTCCCAGCTACAAAGGCAACAGATCTTGGTTGTGTCGTTACACTTCCGGCCACTGGTTCAGAATCAAATATGGGAGCAGTTATAACTTTTAATGAACAAAAGTACCCGGTAATGTCAGCTTTAACATTTCCTAAGTTTTCATTCTTAGATCCTGATTTTACAAAGACACTTCCTAAAGAGCAGGTTGCTAATGGCGTTGCCGATGCTTTTGTCCATGTTGTTGAACAGTATATTACTCTACCAATAAACGCTAAAGTACAAGATAGAATGTCTGAAGGTATCTTACAAACATTGTTAGAAGTAGGACCTGTGACTTATAACGATAATGAAGATATCGAAGCAAGAAAGAATTTTATGTGGTCTGCAACTACCGCCTTAAATGGATTCATCGGTGTTGGTGTTGCGCATGATTGGGCAACTCATATGATAGGTCATGAAATGACTGCCTCTTATGGGATCGCCCATGGAAGAACACTCGCTATTATTTTGCCTTATTTATTAAGAGAGAGAAAAGATAAGAAGCGTGAGAAGCTACTACAATATGCCGAACGAGTGTGGAATCTTAAAGAGGGAACTGTTGATGAGAAAATTGATAAAGCAATCGACAAGACAGAGGAGTTTTTCAATTCTTTAGATATCGTTACAAACCTTACTCACTATGGAATTGATGATAAAGGAATTGATCAAATTGTAGGGAATATGGAGAAAATGGGCCTTACAGCTTTATCTGAAACTCAGGACCTAGGGCTTGATATAGTTAAAAAAATACTGATTAGTGCTAAGTAATTTTAATGTCTTCATTGGTTCAATAGGGCAGCAAGAACGTAAGTTATTGATAGGACATAGTTTAAATACTCAGAATTATGCACTCTTCAAGTGCTTACGTTTTTGACAGGCCCTGTCTTTTTTATAGAGTAACTCTGTCTCTACAGAGTTAATGATATAAAGAAGAAAAATCGTTTCTATAAGGACCAGGATGAAAGGCTTAAAGCTCATTATTATTTCTCTATTTTCAATGACATTAGTGTCATGTGGATCTGGTGATGATGCAAATGGATTTTCGAACTTAAAGGCGAGTTTAACTATTCAAGGTCAGCCAGAAATATATGATGCTGGAGATATTGTTTGGGAAAATGAGTGGTCTCAGCACTTAGAAAAGTCTATTGAGCGCTATGGTTCGAATCTTCTAAATATAACAATTGCAGATAAAGACCTAAGGGCAGTTGATTGCTTAGGATTTAATAAAGCAAATGACACTCAGAAGAAACAATTCTGGGTGGTTGTCTTTGCTTCAATGGCAAAATTTGAATCTGGTTATAGAAATATTCAAATGGTTCCTCGAAATGCAGCAGACAGAGCGAGGGCCGCAAAAAATGAACTACCATTGGGACTTCTTCAATTATCGTCTAAGGACAGTTGGCATGGTAATGGCTGTCACAATTCACAATCCCAACCTTGGCTATTAGATCCTTTAAATAATCTTCAGTGTGGTGTTCAAATTATGAATAATCAACTTAGTGGAAATAGAGGAAAGTATCCTGGAATTATCGGAAGGCTGTTTCCGGATCAACCGTTAAAGCAAGGAATCAGTACTCGCCATTACTATTGGTCAGTTCTTACATATGGTGATGATGGAGTTATGACAAGTTCGGGAAGTCTTCGCTATGGAAAGAAGAATAAAGTTCAAGAACGTATTGTAGATCAACTTAATATGCCCGAAAATCAAGAGATGTTTAACTTTTGTTTTGATTAGTATTTTATAAAGTAAGCGCGTAAACATAAATATTTGATCTTCTTGTCCACTATCCAAAAAGCAACCTCTTCCCCTTAAAATAATTTTAATTCAATCAATATTATCGTAAAAGGGAATATCTGGACCAATTCCATTCAAGCTATTTATATATTAAAATATATTGACAGTTTTATTTATTGGGAGACATTTAATGTTTAGGTTCTTAGCTTTTTCTTTTCTTATTTTTAATAGTAGTGGTGCTTATTCTCAAATGGTTACCTCTTCAATATTTCCAGAAATGAGGGCCATAAATCCTGCCGTTATTGGTAAGCGTGAATCTGCAACTTTCGCTGCTGTCGCACAAAAAGTAAAATCGGAAAAGAAGCAAGACCTATCTACAGGATCAACTTTCACGGACGGAAGTAATACTACAGAAACAGTCAATATTAATACTATAAATGGATTCTACGGTGGCAAGGGCGGAGGTACTTTTACTACTGAAATAATTGTTGATATCCTAAATGGTTCTCAGGATTATGAGGCCGAATTACCAAACTCTACACAGACTGAATTATCTTCAGATGTTGATGCAAACTCTGCTCTTTATAGTTTAGGTTTTGGTATTGGTGAACACTTTGGTGTTTCAATAGCACAAAATATTTTAAAAGTTGATAATACTTTTAAAACTTCTCTAACTCCTGGCGGAGGCGGAAGTCCAATCAATATTAACATGAAGACAGAATCAACAATAACAACTTCGCGATTGCGCGCAGGTTTTAGAATGTCTGGACTCGGTGCTTACTTCGAGAGACGAATGGATGAAACAGAGTCTAAAACAACTCCTGCAGATCCAAATTTACCAGATGGGACTACTGACACGAGTAAAAATGTCGTAGGGCTTGGAACAGGGATTAGTAGTAAAACATTTCATCTTGAGGCTTTCTACGAAAAAGAATTAGCTGACGTCACAGTACAGAATAAGACCTATTCGCCATCAAGATTTGGTTTTACTGTTGAAAAACATTTCGGTAGTTTAGCTCTAGGGTATACAGGACTTTATTTAATGCAAGGATTTTCAGACCTTGAAAAAGAAATTTATAATAAACTAATCTATGGTGGTTTAGCAGGTTATCAAGATAGGCTAGAGCATATAATTAACTTCTCATTTGGTAGTAGTAAGGGAGCATCATTTGGTGGTTCAGCATTCTACTCATCTAGTGAGACGCAAGAGGTGTCAGATCTAGATTCAGAGAATCTCTATAAAACTGAAACGACTGCAATGGGTCTGGCGCTTAAGTTTACCTACGCTTACTAATATATCGTACCTAAAGAATATCACATGTAGGAACTTAGATATGAAACTTTTTTTCTTATTTGTATTTCCTACACTTCTCTTTGTATCGAGTCCAAAGGTTTTAAAATTTAATTATTTCTTTAACACCCTTTAAATGATTCATTAAGTTTTGATCAAGTAGCTTTTCAAAACTTTGTTCTCTACTTTCTAAGAGTGACATGATTTCTTGGGCCAGCTTCTTTCCTGTACTTGTTACTTTTAAAAGTGTGTTGCGCCTATCGTTTGAGCTATGTCGCTTTATATATTTTTTCTCTTCTAGAATTGAGAGATTTTGGCTAATCGCCCCTTTAGTGAATGGAAACACTTCGACTAATTCTTTCACTATTATATTGTCTCTATTTTCAACAAAGAGTGAGACAAGTATGAGCGCCTGGGAATAGGAGAGTCCCAAGGTTTTAAGGTCACTATTAATATAGTTTTGAGTCATTCTCCCTAGATCTATAAGGGAAAAAACAGGACTATTATTAAAATAATTTTCTATTTTCATATTGTTTAGCTCTAAACTGTTTAGGTTGAAACTACCTATTTTACAATAGATTAGCCCATATTTTTCTACTATTGTTAGCACCGTAGAACAAGTGTTTTTAACGGGAGAGTTTATATGTTTAGTTCAATTTATCTTGGAAGTAATAATTATATTGATGTTAGGTTTCGTACTTATTTAAGAGATACTCACTTGCTCAATATGACCCTGATAGTAATTGGTGTAACTCTATTATCTCTTATGGCACAAGTCTCGATCCCTTTACCATTTAGCCCTGTTCCAATAACCGGACAGAGCTTCGCAGTTCTCATAATAGGTAGCCTATATGGTGCTAAAAGAGCGGCGATAACAACAGTCTCATATTTAGCTATTGGACTGCTGGGGATGCCGGTATTTTCAGGGGCCAGTTTTGGTATTGCTAAGATCTTGGGACCTACGGGAGGCTATCTCATAGGCTTTGTTGTTGCAGCTTCTATAATGGGCCTTTTAGCTGAGATGAAGGCCGACCGTAACCTAAAGAGTGCTTTTATTACTTTTGCAATTGGTCATTCACTTATATTTATATTTGGTTTGATCTGGCTTGGCTTCTACGTTGGATTTAGCAATGTTTTACAACTTGGACTATTTCCGTTTCTTCCAGGTATGGTGATTAAGACGATAGCAGCTTCTGGAGTAAATATTTTATTTTGGAGAAGCAAATGTAAGAGAGAATACATCCACTAACTTCTTAGAAAATCGACCATTCATTTGTGTCTTAAATTTAACGACAGGATCTTCACCCGTTTCATCACATTCTTCTAGAACTTTAGAAAAGTCATCACATAGCCCAATAAGTTCAGCAATGGAGTTAATCTTTTGACCTTTTGGCAATTGAGGGAATCCACTATTGTCTATTCGAACATGATGTTGAATTACTGCTTCTAGTAGAGCAGGCTTTAGGCCGACTTCTGCAAGAGTTTGAGCGCCCTTTTTGGGGTGCCTCATAAAAACTTCTTTTTCCTCTTCGCTCATTAGTTCAAGATTTCCTTCTTTTACATGAGCTGGAGACCCTGCTAAGGCAATATCGTGTAGAAAGCAAATTAGTGCAACATCTTGATGAATATCTTGACTTGCTTTCATTTTGTTAAGGAAGAGACCGCTTAGCATAGCAAGAATCGAGCCTCTTTCCATATTTCTGAGATCACTTAAAAAATCTTTAACTAGGTCATTACTTTGTGCAACTTCTGAAACTATTTTTTCAGACATCTCGACAAATTGTTTTGCTGAAACGAGAGACTTTTCGTCTACACCTTTTGTTTCCAGTAAATAAGTAACGTTGTCGGCATAGTCCAGAGCAACTCTTTGCTTTTGTCGTATATTGAGATTCGGGTCATCTAGGATTTTCTTTATTTCATCATCTAAAGAGGAGTGGTACTCATCAAAGTCAGTTTGGTCAATATAGTATTGCTCAATATTTTTTTGACTATGCTTTTCTACTTGTTCGGGATCAACTCCTTCTCCCTTCTTAATTACCTTCAGGTATTTTTCATCGTTTATTTTGAGATAGACATCAAATGGACTTGGCAGGCCTCTCTTGAAGACATCAATTGAAACTTTTGTATATTTCTTATCGGCCGTATTCTCTTGTGTTGTTTCATTTGCTTCTGCTTCGGCCGTCTTTGCTCTTTGCTCTATTTTTTCAAACTCTGTAATAAATTTCGTATACTTGATATGGTTTAGAAAAACTCCTTGTACTTTAAGCTTCGTCGAATCAATAGAGCTCATGAGTCGTTTATTCTTTGCAGTAACAAAAATACTAATAATAGGATTCTGTTCTCGAATTTCTTTTAGGACAAGTTCCCAAGAGTCACTCTCAACATCTAATATAATTCCTGAGATCTCTTCATGATTTTCTTTAATTGCTTTCTTAAGGCCAGCGTAGGCATTAAAAAACTTTGGTGCAGGATAAAGCTCTTTATTCATTCTTTTGTAATGATCTTGAATTATTCCTAATTTATCATATACATAAATATAAGTTCTCGTATCATCGTAGCCAGTACTTCCTCCAGAAATCCCATGAAGATAAGACATGAGAATCTTATCTACTTTCTTAGTTTCAAGAGCAATACTTTGGTTTATCTGAGCTGCATTTTTGGCGCTTGAGAGAACGCTTATAAAGAGTGCACTGCTTGTGTGATAGACTTCAATAAGGTTCATGCACTTTGTTCTTAGTACTTCGTGTTCAGGATCAGAGTTTGAGCATTTATAGCTCATCTCTTTTAATTTTAATAAATACTCGGAAAGTTCGGGAAAGCCAAACATAGAGATTGCACCGTAAATACGATCCACTACTTGTCCACATTCTACAAAGGCCTCACTATTTGAAAGGTCTCCGTTTAGTGTTTCTAGCGCTTTTTTAACAATTTCAGACTGCTCTTCTATTTGTTGATTAAAGTCGTCTACTAGCTCTTGATCAAGCATCTCTGTCAACTCCCATAAAGTATAATTATTAAAATTATACTATATTTGATGACGAAGGGCTATGAGTGCAAGAGTTTAGATAGTTGAGTGCAGGGGGCGGGTAATGTTTATATCTGTGCATACAAAACTTATTCTATTAAGAGTATTACCAGTGACTGTTCTATGTGAATTAGTTAGTTCAATTCTTACAAACTCTAATACTAGCAGTAGCGCAATGAACCCCACCAGTTCCTGAATTATAGTAAGATGCATCAATAGTATGAATACCTAAATCTCTATTGAGAGATTTAAGAGACTTATCAAAAGACTCATCTAACTTCTTATTTTTTACTTTCGAAGTTAAGAAACTTGTCTTAATACCATCCTGAATAACAAGACCATTGAGTTGATTTCCATCTAAGTAATCAGTTAGTTCTATGTTAGTCGCTACGGGCGCAGCAATGGCCTTAATTTTACATCCTAATCTAGACTCAAGTGTATCTTTTAGATCTATTACAGAGGACGTGAGAAACTCTGAGCGTTCAATAAAGCTTTCGAGGTAATAATCGTCATCATTTTCACTATAGCGTGAACTTTCACCCGTGATCTTTGCTGCTGCAATTGGATCAGCATAGAGAATTCCAAAGTCACACTCATCATTATTTGTCGCTACTGTTGGAATGATTGAAATTGATTCGTCGATATGTCCAATTCCAAAATAGGCGGTTGGAATATCAATTGAGTTTCTTGCTCCGCCCACAGTATCTACAAAAGCGATTTGTGCTGGTTCAAAGAATATTGCAGAGTAAGGAAAATCTCCCATCGCTACATCTGGATAAAGAGTCTCTTGTCTTCCAGGATACTCATCAAAGTCATAATCATTCGCTGCTGTCGTCCAGTGGTTTCCGGGAAGGGGAGTGAAGTTTCCTCCTGAAGACCAATCTCTTGATTCGGCCTGAAGTGTATCTTCTTTATAGATTAGTTCAAGTCCACATGAACTTGCTATTTGACCAGAGAAACGACTGTGAACATCATTAAGTATGAATTTAAAAAGCTCTTCATCTTCTGCTGCTATATCATAAGCGCGAGAAAACTCGTGGACACTATTAAGCGCAATAACTACTGGTTTATTGTCCTTGTAAGCAAATTGTAAACCATCCTGCAGCCATTTAAAGACACTTACTTTGGGCGTATCCTCATAAGAGTGAGTATTTATATTTAGCTTACCTTTTTTCTTTATTATGAAATCTATATATTTTTTCTCGCTACCTTTTTGAAATAGGATATTTACAATCCCACGGTATGAAATACCATTTAAGGTCTTTAGCATCTCTGTTAGGTATTGCTCGTTCTCACCTTGAATAAAAGATAAGAAAATCCCTGCTGTTTGAAACCTGTTATCTAGCGCCTTTATCTCTTCTCCCTTTGGACAAGTTAAGCTTTCTTTAATTAATGATTTATTAAAGCACGTTGTTGTCTTTAGAGAGCTTGGTATAGCGTTAAGGTGAGTACCTGAAAGTATCTCTGCAACACTTGCTAGAGGGGTGATTAGCGCTAGGGCAATAAGAAGATTTTTCATAAATTTCTTATATCATGTATTGGTTTGTGGCATGTGGGAGCTAATAATTATTTCATAGCGCCAAAGGGCCGAAATAAGTGTTTTTGTAAATTTTACACTGCGTATTAACTGAGCTTGTCACTCCAAAATAGGGGAGCTATAAACTCGTTATTCGTAGATAAGATTAGGGAAGGCAATACTATAAAGTTGTTGTGTTTGTTCTTTGTTCCCCGATTTCGTGTAAGATTCGTGTTGTGATTCCCTCGAAAACTGTTGCTCTTTACCTAATCTTATCTACGTCTCATATCATTAAATTCTTTTCTTATGTGCTTCAACAATTAAATTAACGACATCACCTACACTACTATTTCTTAGTTTCTTAGGAGTTATTTCATCCTTTGGTAGTACTGGGAGAGTTGTTATTTTATCGCTGAACTTTAGATTCTTATTTGCCCAAACCTCATCAACTTTCTTAACAGGAGTAAAGTGAGGAGTCGTTTGTAGAACCTCAGGTACTTCAACTGTCATTTTGAAGATAGTTTCAACAATATCTGCAAATCTATCAAGTTCACCCTTCGTAAAAGATTCCGTTGGCTCAATCATAAGCCCAAAGACTTCTGGGAAGGCAACAGTTGGTGCGTGAAGACCAAAGTCTAAGAAAAGCTTTCCAAGTTTTGCGATTGCCTGATTCTTTGGAGTTCCGGCATCTGCAATTCTATCGAATGTGTCATTATCAATAGTGATAATAAACTCATGCATTCTTGCTGTTTCTTCAGCTCCAAGTGGAAGTGTTGGATAAGTCTTTCTTAATCTCTCATAGAGATAATTTGCAGATAGTACTGCCACTTCAGACATCTTCTTAACACCTTCTTCACCAAGTGCTTTGATATAAGTAAAGGCCCTAACTTTATGGGCAAAGTTTCCTTCGTGTCTGTGAAAATCTCCAATTGATTTAGGAGTTTTAAAAGTAGAGAAGATCTCATTTTCTTTTTTTATTTGTACACCAGGTAGAAAGTCTACAAGCTTAGAACTAACTGCTACAATAGCGTCCCCTGGCCCACCTCCACCATGTGGAATTGTCCAAGTCTTGTGAAGGTTGTTATGAACGGCATCAACACCAAGTTTATCAAGATTGATAAAACCAGCGATTGCATTCATATTAGCTCCATCCATATAGACGAGCCCATCTACACTGTGAATAAGATCTGCAACTTCTTTAAAGTTCTCTTCGAATACACCAGAAGTATTTGGATTTGTAATCATGATACCTGCTATGCGGGCACCATCTTCTTTTATAACTTCTCTAAGTTGTTCTAAATCGATTTGACCTTTTGAATCAGCATCTAGTGTTAAGATACCAACTTTTTTTCCATCAACTGTCTTATTAATAAATCCGGCCATTGCCGCTGTTGCTGGGTTTGTTCCATGGGCCGACCTTGGAATAAGAATAAGATCTTTCTTATTTCCTTTGTCCTCATGATAAGCTTGAAAGAGCTTGATCCCTACTAACTCGCCTTGAGCCCCAGCTACTGGCTGAGTTGTGACTCCTGGAAGACCTGTAATCTTTTTAAAGTCTTCTTGGATTTCATAAACAACTTCAAGCGTTCCTTGAATATATTGTTCTGGCATATCTGGGTGTGCCATTGTGAATTCTTTTAATGAAGCGGCCCAGTCGTTAATATATGGGTTGTACTTCATAGTACATGAACCAAGAGGATAAATATCATCATCAGGAGAAACATTCATTTCACCTAGCTCTGAATAAAAGTCTTGAAGCTCTTTTTGAGATATTCTTGGAATTCCTGGTGCATCTGCTCTTAGGAAGTTCTCTGGAAGACTTGGAATATCAATTGAGTTTTCAGATGTATTGAAATTATCTTTGAAGATCCCAATAAGCTCTGATACTTCTTCTCTTGTTTGGATATCACCAAAAGATACCTTAAGCATTTGCTTATCAATTCCATATCTATTTGAAATATTCTTACCAGCAACGATATTCTTATCATTGATTATAAGAGGTGAGATGTCACCTTTGATTTCTAAAACTACTTCATTAAAGAATGGCGCAGGAAATGCCAGGCTAACACCTTCTAGGTTTTCAATACCTTCAAGGAAGAATTCAAGACTAGATCTAGAAGATGTAATTGCTTCACTGAGACCTTCGTCTCCATTCGCTAGAAGAGCTGCTCCAGCTATTGTAGAAACAAATGACTGGTTAGAACAAATATTACTTGTCGCTTTCTCTCTTCTAATATGTTGCTCTCTCGTAGAGAGAACCATTGCCAGACATTCTTTTCCATCTGAATCAATAGCCTGTCCAATGTAGCGACCCGCTGTTGATCTAATGGCCGTCTTATTCTTGTCATTAAATCTAATTCCAAAAATTCCTAGACCTGGACCACCAAAGTTAGCTTCAAGACATAAGTGTTGCCCTTCTCCAACTATCATAGTGACACCTTCGCCGTTCTTTCCGAACTTTGCAGGCTGCTTTAGTCCACCTTTAGTTAAAAGGATTGGGTCGATGATTGCGATAGAGTTTATTTTTGCTTCGTGTGCAATGTCTGCTAATTCGTCACAGTCTTCAATAAGACCAAGACCATTTACCTGTGGAAATGCTATTGCACAGATATCGCTATTTTCTGAGATTATCTCTCTTAGTTTATCTGTGTCAGTGAGTCCTGACTCCTTATGAATTGGAGCATAGATAATTGGCGTATCTGTTTGCTTTTTAATTGTTTCAATAACTTCTTTATCTTGTGGATAAATTGAATCACAAATAACTACAGTATTTCTCTTTCTATCAAGTCTTTGAGCAGTTTTAACAGCTTCGTAGAGACAAGTTGATCTATCATAGAGAGAAGCATTGATTGCTTCAAAACCTGTAAGTTGTGCCATTGCACTAGAATAGAGCCAAAGTGTATGGAGTGTACCCTGACTTCTTTCTGGTTGGTATGGAGTATAGGCGGTTGTTAGGCCTCTAATCCCACAAACATATGGAACGATATCGTTTAACTTAAATTGAGGAAGTCCATCACCTAGAAAGTTTAAAGGTATCTGGTTCTTATTCGCAGTATCTTCGACTTTTTTTACAAGGTCTTCATAAGACAGTGTTGAATCAAGTCCCATTTCTGAATCAAATTTTACTGAATCATCAATATGATCAAAAAGTTCTTTTGAATCTTTCTTACCAACACTTTTGAGCATCTGCTCTATTTCTTCATTTGTTGCTGCAATATAATATGGATTAAGTTCTCTACTTAAAAGTGTTGGATCGTATCCTAATTTTTCTTTCAAGTTGTTCTTGAGATTCTCGTTCATAAGATTTATTCTCCTTAAATAATTTGGCAAAAATTTATCACGAATTATAGGGCTTATCTACTGGAAAAGACGATGACACAATGCTTATTAGAGATATTTATTCATACAGAAGAACACTTTTTAGACGACAGTGCTCTTGCTGAATTAATTGAACTTGCTAAGGCCTCTAATATCAAGCTAACGCCTTGTGACAAGAAAGAGTCAATTCTATCTTTTGATGGTGAAGTCAAGATGACTTCTGATAGTGGTAGCTTTTCACTTGATTGGGTTGATCAGCTGCGCAGGCATATGAAAAAGAATTATTCTTTAAAGTCAGAGCCTTTGGCCAAAGCGCTAGGGGTTACCAATAAACAAAAAGATTTCAAAGTTATTGATTGCACTTTTGGTACTGGAAAAGATGCCATCCTTCTTTTATCTTTTGGTGTCGAAATAATCGGTATGGAAAGAAATCCTCATGTCTTTATTCTTGCTCTCGATTCTTACCGTAAAGCTTGTCTTGATGAAGAGTATTCTGAATTATTTAAAAGTGGTCTATCTTTAAGATTTGGAATGGCCATTGATGAGGAATTTCAGTCAGGTGAAGAAATGATTGCTTATTTCGATCCAATGTACCCTGTGAAAAAGAAAAAGGCCCTTCCGCGAAAAGAAATGCAGGTTTTTAAAGAAGTTGTTGGAAGTGATAATGACATAGACGAAGTCTTTGAAAAATTATGTGATAAGTTTAGGAGAGTTGTGGTTAAAAGGCCTCTAAAGTCGGACCTCGTTGACTCTGGAGCGATTTCATTTAAAGGAAAAACCACTCGTTATGATCGTTATGGTCTATGATGCAATGTTGATATCTTGACTTTTATTGTCGTGAAACTTGGCCTTCTCTTTTTTCATTTTATCAATTTCTTTTATAAGTTTTAAAATATAGAGCTTTGACCAAAAACCCCTTTTGTCAAAATTTGCACCCCAACCAGGATAGTTTTCAAAAAGACCCTTTCTTACAACCGTTAGAGGAATGCTTAGTTCAATATCTTGAAAAGAAATATTGGCGATGAATTTTTCACCATTTTGAAATTCATGAGTCCTAGTAGAGTTATTAATAAAGAATATCCCTGAAGTTGAAATATTTAGTACTGTCGCGTCTAAAACAGTAGGTAAGTGCTGACTCTTAAGACTTAGAGGTAGTGGAAGGTGGTATCTCTCAGATCTTTCCCACCATCTAATTGTTGGATCGAAGAATGTTTTTCTATTCTTTGTTTTTAAGAAGTAGATAATTGATATTAGACTTACGAATTGAGTCATGTATATTAGCGCAGCTGCCTCAGATCGAATTATATTCGGTGCGTAGTCCTTTAAGATGATCGGTCCAAGAAAAAGGGCAAATTGACTAAACATTAATGTCACATAGCTCCATGATCTTATGCTAAAGAGGCTGATACCTGCTAGTATCGGTAGAAGCCATAGAGTGTAAACATATGGGGCCTCGAGTGTTAGTTCTGCCATATCTTTAAATTGAGAGCTCGTTAAGTCTAGCTTCCAATAGAGGATTGCACTCGAAATGAATGGAATCATGCAAAAGAACATGGCGAGTAGACTGAAAATTTTAGGACGAGCTTTCATGTCATTATTATAGTGCTTGTCATGGTTTTCTCTATGCAATATTATCAATCTTACTAAATATTTTTTAATTGATTGAAATCATTTGATTTCATTAGAAATATCGAAAATTTCATAGGTAATTAATTCCTTAAAACTATATGAAATGATGGATTTTTCATGGTAGAGTAATCGACTATAAAGTAATGATTTAAAAAGGATTATGAGACGTGAATGTCGTTATTTCGCCGGCTAAAAAACTAGACTTTGAACATGGTTTAAATATCAAGTGTACTAAGGCCCTATTGCCATCAAAAACTTCCATTCTGATTAAAGAACTTCAAAAGTGTAAGAAAGAAGATATTCAAAAAATGATGAAGCTCTCTGACAATCTTGCTCAGTTAAATTATGAGAGATTTCAGGAATACTCAAAGGGTCCAAAGTCCCCAGCAATTTATGCGTTCATGGGTGATACATATAAAGGCCTTGAGGCAAAGACGTACTCTGAAGGGGATCTCGAATATGCACAAGGTCACCTGAATATTCTTTCTGGGCTATACGGTCTGCTTCGACCTCTTGATGAAATGAAGCCTTATCGCCTTGAGATGGGTACTCGTTTTCCTGTTAAAGACTCTAAGAATCTTTATGAGTTTTGGGGAAATGATATTGCAGATAACCTCAATAAACAGCTTGAAAGTACGAAGAGTAAGTTCTTAGTAAATCTTGCAAGTGAAGAGTATTTTAAATCAGTGAAGAGAGACTTTCTAAATGCTCAAATCATAGATGTTAAATTCTTAGAAAATAAGAACGGTGCTTATAAAATGATTGGTCTTATGGCCAAGAGAGCTCGTGGAATGATGGCGACATATATAATCAAAAACAAAGTTAAGACTCTTGCTAAGTTAAAGAAGTTTGATGTTGATGGTTATAAATTCAGTGAAACTGAAAGTAGTGAAACAGTATTAGTATTTAAAAGATAATATATAATTAGGGGATTTTTATGAGTAATAAATATCATGTATACGGAATAGGAAATGCACTTGTTGATATGGAGTTTGAAGTAACTCCAGATTTCTTAGCTCAAAATGGAGTTGAAAAGGGTTTAATGACTCTTGTTGAAGAAGAAAGACAAGTTGAGCTACTAGAAAAGCTAGGCGGGAATCATCATAAGAGAACTTGTGGTGGGTCTGCTGCAAATACAGTTATTGCAACATCGCAATTAGGAGCAAATTCATTTTACTCATGTAAGGTTGCATCTGATGAGACAGGGGATTTCTACTGGAGTGATCTTAAGTCAAAAGGTGTAAGCTCAAACCTTGAAGGTGGACGTTTTGATGGTACTACTGGAAAGTGTATGGTCTTTGTTACACCAGACGCAGATAGAACAATGAATACATACTTAGGGATAACAGCGACTTTCTCTAAGGAGCAAATTATAGACGCTGAACTCTTAGCAAGTGAATGGGTATATCTTGAAGGTTACCTCGTAACAGGTGATACAGGAAAGGCCGCTGCGATTCACGCTAGAGAATTAGCACAAGCAAATGGAAAGAAAGTAGCCCTTACATTCTCTGATCCGGGGATCGTTGGATTCTTTAAAGATGGATTTAAAGAGATCTTAGGTGATAAGAAAATTGATCTCTTATTTTGTAATGAAGAAGAGGCCCTTTCATATACTGGAACTGCAACAGCAGAAGAGGCTTATGAAGCTTTAAAAGAAGTTTCTCATACATTTGCCATCACTCTTGGGCCAAAAGGTGCTCTAGTTTATGACGGTAAAGAGAAAATCTATATTAGTGCTAAAGACGTAGAAGCTGTTGATTCAAACGGTGCTGGTGATATCTTTGCAGGTTCATTCCTCTATGCAATCACTCATGGTTATAACTATGGTCAAGCAGGTCACTTTGCTTGTAATTGTGCTTCTAAGTTAGTTACACAATTTGGTGCAAGACTAGAGACGTCTGATATTTTAGAAATTAAGAAAGAAATTTTAGGAGAATAGTAATGTCTAAAAGAGTTTTATTAAAAGAACTTTTTGCAAGCTCAAGTGAGTATGTTGGAAAAGATGTTCTAATTAAAGGTTGGGTTAGATCAGTAAGAAAATCAAAGAAGTTTTCTTTTATTGTTCTAAACGACGGTACAGATCAAGATAGTATTCAAATTATTGCAGATGCAGATATCGAAAACTATGAGGCCCTTTCAACTATGCTTACAGGTACTTCGGTATCGATTCTGGGTAAAGTTGTTGAGTCACAAGGTAAGGGACAATCAATTGAAATGCAGGCAGTTTCTGGTGATGTAATCGGAGCTGTTGATGAGTCTTATCCTCTTCAAAAGAAAGGAACAAGTCTTGAGCATTTAAGAGATATCGCTCACCTTCGTTCAAGAACGAATCTCTTTGGGGCAGTTTTTAGAGTAAGACATGCGCTAGCTCAAGCTACTCATAAATTCTTTAACGATAAAGGTTTCTATTACCTAAATAGTCCTATCGTTACAGCAGTAGACGGTGAAGGTGCTGGAGAGATGTTTAAAGTCTCTACACTTGATTCAGAAAACCTTCCTAAGAATGATAAAGGTGAAGTAGATTATTCTAAAGACTACTTTGGTAAAGATGTCTCTCTTTGTGTAACTGGTCAACTTGAGGCCGAGTGTCATGCTCTAGGTCTTGGTGCTGTTTATACATTTGGACCTACTTTTAGATCTGAAAACTCAAATACTAAGAGACACCTTGCTGAATTCTGGATGATTGAGCCAGAGGTTGCTTTCGCTGATCTTGAAGATGTAGCAGAACTTTCAGCAGATTATATCAAGTATATGATTGATTATGCTCTTGAGCATTGTTCAAAAGAGCTTAAGTTCCTACATAGTATGCCATTCACAGACGTTGAAAAAAATCACGTTGATACTTTGATTGGTGTTAGAGACTCTAAGTTTAAGAAAATTACTTATACTGAAGCTATTGATATTCTCAATGCATCAGGTGAGAAATTTGAATTCCCAACAACTTGGGGAGAAGAGCTACAAACTGAACATGAGAAATTCTTAACAGATAAGCATTTCAAGTCTCCAGTTATCGTTACTGATTACCCTAAGGATTGTAAGGCATTCTATATGAAGCTTAACGACGATGGTAAGACAGTTCGTGCAATGGATGTTCTTGTTCCTGGTATTGGTGAGCTTATTGGTGGTTCTCAAAGAGAAGAATCATTAGAGAAGCTTGAAAAGAGAATGGAAGAAATGGGAATGGAGAAAGAAGGGTACTGGTGGTATCTAGAACTAAGAAAATTTGGTTCTGTTCCTCACTCTGGTTTTGGTTTAGGTTTTGAAAGAGCAATTATGTATATAACTGGTATGTCTAATATTAGAGACGTTATTGCATTTCCTAGAACTCCTGGTAGCTGTGACTTTTAGTTATCTGATTGTTCCAGGCCTTAATCAGTCTGGAGCACTATATAAAGATATTCTCTCCCGCTTTGATGGGGGAGAGATCTTTCTCTTCGCATCTAATCTTCCCGATAGAGATGCCTTTCATAATAAGAACATAAGTACTTATTCATCAGAGCTAAAAAACTTTCTCTCAGATAAGAGTTTTGATTATATCTTTTGCCACTCTCTTGGCGCCCTTGTTATTAGTGATATTTTAGATGAAGTTAAAAGCTCTAAGATAAAATTAATTTCACCGGCCTTTAAGGGGAGAGTTACTTCGAAAGTTATGAACTATCTTCCTGCGAATCTTAAGATTCCTAGCTTTAATAGACCATCATGGCGTGTTCACTCATTTTGTTTAGTGAAGCACTATCAACAGATATTAGATCTACAGTCAAAGCTAGATATAAACTCTCTAGATGATTATCCTAATGTTGAAGTGATTTATGATATTCGAGATGAATTAATTGATACTTCTGTCTTGAGGAATTTGAATAATAGGCGAGAGTACTATTCAATGAACTTCCCTCGCCATCTTTGTCTTGATTATATTGAAAAAGAGTTATTCCGACTTCTTAGGTGATTGTCCTTCACCTTGTGGTTTCTTATTTCTTCTGTAACTCTTCTTTGCTGGCCTTGGGGCACCATCCGTCTTTGTTTCAGTAGAACCTTGCTCTTTTTGATTTTTATTTTGTGGTCTTCTATTTCTGTTTCTATTTCTATTTCTGTTGTTTCTATTTCTATTGGTTTGAGGACGATCACCTTCTGATTCTTTATTTTCAGAAGACTTATTATCCTTAGCTGAAACTTCAGGTTTTTCTTCAGTTTTGGCTTCGGCCTTGTCTTTAGCCTCAACTGTGCGCTCAACAGAGATCTGTGTTCTCTTTCCAAGACCATCATTTTCTAAAGAGTTCTCTCTCTGTTCTTCCTCTAACTCTGCAAGACCAATAACTGTACTTGTCTCTGAGATAATAGATCTGAACTCACGTGGAAATCTCCACTCTTTTGGTGGAAATGATTTCTTTGCATCAAACTGATTCTTTGCATATCTTCTGATCTGACCTTTGTCAGTGAGCATTTCAAATTGCTCTATAAGAAGGTGAAGCTTTATAACCTTTCCAACGTCACCGTTTTTTACTTTGATGAAAGTTTGCTCAAGTGGAAGGAATTTTCTCTTTTGAGAATAAACATCATCCTCATACTTCATACAACATTTAACCTGACCACATACACCATTAATCTTTGCAGGTATAAGAGCTAGGTTTTGGTTCTTTGCCATTTTTATACTGGCATTCCCATAGTTTGTAAGAAATGAAGAACAACACGTTTGTAACCCACAAGCACCAATGGCTCCAAGGGCCGCAGCTCTGTCTCTTACTGAAATCTGTCTTAGTTCAATTCTCATTTTTAAATCAGAAACGAGGTCTTTTACGAGATTTCTAAAATCAACCCTTTCAGGTGCAGTGAAATAAAATACCGCCTTCTTTCCGAATTGAATGAACTCAACGTGGGTTAGGTTCATATTGAGGTTATGCTTTGCTATTAGTCTGATGCATAATACTTCAGCATCATTTTCTTTTTGTAGAAAGTTCTTTTGCTCTTCGATATCTTCAGGTGTTGCGACTTTTGATATCGTTCTAATTGGTAGCATCGACTTGTCGAAAGTAACTGTGTATGGAAATGAATTAACATAACCAACCGTCATCCCTCTATCACTCATTGCGATTACTTTTTGTCCGTATACAAAGTTTCTAGAGCCTAGAAGGAAGGGCTGACTTTTTGCATTACCAGGAAACCTTACTCTAACAAATTGTAGTTCTTCACCTTCTGTGTAGCGCTCTTCTTGATCACGAACAAGCTTCTCGTCCTGTTTAAGGACTTTCTTTTGATGCTTATTATTCTGTGATTTATCAGAGTTTTCACTCGGCTTATTATTAGTCGCTTCTGTCATATATATTTGAACCTATTAGATTTAAATAGTAATTTTCACAATTTAACTATGTTTTGTCTAGGTCTATAGCGTAAATAATTTTTTGAGAAGAGGGACTAGTCTGTATTGAGAGGGACCATTGAAGACTTTTTGATGATCAACTAACTTAAGTTGTTGCTTCATTAAATCTAGGCTTTGACCGTTGGCATCACTTTGAGTAACCCATTGCATAAGAACTTTAATAAGAAGCTCTTCAGCGCCTTTATTTCCTCTTATCTCTTCAATAAATTGATAGAGAGGTATCTCTCTTGTAACTAGCTGGGACATGCTGAGAACAGTCTTATCTTCGTTATGCACCGAGTTCTTTACCCATGTTGGGAAATCACGACCCTGTGGCCCTAATGAAGGATTCAACTCCTCTTTAGGTAGAGGGAGATTTAAAGAGATGGCCCTTGATGCAATTGTCGGAAGCATTTCTTTGTTCATGGGATCGATAAATAAAATTGTAATATCAACAGGAGGCTCTTCAAGAGTTTTTAGGAGCTTGTTTGCTAATGTTTCAGTTATTTTATGGGCATCCCATACCACAATAAACTTATGACCTAGCTCAAGTGACTTATGGTCTAGGAACTTAAAGAACTCATCAAAGTCTTTGTCTTTTAAAGTATAGGTTTTATTCTTAGTCGATATAAATTGAATATCTGAATGACCCATTTCTAGGCCCTTTTTCAATTTTTCTTTACTACAGTAAGTCTTTTGAGTTTCAAGAACACCAATGAGAAAGTCTTTCGTCCAATCCTCTAAGAAGACCCTCGCCCTATGTTCAGGGAGAGGACAAGTTAGAATATAGAAGTGTGACAAGTTGTTATTCTTGTACTTTGAAAGAAGTGCGTTCTTTAGCATTGTTACTACTTATCTACTTTTCAAAAAGTAACTGATCAATTTCAGACTTTAGCTTAAGGTAGACTTCGTCAGTTGTTTTTGATCCGTCGATAGTCTTAATTCTATCTTTAAATAGATCACTCGCTAGATCATAACCTTCAATAAGCTTTGTGTGAAAACTATTGTCTCTTGATTCAAAGTAATCTTTAGGAAGATTTCTCATTCTCTGTCTTTCAAGTGATGTTTCTAAATCTATTCTCAAATAGAAAGTAACATGTGGAACAAGATTGAGAGGGAATATTGAGTGCATTTTTAGAATATTATCCACACCAAGATCTCTAGCAACACCTTGATAGGCCAATGTACTATCAATAAACCTATCACAAATGATTACTGTATTAGGCTCTGCTAGTTCTTTAAGAACTACTGATGTTAAGAGCTGTGCTCTTGCTGAACAGAAGAGATGTGCTTCCGCTACAGGATGAATATCTTTTTCTGAGTTTAAGATCGCTTGTCTTAGTTTCTCGCCAAATGATGTTCCACCTGGTTCTCTAAGTACGATGACATTAAAGTTCTTCTCTTCGAGGTATTCTTTAATTTTTACGATTTGAGATGATTTTCCAGCACCTTCAATTCCCTCAAAGGAAATAAAGAATGAGCCAGGAAATGCAGGTGATCTAAATTGATTGATTAGTGTGTTTTCTATTGTATCCATAGCTATGTTTTACCATAGCTATGAACTGTAAGACTATGAAATTTTTGTTATTCTTCTTCTAGTTCCGCGTCAATCGGGTTTCCATCTTCATCAACTGGTCCAAGGTTTCTTGAGAAATCCTGAAGCTCTTCGTCACTTAGTTCGCTATCAAAGTCGTCCCTTGGATTGAGAACATCCCTTGAAACTCTACTTCTAATTGGATCTAATTCTACAGCTTCGTTTGCGTCGTCAAATATAGCTTCAGGTGGAACCTCTCTTATAATTGCTCCACTTGTCATACTCTTTGACTTTAAAAATTCGGCCTTCTTTATACTTTCACTACTTCTCGTAACTTGTTTTCCTGTTACAACCTGAAATGGCTTAGCCTTTTTCTTAGCTGCTTTAACTCTTTGACGCTTCTTGGCCGGTGCTCTCTTCACATTATTGGTTACTTCTCGTTTGGCAACATTCTTTTCTTTCTTAATAGGAGCAGGTGATCCAGACATGATCTCATATGCAAAGTATACTGAGCCTATTAATGACAGCGAAAGGACTGATATTAGAGCAATATTCTTTAGCCCTGAAGGGCTTTCCTCGGACTGCTCGTTAAAGCTTCTATTGGTATTTGATGTTTCTTCGATATGTACTTTTCTCTTACCTTCATTGAGGTGCCCTATATAGGCCAGACCTACGATAGCATCTGTTTCTTCTGAAATTATGTCCGCTTGGGCGAGAGCTTTGTCTGCATCATACACAGAGTTATCAAAGACATGGCCTTCTGGTTTATGTGGTAAGTTTTCATGATTTTTAGTTCTTCTATCAAAACCATCTACTTCATAGAGTTTTCCCCAGCTTTGCCCCTCATCAATTGAGACAAAATCGTTTAGGAGTAGCTCCATTGAGTCGACCATTGTTTGAAGTTTTTCTTTTTGAAAAGGTCCGTTCTTTTGTCCATCTTTTAAAAGATAGAAAACTTCTTCGACATTTGTCATACCTTCGCTAGAAACTAGACTTGGCCTTCTTCTTTGAAAGTAGGGATGATTGTAAACACTTTTCCAGTCTCCTTCTTCGAGGGACTTTACTTGTGTTGACTCACTATAGAGATTAGCATCTGAGAGAAACTCTTTAAGGTCTTCTTGCCAAAAAGGTCCAATAATCTTTGACTCCACTTGAATCTCAAAGATCTCATCTCTTGGAAATTGTCCCGTGGCCACTTGTTCTTCTTTTAATAAGTAGTCAGCAATCGTTTTCTTTTGGTCTTCTAATTGGGCCTTGGCCATTACTTCCCCCATAACTATTGTTACGAGAGACTTTTCGGCAAATTTTGCCACAATTTTAGTAATATCTGTGTGTTTTTATATGGTAATGATTTTAGGTATTTAGGTTTCTAAATATAAAAAAAGGCGATCAGTTAAGATCGCCTTTGGTATATTTGTAATTTTATATATTCTCTTTAGAAGAATGAGTAATATAGTGAAGTTACGAATGAACCATTGTTCTTCCACCATTTGTTGTTGAATCCATCAAATCTATCTTTTGATGCAGCTACGTCAAATGTAGCACTTGCACTTGCAGAGAAACGACCTCTTGCCCAAGATACTTCTGCTGGTGTGATTGTGTAGTATTCTTTGTCACTAGTTGAGTCTTCGTTATTAGTCGTGTAGTACTCAGCACCAGTTGAGAATGCCCAACTGTCATTTGCACTATAAGTTAGTGTTGCACCTACATAGTCATTTCTTTCTCTCTTTGTGCTTCCGTGTACGAATTCTGTAAAGAATGGAACAGAAAGTGAAAGTTTGTTACCAAAACTCTTTGAGAAGTATGGGTAGATTCTTTGCTTTGTAAGTTGACCTTTTTCACGATTATTATCATTGTATTCGTAGTGTCTGATTTGTCCACTAAGCCCAATTCCGTGCTTACTTTCTTTTAGGATTGAGTTTCTATAAAGTCTAAAAGTTGTATATTGATACTCTGTATGAGCGTCGCCATTTCCTCTTTGAGTTTTACTTTCGTTGTTATTGTCACCTGTGTAATCAGTTTTAAAAGCAGGAACAATTTTAAATGAGTGATACTTATCAATCTTGTATCCAGCATAGAAGTAATGGTTAGTATATAAACCTTTCGCTCCATATGTACCAATAACACCTTCGTTTAGGTATGCTAGTGAAAATGGTGATTTTTGAAGTTTCTTCCATGAGTCAGAAAAATTGAAGTAAGTTGTACTTGCATTTCCTGAGCTTGAAGTAATCTTAGTGTTAGTTGCTACTGTTGCTAGAACCGTAGTTGTTACTACAGCTAGAACAAGCCCCTTAAAAAAGTGTCTCATCGTCTCTCCCTAATTATGCGTCTCTTGTGTATAAATAAATTTTAAATTTTCTCTTATCGTTCTTCAAATCTCGCCTAGGCGGGATAGAATGACAACAAATTTCACATAAAGGATACAGTTAGTCTTCCAAATGTAAGAAAATGTAATCTTTTCTTCTTCAACTGTGAAAATATGACGAGGATTGGGGCCATTTGGTGTCAAAATGCATGTTTTTATAATGAAAACATTTGAAATTATTGATTTTAATATCGGAAATTCATCCCTATAATTTCTTATATGCCTATTCTTCTTATACTTACACTATTAATTCGACTTTTAATCTGGCCCTTGGTCAAAGCTCTATCTTTCTTTGGACCTTTAAAAGATCGAGTAAAGTTTGAGAGGAGAAATTTAAAAGAAGCGCAATGTATCAGCTTCTCACAAACCCACGAAAGGGCAGAGGTCCTCTTTCACTTTTCTAGTGAAGGGGAGTTTGAGCAAATAAAATCTCTTTTGGAGGTGTTGCTAGTTCGAGGGCATAAGCTAGAGCTAGTTTTTACATCACCAAGTGTTGAGTCAAAGGTTCAAGCATTCTCTAAAAACTATGACGATCAAATTCGCTATCTTCGTTTACCAATTATAGAGTTCTTCCCTTTTATTATCGGCCAGAATCTTCTTCACTGGTCGACTGCTAAGAAGATGGTCATGGTGAGATATGACTTCTTTCCGGAACTTCTCACTCTTGGTAGTAAGCTTTCTCGCTTTGTTCTCTATTCCGCGAGTATGAAGAGCTCTACAAATCAGGGACTAGGTTGGTTAGTTAAGAAGATTATCTATGAATCATTTAGTGATGTCTTTTGTGCCACAGATAGAGATTATAAATTCTTTTCAGGAGCACTCGATACAGTAAACATTCATCCAGCTCTAGATTTAAGATCCTTGCAAATTTCAAAGAGACAAAAGAACTTTCACAAGAATGAGTTGGCCTCTTCTTTAAAAGAGTTATTTGATGTGAAGGAAAAGAGCGATAGACTCTGTTTAGCACAGTTTTGGCCAGAAGAGTCTGACGTCTTTAAAGATGAGCGATTTGTAGAGGCTATAAAGTCCGGAGAGAAATTTGTTTATCTGGCCCCACACAAGTTATCTCGTGAGTTCTTAGAAGAAATTACAGAACGAATAAGCGAAATCACCAAAGACTTGAAAGTGTATATATTAGATAGAAACGCTAGTTCACAAGATATTAGCGATGTCTTAAAGAAGTATAAAGAAAGGCCGGGCTTAGTGATCTCTTGTCTGCCAGGTCTTCTTTGTGAAATTTATCCTATGTTCCCTAGCGTCTATGTTGGTGGAGGCTTTGGAAAAGGTGTTCATTCTCTACTTGAAGCGTTTATGGCCGATACAAGGATTCTATGTGGCCCCGGAGTTCATAGATCGACAGAGTATGATCTCATTATAGACTCTGGATATAAAGTTGCTATAGTTGAGGACTTAAAGAAACTTGGTAGCTACGTTGTCAATATTCAAGATGAAAAGAAATCTCAACTGGATATCTCAGAATTCTTATCTCATAATGAAATGGAAATGAATAAATTAGTTAAAATTTTGGATAATCATAATGCTTAATAAAAATATAGATACAATCATTGTCGGACAAAATTATCTGTCTTATCTCTTAGCATATCAATTGATAATAGAGAGACATGATGTACTCATTTTAAATGATGATAGAATCTCTCGTGATGATGGACATTTTAAATACTTTTCACCAATGGAGAGTTCCTTTATAAAGGCCTGGGGTGAAGACCTCGAAACACCATATTTACACGACCTCAGTAGTTACTTAAAGGTAAGTCCTTTTATAGCAAAAATGGATAAAACTGAAGTTGTTCTAGGTAGAGATAACCCTTACCATAACTTAGTTGAGCTTGCTCGAAAGCTTCCTGAGTACTTCTTTGAAATACTTGAGCATATAGACTCTGGTGGGATTACTGAAGATTCATTTAATGAATCATATTTTGATATGTGTGAGAGACTAGGGAAAACTCTTTGTCGCTTTAAAACATTACAAAATTTTAACTATGCGACTTTCTCTAATCATTGTCCTGACTACGTCACAGATATATTTGAAATCTTCTTTAAAAAGATTTCAATGGATGATGGCTTTGATGATACTAAAGCTCTTTTCTCATACACGATGAGATCAATTTTTCACGATGTTCTTACAGTTTCAATGCCTAAGGTTGAGGCCTTCCATCTCTTTTGTAGCATGATTGGACCAAGATACTTTCTTGAGACTGATATCATAATAGAGAAACTAAGAGAACTTCTAGAAAGTAGGGGTGGTAATTTTAGAGATTCTCAAATTAGAGAGTGGAAATTCCATAAAGGAAGACCTTGGTGTGTAGAGCTCAATAGTTTTGAAGGAATTGTTCACCCTCGTAAATTAACTTTCATTGGTGGTCGTCCAAGGCAAATACCTCTGAGACTCGATACTGAGGGACTCTACGGTAATTACGTTTTAAATGTAAAACGTGATGTTGTTATGAAGAGATCCCTTCCTTTTTATAATTTTAGTAAGCAGTATATGGGATCACACTTTCCTTTTTGGTATGAAGAAGAGAAAGATGGCCATGTACAAATTAAGGTTTTCTCTAAGGTTCTACTTGGAGAAAAAGAAGAGTTTCTCTTTGAAGAAATAGTAGAGTTACTAATATCTGAAAACGTAATATCTAAGAATGATGAAGTATTAGATATAAAGATAGGTGATGAAGTTATTTCTGGAAAAGTTGCAAAGTCTTTAAATCTTCCTGAGAATATGGTCCTTCGCGATGGGGCCTTTGCTCTTAAAGGTGAAAAACTAAAAGACGTCTTCTATATAGGTCCGTGCAAGAAAGGCCCTCTTGGTCTTATGAGTTCATTAATGGAGACTAAGGACTTTAGACACTTTCTCTAGTCATTTTTTGCTCTTTGCTCAAAACTCTAATTATCTTTAGAATAGAGTTATGAAAAAGGCCGTAAGAAATGAAAAGGGACAGGTTGTAGTAGAGTATATGATGATGATTGTTGTCGTTATCTCTCTTGTCCTTGCCGCATTCTCTATCATTAAAGATCGCTTTAGTGGTGATGCAAATAACTGTGTTGCAGGCTCTCTCAATCCCGTTTGTGCGCTAAAAAGTGCTGGACTTGGCTCAGATCCAAGTTTTCGAACATTTCGTATCTTTAGGTAAGTTCCTGAAATTACATTCTCTTGTTTTTGCTAAGTGTTAGATAATTGGTCGATCTTACAAGAGTCCACGTAAATATTACACTGCGTCACAAGTGTGTGCCGTGATGTGTTATAAAAGTAGTGAACAAAAATAGTACGGGATTTACTAGGAGAAACTTATGAAAATAGGAAAGAATGCACCTGCATTACTCGCCCTAATGGCCTTAGGCCTAAACTTTAGTGCATACGCACAGGAAGACACACTTTTAAGTGAGACTGATCAGGTTGTAAACACTGACCAGATCGATATTGAAGGTCTTTATAAACAAAAGAAAAAACAACCTACTCAAGCAGATAGGATTCAAGCTCTTCGAAGAAAGCTCGAAGAAAAGCATGAACAAATGATGCGAAAGAAAGTTGAAGATATGAGACTTGCTGAAGAAAGAAAACTTGCTAAGAAATTGGAAGCTGCTTTAAGTGGACAAATGCAAGCAATGGATCAAGTTTCTACTACATACTCTGCTCCTGCAAAGGTTCAAGCGCCAGCGCCTGCTCCTGCTAAAGTAGAAAACAAGAAAAATAGCTTTATTATCTCTGGTGGATTTATGAATATCGCCAGTGAAAAGAATGATCTCGATGCAAACTTCAATATGAAGTTATCTTTAGAGAATATGGTTAATGAAAGAGTTGCAATCGGTGTTGGTCTTCGTTACGTAAGTATCAAAATGACTGATGGTGAAAATAACTATCTTTCTACTCCTATCAATAGTTTTGGTTATGCAAATTCTTATAATTCGCAATATCAAAACGGAAGAGAGATCTCTTATAAGCAAATCAGCTTTGGTGCACATGGGAAGGTATTTCTATCTGTAGATTCAAAAATCAGACCATTTGTTGGTGCTGGAATTGCTTATAATAGAGGAAACTTCAATTACGAGCAGAATGAGACTTTTCAATATAACGGACAGCAGTTTGGTAACGAAGAAGTAGGAAGTAATAATATTTCTGGATCAGCTTTAGCTGGTGCGGCCGTGCAATTTAGTCCAATGTTCTCTGCTGAGATTAGTGTTCAGTATGAGAAAGCATTTACTTCAGGTGTTAGTCAGGAAGATAGCCTTTCTTCACCAGATGAGACAAGACTAAGAAACTTAGCAAGAGACATTGAAGAGGCCGACGTTGCTTCTGTAAATGTTGGACTTTCTTTTAACTTCTAGTTTTAAGATGGTTTAAAAATAAGTTTATAAAATTCTGAAATCTATCCCGATTTATATAGAATAAGATGACCCCACATTTCGTGGGGTTATCTGTTTTTTTACTCAAGAAATCCTTTCATTTACCCCTGTCTTCGTTTACAATTTTCTAGATCAAACACTTGTTTTAATCTTTAAATTCTATAATTAAGGGGAAGTCACTTATGTCGTTTAAACCTGTTTACCTCGTAGAGGCCAAGAGAACTCCTCAGGCCAAGGCCGGAACAGCTCTCAAAGATATTCAAGCACCATACTTAGGTGCATATCTTGTAAGAAACCTTCTTGATGGAACATCGATCCCAAACGATGCTGTTGATGAAGTCATTTTTGGAAACACAGGAACACCTGCAAAGTATCCAAATATTGGGAGAGTGATTGCACTTGAGGCAGGACTTCATAAGAAAACTTCTGGTTATTCTGTTCATAGAAATTGTGCTTCAGGACTTGAAGCCGTTTCACAGGCATTTCTAAAAATTGCTTCAGGTCGCTCAGACGTTATCGTTGCCGGTGGTGTTGAATCAATGTCAAATATGCCACTAATATACGGTAAAGAAATGACTGAGCTTTTCATGAATGTCATGAAAGCAAAAACAGCAGCTGATAAGCTAAAAGCTATCTCTAGCTTTAGACCTCCATACTTGTCTCCAATTATTGCAATTGAGCAAGGGCTGACTGACCCATTCTGTGGATTAAATATGGGACAGACTGCTGAGCTTCTTGCAAGAGAGCTAGATATCACAAGATTACAACAAGACACTTATGCAAATAACTCTCACCACAAAGCAATTAAGGCGATTGAAGAAGGTCGCTTTGCTGATGAGATTTGTCCAATAGGTCATGGTCATAAAATCGACAAATTACTTTTTAAAGATATGGGTGCTAGAGCAGGTTCAACAGTTGAAGGTCTTGCGAAAATGAGACCTTATTTCGATAAGAAATCAGGTACTGTTACGGTCGGAAATAGTTGTCCATTAACAGATGGTGGATCAGCAATTCTTTTTGCTTCTGAAGAAGCAGTTAAAAAGTATAACCTAGAGCCAATGGCAAGAATGGTTGACTATCACTTTACTGGTCTAGAGCCAGAGAGAATGGGAATGGGACCACTTCATGCAATGGATGGAGTTTTTCAAAGAACAGGAATGAATTTAGAGCAAATGGATCTTGTTGAAATTAACGAAGCTTTTGCGGCACAAATTCTTGCTGTTAAAAAAGCTTTCACTGAAAGAGCTGTTGCTGACAAGTTTGATATTGAAACTCTGTGGGGAGAAATTCCTGAAGAGAAACTCAATGTAAACGGTGGAGCAATTGCACTTGGTCACCCTGTTGGATCAACTGGATCAAGACTTTTAGTAACTCTTGCCCATGAGCTGAAAAAGAGAAAGGCCGGATACGGTGTTGCTTCTCTTTGTATTGGTGGTGGCCAAGGTGGTGCTGCAATAATTGAAAACCTTATTAAGTAATTTGGAGAATAGAAAATGACATATAAAAGAGTTAGTTTAGAAACTAAAGATAAAGTTGCTTATGTAGGTTTTGGTCACAATTGTGATAAGGCCATGACAGTTCTTGATGAAGAAACACTTAAAGAACTACAAGATATTGTTGAAGAGCTTCACGGAATGTCTAAGGATATTTCTGGTGTACTTTTCTTCTCTCATAAGAAGAGATGTTTTTTAGCAGGTGCTGATATTAATCTTATATCTTCAATGAAGACAGTAAATGATGGTCAGGCCGGTGCAGAAGCAGGTCAGAAAATCTTTAATAGAATAGAAGATCTTAAAGTTCCAACAGTTGCCTGTGTTCACGGTGTATGTCTTGGTGGTGGAATGGAGTTATCACTTTCATGTGACAAAATCGTTGCCAGTGATGCTAAGGGAACTTCAATGGGTCTACCAGAAGTTAAACTAGGACTTATTCCTGGTTTTGGTGGAACATATAGACTTCCAAAGAAAGTTGGTCTTCCAACTGCTCTAGATATGATTCTTACAGGTAAAACATTAAATGGAAAAAGAGCTAAAAGAGCAGGTCTTGTAGCTGAAGTTTATCCATATGAAAGACTCTTAGAGTATGCAGTTAAACATTTTAAAAAGTCTGAGAAAAAGAAATCATTTAAAGAGTCGCTTGAAGATATGGCGACAGATAATATGCTAACTAAGAAAATTATTTTTCAAAAGGCGAGAGAAAGTGTTCTTAAAAAGACTAAAGGTTTCTACCAAGCTCCTCTCAAGATTCTTGATGTTATGGAAGCAGGTATGCTTAAGGGAAGATCTAGTTACTTAACTAGTGAAGCTCAGGCCTTTGGAGATCTTTGTATTTCTGATCAAAGTAAGAATCTCCAGCATATCTTCTTTATGGTTGAAGATTCAAAGAAGTACTCAGGTTCAACTGGAGCTGAACTTCCTGTATTAGATCGTGGTGCTTGTCTTGGTGCTGGAACAATGGGTGGTGGTATCGCTTGGCTTATGGCCAAAACTGATATGAAACCAATCATGAAAGACTTAAACTCAACAGGCCTTGAACTAGGTTTAAAGCAATCTGCATCAAACTTTATGGGTGCTGTAAAAAGAAAGCGTATGTCATACGATGACTTTGAAAGAAAGCAAAGATCAATCACAGCTCAAACTGACTTTAGAGGTTTTGATAGAGTTGATCTTCTTATTGAAGCTGTTGTTGAAAATATGGATATTAAGAAGAAGGTTTTTGCTGAAGTGGAAACTAAAGTTGGTTCTAAGACCCTTCTTACTACAAATACATCATCACTTTCAGTTCAAGAGATGGCGACTGCACTTGAAGACTCTTCAAGATTTGCTGGTCTTCACTTTTTTAATCCTGTGCACATGATGCCTTTAGTAGAAATTATTAAGCATGATGGAGTTTCTAATGAGACAGTTGAGGCCCTATACAATTGGGTTTTAAGAGTTAATAAGACTCCAGTTGTTGTTAATGATGGACCAGGTTTTCTAGTAAATAGAATCCTTATGCCTTTTATGAATGAAGCAGGCTTTCTTATTGAAGAAGGTGTTTCAATGAAAGATATCGATGATGCTTGTCTTAACTTTGGTATGCCAATGGGACCTTGTCGTCTACTTGATGAAGTTGGAATAGATGTTGGACAAAAAGTTGCTAAGATTATTCATGATGGTCTTGGTGATAGAGCGAAATCAGCATCTCTAAGTGCGAAGCTTGTTGAAAAAGATATGCTTGGTAAGAAGAATGGTAAAGGTTTCTACCTCTATGATGAAAAGGGAAAGCCAACTGGTGCAAACCCTGATGCTCTAGCATTATTTCCAAAAGCAACTAAGAAGATGACTGAAGTTGAAATTCAAAAAAGAGTTTTTCTTCCAATGATCAACGAAGCGGCAACAGTTCTTGAAGATAAAATTGTTGGTTCTGCTGGAGAAGTTGATTTAGGTCTTATTTTTGGTATTGGTTTTCCTCCGTTTAGAGGTGGTCTACTAAAGTATGCTGATAGTGAAGGTCTAGAGAGAATTCAAGAAGAACTACTTAAGCATGCTGAAACTGTTGATAAAGACAGATACACACCATGTAAGCTTATCAATGATCTTGTTGAGCAAAAGAAGAAGTTTTACGAGCTATAATGTTTAAAACATTTTTAGGATTCTTTTTAAAATATATTTTCAAAGCTAAAACCCGCCAAGGCCTCTTACTGATGGCCATGGGTGGGTTAATGCTTTCTAGTTTTTCTCTTCTTGTTGTGCAGAGTGCGCTGAAGGGTTTGCAAAACAATCGTATTATTCGTTCAAAGGGAATTAAAGGGCATTATACTATATATGCTCAAAATGAAGGTCCTGAGCTCACTTCTTGGCTTAAGAACAATCATATCAAATTCACAAGAGAGTTTGAGATTGAAGGGTTGTTAAGAAAGTCTGGGCATGTGGCGCCAGTTATTCTTCATGGTATTTCATCCAAGGATTATTCTCCTGAGTTTCTCGGGGATGGTATTAAGAGAGGTGAGATCCTCTTGTCCCCTTATCTTTCAGATAAGGTAAACTCTGGTTTAGAAGACGAGATTCAGTTTATTTCTCCAACTCATACAGATGCTTTCTTTGGTGACCTGCCTAGGTATAGGACAGTAACTTTAAAACGCTATATCGATTCAAGAGAGCCTGATATTGATGAATTTCATGCTTGGGTTGACTTAAGAGTGACACAATCTATTGCTCGAAAAAAAGATATAAATAGGATTAGAATTTTCAGTCCTCTCAATCAAGAACAAATGATTGAGATCAAAAAAGTGGTTAGCTCTATTAAGAGTTGGGAAGAGCTTAATGCGACTCTTGTTTACGCTCTTGCTCTAGAAAATAATGTGATTCTCTTTCTCTTTATGGCCACGGTAGTACTTGTGGTTCTAACTATTGCCAGTGGATTAAGTATTTTCTATGCAAGGATCAAACAGGACTTTGCTTCATTTTGGATTCTTGGAATGTCCTTAGGTCAGATTAAGAAAACAGGTGCTGTTAATATATCTGTTATAACGATGAGCTCGCTTTTAATCGGAAATGGACTGGCGCTTATCTTTCTTTACTTTCTAAAGAAGTATTCTCCAGTAATAATGCCGGACATGTTTGTTGATAGAAGCCTTCCGATACTTATTACTTTTGATTCCTTTATATTTTCATTAATAATCCCATCGATCGTAACTTTGATATTCTCTTATATTTCAAATGCACGTTTCTTTGGACGCAAAGATGATTTCTTACAATTAATTAGAAGTGTTGGTAGGTAGTATATGTCTCAGTCAGTTATAAATGATGACCTAGAAATTGCAGGGGTACTTAAGGCCCTATCTCAAACAAAGACGAAATTATGGTGTTGGCAAAACACCAAGGTAAATGGGCTTAGACCTGTTCACTATTGTCAGATTCAAAAAGTTGATCAAATTAAAAAGTTATTCTATATCAAGCCGACTAATAAAAATGGCTTCAGGTTTGTAGAAAAAGAGCCGATATTTATCTTCGCACAGCAAAGATGTATTGCATGTAAGTTAGATATTAGAGACCTCAATAAACAAGGAATAACGTTAGGCCTACCAGATAAGCTCAATGTCCTTGATGAGACTTTTATTGATCAGGTTCAGTTAGTCGAAAAGGAAGACGAAGTTGCTAATGAGCACAAGCGTGAAGTTCCGAGAAAGACCGCTAACTCTGGTCAAATGGTTGGTGTGAGAAAAATTAACTCAGAAACTGGTGAGTTAGACACACTTGACTTCTATACCTTATATGACATGTCCAAAGGTGGTATGGGGCTTAAATCTTCTGATCCGGCCGAATTTCAGCCAGGGGATAAGGTTGGCATCGTATCTGTGGATGGTAAGAGTCTTGCTAAGCGAATCGAAGGAGTCGTTATGTCTGTCAGACAAACTGAAGATATTATCGAATCTTTCAAAGTTGGTATAAAATTTGGTTAGAAAGGGGAGATTTATGAAAGCAATAGCAATCGCATTTACAGCTTTAGTATTAACTACTTCATGTTCATCTGAACTTGATATTAATTGTGACAGCTCAAATATTGCGGGTCTAAAAAAGAGTGCAAAGAATTTTGTTTTAGATAATTTATCTACAGATAGTAAAACAAGTAGTATTAGCTTTACTGATTTTAAAGTACCAGCATCTTCTTGCGAGGCAAATGTTAGAGAAAAATATGTTCGCTACAGGCTAACAACTAAGGCGAGAGAAAATAATAAGGATAAGGCAATTTCTTTTAGTTGTAAGTATTCTAAGTCAAATAAGAGTGGCCCAACGACAATGTGCCAAATGAACTAATATAAAGGGCCCGACTAATTATCGGGCCTTCTTTTTTTCTATAGTTTGAAATTCTTTAACGCGGCAAAAGCATTATTTTTTAATGGTGCATCTACCTTTTGCTTGTTGGCCTTAGGCCTAGACTTATTAGTTCTAGCTCCACCACCAACTGAACTTGCATGTTGTCTATGGTCTTCACCAGTCTTACATGTAAGAGCTATTCTCTTTCTCTCAAGATCTACTTCAAGAACCATAACCTTTACCTCTTGACCAACTTTTAAAGCATCAAGTGGGTTTTCAACAAAGTGATCGGCCATCTGAGAAATATGTACAAGACCATTTTCCTTGATCCCAATATCAACGAAGGCACCAAATTGAGTGATATTCTTTACGATACCTGGGTACCATTCACCTTCTTTGATACTTGTGATTTTAGTAGCGTCCTTTCTAAATTCCATTGTCTTAAACTCTGTTCTTGGATCCTGTGAAGGAGCAGAAAGAGATTTTGCAATATCATCTAGAGTAAATTGATCTACTTCATCTAGGAGTTTTTTATCAGTCTTCAATTTATTAACAAGTGTCTTGTCAGTTGTTAAAGAGACTACCTCTGCACCATTATCTTTGGCCCAGTCTTCTAGAACATTGTATCTTTCAGGGTGGATAAATGTTGAATCAAGCGGGTTTTCACCGTTGTAGATTCTTAAGAATCCAGCTGCTTGTTCAAATATCTTTCCTGTAAATCTTGGAACTTTTAAAAGGTCTTCTCTTTTAGAAAATAGACCATTCTTATCTCTGTGCTTAACAATATTACCAGCAACAGATGGCCCAATTCCTGAAATAAATGACAGGAGTGGAGCACTTGCAGTATTTAAATCAACACCTACAAAGTTCACACATGACTCAACAACTCCATCAAGTGACTTCTTAAGTTTTGTTTGATTAACATCATGTTGGTATTGTCCAACACCGATAGATTTTGGATCAATTTTAACTAACTCTGCAAGAGGATCTTGGAATCTTCTTGCGATAGAAATAGCACCTCTTACTGTTGCATCTTTATCTGGAAATTCTTTTCTTGCAATCTCTGAAGCAGAATAAATTGAGGCACCATCTTCAGAAATCATTGTGGCCTTTACTTTACCAGCTTTGACTTGCTTAACTTCAGTATCAATAAAAGACAGAGTCTCTCTACCATATGTTCCATTTCCAATTGCAACGTATTCAACATTGAATTGATCAATCATAGCTTCAAGAATCTTAGCGGATTGATCAATATACATTTTAGGTGGGTGAGGATAGATAACAGTGTCCACTAGGAACTTTCCTGTATTATCTACTACAACAATTTTACAACCAGTCACAACACCTGGGTCAACTCCAAGAACAGTCTTTGGTCCTAGGTAAGGTTGTAAAAGAAGGTTTTTAAAGTTTGCACCAAATACGTCAATTGCAGAGTCATCTGCTAGTTTCTTCAGTTCTGTTTTAACTTCAAGATCTAGTGATGTGTGCATATAATTCTTATACGCTTTTGTCGCACAATCTGTGATTACTTTTGTAAGAGTTAATGATGAGTCACTGAAGTACTTATCTTTTAGAAGACCAACTGCATATTCTTCATTACCAACAACTTCAACTTTAAGAATCTTTTGAGTCATAGCTCTTCTTATCGCTAAGAATCTGTGACCTGCTCTTGCTTCTCTTAAATCTGATATTTTTTGTTCAAATTCAAAGTAGTCTTTATACTTATCGTAGTCTTTGATTGTTTCAGCGTCTTTTCTCTTAGAGGTCTTAATAACAGCTGAACGCCAATAGTCTGCTCTTAGCGTTTCTTTAATTTCACTATCATGAGCAAATCTTTCTATGATTATGTCACAAGCACCTTTGATAGCATCTTCAAAAGTCTTGATCTTCTTATCTGGGTTTAAAAACTTTACAGCTTCTTTTGCGATTTCTGTCATTGCTAAAGTCGTAGACATTATGATGTCTGCGAATGGTTCAAGACCTGCTTCTTTAGCAGTCATACCCTTTGTCTTTCTCTTTGACTTAAATGGGGCATAGAGATCTTCTAGTTGATTGATTGTAGTTGCTGCTACAATCTTCTTTTCTAGATCAGGAGTAAGAAGTTCAAGCTTTTTAATCGCTTCAAGAATATATGTTCTTCTCTTTTCTCTATCTATATACTCTTCGTATTTTTCTTGAATTGCTCTAATTTGAGTTTCATCGAGTCCACCAGTCTTTTCTTTTCTATATCTAGTGATGAATGGGATTGTACAATCCTCTTGTAAGAGCATTATTAGTACAGTCATTATTTGTTTGGCAGATACATCAGTGTTGTCTACACAATACAATACCGCGTTATTATCGATATCCATTTTCTTAAACTCCTTTTCGTGATAAAACTGTAAAAATTCTAGGGGCCAGAACATACTCTGGCAATGAGAAAAGACTAAATTATGGAAAACTCAACAAATGATTACGATTTAATTGTCGTTGGTAATGGAGTTGCGGCGCATTGTTTACTATGGAATATCGCAGGGCATCCAATCTTAAAGAATTTAAAGATTCTTCAGCTACATGATGACTCAGCGTTTCCTGCGTGTTCATTGAGAACTACGTCAGTTGTTTCAATGGATGTTCACAGTAGGGGACTTTCAGAACTTGGTGATCTCCTTGTTAGTGGTCATGAAAGTTTTGAGAATTTTGTAAGTAGTTTTAAACCAGACGGTGTTACTGCTGGTAAACAATTCTACGTTTATCCTCATTGGAAAACACCACATAAAATTTCTCAATACCATAAGCGTTATGGTGAAGAGATGATTACTGAATATGGCTGTCGCGGAATTTATAAGCGTTGCTTTTTGGTCGAGCCAGAAAAGATGCTTGAGTTTATGAGGAGCTCATACCACTCAAAGTTATCAAACCTCAAAGTCATCCAGCGAAAAGTAGAGTCAATTGACCAAGAGGAAAAGTCACTTGATATTGGATCTGATAAGTTTAACTATAAGAAGCTTCTTCTAGCTACTGCCGCTTATACTCAGTTTATATTTAAAAATGAAGAATTAGAAAATGGTGTTCCTGTTGGTGGAACTTACTGTGTGTGGAAAGATAGTAATCTCTTTAGTGAGAATAAAGTCTTAACAAGTGGCCACTTTAATATCATTTATAGAAAAGAAACTAATGAGTTACTCTTTGGCGGAACTATTAAGGAAGGATATATTCTTGAAAATAATATGGCCGATCTTCACAAGGAGTATGAGACTTTAAAGAATCACTTTAGTGATATAGATTTTCCAAAAATTGAAACTGCTGATATTTTTACTGGTATTAGGCATAAAGGGAGAAGAAGACTTCCCGTTTCAAAACAAGTGACTGAAGATATTTTCGTACTGAATTCACTTTATAAGAATGGTTTTAGTTTTCCTTTCTATGGAAGTCGACTGGTTATTGAACAGTTAGAAAAATCGCTGGCTCGTTAAGACTTTTAAAAACCTCTAAAGAGTACAAGCACCAGGCTTAAACTTCTTAACGCCTTCACATTTTGCCTGACAGGCATTTCCATAGGTCTTATCTGTCTTCTTATCACATACTGGTTCGTAGATCATCATACAGATGCATGCGGGCTTCTCTTTGGCCTCTGCGCTCTTTTTTGATGAATGTGCTTGTGTTGTTTCTTTATTGTCGGAGTCATTAAATGACGTACAAGAAAAGATTAAGAATATAAATGTAGAAATTAAAAAGGCCCTATTTATCATAGGGCCAGTATATCATTATTTGTTATTTGTACCAAATGGGCTTGTTAGTGGGTTAAAGTTTTCCACCGGAAGCTCTCCGTAGTATTGGTCATCACCATTACCAAGAACATCATACTTTTCAATCGTTCCAGGAAGGGCCATATCTGATACTAGGTCATTGTCCTTATCAAATGCACTCTTAAAGTCAGAGAAAGCATTTTGCATATATGTATCAGGTAGAACAGTCTTTTTAACTTTCTTCATAAAGATATTCTTACCAGAGATTCTTAAGAACTCAGCGAATTTTGCCATATTCTTCTTTCCTCTAATCATAACCATATACTTATTTTCTTTTATACTTAATCTATCTCTAAGGATTGTGTTGAACTGGTGTCCTTCACCTACATAGTACCAAGATTCAGTTAAGCTCTCTTTCTTCTTCGTATCTGTACAAATTCTTACTCTTTTCTTATTTGGTATTTTCTTTTGATAAAATACTGGACCCATACCACCAGTCATTGTAATTCCTGAACCGTAGTAAGCACTATCTACTACCACTTTTTTATACTTATATGTACCTTCAATCGTTACACACTTTGTTGTAATTGCATCAAACTCTAGAGAAATCATATCTGCGTAGAGATCAATTGATTGTCCTGTATCTTCTCTATTAGAATTTCCTGTTTGCATGTCACGTCCCCACATCTTAGAAACGTCTAGTCCTGCACCAGCTCCTACAGAGATAAGTCCGAATACTTCTTTCTTAACACTTAGACTTAATCCTGCATTTATTCTTCTTGAAGTTCCAATTCTATCACTTGTTCCGTGAAAGTTATTAGATCCTGTTCCTTTGTGGATTCTAATTGTATTTGAGAATCTTACTTCTGGTTTTGAAGCAATTGTTTGAATGTGGCTGAAAGAGTTTACATTCATCATCATTTCAGGATTCTTAACACATTCTCTCATACTGTGACTTAGGTATTCACCGTCCATCCATAGAAAACCTTCTGACATTTTAGTATCAAATAGTGTTCCACAAAGCTTTTTCATCGTATCGTACGAATAACTATTATCTAGAAGTTTAGCGAATACTTTATCGTCAATAACTCCGTTTAATTCTTCTTTAGCAAAAGATAGTTTCATATTATCAAAGTCGTCCATATCTTCAGACTTTGAGTTATCAAGGAATGCTTGTTCTGATGATCTCGCTTCCTTTGCTCCTAGCTGATATGAGATTAGCTGAGATTGACCATCGTCATTAACATCAGTAAATAACTCATCTAGAAAGCCTCTAAGCTCTACAAGCTTTGTCGTCTCTTTAGTTACAACATCATCAACGTCTACTTGCGTGTGTAGAATTGATCTAAATGTCTTACTTGAAGCATGGAATGTTCCTGCTGCAATTGCTGGTTGTAGAGAGTTTTCAGTCTCTTCGATCGGCTCAAGCCTTACAACAGCATAACTTCTTGTGTGAATATAAGGGATGTCGTTAAACCTAATTGGCATATCAATTCTTGCCTTAAGTCTCTTTCCCTCTACTGAAACAATCTTACTTGTTGCAGAGATGATTTTAAATTTCTTATAGTTTTCTGGAGTTAATTCAATATCACCTTCAGTTGGTGCTAAGAATAATACTTTTAGTCTAAAGTCACCCTGATAGATTGGCTCAATTGGATCCATGTGGTGAACAAAGTTACCGTAATCAATTTTTGGGTACATATTTACTACATATGATTTAACAAGAACCATATCTAGGTTTTCATTTAGGTGGTAACCCTTATCTTGATCATGTCCTAAGAAAGTATAGTTAACTTCATCAAGAAAGATTCTTGCTTTTTGATCCTTTGAATCTTCTGGACATTCACCAGAGATTGTATCGTGTCCAAATACCCAACCTGAGTTAGACCAAGGGTAGAGACAAACGCCTCTTTCAACGATCGCGCCTTTAAGAGCAGGGTTCTTTGATTTTACAATAAACTTAAATGGTATTCTTCTCGTATTTGTATATCTTTCGTGCTTCATTGAAAAAGAAACTTCTGCACAACCTGATTCATCAAGTTGGTAGTTTTGCTTCTTCATTACACGACCTGTTTCCTCATTGATCATGATTGCATCAATGATTTCACGTTGCATTCTTTGACCATTCGCTTTTAAGTTAAAACATGTGTTAGCAACAAATGGCTTATCGATTACATTATTATCGTTTCTTGGATCGTCTTTACCATAACCTTTTGGTGTGAACTTAATCTGCTTCATTACTATTGTGTCATTTACACCTAGCTTTGCAGCGTTATCTGAGAAGTTTGTTCTATCTGTAGTTTTGTCTAGTCTTACAAAGTTATCACCCTGTAGAGCATTGATCCCAAAACTTACATTTTGCGAAATACTTGTTTTGTATAAAGTTACTGTTCTGTCGAACTTAGTAAGTTGAGCTGCTTTCGTATAGTCCATCTTGATATGCTCTTCCCAATATACACAAGATGATTCATCTGAAACTTTTATTGCTTTTGAGAGACCTTTACCTTCAATAACAAATCTCTTATTTCTTAACTTCCTTCCGAAGTTATTCGTAAAACATGCCTTGATAGTATAGTACTTATCAGTGGCCTGTCTTGAAACAGGAGTTTGTCCTACGGCCTGTGTGTTTTCAAGCCTAACTGATGATAGTGTCATCATCGCTGAGCTTTGAGCATCTACAGTTCCTGCTAGTGGATTTTCTTTTTCATCAACTGAAGCAGAACAACCTACTAGAAGGGCCGAAAGTGTTAGTGTCCAAAGAATAGATTTCTTAGAAAATGTCATACGATTTCCTTAAACTAATTGAGTAAACTTTTTCATCTTTAATAAGAAGTGAAGAGCTCTTAGATGTTCTGTCTACATATTTAATTGTCGTTTTTAAACTTTCTGGGTTTTCGATTGTTAGACCAACAAAGTTACCTTTATAGCTATTCTTTTGAATAGATTTTCTATAAAAAGCTGGTGCTGTGTCTGACTCATTATCAAAGTTTCCAAAGAATGCTTTGATTTTATGATTTATTATTTCTGAATCTATATTTAGTTTTGCTGTTCTACCTTTGTTCTTTCCTTCAACTGCTTCATCATTTTTAACAGTATCTATTGCAGGTGTAACAGTTAGGTAGTTTGTAATTTTAAATTTAGCAGATGCTCCATATAACCAACCTTTAAAGTTATAAGCATATTCAGAATCAGACTCGTCATTACCTGTAACTGTATTTCCAAAGTATCTATCACTATTAGCAACAGAATTTGAAAGGTCTTGGTATGCAAAGTGTCCGGCCTTTAACTTTATAAGAGTGTCACTTATTTTGATATCTGCATTAACTATTTCAGAGAAGAATTTTGGTGTTCCTTCATTTACAGTTCCTATACTGTCAGAAAGATCATCATTATATGGCATTGCTTGCGTCGCAACTAATGTTACATCCATATATTTAGATGCAATTTTTAGTTTTTCTCTTGCTCCTAAGAATGAAACACCATAGTTCACTAGGGGGGAGACAGAGTCATCACTCGTATTATCAACAGCTCCTGCTTCAAGTGTAATAAAGTTAAAAGGTTTGTAGCTGATATAAGCATAATCATAAACAAGCTTAGAAGTAGCTGCATATCTTCTCTCGTTAAAACCTGAGTTTGCAGTACCTGTTTCATATTTGAAACCAGCGTACGATATGAATTTAAAGTCATTTGTAAGTGTTAATTGTGAATCAAATAAGACTGACATTGCGAACTTATTTGCTCTGTCTGTCTGTCCTTGTAGAGCAGCGAACTTTGATACTACATCTATATCTAAGTTATCCACACCAAGCTCTTTGGCCTTTTGTGAAATTGATTCAGCACCAGCAGCGCCAGAGATCATCGTTAGCAATAATAGTATTTTCCAGTTCTTTTGCATTACATAAGTCCAGTCTAATATCGTTTATAAGTTGTACAGTACTATTAATGCAGTTTCCGTGCCATAACCCCTGTCATAATTACAGAGTTGTGAACTTGTGAAAACTCTTTATAAATAGACACTTACTCCATTTTAGTGACTATTTATTGATCACAATACTGTCTATAGATTGTCTAGATTTTGGACGTTGTCAGTTTCGTAGGCATTTTTAAACAAATTTTAGACAGCTAGCTGCAATGCGATTGTCAGTTTCACTGTCTATCCTATATGATGGGCCTGAAAAACTATTACGTAATTTCAAAGGATTATAATATGAATGTGGAAAGCTATATACTTGGTAAATGGCATATGGGTGAGTCTGGTGGAAGCGATTTATTTAACGCAACTACTGGAGACCTTATAGGTAAGGCATCAACTGCTGGAATCGATTTTGGTGAAGTTCTAGACTATTCAAGATCAGTCGGTTCAAAGAAGCTGAGATCAATGACTTTTCACGAAAGAGCACGTGCTCTTAAAGCACTCGCCATGCATTTGATGGAAAAGAAAGAAGAGTTCTACAAGATTTCAGCACTTTCTGGTGCAACTCGTGTAGATAGTTGGATCGATATCGAAGGTGGAATCGGGAACCTCTTTACTTATTCATCAATTGGTAGACGCCAGATGCCTGATCAGACATTTTGTCTTGATGGTGCACCGGACACGATTTCTCGAAAGGGTGGCTTCTCTGCTCAACATATATATGTACCAAAGAAGGGTTGCGCTGTTCATATTAACGCCTTTAATTTCCCAGTGTGGGGAATGTTAGAAAAAATCGCAGTTAATATCGTTGCTGGTGTTGCTGCTGTAGTAAAGCCTGCGACAGTGACTTGTTACTTAACTGAAGTCGTTGTTAGAGAAATAATTAAATCAAAGATACTTCCTGAGGGATCTGTACAGCTACTTTGTGGTAGTGCAAACGGGATTCTAGACCATGTAACTTCAAGTGATGTGGTAACTTTCACAGGTTCTGCTTCTACAGCAAATATGTTGAAGTCACATAAGAACGTAATGGAAAATAATATTCCATTCAATGTCGAGGCCGACTCACTAAACTGTTCTATTCTTGGACCGGATGCTGCTCCTGGAACTGCTGACTTTGATATTTTTATCAAAGAGGTAAGTCGCGAGATGACTGTAAAGGCGGGACAGAAATGTACTGCCATTAGAAGAACTATTGTTCCAGCTGATTATGTAGAAGATGTTCAAAAAGCACTTATAAAGCGTCTAGAGAAAACTACGCTTGGTAATCCTCTTGCTGAGGGTGTTCGAATGGGGCCTCTGGCATCTAAGGCACAACAGACTGAAGTATTAGAAAAAATAATGGAACTTAGAAAGTCTTGTGAGTTACTTGTTGGTGGAACTACTGGTGAGAATATAATTGATGGTAGCGCGGATAAGGGAGCATTTGTGGCCCCTACTCTTCTTTATTGTGATTCGCCATTTGAAAAAACTGATATTCACTCGGTAGAGGCCTTTGGTCCAGTTTCTACAATTATTCCATATAAGAATACAGATGAAGCAATCGAGCTATCACATATGGGTAAAGGAAGTCTTGTTAGTTCAATTGTTACTTCCGACTCTAATTTTGCAACAGAAGTTGTTATTGAAACTGCTTCAAGCCACGGTCGTATTCTTGTTCTCAATGAAAGTTGTTCTAAAGAATCTACTGGTCATGGTTCACCTCTTCCTGGACTTGTCCATGGTGGACCAGGTCGAGCTGGTGGAGGTGAGGAAATGGGTGGTATTAGAGGAATTTATCACTATATGCAAAGAACTGCAGTTCAGGGGCATCCAACGATGCTGACTAAGATAACGAATAAGTTTATTCCTGGTGCTGAAAGAGTCGAGTCAGGGATTCACCCATTTAGAAAGAACTTTGGTCAACTGCAAATAGGTGACACATATACAACACATAAGAGAACTATTACTGAAGCTGATATTGTAAACTTTGCTAATATTTCTTGGGATCACTTCTATGCTCATACAGATGAGACTTCCCTTGATGGATCTTTCTTTGAAGGACGTGTTGCTCATGGATACTTTATTATTTCAGCTGCGGCCGGACTATTTGTTTCTCCTAAAAAAGGTCCTGTTCTAGCAAACTATGGTCTAGATGAATTAAGGTTTATTAAGCCTGTCTATGTTGGAGCGACTATTGGAGTTAAACTTACGTGTAAGGAAAAAGTAGACCAAGAAGTTAAAGAAGATGAAATCCCAAGAGGTGTTGTTAAGTGGCAAGTTGATGTTACTGATGAAACAGGTGAGACAGTTGCTCTTGCAACAATTCTTACTCTAGTAGCAAAATAATTTATGGCAATACTTAGAAAGTCATTTACGAGTGAAAAGTATGAAGCGACTTACTATGTAGAAGAGTCTCAGGCAGGAATGCGCCTTGATCAATTCTTACAAATCTATCTTGAAACATGGTCAAGACAAGAAGTAAAAAAGAGAATCAAGGCAGGGGACGTAGTCATTAAAAATAGGGCCGGAAAACACCGCCCATGTACTCCTCTTCATTATCGAGAGGAGCTAACTTTTACTGTTCACAATACTACTCAAGAAGATGAGTATTGGAATGGAGAGTTATTACAAAGAAAAGAGCACCCTGAAGTAATATTTGAAGATGATAATCTTATTGTTATTTCTAAGCCGGCCTATATGGCATGTCACCCAACTGGAAGCCACCTCTTTTATTGTGCGACAGTTTATTTTGGAGATAAGTATAACCAAACTATTCATAGTATTCACAGACTGGATAGGGAGACTTCTGGTGTCATGATGTTGGCCAAGAATGCTAAAACATCAAATGCCATGGGCGAAGAGTTTTTCAATGATCGTGTTAAGAAGTGCTACTTCTTCATGGCCAAAGAAAATGAAAACTACGATGGACGAGATACTTTTGAATCTCAAGAAAGACTCGGAGCAAGTGAGCCCGGTTTAAAAAGAGTCTATATTGATCATTACCCTGAAGAATCATTTGATGGAAAACACGCCCATACAAAGTTTAAGGTTCTTCACAGAGAAAATGGCTATGTTCTAGGCCTCGCCTTTCCTCAAACAGGACGACAACATCAAATTCGTGTCCATGCACTTGTTAGAGGACTTCCACTTGTTGGAGATAAGCTCTATCTTGGAAGCTTTAAAATGTTTCAACGTTTTAAGGATAATTATGCGAGTGTAGAGGATCATCAACAAATGGAATTTAATCGCCACGCTCTTCACGCTGTGGCCCTAAGAATTAAGTATCAAGGTAATGAACAGGTTTTTAGATCTGGTATTCCTGAAGACTTTATTCCTTTAATTGAGTCAAAGGTTACATTATCTTTGGATGAGTTAAATGAAAGGATGCAATCAGGCATTTTGGACTACTTTAATTGCCTATAGGCGCGACTTTTGCTAAATTGGGCACCAAACCCTAAGGAAGCAAGAATGAGCGATACTAAAGATCAAGAAACAGTTGTTAATACACACGAGACATATCTCGATGAACTTCAACATAAATTTTCTCCAGCTGAATTAAGTAATATGCTTAATACTCTTGAAGTATTTGTTGAAAATAGTGAACAGCTTGTTCATCTCAGTGAAGAAGATCGCGTGAAACTTCTCAAGCTTTCAGGGCAACTATCAAGACCAGATAGAAAAGAAATCAAGAAGCGTCAAAAAGACGTAAAGAGAATAAGAAAGAAGAAAACGACTCACCAAGATAGAGTGGCCAGAGGAACAACTGGAATTAGGTCTGCCAGAGAAGACTCTGTCTTTGTTGCACCTAAACTTATTGGTGTTGATCAAGAGTCGTTAAATAGTGAACAACCTGAATTAAATAAGGCAAGAAATTGCTACGTCTGTAAGGATGAATTTACTAAGCTTCACCACTTCTACGATACGATGTGTATTCCTTGTGGTGACTTGAATTATTATAAGAGACACCAGACAACTGACCTTACGGGACAGGTTGCTCTAATCACTGGTTCAAGACTTAAAATTGGCTATCACTCAACTCTCATGATGTTGAGATCTGGTGCAACTGTTATTGCGACAACTCGTTTTCCTGTTGACTCTGCCATTAGATATGGAAAAGAAGAAGATTTTAAAGAATGGGGTCATAGACTTCATATTCATGGTCTTGATTTACGTCACACACCATCTGTTGAATTATTTTGTAACTATATTGAATCAACATATGATCGTTTAGATATCTTAATTAATAATGCCGCTCAAACAGTGAGAAGACCTCCGGGATTCTATGCTCACTTAATGGAAGCAGAGGCAAGACATATGGCCGATCTTCCTGAGCATGCACAAATGCTTCTAGAAAGACACCAGGGTTGTCTTATTGAATTAAGTAAGGCCGATGGTGATGTTGTTGGAAGTGCTGACACGGAAGCTCTACCTGTTTCATGGCATAAGCAAAATGCACCAGGGCTTGGTCTTCGCGAATCAGCTAAGCTTTCACAAATCCCTTATACAATTGATGACTCTCTTGTTACTCAGGAAATCTTTCCAAAGGGTGAGCTTGATGTTGATTTACAACAAGTCGATTTAAGAAAGACTAATAGTTGGAGATTAAAGCTAGGGGAGATAAACACTCCTGAAATGGTTGAGGTTCAACTAGTGAATGCAATTGCACCATTCGTTCTTTGTAATAAACTTGCTCCAATGATGAAGCGAGATAATACAGGGAAAAAACATATTGTTAACGTTACTGCGATGGAAGGAAAGTTTCACCGCTTTAAAAAAGAAGCACGCCATCCTCATACAAATATGGCAAAGGCCGCTCTTAATATGCTGACACATACTTCTGCGGGAGAGTTTGCTAAAGACGGTATTTACATGAATGCTGTTGATACAGGTTGGGTTACAGATGAGGATCCAGTTGAGCTAGCGAAGAGAAAAGAAAATCTACACGATTTCCAACCACCTCTAGATATTGTTGATGGTGCGGCGAGAGTTTGTGACCCATTTATTGATGGAATCAATACTGGTAAGCACTGGTGTGGTAAGTTCCTGAAAGATTACTTCCCAATCGACTGGTAACAGAAATTGTGGGCATTTTTCCACACTTTGGGATGTCCTAAGTCATCGAATATTGGAAATCTTTGAAGCTGGGTTATATTTAGTTCTCTAGGAAATGATTGATTAGATCAATACATTCTTCTAGATCCTTTTTTTATTCACGTTTGTTGTACGTTAAGGGGAACTATTTATGATTGAAATTTTACCACATACTCAAACAAGGTCGTTTGCAGAGGAGCTTAAGAACTCGAGTGCACCGCCCGGAAATTCTTAATTATTTATTTTAAATTTACGCATATATTCAGGGCCTCTTCAGGCCCTTTTTAGGTACGCGCGTCCGTATCGTTAATTCGATTACTTATACTAGTTAATAAATGGAATAAATCTCACCCCAAAGTACTTAACATTTCTAATATCCGCATGAGTCTCTCTTATGAAGACAAATTTCTTTGATCTCTTTGTACGCTTAGCTCTAGTCTCTTGAGGAGAACTATGTGGACCATGGTGGCCATGATGAAGTTCTTTCTTGTGATTAATGTAATTTACATTATTTCTCTTTGTGCTCATAAAATCCTCTCAATGCTGTGAAGATGGTTTTCTATCTTTCTCTACATTTTTACTTAAGTCATATGGTGCCCAGCCTTCTGCCGTTTTAATAAATGATATAAAGTAGTTTCTCTCTATGACTTCATCTTTGCTTCTAAGCCTGTATATCTCTTTATTCGATATTCCTTGATATGTTCTTAGGCTTAAACAAGTGTCGCCTAATTGATAACAATCCTGATTAAATGTGAGCTTTACTTTAAAATCGTATCTTCTATGAAATCTTCTTATCCTAGAGATTGGAAATTCCCCTTTTGGAGAAATACTTATGATGTTGATCGTATCCTGAGTAATACCACCATAAGAATTGCTGTTGATGACTTTATCAAATATAGCGAGATTAACTTTCTTAGTAGAGAGAGGCGTGGGTGAAGAACAACTTATGAATAGGATTATAATAAGTAGTCTCATACTTTATTATATCATATGAGTCGGTACGCGCGTCTGTATCGTGAAATCAGCCTGTTACGCTCTTGAATAAGCGTATAAAGAAAAAATGTGTAAATTCTAAACAGTATGTAGATAATTTACAAAAATTTTAATAAATATCAATTACTTAATTAATATAAATAAAACCTAATACTTTTTGGAGAACACATGTTCATGCAAAGATTTGTTAAGCATCTACTTATATTTGTACTAATTGTTACTACTTCATCGATTTTCGCAGACACAATTAATTTTAATCGAAATTATATAGACGTTTTGACAATGAAAAAGATTAACCACTATATCAAGAAGGTTAATGATGGAGAGTCTTACTCTTTAGTAGGTGACTTGAAGTCAGCCGGAGTCGACATTTATAAGATAAATGGTGTTGATCATGATGGTTATAATATATCTGAAATAGTCTTCAATCGTGTCACTAATCATGCTGCTTTGAACGTAACACTTACTTTGTTAAATGCTAATGGACAGTATTTAAGTTCGAAGTTTATCCTAGATAAACTAAAAAATGATCCGCAAGAAATTAGTCAATTCTTATATCTTGGAACAGTAGACTTAAGTGGTAGTTTTGAAGACAATGAGAAAATTATAAGACAAGTTATAGCTAATAAGAGCTTGAGGGTTATTGGGAAACTACTAGAGAAATACAAAAAATCAGCTTATAAAGTTCAGTATTATTCTGTTTATGGTGACTGTAAGGCCTGCTTTAATATTGCTTTAGATAGAGGTGGAAATTTAGGGTGGACCGTGGGAAATTTATCTTCGTATGATTTCATCACTAAAAATGGTAAGTATGATTGGATAAAGGATGCTTTCCATAGGTTTCCTAATAAACTTGTATTTTCATCACTTGATAAAGAATATAGTAAATTCTTTGAACAATCCTTAAATGATACTGATTTTTACTTGATGAATCATGTGTTATCAGAATTAAGTAAATCTATTAATGACTATAGCACATCTAGTGAACTAAGAACTTTCCTTATAAAACTAAGAGATGATTATATTATATCTATGGCCGAGGAAAAGATTGAGCCATATAGATATTCAAATGCAATGGCCGACCACAGTATTAGTGGACCAGTGTTTAATGGTATCTATCTCGATGGCCTGAATCAATATTCAAATGGTGAAGATACACAACTTTGGAAATATCGTTTAAGACTTATGGCCTATGCAAAAGAGTTGTCGTCATTAGAAGAATCAGATCTAAATATTTTATTTGAAGGGCTAGAAAATGTTGATGAAGAGGTATCGGATCGCTATAGAATTGTTTTTGCCAAGGTCATGACTCTTTCTTACAAGGCCGAAAATAATGTAACAAAATTATTAAAACAAAGCTTTGCTTATCTGATCTATAGGAAGCTTAACGCTAAGACTTTAACAAAGATATATAATGATACATTTGGTAACTCACAAGTTAGTGCAGCATTTAAACTTGGAAATATTGTTGATGTTTTAGATAGTGGTAAACTTTTAAAGAATAACTTAAATACACCAATCGATGTAAAAATGCACTGCTACAAGAAAAATGGCAAACACAAGAGTACTGAAACTTTTAGAATTCCAAGTTTAGAAAGTGTAAAAGTAAGGTTTTCAATGAGAAGCTGTTATAAAAAGGGGCGTGCCAAAGTGAAATTGTCATATCAAGGTGAGGAGTTATAGAATGAAAAAACTAATTTTCTTGTCTTTAATAAATTTGTTAACTCTCGCGTCACCAAACCAGCTTGATGTGCTCGAATTACTTATGGGGAAAACTGACGACGTTGCTAGTCGAATTGTTAGTTATAAGAGTTTTGATAATAAGATTGTATTTAGTGCAGACGAATTTAAAGAACTTATTATAAAAAATCCAAAAATTAATGCTCTTAATAAGCAAGCTGCTAATCAGTACTTCTATGTCAAAGAAGGAAGAGGGTTAGATGCTATGGCCTATATGGGAAATGATATTGAGCTCGATCTTTTAGGACTGTCATGCTTCATCCCAGGTGCAAAAAGAGTTTATTATAATATGTTAACATTTTCTAAATTAAGAAAATTCGATATTAATAGTCATCTTGTTAATAGAACAAATTGCATAGAAGGGACTCTTTATAATTCTAATTTCTCTATGCTAAAAGGAATCTTACCTGCATATATTGGTGGTTTTAAAGAATATAAGCTGGACGATATAAGTAACCTTTTTAAGACACAGAAGAAGTTAAATATTGCTTCAGCTTATGCATGCTCAAATATAGACTCAGGAGCTAGCTATAAATTATGTTCTCACTTTGTAAAAAGAGGAGGTATTCCTTTTATCATTGAAGACGATTTTCTTGCTCTAAATGAAAAAATTCTTTTCATGCTAGATGATCGTATCATTCAATCACTTGTTGCTAATCATGGTGATGAATTATTTAATAAAAGATTCCTCGTACATAAGGATATCTCTCAGGAAATACGAAGTAATTTAATCCTTTTAATGTTTCAAATTTCAGATTTCTACTCTATCCGTTCAATAGTAAATAATGTCCATATTGATTTTAATCAATTGTATTCGACTGAGACAGAGTTTCTGTCAGAAAAGATTGTAAAAGTAGAGAATGTAATACCTACGGCATTATTGGTTAATAATTCAAACCTATCTCAAGAACAAGTTAAAGAGATTGCGACATTGTTAAATGAAAAGATGGCTGCAAGTGGATTTCAATTTCACCAAAAATTATTCGATGAACTTGAGAGTGAAAAACCTGACTACGCTTGGATAAAACTCTTTATGAAGAATCAGGACATGAATAAAGTTGCTTTTGATCAAGTTGTCATGCCGTTTCCTGTCTATTTGAAGTGGAAGGGATTTGAGTCAATTGATGAATTACTAGGGAATGTTGATGACTCTACTGATACTTTTGATGACTTAATGGATTTTTAGGAGAACTCACTATGAAGATGAATGTCATAATTATATCGACTTTGATGTCTATTTATTCAAATGCGAACTTCTTAACAGCTGAGAGTTCTTACCTTTACTCGCCCTCTTTAAAGAGGCAGGGAGCACTTTTAGATTTTGATATTACTTGGAAATCTGTATTTGGTGATAAAGTAAGTGGTAATGGGTTTGATCTTACCTGGAGCCATAATTCAAGTTACATAAGTAATATAAATATTAGAACATATCATGACAGTCAAATTGATGTATATTCTGCAATTGGCTATGACATTATTCGTGAAGTGAAGCCGGTTTGTCTTAAATCGATATTTGCAACTTCTATAAGTTACAAAAGTATGAATCAACATGATCAATCTGATTTTAGTGATGCTAAGGGTGAGTTCTACTTTGAATCAATGGCGCTTAATGCTGAGGGAATAGTAGAGAACTCTAAAGTGTTTAAATATAATAATAGTAAGAGTTTCGTAGAAGACTCATGGGACTATGATAATGATAAATTTAAGAATAATATTTCTTATCTTAATGAATCTGAAGTCTTTCAATCTGGAATAGATAAGGCGACATACTTGTCTTTTGGTGTTGAAAAGATGGAAGTTGTATTTGACGTAACTAAAGCAAAAGAAGCTTTTTACGATGAAAAGGCAACTGAGAAAGTTGTAATTATGACTGAGTTAGTTAATAGCATTTCTCATGCGTTATTTGATTTATATTTTTCGAATTCCTTTCAGGGGCAAGCTCTAAGAAATAAAGTACAATCTAGGTTACAAGAATCAAATTTAGTTAATAAAATTGTAGTAATAGAAAATATATATAATAAATTGATGTATAAGACCAAAGAAAGGTTGAAGCTTGCAGATAGCTCAAAGTATGAGACACAGCAATTACAACAAGCCTATAATGATGTTCTATTTAAGTTTGATGCTGATATTAAGGCAACAGGTAGTCTTGATAAGAGATATCAAAATCTTAATGATGTCGTTTATAATTTGTCTGACATTTATGACAAGATTTCCATCGAAAAAAGTAAAATGAATTATCTTCGTTCGGTAAATTGTAATAGTAAATCTCGTGAAGTGATTTCTTCTTTTTTAGAATTATATGGCGAAAGTGTTGTCGAATTGAATGGGAATGGGTGGTGTAGTTCTAGACCAAGTGTTTATGAACTAGCAGGTAAAGTTGATTATGAAGATGGTATTGTCCTCGTAAGTGTTGACGAAGCAGACCCCGAAGAAGTTCTTGTTCGAAATGGTAAATTTCGATATTTTACTAAAGACATTACTAACGGTAGGCATCGTATTAGAGTCATAACCGAGTTTGGTGTTTCAAAAGAGCATAGTGTTGAAGTTAAGTGGCTTAGTTGTAGAGGTATGACTTTAGGCGGCTAATGTAAAAAGACAGATGTTGGTGTCCCCAAGGCATGAATACAACTGTTTATAGCTCTGATTTCTGTATATTCTTTTTACATCGTATGTAAGTGTTTCTGACTTAACTATAGACTGATCTCATAGTGATAGAATCTTAAAAAACTATTAGATGAGGACTCTATGAAGAAACTACTTTTTACATTTTCACTACTACTATTTGTTTCTCAGTCGCAGGCGGGGATACTAAAAACATTTTCTTCAAAAGTAGGTGGCCTTTTTGATCCCGCAGTAAAAGCAGCTAAACATACTGAAGTATCAGCTGGAGCAGATCGTTTGCTTAATAAATATATGAAGACAGGCGATGTTATGGGATCTCAACTTGATAAGATTAAGGTCTATGCAGTTTCAGGTGGAGGAGATGAGTCTAGGCTTACTGATTTATCTGATAAGTTTGTGGAACTTGAAATGAGAGCATATGACATTGCAGAGAATATAGAAGATGCTGCAAATAAGGGTGGTGCGTATAGACATTTATTTCTGGAGCAAGTGGAATCATTAAATATTTTGATGGCACACTTACATGTAACGGTGAGAAAAGAAGGTATAAATGATTATGAACAGACATTCTTTAATGTATTCACTCTGATGAATGATACGTTAAAAGGTCTTACTGTGACTGGATATGGATTTAGACTTTCTGCTTTAAATAACTACAAGATCATCGGCGCAAAAATTGTTAAGGACTTAAAGTCTGAACATATAAAAATTAACGAATAAAAAAGGCAAAAAAAAACAACCAGAAGTGGTTGTTATATGAAAAAAAATGGTGGCGGGGGGGAGAGTTGAACTCCCGACCTCCGGGTTATGAATCCGGCGCTCTCACCAACTGAGCTACCCTGCCATGTATTTCTGTTTCACGATATTAATGGGTTGCATATGCTCTGTCAATATCATAATTTAAGTTAATGACAGAAAAAATCAAGCTTTCTCGATATTCATTTGAATTTCTAAAGCACCTCAATACATTTATTTTAAGAGCGAATTTGTTCTCTGCAAAACAGCGACCTGTTATTGCTTTAAGTGGTGGAGTTGATTCTGTTGCTCTGGCCTACTCTATTCTCTTATCTGTAAGAAACGGGATATGTGTTACAAATAAGCTTCCTCGATTTATTCATATCGATCACGGTACAAGACCTGAGATTAAAAAAGAGATGATCTCTCTTAAAAAGTGGGCAGCAGAGCTTGGAGTTGAATTTTCAAGTGTCGACTTGGATCTGAGTCTCAGTGATGGCAACTTCGAAATGAAGGCACGCTCACAAAGATATAAGTCCTTTAATAGCTTTCTTAAAGAAGATGAAATTCTCCTGACTGGACATCATTTAGATGACTCTTTTGAGTGGACCATGATGCAGTCCCTTAAGAGTTCCTCACTTTCAGGTTCTCTTGGTATTCCTGTAAAGGGCCCTCGGGTAGTAAGGCCCTTTCTATGTTTATCAAAGGCCCAAATTACTCGCTTTGCTAAAGATAATGGCCTTATGTGGTTTGAAGATGAATCTAATAATGACTTAGATTTTGAGCGTAACTATATCCGTAAGCTGATTAAAGATAATATTGCGGTTAAGTATCCAAAGTATCTTAAGCACTATGCTAGAAGACAGAATACACTGGCAGATAAGCTTGGTCTTTCTGTATTTAAAAATGAAAGTACTAAGCTTGATATAAAGAAGAGGGACTGGGGCCATATCGTTAAAGTGGAAGGAAGCCTTAATGAGCATTGCCTGGAACTTAGTAAGCTAATTACGAAGTCTTCTAGTAAGGGTCGTGGACGAATTAGTGACCAATATATCAAACTAGTAGCGTCATATAATAAATCTAATGGAGAATATCGCGGGCCTTTAAGTTTTAGCGGTGGTGTCAAAGTTTATTATAGTCGTCCCTATGTGATTATTGTTTCCAAGGGAAAGTCCCCTCATTTATACAGCGTATCTTCGCAGATTCCTGACTGCGTTCCGTTTATCAAAAAAGCTAATAAGAAAACATCTTTAAAGTCGGCAATTTCTATCGCCGAGAAGAAAACTCAAGCTCTCTTAGATGAGGGTGTTCACTTCCAGTTGGCATGGCGCAACGCCCATGGGCAAATACTTTACTGGTTTTAAATTCGTAGTCTTGACATCTTTCTAAGTGATACCATTTTTTAATAAACTGCTTATTGTAAGTTCGCGAAGGGGACCTTACAATAAAAGCTTATAAATTTCACAATCTTATAAACCCCATAAAGGAATATGATGAAAGGCCAACAAAAAACTTTTTTACTATGGATAGTATTGATCCTAATGCTGGCGGCGATAGCGAAGATCTCAAGTGAGAGTCGTACGGTTTACTCGCCAATTACTTATCCAGATTTTATCTCAACTGTTGAATCTAAGAACGTTGAGAAAGTAGTCTTTAAAGGAGAGAATGTTATTCTCGGTAAATTTAAAGATGGTTACGAAAGTGGAAAGTGGTTCCAAGCAACTGGTACTACTGGAGACACAACATTTAAAATTCTTAGAGAGAATGGAATTATTCCAGAGTATGAAGAAGAAGAGAAGCAGCCACTGTTTACTCAATTCTTAATTCACTGGGGACCAATGATCTTCCTCTTTGTAATTGTAATCTTTTTCTTAAAGCAACTTCAATCAGGTGGCGGAAAGGCGATGAGTTTTGGAAAGTCCAAAGCAAGAATGCTTTCACCACACGATAAGAAAGTTACATTTGATGATGTATCTGGTGTTGAAGAAGCGAAAGAGGAACTTGCAGAGGTCGTAGACTTCTTAAAAGATCCAAAAAAATATACTGTCCTTGGTGGTAAAATCCCTAAGGGTGTTATTCTTGTAGGTCCTCCAGGTACAGGTAAAACTCTTCTTGCAAGAGCTGTTGCTGGTGAAGCCAATGTTCCTTTCTATTCAATTTCTGGTTCAGACTTTGTTGAAATGTTTGTTGGTGTTGGTGCTTCAAGAGTTAGAGACTTATTTGAGCAAGGTAAGAAGAGTGCTCCATGTATTATCTTTATTGATGAGATCGATGCAGTTGGACGTCACCGTGGTCACGGTATGGGTGGTGGACACGATGAGAGAGAGCAAACTCTTAACCAACTACTTGTTGAAATGGATGGTTTCGAATCAAATGAAGGTGTAATTTTAATTGCAGCAACAAACAGAATTGATGTTCTAGATAACGCTCTATTAAGACCTGGTCGTTTTGATAGAAGAGTAACGGTTGGACCACCAGATGTTAGAGGTAGACTTGGAATCTTAAAGGTTCATACAGGTAAGACTATTCTAGCTGACGGAATTGATCTTGAAGTAATTGCTAAAGGTACTCCCGGTTTTACAGGTGCTGACCTTGCAAACTTAGTAAATGAAGCTGCTCTATTTGCAGCAAGATTTGGAAAGAAAGCACTTGAGATGATCGACTTTGAAATGGCCAAAGATAAAGTTCTTATGGGTCCAGAGAGAAAGTCGATGGTAATCTCTGATTTTGAAAAGCGTGTTACTGCTTATCATGAAGCTGGACATACTCTTGTTGGGATTAACCTGCCAAAAGCAGATCCTATTCACAAGGTATCAATTATGCCACGTGGTGGAGCTTTAGGTGTTACTCAAACTCTTCCAAATGAAGATATGTTAAACCTTACAAAAGAAAAAGGTGATAACTATATTGCATTCTTAATGGGTGGACGCTGTGCTGAAGAACTTGTTTTCAACGAGATTTCAAATGGTGCAAGTAACGATATTGAGAGAGCAACATCTCTAGCAAGTAGCATGGTATGTTCTTGGGGGATGAGTGAGAAAATGGGGCCTAGAAACTATAAGCAACCAGGTTCAAGCCCATTTGGTTCATCTGCTCCAAGTGAGGGGATTGGATACTCTGAAGAAACTGCCAGAGATATTGATTCAGAAATTCACTGCTTCATTGATAAGAACTACAAGCATGCGATGAAAATCCTAACGGATAATAGAGATGCTCTTGATAGAATTGCTGAAGGATTAATCCTTTGGGAAACTCTAGATCTTAAGCAGGTTGAAGCTCTAATTGCTGGTGAAGATATTGGTGTTCCAATTATTGACACTAATGCTGACCAACTTGGAAAGCAATCAGAACCAGATGAGCCTATTGTAGAGGAAACTCTTTCAACGGCAGCGGCTTCTGAAGCAAATGGAAAAGAAGATCCAAAATTAGCATAATTTATGAATAAGCACATAGCGATGGGGGTGATTAATATCACCCCCAATTCATTCTCTGACGGTGGCAAATGCCTCGACACCGAATTCAGTAAAACTCTCATTGATAAATTCTTAAACCTTTCTCAATTAGAAGGAATTCCTCTGTGTCTTGATATTGGTGCGGAAAGCACAGCGCCTTTTAACTCGTCCGTGACTATTGATGAGGAGTGGGAGAGGATTGAGAAATATTTTCTTCCTTTATTAGATAAGGTCTCTTTTCCCGAGGAGGCCATCATTTCCCTTGATACTTACAAGGCCGAGATCGTTGAACGCTTCATATTAAATACTCAAAATCAGAGTTTCAAAATAATTTGGAATGATATATCTGGAAAGCTAGATTCTTCAGTTTTTGATCTCTTAAAGAAGTATCCTGAATTGGACTATGTCTACTGTCACAATCTATGCCCTTCAAGGGAGCTATCGAGCTCTCATATGGATTATGTGAATATTGATTTAACTTCAAATGATCTCTCTACATACTTTAAAAAGGCCTTAGATATAATCAAAGATGCTGATATTTCCATAAATCGTATAATCTTTGATCCTTGCTTTGGGTTCTCTAAGACCCTCGAGCAGAATTATGAGCTCTTAAGTAATTGTAATGACTATGTTGAATGTCACGATAGGTGGGTTCTAGGGGTTTCTAAGAAATCTTTCTTGCAAGCGCTAGTTAAATCAGAGAGTAAAGAACATAGAAAGCAGGAGAGTGAGAGTTTCCATCAGACAATTCTTTCTCAGTGGATGAAGGTATTCCCTAATAAAAATATCTTTTATAGAGTCCATGATCCTCTTGTATTTTCCAATGCAAAAAAGTCCCAAATCTTTATATAAATATTTCAAATAGCTAGATTCAGGTGCCTATTTCAGGCATATTTTAATCTCATTAGGAGATGAACATCTATGAATCAAGTTTCTAAAAGAATTAGCTTTGCTATCATTTCTGTATTCACTTTAATGACAATCACTTCTTCTACTCAAGCAAGTTATAGTCAAAATAAGGCCATATACGGAAGCAACAATGTTCGCTCTACAGGACAGGTAAAAGATCCAAAAATTAGAAGATTAGCTCAGGCCACAGCGATGATGGTCAGTAAATATATGATACAACCAATGTATCAAGATAACCTATTTGGACTGGCCAGCCTCTTTTTAAATTCGAAGGCGCCTATTTGTTCAACAAATCCATGGAAAAACTATAAAGCCCTAGGGTCATGCTCTGCAATGTTGATAAGCCCCACTAAGCTCTTAACAGCTGGACACTGTATTTCAAAAGCAGAATGGGACTGTAACCAAAAGTCTTGGATATTTGATGCCAGAGAGGACTTCTACACGCCAACTGGACTTCAATATTTTACTAAGAACCAAATATATAATTGTAAAAAGGTCATCGCTAACAAACTAGATGCTGACTCTGGTCTAGATTACGCCATCGTTGAACTCGACAGCGTCGTAGAAAATAGAACACCAATATCTCTTTATTCACATAAGAAGTCTGAGATCGATGATGAGATCTTTATGATTGGACACCCTTTAGGGCTTGGGAGTATGACTTCTGAAACTGGTAAAATCAGAAACGAAAAAGAAAACTTCTATGTTGGCGCGATCGATTCATTTGGTGGAAATAGTGGTGCTCCGGTTTTCTCTAAAGATGATCATGTACTAACTGGAATGTTGGTAAGAGGTGAGGAAGACTTTACTTGGAACGAAGAGCAAAAGTGCTTTGACATGAAAGTGTGTGATGAAGATGACTGTCGAGGCGAAGATATAATTAAAATCGAAAGGATTCTTGAAGACCTCGCTGAAGACGGGATACAAGTGAGTATTTAAATTCTACTTGCGCCTTTGTACATAATATCTTTAAAATATAGATATGGTACGTTTAGGACAAATAGTATTATTCAGTAAGGACAAACAAAGATTAGCTTCATTTCTATGTGATCTCTTTGAGATGGAAATGGATATTAATGCTGACTCTATTAGTCTTGGAAATGGAGAAATCTCGTTTCTTATCATCGAAAGACCCCGTTTGGCCGAGTGTGGCTCAAGTACGCTTGTTGACTTCTATGTCGACAGTGAAGATGACCTCAACGAACTCAATAGTAAAATAGAATTCCTAACATATCGCCTTCAAAGCTCTGGTGAATCTGAAGAGCTTATTCAATCTATGAAAAAACCTGAAATCAAAGACTTAGGAGAAGTAAAATTCTTCTTTATGACAGACCCAGATGGTCGACGTTGGAAAATCAGTAACCTTTGTTTGTAAGCTCTCTGACAATTCCTTACATTTGCAGATGTAAGATCATGTCAGTTGGCAAATGAATCTGACAGTAGTTTAATGCATGAGTCAAATTCACACGCTTAAAGAAAGGAAATACAATGTCAAAATTAGGGATGATCAGCTTAGGGCTATTCGTACTAACATTCTCAACACCAGTTCATGCAATGAATAAGGTTGTTTACGGAACAGATGACAGAAGAGATATTTACCAAGAAACGAACGCAGAATATATCGATCTAGCTGCTTCTACAGCGGCAATGATTCCAAACCAAAAGATGAATGCACTAGGTGACGATGTTACTATTGCTGGTTCAACTCTTGGTCAACAGGGTATTTGTTCAGACGCTAAATTCGCTGACCATGTAACTGCAGCTAATTGCTCAGGGTTTCTAGTAGGTGAAGACCTTCTTGTTACTGCTGGTCACTGTATGAAGTCTATGGGTGATTGTAACGGTTCTAAGTGGGTATTTGGTTATGCTTACGAAACATCTGACATCACTTCTTCAATTACAGTTTCTAAAGAAAACGTTTACGGATGTAAGGAAATCATCGAGCAGGACCTAAGTGGTTCAACTCAAATGGATTTCGCTCTAATAAGACTAGATAGAAAAGTTACAGATAGAGAACCTTTAAAAGTAAGAACTGAAGGTAAAATTGATAACGCTGAAAATATCGTTGTTATCGGTCACCCTACAGGTCTTCCAACTAAGATTGCAGACAATGCATGGGTAAGAAATAACCATAGCAATGTTTTCTTCTCTGCCAACCTAGATACTTTCGGTGGAAACTCTGGATCAGCTGTATTTAATGCTGAGACAGGAGTTGTTGAAGGGATTCTTGTTAGAGGTGAGCAAGATTATGTATATGACTGGTCAAAAGGTTGTAGAGTTCCAAAGCAGTGTACTAACGATTCTTGTCGTGGTGAAGACGTAACAAGAATTACTAATGTTACTAAACTTATGGAAATCTTAAAGAAGTAATTAAATAAGAAATTTATTTTTATATTAGGCCCTCTATCTGAGGGCCTTTTTTATTCTGTCTCTCTCTCTATAGAAATTTCAATTCCTAAAGCTCTTTTTGATAAAGAGGAGTTACTAAAGTAGTTAGAGTTATGAACTCAATTAAGCTATTGCTCTTTTTATTTTTGCATTTAACTATTAACGCTCAAAGTACAGGAGAGTTATTCTATTTCTTCTATCCTGATTATTATGATCAGGGTGCGGCCAATTATGTAACAAACTTCTGTCATAAGAATAATGCAAAACTTCTTTTACAACTAAAGAAGAGGGGAGCAGATCTTAAAGAAGTAGAAGTTCTTATCATTCAGCAAGATAAGACTAAGCTTAGATTAACACCACAGAATACGAGGTTTGATGATAAGTATGCATGGCATGTTGTACTCTTTCATAAGGGCCTTATTTATGATCTAAATTCAAAGTATAACGAAGAGGGGATAGATTTCAATGAGTACTTTCCCTTTGCTCTTGGGCCAGATACGAAGCTTAGCAATATCATGATCAGAATTGTTCAGGGGAGTCGTTTCTACGATTATTTCTACGAGGAGAGTGGAGAAGCTAAGAAGTATAATGCCAATGACTTTGTTAAAAGCTTCTTATCAAAAAGTGCCAATATTCCTTTGTCTCCAGCATCTATGTTGAAATGGTATATTGAGCTTTAGTTGACTAAAGTACTTATATGCCTATTTTTTCTATACTCTTAAACTCGTGTTAAAATAAATTATATCTAATATTTTTATAAGGCATTGTTATATGAAAGAGTTATTAGAGGGTAAGAAAATCCTTTACGTAGAAGACGAAACAGAACTCGCAAAAATGGTTAGCGATGAATTAACAGACTATGGAGCGGTTGTAACCTGTGTTGAAGAGGTTAGTCTTGCAACTGAACACCTTGCTGGAACGAAATTTGATTTGATAATTGCTGACTACCTCTTAAAAGATGGTACTGGTGATACATTTGTAAACGATGTTAAAACTGAAGGCGGTAAGCTCTATCAAGAGGCCCCAATAATTTTCACTAGTGCTTTTGTAGGTAAAGAACTTATGGATGAGCTAGAAGGAAAAGTTGCTGGAATGCTTGTTAAGCCTCATACAATGGGACGTCTGTTGGACAAGATTCGTGAGGTCTTGTCCTAGACTAACTCTTTAAGCTTTATTCATTCATCTCGTAAGTATCTTCTTGTGAATATACATACTTTTCTAATACTTCATTAAATTGCTCTTCATTTACATTTGGTTTCTTCATCATTTGCTTACATAGAACTCTTTGTTTGTAAGTCGATGTACTCTTATTATGAATATTAAGAGCATACTTAGAGAAGTCTGAAACTAAGAAGCTAAAAATCTGATCGAGAAGTTTATTGTCGATATCATTTAATTTTGAATTTTCAATTATAAGCTGTCCATATACAACAAGTGTGAAGAGTTGTCCGAGGTTTAATAGGAAGTCGAAATCTTTCTTTTGAACACTAGATGGTGCTGCAATCATAAGAAAAAGTTTTAATAGAGCAATTTGTTTTTTGAAGATCTTTATATTTGGTAGATCGATACTATTATATACTTTCTTATAGTCGTGAAATTTTATTTTTCCGAGTCCTTTAGTAGGGCCTTGGTCAAAGAGGAAGTCATCGTTCTTGGCCTCTGTCATTGAAGGTATAGTAGGAAATTTTCCAGGCGCAAAGAAATAATTCTTCATGAACTTTAAAATGAGTGCCATGTTAACATGCACAGTTCCTTCAAGTTTTGGAAGTGCTCTAATATCTCTAACAGCTGACTCAAAGTACATGTCCTTTTCAAACCCTTTTGCCGCAATAATATCCCAAAGATTATTAATAACCTCTTCACCTTCAACAGTGACCTTCATTTTAACCATTGGAACAAAGAGAAGGTAGCGTCTATCTTCACTTGAAGCGGATCTCATATAATCAGCACCCCTTTTAGCAAAGAGTTTCATGGCAACTGTTCTGCAATATGCAGACATGAAGAGCTCTTTAATATGAGTGAAGTCTGTTACGTAATGATTAAAGAGATTTCTTTTTGCTGCATGATTTAGGGCCTCGTAGAATGCATGCGTACAAATCCCAATTGATGCCCAACCTAAGTTAAACTTTCCGACGTTAATTGTATTTAAAGCGGCATCCCAGGCCTTAGGACCTTTGTGAAGAATGTCTTCTTCACAGATAGGGTAGTTATCGAGATTATATTCAGCTACATAGTTTCTTGAATTAATTGTATTTTTCACACAAGTGTATTTCTCATGTTGAGAGTTAACTGCAAAGAATACATAGTCTTCTGTATCCGACATCTTTGCAAATGTTGAAACAAGTGCGGCCTTATTCGCATTTCCAATATAGTACTTACTTCCCTTGGCCAGGTAGCTCTTATCAACTTGTGGGATAAGTAGCATGCTACTTGAGTAGATATCTGCGCCATGTGCTTTTTCAGAAAGTCCAAAAGCAAATATTTCACCATCTCTTAAAAGTTGAGCTGTTTTTTCTTTAATCGATTTATTCTCACTCATCCAAATAGGACCGAGACCTAATATTGAAACTTGCCAAACATACCAGAAGGTAAGGCCATAAAAACCTAGAATTTCGTTAAATTGACAGATTCTATTAGTGTCCCATCTCGTTGTACCATCTCCTTCCTTTTGAGGAGTTAGTAGGGTCGCAAATACTTTCTCTTCTTTTACGAACTTTAAAAAGTCTGTATGCCACGTTCTATCGTGGTCATCCTTTTTTAGTTGCTTCTTCCCTCTAGCTTCAAACCAGTTTATAGTTTTTAGAATAATTTTTCTTGAGTCTTCATCAAGGTGTTCAAATTTATCCGCTTTAGGGTTTAAAAGAATCATTTATTTCTCCAAGATGTCTGAGTATGTTTCTATTCTATAGTGATACGCAATTCTTGTATATTAAATATGAGGTCAAAATTCTGGCGCATTTTGCCATTGGTAGGGTCAAAAGGAAACTTGTCAGTTATGTAGGGTCTGGTAATCAGGAAGCTTCTCAGAAGCCTTTCTTGGCACGATATGTGCTATTATATAAGTGTCTGACAGGAAGTTGGATAGAGAAAGTGAGATCAAGGAAGAGAGAATGGAAAGATGGATTTTTCTATTAGTGTGTCTTTGTACACAACAAGTCTTTGGGAATTTTATTGTTAAGTACCGTTCAGGAAGAATGCAAAAAACAAAAATTGACCCAAGACAGCTTAACGCAATTTCTATTTCTACGGAAGGAAATGAAATTGAATATGTCGAAGAAGATCGTGTTTTACATAGACACGGCTACAGTAACGACCCACTATATTCACAGCAGTGGGCAATGGTTAATTATTTAAATGATACATTTTCAAGGGCCAAGTCTGAAGTATCCTCAGGAGCACAGGTAACTGTCGCAGTTGTAGATACAGGAATGACAAATCACTCCGAGCTTAATTCAATTGTAGTAGGCGGTTATGACTTTATTTCTGACACTACAAATGCAAGAGATGGTGGAGGTCGAGACTCAGATGCAACTGACCCTGGAGACTATGGTGATTATTCTGTTGCATGTTCTGGCAATAGCTCATCTTCATGGCATGGTACGCACATAGCCGGCATCATTGCAGCTAGATCAAATAATGGCGTAGGTGTTGCTGGAGCAGGAACTAATATTCGTATTCTACCATTAAGAGTTTTAGGGCCATGTGGTGGGCAAACCTCAGATATCGCAGATGCTGTACGCTGGGCCGCAGGTGGTTCCGTTTCTGGTACACCTTCAAATAGTTATCCCGCAAAAGTAATTAATTTAAGTCTTGGTGGAAAAGGACAATGTAGTAGATACATGCAAGAGGCCGTTGATTATGCAAACTCTAGAGGCTCTGTAGTTGTTGTATCCGCCGGTAATGATGGCTCAAGTATAGATTCTATGGATTATACACCTGCAAATTGTAGAGGAGTATTTAGAGTTGGAGCAGTCAATACTTCTGTTGGTGAATCTAATTATACTAATTACGGAAAGATCGTTGATATCAGCGCACCTGGAGATATAATTTATTCAACAGTTAATTCTGGGTATAATTCTCCTTCTGGTGAAAGCTATAAGTCGATGAGTGGAACGTCTATGTCTGCAGGTTTTATAAGTGCAGCGGCCGCCATGGTTTTTTCTGAAAATCCGAATCTTTATTCTGATCAAGTTAAGGATATCTTAGCTAGAACTTCTCAATCATTTCTTTGTCAAAATGCGAATTGTTCAAGAGGAACAGTAGATGCTTTTGAAGCAGTTATAGAGGCCAGGTCTGAAATTGCTGACGCTAGTTTTCGCTATGATGACCCTGTTGTCGTTGGAGGTTTCTCAAGTGTAAGTACGACTGTACAAACAACGAAAGGCGGAGGTGGAGCATGTGGAACTATAGAGGATAGATCAAGATCTCAAAAGAACTACTTTGGATCATTCCTAATTCTATGTTTTGCTTTTATTCTATCAACTAAATTATCTATGAAGCGTTCTTAATACCCCGACAGGTTATAAGAGCACCACGATCGAGAAGATCACATTTTTCTACGCGATAGAGATGTCCCTGGCCCTTGGGACCGGGAATGTTAACAAGGGAATGTATCGGCAATTCTTCTAATGTCTCAAGGATTAATTTCTTACCAATTCTATTCTTAACTTTGTAGCTATTAATAACTTCACTGACTTCATATAACTCTATAAACTCTGGGGTTTGTTTAACCTCATTATCTATTAGAGAGTTAATTTTCCAAATGATTTCATCCTTTGTTTTATCTTTAAAAATATACTCACAAATACCTAGGCTAAAAGCATCTTCAATTGTTTTCTCGTCTCTATTACCAGTTAGAATACATACTTTATAGTTTGGATCGATTTCTTTTGATCTTACAATAAATTCGAGGCCATTCATCTTTGGCATCATAACGTCAACAATGAGCCATTTGTTGCCTTTGAATTTATTAAAGGTTAGAAAGTCTAAGGCGCTTGCGGGGTCTTGAAAATAGAGAATATTACTATCCTCTCTATCCTGTAAGCAATGTAGTAGTAATCTTCCAATGTCGTGACTATCGTCTATAACGATGATTTGATTTTCTTTCATGGTTTGATTATGAGGTCGGATGCTTAATAAACTATAAAATACTATGAAGATTAGATCATAAAATAAAAAAAGACCTCGATTAACGAGGCCCTTAGTTTATTTGCGAAAGTAAAATTGATTCATTTTTAAGAGAGTTGTATAATCTTATACCCTTCACCGTAGACTGACTTTATTGCAAAACTTGAAGGCTTAATCTTTCTTCTTATTGAGCTAATATATGTGTCAATCATTCTATCATTTACCTTGTGATTATCTGGCGCAATGTGATTCAAGATTGACTCTCTTGAAAGTACGCGTTGATTATTCTTTAGTAGTAAATGGATTATTTTAAACTCACTTGAAGTGAAGTGAATTTTATCACCTCTTATAGAGACTTCTTGAGAAGGAATATTCAGAGATATATCTGTATAGTCTATAGTTTCGAGAACAGACTCTGTTTTTAAATTACTTAATACTGTCTGGATAATTGCTCTTAGCTCTTCAGGCTCGAATGGTTTTTCAAGGTAGTGAACCGCTCCAAGCTTATATCCTGTAATTCTTGAATTAGGCCCAGTCTTAGATGAAATAAAGATAATTGGAGTATTCTTTAATTCCTCCATTGATTTGATTTGGCTACAAAGTTCGTACCCACTGGCATCATCAAGCATAATATCTAGTATAATTAGGTGAGGCTTGATTTCCCATGCCTTTGCTAATCCTGCTTCAGCAGTACCGACAGTAACAACTTCATATTGAGGGTCAAGAATCTTGGAAACAAGTTCTCTCATATCCTCACAGTCATCGACGATTAATACTGTTTGCTTCATATGAACTCCATAGGGCTAATAAATAAAATTCTTTATTAAATATATTAAAAATTATAGGCCTATTTCCACTTTATGCCACCCTTTTTTTGTCAATTGTGTAATATCAGTAAGTTATTGGAGTCAGAGGACTCAGGTTTTCAAGAACATTTTCAATATTTTTGCAAACTAGATCACTCATATCCTTTCTTGCTGTCTCTGTGGCAGAGCCAATATGTGGAATGATGAGGACATTTTCAAAGGACTTTAGTTTGCTTGAATGGGGAAGTGGCTCAGGAGTTGTGACATCCATTCCAATACTATGGAAGTGTCCCTGCTCGAGAAGTTCAATAAGGTCATCCTGATTTATAACCTCTCCTCTTGCTGTATTTATGATAATGGCATCTTTCTTACAATACGACAGAGTCTCTTTATCTAGTAAGAGTTTAGTTTCATCACTTAATGGGCAATGTAGAGAAATTACATCTGAGTTTTGTAAGAGCTCTTTGAGATCTGCTTTCTTTGCGTCAAGGTCACTTTCTAGATCTGGTTTCTTAGTTCTTGAGTAGTAGAGAATATTAGAGTCAAATGCCCCATGGCACATCTTTGCGAAACTGGATCCAATTCTTCCGGCGCCAATGATACCCACTGTAGTATCTTTAAGAGACTTCCCAAGAAACCCTTTGGGCTCCCACCCTTTCCACTTATCTTCTTCAACATTCTTTGCTGCTTGAACAATTTTTCGAGCACATGATATTAAAAGAGCAAAGGCCAGTTCAGCCGTTGCATGAGTTAGAACATCAGGAGTATTAGTAACGACAATTCCTCTTTTCTTTGTCGCAGCGGTGTCGATATTATTGTAACCAACAGCATATTGAGAAATGACCTTTAAGTTGGGGCATTGTTCTAGAAGTTCTTCGTCAATTTTGTCACTCAGCATTGTAATAAGACCTTCACAGTCTTTAGCGCTAGATATAAGTGTTTGCCTATCTATTGGCCCTTTGTTGAGATCGTCCCAAGTAACGATTTCATGACCTTTTTGCTCAAGGGATTTAAATGAACTCTCTGTAATTGTCTTTGTACAAAATATTTTTGCCATTGATTTATGCCTCAGGTGTTAGTTTTTGTAATAGTTAAGTTGCTGATTTTTTATTTACAAAAATAAAATAGCTTGGCAACATTATAAAGTTGAATAAATTTTAAGTAAAAATACCAAGCTTAGCAAGGAGGCCGAGGTTGAATTTCAAAATACTCGCAAGTGCACTATTACTTTCTACTTTTAGTACTAACGCTGCAAATATTGCAATAATCGATTCTGGTACGGATATGAAGCATGAGCTAATCGCTCCAAAAGCATGGATTAATGCTCTTGAAATTGCTGATAACGGAAGAGACGAAGACCGTAACGGATATGAAGATGATATTCATGGTTGGAACTTTGCAGAATCAAATAATCAAGTTATCGACTACAGCTACCTTGGAACTCTTAATGATGATATTAAGAAGTTCTTTTCAGTTCAAGCAAAGGCGATTAGAGGGACAGTAACTCCTGAAGAGCTAGAGTGGTTAAGAGAACAAGTTAAGAATGAAGAGTTCATAAAGAAGCTTTCTATCTATGGTAACTTCATGCACGGAACACACGTTGCAGGAATTTCAGCAAGAATGTCTGAAGACTCTACGATTCAAGCTGTTAAGTTAATTCCTACTGAAGTTAAACTTCCAGGACAAAAGTCTTATGAAGGAACAACTGATAAAGGACTTATCGATACTCTCGTAAAAAAAGGTATTGATCTTCTAGCTTCTCAACAAATGGGAATGATGGAAGAGATTGCAGCATATGTTGATTCACATAAAATGGTTGTTGCTAATGGTTCATTCGGTACAGGTTATCCTCAAGCTGAAATGATCATCAAGACTGTTTATAAGACAATCATGAGAAAAGATCCTTCAGAAGAAAATACTAAGAAGTATGCGACTTACTTTATTAAATCACTAATTAAGCATGGATCAAAAATGCTTGATGCTGCTCCAAGAACTCTATTTGTTTTTGCTGCTGGAAATGATGGTCTTAATAATGATGAGTTTGGAACTTCTCCAGCAAACCTAAAAGGTAATAATGTTATCACTGTTGCTGCGACTGTTGGATTTAACTCTCTAGCATCTTTTTCAAACTACGGAGATAAGATGGTAGATGTTGCTGCTCCAGGTGTTGCAATTGAATCTGCTGCTCCAGGAAATGAGTACATTGAAGTTTCTGGAACATCACAAGCTGCTCCATATGTTGCAGGTGTTGCTGGAAAGATCTTAGACATCAATCCTAAGCTTACGCCACTTGAAGTTAAAATGATTCTTAAGGGAACTGTTGATAAGAAAGACTTCCTAGTTTCTAAGGTAACAACTTCAGGTATCGTTAATACAAATAGAGCTCAAAGAGCTGCTAACCTTTCTCTAGCATTAAGTGTTGCAGACTCGGTTAATCAAGCGAAAATTGACATCCTTGATATGCCAACTAAGAAATCTGTTCATAGTCCAGTTGTCGTTCCTGGAATGATTCTACCTTTACCATCACAATTTAAACTTTAATAATATTCATCGGGTAGGGAGCTTAGCTCTTTGCCCGATTTGCTTAATGTTCTCTAGAGCTATATCTGTCTCTTCCACTTAATATGAGTCATCTTACCAAGACCAGCGTCTTTGAAGCGTCCCTGGGCCTTTGTATCATTGTATTTGATGTACTCAAGGTCAAATCCCATAAGACTATAGGCCTTTTGAATTTCTTCTTCTGGGACATAGAATGGAGGCCCAAAAGTTTTAGGTCCTTCATGGGAATATGTCAGAATAAAGATATCAGTGTGCTTTGATAGGAGAGTGTCTATTTTGTCATAGAATGATGTTCTGATTTCATATGGGAGAGCTACAATACATGCTCTGTCATAGTAGAAATCTATCGGAGTTACATCTTCTGGGTTTATCGTGAAGAAGTCACCACAGTAGTATGTGAGATTTCCAGTTTTATAGACAGTGAAGTCTTCTTGCTTTTCTATTTGAAGATCATCAAACTTATTCTCTTTAAAGAACTCTTCGCAAGCTAACTCAGATAGTTCGACGGCAGTAACGTTAGCGCCTTTTTCGAGAAAGTAGAGAATATCTAGGGACTTTCCTGCAAGGGGAATGAAGACATTCTTGTCTTCTAGTTGGAGGTCATCGTAGTGATTGCTCATTGTTGAATTATATTGAGATTGGTGAAATCCTATCTTTCCTTCAACCCAGGCCTGCTTCCAAAATTCATTTTCCATTTACACTTGTCCTATTTTTCAAACACAAAAAAAGAAGGGCCTCAAATGAGACCCTTAACTTTTATATTAATTTCTTTTTCTTAAGATCCGCAAGCTTCACAGTCTTCTGGGTTGTCTATTGAACAAACCATTGCCGCTACACTTTCATCCGCTTTCTTTTGAAGCTCGGCAGATGTTACAGCTGCTGTAGCTTCAGCAGGCGCTTCTGTTGTAGGGTTCTTAACTGTGAACTGAACTGCATTAACTGCTGCTCTTGATCTTAGGTAGTACATACCTGTCTTAAGACCTTTCTTCCATGCGTAGAAGTGCATAGATGAAAGTTTACCAAAGTTTGGTGATTCCATATGTACGTTAAGTGATTGACCTTGATCAATATAAGGACCACGTCCAGCAGACATATCAATTACTGATTTCTGCTTAACTTCCCATACTGTTTTATATAGGGCCTTAAGTTCTTCTGGAATTCTTTGGATTGATTGAATTGAACCATTGTTAGCAATGATCTCATTTCTTAAATCATCTCCCCATAGACCTGCATCAATAAGATCCTTCACTAGGAATTTATTAACAACTGCAAATTCTCCAGAAAGAACACGTCTTACATAGATATTTGAAGTGATTGGCTCAAAACACTCGTTATTTCCAAGGATTTGAGATGTCGAAGCTGTAGGCATTGGAGCAACTAGAAGAGAGTTTCTCATTCCGTGTTCCTTGATTTCTGCCTTAAGCGCTTTCCAGTCCCATCTTCCCGAGTGAGCACTATGTCCCCAAAGGTCAAATTGTAGAAGACCTTGAGAAGCAGGTGATCCTTCATATGTTTGGTATGGACCTTCTTTCATTGCAGCATCTTTTGAAGCTGTTACAGAAGCAAAGTAAATTGTTTCAAAGATGTCGTTATTCAGTTGAAGCGCTTCAGCACTTTCAAATGGAAGTCTCATCTTGAAGAATGTATCTTGTAGACCTTGAACACCAAGACCAATTGGTCTGTGTCTCATGTTAGAATTCTTTGCCTCAATTACTGGGTAGTAATTTACATCAATGATTCTGTTTAGGTTTTGAGTCATTCTATATGCAACTTTATAAAGAGCATCGTGATCGTAAACAGCTTTTCCATTCTCTTCTTTAACAAACATGTTAAGAGCAACAGATGCTAGGTTACAAACAGCTACTTCGTCAGGAGCAGTATATTCTAAGATCTCTGTACAAAGGTTAGAAGACTTAATTGTTCCAAGGTTCTTCTGGTTTGATTTCTCGTTAGCTGCATCTTTGTAGAGCATATAAGGAGAACCAGTTTCAACTTGTGACTCAAGAACTGCAAACCAAAGGTCTTGAGCTCTAATTGTCTTCTTAGCTTTTCCAGATTTTTCGTACTTATTATATAGTTCTTCAAATCCTGCACCGTAAGTGTCAGCTAAACCTGGACACTCATGTGGACAGAATAGTGACCACTCACCATCTTCTTCAACTCTCTTCATGAAAAGATCTGGAGTCCAAAGTGCATAGAAAAGGTCTCTTGCTCTTTGTTCTTCTTTACCAGTGTTCTTCTTCATTTCTAAGAAATCAAAGATATCTGCATGCCATGGCTCTAGGTAAACTGCGAAAGAACCCTTACGCTTTCCACCACCTTGGTCAACATATCTCGCTGTATCGTTGAATACTCTAAGCATTGGAACGATTCCGTTAGAAGTTCCATTTGTTCCCTTAATTAGAGAACCTTTTGCACGAATATTGTGAATTGAAAGTCCAATTCCTCCAGCTGACTGAGAAATAAGGGCCGTTTGCTTGAGTGTATCGTAGATACCATCAATAGAATCGTCCTTCATAGTCAGTAGGAAACAACTTGAAAGTTGTGGTTTTGTTGTTCCTGAGTTGAATAGAGTAGGAGTTGCATGTGTAAAGAACTTCTCACTCATTAAGTTATAAGTTTCAATCGCAGCATCCATATCATTCATATGGATACCAACTGAAACTCTCATTAACATTTGACCTGGCCTCTCTGTGATGATCCCACCCATTTTTAATAGGTATGACTTCTCAAGAGTTTTGAAACCGAAGTAATCGTAGTTAAAGTCTCTTTTGTCGATTAGTGCTTTATCAAGAAGCTCTGCATTTTCCATAACTGTTTCATAAAGTTCTTTTGAAACTAGAGGAGCATGCTCACCTGTTTTTGGGTTTACCCAGTGGTACATTTCTTTAATATTTTCTGAAAAACAACCCTTCGTTTCTTTGTGAAGGTTAGATACTGCAATTCTACCAGCTAGAACATTATAGTCAGGGTTAGTAGTTGCTAAGTATGCTGCTGTTTCAGCTGCTAAATTATCAAGTTCTTTAGTTGTGATTCCATCATAGATACCTTCAATTACTTTTTGAGTAATCATTGATGAGTCAACATGTTTAGGATCTAAACCAAATGCAAGGCTTGAGATTCTGTCAGTAATTTTATCAAATTTAATTGGCTCTCTATCGCCACTTCTTGTCATTACATACATTATTAAAACTCCGCGTCCAGTGTGAATGTGTTAAGTGTCTTGTCTGTAAGTACACCCGGTTTTTGATATTCAGATACTCTTTTCTCGAAGAAGTTTGTTTTACCTTCAAGAGAAATAAGCTCCATCCAATCAAATGGGTTTTCTGTGTTGTATTGTTTTGGTGTTCCTAGTCTATCCATCCAGAAATCTGCCACGTACTCAATATATTGACCCATAAGCTCTTTGTTCATACCAATAAGTGATACAGGAAGAGACTCAAGGATAAATTCTTTTTCAATTTCTACTGCTTCCATCATGATCTTCTTAATCGTTTCTGGAGAAGCTTTTTCTTCATCAGAAAGAAGAGAGTGAAGAAGAACTGCGAATTCACAGTGAAGACCTTCGTCACGGCTGATGAACTCGTTTGATGAACATAGACCTGGCATTAGACCACGTTTCTTAAGCCAGAAAATTGAACAGAAAGAACCAGAGAAGAAAATACCTTCGATTGCTGCGAAAGCAACTAGTCTTTCAGCAAAAGAGTTCTTAGAAGAAATCCAATCTAGTGCCCACTTAGCTTTCTTAGAAACACAATCAAAGTGTTCTACTGCGTGGAATAACTTATCTTTTTCTACTGGGTCTTTTACATATGTATCGATTAATAGCGAGTATGTTTCACTGTGGATATTCTCCATAGCAATTTGGAAACCATAGAAACAACGTGCTTCAGGGATTTGTACATCGTTATAAAATCTCTGTGCAAGGTTTTCGTTTACGATTCCATCACTGGCAGCAAAGAAGGCAAGAACATGAGTAATGAAGTGCCTTTCATTGTCATTTAGTTTTTCCCAGTCAGCTAAATCTGGAACGAGGTCAATTTCCTCTGCTGTCCAGAATACGGCCATGTGGTTCTTGTACATTTCCCATACCGAGTGATACTTGATTGGAAAAAGAACAAATCTGTCTTCATTTGGTGCTAAAATAGGATCCACGAGATCTCTCCTTACATCGTGCAAAACTTCTCAAACATGTGTATTAACGCATTAGTTTTGTCAGTCTTTGTGTGTGCTTCGTATGTGTTGTTTGTTGTGTGTGTTGTACTTATAAAATAGTAGGCCTCGGCGGCTCGAAAGGCAATATACAACAGGTCATAGAGGTGATAAAAAGTTATATCATGCATTGCGCAATAAATAAAGAGAAATAATTGTTATGGCCTAGATCACTACCAGTAAGGGGCTTTCGTAATTGTCAAATTTTGAAACCATCAAAAATTATCATCTTAAAAATTCTTACATACAAATTTTAGAAGTACTTTTTAATCCAATGCTGCACCATGGTCATACTATATATAGTGTATGACGGAAAAATGACGGTACTAGATGTGGTTGATTGATGCGGTTTGTTGGCCTTGGTTCTCAACAAAATGAGACTAGAACTCTAAACTTTATAATCACTTAGCCGAAAAGTGAGATGAATGGAGAAGTAATGGACGTAATTATAGTTGATGACGATAAAGTCATGCAAAAAGTATTTGATAAAATCTTTAAAGATACAGGACTTGAATACGAAGTTTATCATGACCCACATATTGGACATGATGCAATTGTTGAAAAGAAGCCTGCGTGCGTGATTCTAGACTATATTATGCCAAATATTCGAGGTGACGAGTTAATCGTCAAATCTTCACAAGAGCTCTTATTTCAACACTGTAACTTTGTTCTGGTTTCATCAGAAAAGTTTGATCAATTAGGAAAAATGAAGCTAATGACACTTGGATTTCTACATATTTTTGAAAAAGAAGACCTAAGGTCAGAAAATTTCATAGAAGTGATTAAAGAGCTTGTGGCCGACAAAAAGGCCGCCTAATTTCTATAGCATCATTCCCAGTCTATCTTCATGACTGGGCTCTCAAGTAGCTTCTTTCGCCTCTTATCATACTCCTGAGTCGTTTTAACAGACGCATGATTTACTTCTCTAGCAACGGTATATATGTCTACACCTACATCGAGTAATTCACTTATAAAAGTCGCACGTGCAGAGTGTGGAGTTACCTTAAGGCCAATACCTACCTTATTTGCATAAGTTGATATCATTTGATTAATCGTTTTAGGATTAAGGGGTTTATTTAAATTTTCTGGATCAGCTGGGTTTCTCGTCGGCTGAAATAACCAGTCATTTTCTTTGTGACCACGTTCTTTTTCTTCCATCCATAGAATGTATTCATCCAGTGCTTTGATACATGTAGGGTTTAAAAGCTTCTTTCCAAGTTTTCCACCCTTTCCACGAAACTCTAAAACCATATTCTCACCAAGTCTTTGGTAGTCTTTGAATTTAAGGTTTAAGATCTCGCTCTTTCTAAGACCAGTAGTGAAGAAAGTCACTAAAAGTGCCATATGAAGAGGTCCTGAGTTCTTATTCTTTGAAATAGCATCAAAGATCTCAAGTACCTGTTCTTTCTTGAGTGCATTTGTTGGGCTTTTAACCTCTGGTCTTGGACGTTTTACACTTGAGACAGGGTTGAAGTTACAATAGTTTCTTTCAACGAGATATTTAAAATAAGTCGAGAGACTAGCAAGCTTGCGGTTGATCGTTTTAGGACTACAGGGCTCTCCAGAATGACCTCCGGCCTCTGATAAGAAGTTTCTATACTTAATGACATGTATTCGCTGAATCTTGTCATAGGAGCTAACTTTGAAGTAAAACTCGACCCATTCCAAAAATTGATTAATGTCTATAAGATAGTTCTTGCGAGTGTGTATAGAGGTAAAGTTCTCAAAGAATTCATCATCGAGTAAGAACTTATGAGACTGTTGGTTTTTTTGAAACTCTTGCACATCTTATTTTCACTAAATTACGCATAATCCACTAGAGGGAATATGTTTCGATATAAGGACTTAATAATGCCCAATGTATTAAAGATAATGTTGTTCTTTGCTATTTCTATAAATACTTACTCATTAGAGGGGATGATTAAGGACTATAAGGAAAGAATCCTTCCAACATATAATGATTGTAAATCAGAAAACTATTGTCTCTTAACTGGAGATGTTGAAAGTAGTGAACTAGTAGTTATACTTCCTGGAAATAAAGAGCCTTATTTAATGTATCTCGGTATGGCGCTAGATATTCAAAAGAAAGCAAAGAAGAATGTTGTCCTTGTCGAGCAGCGCGGGCAGGGATTAAATTCTAGGCCCTTGAAAAATAAACAGAAAATTCATGTTCAAAATTTTGATCAGTATATAAATGATATCGACAAACTTTTGGTAAAGTTAAAGAAGAAAATTAGATTTTCTAAAATTAAGTTTATTGGTCACTCAATGGGAAGTCTGATTGCGTTTGAGTACGCGAAGATTAATCCAAGTCTAGTTAGTGAGCTCGTTCTTTCTTCACCTATGTTTAAAATTAAGGCCTTTGGCCTGCCCGAAACATTAGTTCGAAACGTAACATCATTTTTGTCATCGACACCTTTAAAGGAGAGTTATGCCTTTGGTGAAGGAGACTACAAAGAGAGAAGTTTTCATATGACTAATCGCTCGACTAGCTCAAGAAAATGGTATGACTTCTCGACATTCATCCACAAAGAACATCCAGAGCTAACAACTGGTGGAAATACATTTGGATGGGTTAGTGGCGCCTATGTTAAGGCCCATACAAGGCACTCTGGTGTAGATAAACTAAGAATGAAAGTCGTTATGTTTCAAGCAACCGACGATGAAGTAGTTGATCCTAATGAGATAAAGAAAATGTGTGAGTTGTTAAGTGATTGTACATTAGTAACTCTTACAAAGGCTAAGCACGATTTATTTAGAGAGAAAGAAATACATCGAAAGAAACTCTTTGAATATATTTTCTAAGAGTTTCTAAACTGTTCTTAATCATGTTTGATTGTGATTGAAAAAATATCGCCATCGTCTCCAAAGCTTTACCTTTGATTCAAGGAAAACTTAAAAAGGAGAAAACATGAAAAAAATGATGTGTTTAGCAATGACGGCAGCGTCTTTATTTGCAATTGCACCATCTGCTCTAGCAGCTAGTGGTGATATGATGGTTAGAATGCGTGCTATTCAGGTAATGCCTGATGAAGCGGGAACACCAACGCTAGTAGGTGGAGATGCTAAAATTAGTAACTCTTCTGTACCTGAAGTAGATATCTCTTACTTCGTAACAAATAACTTCGCAATGGAACTTGTTCTTGCAACAACAACTCATGAAGTATCTGTTTATAACTCTACTGGTCCAGCAACGCTAGATCTTGGTGATGTTTCACTACTTCCACCAACGCTACTTGCTCAGTACCACCATGAAATGGGAAGCTTTAAGCCATACGTTGGTGCAGGTATCAACTATACAATGTTCTATGGTGAAAACTCTGGTGCAATGAAAGAAGTAACTTATGACAATAGCTTTGGTTATGCTCTACAAGTTGGTGCTGACTATAAAATGGCAGATAATATTTACTTCAACGTAGATATTAAAAAGTTAAAGCTATCTACTGATTTAACTGCAACTACTTACGGTGACGTAAAAGTAACTGCAGATGTAGACATCGATCCATATATTGTTGGTCTAGGTGTTGGTTTTAGATTTTAATATGAAGGGGCCAAGTTCATTGGCCCCTCTTTTTTATTGTGAACATTGATTAAATTCAGTAGCTCTATTTTTATAAGTTAAGCAAAAGTCTTTATTACCCTCTTTAGATTTAATTTCGCTACCTTTCCATGTTGCTGTAATAACTTTTGATTTTGTTATGTCAAATCTACGGTTCTTACATGAGTTCATGGCGGCCTCCTGACATTGTGACAGTGATGTAGCGGCCTTGGTCTTAGTACATTCTTTTTTTCCTTTGCATTTCTTATAACTCATTTCAGCGTTAGTTTTTCCACTGCGATGAAGGCCATCACAGGCCGTTCTATTATAATGAATGCTACATTCCGCCCATGCCATTGAAAAAGTTAGTGCTATTATTATAAATTTCATTCTCTCTCTCCTCTGATTTCCTTGTTTTATAAATTTAATAGAGGATATATGAGTATTTGAAAAAATCTTAGATTAAGATTAAGTATTTAATATTTTGCAAAAGTTAAAATATATTGGTTTTTTGAACAGTAATATATTTTTAGGTAGTTAGAATCTGCCCGCAAAGATAAGCGGGCAAATTCTTTAAATGTATCTTTTAAGCTTTTAAGTTGCGACTTTGTTTTAATAGAATTCTTAATTGCATTAAGAGCTCAGAGTTGTCAGTATTTTTACGCTCTTTAATTTTAGTTAAAACTTCTTTTGATTTAAGCTTAACAAAATCCGCCATTTCACTAACGTTGATATTTCTCTTTGATGCTTTATTAACATTGGCGAGAATCATTTTTGCGATAATATCTTCTTGTTTTACTTTTCGAAGATCAAAAGCAAGCCCAGTATAAGAAAGAGCTTTGATTAACCATTTTCCTGGATCAAAGTGGTACCACTTAATCCCATTTCTATAGTCACTTTGAAAAGTGTGGTGATAGTTATGATAACCTTCTCCAAAAGTGAAGAGAGCAGTAATCCAGCTGTCTCTGGCCGTTTGATCTCTATCGTATGGACGAGAACCTAGGACGTGGCAAAGAGAGTTGATGAAGAATGTTCCGTGGTGAACAATGACAATTCTCGCAAAACCAGCAAAGAAGAATCCTCCAAGAAACGAATCAGCAATGAAGTGACCAAGAATACCTGGTAGCAAGAAGCTAAAGAAGATAATCATTGGCATATAGTACTTGTCTTGAAGCATTACCATTTTGTCGTTAAGAAGATCTCTTGAGTACTTATAGTCACTGATATCAGATTTTAAAAGTATCCAACCCATATGTGCGAAGAAGAAACCTTCATTAATATTATATGGATCTTCTGGTGTATCTACTTTTCCGTGGTGAACTCTGTGATCATTACACCACTTAAGTGCTGAGTTTTGAACCGCACTACCACCAGCGATAAGAAGAATTGCTTTTATAACTGGGTGGGCCTTATATGATCTATGTGAAAGTAGTCTGTGGTATCCCATCGTGATACCAAGTCCCGTTATCCACCAAAAGGCAAAAGCTAGCATCATTATAGACCAGCTAAAACCATCAGTTGCTAACCAGTAATATGTTCCAAGAAGGGCCACAACGGGGCTTCCTAATAGGAAAACTGTATTTAGCCAGTTGATATTTGAAAGTGTGTACTTATTAGAGTTTGTTTCTGTTGTCATCTTGACCTCCAGAATCATCTTATCAAAGCGATTTCAAATCGTTTGTAAAAGAAATGTAAATGATTCTAGAGGTGTATGCCTGTGAAATTAGTCGTTATATGTGAAGCATTCAATAAGATCCATTCCCATTTTTACATTACTCGTCGGGATATGATTTATAACAATACCTCTTGTAATCGCTCTAATGTGCGTTACAGACTTATCGAGATCTTCAAGCTCGTCAAAGCGATAAAGGCTTGCAATGATTTCATTCTTATTAAAACTCTCTCCTGGTGCCTTATGATATTCAATAAGTCCTGAATGCGCTGCGCGATACATCTTATAATCTGATAGAGGACAGAAGTGCTTTTCTACCTCTTTGATATTTGGGGTATAGTTTACAAGGACACCTCTTTTATGAAGAAGATTAAGAATATTATCGGCATCCACTTCTGCATCATTCATTGAGATATATTCTTCACCACCAAGTTCGACTGTGTATGATTCAAAGAGATGCTCAAGAATGCGTCCCTTTTCTTTAAGTGCAGAGTAGAGTTTTACCCAAGGATTAAATGTCGCCTCATCCATCGCACCACCAAACTCGTTTGGAATAACGATATAGTGAGCAAAGTTTATGTCCGTGCACTTATCTTTTAAATATTCAGCAGTATAAATATAGCGCGTAGCTATGGGCCCTGTGTGAAGATCAAGAACCATATCAGCATCGGCCGCCATTTCCTGTAATTTAATGAAAAGGTTTTTATTCTCGCTTATTTCATAAGGAGAGTGGAAGTCACGATACTCTTGAATCTTTTGAGAGATCAGTTCTTTAAATAGGCGAACAATGTCGGCCTCTTCTTTGTGACCATGCTCTAGAACGAATTGATCAATATTGATTCGACCTTGACCTTCTTTTTGTGAGAGAAAGTCGAGGTACATTCTATTCCAGTTATCTCCCGTGACAGGATTGAATCTTCCATAGGTATATGTTCCCATCTTCACGCTTGAGCCATATGGGTTGGCCTGAGGGACTAGTGTAATCTTACCTTTAAATTCTATGTCTTTTAATTTCTCAACGAGTTTAAAGATCGCGGCGTTACCTTGAACTTCTGCGCCATGAACATTGGCCTGAATATAAATAGACGGACCTTCGCATATTCCTGTGAGCGTATATTTATAAAGATTTAGTGGACTCGTTCCAACTTCATCAATTTTGATAATTTCTTTTTTCATAAATTTTTCTCCCCTTATAGTCTAGTAAGGTAGGGGGGACTTTGGAAGGGGAATATTTGTTTATCCTGAACAGAGTTTCTTATTTTCTTACAAACTTCTCTTTTTTGTTCTGTCGACCTCATCTTCTTTTTTAGCACTTGTGTTTACATTGAGTCTGAACATTAAGTCTATAAAATATTCAGTTAAACAAGAATGAATGTACATTTTTTCCTTTAGCTATATAACTGAAACACCTTAAATATTTAAAGCTAGTGGAGAAAAAATGAAAACACTAATTATAATCTTGGGATGCCTAGTAAATATAAGTATGGCCAATGCCAGTTGTAGTAGCGATTTGAGAAAGGCGAAAAGATGGGTTAAATCAACAGAAAAAATAGTAGATAAAGCTAATGCAGATATCTTTAAGGCAAACGAATTTGCAGAGTCAGGAAAGAACCAAAAGGCATGTCGTTTCTACAAGAAAGCTTTGTCTAAAGATGTAAAGGCCTATAAGAAACTTATGAAGGCAGTATATTTAACTAATGACTTTGACTTTAATAATTGCTGGAGTAATGAGTCAGAGAGATTAAACTCATTTGCGAGCGAAAAAGCTGATAGGATCTACAATAGATATCATGAAGTTTTCTTTAGTCGTTCATATTGTGCTTTCGGTGACTTTGTAATGGGTGACCTTTAATTGTTAGGTAAAGATATAAATTGGGGTACACGCGTCCGTATCGTGATTTCAATAATCTATAAAACAATTCCTTTCGAGATTTGACTCAAGAGCTACTGTGACAAGATATATTCTTGTAATAGTCGCTTCTTTAGCTGTAGAAAGTTACTTATCTATGCAAGAAGATACATTTTATAGATTTTTTATGTTGAGTTTATAACCTGCATAGTAATTTAAAGAGTTTTTGATATATAACTATTCAAAATCACGATAAGGACGCGCGTACCTTTAAATATACCTTTAAATACCTTTAAATAAATCATTCTTAAGTTGAATTATCAGCCTCAGAGTTAGTACTCCAAGGCGTTAATCTATTTACTGCTCAGTCATATCAAAAACAGTAACGTGACCGTCTTCTGCTTTCTTCGTAACTTTAAACTTCTTATATGGTGGAAAGAGTACTTCTTGTTCGTGCTCGTATTGAGATAGGAAACCAATATATCTTCCAGTCTTTGATTTAATAATCATTTTTACGTTCTTGCTTCCCCAAGTGAAGGCCAGATTCTTTGATGAAGAAGTAAATGCTTTCATGAGTTTATTCTTTCCGACTTTTAAACGCTTAATTGTTCTTTCGCCCCAGTCTGCCCATCTAATAACTTTACCACTGTACTTAGGCATTTTTAAAAGACCTTCTTTAAGGATATTTGCTAGTGGTTTATATAGGGCCTTGTCAGCTGCAGAGTATCTTCCAGGGCTTCTTAGGACGCCGTTTATTTTGCGATACCAGCTGTTTTCGGTATAAGCATGGATTGCTAGAACTTCTTCTACTGCCATCTTATTATAGAGTTTCTTGCTATGTTCTTCGAGGTTCTCGCATAGCTCATCTTTTTGATTATAGAAGTTTTGTCCAGTTACAGCGAGTACCTTTTCAATACGATCTTCATCTTCAAATTTACATGCATTTGTTGCTGATACTATTGATAGTAGAATCACCAATGCCTTGAATGTCATCTTCATAAAACTCTCTCTTGTTCTCTTTTTTATTTTGGGGGAATTTAGCAGAATTTGAGATGGGGAAACAAAAAAAATGGAGTTTTTGTAATATCTTCAAAATGATGAGATTTTTACCTCTTGATCTCGGTTTTATTGCATAAGAGATACATGAGATTTCTAATACTTACTTTCTTGTTTAGCTTCTTAGGAAATGGTGCATTTGCCACTATTTTTGGTGAGGATGATCGAAGATCTACGACTATAAATTCGTCGAAGCTTTCGGCCATGGAAGCTAAGGCATCGAACGCTGTAGCGGTGATGATTAAGAAGGAGCGATTAGCTGATTTTGTGAGTGTTGAGGAAAAGTCTAATCTTTGTCCTGAACAAAGATTTGCAAAGCAAAACTCTATTGGAGAGTGTAGTGCTTTTCTTGTGGCCCCTGATCTTATGATGACCGCAGGACACTGTCTTTTTGTTGAAGATTATAACCACAATAATATTTGTGACAAAGTTACATTTGCTTTTGACTATGAAGATGGTGTTTCCAATATTACTGATACTGTTGAGTGTGAAAGTGTTGTTGATGTTCTCTATGATCCTGAAGAGGGTGGAGACTATGCCATCTTAAAATTAAAGAAATCAGTAGAACATAGGCCATATTTAAAACTAAAAGCATCGAGTACAATTGGAAGTGAAGTTTTCTCTATTGGTTCACCTCTTGGTATGCCTAAGAAAATAGCGAGAAATGGTTTTGTTAAAACATCTCGCTCAAGAGAATTAGAATATGATCTTGATTTGTTTGGAGGGAATTCAGGTTCTCCCATAATAGAAAAATCATCTGGTGAAGTTATTGGTGTTCACGTCTACGGTGGTGCACTTGCACTTGATAAGGACAAGGATAGAACCTGCCAAGTTTATGATAGGAGTTGTCCTGGAGGATACTACTGTCAGTTATCAGGAGCATTTCCTATTTCAGCAATGAGGCAATACGTTTTAAGAAAGCTTAAACTAACCAATCAGAACTAGTTTTAATCCCACGTGGAGTCATCACGTCGCCTTTATAGCTCACGATTTCAGCAGGAAGGTTATGACATAGAAAGAATGGCATAGCTTCTGTAAATCCATATGCACCGGCCTGAGAGAACATCAGCCAGTCACCATAATCAACATCATCAGGTAATTCAAATACGCCAAGTTTATCAATTGCTGTACAAAGTGGACCATGAACATGAAATTCTTTAGTAGTCTTAGAGTGATTCTCTTTAACGACCTTACATGGAAATGCCTGTCCAGTTAGAGCGGGTCTTGCGATATGGTTTGTACCACCATCAAGAACTAGGATTTCTCTTCCTCTTACCGTCTTTCTATCGATTACTTGAGAGAGGTAGTACCCGCATTCACCTACGGCAAATCGGCCAAGTTCCATCCAGATTTTATTAAGTCCGTGCTTGTTCTTTAATGCAACAAGAATATCGTTAATATCTTTGAAGTCTATTTTCTTCGTTTGGTTTTGATAAGGAATACCAAGCCCTCCACCAAGGTCTATGACTTCTAGCGAAGCGTTCATAGTCTTTGCGAGATCTTTAACTTCAATACAGGTTTTATCCCAGATTTTTTCGAGTTGCGAAACCTCTAGGATATTTCCCCACTGAAAAACATGGAAGCCTATGACTTCTACATTTGGGTATTCACTTAGTTTAACTTTTTCCCACGCGGCCTTATCCATTCCAAAAGCAGATATTTCATTTCCACCTAGAACTGACTTTCCTTCATCCCATGGAAGTTGAACTCTTAATAATGCCTTGGCCGTAACACCTTCTTCTTTGGCCTGTTCATCGAGCCACTTTAGTTGGTAGAGACTTTCTACAACGACAGAGTTAATTTCATTCTTTAAGAGATTTCTTATGTAGCCACGGCTTTTACTTGGGCCTGTTGAAATAATATCTTCGGACTTTACGCCACTAGATACAACTTGCTCAAGTTCACCTAAGCTTGCGACATCAACTCCAAAACCGACGTTTCTAATAAGCTTTAGAATTGATGATAGGGGATTGGCCTTACAAGCAAACCAGAGCTTTACAGATTCATCCTTGTTATCCCTCATATATGTAAGGTGACGTTCAAGGGCATCAAGATCATAGAAGTAGAATGAAGAATCAATTCTCTTAATAATTTTCTCAATATTTTCTCTGTGAAGCTCTAGCATTTTTATACCTTAAGTTACCTTAGGAAACTTTCTAACTCTAATGAAGCATCAGACTTTTCATCACGATACTTAATAATCATTGCACAATTCATGTTTAGGCCCATTTCTTTGGCCCATGGAAGCTTGTCACTTACAGGTCTTGTCCCTGGGACAACAACAGCTCTCTCTGGAATAGGCTCACCTTTTTCTAGAGTTCTTCCGTGTACACAGTCATAAACTGGAACACCTTTTGAAAGAATAACTCCAGGAGCAATAACAGCTTCTTTTAAAACTTGGATACCTTCAACAATTACTGCACCAGCACCAATGAAAGCACCATCTTCGATAATTACAGGAGCAAGTCCAATTGGCTCAAGAACACCACCAATTTGTACACCTGCTGATAGGTGAACGTTTTTCCCAATCTGTGCACAAGAACCAACTAGTGCGTGAGAATCAATCATTGTTCCTTCATCAACAAATGCACCGATATTTACATATGCTGGAGGCATAATGATTACACCTTTAGCAATATGAGCACCTGTTCTAACACTTGATCCGCCAGGAACCATTCTTACACCATCTTCCGTTGTAAACTTTCTGGCAGGAATATTGTGCTTATCTACAAAACCATCCCAGTTAAACTGGTCTTGATTTACATTATTTCCATTTTTAAACGCTTCAAGGATTCCTTGCTTAACCTCTGTGTTAGCAACCCATTTACCGTCTACTTTATTTGCAGAGCGAAGCTCTCCCGACTCTAAACCTTTTAAGATTTCTTCCCATTTCATACGCTTTCCTTATACCAATTAATTATATTTTCGTGTGATTCTGTAACTACATTCTTATCAACCATATCCTTTAAAGTTAGAGGAGCTCTTAGGGCACCACTTGGGATTTGACCTTTTATAGTCATAAGCCACTTTACAGGAATTGGATTAGAGGCAACAAATAATGAGTTTGTTGAATCTACCCAAAGCTTTGCTTCTTCTTTACTAAGTGATGAATCTAAACACTTTTTAACATAGAGATGAGTTTCCTTTGGCCATACATTTGAAGCAACTGAGACAAGTCCCTTAGCTCCAACTTTTGTAAAGTCTGGCATCATTGCATCATCACCGCTATAGACTCTTCCATTTTCACCAGCAGCTTCAACATACTTAGCAAACATATCAACAGAGCCTGAAGCTTCTTTTATTGCCCAAAAATTCTTGTGAGTATTTAGTCTTTTAACAGCTTCTAGTGACATGTCCTTACCTGTACGGCTTGGTACATTGTAGAGCATACATGGCTTTACTGCTTTATCCATTACGGCCTTAAACCATTCATACTGTCCCTCATCTCCAGGCTTTGCATAGAGAGGTGTCACAACTAGATAGCAATCAATATCAAGTTTATTTAAAAAGTTTGTCCACTTGATTGTATGTCTTAGATTTATTCCTCCGATTCCACACATAAGAGGAACCTTTCTAGGAATAGCACACGTAAACTCTAAGACCTTAATTGACTCTTCTTCGTCAAGGTTAAGGGCCTCTCCTGTTGAGCCTAGAATTAGAATTCCATTACCTGCTTCATTTTGCGCGTTTAATAAGTTTTCTAATGAGTCATAATCGACTTCACCGTCTTGTAGCATAGGTGTGATTATTGCTGTCCATAGTGGTGTAGAATTAATATCCATATTATGCCTTTGCTAATGCTTCTTTAGCTACGTCTGAAAAGTCATGAAGACCTGGCCTTAAGTTATTTACTTGAGAGCATGCCCATAGCGCGCCCTCTGCAAATATCTTTCTATCTAGTGCTTCGTGACGAAGAAAAATTTCTTCATTATTTGTTTTTAGTGTAAGTTCATGTGTTCCAACAACATCACCAGTTCTTTCATAAGTCATTTCTGCTTCATGACCTAGCCAGTTCTTCCAGGCCTTGGCCGTTCCACTTGGAGCATCGACTTTCTTTGTGTGGTGAATTTCATGTATTTTAAATTCTGAGTTTTGAAATAGTGCATTTGCTTTAGAAAGAATAGAGATCATCTCTTTTACAATATTCATTCCAAGCGAAAAGTTATTTGAATGTATCCATGGAGAGTTGGATTTACTGACAAGTTCTAATCTTTCAGGTGTCCAATCAAAACCAGTACTGCCTGAAACTACGGATATTCCTGAGGCGCTAATTTCTTCAATGTATTCAAGAAATATATCTCCAGTCAGAAAAGATAAGGCCACATCATGACCCTGTAGTTTTTCTCTTGTAGGACGATTATTAGAATCGAAAATAGTTAAAGAAATATCTGGGTTTGAAGCGGCAAGTTCAATAACTTTTGAGCCTGTTTTCCCTTTTCCTAAGAGAGCTATTTTCATCCTATGAATTCCTTGTGCAGTTTCTCTATACATTCGTTAGCTTGCGCTTCTTTAACAAGAAAGCAAAAGTTATGCTTACTTGCTCCTAAGCAAATCATACGAACATTAATATTATCTAGTGAGTTAAAGATCTTTGCCGCAAGCTTTGGAGTATGGTTAATATCATTTCCAATTAAGCTAACTAGACTAAGGCCCTCTTCTACTTTTACATCACAAAGTGTACCAAGAGTTTCAATGATTTTACTATTTAAAAGTGTCGAATCATCTAGAGTTACGGCAACTGAGATTTCTGAAGTCGTAATTGAGTCGATACTTATTTTGTAATCATTGAACACTTTGAAAATTTCAAAAAGAAACCCATGTGAATGAAGCATTTTTGGTGTTGAGAGTGTTAAGAGTGACTGACCCTTTCTTAAGGCCATTGCTCTCACAAGTGGTGTTGACTCAGTCTTTGTTTTTATCCAAGTTCCTGGTTCATTTGGCTCATAGCTTGAGCCAACAAATACTTGAACATTACTTCTAAGAGCTGGTGTAAGTGTTGTTGGGTGTAAAATCTTGGCCCCGAAAGTCGCTAACTCAGCAGCTTCTGAATAAGTAATCTCATTGAGAAGTTTTGCTTGTGGAACGATGCGTGGATCAGTTGTCGCGATTCCTGCAACGTCTGTCCATATTTGGAGAATGTCTGCGCCGATTCCTTCAGCAATTAATGCAGCGGAATAATCACTTCCCCCGCGGCCAAGAGTTGTTGTCATTCCATCTAATGTCGAGCCGATAAAGCCCTGTGTTACATAGACAGAATCACCATACTTACAGTCAATCATATATTTGTTACATAATTTTTCTACTTCTTCGATTTGTGGTGTGGCCTTTCCGTACTCGTCATTTGTTCTCATGACTCGTCGAATATCAAACCACTGTGCTTTCTTAGTCGTGTATATGCCTTTTACAACTTCCGTGAAGATTGTAGACGACAGTCTTTCGCCAAGGGATACTAAAGAGTCATATGCCTTTTCAGAACACTCTTTTAATAGAAACATACCCCTTGCGAGTGTCTTAGCTTCACTTAAAAGGGCCTTTACTGATTCTTGAAGCTCATCTGAAGCTTTCATTTCTTCTAGTATAGAGAAATGTTTATTTTCAATTTCATTATAAACTTGTTCTACATTTTCCCAATCATGCTTAGTCGCATTTTGCGCCAGAGAAATTAGCAGATTCGTTACACCATAAACAGCAGAGACCACGACAACATTTGCATGCTGATCACTTGATACAGTTGCGCTTCTTTTCATCGCTGTTAAATCTGCCATTGAGCTTCCGCCAAACTTGGCAACAATAATCTTTGAACTCATGATTCCTCACAAAGTAGTTGTATAAAATGTATTTCGAAGGGGGGATATTCTAGAATCCCCGAAGTGCTCCATCAAAGTCTATGATGACAGTTCCAAGGCTTCTCCCTTGGTAACCAGCAGAGATCTGTGTAAAGAACAAGATTCCTGCTTCGGCAACTTTCCCCTCACTCTAGATCGTTGGAACAATTGCTTTACATTCCTAACTATAGCTATCTGAAAGATGCACCCCTTCGGTACTGATATAAGTCTAAGAGATCATTCAATAATGTGGCAAGAAAAAAGTTGTTCAGTTATTTTATTAAATATACAATATCTGTTTATTGAACTAATGAGGCACAATGAAGCTAATTACTATATTTCTGCTACTGATCACGATGTCTAGTACTCTTGCTACTAATAAGAACCTGTTGTTCTTAACCAAAGACACTCACCTCGACTTCTTTAAAGATGTTAAGAGTGGTTGTAAGAGCGAAGCATTGAAAACCAAAAACAATTGTATTTTTATTCAAATGAGTGAAGGAAACCCTCGACTTCAAATTCGTAAGCTTAAATCTGCGATGAAGAAAAACAGAATTGATGGAGTGGCATTAGCTGTTATTAAATCAGACTTTACTTCTTTAGAGTTAAAGCGAGTCCTTCGAAATAAGAAGATTCCTCTGGTCACTTTAGATGCTGACTTTAATAAGAAAGATCTTGCAAGAAATGGAATTAAGAGATCCAGCTATATCGGAACAAATAATTATGACCTCGGCAAGACAATGGCGCAAACTCTCCTAAAGGAGCACAAAGCTGATGCTCACATATGCATTATCAGCGGACATAGTTATTCAGACAATCTTAATCAACGTATAAAGGGCTTTAAAGATGTGATTAGTAAAAAGTCCAAGAACTTAAAATATCTTAAAAGGTGTCCTCTATATTCTCTAGAGAAACCTGTAACCGCACTTTCACAAACAGTTCATATAATAAAAGACTCTATATCTGTAGAGCAGAATATAATTGTAGCAATGATGGGAGGTTGGGCGCAAGATGACCTTAGCAAGTACAAGTCAGAGCTTTCCAAGTTTAAAAAATATTTTGATAAAAATAAAGTAAAGATAATTTCTATTGATACCACACCAAGTCAAATAAAATTATTAAACATGGGACTTGGTCATCTTAATGTAGGACAATCTCCAAAAGAAATAGGAAGGACTGCTTTTAAAACCTTGTTAAAATTAATAAATGGTGAAAAAGTAGAAGAGTATATTTATACTCCTATCCGAGTTTGTTTACCGGGTAAGTGCTAGTTTTTGATTAAAGGAAAAAATAAATGAAGAAAGTTGGAATAGTTGGATGGCGTGGAATGGTTGGATCAGTACTCTTAGACCGTATGGTTTCAGAGAATGATTTTGATAAAATCGAACCAAAGTTCTTTTCAACATCTCAGGCCGGACAAGTTGGGCCAAAGATTGGTGGTGTTGATTACGTATTAGAAGATGCCAACTCAATAGAAAAACTTTCTGAGTTAGATATTATCATCTCTTGTCAGGGTGGAGATTATACGAAATCAGTTCACCCTAAACTAAGATCTGCAAATTGGACGGGATATTGGATCGACGCTGCAAGCGCGCTAAGAATGAACGAAGAGTCAGTTATCATTCTTGATCCAGTAAATAGAAATGTCATTGATCAGGCCATAACTGAAGGGCGTAAAGACTTCATTGGTGGTAACTGTACAGTCTCTTTAATGCTTATGGGAATTGGCGCCTTATTTAAAGAAGACCTTGTTGAGTGGATGACTTCTATGACTTACCAAGCAGCATCGGGTGGTGGCGCAAGACATATGAAAGAGCTTCTGACTCAAATGGATGTAATAGGTCAAAAGTCGAAAGAGCTTATGGATGGCGACATTCTTGATCTTGATGCGGCCATGAGCGAATTACTATCGTCAAAAGAAATAAATAGTGAATGTTTTGGAGCACCTTTGGCCCTTAATGTTATACCTTGGATTGACTCTGAAGTTGAGGCCGGACAAACAAGGGAAGAATGGAAGGCCTACTCTGAGACTAACAAGATTCTTGGAAGAGAGAATAATCCAATACCAATTGATGGAACATGTGTAAGAGTTGGAGCGCTGAGATCACACTCACAGGCCTTAACTATCAAGCTTAAGAAGAACGTAGATATTAAGGAAATAGAATCCTTACTAAAGAACTCAAGTGAATGGGTTGAATTCGTACCAAACACTCCTGAGGCCACGAGGGAAAAGCTCTGCCCAAGATATGTATCAGGAACTCTTAAAACTGTTGTTGGGAGAGTTAGAAAGATGAACCTTGGTGATGACTACCTAAATATTTTTACGGCCGGTGATCAGCTATTATGGGGCGCTGCTGAACCTCTTCGTAGGATGTTAAACATACTACTTTAGTAAATCTTAATAATTGAAAGAATTTTCACCCTAAGAACTTTTTGTGTATGCGTTTATAATAAATGTATGAATGAACAATACGCACTAAAGACATTAACTAAAGAACAAGTCGAAAAATTCTATAAGCAAGGATTCATTATACTGAAGAATGTATTCTCACAAGATGAGATTCTCAATGCTAAGAATTCATTTGAAAACTTATTTTCTACTGCTCAAAAGCTTGACGGTAACACTCAAGAACTAAAGGGGAGTCACTTTGTATTTGAAGAAGGTGGTCTTAATCGTATTGTTTGGTGTGGTGGCTACGAAAGAAAACTCTTAGATCTTTCTAAAGATGAGCGTATCTTGCGACCAGTATCAGATATTTTAGAATCTAGTGAATTAAATCAAATTATAAATCAGGCACATTTTAAAATGCCTGGGGAAAGAATTGAGTTCAAGTGGCACCAAGATAGCGAACATAGAAGATATGGAACTGATATGTGGCGTGATGTTGATGGACGTGGAAGTTATGTTCAAACAGTCCTGGCAATAGACGCTATGACTAAAGAGAATGGGCCCCTAGTATTTGTCCCTAATAGCAATCAAAATGGTCATTTGGACCTCCAAAATAACAGTGAACTACTTAGAAAGATCGATTCAATGGATAAGCTGGAATTAACTCTAGAGGCCGGAGATTTAGCGCTTTTTGGGCCATATACGATCCATAGCTCCTCAGTAAACCTAAGTGACTCTCCAAGGAGAGTATTAATCAATGGTTATGCTTACCCTGGAGCGAATTCTAGGCACTATCCAGGTGTTGGTCTTGGGCGTGAACTAACTATCTGATATTCAAATAGCTTTTAGATCAATTTTCTAAATATAACTCTATAATTTTCCTTGTTTTATACTATAATATGTTCATCTTTTTAGATGAGGAAAGCTAAATGCCGAGAACTATTATAATCGTTGCTATTGCTCTAGCAACTTCACTTTGCGTATCCGCCAAAGACTTTAGAATTGGAGTTCTGTATTGGTCAAGCAATATAGAGGGACAGGTTGCTATGGCAAAAGGTCTTGAGAGCGAAGCAAAGAAAATAAACGCATTAAGTAAGAAAAAGTCCACTCCAGGTGTAAAGCTTATTAAGTATGTTGCTGGAGATGGGGAAAACGGCGTCGAGAATCAAATAGATCAAATGAACCGTCTTATTGACATCGATAAGGTGGATCTCATAATTGTGCAACCAACCGACAACGCAGCTCTTGTTAAGCCTTTAAAAAGAGCGAACGAAAAAAATATTCCTGTTATCGCTTATGATCAATACATTTTGGAAGGAAAGCTCACAAGCTATATTACTTCTAATAACTATCAGGCCGGATACCTTGTTGGAGAGTACCTAGGCTCAAAGTTTAGCAGTAAATACGAAATCAAGCTGATTCTCGTTGAATACCCACTGGTTTCATCGACAGTAGAAAGAGTTGATGGATTCTTTGATGCCTTAACAGAGAATGGAAAGAAGTTCAAAATTCTTAAAACGTATCAGGCAGTTGAGCCAGTAAGTGGAAAGAAGGCCGGAAAGCAGATCGTAAAGGACTTTCCTGATAAAGGGTCGATTGATGTCATATTCACTATTAATGATGGTGGTGGAATTAGTATTGTAAACGAAATCAACAAGGCAAAGAGAACTGAAATACTTGTTGGCTCAATTGATGGTGATCCTGTTTCGGTAAAGAATATAAAGAATAACCGTAGTACAGTAATTGACTCCGCTCAATTCTGTGGTGATATAGGGCGAAAATCAATGAGTGTTGCCTATGATAAGTTGATGGGAAAGAAGGTACCAAAGAAGATTCTTATCCCAACATTTCCGATTACTAAAGAAACTATGAGTAGATATACTGGCTGGATGGGAGCTGTCCCAATAAGCTTTGAAAAACCTTGGAAAAAGGGAGTGTTTTGGAACTCTAGTTACAAGACATATAAGTAGAAATGAAAAAACTAAGTGCAAGAGAATTTGAAAATATCAACGTCAAGATAGCTTTGTCTTTCTTTGTGTTGCTTATTTCAATAATCCTCTTAGTGCTAGTGATTAACAGAAACCTGTTTAAAGAAACGTTAGTTAGTTCGGAGACACAGCTTTCTAAAAGTATTACTAATATCTTAAAAGTCTCAATTAGTAGGATCTCATTTTCTGGTAAGTATCATGCTCAGGTTTTTGCGAATAGTTTAATAGAAAAAGAAAAGAGTCTTCTCTATATATACATTGTTAATGAGAATGGCAGAATCATCGCAGAAAGTGTAAAGCCGAAGCATAAGGACAATATAAAATTTAATATTGAAAACTATCAGATCCTCTTTAATCGTCTAGATGAAGATAGTTATATGATTAATAAGAAAGAATGTTGTGCAGGTATAGAGCTAAATGAAGTCGTCATGCCCTATGTGACAAGTATAGATCGTGCAAAAACAGGTCTTATTATCGCTGGTATTTCTACATTCTCTACATCGGAAAAATTAAAGAAGAACTCAGTTCTCATTTCTCTTGTGGGAATTGTTATTTCATTTGTAGGACTTATTTTTATATTCCTATTATCAAACCACCTCTCTTATCCAATAAGGAGTATGGCCACAATTTTTAAAAGCTTTCTCGAGCACTCTCCGATGGCCATTGTTATACGTAAGAAGGATGGAGAGATTATTGAGACGAGTAACAGCTTCAATCAAAAGAATAAGGATCACCCAGGAATGGAGCTGTCTAAGAGCTCTTATAAGTCTCAGTGGCATAGGGCCTTCTACGATATAGATTCACAGGTAAAGAGACAAAGTGGAGTAGTCAAGAAAGACATCGTTCTACATGATGGTGGTTTAAAAGATAATTACTCTACAATCTCTTTTGAGATCGATTCTATAACAGAGAAAGAAGATAACCTTCACTGTACAATAGCCATAAATACAAATGATGAGAATAAGTTTAAAGAAGAACTAGAGAAAAGAACTCTTGAGGCACGTAAGGCCTCTCAAGCGAAGTCATCATTTTTAGCGACAATGTCTCATGAGATAAGAACCCCATTAACATCGATAATCGGATTCTTGGGACTTTTGAGTGACACTGAACTTGATGAGAAACAGGCAAAGTATGCTAAGACTGCATATAACTCAAGTGATAATCTCTTAGCGCTAATCAACGACATTTTAGATTATTCAAAAATTGAATCTGAGGACTTTAAGCTGGAGAATTCTAATTTCTCTCTCGCTGATCTCTGCCATAACGTAGAAGAAATTTTCAAGTTCCAGGCAAAAGAAAAGAACTTAAACTTTAAGGTCTCAATCGCACCAGATGTTCAAGACTTCGTATGTGCAGATCAAATACGAATAAGACAAATTCTTATCAACTTAATAGGAAACTCGATAAAGTTCACTGCAGCTGGAAGTGTTGTGACTGATATTGAACTTCGCAAGAAGAGTCTTAAACATCAAACAGTAAGAATTAATGTAAGAGACACAGGTATTGGACTTAAGAAGAATCAATTGGTTCAGATCTTTGATCAGTTCAGTCAGGCCGATAATTCTATTTCTCGTAAATTTGGTGGAACAGGTCTTGGTCTTTCTATTACAAAGAAGTTAATTGAACTTATGGATGGATCGATTCACGTAGAATCAGAGTATGGTAAGGGGTCCCTGTTTTTTATAGACTTAAATCTAGAGGTTGTTGATACGATAGATGTAGAAGTAAAGAAGACGGGTAAATCTAATAGTGAGGACTACACTGGAAAGAAGGTTCTTGTGGTAGATGATGAGGAGAGTAATCGTCAGCTAGTTGGGCTCTATATGGGAAAACTTGGAGTTAAGCCAGATATGGCATCCAATGGAACTGAGGCCATCAAAATGGCCCGTAGAACTGATTACGATATGATCCTAATGGATATTCAAATGCCAGAATGTGATGGCGTACAAGCTCTAAAAGAAATACGCTCACATGAGGTTCTTATCGGTAAAAAGAATCCTGTCTCTGTTTATGCCTTCACGGCCAATGTCTTTAGAGAACAATTAGACGAATACCACAAGCATGGCTTTACTGGTCACCTTACAAAGCCATTTAAAAAGAATGATCTTCTGTCATTTCTTAAAGAATATCTTTCTTAATATTTTTTTGACTATTGATAATAAACGACTGTTTAAATGCGTTACGTGAAGATTTTACGTTCTTAAACATGGCATGTTTCAGTTCTGTATATGTCATGTTTTATTGTTAGGCATAATTGCAGTTATGCCTACATACAATATTTTTAAAATCAACGCGGGGAAAATTTCATCAAATAGAGTGTTATCGACAAAGGGTAAGAAGGCCTATAAAATTAACTACATGACTAATTTAAAATCCACTCTAGGCAAAGCACCATCCCATAAACTCACACAGGATCAACTTCATATTGAAGGCCCTAGTTATGACGAGTATGACATGCTGATTGTTTCTCGCAACAAGCTTCCACTTGATATTGACGAGGAAGCTGACAAAGACATGGGCGCCGTAGTTCACAAGACCCTTATGATTAAGGATAAGTTCATAGAAAAGGCGAGGCTTTTAGTAGGGGATAAGCTTACAAGGAAGAACGCTGGTCTAGGCTCAATTTTCTCTACATTGGTTACAGAATATAACAAAGAGTTAAAACGAAAAAATAGATTACTCTCCAAGATGAGAAATTGTTTTGACCTTATACATGAAGATACACAGAAGTTAATTTCCAATAGAAAGCACGGAAGAATTTCGCAGTTTGAGTATTATCAAAAACGTACGAATAAGGGCCGCCAACTTTTTAAGCGCATGTATTATGAATATGATTTTGATAGGAGTGACTTGCTTATAGTATTTAGTAAGGATGATATACGCCATATGAATACATGGATTATTTCTAGTGAAGATAATTTTGTTCAGGCCCTTAATACATGGACAGAAGTTTACGACAAAACCTCTAAGAAAAAGATCTGGAATCAGTAATGCATATAGATTATAGCAAGGATAGCTTACCTTCTAAAAACCTTTCAAAACTTGATGATCTCTTTGCGGACTTTTTGCTGCGCTCACGCTCCCAAAATACAAGGGATGCCTATAAGCGAGACCTAAAGCACTTCTTTAACTTCTTGCGTGCTGTTGGTGGATTTCGTGGGCTAAGAGATGTCTCTCAAAGACATATAGCACGCTATAGAGACACAATGTCTGAAGTAGAATTACTCTCCAATACAACAGTTGCTAGACGCTTATCTTCAGTGAAGCGCTTCTTTGACTTTCTAATGGAGCGCGAGATTTGTGTAAAGAATCCTGTTCAGGGTGTTTCTCGTCCTAAGATACCATTGCAAGTAAAGACCAATGATCTCTCAAACGAAGAAGTTCGTGAGATGATGTCCCATATAAAGCAACATAATAAGAATGGATCACATAACTATAGTGGCGTTCTACACCATACAGTTCTAACAGTAATGTTCCATGTTCTTTTGAGAAAGTCTGAGGTTTTAAACTTAAACTTTGAAGATTATACCAGTGATAATGTCGGAACATACTTACATGTAACATCTAAGGGCGGAAGAAAGGAAAAGGTCTATATCTCCGAGCATGTTGCAGGTGTTATAGACAGATACCTGGAGATCTTTTCAAAACGATTTGAATTTTCAAGTTTAGACGCTTTATTTACTGCCGGTGTAAACGTTGGTCATATAAAGCGCTTAAATCGAAATTCAATCGATCTTATATTTAAAAAGTATTCAAAGCTTGCGGGGATCACACATAAGGTTTCGCCGCATTCATCTAGGGCCACGGGAATTGGCAATATGTATGAGCATGGAGCTTCTCTTGAAGATCAAGCAACATACGCAAGACACTCAGACCCACGTATGACTTTTCAATACAATAAGCGCCGCAAGGAAAAACTTGGCCATATCTCTAGTATCGTTACTTATGAACTTCCTGAAGAGGAGAGTTCTATTGAGCAACCTTCTTGAGTTCATAAATAAGCTCTATGTCTTTTTTTACTTCTTCTTTTAGGTAAGGCTTGTTGATACTGTCATAGTATTCTGATAATTCTGAAAAGTTAGACATAATATGCTTTAAGCACTTATCTGCAATAAGCTTATGTGTCGCAAACTTTAGTGCCTGCTGAATTGTATAAATAAAGTGATTTTTTTCTAAAGGTTTTTGAAGAACAGAGTATGCTCCGGCATTGACGAGGTCTAAGAATATTTTACTTTCATTTAGCGCCGTAATAAATACAAAGGGAACATCAGCGATATCGCTTCTAAACTTCTTTAAAAACTCTCGTCCATCTAAACTTGGCATTTGTATGTCTGAAACAACAATACGAGGAATAATTCCATTTTGTACTTTTTCAAGGGCCACATAAGGGTTGTCATACAATCTATAAGTCAGGCCGGTATCTCTTAAATACTTGTCTATTAGGGATAGCATAAGTGGATCATCATCGACGATGATTAGGTCTAGTGATTCTACATTCTTTTCTGACGACGTTTTATTGTCTTCTTTAAGGTCTTTTATACTTAAGTAGTAGTCAAAGTCTACGTGACTTGCTTTGGACTTTAGAAGTCCCATACTGTGATCAATAGATTTAAACAAGTATGACATAAGAGCTTCTTTTGGATTTAGTTTTTCAATATCGTCTATTGTTGAGCATAGGTTTTCAATGTGGTGACAATGTTGCTCAAGCTTCTTGTTCTCCATGAAACCAGAAGAGCCTTTTATTGAATGAAGAACCCTTAGGAAGTGACACCATCTATCTGCTACATTTTGGTCGTTATAGACTTCCATTAAGCACTCTTCTGCTTCTTCAAGTAATTGTAATGCTTCTAGAATAAATTCATCTTGTAAGTTCATTTTTATCTCTCTCTTTCTAAATATATTTAATTATCGGCGACTTCTAAGAAATGTTTCATTAAGATTTCTTGATATTTATCAACAAAATGACTGTAATCACTAAGATATTAAATGGTTAAGGAGTATTCTTAACTATATTTAGCTAAGTGATTAAACAATTTACGCATATGAAAAGCTTTCATAACTGGATCTGTGGTCCATATATTTCTGGCATAATAGCTGAGAAACTTAGAAATGATTGTTTGGAGAGTTCATGAAACGCATGTTTGTTATATTGTTTTTATTAGTAGGCATAACTACCAATGTGTATTCTAAAATTGAACCAAAGGTTTTAGACGATCTCTATTTCTGCGTGAAAACATCCCATCAAAGCATCTCGGATTCATCAGAGATTTATGCTGATATATACGCAGGTCTAAAATGCGATAAAGTTCTTGAGGATCTAGTAAAGCTTGAAATTTCAGACGAAGATATAAGTAATACAATCAACAAGGCCATCAAAGAAATTTCCATACAAGACTATATACAATGCAAGAAAGAAAATTATCTCAGCGATAAGGATCTCTGTGAATCTGAATTATTAAAAGCAAAGAAGCTTGGAGCAACAGATGAAGAGATTAAAAAAGAAGCTGGAGAGTTAGCAGTACTTATGGGCTTATAGGCATAACTGTTACATAGGCAAATAATGGCCTTAATTGTATTGTGTGATATCTGTAGGCATAATAGAGATATATCTAAGTATTTGATCAATATACACGGTTACCCCATATAACCATTATTATATGGGGTAAATAATCTGCCGCCTATTCGTTAATCTTAATCCATAAACTTTTAGAGTCTTCGATACTTCGTGTATTTATATCATCATTAACAAGTTTGATTACTGTATGGCCCTGCCATTTCTTTAAAGGAAATGCATTCTTTGTTGAAGGATGATCTTTCATTATAGAGAAAATTTTATTCTTCATGGTTAACATGAGTAAACCTTTACTTACTCTCTCATTTAAATCAGTACGCTTTAGCCCAGTAAAAAAATACATCGGAAAAGGATACTGTAAAAGGACTTTAGTATTCATTGTAATGAAAGGAAATCTCGTTTTTGAGTTATGGTATTCAGCCTCACCTTCAATTATAGATCGAGGGAAATAATCACATCTTCCTGCATTTAGCATTTTGTACATGCCATCCAAACTATGTGTGGCAAAGACAGGAAGTCCATTTCTTTTCAGAATTTCAGTGTCAGGCCAATGAGAGCCTTGGCACGCTTTGAATTTAGATAAATCCTTTATTGTCTTTACCTCACTGATTGCCTTATTCGTTTGGTAGTTGGTAATGATCATTCGAACACCAAGTAACCCTTTAACAAGCGGAATACGTATAGGCATAAGCACTTCTTCTCTCTTACTTGATGTTCCCATTCGGTGGATATTGATCTTTCTACCTGCTAATATCTCCTTTATGGCCCGCCCCTGAGAAATAGGCTTTTTATAGACTTCTATCTTATAGTCACCATAGTCTGGTCTTGTAACTTCTAGTGCCTCTTGAAGTAGCTGGTAATAGTAGCCATGACTAATATCGTAGTCAGATTGTGGGGCAGTAATCGTGAACGTACTTGAATAAGCAAATAAAGGCAGTAGCAGAATAGGTAATAATTTTTTCAAAGTAATCCCTTTAAATATATACTGTTTAAAGTAGTATAATTTGGATTCCTTTTTTCTACAAATTTTTCTCAAGAATTAGCCGCGCAACAGTCTTTTTAAACCCAAGTTCCTTATTTAAGGTTAATATTGAGACATTATCATTCTCATTGTGTGTGATAATTTTACTTATGTCGGCACTTTTGCACTTGTTCAGTAAGTGATATTTGAGCTTTCTTGCAAGGCCTTGCCTTTGATATTTCTTAGCTATTCCTGTTAATAAAGTTGAGGCATTTTTTCCATCAATTTTTACGAGAGATAGCCCTATCAGGTTTTCATCATCTAACATGAAGAAACTTAAGTCTCTATGATGTGCATAACCTTTCATTCTTTGCGTGAAAGCTTCAAGGCCTATGTCCTCGTGGTGAATACTCTCAGGAATACAGGATACAATTTCTTCATGAAGTTGATAGAATTTCTCATCAAAATTATCTATGGATTTTAGGGTGTCATTATAAGAAAGAATCTTAAAATTCTCCTCAAGAGGTATTTCAGTAATTTCCCAGTCCAAAAAGTTTAACTCTGAGTTGCTATATCTCGCGACTTCTTTAAAGCCCATAGATTGCATTAGCTCTAGCTCAACTTCTTGGGTACTCAATATACTTGTACCAATAGTCGGGTGTTTAATTCCTGCCAAACCGCCAATAGCATCTAGTAAACTATCAAATATAGACTTAGTTATATATCCATTTAAAGCATCAAAATTAATAACCCGAACAAGTGTTGGCGCACCAAGGAAGTTTGAAGAACAAAGAAGAGCTGTGACTTCCCCGTTCTCTTCTAAGAATACAAGCTTTTGGTCAGCAGTATTCTCAAGCCGAAGGACATTTTCTTTCCACTTTTCGAACGAATCGCCAAAGTTAGAATCAACTCTCTGCTTAAATTTGTATATTTTCTTAAGATCTCCATGTGTGGAGATAGCTATATTGGTCATACATAACGGTAACAAATGTGATAATATTCTGCTATGAAAAAAAATGAATCAAATTATCAAAGTCCCGAGAGTATTGTAATACGCTTTATGCGAGAAAAGAGACAATTAACTCTACTTGAGGCCGGCAAAAAATCAGGGATAAAGCCCAAGCTAATTGATCATATGGAAAATGGCCGGAGAGTTATTACTCAAGAAGATATAGTCGTATTTCTAGAATTTTATAAGTTTTCTGAAGAAGTATTCAAAGAGTTATTAGAACTAAAGCCGCTCACTAAGCAAGCTGCCAATCATTATTTTATTAAGAATAGAATCGATTAATCCCAGCAGTTCTTGATAGCTTTTTCTAGCGAATAAATAGAAGAATAAGAATCTCTTAAATAATCATATTCGCCACGTAGACATCCATAACTTGTATATGAAAGATCATCTGCTAGCTTAATAGTCTTTTCAAGCGCGTAAGAAGTAGAGTATTTCTCATCATAAATATTGAATGTAAATTCCATTTGTCTCTTATATCCACGCATATCGACTTTCTTAGACAGTTTAATCGCCTTTTCGATGGCATACTTTGTACTAAATGATTCTTCATATTTTGGAAAAGCAAATCTAATGGTCGCTGCACTTGCTCCTCGACAATCCTTTCTCGCCTTTTCTCTCGCATATGATGATGAATACATCTCTTGGTAAATTCCAGAGACATAGTTAACACATCTTCTATTTGCGTTTGCACTTAGAGCACATAAAGAAGCTATGAGTAGTATCGTTACTTTCTTCATAATCTAATCCCACCTAGAATATAGAACTACTGCACGATGAGGCTCGGCCATTTGAGATGCCATTACCTGGTAAATTCCATTCTTTCCTTTATAGATACACATTAGTTCTGATCCACTTGTCATTTGAGTCATACGAATTGGACTAAAATAAACGTCTTCAGTTGAGCATCCATTTTCTTTCATCGCTGCTTTAATGAAGTTCTCACAAGAGTCATTCCAGCTAGAATCGTAATCGATCCATGTCTTAGTATAAGTGTATTGCTCACATTCACTTGCATGTGCAGAACCAAGTAGTGATGTAAGAAGTGCCATTGCGACAAGTAGTTTATTCATTTTTTCTCCATAGTAGTATTTGATATATATAGCGTAATTAGCAATAAAGAGTATAGAGAATTGAAAAAATAATAGACTCGAAGACTCTCCTATTCTCAAAAATAATTATGGTGTCATAACTGTAACTCTCTGGTATTTTAGAGGTTATGTATAAAATATCGATAATAGCGCTACTCCTAATACTTACGTCATGCTCTTCAAAGCAAAAAAAGAAGAAAGAAGGTGTCTACAATAGTTTGTTCTCTCACATTACGAAGATCCGCAATTGCTGGGCAAAAGAGCTCTACACAAGACGTGTTCTTAAAACTGATTCGATTGTCGCAGGCTTTGCTATTGAGAAATCTGGAAAAGCAACCAAGCTTAAAGGCGAAATTGCAGGAGCACATATCTCCCCGAGAACTAAGAAACGAATCAAAAACTGTGTTCTTGGAACTATTAGTTATATTCAATTTGCTCCTCGATCAAAGCGAGATGATGTCGCAATTAGATTAAACTTCGAATAAGCGCCATATGAGACTTCTAAAGAAAAGCATACACGACAGTATAGATTCACTTGAAAATGCGACCATAATCAAACGTAAGGCCTCAAGAGCAATAGTTTTAAAAGGAGAAGAGATTCTCCTACTTTTCACTAAAAGATATGAAGACTATTCTTTACCAGGTGGTGGTATTGATCGCGAAGAATCTGCCGAACTTGGAATGATTAGAGAATTACAAGAAGAAACAGGATCCAGGAATATACGAAACATTATACCTTTTGGAATATATGAAGAGTATAGGCCTTGGTACAAACCAGAGTTTGATGTTCAACATATGATCTCTTACTGCTTTACCTGTGAAATCGATTCTGAGCTTGGTGAAACCTCATACGAGGACTACGAAATTAATAATGGAATGAAACCTGTTTGGATAAATATTCATGAGGCGATTGCACATAATGAAGAAACAATCGCCAAGAGTGAAAAGAAAGGCATGTCCATAGAGCGTGAGAACTTCCTTTTAAAGCTTATTGTAAAAGAGTTACTCTAGACACTCAACTTCACATGCGGCCTTTAAACCTGATGTTGAGTTGTTTGCTGCAGCTTCTAATAGTGCTTCAATTGAAACTACCTTACCTAAAGGCCATCCTCTATTATCACCGTAAAGTCCTACGCCATCATTATTGATAACAAGATTTACAGTTTCTGTTTCAGATACTTTTTTAAGCTTTCCAACATAGAAAAGGATTTGTTTTCTTCTATAGGCCTCAATATTTACTGACGCTTTTCCGTTTTTCATTGTAATAGTCGTTACTTCTTTTTGTGCTACTTCATCGTTGTCGTCCAAAGACTCTGTCTCAAATCTCACCTTACGATCATTGACAGCTCCTGAAGCACTAAAGCTGACGATGCTTCCAGATCTTACCTTATTTCCATTAACAACCTGATTCGTGTTGAATATCGCGATATAGTCATCAACGTTAAGGTTAAAGAATACTGATCTATATTTACTGTCATTACCACCGTCTAATTTGATATCTATTCCGACTGTATTTGGCTCTTGAAAGTCCATGATATCAAAGTTGATATCTGAGCCTTGTCCAGAAAAACCACCTACAAGGGCGCTTGCTGATATATTGATTAGTGCGATAAGTGTTATTGCTAGTTTCTTAGATAGCTTCATGACGTCTCCAAATATGCTTAGATAGTCTAAATAGCAAATATTTTAAGATATACAAGGGACTCTGTAATAATGAATAGTTACTTCTAAATAAGAGACTACTTTTAAACTAGTTAGGGACTGGTGTTTCTCCATAAACTTCTAACTCGGCCAGCTTTACTTCTTTTACTGACTTTAGAGATTTGAGGATCTCATTGATGTCATCATTGCTTTGAGGTTCCGTACGAAAATAACTTATAGTAGTATTTGAATATAAGACATCTAGTTTGTGCTCACTTATAATCTCTTTTTGATAGAGGCTATTCTTATGAAATTGAATATTAATATTGCCTGAAAGAATGCCAATCCTAGAGCTATTCTTATAACTGACTACAGATAGCGTATTATACAAATCCTTCTTATTTAAAATGAAGTCTTTATTGGGGATGAAGACAATATGATTATTTTGTTTCTTCACTTTAGAGCCAAACCCCTCTTGATATTCATTAGCTTTTACTGCGAAGAAATTCTTTACTATGCTAAATGGTCTGCCAGATCGTCTTCCTAAGGGCTTATTTGCTAGTATGGCCTTGTCTTGGTACTTAGCGTAGGTCTTAGTATACCTTTCAATATTATCTTTCTTTTGCCTATCAAATCTTTTCATAACAGAAGAAGGAGATCGCTTAATATTTGAAAAGTTCTTTTTTGACGAATCTGTTACTGCAGTAGTTGTCTTGATATCAATTTTTTTTTGATTTTTGACTGCTTTCTTTTTAGACAATTCAATCACATCGCCTTTAGCGATTAAAAGATATGACACTGTCACAGACAAACATACTAAGGAGATAATTTTAATTCTATGTTTCATCAAGTTTTTCCTATAAATCGTGACCAAAGAACTTTAGTTGGATATCATCTAATGTTCCAGTATCCCCAATTGCTCCATCAATAATTTCAATCTTCCAGTTTCCGGCCGCTGGCTCTCCGTAGAAAGCATTTGAAAGAAAACGTGTCCCTAGATAATCAACATCAGAAACGCCACTATTTACGTAGAGAACTTGGCTAATTGTTCCTGAAGGAGATGTAATTTCAATTCCTAAGTCTCCAACGTAAGGATGTGTAATATTCAGACTAAGCTCAACGTTTTCAACGAAGAAGTTTGGTCTGACCACAGAGAAAGTATGGGAGACAGGCGTAGGAACTACAGGACTTCCAGCAGTAGGATCTGTAATAACTAGGGCCGGTGAATCAATTGCAGTTAAAAAAGATGTGTAGGTTTTTAAATCTTCAGTATAATTCAGCGCCATTTTTACAGCTTCTCCCGCATCAACTTTTCCAAAACCATACCAGTTATGAAAATAGTACCCAGCTGCGTTTATTACCCAATCTCTTTGAAAGTCTCTTCCAGATATTGTAGTTGGCCTTCCCCCAGCAACATATCTAAGCGGATGACTTTTAGGAGGCAAATTAAAATAGGTATTCGTAATATCGTTTCCGGGGTTCTTTGCCGTTACTGCCAAGATGTGTTTTACATCACGCCAATTTAGAGCAGGATTTGCATCTAGCATAAGAGCCACGACTCCAGTTAAACTTGGTGCCGCTGAGGATGTTCCATTCATGCTATTTGTATAATCACAATTTGAGTTCTTTCCAATTATATTACTATCAGAGCTAGAGTCTCCTAAGTTAAATTGATAAGCGGCACTTCCTGTAGACTCAGAGCTTCCGTTTACACAGCCAGGAAGATCTGTTGTGATCATTGCAGCACCATTCATATTGAACTCATTAGGATGTAGGCCATGGGGCTGAGGATATGCATAACCAGTACTGAGACCATATTCTCCGCCTGGTGCAGAAATCCATAGATTTGATCCAATTGAAGAGTAAGAAGACTTTACTCCATTACTATTATAGCCGCCCACGATCATCATATATGGAAGGTGATTCTCAGCTCCTAAATTTGCATTTCCAAGGTAAGTATAATCAAACCCATCATTAATTTGTTTTGCAGGAACTTCATTACAAATTGAAAGATAGAATGTATCAATAAATGAGTTTCCAGCAGACTTAATGTAGGTCGCGCCCTTTCCTGCTCGCAATGCACCAGGAGTCGTTACTGTGTCACCTGTATGGGCAGCAAGTAAACTTTCATAAGTTGAATTTGTATAATTATATCTACAACCATAAGAGCTACCATAGGAATAATTGAAAATATCAAAATCACCTGATGCTTGATTTAACATCACGGCCAAGGTTTGTGTTACTCCAGATCCTAATAGATTGAGGGTCGCAATTGATGACTCATAGGCCACTCCATGGGAGCCTATTGAATTATTTGCTACCGCCCCAATTATCCCAGCAACCGCTGTTCCGTGCATTTCAGATCCTGTTGGAGTTGAAGGAACACCATTTGTTACATCAGATACTGTATAATCCATAGATTGAAGAGGTAGCATATTAGCAGCAAGATCAGGATGATTAACATCTACCGGTTGATCTGAAACTGCAATCTTTATCGAGTTTCCAGTCGCTCCAAGGTTCCATGCATTATTTGCATTGATATCCTCACCAGATCTTCCGCTAGCATTGGAAAAAGATTTCTGCCCAATATTATTCATATACCAAGATTCAGAAAATAGTGGATCATTAAAGAGTACATTTCTTTGATAAGATATTCCAGAAGAACAGTTACTAGCGTTTCCTGCGAGATCCGTTGAAAGAGCATAGAAAGAGTTTGGCCCTAAATTAACTGTAGTAAGAGTTATATCTAGCGGATTACTAACATAGGTTGCAGTTGATAATAAAGTGGTACAGCTATTATCCGAGAAAACTTCAACTGTGTCGTTAGCTCCTCCATTGGTAACTCTTAGAGTTGGAGTATCATCGACTCCATATGTAATCGAAGGAGAATAGAGAGCGAGATTTGGAACTGACGGTGCCACTGTATCAATCAGCAGAACACTAGTAAAAATGATATTTGAATTATTTCCAGCTATGTCTTGTCCTTGAACACACACTATATTATTTTGATTATTAACTGGCGTGTATGTATATGAAGATGATGCTGTCTTTGTTACCGCCGTAAAATCTAAACCTGTACAATCAGTTCCTGTCTTTCTTATGTATTTATAAAAGCTAGCACCGCTAACAGTTATAGTTCTGTCTGTCGTATCGTTACTAGGAGAAGCTCCATGAGACGTTGAAAGGGAAATTACAGGTGCGATTGTATCAGTTGTCAAAACAGTGCTGGCCTTAATGGTACTCTGGTTTCCTGCATGATCAAAACCCTGTACACATACAATATTATCGACATTGCCCAATGGATTAAAAGAAAAAACATTTCCTTGAGCAACAACAGGACCCAAGTTTACTCCAGTACAATCTGTCCCGGTTCTTCTTAAGAATTTATATGTGTCTGCACCTAAGGCAATTATTGATCGCGCAAGCAAGCTACTGGCCGGGCTTGGACCAAGACCTGTGGAGTGTACAGTTATAACAGGAACAATGGTATCAATAGTCAAAAGGTCACTTGATACAATTGGTGTCGCCACATTATCTGAATTATAACCAACGACACAGATGATATTGTCTTGATTATTAACTGGGGTAAACGTAAATGAAGTCGCAACCGTAAAAGGTCGTGCCGAAAAATCCGCACCAGTACATGTATTTGATACTCGATGCAAAACTTTATACTTACTAGAGCCCGTATAAGTAATCGTTCTATTCGCTGTATTATTACTTGGTGAACTACCTAGGCCTGTACTATCTACAAATAAGCTTGGAAGATTTAGATCAATTGTCAGAACGTCACTAGAAGCAACCAAACTCATTATTCCATTGCTATCTATACCAACAGCACAGATGATATTTACGTCATCGGCTGTAGGAGTAAATGAATATACCCCACTGGATTGCTCGGAGACACCAGAGAAATCAACTTGCGTACAGCTAGTTGAATTAACGTGCTTAATCTTATATTTAGCAGCGCCAGTTAATACAATAGTTCGAGGAGTTAATGATTTAGAAACAAGGCTTCCAATACCAGATGAGTTAATACTAACAACACCTTCATTATCTATGGCATCTCTAGGAGTTTCGAGCTCATCACTCTCCTTCTCCTTTGCCTCTTGAGCAACACAGCCCAAAAGCATAAGAATAACTAAAAATGTAAAGATTCTTGAAATCTGCAACTATAAACCCCGTATTCTACCCTTATGTAATATCGGGAATATGAGAGAAGCACTTTAATCAAGAATTCTTTACTTAGGAGAAATTATGAAAAAGAAATGGATCTCAATACACAATTTGTCTTCAGGACATTTTCAAGTATCATTTACAATGCCAAACACTAAGAGGCGAACAAGAATTAAGTTTAAACATCTAGTTGAGGCCAAGAGATTCGCTTCAAAGACAAAAACAAAGATCACTGCCATGCTTAGTCGTCGAAGCTGGACAGAAACGGGGTTTCTACTCTCCTCAATAGTTGAATATCATTTAAATCACAACAAGCAGTCCAAGCTAAACTCTCGCAAGAATATTCTCAGAGAATTTCAGTCTGCTTTTAATGATTATGATATTTTTGACATAACTACAAAAAGCTTAAGAACATGGCTAAACTCGCTAAAAATAAAAAATCATTATACTAATAGGAATATGAGACAAATTAAAATACAGTTAAATGTTTTATTTAAGTATTTAGTAGAAGAAGAAATTTTAGAAACTAATCCCCTGCAGAATGTAATGTTTAACGTTACGGAAGTGCCCTCTAAGGGTCATGTTGTATTTTCCCCTCAGGAGTTAATCTCTATACTCGCAAAGACTAAGACTCTTTCTAAAGATATATTTTACCCATATTTCTATGCCCTTATCCATACTGGAGGTCGCAGGAGTGAGCTAGCGAAGCTTAAGTGGGAAAATGTAAGCCTAAAGAGTAAAACAATCACATTCAGAGGTACTAAGAATAAATCTGATAGAACAATTCGAATACATCCAAATTTAATAAAACTATTAAAGGGTCTCAAGAAAGAAAGTGAGTATGTCTTCAAAGGAACAACTTCTAACCGCATGTCTAACCCCAATCTATACAACTTCTTTAAGAAGTATCGTAGAATATATCCCGATGATAAAGAATTTGGTTGTCATGACTTTAGACATTCATTCGCATTTAATTTTTTAAAGAAAGGAGGAAGTATGTATGCCTTAAAGGCCATACTTGGACACAAGAGTATACAAATGACAATTGACCTATACGGTAATTTTAAGTCTATTCATGTAGATATGCCTTCGCCTTACAGTTTCTAATAGATGAATTGGCACAGGACTTGGCACTATGTTCAAATAACCTAATGTAATCATAATTGTTTTAACATAGTATGGATCGTGCCAACTTGTGCCAAAAGCTAGAAAATCTATAATTTGGATTAGAAGATGGTATACAAAGTTGAAGCTCTACTTCATGGACTAGCCAAAATAAAGAATAATGAGATAATTTAGAGAATCGTGTAAGAGTTGTAATATCTCACATTCATAAAAGTACCCTAATTTCTGAATCACTCATATCCGACAAGCAGTGAAATCCATTTCCTATATGATACAACTTCCATTCCTTGCTTTTTCTTTATTATAGTACGCTCAGGTAAAAGATAAACAAATATATTCTCTCTTTTGTCCGCATATATATCTTTAGAAATAAATTCTATACAAAGACTGGAGATATTGTGACATTTCTGAGCCTCTAGATGTTTAACATATGTATAATTATCAACTACGACTCTTTGATAATCCTTTTCAAGGGTTTGTGCCCCTTTCTTTTTGAAAGAATCACGAATTGCATGCCTATATGACTCTCGTGCATATGTGTATTTTAAAACATGAAACTTATGAAATAAAAATGATGCTCCAACTGTCAGCACAACCACTAATAATAGAATCACTTTACTGAGGAACATTTTTTTCATATTGCCTCCTAACCTTATCCATCATAGATTGACAATTGTCCCCGAAGATCGGAATTAAATTATAAATTTTATTATCATTCTTAACCTTTTTTACGGCTAAACGTAGTTTCTCATCATCATAATCTTTATCATCACAACTTACTGGATCAACATCACTATCTTCACCTGTCCATATACCATTCTTACCAAATAGTTTCCCGTCTGGATAAAACCCATCTGAGCCCCCTATAGAGTCTTCATATGAAATATATTCATGTACTTCTTCTAGGTTAAAGTAATCTGAGATTACAGAATGAGACGTATCACTACTTCCACTTATTGGACGTTTACATATTTTCCCCATTCCTGATTCATCACCATATAGGATTGGTGAATTGGAAACATATCCGTATAAATTAGGATCTCCACCAAGAAAACCAATAGGATCTTCAGAAACAAAACGGCCCGTTGAAGAGTTGTAATATCTCACCCAATGTTCCTATATATAAATTCAGTTAACCAATTCAAGTTATCCATTCATGTCCATATTTATCAACTATAAGTAGCTCTCTAAAACTCTCATTAGTTTTGGATCACTAAGAAGTTCAGGTATGAGTAAAAATGCTAACACAAATGTAAAAAGAGGAGTAAATACGAAAACTACAAATATTAATATAGTTTTGATATCTCCAATTACTTTATTCTTAATTATACCGGAAATTAGGAATATAGAAAGACCTCCACAAATCAAAGGAAAGTATATGGGGGAACTGTACATCAAAAATGACATAAATGCTGAAGAACTACTGAAGTGTACTTCATATAGAAACAAGCACAACGCTACGAACATCGCTAAAACAATATTTCCCACTGCTAAAAGACGTGTAAATGATAACAAGACTTTCATTGAGCATACCTCAATCTTTTACTATTTGTTCTTCTTCTAATTTTATCTCTTTCTCTTCTAGCTAGTGCAGCACCTGTAGTATCGGCCCCACTTATAGCTCCGGTAAGGATAGCAACCATTGAAGCCGCAGGACCTCCAATTGTACTAACAACTGCAGCTACGCAGCCAAATGTCGCACCTTTCAAGGCACTAACAACCAAAGACTTTCCATATTCAAGACCACATCTATCACTTTCAGTTATAGATGCAGCTGTAATTGCAACACCTGCCCCCGCAAATGCGCCTCCGGCACAGATAAAATGTAAAATTTCTCCACTAGGATCTTTATGTAATACTGAGTTATTTTTTACATATCTATACAGGTTTGCATCTCTTCCCTCAAATCCAATTGGATCTTCAGAAATGAAACGGCCCGTTGAAGGATTGTAATATCTTAAATCTATGTGCACCCCTTAGTATATTAATTTGCTTAACATAAACTCTTTTTAATGAAAAAATCCTTGATACCAATCGCCGGAGCTGCAAACAAAAACATATGACTCATTTGAGCACTCAAGAGCAATGGTAGGAAGAGAGCTTTTCTTTATGTTTACTTTTAAAGTCTCTTTTATATTTCCTACTTTCGATAAATTAACAATACCTCTTTGAAATTTACTTTTTGGAACAAGAGAGCATGCAGTTAACAGACTAGAAACATTTCTATCACAAGCATGTCTCTTATCTAAACCTTCAATGATTACATTAATACGAGACTTAGACTTACAAAGCATCGCTTTAAACTGAAAATCCTTACTTTTGTAAGATATAGAGTTATTGAATACATTTGTATCCAAATAGTCCTTATCTTTAAAGTCATTAATTAATACCCTATTGCACCTCTTAGAATTATTCTCAAGAGGTGTGGTATACGCATAAGAAGACAATAATGATAGAATGAATATAATTATTTTCCACATGACTGACTCCTCTGGCTATAAGAATCGTAGGCATTAGTAGAATTTGGTCTAGGGAGTCTCAAGTGAATATGTCCATCAGAGTAGTTAGAACTACCTGGTATAAATTGACTACTGGAAACTGCATCTAAAAATGTTTGTACAGAAGGAATTCCAGAAAATTTTACATCAACTGCTCTTGCTCCATTTATAATATTATGAGCACTATTGAATGCCCTCGATGTCCCAAAAGAGTCAACAATAGGTTGACCATTTGTTGAGGATCGAACTATTCCGTCAATGATAAGACTATCACCACCAGTGACTTCAATTACAAATGAATTATCCGGAAAACCCTGCGCTATTAAGTGACTATTTATAAGCTCTAATTCTTCTTTTACTTTCTTATTTGATAATATATACAAGCTATAATCTACCTTTAGCCCACTAGGGTCAAAAAAGTTTATAGGATCATTGTTAACATATCTATAGAAACTAATATCTCCACCTAAGAAACCAATTGGATCTTTTGAAACAAAACGTCCCGTTGAAGAATTGTAATATCTCACGCCCTAACCCTAATACATTTATCTATGAGCATATACACCTTATCGTTCTGTAACACTAAAAATCTTTGGTAGAACTATTATAATCAAAGCGACTATAAAAACTAGACTTAAAGCTAAGTACAACTTTGTTTTTACATAAAATGGAATTAATACCATAAGAGCTATTAGCGAATAGTATATTGCGAGAAAAACATAGGGCCTATTATGGCTATACTCTTTCCCGCATTTTCGACATAAATATACAGGGTTAAAAAACAGTGTTCTTAAACTAATCTTAGGTCTAAGCACTACGTCTTCACAGTTTTTGCAATTCATATCGTTCCTATACAAATGATGGATCATGACTAGTACCATTTAATAAGTTTTTCAGATACTCGACTTCTTCTTCTATCTTTTCTTGCTTTAACTGTAGTGCTCTAATCTTTTCTCTACGTTTCGAATTTCTTCTAATTGCTTCAAAATTTGGAACAATAGCTCTAACTCTAGTTGACTCTGTGATAAAGACTCCACAACCGATTTGCTTTCGACTTGTCTTTATCTTAAAGATCTCCATTGTTTCACTTTCAATCTCACTGAAAAAGTATTTATGAGCAGCTTTTAAAGCTAAATAGGCTGCAGTTAATCTTACAACATTCCAGCCATATATATGCCACTTACTTTGACCTGAAGGGTCTATGAAACTTATAGGGTTGTTACCTGTATAATTGTAAAGATTTAGTTCTTTACCAGCGAGTCCTAAAGGATCTTCAGAAATAAAGCGACCCGTTGAAGGATTGTAATATCTCATACTAAAGTACACCTTCTCCAAACAATCCGATATGACATATCATACATTAAGCTATCCAACTGATTCCAATTACAGTAAAAATTAGAAAAACAAGATTTATACATAAGATTAAGAAACATACTTTACATCTTTTATAACTCTTGTAACATACTGCTCTTTCTCTCTGTATTCCAAGTTCATCAAAGTCTCCACTTTTAAGCAAATACAAGACATAATCGGGTTGTTTATACCAAGCTTTAACTTCTTCTTTTAAGTACATCTTTATAGAATCAATACCTACCTTAGACATGTCTTTAAGCTTTCCATAAGCAGATTCTGGCAAAACAAGGATTAATTCTTTAAGCCTTACAGAGTACCTCCAACTAAACAGCAAAAACAAAGGAGTTAAAAAAGACAAAAACAATAAAATTAAAAGTATCATTTTAGAAAGTAGATCTGTCATCATTATCTCACCCGACATGAGTTTTCGGTACTAGCCTCATTCAAACCGTCAATTTTGTTGGGGAGTCCAGATCCAAAGAAAAGGTCTTCTAAAATAGACTTCTTACCAACCCCTTGAGCATCATCTACAATAGTATCCAAATAAGCACCAAGACGATTACCAATCTCCTGTCCAGCAGTATAAAAGGACCCAACTAAAACTGACTTAAAACCTGTCGATAGGAAAAATGCACCAATAGTTCCAGTTTTTGTCCCAAGTGTTGAAATTAAAAAACGATTTTTTAAAAGTTCTCCGAGTCCAATCCCCAGACCTACTTGTTTCCGTGCAGCAGAATTAAAAGCAGTTGCTATAATTACACTAGTTGCAGTTTTTATACCCATCGATATGTAGTTATCATTAAGTTTACGTCTCCTCTCAAGATTGGCACGAAATGAAAGTAAACCAATTGGATCTATAAACCCTAAAGGCTCATTATTCACATATCTATATAAATTGATATCTTGACCTTTAAATCCAATCGGATCCTCAGAAACAAAGCGGCCCGTGGAAGGATTGTAATATCTTAAGCTAGCCATTGTCTTCACTTCGAACTTGTCTCCAAAAAGATTCCTTTATCCTCTATACGTAGTTTATCAAAATAACTAAGACCACTCGTTACATAGCGCCCCTTCGTTTTATGTGTCTTACCAGACTCAATATCAACAATTACGACATACTCAGTGTCGTCAAAAACTTCATACTTAACGTTTGCTGTAGATCCAGGATTGACATCCCTAACGACATATTCTTTACCGTAAACAATCAATTTCGCTGTCAAAACTCTCTGACTACTCTCATTTTCTATAGATAGATGCCCCACATTTTTTGTGCACGACAAAAAGAAACTAAAGATAATTGACAAAGAAATACATTTCTTTAGTAAGTTCGAGAAGTACATACATTCCCCCCATCTATAGTATCTAAAAATGATATATCCACAGGCGAACCTACTATACCAGCATTTCTACCAATCATATTGTTATGTAAATCCATTTGAACTTCACGTAAAAACTTTGAAAAGCTTGGTCTATTTGAATTCCTTAACCAATTATAAAATCCTTTAATCTCGTTCCCTGTACCAAGAAGAAGTGCTGTAAAGCTATTTGTTTCTATTGTAGATCTTCTTTGCCATTCCGCATGCCTTAAAGCATCACTTATGTTATTGTGTGCATTCGTATTACGCTTTTTTAACTCTTCTTGTCCGATCTCATATGATCTCATGATGTTTGAATATAAATCCCACCAGTCACCAACTGCTAATCCATAAGCATCTTTAAGTACTAATGGATTATTAAAGACATATCTATAAATATTGTGATCACCACCGGCAAGACCAATTGGATCTTCTGAGATAAAACGGCCCGTTGAAGAGTTGTAATATCTCACCCAATGTTCCTATGTATAAATATAGTTAAACTCTTCAGGTTGCACATTTAGTCTCCGAATCAACTTTTAACTTTATCATAAAAAACTACTAACAATGTAATTGTTAGAATAAACAATGAAACATATAAAGTTGCCCAGTAAGCATTTCCACGAGTAAATAAACTTAACAAGACCGACGTTAATGAAAAAGTCATGTAAAGTGCGAGACCTTTCTTTGCAGAGTTGCTTGCAAAAAATCGCCTAAAACAATATATACAAATCAAAGTCAAAAAAGAACCCATAACTCCGTAGAGTCTTAAGATATTAAATTCCATTTACAGCTCTCTTGATAATCTTACCTACTCCATTACAACTCAAAGACATCGCAGCAGTCATTAAATCACCAGGTAAGTTTTTAGCTCCATAACTCAGAGATTCATTTATTGAATCATTAACTGAACTAAATGCATCAGCTCTGAACTTACTTGCCAAGTCCTTAAGTTTTCGCCTGCGTTTAGAATCTTTTTCACATCTAGCTTTTTCTTCATAAAGATCAGCCTGATTATTAAAATAATCAGATAATCTTTCTCCTTGATCAAGAATTTCAACAATAGTTAATACGTCAGATATTGTATTTATAGCAGCAGTTCCTGCTATAATGGATGCACATATCCATTTTACAGAATATTTACCGTCAGGATCTATATTATTATATGGATTGTTTTTTACATACCTATATAGACTAAAATCATTATCATTAAACTTGGCTGGATCTTCAGAAATAAAACGGCCCGTTGAAGAATTGTAATATCTTGAATTATTAACAATCGGCTCCATCCTATACATCTTTAAAGTTCCCTACCTTCCTTTTTCTATTATAGAAGAACACAAAGATCAGTATATTAATAAGCAAAGCTGATGCAAATATGTAAATATGCATTTGACGACTTATATAAAAGTCCTCAGCATAAGGTGATTTAAAACCACGCTGTAAAACTGAGAATAATACTACTAAAGTTAGTAAATACAGAAGTCCAAATAAGAAGTTCATTATATATTTCAAATACTTCATAACTTAATTTCCGCAACTTAACTTACATTTTTTTAACGACACTGTAATACTCAAAAATTACAAACACAGACAAGACAATATACATCAAAGATATAATCGTATTTGACCTATATGGAAACTTCTTTTTAAATATAACATATGCTCCAAACAAGTTAATTATTACTGTTACTGATGTAACAAACGTCTTCTGTTCAAGACTTCCTGTATTCAAAAAATCATAATCATATCCAAAAAGAAGAATCGAAAATGATACTAGAGTGCTTGTTGCAATGAAATACCTAATAATATATGAGTTCATTATTCATATACCTATTTACTTACATTAGTAGGTTTATTTGAAAGAAGTTCTAATAATATCCTCATCTAACTAACCTAATACTATATTGAAATAGTTAAACATTTTTTTACATCTCTTCATCAACATATGCTTTAAATAGATATTTCCTTTCTTTTTGCAACCATACAATATCCCCGACAAGAGTTGTCTCATCAGCAAAAATAACTTCAAGGTGATTACTTCTTTTTTTGACCAAATGCATTTTTCTAATTTTAAAATCAAATTTTTTCTCAACTACTAGGTTACCACCTATACACTTGTATATATGAACAAATGAATTTATATTTTTAAATGCACCCTTCTCATACAATCCATATTGTATATAAAAATCATCAGAGGTTCCATAAATACCACTAATAATCTTATCTTGAACTTTCGTAAATTTCTTATTATGAACTTCACTTAAGCGACATTTTTTATTATTAGCAAAACTAAAACAAGAAACCATTAATATTAATAAAACTTTCATTAGCTTCATATTAGTTGCCTCCGCAAGAGTTAACACGTGACTTTGCATCGTTTCCTATTAAATAATCCATTGGATTAATTCTTGAGCTTCTATCAGGGCCAGTTTGAATAGTATAATGTAAATGTGGTCCAGTGGATCTTCCTGAAGTATCTGTTATTCCTATAAGTTGACCTTCTTTAACGTATGTTCCAGACTGTAGAAGCGTCGATGTATGATAATAACCATGTATATTTCCTTTGCCATCAATTACATTGATAAAAGTTGTACCTCTTGAAGTCTGAGATACTTCTGAAACATATCCCGCCTCTGTTGCGTATACATTTCCAGATGTATCAGATTGACCAAAGTCAACACCACTATGAAAGCCGGAAAAAGGAAAAACGCGAGGACCATAGCCACTCGTTAGACGACTAGGATCTTCAGTCGGATACGAAGTTAATCCTGTTGGATCTATAAGATCTAGAGGTCCATTAAATACATACCTATAAAGATTTGAATCTCCACCACTAAAGCCTATCGGATCTTCAGAAGCAAAGCGCCCCGTTGAAGAGTTGTAATATCTTGAATTTAACAATTCTCTTAAGAGCATAATATTTACTTTGATCGTATAAATCTAATGGCTCTCGAATAAATCGGAGCTTTAGCCGCAACTACTACAACAGCATAAAAAATATAAAAATATGTACCTTCTAACACCCACTTTAGACTAAAAGTGAATATTAAAAAGCACAGTGTATTTAATACAAATACATTAAACGATTTCTTTGCTCCTTCAGTAACTATAGACTCAAATGTTAACAAGCCTAAGAACAATGTAGAAAGAGTGACTAAAGGAACAGTTAATGTATCAACAGGACTCTTGAGTAGTCCTGAAAAGTACATATCTGAAATAATATCAAAGCCCATAATTACAGAAAAATAAACTAGCTGGTATAAGGTTAAGTAAACTAAGGATTTTACATAATTTATTCTATAGAAAACAAAGTGAGCATTAATTATTACTAATGTTCCTACAAAGAATAAATATATCGAGAACCACGCAGGTATCATAGACCGCCCTTTAAGTTAAAGCACTTAAGAACCGCTTTTGCTCCAATTGCTCCTGCCGTTTTAAACAGTGAACCTCCAAACTTACTCGACTCTAGTGTAAGCTGAGTCTTCAGTTTTCTCCTTTCAAAGTCTAATTCACTTCTAAGCTTCTGAGCTCTCCTTTTGTCAGCTCCTTTCAGGCAATCATTTTCTAGCTCTTTATCTATTCCTGATATTATTCCATCATGAACTGATATTGATTCTCCTAAAGATGCAATTACTCCTGCCGCTGCATAAGCATCAAAGCCTTCAATTATCCCAGCCCCTAAAGCTGTTAAACAGGAAATCGCTCTAAAAACAAGTAAGACAGGTGTCTCTCCGGTCGGGTCAACAAAACTAGTCGGCCTATTATTTACATAAGCATAAAAGTTCATATTTCCAGAAGACATTCCAACCTTATCGCTTGAAATAAAGCGCGCCGTTGAAGGATTGTAATAACGTGCACGGTAATAGTAAAAAGAACTCTCCGGATCTAATTCACGACCAGTATATCCATACGTAAGTGTAGATAGCTTATCCAGACTTACCTCCTGTCCAGTTGAGTTAAAAACTTTAACATTACCGAAAGAATCATACACAAGATTTAAATGGTCTCCATTACTACGAACAATCTTTACAATAGATCCTAAACCATCAGCGAAATAGGTCTCTGTATAGTCAGCACCAATACCTTTTAATGGTTCATCAATACCTGGTCCATGAAGATACTTCATAACAAGATTAAAGGTTCCATTTGGTTGCTTTTCGTACATCCCAAGAATATCTTCTCGATCATAAGTGTAACTTCTCTCTACACCATCAATATTTACTTATATTTCAGAACTGCAACACTCAGCACAAAAATATAAAAAATATGTTTGAATATATGGCCTCTGTAGCGTTCTATTCATCTTATTACTGGTAATAAATAATTATCGTACCTAGTTTCTCATTTTGCAAGAATGCCACGACCAAGATTCCTTAGTTAAAACAAAATAAAAAGGCCGTCTAATATAAGACGGCCTCTATATTTTGATTTTATATTTTAAACTTTAATTACCCACAATTAATACTATTCCAAAGAATATAAGGGCCACCACAACCAGCAGGAACTCCTTCTTTGTGATACTTTCCGCAGCCACCAAATTTGTTCTCAGGTACGCCACCTTCGTGGACAGACTTTGACTTGGCAACGATGCTATCTAATAGAGTAAATACAGGATCAGATAATTCTACGTGACCACCACTTGGACCGAGAAAAACTTCACCAGTTAATTTTCCTTCTTTGATTTCTTCTAGGTATGCTGTACCTGCTGTAAGACTTCCACCTTTTGGATCTTCCATACCGCCGCTGGCCCATTTTGCAAGGTAGCCTTCGCTTACCATACCGATAAGTTCTTCAAGAGTCTTATCACCTGGTGTGAAGTAGGTATTTGTTTGTCTTGTCATGAGAGGTCTTCTCCAACTCTCACGCTTTCCATTGGCAGTTCTTGGAACATTTAGCCTTAGAGATGATGTGAGATCTGTCATTGGAGTTGAGAGCATTCCCTTATCAAGAATTTTCTGTGGTCTTCCAAGTTCGCCTTCATGATCAAAGAAGTATGAACCATTTGTTCCGTGGGAGAGATCTTCCATTGAGAACATATTTGGGTAGTTCATGATACTTGCTTGATCGTTACCAACTTTAGTTTTAGATAGGTGTAGATCTTGAGCAATACTTCTGCCCTTCATCCATGTATCACCTTCTTGAGTATGTCCAAATGCCTCATGAGCAATAACTCCAGTAACATCTGGTCCAGAGATTACTTGGTAGCGCCCTGGAGTCAGTTTTTTTGCAACTGAAAGCTGTAGTGGTCTTCGAGTTACCTCATCTTTGTCACTATCACTGTGAACTGCAACCTCAAGGCCTCCAAGACCGCCAGAAATACATCTACCGACCTGACCTGTCTTAGTCATACCCATAGAGTATAAAAGCGTTATAGGAAGTGTTTGAGACATATTCTTTTCACGGTCAATAAAGATGTGAGTAATGATGTCTTGTTTTCCCATGGATTTAACTTCGGCCAGCTCTTCATAGTTATCATTGTCTTGTGAAATCTTCTTCGACTTATCAAAGAGTTCTGTTCTCATTTTTAAGCACAGAGACTTTAAAGTTGAAACTTCAGTATCAAATGGATTTATTTCACACAGAGGAGAGAAGTGAACTTCAGTCTTGTTATTTAAATCCTTAGGAAGCTGAGATGTTATATCTAAACCAAGACCAGTAAGGTCTTCATCTTGCCAAGAAATTGGAGTGAAAGTATTATCTTTAACCGTAGGATAAAGCTTATCCATCTCAGCTCTAAACTCTGTCGCCATTTTTATTAGGCTTTCTCTATCTAGTTGATTAGATGATTTTTCAAAGTTTTGACCATCAACTAAGATACGCAGAACAAGACCTCTATCAAGAGATTCTGAAGTACTTTCGTTTACAGCGGCCACTGAGCCAAGAGATTTCTTCTCTTCAAGCCATACAAATGAATACCAATCATTTGTTCTTCCACTTTCTAATATATCAAGTAGCTCTGTCATAAGAGTACGTGTTGCTTGTAAATGCTTTGGAAATTCTGTTCTATTACCTTTCATATTATTCACCTACTACCTTTACACCTGATTTAATCAGCATGTGACCTGGGCCAACATATCCGCAAGCGGCATGAAATCCACCAGCAACTTCATTAACTTTAACTTCGTCATTACTAAATCTAAAATTTGAGAGATTCTCTTTAATAGATCCTGAAACAACTCCACCTTTTAACATTGAGACGAGCTTACCGTTTTGAAATAGCTTCCCTAGTTTAATCTCACTACTCCAAGTAAGAGTATTTGGATTGATCAGTAGAGAAGAGAAAGCAATAATTTCGATACACTCATCTACTGAGTCAATAAGTTCTGTCTTTGTCTTATCTCCTCTATTAACGAGCATATTTCCAGCGATATAATTTGGCTTAACACCAAGGTATTGACCAATACGATTACCAACCATTTGAGTTTGAACGATATCATCTTTAATAATATCCGCTTTAACTGGCTTCATTCCCTCAGCTGTAAAAGGTGTTGAAAGCGCCATTACAGGTACCGTCGGATCAAGAGTTATATTGATCTGATCAGAGTCAGTTGCTTTTTTAAGAGCTAGAATTGAGTCGTCTTTCGCCATGAATGGACTCTTATTATATTCTCTACTTGCATCAAGCTGATGAACCACATCATTTAAGAGATTTGATATAACTTCACTATCAACTAAGATAGTACTGTCATCACTTGTCTTAGGAACAACAGTATCTGAGATACTTAATGTTTCCTCTACGACTTCATCAATAAAGCTAGCAAGATCTGCATCTTCAATACTTATTGATTTCTTATATTTTAAGACTTCTTGAGTATTAGGAGTTGGAAGCTTTTCTACCGCCGCCTCAAAGTAAATATCAGAATCTTGTTTTTGTCCGCTAAGGCCTAGAGAAGTTTCAAAGTATACTGATTTTAGATTCGTAAAGAGTTCCGCACTATTTGCTTTTACTTCAGTTACTGTAACAATCTTCTTATTGATATCTTCAAGAAGTTTTCCATGCGCAGCTTGAATACTTTCACCAATCATTGGATCAGTAGTAAGTACCTTTTCAAACTCACCATTAACCTTATTAGGTAAATCCCAAGGCTTATTAGAAACAAGTAGCGAATTATTATAAGTCTTTTGTATCTGCTCAGTTAACTCGGCCAATGGATCAATTGTAAAAGAAGAGCTTCCCATTACCATTGGATCACTATGTCTTGTGTAAATTTCAATCTGATAACTATGATCTAGTACATCACGGTTTTGGTATTGAGAAAATTCACTCCCAACATCTCCCACCATTAAAGTCTGTAGTGACTGATAGTGCTTAATTAGTATTTTCCATGCGTAGAATGTCTCGCTGTTTTGAGATTTAATCTCTTCAAGAGCTTCTTTGAGCTTTGGTAACATTGGATCATTAGATAAATTCATAATCTCTCTTCTTGTTTAGTGATTGTATCGGGCACTAGAATAAGTCACAAAGCACATAAAACAGAGACGCTTCGCAACATATACATATTATGATAGGCTTTCTTTATGAAAAAATTATCAGGACACAAAAGAAGAACAATTCAAGAGAACTTTCAAGAACTGAGCGATTACTGTCAGGTAAATGAGATTGACCATGACCAGTATGGTAGTGGTGAGTTCCTCAATAGGTTTGAGAGCGATATTGCAAAACTTACAGGCATGGAGGCAGCGCTATTCATGCCTAGTGGTGTAATGGCGCAATTAATCGCGCTTAGAATCTATAGTGACGAGTCATCTAATAAGAAATTTGCTTGTCACCCAACCTGTCACATCCTACTTCATGAGGAAGACTCTTTTGATCATTTGCATGGTCTACAAGCTCTCGAGTGTGGCCATAAAGACCAAGTTACAAGTTTAGAAGATATACAGGGACTAGATTCAAAAGTATCGAGCTTAATCCTTGAGCTTCCTCTTAGACACTTAGGAGGCGATCTTCCCTCATGGGATGATTTAGAAGCTCAAAAATCATATTGTAAGGACAAGGGAATAAAGCTTCACCTAGATGGTGCACGTTTATTTGAATGTCAAAACCACTATGAAAAATCAGTTAAAGAAATTGTCCATGGTTTTGATTCTCTCTTTCTCTCATTCTATAAAGGATTTGGCTCCACTTCAGGCTCCATGCTTCTTGGCCCAAAAGACTTTATTGAAAAAGCAAAACAATGGCTAAGGCGTCATGGCGGAAATCTCTTTCAACTCTATCCCCTAGCAATTCCCGCTAAAATGAATTTTGATATGCGTATTAATGAGTTTGATAAGTACATCACTAAAGCACAAGAAATAGCTAAGGCCATCTCATCTCTTCCAGGCGTCAAAGTGATTCCTGAAAAAGTTAAAACAAATATGATGCACTTAGAGCTGGCCCAAACAAAGGACACTCTACATAAGCGTATGAAAGAATCAAAAGAACAAGGTTTTGATATAGGTATGGGAATTTGGCGTGAAGAACCTGCAGGACTTTCACGACTGGAATTATCTATTGGAGATGCGGCACTTGAATTATCAACTAATGAGATCGTTGAGAGGTTTGAGTTTCTTTTAAAATAAAAGGACCCCTTCTTTAAGGGGCCCATATTTTTCTTTTATTATTTCTAGACGATTATTTTAATAAATAAAACCCTCAGGAATATACGTAGCTACATAGTATTAAAACTTATCTTTACCAAGCTCTAAAACAACTTCGCCACGAGAACCAATTAGGTTAGTAGATGTAGCGTTTACTTCTACTTGATCGATATTCGCTCCATGTCTAGTTCTAAAGTTGTGTGTAAGTGAGCTACCTTTTCTTAGGTATCCAGCAAAATCTCTTATTGTTAGAACTCTCCCATTATCAAAATGTACTTTTACGCTTTCAATCTCTAGGTTTGCTCTCTTTGCTGAGATCTTAATTGCTTCAATATTATTAGCATGAACGTAGAATCTGTCTGTATCTACGATAAACTTATCTACCTTCTTAGAACCAGCAGATACAAAGAATGGTCCACTTGGAATTGGCCTAGGTCTCGGTGCTGGTCTTACACTTGACGTTGTAACAATGATATTTCTAAGTTTTATATTACCTTTTAGCTTAAGGTTCCATGCTCCTCTTTCAGATGATGTACTTACTAGAATACTTTTTGAAAAAGTAGATCTGTGCCCATCGTTAAAGTCATACTGTCTTCCATCAATAGTATCTGAATCTTGTGCGAAACCATTAACTAGTAGTTTTACTTTTCCATTTCCACCTCTAGACTTAGCTTTAACTTCAACAATGTTGATTCTCTGGTCCGCTAATCTAGCTCCTGGATGTTGAGACTTAATGAGCTGTTTAAGCTTTATTACATTTTCACCTTTAAGGTGCTTATTATGCATATTGATTTTAAATCTTTCGGCAAAAGAAGAATTTGCACCTAATAACAACGCACTCGCTAATACTAATTTTGAAACAACTGACTTCATAAATCCCTCTCGATTTTTTGATACAATTTAATAGTATTTTTCTAATAGCGAATTGCGTGCCAAAAAATAGCGCGTCATTAGACAAAAGGACACCACCTTTTGGGCCCACTTTGTAACCACTAGTGCCTCCAAGTATCAAAAGGACACTGAATTACTAAGTTTAAGCTCTCAATTTTTGGCATAGGAAATGCTTTAGAAAACTTAACATCAAAAAATACGATATTTTTATGATTTGAGAGAGAGGGGTCTTTTATGAATAAATTTTTAGTTACATCTACATTAGCAGTCTTATCAATGAGTACATTTGCCAACACAGCACAACTTGAGGCTCAGGTATCAAAGCTTAGTAAGAAGGTACACAGACTAACACAAATGAATGTAGACACTATGACTCGCCAAGAACTAAGGGCTCTTAAAAAGCATCTTAAGCTTTCTGTTGGGATTCTAACTGGAAATACAGTACCTACCCCTAGACCAACACCACAACCACCTGTTCAAAGAATGTGTGCAAATGATTTCGCTGATGTATTTCAAGCGACTTTTAAATCACTTAAGACTTTTGCATATGCCTCAGATGGACTAGATATGACATCAATGGGAGCAACACAATTTGCTCAAGACTTTACAGAAAACAATCCATGCTCAATAGCAAGTGAGATGATTTCTAATGTAAAGAGACTTAAGAAATTTGCTTATAGCTCTGCTGGTCTTGATATGACTTCATCAGGTGCAAAAGCATATGCACAAGATAAGTGGTCAAGCTTTTGTTCTGACTACCCAATTGAAAGCGAATTCAAAGCACATTACAACTTTGCATATAGTTCTACTGGAATGGATATGACTTCATCTGGTGCTAAGAAGTATGCAATTGATAAAGTTGCTTCACAGGCATTTAGCTGTAGAGCTCAATTCTAATTTATATACTAGGACTATTCCAGATCAGAGAGATCTGGATAGTTCTTTAAATTTATCTCTACATCAGTAAAGTCAGCACCTTTCTTTAGAAGATTGTATATACCTTGCTGAACATGAATAGGTAGAGGTTTATAATGTCCAGATTGATCACTATAGTATGTTATTTTCCCATCCTCTATTTTAATAGAGCCAGCACTTAAGACATCATCTCCTGCTAAGAATGAAGAATGATGAAGTCTCCCAGGGTCAGACTCGGGATGAAAGTACATCTCCCCCTGCTTATCCATAACAAAAATTCCCTCAAGCTCATCATTACTATTTACTGACTTACCTTGAGAATCATATAGTTTTCCATCTCTCACATGAACTTTTAGGCGCTCACGCATTTTCTCACTAGTAAAATACTTAGTCTTTCTCGTTTTTCCATTTGGATTATTATTTACTCTAAAGTCTTTTAGTCCTTCAGACTTACCGTGCTGCTCACCATGGTATCTCTTATCCATTTCCTTATACTTCATATCAGAGGGATCAATTGCTTCTCTAGCTTTGTTTAAAAGTTCTGCATTCTCTGTAGAGACAGGGTTTCTTGATGCTCGATACTTACTTACCCCATATGGAATGGCCGGTAAGAAATCAAGGGAAGCGAATGCTGCATTTATTGCACATGACTTTATATCAGACATTAGTTGAAACTCTGGGTTTTCATTAGAAATAGGACAGATTGAAACTTCACGCCCTGGACTTGTTAATTTCTTAAATTCCGTTAAGTGGCTAAGGTCTTCTTTACATGAAGAAGCAGCGTCAACTACACCACGAGCAGTGAATGCACCATTTAAACTCAGTGCTAAGTACTTTGCACCGGATTTTATTTTACTTGAGTTTTGAACAGAAAATGTTGCAAGAGATCTTCTAACTTTCTCGGACCTATTTAATGCTCCTGCCGTGTGAACTCCCTTTATAAGATGTCCTGATCCGACAGCAATAGTACCAAGACCTAATGTCGCAACAGTAAGGCCAGAGCCGATAATAAATTCATTTGCACTTGAATTAGCGCTATCTCTTATATTTCTTTGATTGTTAATACAAGACTCAGTATTTTGATAATGTTTTGCTAGGATATTTTGAGCAGTTAGCTCTGAATTCATTTCAGGTGCAGAAGTTAATTTATTTAAGTCCTTGTGAAAGTCATCACAATCACTTGAAGAGTTCTCGATACATGCTGAGAGCTTTTCGTATTTAGTAATTCTGCTATTTAATAACTCTCTTGTTCCTTCAAATTGCTTTACAAGAGCATTTTCAATTTTTAAATCGTTATCTTTATCACTGTATGAGAAATTGTTTTCAAATTCCTTTCCTTCAAGCCATGGATAGAGTCTATTTAATCCACCTAACATTCTCTTCTTATTCTCAATGTCTTCATCTAATTCAGGATCACTCGCCTCGATCTTTCTTTTTAAATCAACGGCATATTTAGTATCTGCAATATCGTTTGAAAGATTCTTCTTTGAAGGTTCACAAGTCTGGATTTTTTTACAAAATGATTTAAGATGACCAAAGCTATCACAGTTCACACCATCTAATATTGGTCGACCTAATTTCTTATCAATCGCAGCTATTGAGTTCAAAGTCATCATCTTATCTTGCATGATTCGCATTTGAGCATAATAGTAATATGAGATAGCACTTTTTTGTTCTTTTAAACTTGAATATTTATCAAAGCAGTTCTTATTCACATTATTAAATGCCGGAACCATACCAAGCGTATAGTCTTGAAAGAAATCATCTAATTTGCTAGCAGAAGTATAATAATTATCGTTAAGCTCCACGCTTGTACACATGTCCTTTGGATTCTTATCAACAAATAGTTTAAATACACCCTGATGCTCGCGATCCTTCATGTAGTCATTTATAACGACACCACAAGAATTTTGCTTAGCTTCGAATGTTGAACATTTTTTAGGATCTCCAACACTTGAAATAGAATTGAGAACATCACCTACGTGCTCCATCATAAGACTTTCATCATTGAAGATATCATTTAAGTCTGCTGAAAAAGCATAGCTAGATAGAAGTAATGTAAGTAGGAAATTCCTCATTACCTAATTATCGGTCAAAGTAATAACAAGACTTTAAAGAATTCTTCTAAAGACTCATGCTAGATTTGATCAAACTGCAATTATAGTCACTTAAAACTATAAATCATAAACATATCTCACTTAGCTCCAAGGCGTGTTATGCCCACAATTCTGGTTTTTATACTACTTTATGGCCATATTCGCAGTATGGCACAGGTCTATCTCACTAGAATTTTACTAAACTAAATATCGTTAGATAATGCATAAACTATGAAAAATCTAAAGAAACTACTATCAGCTCTATTGATTCTGTCCTTATTTGTATCTTGTGCCACAGGGCTTACAAGAGGTAGCACTGTTGCAAGCGAAAGCGAAAAGCAACAGGCCTTAAAAACAAAGACACCAAATGATCCTAACAAGACAGTAGTCTATTTCTACAGAGATAGTGAAGGTGAGGCCAATGGCTACACCTTAAATATATGGCTTAATGATAAGTTAATCGGAAAAGTTAGAGGACATCAATTTACCAAGATTGAATTACCTCCAGGAGAATACCTTATTCAAGTTGCATGGAGAGATATCCCTGCACGGAAAAATCCAATGTATACGAAGTACCCAAATTCAGAGTTCTCAAAATGGGTTAATAAGATGGAGCGAAAGTTTAAAGTTCCATCAACTAAGAAACCAATGCTCTATACTATCTCCTCACGAAGAGATGATTATCATAGCATTAGACCACGCTATGGAAGTAAGGTAATAGACAAGATCCTGGCCAAGGTGAATTATACAATTCCTCTTAAGGACTCTCTTTCTGAACCGTTGATTAATAAAAGAGACAAGCGTATTTGGAATAGATATTCCCAAAAAGATACAGTTCAGGGATACGCAACATTTATAAAGCTTAATAAGAATAGTCCATATATTGATGAAGCAAAGAGAAGGAAAAAAGAACTCTATGATATGGAGATGTCTGACTACAAAATAGCAAAGAAGACTAATAGTCTTGAAAGCTACAGCAACTACCTTAAGACCAATCCGATGGCACATAATAGAGACACAGTTTTCAAAAAGATGACAAAGAGAATGAAGTCTATAAATAGCTATAGAAAGTATTCGATTCTACATCCCCACATTACTAATTACTATCCTGACAAAATAAGAATAGAAATGGAGATAATGAATCTAGGACCTGATGAGATGAGAGTTGGAGATATTCTCAAATACTCTAAAGCGGGTTTAGGCACAGGAACACTTGCTTCAAAAATTAGAGCAACTAATGCTGCATACAAAGATTTCTCCATAAAAGAGATTACTTACCTAAAAAAGAAAGGACTTAAAGAAAAATTAATTGAAGCAATGATAGATTCAACAGCTGAGTACAATAAACAAATGAAGCAAACTCTTGCCAATAAAGAAATGATGGCGGAGATTCAAAAGTTAATTCAAAAAAGTAGTGAAAGTGTAAAAAGAAGATCTATTAGTTCGACAAGTAGAAATAGTCGTTCGACAAAAAGTAGTATGCCAGTTCAGTGTGTAAAATTAAAGGCGGCGCTTGAGGCCTGTAGACAAGCGGGCGGTTTCTTAGCAAGTGCTTGCAAGATGACCGCCCGATCGAGTTTTAAATGCGATATGAAGTTTTAATTAAGCTTCGATATTTGCACCAACAATAGCAGCCATTTGCATCATGTTGATTGTCTCGCCTTCTTTCATGTTTCTAAGGTCAGTTAACTTACCAGACTTACTAGTAGAGTTTGTGTTCTTAAAAATTGTAAGAAGAGTTGCGTCTGCAACGATGAACTTACCTGCGTTTTCTGGCTTTCCGTTTTCAGTCTTAGTTTGAAGACCCTTACCTTTGATATAATCCCAAAGTCTTTTTGTGATTTCTGTTCTTGGTAGTTCTTTTTCGTTAAGCATTGCTGAAAGTTCTGCTTTAAGTGTTACTGGTTTTTTAAGACCTTTTGGTGCTTCTGCCATTTTTAAATCCTTTTATTAATGTTTCTCGTAATTTCCGTTTCAAATAAGTATGACATATTTTTTTTTCTTAATCTAGAACCCTATTCAAAAAACTGACCATCTTTGTATATTGAGCAATTTCATCATCTTTATTTCCAACTCCATGACCAAGTCCTTTCATCAAATGAATGATATAGTCATTGTTTGAGCCTTCAAGCTTATCTAGGAAGCCTTGCATTGAAGTAGGGCTTACTCTTGCGTCATTTTCACCATGAGCAATAAAGAGCGGCGCATCAAGGTTATCAAAGTCATGAATTGGTGATCTTTCTCGGTACTTTTCTTCGTTACCTTCATAGGCCCCAAGCATATTAACTAACCAATCAGGAATGTTTGAAGTCTTATAAAAATCTTCCAGATCTGCGAAACCTGCCCAACAAATTCCAAAACCATAAGGATACGAAGTCCCCTCTCTATCTTTGAATTTCTCTGGCATAGTCATAGATCTAAGTACAGAATACCCACCGTGACTTCCACCTCTAACTCCTATTTGAGAAGGTTTTAGTCCTAGCTCTTTTTCAAGATACTTAGCACCCCAGTGAACATCTAAGATTTCATCTCCACCAAGATCACCTAAAATATGTTCTCTCCACTCTTTTCCATATGACCATGATCCTCTTACCCCAGGAGAAAGTACTGCGATTCCAAGTTCAGAAAATAATTGTGTCAACCAAGAGTAATAATTTGTTCCACCATAGAAAGCCGTTATAACGGCCGCCTTAACTTCACCCTTAGGCATTGATAAAAAGGCCGGAACATTATGACCATCAAATGTCTCATACTCTACATAGCGATATGAGTTGTGCACAAGCTCTTCCCTCTTTCCAACAAAGGCCTCAACAGTGAAAGATTCCTTTAGGTCACCATCAAATTCATATTTAGTAAAAGTTAAGGGCATATCCATTGTAGAACATGAAAGCCAAAGCGCCTCACTATTACCAATATTATGTGCTCCCTTTAGAATATGAGTTTTCTCAGATGGTTTTTCTGATCCGTTTAGTACTATTTCTTTAAAGTGAGTCTCATCCTTACTTTGTACACTAAGCGCAACATGAATAGTTTTATTGTCCTTTCTAGGTCTAATACCTGCCAGGTCATTCTCATATGACGTAAGCTTTGTTGTAACCTTATTTTCTAAATCAAAATGATATATATTTTCATATCCATCAATATTAGAGCAATAGAAGAAATCATTTCCACTAACATAGCGAGCTGTCATAAACATCGCATTACATTCAGTTTCTTCTGGGAGAATTTTAGTAACTTCTTTGCTAGCAAGATCAATCTTTATAAAGTTACTCTTGGCCCTTAGATTTTCCTTATCAACTCCTACAAAGACTGACTTCATATCGGCATCAAAGCGAACTCCAGACCAGCTAAAACGATAAGTCCAATCGGCATCATCGGCCAAGAGAGTCTCCTCTCCTGTGGCCATATCTCTAATAAAGAGTTTTGTATAAAATTTTCCATCTTCAGTCTTATAGCGATCACCAAAAACTAGTTTAGAATGATCTTCACTAAAACCATAGACTCCACAGTAACTAGTGTGTGTAACTTGCTTGAATTCACCAGTCTTTATATTGATTGTATACAGGTTATAGTTTTCAAGATTATTTTCATCTGAAGTTATATAGAGAAGATCACTCTTGTCATCCAGGAAGTAGTGACCAAAGCTTCTCTTTGAAAAATCCTCATCACATATGGCCTTTCCATCTCCATAGTTTTGTGACTCTTCGAGGTTTAGCATATGCAGCTTCGTCGCAGAATCCTCTATTTTTAAATATAGAGCTGTCTTCGAGTCTTCAGTGATATATGTTTGCATGAATGGAAATGCATCAAGGTATTTTGAAATCATAATAACTCCTAGAGATTTAATGAGTTAATATGGTAACAGGGAGAATTATTATAAGGCAAAGAAAAGTGGCCTATTCGATGGGAATAGAATTTAATTTCTTGATAAAATCACTATATTTATAGAGTTCTTGTTTTAGGTCTAAGATTTCGACTTTATCAGACACAAGACTCTTTGCAAGGCCATCCTTAGATACTGTCTCTACCATTTCATAACCTATGGCCTTTCCGTCTTTATAAATAGTTTTAAATAGAACTTGAACACCGGCACTATCAACTATAAATGTCTTACCTAAATCCTCTACTCCAGACTTTATAGACAAGTCACTATTTGAAGCTTTTTTGAATTCATTTAATGTTATTACTTTTACACCGCTGTGTAACTCTTCTTTAAACAAACTCACTCTAGAATCATCAGTACTATATTCAGGTTCAATAACACTCTGATCTAATGGAGTCGAGCCAGAAAAAGTAGTTTGAGTTTGAGAAGTAGGTGCCTCTACTATCGATTGTTTCCTCGGAGCTCTTCTACGTTGTCTTACATCTCTACTAGGAGCGCTAGTACTTACAGATTCTTTCTTTTTAGACTTATTATTCTTTATAAGTTCTTCAATATCAGAAATCTCACTCTCAATTGCTTTAGAGTCTTTAGTAACTTTTTTAAGATTTTCTTTCAAAGGTGCAAGAGTCTTTGCTAAACGCTTCTCTTTTTCTTGAATCTCGTTTGCTAATGAATTTAATTTTTCTTCACTCTTTACAGGATTTTTTACAATCCTATCTATTGCCCTATCTGCTCTTGAAGGCTTAACTGAACGCTTTTTAGATTTTTTACGAGATAGTGTATTAACGACTCTATCAAAATTATCGTCTGCTAACATTCTTTGCTTTACATGACGTTTAAACTTCTTCTTCGGTTCTTTAGTATTTTGAACATATTTCTTTTTCAGTGTACTTATATTCTTCTTTATATTTTCCTGAGAAACAAGTGAGTTAATTTTATCATCAACCTTAGACTCTTTAAATGAGCTTAGCTTTGAATACTCTCCATCACTAATAGCACTATTTAACTCTAATAGTTCACTTCTCTCTTCTTCTACATCATTAATTAGTAGCGCCTGAGTAGTCTTGTCATGAGCTTTAAATATTTCATGTCCCTTAATCCTATCTCTTTCAGCATCATAGAATTCATTAGTCTCTTCTGAAAATTGCTCCTCAGTTTTAACGACTAACTTTCCATCTACAATATCAATGGCCAAAGGTTTTCCATTATCACTTGCGACAACGGCACTTCGATAAGTGTGATAGTTTTCAAAACTACCAAGCCTCTCATACATCTGACTTGTTTTCTCAGCGAGTTCTTGCTGAGCTGCGACTTGTAACTTACTTGCTACTCTTCTTTTTTCTTGCACTATAGCAAGTTCGTTTAATTTATTATCTATATCATCACGATCATTATTTCCCTTTAATAACTCAGCTATATCTGTGGCCCTAGTACCTAACTCAGTAACCTCTCTCGCCAATTCAACAACTTCCTCTTCCTTATCGATTATTTCTGCTAACTGACTTCTTAATTCCTCACCTTCGGTCTTTACTGTCTTAATGACATCTTGAACGGAAGTATCAAACTTTCCCTGAATTGAGCAATAGGCAACATCATAGATAAACGATTGTTCGAGCCTTTCAATTTCAGAAATATTATTATCTTTTGAAAGTTCACTATCCCTAATTTGCTTAACTTCTCTAAGGAATTGAGCGGGATCATCCTTAAGTTCTTTATAGGCCTCAGTACGTCCTTTATTAAAATAGTACTCTCTCTCTTCCTGACTAACCTTTTCAGAATCTAAACCTTCACCAACAGTTTCATTTAAGGATCTACATTCTAAATCAATATAATCTTTAATAGACTCTCGCATCATATCGCGACTCATCCCGGAGTTACCATAGTGTGCAACATCAACAAAGAAATTCTTTAAAACCCTCTGGTGCTCTTTAATTGCATAATCACTAACAACACCACTACGAATCATTCCAGAGTCCTGAAGATCCGTGCTGAAAAAGTGTCCATTATTTGTTTGAAGTCTTTCTCTAACAGCATCTTCGATTACTTTATCAATATCATGTTTCCCAGAAGGTGTTTCAACAATATATAGACCTTTCGTCTTCACGAATACATCTTCTGCAACATTGAATAAATCTGTAAGTTCAGTGACTGATCCAAATACATCAGAACCAATGGCATAGTTTGATACTAATTGATTCTGGGCAATGATAATATCATTCAATGCTTTATTCTCGGCCACTTGTTTTGAATCATCTATACAATTAACAAGTTGAGAATTAGTTATTCTCTTTAGTCTAAAGATATTAGTTAGCTTTGCGAGATCTCTTTCTTTTTTATCATTTTCATACATCTCTTTTGCATAATGATTTGAAAGCTCATCTGATACTTTTGCACTAACACGCTGAATTTTTTTAAAATCTATTTTGTTGCTTATCTTACTTAAACAATCACAAAAATTCTTAGGATCGACTTCCTCTGAGCAACTAAAAACATCAAGGTTTTTTAATAAGCTACTAACTGCACCTTGCGTTCGTTGTGCTTGACAGAAACCTCCTATGTTTTCTCCATAGAATTCTTTATAAGATGTACTTGAAAAATCTCCAGGCAGAGCATGTGATGCTACCGATACGATAAGTAGAAATATGATTTTAAATAGGATCTTCTTCATTCTCTGACAATACCTATCGGTTAAACGTGTTAAATAGTTTATTTCTATCCTTAAATATTATTAGATTTAAAGACTTTTACATACATAGTTTCCTATATCTTTACTAACATATTCATATTACAGGCATTGACCTGATTACTAACACAATCTCAACCTCCTTATAATTTTGGCACTTTTTTAGAAAATGCGTGATATCAAAATGGCACAGAACTTGCTCATAATTAGATAAACGAAGATAGAAGACTTGGAGTCAAATATGGATTTCCAACAATCTACTCTATGATGAATTCACATGAATGCTTCGCTGAGCTAGTCTCCTACTACATCCTTGATCCGCAAGCTAAACACTACCTAAGTGAAGAAATCCAACAAGAACTCGATAAGATACTTAATATCAGGTAGTTACTTTGTAAAAGAACTGTAAAAGCCCCTTGCAGAGCTTCATTTACCAACTATAAACCTCTAGACTGTAAACAGACATAGGGGTTGTTATGGAAAACACACAAACACAAAAGAATAATGATTGGAAAGAAGTCGTAAAACAATATACGACGCCATCTAGATCTAAGAGTATATGGCAGTTGGTAAATAGCATCGTTCCATATATGGCGAGCTGGGTTCTTGCTTATTATGCATTCGAAGTTCACGCTCTACTTTCTTTACTTATCTGCTTAATAAGCACACTTTTCTTTGTAAGAATATTTATTATATTTCACGATTGTGGTCATGGAAGTTTCTTTAAGTCTAGAAAGTGGAGAACTTTTTGGGGATACTTTTGTGGAGTTATTACATTTACTCCATACTGGCAATGGACAAGAACTCACGCCACTCACCACAGACATACTGGTAACCTTGAAAAACGAGGAATTGGTGACGTTGACACAGCAACTGTCCAAGAGTTCCAGACAAAGTCAAAACTTGAAAAATTCTGGTACCTAGCAAAAAGAAATCCATTTATCATGTTACTAGGTGGACCAATTCTCTTATTTATTATTCAATATCGTTTCACTATGAAAGAAGACGGAAAGCGTGAGAGAAGAAGTGTATATATCACAAACCTACTTCTTATACTAAAGGCAATAGCTCTTTCTAATATTTTTAGTCTGAAGTTCTACCTCTTCTTCGAATTCTTTAGTGTCTTCTTTGGAGCATTTGGTGGGATATACTTATTCTATGTTCAACATCAATTTGAAGATGCCTATTGGAAAAAAGGTGACAACTGGAGCTATCTAGATGCTTGCCTTAAAGGTTCATCATTTTTTAAACTGCCAAAGATTCTACAATGGGGATCGGGAAATATCGGCTTTCACCATATTCACCACCTCTCCCATCGTATTCCTAATTACTACTTAGAGAAAGCGCATAACGAGAATAAGATGTTTCAATCTCCACCGACTCTAACTCTAGGCTCAAGTTTAAAGTGTCTCAATCTTTCGCTCTTTGATGTTGAGGCCAATAAGTTAATCACTTACTCAGAATATAAGCAGAAGTACGTAAAGACATTTAAATTCGTAAAAGCTTAATTACGATTATAGAGTTCTTTTAAAACCTTTTTAAAGCTCGGGCGAAGTGGAAAGTCACTTCGCGCAGCTTCTCTTTCTAGATTCTTTAATAAATTATAAGGTAAGTTCTTTTGAAGAAGGTTCACTAACCACATTGGGATATGTCCCATGGGATCAATTAGTACAATGACTGTCACCCTTGTTCTTCTCTCACCTAGTGGCTCCATCCAAGTTTGTCCAAGATGGACAATTGATCTTACATTCTTAGCGACAATTGGATAGTTCTTATCTTTAACAGACTTAATCTCAACAACAAGCTTTTTACTTTCTCTATCAATAATAAGTGAATTAGACAGAATCATATCTCTATCAGTGAAAGGCCACGGGAGATCATTCACACTATAAGTTATCGCCTCAAAATCAGAGATACTTGTTATAACTTTCTTGCTAGCAAGTCGTGGCATCCATGATGTCGCGAGATCTACTCTCCTAAGTAACTCAAGAATTTGCTCTATAGGTGCTTCAAGGTCGCCTACAGCTTTAAATGCAAGCGCTTTAGATAATTTTGATTTTTGAGAATAAATAACGACACCATTCTTATTTTTAACTTCTTTCCAGCTGTCATCATTAAGCATTGCTTGAGAAGCAAAGACATTGCTAAATATAAGAAGTAAAATAGGAACAAGCTTTCTGATCATTAAATCTCCACTAATAATTAGTGTCATAAAAAAAATAGTTGTTACAAGACATCATAGTAATTTCTTAAGGTATGTAAAGATATCACTGGCAATCATTGAGCGCTCCCTATTGCCATCATCTAAATATAGATCTGCACACTTACCATGAAGCCATACACCAAGTTTTGCAGCGTCAGGGAGGCTTAGCCCTTGAGCAGCAAGACCTCCAATAATACCAGAGAGCACATCTCCCGTTCCTGCTGTAGATAATGCAGCATTACCAGTTCTATTTATGGCAATTTCGTGGGGACAAGAAATCAAGCTATTTCGACCTTTAAGAACAGCTACCTCACTAAACTCTCTTAGCTTTGTAATTGATTTTATTCTTTGCTCATCAATATTAGGTATATCATTTTCAATAAGTAGAGAAGCTTCGCCACTATGGGGTGTAATCACAGAGTCATCCAGTGTAATCGTATCATGGGCAAGTAGCTTAAGTGCGTCAGCATCTACAATCTTGGGCCTCTCAAATAGCTTAACTTTATCCCAGACTGCTTGTGCCCAATCATCTAGGCCTAAACCAGGCCCGATAACAATAACATCACACTTTATCATGAGCTTTTCTAGGTCTTTACAGGTCTCTACTCCATGAACCATGATTTCATAAAGGCCTGATTGAATGAGATCAACATTGGCCTGCCTAGTTGCTACAGAGACAAGCCCTGCTCCAGATCTCAGCGCGGCCTCAGCAGTTAGCCTTGCCGCTCCAGGCATTCCGATATTCCCGCCAATAACCAGAACGTGACCGTTATTATACTTGTGCCCTGACTTGTCTCTCTCCCCGAAGTTTGAATAGATTTGCTTAGCGTTACTTTCTTTTAGCATAAATAAATATTATCATAGCTACGTAAAAATAATAAGATACCTTCTTGATCTATTTTAAAACTAAAGATATATTAACCTTGGGACGATAAGTAACTGTAATGATTAAACTTATTAACTTTATGTTGTTTAAGTTTTACTATTCTTTACTACGTAAATATCTTTATTTGAGCTAATATTTATATAGGCTTCAGAATAAAAGGATAACTATATGAAATTAAATATTATTATAAAATT
>MPCU01000006.1 GCA_001874305.1 Bacteriovorax sp. MedPE-SWde | reverse complement strand
ATTGCTAGGGGAGAAAGGCTGCTGTTGAGCTCTTTAGTGAAGCCAATACCATTTAGCATTCCATGGTGTTGAAGGACTATACTGTCTGCACCATATGGGGCCTTTGGTATGGACTTTAGAAGTAGACTTGCTTTTAGTGCATGTTGTTCGACAAGCTTCTTTTCTTTGGCCGTGATACTAGAGCTCTTAAGCTCCTTATTTGTGCATATCTTTGCTTGTTCGTCAGTTTCCAAAGTTATATCGTGAAAGAGAGAGATAAAACAAACTTTATCCTTTTGTTCTTTTGAACCCCAGTCTATCTTAGAAACAATGTCATATGAAACAGCTGCAGTTAATACTGAATGTTGGTACCTATAACTATTAGAGTTTTGTTTTAAGCTTTTAAGAAGGGCTTCAATTTCATCAAACTCTTCAAGAATATTAGACATATTCTCAACACTCTTTTCAGCTAGTTTAATCGCCTGTTCTGTCATACCGGCCATGGAGAGAATATCTTTAAATGTATCAAAACCAAACTGCCCAATTGATACCTTCTGCTCTTTATTAAGGTCTTTACTTCCAAGTTTAAGGAGTATGTTCTTTGTTATTTGATTAATAAATTTAAGGCGATCGGCCTTTCTTATATATAGGTATTTAACTTCATCTATCTTCATAGACTTGAGAAGTATTATTGGAAATTCTTCTCCTGCTTCAATTATTGTTTCATACTCATTATCTTCAAGTAGAAAAACATCTGTGGCCGACTCTTCGACTTCTACGTCATAGAGATTAGAAAGTAGTATTGGGAACATTTCTCCAAGGTCCTTATCTTTCTCCATCATTTTTGAAGAAGTTACTTCGAGGATCTTAGCTGTTTGCCTTATAACCTCTTTCCAATCTTCGTCTTTAATTGTGTGGATATTGTCAGAGTCACTACTGTCTCCACCGATCGAAATTATATTAATTGATGATTTTGATTCTTGTGAGTAATTGAATATATCTAATGTTGAATTACTCTTTGTCTTTTTGTCATTTGTAATAACCACATCAATGCCTTGCTCATCATTTTCTAAGAATATAATGGCATCTTCTGTCGAGCTTACGAAGAATGTCTCTGCTCCAACAAAGGCGTTTAGATTTAAAGAAAAAATCTTTTGAAAGTTTTCATCTGATTCAATCATAAGTACTTTAAACATTATTACCTCTTAAGCAGTTTTCTTCTTTTCTTTAATTCTCTTGGCCTTTATTAAGCCTTTTATCGCTTGTGCGATATTCTTTTTAACTTCAGCCTTTCTTATAGCACCGCTTTCTAGTAGATCTTTCTGATCTTTCCAAGTAAATCCACAAACTCTAACTATGAACCCTTTTTCTCGTATGAACATTTGTAGATTCGTTATTTCTCTTATCGCCTTGGGAGAGAACCTAAGAACTGCAGCAAAACAATAAATATAATAACAGGCCTCTTCATTAGACTCGAGTTCATCCTTAATCTTTTCATAAATTGGGATTGAACTATTATCAAGAACTCCACTAAATACAACTACTGCATACTTCCCCTTACTCGAGATAAAGTATGATGGTGCTAGGTTTTCGCCTTTGGAGTTTACGTTCTTCATATACTATATAAGTCCACTATAAATTACTGCTTATTCGTAGTGATATTATAAGTTTATAGATAAATTTACTCAAGGTAGTAGAATCTGGTCACAAGGCTTTATAATTTAAATAATAATCTTAATCTTGAGGAAATCTTAATGTTTTCTTTAGCCTCTTATTGTAATTATCGTTTATCTTGAACTGTTAATTTTGGATAAGATGATTAGCATCATAACTATTTCACTATTTTCAATATACTTTATCTTCTTAGGAGAAAATATGTTCTGGGAAACTAAGAAAGATAATGAAATACAAGATGTCGTTCTAAGTGCAGTATCAAAGAATGTAAACTTTAGAGATAATGTTTTACTTGGAGTACCTGGTACCCACTTAGATGAGAAGGTATTTCCTTTAAATGATACTGTAGGGGACAACCCTTTTTTGACTGCATTTGTAGCTAACCCTAATCATATCGGTATGCACACAAATGGTGAATCTGAAATATTTTTTGCAGGTACCCATGGTCTTGAAAATGATGTCATAAGAATTTGTGCTGAAGAGATTATGAGAGCAGAAAAAGACTCCTATGATGGATATATCTCTTCTGGTGGAACCGAGGCAAATATTCAAGGAGTATGGCAGTTAAGAAACTTCTATATCGAAAAATTTGGTGCAAGTGTCGATGATATTGCGATATTACATTCAAATGATACCCATTATTCAGTTTATAAAGCTGCAAACTTATTAAATATTAATGAATATTCTATACCCGTTGAAAATGAGTCCCGTGCCGTTTTTCCCAAAGATTTAAGATTGACCATAGAAAAAGCTGTAGATGATGGAATTAAATACTTTATAGTTTTCCTTAATATGGGAACGACTATGTTTGGCTCAGTTGACGATATAGAGCTATTCGTAAAAGAATTAAAAGCTTTTGACATAAAATTTAATATTCATATTGATGGTGCTTTTGGAGGATTTATTTATCCTTTTACAAATTTAAATAATAAGCTGTGCTTTAAGAATCCATTTGTTTCATCAATCACAATGGATGCTCATAAAATGCTACAGGCACCATATGGTACAGGAATTTTCTTATCAAAGAGAGAGTTCAGTGAGTTTACACATACGAAGAAGGCAAGTTATGTAAAAGGGCAAGATTCGACATTATGCGGAAGTCGCTCTGGGGCAAATGCAATTAGTGTTTGGATGATTCTCAGTAGCTATGGGTCTGAAGGTGGTAAGGAATTTTGTAGAGAACTCCTTGAAAGAACCAATATTCTTTGTGATGGTCTCAAATCTAGGGGCGTCAATTTTTACAGAAACAAATTTATGAATATTGTAACGATACCTTCAACTGAATTAACCGTTGAGTTAGCGAGAAAATATCATCTTGTACTTGATACAGAAACCAATCCAAAGTGGTTTAAGATAGTCGTTATGGATCATGTTAAACTTGATGCAATTAATCTCTTCTTAGCAGAGCTCTAGTTTTCAATAACTTAGTTGAGTTATGAATAAGTGACGATAGAGTTAAATCATTATAGAGTTGGTAATGGAAAAATTATCAATTAACAATAATATGACCACTTTTCAAAGAGGTCTGAAGTATGGGGCCATCGCTGGCGTTATCTATTTTGTAATTGCATTTGTCACAAATAGAAACTATGCGATGGAGCAAAGATTAATCTCTTCATCTTCTCATGGCTTATTTTGTCTGATTATGACTTTCTTCTCTACATCAATGATGGAGTCATTCTTTAATGCCTTTAAAGGCCTTTTAAAAAAATATTGCATGGCCGTTCTTTGTTCTGGAATGGTCTCATTAAGTTTAATGATAACGATTCATATCATTATAGATACTCCTGAAATTGTTACTACTGTATTATTTTCTGCTTTAACAAGTGCACCTTACTATCTTCTTTTTCCATTGAAACTAGTATTTGAATATGAACAACGGATCGATAGACTTTCTTATAGGAGAGATCATAATTGGAGTAGAGAATGGAAAGTACAAAGTATATCTCGACCATATGGAATTAAAGACTTTTTAAAAGTTGTTCTTTTAAATCTAACTAAGATATCTAAATCAAATGAGTGTGAAATTGAGTTCACTAAGAAGAATTTTAAATTAAATGATTGTGAAAGTGATATACGACTTGGTTTTCTAGGTGACCTTATGCCTATGTATAAGAAATCATGGTCACTCGATAATTCTATGAAAGATTTTTTCTCAGAGATAGATTATTTAGTATGTAATTTTGAGGGACTTGTTAGTGGTCTTATGGAAGAGGGGGGAGTCCTCCTTTCTCAAAACCATAGTACTCAAATTCTTGAAGAATTAACTAATATTTTACCTGCCGAAAAAGTTATATTATCTGTCGCTAATAATCACAGTGCAGACTACGGTATTAAATACTTCTATAAAAATGTTGAATTTCTTGAGTCTCTTGGATTTAAAGTTATAGGTTTAAGAGATAGAGCGAATATAGTTCTCGAAGATAGAATCAATCTTGTTGGCGCGACACAATGGTCAAATCAGCATCATGGGTACTTATCATTCTTAGAAAATAGTTCAGACTTTAAAGTTGATGGGAAAGTTAACATACTTTATCCTCATTGGGGTTATGAGCTAGAGATGTTCCCTCGTAAGGAATTTCATGACCAGGCCATGACTCTAATCGAGGAGTGGGATGGAATTGTAGGACATCATTCACATATTCCAGGTCCTGTTACTGTGATTGATTCTATAAAAAAGAAACCACTGATTTATTCATTGGGTGACTCATCAACAGGACTACCTCGTAGACGATATAAACATGGAATTGCTCTTACTTTGGATATTGGAAGAGATGTTGAAGGAGGGGACTGTATTTCTCAGGGGACTTGGTCTTTCACAAAGCTTATGAAAGCTTCTAAAGGTAGTATGGTATTATCATGTAGGGAAGAATGTGACTTATAGCTCTTTTATTTTGTAGAAAGAATACTATCTATAAGATACAGCTTTGATAAATATGCTCTTCTTAATTCAGGGTCTCTTTCAGATTTAAGCGCCATTTGTAATGATGTTTCAATATTTGTGAGAAGAGAGTTACCTCCTGGGTATGACCTCAAACTGGCGTGCCTTGTTGGAATATAGCTAATCTCTCTATATTTAATAGAGTTAAGTGCTTTTAAAATATCATTTTTATTCTTACTGAAAAAGATTGATGATAAAAGAGTTGCAGATTTCTTTGCTTCAAGCGCTAGAGTTTTATTTCCATGTTTGTAGAACTTTAAACCTTCTATCTTTCTTAATAAGTCTTCATCATATGATTTAGTTACAGCAGATGTTTGTTTTTGCAATTCGTATATTAACTCCGGGCCGAAGTTCATCGTCGATGCTATAAAGCTTGCTTGTGTTTCTTTGTTATTTTTAAATTCCTTATAGTTCCTTGAAAATAACTCTTTGCCTGTAACAAGCTTACTATGAAAAGAAAGAAGAGATATATCCTTTACGTACTTACTATCTTTATCACTAGTGTAGTCACCTTTACATACATTACAGCCATATTTGCGTGCTTTCTTTGGAAACTCATTTGGAAAACAACAGACTTCACATCCGTAGGCCATGTCTATTCCAGATCCATGTGTATATCCATAATTATGTATCATTTCGTGGAATACAACTGACGTTAACTCTTTCTTAGATATATTGCCAAACAGTCCAGTCTTCTTATAAGGATTGATTGAGATAAATGGATGGGAATAATTGTTATGTTTAATAGGGCCGGTTGATGCTTTTGCAAGTGCTCCATGCTTTCGATTATCCTTTCCATCATTAAAGCCCTTCTTGTCACTGCAATCTATTGTGACATTCCAAGTGTTACTTTTTAATGAAGAGTCCATAATATTTAAAAGGTTGAATAGTTCAATTTGGTTCTTACTTTTGATTTCTTCTTTTGCTAATTTTGTAAGACACGAGAGTCCTATCTTATTTGCTTCAGTGATTACTTTTGAAAATGTTTTCTTACCAAAATTTGAAATACATGATTGGTCAATTTTGTAGTTAGATATGCTTGATGTACCATTGTTTGACTTTCTGAGTGTTTTATCAAACTTTTCTACGAAGCTTGTTATCTCATTGAGAACATTATCTCTATTAATATAATTACAATCTTCTTTGATACTTTGAATTATTGGAAGTTTATATTCTGATATAAGTTTTAGTTGATTATTTTTACGAATATAATTTTCAACTTTTAAACTCTTTAGAGATAGAGAGACCTTCCTTATAGTGTCAAAAACATTATCATAATTTGTATCTAATTCATCGGTGTATATATAACCATTAACTTGATAGTTTCTTTTAAAGTCAATCTGCCCATCATAGTTCTTGTCTCTTTCTATTAGTACTATTTGAGATTTACTATAGTAGTGTGTTGCATCTGTTTTCTTGTCTTTATTATTGTCGTATTGGAATGCTCTGTATTGGGAAGAGTATGTGATCTTTGAAAATAGTATAAAGAATATTATTGCTGAATATTTCATAATCAGCATTTCGGAATATTTAAAGAAAAGATTATATTTGAAGTTGAGGGGTTTGGTCAGGTAGGGAGTACCTGACCACGTAATTTACCATTCTGGAGCGATATATACATCGATTTCTGGATTGTATTCATCTCTAAGAATTGCTTTTATGGCCTCAAGAGTTCCTGTTGTTGAACTAGGACAAGTTCCACAAGCACCTTGATATTTGATTAGAAGAATATTGTCTTCATATGATAGAGCTTGAACATCTCCACCGTCAGCTTGAAGACCAGGTCTTATAGTTTTATCTAGAACTTCCTCTATTGCCGTAAGTTCTGGAGAAAGATTTGCTCTTCTTTCAGCCTCTGGATCAAACTCTTCATAGTCAGCATTGTGTGCAGGTACGAACGCTTCCATTGTTTCAATTAGTTTTGGTTCTACTTCATCCCAAGCTTCATAGTTAAACTTTGTAATTGTAATAACATTCTCGAAAAGGTGGATTTGATCTACGCCTCTAACTGTAAAGAGGTTTACAGCGAGTTCATTTTCCCCACATTCCATAGGAGTCCTATAAGTAGAAGATCCCTTTACTTTTACAGGAGCGTCTAAAATGAATTTTAGCGCGTTAGGATTGGGTGTTGGCTGAATATTAATATTTAGCTCCGTCATATTTACCTCTATAGAAATTCTTTTGTTTTCTTTAATCCTTGAATAAATAAATCAATATCTTCAAGTGTGTTATATACGCTGAATGATGCTCTAGCTGTTGCAGTAACATTCATTCTTTTCATTAATGGTTGAGTACAGTGATGGCCTGTTCGGATAGCGATACCTTGTCTATCTAAAATTGTACCAATGTCATGAGGGTGTCCACCATCCATTACAAATGAGAGAACTGATGCCTTCTTCTTCGCTTCTCCAATAACTTTTACACCTTCAATCTCTTTAATTTGAGATGTGGCATAATCTAGGAGCATTTTTTCGTGAGCGATAATGTTTTCAAATCCAAGAGACTCAATATATTCGTAGGCGAACTTTAGAGCAATTCCACCGGCTATATGAGGTGTACCTGCTTCAAATTTATGTGGAAGATCGTTATAAGTCGTTCCATCAAAGGAAACGACGTCGATCATATCTCCACCACCTTGATATGGAGGCATCTTGTTTAGAAGATCCTCTTTTCCATAGAGAACACCAAAGCCTGTTGGGCCAAACATTTTATGAGAAGAATAAACAAGGAAGTCACAGTCAAGAGATTGGACATCGATACTTTCATGAGCAATTGATTGTGCAGCATCTACTACAAAGATTGCTCCTGCATCGTGAGCTAAGGTAATCATTTCCTTGATAGGGTTGATTGTCCCTAGAGAGTTAGAAATATGACAAGTGGATACAATCTTAGTTTTCTCGCTAAGTAGCTTCTTGTATTCATCTAAAATAATCTCACCATCATCATTAATAGGGATCTCTCTGACTATTGCGCCTTTTTTGAGGGCCGCCATTTGCCAAGGGACAATGTTTGAATGGTGCTCCATTGTCGAAACAAGAATCTCATCGCCTTCGTTAAGAAACTCTAGAGCATAACATTGTGCTATGACATTGATAGACTCTGTCGTACCTTTTGTGAATATGATTTCATGTCTTTCTTTGGCATTGATAAAGCTTTGAGTCTTTTCCCTAGTGGCCTCGTACTTCATTGTTCCTTGTTCACTTAGGAAATGAACACCTCTATGTATATTCGCTGCTTCATTAGTATAGTGCTGTTGAAGAGCGTTAATAACAGGAAGGCATTTCAATGTACTTGCAGCATTATCTAAATAGATAAGAGGCTTGTCATGAACAAGACGAGCTAGCTCTGGAAAATCATTTCTTACTTTCTTAATATCAATGGACATTTCTGTTCCTTAATCTGTTAAGACTTAATTTCTTGTGTATCAATATGCTCGAATGTTTCTTTTTCAAAAGATTCAAAAAGGATCTCAGATAAGAATTTTTCGATTTGATCATCTTCAATCTTTAAAATTGTTTCAGAGCAAAAAGCATGTATTAGTAGTTTTTGTGCTCTCTCTCTAGAGAGACCTCTTGATTGTAGGTAGAAAGCTTCTTCATCGCTCATTTGTCCTACTGTTGCACCGTGGGCACACTTTACGTCATCAGCGTATACTTCTAGCTGAGGTCTTGTGTCGACGTGGGCCTTCTTAGTAAGCAGTAGGTTTTTATTAAGTTGCTCCGAATTTACTTGCTGAGCATCTCTGTTTACATAGACTTTTCCTGTAAAAATTCCTCTTGAGGAATCATCAAGAACACCTTTGAAAAGCTGTGAACTATTAGTGTGGGCAGCAACGTGCTTAATAAGAGAGAAATTATCACAGTGTTGTTTACCATTTAATGTATACAGACCATCTACAGAAGCTTCTGCTCCAGCTTCATTAAGAAATACTTGAAGGTTATGTCTTGCTTTTAAAGCTCCCGTGTTGAATGTGAAGCTTTTAAAATTTGCATCTTTTGCAATATTTGCATAAAGACTTCCTACATGGAACGCCTTATTACCTTCAGCTTGAACTTTAATATGCTTTGAGTGTGCACCCGTTGCTAACTCAAAAGTTGTTACTGAGATATTATTATAAGCTTTATTATCATCACCAGTGAAATATTCAACAAAGTCTACTTCTGCAAACTTATCAACTTCAATATGTATTCTTGGAGTTGCAAATGAACTTTCAAAGCTTGAGAGATGCACAATTGTGATATTGTCATCGGCCTTAAAGTTCTTAGGAACTTGTATATGAATTAGTTCTGATGATGCCGATGCATTAAGCATTGCAAAGATATCGTCTTTTGACTCTTTGTATTCATCTAGTTGAAGGTTGTCTTCATAAACAAGTTCAACACTAATCTCTTCAGGGAAGAATGAGTCTACTTTTGAGTACTTTCCATTAAGGAATACAATTTGATATTTACCAGCAACTTTAACACTTTTTAAAAGTCCTTTTTCAGAAACTTTTTCAAAGTTTAAAGGTAGGATGTCGTGCGTTTTAGTATATAGCCAATCTTCCATTTTTGTATGAGGAAGACCACGTGTCTTAAAACTAGAAAATGCACTTTTTTGGGCCTCTGTACCAATCATAGGTCCAATATCATTGCTGTAATTTTCTGTAAGCGTTTTGATATTCATAATTTGTCCTAATTACTTAATTAACCAGTCGTAACCTTTTGCTTCTAGTTCAAGAGCAAGTTCTTTTCCACCTGACTTTATGATCTTTCCTTCGAATAGTACGTGAACATGATCTGGCACTATGTAGTCGAGAAGCCTTTGGTAGTGTGTTACGAGAACTACTGAATTAAATCTACTTTTTATAGCATTTACACCTTTTGCTACGATCTTAAGTGCATCAATATCTAGACCCGAGTCAGTTTCATCTAAAAGAGAAAGTCTTGGATTTAAAACTGCCATTTGTAGAATTTCGTTCTTCTTCTTTTCTCCTCCAGAGAAACCTGTGTTAACTGGTCTGTCTAGAAACTCTTCTCTCATTTCTAAAAGTTCTAATTTTGGAGTAAGAAATTCTCTAAAAGACTTTTCATCCATTTCACCAGCACCTTGTGCTTTTGAAACTTCATTGAATGACTCATGAAGAAAGTTAAAGTTAGTTACACCTGGAATCTCAATAGGGTATTGAAAGCCTAAGAAAATTCCATTCTTTGATCTTTCGTCTGCTTCTAATTCAAGAAGGTCTGATTCTTTTCCATTTATATTATATGAGATTGAACCTTTAGTGACTTCGAATGCAGGGTGTCCTGCGATAACTTTTGAAAGAGTACTCTTTCCTGATCCGTTAGGGCCCATGATTGCATGAACTTCACCAGGCTTAATTGTTAAATTAATACCTTTTAGGATTTCTTTGTCTTCTACTTTGGCGTGGAGATCTACTACTTGAATCATCTTTATACCTTATACCTTTACTTCTTTATGTATTAAATTATTAGTTACGTTTTTATCCAATTGAGTTTTCAAGCTTCATTTCTATAAGCTTAACTGCTTCAACAGAGAACTCTAGTGGTAGTTCTTTGAATACATCTGAGCAGAACCCATTAACAATCATTGATATACACTTTTCCATATCCATTCCTCTTTGTTGGAGATAGAAGAGTTGGTCTTCACTGATTTTTGATGTTGAGGCCTCGTGCTCTACTGTTGCTGTATTATTTTTTACATCTATATATGGAAATGTATTTGCTGAACACTTATCACCAACAAGCATACTGTCACATTGTGAGTAGTTTCTTGCTCCTGTTGCTGAAGGCATAACTTTTACAAGGCCTCTGTAGTTATTCTCTGATTTTTCTGCTGAGATACCCTTAGAGATAATTGTTGATTTTGTATTCTTCCCAACATGGATCATCTTAGTACCAGTATCAGCTTGCATTAGGTTATTTGTTAACGCTACTGAGTAGAAAGCACCTTGAGAGTTATCTCCTAGAAGAACACAACTTGGGTACTTCCATGTGATAGCTGAACCGGCCTCTACTTGTGTCCAAGATATTTTAGAATTACGACCAATACAATTTCCTCTCTTCGTTACGAAATTGTAGATACCACCTTTTCCTTCTTTGTTACCTGCGTACCAGTTTTGAACTGTTGAGTATTTAATTTCAGCGTCATCAAGAGTAACTAACTCTACGATCGCCGCGTGAAGTTGATTTTCATCTCTTTGTGGTGCTGTACAACCTTCAAGATAGTTAACGTAACTTCCTTCATCTGCAACCACTAGTGTTCTTTCAAATTGTCCCGTTTCTTTAGCGTTTATTCTAAAGTAAGTAGAGAGGTCTAGGGGACAAGTAACACCTTTTGGAATATATACAAATGATCCATCTGAGAATACTGCCGAATTAAGTGCTGCATAGTAGTTGTCTGCTGCTGGAACTACTGTACCTAGATACTTCTTTACAAGTTCTGGGTAATCTTTAACTGCTTCAGAAATTGAGCAGAAAATTACTCCAACTTCTTCAAGTTCTTTCTTATATGTTGTACCAACTGAAACTGAATCAAATACCGCATCAACTGCTACACCAGTAATTCTTTTTTGCTCAGTAAGTGGGATTCCTAGTTTTTCGAATGTTGCGAGTAACTCAGGATCAATTTCGTCTAAGCTTTGTGGGCCATCTTCTTTCTTCTTTGGTGCAGAATAGTAGTAGAGGTCCTGGAGATTGATCTTTGGAATCTCAAGCTTCGCCCAATTAGGCTCTTCAAGTGTTTGCCAAAGAGCATATGACTTTAGTCTAAATTCGAGAAGCCATTCAGGCTCTTCTTTAATGGCAGAAATTCTCCTAATGATATCTTCATTGAGACCCTTAGGGAAATCCTCTGTTTCAATATCAGTATAGAAACCATACTTGTATTCAGAGCTTGGAAGTTGAGTTTCGCTCATTTCAGTTCTCCATGATGATCGTTGGCCTTTTCTAAAAACAATTCTTTTAAAGTGAGATTAGAGAGAAAGTGATTAACCTGTGCATTTAGTTTGTCTACAGGGCCTTTAATATTGCAAGAGTGATAGAGGTCACATAGACCCTTTCTACTTTCACAGATATTTTCACTACATTTGCCTTCAATAATATTTTCAATTTGTTTATATGTTAGTTCTTCTAGATTAGACTTAAGTTCGTAACCACCCTTGATTCCTTTGACTGAATTTAGGATATTGTTACTGTTGAGGGATTGCATTACCTTCGCTACTGTGTCGAATGGAGTTTGAAACTCATCACAAATTTCGCGAGCAGTCGTAAGTTTACCTTCGCCACTTTCTTGGCGTTCGGCCATATACTTAAGGGCCATGAGTGCATACTCAACTTTTTTGTTTATTTTCAACACTTTACACCTCATTTGGTGGTAGTAAATCTCTTTTGTCAGGTTTATACCTTAAAATAGGTTAAAAATAAACCTATTTCTGTAAACTATATCATAAAATAAGCTAAAAAATACCCTATATTAAGGTTTTAATATTACAGGTGTTTCTTTGGTAGTAATGGCCAACTAGTACAAAAATGAACAGTTTGGTAAAATTTATAAATAGTTAATAATTCAATTGGAGTAATCACTATAAAGCCTAAAACAAAGATTCTATTGATTGGGAATAATTCGAGGATGCTTGATTTAATAAGCTTCTCGTTTCAAACAAATTTCAATTTTGAAATAGTATCATTTTCTAATATTTTTGGAGCTATTGAGTTCTTTGAGAGTGAGGCGGAATTTAGTCTTGTTGTCATTGACTATAAAATTGGAAAGCAAGTTTTTTCAAATATGCTAAAGGGTGTAGTCGATTCTAAGAACGAAGTCCCTGTTTTTGCTTTAGGCGCTCCTAAGAAAGCTATTGAGAGCATGGATAATAGTGATTTAGTACAAGCTATTATTAATAAAGAGAACTTACTAGAAAATCTAAGTAGTGAAGTTCAGAAGTTCTTTGTTGAGGATACGTCCGAAAAGCCAAAAGAGTTTTGTGAAGTAAAGTTTTCGGTCCTGACTGTATTTGAAGGTATTGAGTCTGATGTGTATATCCAATTAATTAGTGGTAGGTACCTAAAGATATTTTCAGAAGGTGATGATGTTAGAGAAGATGATGTCAAAAGATATGCAAAGAAAGGTGTCCACTCACTATACTTAAAAAAGGCCATATGTAACTGGCTTCTAAAGTCTATAAATAAAAATATCGAAAAAGTTGTTAATGCAATAGAGTCGAATGAGGATATTAAGATTTCTCCGGAGCCACCTCGTCCAACTGCAACTTCCTCTTTAGGTGAAAGTGAGGATCTTGATAAGAAGATTGAGGACGTTTTCCTATTTGATAAACAAATGGAAAGAGAAGTTAATGAAAAGATAAAGAAAACTATGTCATGCATTAGGAAAGTTCCTACTCTTGCGAAATTTCTAAAGAAAGTTGATGTAAATAGAAATAAAGATAATTACTATAAGGTTCATGTAAATTTACTTTGTAAAATACTTACGGCCCTTTGCCATTTGTTGGAGTGGAGACAGTCCTCAACAATTGAAAAACTTATCTTTGTCGCTTATATGCATGATATTTCTCTTGCTGGGTATCCACATCTCGCTAAATTACAAACGAAAGATGATCTCAATAGCATCTCTGATGAGATATCAGATGAGGAAAGAGCGATGTTTCTAAGGCACCCTGAAGAGATTTCAGAGCTGGTAAAGAAAATGTCTGAAGCACCAGTTGATGCTGATATTATTATTCTTCAACACCATGAGAGATCCGACGGAAGTGGATTTCCTTTTGGTCATAAATCAAGTCGACTTCTTCCAATGTCGGCCTTGTTTATCATTTCACATGATCTTGTAAATTATATTTTAAAAACTCCAAAGTGGTCTATGCCTGAATTTGTTGAGCAGTCACGAGAAAATTATTCAGGCGCAAACTTTAATAAGATTATGCGAAAGATCTCTGAGCTGAAGATCTAAACGGCCTCTTCTGTTTCTTCATCTTGATCTTTATCTTCCTTTTCTAGTACCTCTATAAAATCGCTTAAGAAGTCACTTGCAAGAGATAGGGCCATACCTGAAAGATACTCAGGGCATACTAAAAAATCAGAATATTCTTTTTCTAAAGGGTCTTCATTCTGTAACATTTCTTTTAAAATTACAGCATGTTCGAAACTATCGTTTAAAAAGTCTCTTCTAAGAAGCGATGTTAGTTGATGGTAGTTCTGAGAGTAGAGGTTCCAGAAGGTTTTGATAATGGACATCGTTGTATATTTTTTGTAGTTACCTCCAAGTTTAATAAATTGCATCCATGTTCTCTTTACTTCTTTTTCGTAGAGCTTTAAAGAGAGCTTCTCGCTTTCAAATGATAGATAGTTGAGGATTCTGCTGAGATCAAATAGAAAGCTTTTTACAGCTAAAGGCTCATCTAAATTCTTTGCACAAGTTCCATAGAAAATAAAGTGAGAGATTGCTTGTTCACAGAGGTCGTAGTGGCCAATTAATAACTCTATATTCATTCTATAGTAGTAGATTACAGAAGAGAATTTATGTTCATTTCTACTATCTAATGCCTCCCTCAGAATAGAGTTTAGAATCATTAAATGAAGCTTTACTATTTTCTTGTCACTATGATTTATAGCGAGATCATGGGAGTTTGTTAATTCTCTACATATTAATGGCACTAGTTCATTATCGCTTCTGGTAAGAATATTTGTATTTTCTAAAACCTTGGATAATATATAAGCCTCAGGCCATATTTTATCTCTTTTTAAATAATATTTTCCCTCTTCAGACATCCCTTGAGTAAATGATTGGGAACGTCTTCTCCATTTTTGATCTTTAGAGATGTCATTTCGATAGGAGATAAGAACTTTAAGTAACTTGAATAGTTCTACGGTCACGATGGACATAACTAGACGGTCTTTTCTTTGGAGAGCAGTTGTCGCCATATTAGTAATAACATCTATCAGTGAAAAGAAGTTCTTGGATTCTTTTTCAATCTTTACTTTGGAAATACCTGTTCTATGTAGCTCATTTAAATTTTCTGTTGCATAGACTCCTATAAGTGGAATAAAGTATGAAGGTTTAACGAATCTGCTAATTGCATAGAGAAAGGGGATTATCCCAAGCATTGCAACGATCGTTAGAGAAAAAGAAATGAATGAAACTATTTGAAACCAAGGATGTGTCACACTGATTAAGTGCGAAATAATTATAAAGAAGTTCGTTAGTAGAATATAGCCGACACCTAGAATTGTTAATGGATGTGTTACAAATACTCTCGCTAATCTGGGACTGTAGAGATTTGAAGTAAGAGTTATAATTAGTGCCATTGCCGTAATAAGAGCACCAAAATAAGCATTCACAGATCTATTTGTTGCAGCAAGAGAGCTAATTCCACTAATTGAAAAGTCGTTATCTACCCAGAGAACAAGACCAAGCAGTCCAATCGCAACAGATAGAACAATTGCAAGGAATAATAGCTTTGTAGAAGATCTTTTAATCTTTAGCATTTCTCTCTCTTAAATATATACTTATGCAGTTTTCTTTAAAAATTCTTGAATTTTACTATTGAGTATATCTCCCTTTATTGGCTTGGTTAGTACTCCGTCTGCTCCTAACTTAATAAGTGCATCTGACAATTCATCATCATAGTGAGCAGTAATACATATAATAATCGGCCTATTTATTTTTTCATTCTTATGGATTTCCTGAATTAGTTCCCGACCGGAAACCTTTGGCATGATTACGTCAAGTAATAGGATGTCGACTTCATCATTTTCTAGAATCTCAATGGCGTCAAGACCATCGCAGGCTTCGCTGACTTCCAGGCCCAGGTTATTGAGCTTTAAGGAAAGTAGAAACCGTACATCTTCACAGTCGTCTACGACAAGAATATGTTTTTTCATGTATCTGTCCTCTCGATGATTATGAACAGTATACACCTCTAGAGGAGGGGAAATATTAATAGATTTTGTTAAACTTAGGTCCACAAAGTATCCGTTTAGGAAAATCTGTCAAGTTGTTGAAATTCTAATATGGAGTTAAAATATTGCTATGAATGAAAAATCTTTATTAGTAGTTGATGATGAATCTATATTTTTAGATCTTGTTGAACAATGTGTTGAAGATGACTTTAGTGAGGTCGTTAAAGCAAAGAATATTGAAGAGGCTAAAGATAAGCTAATGCAGAAAATGTATGATGCTATCTTGGTTGACATTGATCTTACCGATGGAAATGGTGCTGAGCTCATTAAATATATTAATGACTGGAAGCCTTGTGAGAATCACGAAACACCCATTGTCGTTATGAGTGGCCTTATTAATGATCAATTCAAAAAGAAGTTTAAAGATAAGTTTGCGGGAATACTTCCAAAGCCTTTTAAGTCTGGGGATCTTCAAGCAACACTTCTTATTGCATTAGGGAACTCAAAGAGATCGGTAAAGGGCAATGAGAATTTAAATCTTGTAAGTGAAAACTCACAAGATCAAAATAGTGATAGTACACAAGACCCGGCTAAGAAGAAAGCTCCTGATAAGAAAATTGAAATTGAATTTGAAGATGAAAAGATTGAAGTTGATATATATGACCCGGCCGTTAATTCTCCATTTAAATTAGAAAACTTAAATAAGAAGGTCAGTGGAATCTTAAAAAAGAAGATTCAACAAAACTCTAAACTTAAAGATTTATTTAAGAAAATTAAAGTCGATCCGAATGATCCTTATATGATGACTCATATAGGTCTTTTAATAAATATTACGACAGGTATTTCTAAACAAATGGATTGGGGCTCTGATCAGACGTTAGAAAAGTTTATTTTTGCATCATATCTTCATGATCTTGCTCTCGGAGATAATACTAAACTTGCGAAGTTAGCAACACGTGATAAGTGGGAAAATAATATGGACCTTTCTAAGGAAGAGTCTCGTTTAGTTCAACTACATGCGACTGCCAGTAAGACTCTTATTGAAAACCGAAGAGAAATACCACAAGATGTTTTCACTATTGTTGAGCAGCATCACGAATTACCCGATGGAAAGGGGTTTCCTGCAGGTCTCGATCATAAGAGAATAACTCCTTTATCTTCAATATTTATTGTCGCACATTTACTTACGGATTATATTATTGATAATCCAAAATGGTCTGCAGATAAGTTTATTTTAAAATATAAGCACTTACAAAAAGGTCCTCACTTTAGAAAAGTTTTTAAGTGTTTAGATGAGCTAAGGTAGTTACTTGAAACTAGTATTATTGACGTCACTTATTCTTTTACTTTATATATATGAGATAATACTGCCTTTGAGAAAGAGGAAGCTATTTGAAAAAATGTCACTTATTCATGGGCTAACAAACCTGGGTCTTATCTTCTTTGGTAGTTTTTTTATAAGGATAGTCACTTTAGCAATTACTTACTATTCAATTGATGTCTATAGTTTTAAGTACTCTCTTATGAGTATTTTGAAGCTAAGTGGTCCCTCAGCTACAGTTCTCAGTATAATATTTTTTGATTTTTTTATTTGGCTACAGCATGTGGCCTCTCACCACATTCCAATTCTGTGGAGACTTCATAAGGTACATCACTGTGATACATTTTTAGATACTTCATCTGGTTTAAGATTTCATCCTATTGAGATCATTCTTTCAATGTTTTATAAACTATTGCTAATAATGCTAATAGGAATAAGTAGTTCTGATTTTTTAATGTTTGAAGTTATTCTTACGGGATTCGCTCTTTTTAATCATTCTAATATAAAAATAAATAATACTATCGATACTTATCTCTCATACTTTATTGTTACTCCAAATGTACATCAGGTCCATCATAGTAATAAGGTTGATGAAACAAATTCAAACTTTGGATTTAATATTGTTATTTGGGATAGGGTATTTGGAACTTATAAGGAATATAAGAGGGTAAAGGAAAATCTTGAAATTGGCCTTAAGGGTGTTTCCCCAGAAGACGCCAATTCCTTGATCTTTCTTTTGTTGTGGCCTTTACGCCGCAAGTGACTCGCTAATAGCTTGTGACTTATTTTGCCACCATAGCCAACTTAATTGATGATCTCCATAGTATTTAACTAGTGAAAATATCACGCAATCTTCTATTTCATCTTTAGATAACCACGGGGCTTGCTCTTTTTGTAGCCAAGTAAGCATTTGCCAATCACTCTCAACATTTTTTGAGTCTAATAGTTGTTCGACTCTTTCTAGTACTCTAGAATTCATTTGTACCTCCTGCGTCCTGCTTAGGCGTATCGGAATATTAGATTATTCCGTTAAGAATAGGTATAGTATTATAATACAATAATTCGCTTACGGGGAGATAAGTATTGGATAATAGCAATACAAAAATTATATATGCTTCACTTGCTGATAAAAATATGGCCGACAAAATTGCTAAATCATTAAATTCCAGAGGAATTAGCTCTGGTTTTGAGACAGATCTTAAGGGAATGAATCATCTCTACATACTCAATGAGAAAGATCTCGAAATGGCGGTAGACTATTTTAGAGTTGCAATAGGTGAACCCCCAAAAATGGATGTACCAGAAGAGTGGCAAGAGATTAAGAAACTTCCAATGGGTCACTTTACTTTTGCAATACTAGCAATTTGTATTGTGGCCTTCGGTGTTGGTTGGTTAATGAAAGAGAAGTGGCTCTATGATGCTCTAATGTTTGGACCGAAGCAAAAGGAGCTCACATTCTCATTTATACAAAGTGGAGAGTTCTGGCGATTATTGACTCCGGCGTTCATTCATTTTGGATTTATGCACGTTCTTTTCAATTTATTGTGGTGGAAGGACCTCGCTAATATTTTAGAAAATACAAAGGGTGCAGTATTTCTTGGCTTCTTCTTAATAACGACAGCTATTTCATCAAATCTTTTACAGGCCTATATGGTTGGACCAAATTTTGGAGGACTATCAGGTGTTGTATATGCTCTCTTAGGTTATTTGTGGATTTATAAGTATATTTACCCATCTGCAAAGTTTGGGCTTCCTAAGGCCGATGTAGTTCTTATGATAGGTTGGTTTATTCTATGTCTCTTTGATATTTTTCCATTTGGTGTTGCAAACTGGGCACATGGTGGTGGACTTGTCATGGGAATGCTCTTTGGACTATTTATGGGATTAAAAGATAAGAATACAAGTAATAGTCATTCCGCTTGACTGGCCGAAGCGGGAGCTCTTTTTTCATTTGTACTTGAAGAGAGATCTGGCTGAATTGGAAAGTTTCCGTAGCTCATATTTTGATAAATCAACTCTTTTGGAGTGAAGTAGACTGGCTGAATTGCAGTGGACTTCATAACTTTAGGTGCAGCCGTATCTTTTACTTTGTGGCAATTTACATAGATTGGAGCCCACTTGCCACCTATCTGATCACACTTAACAAGCACCTTTGACAGAACTACTCCAGGAGCAGTGAGGCCAGCGGCGATAATAATGATGATTAAGCTTCTAATGTATTTCATGGGTTTATTCTATACCCATGTTATGAATAAATTCTGAATGATGGTTAATTTTCTTTGATGATTTAGAACTTAAATTGATCTTTTGAAACTTGTTTAAAAGTTCCTGGAATCAAGTCATCTTGCATTGAAATACTACCTATGGCCTTTCTTATAAGACGAAGTGTAGGGTGTCCGATTTTGGCGGTCATGCGACGGACCTGTCTATTTTTTCCCTCCGTTATTTTAATCTCAAGCCAGCAAGTCGGAACTGTCTGTCTTTCACGAATAGGGGGAACTCTGTCAGCTATTTTAGCAGTTTCTTTCTCACTTAGAACTCTGGCCTTGCAAGGTCTTGTTTTATGACCACCCTTTATAACAACGCCACGTTTTAGTTCGTTTAGAGCATTTGTCGTTGGAACTCGCTCGACTTGAACCCAGTAAGTTTTTTCTTTATTAAACTTAGGAGAAGCAATTCTATTTATTAGTTCACCATCATTTGTAAGAAAGAGAAGACCTTCACTGTCTTTGTCGAGTCGTCCCGCTGGATAGATCTCTTTTGGAAGGTCGTAGTCACAAAGTGCCAATTCTTCTTGTGTCTGTTTGGTGAACTGACAAAGGACATTGTATGGTTTATTGAAAATATAGTATTGCTTCTTTCCTCTGTTATTAGAGTTAGAACTATTTTCTATAAAGCTATCTAGCTTGTAATTAAATGGAGAACTGATCTCAATATCTGTATCTGATATAGGGTCAAAGAATTTAAAGTAATAAGCGTGAAGGACTTGGCCTTCTTGGTTGTATTTCTTATTTACTGAAGTTTCTCCGTATAAGTTATCACCAAGGCATGGAAATCCATTCAAAGCAGATTGAACTCTTATTTGATGCATTCTTCCTGTTATAAGTTTGAACTCAACGATACTTAAGCCGTCATTTGACTCGATCAACTTATATTCTGTAATTGTTTTTTGACCACCTGATTTAACAGGAACCATCTTCTCAATTCGCTTGATGCGTTCTTTCTTTAAAAAATGCTCGATAGTTGCATGATTCTGTGGGGGTTTTCCCACACAGATTGCTCTATAGAGTTTCGTGGCCTTTCTATCTTTAAAGACTTCGGACAGGACTGGATTGGCCTTCTTTGTTTTTGCAAATAGTACAATCCCGGATGTATTAACATCGAGTCTATGGTGAAGAGCTAAATAGGGATCTGATTCTAGTTTATCTCTTTGTTTAATATAGCTCTTTAATGCATTGAATAGGTTTGGCCTATTAGGGTCGAGAGTCTGGTGAACTGGGTGACCACTCTTTTTATTGACTGCAATATAGTTATCATCTTCAAAGAGGATATCTTTTACGTCTAATCGAATATTTATTGATTTAATCTCTTTCGTCACCGTTTCAATATATATTATAATACCTCTATGGAAAAGCCGAATGCACCCTCATGTGAAAGAAATAAAGCACCGATTCTTAGAATCCTTAATACTATTGTATCCGAAACCAAGACTCGAATTGGTGATAGGGAAGTACAAGTCCTTGAAGTTGGAAGTGGCACAGGTCAACATGCAAGATTCTTTGCTGATGAACTAGCTGAAGTTGTTTGGACACCTTCAGATGTTAAATCTAATCATAGTGGAATTAAGTCTTGGATTAAGGATTGTGACAACCAGAATATTAATATGCCTATAAGCTATGAAGTCGGTAAAGACGCTATTGCTGAAGGACCATTTGATATTGTTTATGCGGCCAATATTCTACATATAATGGGCTGGAAAATATGTAAGACACTGATGAGAAACCTGGGCAAGTCTTTAGAAAGTAATGCTACTGTTGTTTTCTATGGTCCTTTTAATTACCATGGTGACTTTACAAGTGAAAGTAATAGGGCCTTTGATCAGTCTTTGAAATCAAGAAATAGCTCTATGGGAATTCGAGCATTCGTTGATGTCACAAATGCCATGGTTAAGAATGGTTTTCTATTAAAAGATGATCATGAAATGCCAGCTAATAATCGTATATTAGTTTTTGAGAAGTCGTAATGGATATTCCTGAGTTAAATAAAGAATGGCTTGTAAAGCTTGCGAGACAGAGAATGCCATTTGGGAAGTATCAGGGGCGAGTGCTTATTGATTTACCGGATGATTATGTGATTTGGTTTTATAATAAGGGTTTTCCTCCTGGTGAAATGGGAAAGCTCTTAGGCCTACTTTATGAGATTCAATTAAATGGTCTTGAGTCTCTTGTTCATCCTCTAAAGGATGATATCGTCTGATACTCTATCTAAGAGTCTAATAATAAAATACTCATTAATATAAGATGGAGCGTAGTTTAAGCTTGTTGTAATAGTTATTTTTCCATCGACATATTTTACACTGTGAAATCTTGGTAGATTTGTATCAATAAACTCAAATTCAAAATCTAAAATTCTTTCGTAAACACCTTCAACACTTGATTTTTCAAGCTCTATTCCATTTTCGCTAAGCCACATTGGCAGCACTTGAATAAGGGCGTCACGTGTATATAACTCTACCATTTCTGCCTGTGGGTTCTTAGTAAAACCATTAGCGATTTGATTAGTAAAAATGAATGTTAAAAGTAGTGATATTAATGTCTTTTTCATAGCTCGGGGATATTAATGCCGAGTATATTCTTTGGTAAGGTGGTGTGAAAAAAATATACATGAACACTGTTTAAGGCAGTGTTCATGTGAAATTATTACATTCTTGATGGAACTTGAACTCCAATTAGCTCAAGACCTTTAGATATTATCTGTGAGCAAGACTTTGCAAGAGCTAGTCTGGCCTCTTTTACATCATTTTCTGCCTTACCAATCGGGCATTCTGCGTAGAATGAGTTAAATAACTTTCCAAGCTCAAATAGGTACGAAGTTATAATATTTGTTTTATTCTGCTCATGGGCCTTTAATGCGATATCGTTAAAGAAGCTCATTTTTAGCATTAGTGCTAGCTCTGTATCTGATGAGAGATTTGTATAGTCTACTGTTGAATCAGCATTATATCCTTGCTTATTTAAGAGTGAGTTTATACGAGCATAAACATATTGAAGGTAAGGACCAGTTTCTCCATCGAGTTTTAGCCACTCTTTCATATCAAAAACAATCTTTCTGTTATTGTCCATTCTCACCATTCCGTACTTAATCGCACCATTTGCAATCATGTGGGCAGTTGATTTTATTTCATCATCTGACCAATCTCCACGATACTTCTCTAGATAGTTTTCAACGATTGTTGATTCCATACTATTAACTAGCTCAGAGAGTGCGACAACATTTCCTTTTCTTGAACTCATTGCTCCACCTGGAAGCTCAACCATTTCATATGGAAGGTGGAAGCAGTCTTTAGCTTGTTCAAATCCAATTTTATCGAGAACTTTAAAAACTTGCTTGAAGTGAAATGCTTGTCTTGAATCTACAATGTAGATATTATTTTCTACACCAAATTCTTCGAACTTTTGAATAGCTAGGGCAACGTCTTTAGTTGCATAAAGACCAGTTCCATCAGATTTAATGAGAATACAAAATCCTAGTTTGTCTTCTTTAAGGTCCATTCCTATAGCGCCGTCATCTTTTACAAATAGGCCCTTTTCATAATACTTATTACAAATATCAATTGAGGGTTGATCCATTTCTGATTCAAAGAACCATCTATCAAACTTTACATCGGCCCAGTCATAAGTCTTTTGCATAAGATCTAGAGACCATTGTCTTGTTTCCTTCCACAGCTCAAAGAATTCACCCTCTTCTGAATGAAGCTGACGTAGTATCTCTGTTAACTGGGCTCTATTTGTATCTTCATTGTCTGTACCTAACTCATCTTCAAGCTTTAAGTTTGCTGTAGAATAGATTCTTCCAAGCCATTCACCCTTGGCCTCTGTAGGCATTTTGTCTTTGTTATGAAATTTTAAATACCAAAGACACTTAGCAACGTGAGTTCCACTATCCCCTGGGTACGTAACAGGAACAACATCTTGCTTACAATACTTTTTAATATTTACAAGAGCATTACCAAGACAAAGGTTTCTCATATGTCCTACATGCATCTCTTTGTGTGTATTTGGCTGTGAGTACTCAATCATTGTTTTTGGTTTGTGAGAAGTTAGCTCTCTATCAAAGAACTTTCCAGAAAGCACATCAGAGATGAGGTTTTTTCCGAAGCCCTTAGGTGATAGTTTGAAGTTAACATATGGCCCTTGGAGTAAAACCTCTGTAATGGAATCACTCTCTGGCATATTTTCTTTAATTATTGTGGCTATTTGAACAGGTGCTTTCTTAAGAGCTTTCGCTAGTGGAAAACATGGAAATGCAAAGTGTCCCATTTTGATATTAGGAGTTTCACTAATTCCTGCGTAAATGGCCGTCCTGTCTAGAGTTGTATCAGGAAATGCTGATGTAATTGCAGTCTCAAGTAGGTCAGTTATATGCTTTAAAATTAGGTTGTGTTCTAATGTCATTTTTTTCCTCTTTTTTACAGGTCTTATCCCATATCTAGCTTTCGTGTCATAATAGACTAATTAATGCAATATGTTGAGTAAAATCATGGCCTTATATGTAAAGAAACTTATTTATCTCTCAATCTTTCTCTCTTTGTCTGTTAATGCAGCAAAAGAGGCGATTTTTGATGTCGCTATTTATAAGAAGTTTATGGAAGAAGTTTATATTACTAATGAGTTTAGACGTGGAGAGTTCCTTATCTACAACTGTGATTTAAAGCATTTTGCTTGTGTAAACAAGGAAAGTTTCAAACTCTGTGCAAATAAGAGAAGAAACTCTAAAGAATTTAAGCAGGAAGGACAGTCATGTCGTCCTATAAGAACCTTTAAGGATCAGGCCAGCTGTTTTACTGCTCAGTATAAGGTCAGTCAAAAGACAAGTATGGAAAACTTTTGTAAGAATTAGCTTATTTCTTTTTGCATGAGGATATGAGGCCCAACACCTTCAATTTCAAACACTTCACCAACGGCCTTAAAGCCTACTGTCTCATAGAAGGGACGTGCTTCAATCCTTGCATTACACCAAAGAAGGTCGCAAAAATTTTGCTTAATTACAGGAAATGCTACATTGAGAAGCTCACGGCTTAGGCCTTTTCTTTGAAAATTCTCCAAAGTTGCCATGCCTCTTAATTGATATTGGTTCTCTATTTCAAATGAATTGTTATTTTTAAAGAAGAAAGAAGCGACAGAAACAAGTTTTCCATCTGTAAAAGCACCAAGGTGAAAAGTTTGCTCATCTTCGTCAGAGTCAAAGTGACAGCTAGTGATAGGCTTGCCTTGGCGTAGCATCATCTGTCTTATTTGATATGTGTCATTAGCACTAATTCTTTTAACTTCCAAAATGTGTCTCCCCGAACCTATATTAGTTAGCAGAGATTATGTGATATGTCATGTGCATCGCAATAGTTTAGTGATTTACTCAGATTTGTTTAGAAACTCGAAAGAGGTTCTTCATCGCTAGCTCGCCAACAGTTTCACTGAATATTTCAAAGATTGTGTCTGGAATACTTGATTTTTGGCCCTTCCAGTATGAGTTTGCATGAAATAAGCATTTATCACCATCTTCTTTGACGATAATATTACCTTTTAGCCCTTTGAGAAATCCTTTATCAAAGGAGAATTTATAGAGACCTGGTCCTTCGATTCTCTCGATCTTGAAATTAAGAACCATTGGAAAGGGAAGTATCGTTGAATCAAGGTATAGATAGATAAGCTTCTTTTTTTTGTCGTAGCCAGAAAGCTTAACTATATCGAGATATTCGTGGAATCTTTCGTACTTAGATAGTTTCTTTAGTGCATATTTACACTTATTAGGATGTAGACCAAAGATTTTATAGTCCAGGCTTTGTAGTTTATCGTCACTGTCGACATGTGCGGAGCGATATATTTCTCCCTTTTTAATAATTTTTACAATTTTTTTTTCAATTCCTTCATAAGCGTTCGCCATCGAGGCTTCAATGATTAGAAGAGGTAAAAAAACTTGTATGATTTTAGCAAGATAACGCATAGTTTCTTTCCAGTAGCATAAAACTTCCCTTATGCTTATTAGTAAACACAAGTGTATCACGACTAAAAAGACAAGGAAATCAAAGCATGGGACGCATTGAGTCAGTCAAAAGAAAAGGTAAGGCGAAGGACGCCGTCATCGAGAGTAAAGATCAACGTTGGCATTGTCGTAATCGTATTACGTTAGTATTTGGAAGTAATGATATCGAAGAACTCGATACATATATTTATGAAGAACATAGCGTAAAGTTTAAAACTGTTAATTTCCATCAGGCCAAGAGTAAGGCGGTTGAGGAGATTCTCGATAACTGTATTGATGAGTTCTATCGTGGTCACGTTACAGAGATTCACACGACACTAACTGAAGACGGAAAAACAGTAACTGTTTCAGATAACGGTATTGGTTTTCCTCTTGCGAAAATTCCACAGGTTTACTCTGAGTTTAGGACAGGTTCTAAGTTCAAGGATGAAGAAACAGATAAGAAGGGCTTCCTGCACAGAACACTCGGGCAGAATGGTCTAGGTGCTGCAGCAACTTGTCTAACTGCTGATGAGTTTAAAGTTAGTGTTAGACACTATAACTCTAAGAAAGAACAAACATATACATTTATAGATGGTGCTTTAAAAGTTAAGAAGACTAAGCCTAAGGCCTTTAGTGGTCACTCTGGCGTAACTGTATCGGTTACTTTGTCAAAAGAGGTTTATAAAAATCCTATTATTGATGAGGATCTTCTTAGAAAGAGAATCATTGATCTTGCGTATAATAATCCTGGTCTTGCTTTCTATTTCAACGGAGATAAGTATCACTACCAAAAGGGACTGTTTGAGCTAGCACATCGAATTGATGAATTACATGCTCAACACTTTGGTGATTATAGTTATGTATACGAGACTATAAATACGAAGAAAAAGAAAGTTAAGGGTATGATAGACATGTCTCTTTCTTTCTCAATTCATAAAGCTAGTGAAGAAAGAGAGAAGTATATCTCTTTTGTAAACTCTACTCCTACTTATGATGGTGGGTTCCACCACGATAAGATTAGAAGGGCCTTTATTAACTCAATTAAAGACAAGTTAGAAAGAGCTGCTAAAAAAGAAAAAGTAAAAGTCGTTGATAATGATATTTTAATGGGTCTAACTTTTGTACTTGGTATTACGATGCCAAATCCTCGTTTTGAATCCCAAACAAAGAGAAAACTCGTTAGAGACCTATTCTTAGAAAAAGGACTTGATGAGTTCATGTCTAAGAATGTTGATAAGTTCCTTAGAAAGAATAAGGATTACTTAGAAGTTATTTTAGAAAGAGCTAAATCAAGACATAAGTATCAAGATCTCAAAGATGCAGCTAAGACTGCCCGTAAGCAAAAAAGACAAAGAGTTGAAAAGCTCCTTGATGCTAACGAAAGAAAGAAGAGAGAACTTTGCTCGCTATTCATTTGCGAGGGGGATTCTGCAATTGGTGGACTTAGATCTGCTAGGAATAAGCTGCATCAAGGTGGTATCGCTCTTCGTGGTAAGCCTATGAATGTTGCCCAGGCCGGTATTAAGGATATTTTAAATAATCAAGAATTCTCCGATATTATGGCGTCAGTTGGTCTTGCTCTTGGGCAAGAAGCTGAGTTAGCAAAAATGAGATATTCGAAAGTCGTATTCCTTGCCGATTCAGATGTTGATGGTGGACATATTAATACTCTACTAACAAATTTCTTCTACCAGTTTTGGCCAGAGTTATTTGAAATGGGCTGTATTCAAATTGCCAAAGCACCACTCTTTGAGGTGATTACAGATAAGAAAACACACTATTTTGAATCTGATAAAGAACTTGAAGGCTTTAGAGATACTACGGCTGAAAAAATTAGAGAAATTCATCGAAATAAAGGGTTAGGGGAAATGTCTCCTGAGGCCTGGAAATTTGTTCTTTCAAAAGAAAAGTATACCGAAATCACTGCTGCCGATGCTGGTAGAGCTAAGGAAATGTTAAATATTTGCTTTGGTAAAGATACTAACTTAAGAAAAGAACTTCTTATGGATGTTAATGAAGGTGAAGAAACTTCTGTAACTCTTGGTAAGGATGAAGGTAATTTCAAGGCCCCTGTAAAGAAGGCGAAGAAAGTTGCCAAAAAGAAAGTCGTGAAGAAGGTTGCTAAAAAAGTTGCTACTTCTTCTGCTAAGAAGAAGGCGGGCAAGAAAGTCTCTAAGAAAGCGGCACCAGTTAAGAAGACTAGCAAGAAAGTTGCTAAGAAAACAAAGAAAAAGGCCAAGAAGAAAGTTTCTGGAAAATTGGCAGATATGATTAATTATATAGACTAAGGATTAGGACTAGATCATGACACAAGAGATCTTTTTACATTCACTTGAATCCATCCCATTAGATGAGATTGTAAGAGAAGAATATAGAACATATCAAATATATACACTTATGGATCGTGCCATTCCTTATTTACAGGATGGGCTAAAGCCAGGACAAAGAAGGATTTTATATACTCTTTGGAAGAACCAATCAAAAGGTCTGATGAAGGTTTCATCTGCGACGGGGCTGGTTCTTACTTTACATCCTCATGGGCCTGCTTCTGTAGAGTCTGCGATTGTAAATATGGCACAGGATTATACTTTCTCTAATAATTACCCACTTATTGATAAGAAGGGTTATTTTGGTGAAAGGATGGAGACGCAAGCCGCTGCCTCAAGGTATATTGAGTGTAAGCTTGGTAAGGTTGCAGATATAATTCTCTTTGATGATATGAACCAAGTTGAAATGGTTCCTAACTATGATGAGAGAACAATGGAGCCAGTTGGGCTACTACCAAAGCTTCCGATTATGTTACTTAATGGTGCTGAAGGTATTGGAACGGGGTTCTCTTCAAGTATCCCAAGTTTTCATCATAGAGATATTATCAAATCTATGATTTTTCACATAAAGAACGGAAAGGCGAGAAAAGTAAAACCATATGTTCATGGTTATGACCTTGATATTGATATCGATCCAAAAGGAAAACTACTCTTTAATATGCGATTTGAAAAAATTGGTGAGAGTATTTTTATAACTGAGCTACCAAGAGGATATGATGCAAAGAAAGTGTATCGCTATCTCGGTAACTACATGGAGAGTGGATTCCTTAAGGACTTTACAGACTCTTCTGTTGATAATGATGTAAAGATTGAGCTAATTTTCAAGAAAGGTGAAAAACCAACAGTAAAAGAAGTTGAAAAAGAAATGGGCGCAACTTCTTCACAGGTTCCAAACTATACTCTAATTAGCGAGAGAGGGGTTAGGATCTTTAAGAAGGCCGAATCTATTATTGAAATCTTTACTGACGAGAGACTAAAGGTAGTACGTAGAAGATACGAGCTACGTTGTGTTGATTTAAAGGATAAGATTCAGCAAAATAATGAAATTATCAAGTTCATTAGAAATAAAGAATACGAAGTAGCAACGAAGTCAAAGAACAGAAAGACATTTGTTGAGTACTTAAGTAAGAAGAAGTATGTCTATGCAGATTACTTAGCAGATATGCCGATTTATCGAATGACTAAGGAAGAGGTTGCTAAACGTCAACTAATGGTTAAAGAAGATAAGAAGAAGCTATCCGAGTATGAAAAAATTGCTAAGAGTCCACGTCTTGTTGCTAAGAAGCTTATAGAAGAGTTAGAAGATGTTGATGTAAAGCTAACTGACTGGATAACTAAAAGAGATAAAGAAAAACAAAAGTTACTAAAGAAGATCGAAAAAGAGCAAGATAAGCTTGGTAAGAAGAAGGCCGACAAATTAGCAAAAAAGGCCAAAAAGAAAACAAAGAAAAAAGCAGTAAAAAGAAAGTAAGATAAGAGGGCAACATTAGTTGCCCTTTTTTTAAACAAATTTCTTTGCCGTACAATACTATTCTCTATACTATTAATGCATGTCTTTTAATTTCTTCAAAAGTATTAAGGCCAAGCTATTTTTTTCGATCTTTGTTGTCGTTATAAGCTTCTCTTTACTTGTTTCTTATCAGGTCTTAAATAACTTTAAGGGACATATGAAGTCCTCTCTTCTTGGTCAGAAGAAGGCCGTGGGAATTAGTGTACGTTCACTGATTAAAGGACAGCTAAAGTATTTCTTAGTAGACGACTTGAATGATATGACGAGTACGTTGAAAAATGTTTCTCTAGAGAATGAGGAAATTGAATATATCTACCTTACGTCTAACACAGGTGTCGTTCTTTATAAGTTTGACCCTAATAAGAATATAAATTCTAATAAGGTTACTTTTTATTCAAAACTAAAAGACAATATTCAATTTGAAATTGATTATGAATATTATGAAAAAGATCAGTTCTATGAAGCACTTGTTCCAATAATCCAAAAAGGGCAATTTGTTGGACGAATACATGTTGGAACAAAGAAGCAGGTGATAGATTCATACATTGGCAATATTGTTCGAAAAGTTGTTTATCTCTTAGCTCTTATTGTTGTTGTTCTAGTTCCACTTTTCTACTTACTTATATCTCGTATTGTTGTTGCTCCACTACAGGTATTATCTAAGAAAGTTAAAGATGTGGCCAAGGAGAAAGACTTCTCTGCAGAAATCAATTTAAAGTCATCTACAGAGTTTGAATTACTTGCTAAAGACTTCAATTATATGAATATGTCTCTTGGTAACTTTTATGATGATATCCAAAGCTTAAATAGAAACCTAGAGAAAATTGTTAAAGAAAGAACAGATGAGCTTGTTCTAAAGTCAGAGGACTTGAGAGAGAAGAACTCGACTCTTCATGACACTCTTAAAGCTAATGAGAGAATGCAGCAGATTCTTATTCAGCAGGAAAAACTGGCATCTCTAGGTGAAGTTGTTGCAGGTATAGCGCACGAGATTAATAATCCACTTAATTTTGTTATAAATGGTGCGACTCTATCGAAGAGATCTTTCGAAAAAATTTGCGATAAATTTAGTGAAGAACTTTCTGAAGATGAGGATGCCGCCCGACAGATTAAAATAATAAACTCATCTCTTGATATGATTTATCAAAATGGTCACAGAGCGACCAGTATTGTTAAAAGTATGCTTAGCCATGCACGGGGTACTTCTGGAGAGAAAGAAGTTGTTAATTTAAAAATACTAGTTGAGGATTATTTAAAGCTGGCCATGCATGGATTTAAATCGAAGGGAGAAATGGGAAGCGTTACAATTGATAAGCAATATGACCCAACATTACCTCTAGTTCAAGTGGTGAAGCAAGATTTTGAACGCGTACTTTTAAACTTATTTAATAATTCTCTCTATGCGATAGAAAAGAAGCGAGAGATGAATGATGTGGAATATAACCCTCGTTTGACAATAAAAGTTGCCTACAGGCATAATAAAATACATCTAAAAGTTAGGGATAATGGAACAGGTATCTCTAAAGAAGTTAGGGATAAAATTTTTAACCCTTTCTTTACAACTAAGCCTACGGGTGAAGGTACAGGCCTTGGAATGTCTATGTGTCATGATATAATTTCAAATGGTCATGGCGGAGAAATCTCTGTCGATAGTAAAGAAGGTGAATTTACAGAATTTACAGTTATTGTGCCAGTTAGTGCGTAGGGGATAATTATGTCAGATAAACAATTTCATATCGTTGTTGTAGATGATGAGCAGGCAATCGAAATGTTATTTAAGGCCTTCTTTGATGCAGAGATATCTTCTCAGGAAATGAAAATATCATATGTTAGTTTAGCATCAAAATGTTTAGATATTTTAGATTCAGGTGAAAGCGTACAACTGATATTATCTGATATAAATATGCCAGAAATGAATGGATTTGAGTTTCTCGACATAATGAAAGAGAAATATCCTGCAATACCTGTCTTTATGATTAGTGCTTATGGCTCTAAGGATTATATCGACAAGGCGACTGACAAAGGCGCGAAGGGTTTCTTCGTAAAGCCTTTTGACTTTGATGAGATTAAGACTAAAGTTGAGGAAATTGCTCAAAAATAAAAATATTTTCCTAGAAAATAATTTTTGTAAAGCTTGAGCTTTCCTGCTAACCTATTAATATAAAAAGGTTCTTATTAGATTCATGGAGGAAAATAATGAGCTTAACCAAAGCTGATATTGTAGAGAGAGTTTATAAAGAAGCTGGCTTTTCTAAAAAAGAAGCGGCAGACCTTGTAGACCTAGTATTTAAGGTGATTAAAGACACTTTGGCCCGTGGAGAGAAAGTTAAAATCTCTGGGTTTGGTAACTTTTCAATCAGAGACAAAGCAACTAGAGTTGGTAGAAATCCACAAACTGGTGAAGCTATGGAAATCTCTGCAAGAAGAGTTTTAACTTTTAAGCCATCACAAGTTTTAAAAGAAGATGTTACTCAACGTTTTGGACACAGAATTGATGACAAAGGTAAAGAAGATACTTCACTAGCAGTGAAGGACGGAGTACCTAAGGCGTTAAGTTCTTTCCTAAACAACGTTGATGAAAGTCTAGATAATATGGAAGATTAATAAATGCAGAATGAAATTAGAATTCCAAATAAATCATTATTTAAATTAGACGAAGTTTGTACACTTACTGGTGTTAAGCCATATGTTCTTCGCTTTTGGGAAAGTGAGTTTGAACAGGTAAGTCCAATTTTATCTTCCACTGGTCAAAAACTATTTGAGCACAGTGATATAGATGCCGTTATCTTGATTAAAGATTTTCTCTTTGAAAAGAAAATGACAATTGAACAAGCACGCTTTGAGTTAGATAAGTTTTATGCAAAGGATTCTGATTTGGATCTAGATTTAGATTCTTCGCAGAAAACTTCAGAGACGGAAAAGTCTATTGAAGCTTCCATGGAACAAGTAAGTAATTCATTAGATCGCTCAGAGATGGAAAAGCTATCGGAAGCAAAGATATTATTAAAAGATATTATCTTAGCTACTGAGACTGTCCAAAGTGCTCAAAATTGGGCCTAAGTCTGATTTGATATGATTTTCAATATTTAATTCAGACCCTGCTATCAGGGTCTTTATTTTTTTCAAATAAAGTCCGTAGATAAAGCGAAGGTTCGCTGTTTCTTTTTCATTAAAATAATTTTCAATATAATTAAGCGCAAAGCTAAGTGTGTTTAAACATTCTTGTGTAAATCGTGGCCATGGATTAACTTCTTGCTCATGTTCACTTAATTGCTCATCAACTAACTCGCAAAGATCATCAAGTAGTTGAAATGCAACACCCATGTGTTCACCAAGTTTGTGTAGCTCTTTTAACGTTTTTAAATCACTTTTAATCTTGATCGATTCTTCGTCAATAAGTAAGAAAGAACAAACAAGAGACGTCTGAATGAGTCTTGCCGTTTTTAACTTGTGAGTAAGAACTAAATCTGTGAATGATTCAGTCATCTTACCTGATAGATCAAGTGCTTGGCCTAGTATGAGACCCTTTGGACCTAGTGCCCAAGTAGAGTAATTTAAAACATGTTTAAAGTTATTTGACTCTAGTTTTGATAGTATGGAGTAGCTAGCATTTAAGAGGCCGTCTCCGGCAAGGAGAGCTTGCCACTGACCAAATTTCTTATGGGTTGATAATCTTCCTCTTCGCATATCATCATCGTCCATGCATGGCATATCGTCATGTATAAGAGTATAAGTGTGATGTGACTCAACAAATGAGGCCAGCCTTGCATGATCTTCAGAGAAATTAGCGTCTTTTGAAAAATCTTGTGCAATAGACCATACGAGTAAAGGTCGAAATAATTTACCTGCGGGAAATAGTGAGTAATTGTAGGCATCTGAAAAAAAGTCATCGTATACTTCTGTTGAAATATGACGCTTGAGGTTATCAGATAGTTCTTCAATTATAGTTTTAATTTCCATAAGAAATTAATGCTTTAATGGGACTAAATTGTCAATTTCTTATGGGTTTAATATCTGTGGTTTACCTGGATTGGAAACAGTACCTTTTAGCCTAATTTTATAAAAGCCTTGTGGGTCCTGCTTTGTAGGATCTAGTAGTAGGTTTAGAATAGGGAATGACTCAATGAATGCACTTGAGAACTTTACTGTTGCTAGCAGACTTAGTTTTGACCTTGAGAAGTTATATTTATCCATATCTATAGTACCAGAAATACTTGCTCTAATTGGTGATAACTCTTGTCCAACTATAACTTCTTCTATTATTAGCTTTTTCTTGCCTTTCATTTTTGCTTTCACAAGAAGCGAGCCAAGTTTAAGTTTTGGTACGTCAAACCCTGAAACATTCTGAGCCGGTATTTCAAAGTTTGTAGACTCTATTTTTAACTTTAAATCTGAAAGATTCTTACGTGTCATTGCAATATTTGAATTGAGTGTGAAGTTACCAGATAGGTCAAAATTCTTCAGTAGAGGAGCAAGAGACTTGGCGTCTAAATCCTTACTCTCTATATTAAAGTGATTAACTGAAGGAGAATGTGCAGATGAAATATCTATCTTAGAGAACTTGTCTTGAACTGTCGTGTTCAGACCAAGTCCTAGAGGTGAGATACTTGGGAAACCAAGTGAGCTCTCTAGACGTTTAATCTTTAAGTTTTTTGATGTTCCTATACATCTTGAATTAAGATTAACGTCAAACATTTTAATTTTAGGGAAAATGTAGTCTAAAGATAGTTTTCTATAACTGGTAGGGCACTTTCTATTGTATTTCACATTCTTTTCAATGAACCCTATTATTTTATCCTCAAAAGAGAAGTTAAAAAGGAAGCCTATTGAGAATGAAGCAAACGAGAGGAATATTAGAGAAAGAATTAATCCTTTGTTTACGCTATATATACTACTTTCAACTTCTTGATTCTGATTTCCAAGAGTGCTCATTGATTTACCTTTGAAAACATAACGAAATTGATCTTTCCTACTAGGAGATCCTTTTGATTTTTAGAAACTTCAATATTATTAATATTGGCCTTTAGGTTCTTTTGTAATTCTAGTAAGAAGTTTGAGAAATTAACTGTTGTTAAGTCTTTAAACTTCGCAGTTGCCTCAATCTTGCTGATAGTTCCACCAAGAGATGAGTCACTGAAGTTATCCAGAATAATATTTTTCTTATCTATTTTCTTTCTACTTGAGATAGTGTTAATTTTGTTAACAAGGTCTCTTTTGGCATTAATAGGGGACCTTGATACAACAGCATTTTCAAGTGACTTCAGTTTAATGCTATTTTCTTTTATTGATATAATTTGTTTTTGAATTTTTTGTCTGAGCTCTAAATCTGAGTTTAGATTGAATCGAACTATAAGAATCGCGGCAATAGCAACTACTGGAATGAGAAGAGAAAGAGCGCTTAGAATTTGATTAACAATAAGTTGTTCTTTTTCTGTTAAAGATCTTAAGCCTTCTGATATCTTTTCAAAATGAGATGATCCTCTCATTACTTTAATTTGTTGAAAGATTGCTCCATCAATACTTTTAAAAATTCCATCTTTTGAATTTGATTCCATAATATTTAAAATCCTGAAAAACTTACTTCTAGTTTCTTTTCATCTATACTTTTAAACGATAACCCGTCTAGACCCATTGTTTTAACGAGATCCTTAAGTTGAGTAATATCTCTTTTCGAGTCGCCTAAGAATACGGCCTTAGAATTTAAGGTATCACCCTTATAACTAATAAGAGATATTCTTTCGTTCTTTTTTATCTTCTTGCTTAGAAATGCCAGGGGTCTTAGTGCATTATCATCACTTCTTTTTTCTAATATTTTGATATCAGAATTAATAACTCTCTCTTTCTTAGAAAGATTCTTACTTACTTTTTTAGGTTTTCTTCTATATGACTTAATCTGTTTGTTAGAGAGTTTTAGCTCTCTAGATTTTAACAACTTTGTAATTGATCTGTTGTGCTTAGTGATATCTTTATTTATGAAAACAAAAGTTTCAATTGAAAGTCCAAGTATGATTAACGCCGCGATAATGGCTTCTCTATATAGTGTAAATGAAGTGTTCTCCATTTTTATGCCATTACTTAAACCTGAGGCATATGACTTAGTAAGAAAACTTAAAGGTGGTGTTTTAAACTTTTGAGATTGCGCCATAAGGTAAGGCAGGGTCTTAGATGGCCCTTCCTGTTCTTCGAGCTGAGAATCCAAAGATAGTATTTTGAGGTGCTCTACTGGTGCTTCGAGTTTTTCTGTTAGAAAGTTCTCAATATTATTAATTCCAGAAGTTCCACCTGTTATATATATTTTTTCAATGCTAAAGCCTGTTTTAATTCTATATCCAAGAAGCCATCTTTGAACTTGCTGAACAAGAGGTGAGAAGCTCTGTCTCATTAGGATAGCGAACTCTTTTTGATCAGGTGAGACTTGATCAATTTGTCCCTCTGTCAGAATAAATGCGTTTTCATGCTTATAGATTCGTGCTTCTTCTGAAGTAATCTCATAAGTTTGTGAGATAATCTCATCAATCGTTTGTCCTGCAACTGATGATGTATGATTTGAAACAATTTTATCATTGTAAGCAAAGTATGCCTTCGTCGTTTTATGACCTATATCTAGAATACAAATATGACCACCAAACTTTCTATCGCTAACAAAACTTTGATAGACTCCAAGTTCTGAAGTTAAAATTGACGGTAGGGTATGGTTGGTTTGTAAGAAGCTATGATATGAGTTAAAAACCTGGTCTTCAGTAATTTGTACAATTGCTGAGAATTGGCCATTACTTGTTTTATGATAATTTGAAATAAAGTGTGATTCTGCAGTAGAGAATGGAAGCTCTTCATCTAATTGAAAAGGGATCATCATATCTGCTTTCTTCTTATTATTTACTGGTAAGTCGAGATACCTTGAAGTTAGGAAATCATTCGGAAGTTGGGATATTACTTTTCCAGTGAATCCAGTTTGTTCTATATATTGACGAATAATTTTCTGTTGATATTCTTCAAGAGTTATTTCTAGATCATTTTCATCTCTAACGTCATCAATGAGTACTTCATCAATACCGTCAATTTGAAAGTTCTTCTTTTGAAATTTTCCTTCAAGGAATTTTACGCTATAGCTTCCGCAATCTATGATTAATGTGCTCATAGTAAAATTCTACCAAATAAGTGTGTCTTTGCGTAAACTTTTTCTTCGGTATATATTTCCTGATTAAGATAGTCAGAAACTTCTTATTTCTACAATTCTTGGGGATAGGAGGTAAGTTTTTATTTCGTTCTTCTTATCTTCATCCGAGTTGTTGTCGTCATTATTATTTGTATTATCTGAATTGGTTTGATCAGTATTTTCGGTAGTATTCTTATCAGTATTTGTGTTGGTTGTATTGTTCTTATCTTCTTTTTCAGGTGTCGGCTTTACTGGTAAATCTACAAAGGCGGTTAGTTGATACCCTGTTCTTCCAAACTTACCCTTAGATATAACTTTAAATAATTTTGCAGCTACACCTAGAGATATACTTGATTTTTGGAACTCTGCGATTCTCTTGTCAAAATCTGAAGTATCAATGGCGCCGATTTGGTCAGTAAGATACTTCTTAAAGTCTTCAATATCTTTGAATTCTTTTGGGTCTGTATTTAACTCTTGATCACCATCTCTATACTTAAAAAATGTTTCAAGTTGGAATGGAGTCATAGAAGGAAAGAGTACTTTTAATTGATTCTCAGTAATTTCGTTTATATTAATAACAGAAACCTGATGAACACTTAATCTATCTTTAATGAGATTTACTAAAGTGTCATCCCAGCCTTCTAGCATATAAAGTTCATCAATTGATTCAAATGCAGCATGTTTTGGAGTCTTATCTGCTTGAGAGTATATTTTATCTATATCTGCTTTTTCTGGCTCATCATAATCTTTGGGATTATTCACATAGTATTTAAGCTCTTTAACAAGTAATTCAACATTTATATTAGAATATTTAATGGCAAAGTCTTCATCGTTAGTAATTTTATCTTTTACTATCTCATCGATTGTATCAATAAAAGTTTTCTCCATGAATTGATAACCCTTTAAAGCTGTTTCTCCGTCATCATCACTTTGCGAGTTATCGTCTTCGTTATTTCCTTGGGTTTTTTCCTTAATAACTCTTAAAGAATTTGGATTTAAAAATCCGGTTACAGGGCTCATTGTTACGATGAGTTCACCTTTTAATAGGTTATCTTTTTCAAACTCTGCCAATGCACTCTTTTGCTGAGCACTTGCACTGGCCGGAATAGGAATAGGGTACATAAATGGCTGAATGACAACTTTCTCAGCATCACTAGGAGATACCGTTTTTTTAAGAGATTCATTATCTTCAAGAGTATTCCATGCCTCTTTATAAATTTTTAACTTTGCCAAGGCGAATCTCAGTCCTGCTTCTGCATTAAGTTTCGCTTGAAACCTATCAACTTGGTTCTCAACTCTTATCTTATTTAGTTTTGTTTCAAAGGTAAACTCAACGAGAACGAGAGTTAGTACGGCAACAGCAGTTGTAACCATTATAATGGCCATACCACTTTCATTAGAATTAAATTTCTTTATTAAGTTCTTCATCAGTTAGTACTATTCCCACTACCGCCAGAGATTCCACCAGTTGGACCTGAGTCTGAGGATGATGCTTTGTATTTTTCTTCTAGTGCTTTCTTTGTATTAAAATTCGGCCATATTGGCCTAAATGTTCTTATGACATCATGAACTTCTTTAGTTTTTGTGAGATAAGTTAATTTAACTTTAATTAATCGAGGTGTCTGTTTATCTTGAGTTAACTCTCTAAGAGAATCGACATACTTTTCTTTTTTAGGATCCCAAAAATTAAATTCAAAAGATTGAAGATTCTCGAGAACTACATATTCTTTAGCGGCATCCCAATCAAGTTGTGACTTATATAAATCTTCTTTAATAACTGTTCTTGTTAAAGCGAAGCTTGCCTCTTTTATTGCTGGCTCCGAGTTGTTAATAACAGAGTATCTGATCCACATGAGGTTTGATTGCTTAGAGTTCTTTAGAAGCCTTCTTCCCGCTGATGACATAAAAATGATAGAACCTTTCTCGTCATTTATAAGCTTAGGGATTGGTCGGTTAGATTCAGATAAACCTTCAAAGTTCTCATTTTGTTCATAAATTTTATTAGTTGTTTCATCTTCCAAGTCGAGGAAGTTATCATTACTGTTATTTTTATTATCTGTTGAGTTTGCACTAGAGGTCGAAGAGGATTTTTTCTTATAGAGTGTGTCGTCATTTGCAGTACTTTCAAAATATAGCGGAGAGTGTATAAATTCAAAGTCTGTTTCTAGTCTTGTTATACCCATTTCAAATTGCATTTTTTCTCTATCTTCAGAGAGAACCTTATCTTTAGTAGTCGTACTACTATCAATGATCGAGTAGATCGACACCATGAGCATTGAGAGGATAGTAATGGCAATTAAAACTTCTAGTAGTGTAAAGCCTTCTTCATTTGTAATGTTTTGAGTTTTGATTTCTTTAAGCACTACAGAGTATCCAGTTTTACTTCAATTTTCTCATTGGTTAACCAGGTTGAAACACTATGTCTGTAGTCAGTTGTAGTATCAATAACAGTTACTTCTATCTGCCAAACCATTTCTTCCATATTCTTTTTTACAGTTTCAAAAATTTTCTTTTGAAGAGAGGAAGATGCGTCTTCCTCTTGTGATTCTTCATTTCCTTTTAGTTTTTCATAATCAGGAACTTTAAATCTCTTATATGTAACTTCAAATTTAAATTGCTCATTCTCTTCAAATTTACCTGTTTCTGGTCTGAGAGTAAGACTTTCTTTTAATTCCGGGGGAGATACGAGGAGTTCATTTATTTTTAATTGTGCATATTCTTTGAGCTGTAGTTCTCGTCTTAGGCTGGCCGAATCAGTCACGTTATAGCCTTGACCTGACATGAAAGAAACAATAAAAACACCGAAGATTGCCAGAGCAATCATTACCTCGATAAGAGTGAATCCATGTTGTTTGCTGTTTTTGTCTTTTATTTGCTTTGCCATTCTTTGAACATGTCTTGGGCCATTTCTAAAGTTTTATCAGCAAAGTTTTCTTCGGTAATTTCGACTTCATGTGGAACATAAGATCTTTCAATTACTTGCTTAAAAGGCTCTGCTTCAATGAAGGCCATCTCATCATCTGTTGCAAATATAATTATAGCAGAGTCTTTTTCTCCTGTGGGATAAAAATATACTTGAGCATCACCTTCGGTTACTAGGTCTTTACTAATACCGGTTGCTACTCCAATGATTTTTACGCCCATTGGGATCTTCATATCGTCAGGGTTGAAGTCTGGTATTGGAAGAAAATTATCTTTCTTTTTCTTCTTTTCATCATCGGGGTCTTGATCATCTTTTACTTCAGTATCAATGACAAGATTAGGGTCATCAGAGTACTCAAGCTTTAGCGCTTGTTCATCACCATCAAGGGTAATGGAAAGTCTGACAAATTGATTTTTTAAAGCGGCTTCATCTGTGGAGAAGCGAATAGTTCGCTCCATATTTGACATGAGTTCATCTAGGTTCTTTCTACTTGAGAAGGTCGAACCTGTAACCATTGTGAGTACGACAGCAACAAGGGCCAGGGCCACGAGGATTTCAATTAAAGTAAATCCTGATTGTCCAAGACCCTTATTGCGCATACTATTTCTTTTTCTTCTTTCTTAAGCTAATGTCGACGTCTTTGTCCTCTCCGCCTTCTTCACCATCTTGACCATAAGAGATAATGTCAAATTTCTTACCATCAGAAGAGTAAACATAGTCTCCATCCCATGGATCTAGAGGAATTTCTTCAGCTTCAACAAATCCATCTGGTGGATAGTTCTTACATTCTCTACCGCCAGAAGGTTTTGAGATTAGTGCCTCAAGTCCTTGGTCAGTTGTAGGGTAGAATCCACACTTTCTTCTGAACTCTTTAAGTTGAGACTCAAAGTTTTTCATTTGGATTTTTGCAGACTTTGCTTGACCTTCATAAAGCATATCAAATACTTTTCCGGCCATGAATGTACCCATTAAACTGATAAGTGTAAGTGCGATTAGAATTTCAATTAAAGTCATACCTTTTTCGTTTTTTACGACTTTGGCAATGGTTTCAATATTTTTTTCTGGATCTGATGTCATCATTTCTCCTTATATATTTTAAACTTAACTTAAACAGTTAAATACTTTGTCAGAATTTTGTAAAGACACAGCAAATTATTACTAGGTATTTTCTTTTAGATTGAGTTTAGCTCCATCATAGGTACAACAACAGACATTACAATAAAAGCAACGGCTCCACCCATTCCAACCATCATAATAGGCTCTAGTACAGAAGTTAATCCATTTAGTTTAGATTCAACCTGATCTTCATAGTTTTCTGCAATGATATTGAGCATAGGTTCAAGTTCACCTGACTTTTCACCAAGGCTAATCATGTGTGTCACCATGACAGGGAATAGCTTACTACTTGCAAGTGGCCCTGACATTGAGGAACCTTCAGTAATGCTGGTTCTTGAATCTTCAATTGCTGCCTGAATATGAACATTGGAAATTAGGTTTTTTACAATCTTCATTGCCATAAGGATCGGAACACCTGAGTTTAGAAGAGTTCCTAGAGTTGAACAAAATCTACTAACATTTACCATTGTTACAAGGTTTCCAATTATTGGAAGCTTTAATAGGAAAGTGTCCCACTGTGATTTTCCTTTCTTTGTAGCGATATATTTCTTAAATAACCATACAGAAGCGAAGCCACCCAAGATAACTGCCCACCAATAACTTTTAAGGAAGGATGAAAGCCAAATACAGATCTGAGTAGGTATAGGGAGATCTTTCTTTAAAGTCACGAATATTTTAGTAATTTTCGGAATAACTAAAACGAGAATGATACTCATTACAGATGCACCAACAATTAGCATAATTATCGGGTACATCATCGCACCACGAACCTTATTTTTAAGTTTTACCTGCGCCTCTGTAAATTCGGCAAGTCGCATAAGAACTATATGTAGTGTTCCTGATGATTCTCCTGCCTCAACCATATTTACATAAATATTATCAAAAACTTTAGGGTAGTCAGCTAATGCGTTTCCAAGTGAGCTACCTTCGTTAACTTTTTGACGAACTTCTGAAAGAATTACTTTGAGTTTTGGATTCTCACACTGTTCTATGAGAGCATTGAAGGCCTCTACAATTTGTATTCTGGCCTTAACAAGTGTTGCGAGCTGTCTAGTCATTAGAGAAAGGTCGTTAATACTAATGGCATTTCCAAAAGTAACAGCGGCCTGGGCCTTATTTTCAGATTTTTGCTCTTTAATCTTAGTTAGCATTATCCCACTTGAGCGAATTTTTTGTTTTGCAAAAACTTCGTTCTCTGCGGTTACGGTGCCTTTTTTCTCGACGCCGGTTTTATCTATTCCATGATATGCATATAATGCCATTATTGCTTCTCTTCAGTCTTTTCTTCATTACTATTATCTTCCGAGTTGATTGCTCTTGTCATCTCGTCAATATCTGTAATTCCCATGAACACTTTTTCTATCGCATCATCTCTTAGAGTTGTCATTCCTTGAGATTGCGCCATTTTCTTTAATGTTCCAGAGTCTGTCTTGTTAATGATCAGTGACTTTATTTCATCAGTAATCATTAATAACTCGGATACTACTGTCATTCCTGAGTATCCCTTTCCATTACATTTTGGACAACCTGCCGCCTCAAAGATAGTTGCTTCATCTGGTACTGAGTTAATTCCCAAGATTTCCATCTCATATGGTGTTATTGTGTGCGGCTTCTTACATTCATTACAAAGAGTTCTAATTAGTCTTTGGGCCAATACTCCTGCTAAAGAAGATGCAATCATAAAAGGTTGCACTCCCATATCAATTAATCGGTTAGGGGCACTTGCTGCATCATTAGTGTGAATTGTAGACAGTACAAAGTGACCTGTAAGGGATGCTTGGACCGCCATCTCTGCAGTCTCTTTATCCCTAGTTTCCCCAACCATAATAACATCTGGGTTTTGTCTTAGTATTGATCTTAGCGCCTTAGCAAAGGAAAGATCGATTTTGTGATTAACTTGGATTTGGGATACACCCTGAACTTCATACTCAACAGGATCTTCAACAGTAATGATCATCCTATCTGGAGTATTAATTCTATCAAGCATAGCGAAGAGAGTCGTTGTTTTACCGTGGCCAGTAGGCCCTGAAACGTAGACAACACCGTCTTTTCTACCTGCTAGAGAGTCAAGGTCGGCAAGTACCTTACCGTGAAAGCCTAGGTTCTCAAGTCTTAGAATATTATTACTCTTTTCAAGGACCCTCATAACGATTCTTTCACCATTTTGTACTGGTACAGTTGAAAGACGTATATCAATATCTTTTCCGGCCATCTTAATAGGAATACGACCATCTTGTGGAAGTCTTTTTTCTGCGATATCGAGTTTTGCCATAACTTTTATTCTTGAAGCTACAGCGGAGTGAGTTTTAATTGGCTGTCTAAGAACCTCGGTCATTACTCGATTAATACGGAAACGGTAGATCGATTCTTTTTCATACGGCTCAATATGTATATCTGTTGCGCGCTCTTTTACAGCTCTGAAGATAATTGAGTTAACAAATCTAATTACAGGTGCTTCATCTGCTCCTGCATCTAAAATATCAATTGGTCCATCAAGATCAAGCGACTCATCGAATTCGTCTTCTAGTGTCGCTACAATATTCTTATTGGCCTTCTCGTATACTCTATTTATGGCATCGTTTACTTTAAGCGGTGAGCTGACAATAACTGTGACATCTTTCTTGAAGATCTCTCTAAGGTCATTAATTGCATCAAAGTTAAACGGATCAGTCATAACTACAGAAATAGTTTTTTCTGTTTCAAGAATAGGTATGAGTTCATGTACTTTTGCATAATTAATAGGAATATTTAAAATGATCTCTGGGTCTATGCCATCAACATCAATATCTTGAATATACGGAATGTCTATCTGGTGACAAATAACTTTTACAATATCATGTGGGTGAATGTAGTTCTTTTTAAGAAGAATCTCACCAATTAAAAGCCCAGACTCTCTTTGGATATCAAGAGCTTCACTTAATTGATCTTCTGAAAGGGAAGTGTGCTTGAGAAGAAGTTGCCCTATCTTCTCTTTTTGTCCTTCAACCTTATGTAGCATGTTTTCAGTAAGTTTCAAATTCTGTTCCTTATTTTTGAACTGATGATTCTTTCATTTTAATTTGCTGAATAATTTTCTTATAGTCAGGAGCTGATCCAAGGAGGTCATCTTCATTTGACCCTCCTTGAATTCCTTTCTTATTCTGTTTCTTGTAAAACTCAGAATCTTCTTGATTGAAAAGAGGTCCTTCTTCTTGCTTCTTGGCCTTATTATAAAGACCTTTTGCAGTTGTTCCAAAAGGATCTTCTTCTCCATAAATATCTTTAAGGTGAGCAGCTCTTCTGTTTAGACCATCTTTTACAGTATCAGCGACATCTTTTTGGTAGTTAGATAAAATCTTAGGCGTAAGGAAGAAAAGCATATTTACTTTTTCAACTTGCTTTCTCTTATTCTTAAATAACCAACCCAGTACTGGGATATCTCCAAGAAGAGGGACTTTACTTTCTGACTCAACAGACTTGTCTCTCATTAGACCACCCATTGCAATTGTATCTCTATCTCTAACTGTAACAGTTGTTACTGTCGATCTTGTGTTTGTACCAACACCTTCACTTGCAACACCTGAAGGAAGTTGTCTTGTTGAGAAGTCATCTACTTTTTGATCTATCTTTAGCTTGATATATCTTGTTACTTTATTAATCGAAGGAGTAATCTTCAACTTTAGAGTAATTTTCTGTTGCTTAATAGACGTTGTAGAGCTTCCGTTTGAAGCATTTGTTTTTTCTGCTACTGGAACTGTTTCACCAACTTCAAAAACACCTTCTGTGTTATCTTGAACGAGTAGTTGAGGTGTCGCTAGAACATTTGTTGTTCCATTGTTAGCAACTGCTGAAATCAGTGCATTTACAGAGTTTATTTTTACTTCTTGTCCATTAATTGTTGTTGTCGATGATTTACCAAGTCCTGCTCCTGCAAATAGACCACCAATACTTGTCCATTGGTTAGTTAAGAGTTGAGTTAGAGTACTTCCACTTTCTCCACCAAGGAATCCCGCTTTATCTGCTCCACCTGTACCATAAGCACCAACGATACTAATACCAACATCTCTTGCCTTAGATACTGATGTCTCCATTATGACACCTTCTACATAGACCTGATCTTTTTGTACATCTAGCTTTTGAATAACTTTTTCTAATGTTAGCCAATCTGTAGGAGAGGCAGTAACTACAAGAGCGTTATTAGACTTATCTGCTGTAACTCTAACTTCTGCATTAAATAATGAGTTTGAACTAGTAGACTTCTTACTTGAGAATCTTGAAGATCTAGATGTTCTTGACTTTGAAGCTGAGCTACTAACTAGAGTCGATAGTGTCTTAGCAAGCTCTTCAGAGTCGCCATGAAATAGGTAATAAACATGGATTTGCTCATTGTTAGCAGCAACGAGCTTTACATCTAGCTTAGTTATAAGGTCTCTTAATCTTCTTGCTCCATCAGCATTTGCCATGGCGATAATAGAGTTTGTTCTTGGTTCAGCAGTTAGTTTACTGATTGTTTCTCCACCTTTCTTTTTCGATGAGAACTTTTTAGAACTATCCTTCTTTAAAATTTTATCTAATAGTTTTGCTATCTCAGAAGCCGAAGTGTTCTTAACAGGAATAATTTGAAGAGTCTCTTCGTGTCCTGGAACATCAATGAATTTAATTAATCTCATGAGACGATTAATATTAGAACCGGTATCTTGAATGATAATTGTATTAGTTTGTTTTATTTCAATAATACGACCATATCTTGACATGAACGGACGAAATGATCTTGAAACCTCTGTAGAGTTGATATTCTTCAGAGCAATAATCTTCATTAGGTAGTTCTCTGTCTCTGGAACATAGTTTCCTGTATAGATCTTTGTTGGAATATACCTAATGTCTCTGGCCTGAACTATCTTATAGAATGCGCCACTTTTAACCATTGTCAGACCATTCATATTTAGGGCCGCAAGAAATGCTTTCCAAGCGTCTCCAACAGTGATCGCAGTTGGGGCGGAGATTGAAATCTTTCCTTTAAGGTCTTTATCAATAATGAGATTTAAACCTGTAAGTTTTTGCATATGCTTGGTTAAATCTTGAAGTGATGTATTAGGGAAGTCGAAACTAGTAATAACTTCAGGGCCGAATGCCGTTTCAGGATTGAGGTTTACATAACTATCGTCAGACTTTGGTAATTTGGGAGCAGATCTTCCAAATACATTGGTACCAGTTGGCTTATTATCAATTAGTTTTGATACAGGCTCTGATGACCTTTTAAAGTTAGCCTTAGACTTAAATTTCTTGAATTGCGCCTGAGTTGCAGGGGCAGAAGCAAGTAAACTCAATGTTAATAGACCTAATAATGTGCTTTTCATAGTTAAACCAATCCTTGGATTATTCTGTAAAATTATAATTTAAATTTTGTTCGTTTCCATCTCTACTAATTGTTATTTCGTAAGAGTCATTCTCTTTAAGTTTACCAAACATCGACATCATTTCATTCATGCTGGTAATCTTTTTACCGTTGATTCCTGTAACAATGTCGCCATTTTGTATATTAAGCTGACTGTAGATACTACCTGGCACTACATCGGCCATTTTGTAAGATAATGTACCATCAGGGTTCTTAATTTGAATTGCTCTGGCCTGAGTTAAAACTTCTCCAATATTAGAGAGTAGTTGATCTCTTACAGATTTTTTAATAGAAAACTTATTTCCTTTTCCTTGGATACCATTTTTGGCAAGTTTTCTTGGTGCTTCAACATTAAGTTTCTTTTTGGCAAATGCTCGTCTTGCTTTCTTGTCTACATTTTCAATATACTCACAACTACCAGATTTCAAGTTTTTAAAGACAAGTTTTAATCTATTGATCTTTCCGACCTCGGCGAGGTTGTCGATTTTTTCACCTTCTCGAAAGTTAAAAATCTTTCCTCGTTTAGATACACTTGCAACACTTTTAACTGAGTCTTGTAAGACAATTGTGTTAACTAGCTTAATAGGTAGGCGACTTTTCTTATTGGCCGCTTTACATACTTTTACAACGGGCTTCTTAGGTTCTTTTGACTTTCTTGGTTTGTCTGAAAGGCTCTCCTTAGCATTAAAGATGTTATTGTCTCTTATTGAGTTAACATCTTTTCTTGGATTGTATGTTGAAACAACACTACGTTGTGGAGAAAAGCCTTTTGATTGAGATGTGCTTCCTAACCATAGACCTAGAAACTTCCCCGCAAAGAAGAAGCCTGTAATCGTTAATCCTGTGATGAAGGATTTATGCACAACTTTTCTATTTTGATCACTAAGTAGGTGTGGTAGCCATTGTTCTGGTGAGAGCTCATTAAATTTTGTATCAGATGAGCTGGCCTTAAACTCTTTTTCATTAGAGTAGGAAGGTTTCATTTTTTTGAATCTATCAATCATTGATTGCATAGCATTCTTATTTGAGTTACTTGCTTGAAGGTCTAGAGAGTCTTCGTCTTCTTCAAGGTCGTCTTCGTCCTCGTAGTAGTCGTCTTCATCTTCGTCGTTCTTGTCCTTAGAGAATTTAGACTTCATCTTTTGAAGAAAGCCTGGCTCCTCTGGTACTTCAATCTCAATCTCTATCGTTCCCTCGGATAGGGCACTTTCTATTTCGTCGTCGTCTTCGTATTCGATTTCTTCTTCGTCTTCATCTTCATCTTCATCTTCATCTTCATCTTCGTCTTGAGACCTTGTCATAACTTGAGGCTGTTCGATAGGGGATTGTGGAGCATCGTCTTGATCCTCATTTTCTCCCTCGTCTTCTTCCTCTTCATCATCGTCTTCGTCGACGTACTCATATTCGTCGTCGTCATCTTCTTCATCTTCGTCAACATATTCATACTCGTCATCGTCCAATGTATCTTCAACATCAGTCTCGATTTCGTCGTCAACGTTTTCGCCACGAAGCTTGTTTTTAATTTTTGAAAAGATTCCGTTCTTTTTCTTTGTCATGCATCAACTTTGGTTAAATCTCGTCTTTGTAATATTTTAGGCAATATGTTGTAAAGCTTCAACAATGTTATGACAGGGTAAAATTGTCGACTTTATCCCGATGTCTATAGTCGGTTATTAAATACTGTATCTGTCTACTAATGAGTGTTAGAATATCTAATGTAAAAATACTAAAAAGGAAGAAATAATGTCTGATGAAAAGACTATGATGGACTCAATTGTAGGTGGGTTCTTCTACGGTGAAATTGATGAAAATAACGTAATGCCTTATCCACATTTCTCTGATGAACAAGTTGAGTTTGCCAAAGAGATGACTAATGCTGTTTCAAAGTATTGTGAAGATTCAATTGACGGCGAGAAGATGGATGAAGAAGCTAAAATTCCAGATGACGTTCTTAAAGGCCTTGCTGAACTTGGGCTATGTGGAATGGCGGTAGAGGAGCAGTTTGGAGGTTTAGAGCTAGACTACTCATTATATAGTAGGCTATTTGCTGAAGTTGCTTCTTTTGATGGTTCAGTTGCCACAATGCTTGGTGCTCACCAGTCTATTGGTTATAGAGCACTATTAAATGAAGGAAATGATGAGCAAAAGAATAAATGGCTGCCTCTTCTTGCAAGTGGTGAGTGTATGGCCGCATTTTGTCTTACTGAGCCTGGTTCGGGTTCAGATGCTTATTCAATTAAGACAAAGGCCGTAGATAACGGTGATGGAACTTATACATTAAATGGGCAGAAGCTTTGGATTACCAATGCTGGTATGGCCGGTTTCTACACAGTATTTTGTAAAACTGACCATGAAGTAGACGGTAAAACTAAAGAAAAGATCTCATGCTTTATCGTAGAAAAAGATATGGAAGGTGTATCTTTTGGTGAAAAAGAAAATAAAATGGGGATTCGTGCAAGTGAGACCCGTGCCGTTTACTTTGATAAGGTTATTGTTCCAAAAGAGAATATCTTAGGTGAGCTTGGTAAAGGTTTTAAGATTGCAATGAATGTTCTAAATTCAGGGCGTCTCTCTTTAGGTGCTGGATGTGTTGGAGGTATGAAGAGTATTCTTAAACTTTCAACTGAGCATGCTAAAGGTAGAAAGCAATTTGGAATGTCCATTTCTGAATTTGGAATGATTCAAGAAAAGCTTACTGAGATGGCCGCTCGATGTTATGCGACAGAGAGTATTGTCTACATGACGACAGGAAATATGTGTAAAGGTCTTAATGACTACTTCCTTGAAACTGCCGTTTGTAAGATTTACGGTTCAGAATCTCTTTGGAAAGTTGTCGATACTGGTATGCAAATTGCGGCCGGAAATGGTTACATGAAAGAGTATCCTTATGAGAGAATCATGAGGGATACAAGAATTAACCTTATCTTTGAAGGTACGAACGAAATCTTAAGATGTTTCCTCGCTCTTTCAGGTGTACGTGGTCCATCTGAAAACTTAAAAGAACTTGGAAAGATTTCAGATGTCTCTAAGGCGTTACAAGATCCTATTAAATCTCTTGGGGTTTTAACTAACTTTGCAAAAAATAGAGTTTCAAAAATAATTGGACAAAGATCTATTACTAAAGTTCATCCTGAGCTTGAGGAATATGCGGGTTACTTTAACTCAATGCTTGGTGGTTTCGCTATCCAAGTAGAAAATACTTTAATGAAGTATGGTAAGAATATTATTCATCATGAGTTACCTCAGCAAAGAATCGCAAATATGGCTATTGAACTTTATGTAATCGTTGCAGTTCTCTCAAGAACTACAGCCATTATGGGTAAAGATGATGTTGATCAAGCAAAGAAAGACTATGTTATGAACCTTGCAAAAGTTTCGTTAAGAGAAGCAAGAGCAGTCTTTGTTAAAAATCTTAAAGAGATGACTTCAAACCAAGATAAGTTAATTGTTGAAACTTCTAAGCAAGTTTGTGACAACGATGGATATGGTTTAGATATTATAGATTTTTAAGGTTGTTATGAAGCCAGTTGCCAGTTTACTATTACTTTCAGTACTTATAGCTTGTGGGACGAAAGAAAAGCGTCCCACTACTTCATATAGTAATAAAGCAAGTCGTATAAAGAAATCATTTAAAGTTTTAAAGTCAGGACCTTCTATTGAAAGCTCTGACTTTGCTGATATTTCTGATATTGCTGGACTTGGCAATGTAATGGCATCTAAGTTTTACATATATGATCTTAATGGTGATGACCGGGAGGACCTAGTCATTCTCCCCGAATTTTACTCAACACCAGTTATCTATGTAAGAACAAAAAGTGGGTTTAGAAAGTCTAAGAAGATCTTCTTTGAGTCTCCAGTAAAAGCCTCTTTTTTGAATATTGATGATTTTGATAAGGATGGATTGCCTGACATTCTCGTGGCGGCACATAATCAAAAAACAGAGCTAACAAAGTCTCCAATACAAATGTATCGAGGTGTTCGTAGTCGTGGAAATATCATATTCAAACTTGATGAGAAGAGAGTTTTTAAGGGAAGAAACCCTGTTACTTCAATTAGTACCTTAGATTATGATCAGGATGGGCAATTGGATTACTATGTTGGTAATTGGTATGACAAAACTAAGAAATCCCATGAGCAACTAGTTTCAGATAAATTATATACTTTTAAAAATAATAAGATTCATGACATCTCTGGTGCACTTGTTGGTGAGAATAAACGTTCAAATCGAACTCCAACATATGGTGTTTCTCATTGTGACTTGGATGGAGATGGTACAGCTGATATTCTCACAAGTTCTTCGTCTGGATTCTCTAATAAGCTATGGATAGGGAAGAAGGAGAGTGGGGTTTTAAAGTTTAGGGACAGGGCCAAGGATTCAGGATTTGATCAAGATCAGGAAGGTGAAATGACAACGAAGGGTGGTGGAAACTCTACTTACTCTCTTTGTGCTGATTATAATAATGACGGGATTATGGATTTAGTTGTTGGTGAGATTTCTCACTCTTATGACTCAGAAACCCGTGATAGATCAAGTATTCTAACTGGAGAAGGACTAGGTTTTCCTCCAACATTTATTCGAAATGAATACATCTCTGACCTAGGGAAGGAAAATTGGAACCAGGGCGATCAACGAGCTAATTGGCTTGATATAAATAATGATGGTCTTATTGACTTAATGGTTGAAAATAGTGGGTTTCCTCCTCATACAAGATTAATCCTCTTTGTCCAAGAGAAGGATCATGCCTATGTAGATTTCTCAAAGAAAATGGGGCTTGATGTAATGAACCCGATAGGTAGTACTTATTTTGATTATAATGGTGATGGAAAGTTAGATATTCTTGTTTCACAAACAGATGTGAGAAATAAGAATATAAAAAAGAAACTCTTTCTCTTTGAAAATAGACTCGCACAAACTGGAAAGTGGATTAGTTTGAAGTTAGAAGGTAAGAACTCTAATAAGAATGCAATTGGCGCGAAAGTTGTGTTAAGAACTAAAGATGGTCGAGAACAAACTCGATGGCATCAGGTGAACTCTGGACCATTTCCTTCTCAGAATTCACAGTATCTTCACTTTGGTCTTGGAAAGTCTTCAGTAAAAGAAGTCGTAGTTCATTGGCCATTTGAAAAAAATAAGAAGAAAGTAATTCAAACTTTCAAACCTCCTTTTAAAAATGTCATGGGTCATTCCATTATCTCTGAATATTAAACTATTGGTAAATTTATCGTGTCGATTTATATTTTCTCTATTATGATGAAGGTAATTAATTGGAGTTCTCATGATAAAGAAAATAATTTTCATTTCTTTCCTTTTTATTTCTACATCTATAAATGCTTTTCAGTTTAATCTTCGATCTAAAGATATAACTGTATCTGGTATTTCTTCTGGTGCATTCTTTGCTCACCAGTTTCACATCGCCTTTAATTCAAAAGTTAGTGGGGCCGCGATGTTTGCTGGAGGTCCTTTCTACTGTGCAAAGGGAAGTAGCAGTAAGGCGTTAGGGCGTTGTATGAATGGGAAAGAGTCCTACAACCTAGCATCAGAGTCTTTTGAATCGATTAAAAAACTCGCTAAGAGAAATAGAGTTGATGCAATAAATAAAATAAAAAAAGATCGTGTTTATATTTTTGCCGGTATGAATGATACTGTCGTCTCTTCTGCTGTACCGTATCAGCTTAAGCGCTTATATCATCTTCTTGGTTTAAAGAATGAATCTATATCAATGGTTGATGATATGATGGCCGGTCATACTTATCCAACAATTTCATATGGAAATCCATGTGCTACGCCAAAGAAGTCACCTTTTATCAGTAGTTGTAATTATGATGGTGCTTATGAGTCACTATCTTATCTCTATCCTAAAAAGACTTCGTCAATGAATGTTGAGAAGGGAGAGTTACTTAAGATAGATCAAACTAAGTTTTTTAAGAGGGGACTTGGAAAACCTTTAATGCAAGAGTCTGCCTATATTTATATTCCAAAATTTTGTGAGAATGGAGGAGAGTGTGACTTTCATGTGGCCTTTCATGGATGCTCTCAAACAGTTGATCACATTGAAACTCAGTATGTTATGAATACTGGAATTAATGAAGCCGCAGATAAACTTAATCTTATCGTTCTCTATCCTCAAGCGAAGAAAGCTACTATTCCTGGAAGAAATCCATATGGTTGCTGGGATTGGTGGGGTCATAGTGGATCGGAATATCATACAAAGAAAGGGCAACAACTATCAATTGTTGCACGTATGATACAGGACCTTACTGATATTGACCTTCTTTAGAGGCCGTAGTCTTTAAAGAAGTCTAACATGAACTTTGTTGCATCAGGACCATTTTGATCATTAAACTCATATTGATTGTCTCCGCCACTCCAAGCGTGACCCAAAGTTTCAATCATATAACGTTTGATATATGGTTTTCCTTGATGAGACCAAGTTACTAAATCATAAGCATACTTATCTTTAGGCTCAATTCTTACTTTTGAGAAATTGTCATCTAGAGAGTGATCTCTTCGTCCATTGTCCAGTAGATCATTAAAGGCCCTAAGTTCTGACTCTACTTGAGTAGCGTGAATGGCCTTCATAACAGCACCGCGAGATCCATGAATGATTACGGCCGGAAGTAGCTCTTTTTTACGAGTTAGTCTTGAGCATGCATATCCTTTTATTGCAGCTACCTCTGGTGAGAGCTTAGAGCCGTTATAAACAACATCCTCAGCAGTAAACGGATCTTCAGCTGCTTTGTACATTGTTGCATGATGAGTTCCTACGGCATTAAATTTCTTTGGGTAGCAGTTGCTAAGTATTGATGCCATAGCACCACCTGCACTCATTCCTAGAAGGAATACTCTTTTCTTATCAAAGCTAAATTGCTTTATTACACGATCTACACTTCCCATCACAAGCTCTGCTTCACCTGAACCCTTTGCTTGATTGTGTGGAAAGAACCAATTCCAACAATTGTAGATGTTGTACATATTAGTTTGTTCTGGATAAATAACGGCAAAGCCTAATTTGTCGGCCCACTCGTTTAAACGAGAGCCTCCTGCAAAGACCTCCGGGTTTTGCATACATCCATGAAGAGCAACAATCACAGGTAGCTTTGTACTTTGAGGTGCTGTTGAATAGTTATGTGGTAAGTAGACTTTATAATTACGAGTTCCCCAGATACTCCAGTATGAGCCCTCTGTCCAAGTCCCTGCTTGAATAGAAAAAGAAAAGAGAATGGCGAAAATATTACAGAATATAAGCTTCATTAAATTATCTTCCTAATTAGAGTAAGAACATTCTTCTGTGTATCTTTAAGGCTTAGACCCTTGGTCGTGTAGCAATCTTGAATAGAAGAAGATGTTAAATTTTGAATTGTTACACTTAGAGATCTTGCATCTTTTGAGCTAATCTCTTTATCTAGTTGATCCATAAGAATAAAATAAATTCTCTCCTGACCCTTTTGTTTTACGAGATGATTAAGCTCTAAGTATTCTTCATCGATACTGCAAAAATATCCAAGTAAAAGTAAAACAGATACTTGATTTGGATTATTTTCTGCCCAAGAAAAACCCGCTTTTACATATCTCTCGAGCATCTCAATCCCTGTTTTTGCATGAGAGAGTTGCTCCATTAATACTTGTTGATATGTTGCTAAGATATATTTTATCGCGCCTTTATAGATGTCATGCTTTTCACTAAAGTGATATGCGATATGGGCACGTCGGGTTCCGATAAGTTTTGCAATTGATTCAAATGAGGTCTTTTCTACACCAAGTGTGGAGAGACTTACTATGGCCGCCTTCATTATTTCGACCTTTTTTAAATCACCTTTTCTTGGTTTAAACTCAAAGAGTTCATAGAGAATAGGATCAATATTAGTTATTTCTTTTGAGCTTTCTTGCATAGAGTAAAAACTAGCACATCACATATAACAACTCAAAATATATTTATACGCAATGTAGGTTTTTCTTGTACGTGCGTACAAAAAAGTTGACATGAAAGAAATTTAGAGCGAGAGTTTCACCCCCTGATACTAAATAAAATATCAGGATTATAGAAAACAAATGAGCTAACTGTGTGTAATGATAAGAAATTTAATAGATCAGATATTGAAATACATTATGAGATTCTGGGACAAGGGAGTCCTCTCTTATGTATCTCTGGTTTTGGGTGTTCTAGCTATAACTTTGAGTTTATCAAAGATGAGCTATCCAAAGACCATACTTTGATACTTGTAGATAACAGGGGGATGGGAAAGTCTCCCTCTGTTATTCACGATTATTTAATTGACGATTTAGCTCTTGATGGCATTGAACTCATGAGCTTTCTTGGTTTCTCAAAGTACTCAGTTATGGGAATAAGTATGGGTGGCTTTGTTGCTCAAAAAGTTGCTCTTTATGATAAGAGTAAAGTTTTAGCATTGGTCTTGGCCTGTACGACATCTGGAGGTCGTGACTTTCCAGCACTTAATAAACTAGATGAAGAATCTATTAGGCGTTCATTTTCTCTTGATACAAGAACATATAATCTTCTTGTTTCTCAAGCAACAGTCCATCCAAATATAATCAAGAACCGACCAGATATTTTTCAAGATATTTTAGATTTAAGAATTAAGAATATGCCAAAACTTGATCAGGTACTTTTGCAGCAAAGAGCAGTAGATAAGTTCTTAGAAGAGAATGTCGACCTTGAAGAGATCACTTGTCCAACACTTGTCATTACTGGAGATGAGGATCGTTTCGTAAGTCCTGAATCAGCAAATGTTCTTGGAAAGAAAATACCAAATTCAACAGTTAAATTTATAAAAGAATCAGACCACCATTTCTTTTTAGAGAAACCTATAGAGACAGCAAAGGAAGTCTCTCAATACTTAGGATTACAGCTATGACAATTAGTTTAAAGAAGGCCGCTGTATGGCTACCAAAAGGTTATGAAGACTCTGCATATATTTCAGAGCAATCAGGAATCCCTCAAGATGTTATAGAAAAGAAAATGGGGATTGTTAGAAAGTGTCGAGCGGATAAAGATACACATCCAGGACAAATGGCGGTTAACGCGGCCAAAAAGGCATTAAAAGGAATTGATCCACTTAGTATCGATCTTATTATTTGGACGGGGTCTGAATTCAAGGAACACCCTGTATGGTCGGCCGGAATTTATGTTCAAAGAGAACTCGGACTTAAGAATGCTTATGCTTTTGATGTATCTGCAAGATGTTCCACAAATGTATTAGGACTCCATCTTGCAAAGTCTCTTATGGCAACAGATAAGAAAGTTAATAGAGTTCTACTTTGCGGAGGTCATAAAACTGGTGATCTCGTGAATTATAAAGATCCAACGTCTAGGTTCTTATACAACCTAAGTGATGGAGGATCAGCGATGCTTCTTGAAAGAGGTGAGACTAATCCTATTCTTGAAAGTTCGATAATTACAGATGGCGATTTTACGTTTGACGTGATTATTCCTGCTGGTGGAACGAAGAGACCATTATCTTCTAAACCTGAATCACATGAAATGTATCTTACTTGTCCGGATATTGGCGGAATGAGAGAAAGGCTTGCAGATAGATCGCTATCAAATTTTTTAAAGGTTATTAAGAAAGCAGCGCAGGGATCAATGCATAAACCAATCGACTATCTCGCTCTTCTTCATATGAAGAAATCTGCTCACGATGCAATCGTTAACGATCTCGAATTAAATGAAGAGCAGAGTATCTATATGGATCACTATGGACACTTTGGTGCTCCAGATCAGGTTCTTTCTCTTGGGTTAGCGGAAAAGAGGGGACAACTTAAAAAAGGTGACCATGTTGTTCTTGCTTCAGCTGGAATCGGCTATACATGGTCGGCAATATCTCTTCGTTGGGATGAGAATACTTTTGATTTAGAAGACTTTGAAGAAATTAAATAAAGGAGAATATATGAAAGATTTAAATACGAAGAAAGTTATTATTACTGGTGCTGCATCTGGAATTGGAAGAGCAACTGCAGAGAGATTTTATAAGGAAGGTTCAACACTTGTTCTTATTGATATGCCAACTGAGCAAGAGTCAGAACTTAAAGCAATGTTTCCTGAGAGAATGACTTATATTCAAGCAAATGTAACAAGTCCACAAGGGCTTGAAGCAATACAAGCTGAGATTAATAGTGGAGTTGATGTTTTTATCAACAATGCAGGTATTACTAGAGATGCCACTGTTCATAAGATGACTGATGAGCAATGGGATCAGGTTATTGCAGTAAACTTAACTGCTGTATTTAAACTGTCTAGAATGTGTGCAGTAAAAATGAAAGAGCAAAAGAGCGGAGTTATTCTTAATGCCGCTTCAGTAGTTGCCCATTATGGAAACTTTGGACAAGCAAACTATACTTCAACAAAGGCCGGAGTTATTGCGATGACAAAAACAATGGCCAAGGAACTTGGAAAGGATGGTATTAGAGTTAATGCTGTTGCTCCAGGGTTTATTGGAACTCCAATGGTGAGAAAAATGCCAGAAAAAGTTATTACAATGATGGAAGGAAAAGCACCTCTTAGAAGACTTGGGGAACCTGAGGATATAGCTGCGGCATATGCGTTCTTAGCTTCTGAAGATGCAAGTTTTATAACTGGAACATGTATGAATGTGGATGGGGGAGTTGTATTAGGTTAGAACTAAACTACCATATTCAAAAATCAACAAAAGAGTCAGCAAATTGGCTGATTCTTGTGAATGGTTTATTTGCAACACTAGAAAGCTATAATGACGTTGTTCATCAGCTTGGCGATGAGTTTCATATCCTTAGGTATGATTGTCGAGGTCAGGGAAAGAGCCCAAGGCCTGAAGGTATTTATAGCTTGGAAAATCATGTCACTGATTTACATGATCTCGTTGAAGAACTAGATATTATAAATTTTAGCATGATTGGACTCAGCAACGGAGCAAGAATAGCGCTAGAGTATTCTAGAAGACATCCTGCACGTGTTTCTGGTGTTGTCGCATGTGATACCTATGACAAGCCGAGTGAGTTATTAAAGTTAAAATTACAGAGTTGGCTTAAGGCCTTTGAAGAGGGCGGTGCCTATCATCGCTTTGATGTTGCTACTCCATGGATCTGGGGAGAAACAGTAGTAAACAAGAGGCCTGAACTTGTCGCTGCCTATAGAGAAAGAGCAGAGGAACTTGAAGAAAAGGTATTAAGAGGCCTTGTCCTTGGTGCAATGGAAGGTGACATTAGATTGGAAGATATTCAATGCCCTATATATTTTATCGCTGGTAAAGAGGATGTCCTTACACCTCCATACCTTCATGAAAAAATGTTATCTTCATGTCGTGAGAGTTTATATAAGCATCGATTAAGAATAGTGGCCGGTGGGCATGCTTCAATTTTAGAGTTTCCACAAACGGTGAAAACTGAGATTGTTCCCTTTTTGAGGAGTCTTTGATGAAATGGATTAATTTTTTAGATATCAATAGTGCTTCTTTTCCACAGAAGATAGCTGTTATAGATCAGAGAACTAATCGTAGTTATACATATTCTGACCTCTCTGATATTTCAAATGGGTGGGCCGTCTATTTAGAAAGGTCTGGTATCAAAAAAGGGGACAGGATAGCTATCCTTGCTTCAAATCGATTTGAGCACCTGTCTCTTATGTTTGCTGCGGCAAGGCTTGGTGCTATACTAATTCCATTAAACTTCAGATTATCTGTAGGTGAAATAAATAGTATTTTAAAAAGAGTACAAGTAAAAATACTTTTCAGTGAAGGGATTCTTGTTCATCAATTCACTGGTAAATATGTTGATTTTAATTGTTTTGATATTACAAAAATAAATGAACTGTCTATGCAGCATGTGGATTTATCTTTGAGGTTTGAGGCCACTGCAGCAGAGCTTGAAGATGATATTCTAATGCAATTTACTTCAGGTAGCACTGGAGAGCCCAAGGGCGTCTTGATGCATGGAAAAATGTTAAGAACAAATCAAATTGAGACATGTAATCATTGGAAGCTTACAAGTGATGATATCACTATGGTTGAGACACCATTCTTTCATACTGGTGGCTATAACGTCCTCTGTCTTCCTCTTCTTTATTTAGGAGGAACTGTGATTCTTGCAGAAAAATTTGATATTCAAAACGTATTACAGACAATTAGCGGCAATAGAGTTTCAGTATACTTTGGTGTACCAACAATGTTTCAAATGATGGCCACAAATGAGAATTTTGATAGTTATGATTTATCATCTATTCGTTTCTTTGTTTCAGGTGGTGCAGCATGTCCTGTTGATTTGATTGAGAGATACCAAGAAAAGAACCTTCCTTTTAAACAAGGGTTTGGACTTACTGAAGTTGGACCAAACTGCTTCTTACTTGGTGCAAAGGATTCCTTACGTAAGGTTGGCTCAATTGGAAGACCAATGTCTCACTCCAAAGTTCAAGTTAAGAACTCTAGTGGAGAATTAGTAGAGGTAGGGGAAACTGGAGAATTAATGATTTCAGGTGATCACCTCTGTCGTGGTTATTTCAATGCCTCTGATAAATTTCAGGATGCCTGCGATGGTAAATATTTTAAAACAGGTGATCTTGTCCAATTTGATGATGAAGGGTTTTTCTTTGTCGTTGGCCGAATAAAAGATATGTATATTTCTGGTGGTGAAAATGTCTACCCTGGAGAAGTTGAGAAGCAGCTACTTACTATTGATGGGATTGAAGATGCGGTTGTTGTGTCAAAAGAGTCTTCAAAGTGGGGAGAGGTTGGACACGCCTATCTACAAATTGGTCGTGATGTGGAGACTGACTTCTCAGTAGAAGGTATTCGTGAAAAGCTATTTGATAAATTATCTCGTTATAAACTACCTCAGAGTGTGCAGTGTCTCAGTGAATTTCCACTTTTAGCTAATGGAAAAATCAATAGGGCCCAACTAAAAGAAATGGCAAATCGTAATTAGGAGAATTATATGGATCCAGTAATATTTAAATATCTCATAGCCTTTGGTTTCGTGGCCTTTACTTTCTATCTTTCCTATATTGGAATGAAGAAGACTAAAGATCTGAAAGGTTTTGCTATTGGAAATAAAGATATGGGTCCAATTTTAATTGGTATCACAATGGCAGCATCGATTTCATCTACTGCTACATTTGTTATTAATCCGGGTTTTGTTTACACACATGGTCTATCGGCATACTTGCACTATGCAGTTGCTGCAAGCTTTGGAATAATTACCGCTTTCGTTCTACTTACCCGAGGCTTTAGAAAACTAGGGGCCTCAAAGGGAAGTCTGACAATACCTGATTGGATATTTCATCGATATGGAAGTAGGGGGCTATCTCTATTTTTTGCAATAATTAATCTCTTAAGTGTTACATTTGTCGTATTGATTTTAGTTGGATGTTCGATCTTATTAAGTTCATTATTTCCAATCTCACAGAAGGTTGCATTAATTTCAGCTCTCCTCTTTGTATTTAGTTATGTACTGATGGGGGGGACTTATGCCCATGCGTATACAAATACATTTCAAGGTGTCTTGATGGTAATTATTAGCTTATTTCTCTTTGCTTCAGGCCTTAAGTATTTTGATGGTGGTTTTATAGATTCATTAAAATCTGTAAGTTTAAATTATGCGTCAGTTGTGAATCCTGATAGTAATCTCTACTATGATTACTTTTCAGTTTTTATTAGCTCTTTCTTAATTACATTCGCACTTATGTTTCAACCACATATATTTAGCAAAATCCTCTACATAAAAAAAGATGAGGATGTTACAAAATTTATCTCGACGACATTTATAGTCGGGACTATTTTTGGACTTATGTTATTTGTGGGCTTCTACGCTAAGCTTTCTGGGCTAGTTGTCACTAGACAGGATATGGTTGTTACCGAGTACATAGTACAAGAATTCTCTACTGGTGGGTTCGGCCCTTATATTCTTGTGTTTATTACTCTAACTCTCTTGGCCGCAGGTCTATCAACATTAGATGGTATTCTTGTTTCTCTATCAGCAATGGTTGTTAATGATATTTATTTTCCCTACTTTGGAAAGAACCTCAATGAAGAGGATAAGAAGGTCAGAGCACTTAAGCTTTCACGTGTTGTATTGATTTTGATTGGTCTCTTTTCATTTGTTCTTGCATGGAATCCTCCAAAACTTGTAGGACTCTTTGCTCAAAAGGGGATATATGCTCTTGCAGCAGCATCATTTGTTCCAATACTATTTGGTGTTCTATTTTCAAGGAAAATACCTGTGTGGATTATCGGAGGAGCCTCTGGAATTGGATTTTTTGGGCATTTAATATTGAATCTTTTTTGTGGTGTTGAGAACCCTAGTGTATCAAGTTCCATCGCAATGATTAGCTCAATCGTTTTTGCACTGGTTTCAATCTTGATTATGAAACAAAGAAGAGTCGTTAGCTATTCTTAGCTACTCTTACTCACTTTTTGTTATTAAGAATACTCTGTGCGACTCTAAAGGCGGTTGAAAAGCATCCCTGCAATAAATAACCGCCCGTTGGGGCGTCCCAGTCAATCATTTCACCACAGATGTAAATACCTTCATACTGTTTAAGCATGAGGTTTTCATCTAGCTCTTTAAAGCTAACTCCTCCTGATGTAGAGATAGCTTCATCGATAGGTCTTGTCCGAAGAAGCTCAATATCTAACTTCTTAAATGCTTTTGAGAGCTTTTCTATATCTTGGAAGTCTTCTTTAGATAATAGTTCCCTTAATAGAACTGACTCGGTATTCGTTACCTTAAGGGATTTTCTAAGAAAGTTTGTTAATGAGTTTTTTCCTCTTGGTTTGTTAAGTCTTTTTAGAATCTCTTCTTCTGTTAAGTCTGGTCTTAGGTCCAGAGAAATAGTTGTACTTCCGCTATTAGTGATGGCATCTCTTATATGGTTGCTGAGGGCGTATATTCCTGTCCCTTCAACTCCATATATTGTAAGCATCATTTCTGATCTTATTGAACTATTTCCAGCTTGAATAACAACATTTTTTAAAGGAGAGGAATCTATTTTCTTCTTAAACTCTTGTGACCATTCCCTTTCAAATCCACAATTCATAGGTGTGAATGGGATAAGCTTTATACCTTTTTCAATAAAGGCATTTGCCCAGTTACCGTCAGAACCAGTGCTTTTCCAACTTGATCCCCCTGTTGCAAAGACCGTAGTCTCAGTATCAATTTCAACTAGATCTTTTCCAGCTTTAAGGAATTGTAATTTGTTGGGCGTTATGAATTTTAAAAACTTATGCTGAGTCTTTAATGTGAAGAGATGAGATTCATCTAATTGGGCCTTCCAATTCTTAAGCATTGATGCCGCACTCATCTTGGTAGGGAAGATTCGTCCGCTAGACCCAGTGAAAGTCTCAACATCGAGATCGGCACACCAATCTTGAAGATCCTTTGGACTAAAGTCTTCTAATAATGATGTAAAGTACTGACTATTGACACCATAGCGCTTAGAGAACTTATTAAGTTCTTCACTATGAGTGAGATTGAGCCCACTGCTTCCCGCTATAAGGAATTTCTTACATAGGCCACTTGTCGCTTCAAATAGTTCAACTTGGATGCCATTTTTTACGAGCATATATGCACAGAAAAGTCCTGCAGGACCACCACCAATAATTGTTACTGTTTTAGTCATAGGTATTTATTATGGCATAAAAAAGGCCCTCTGTTGAGGGCCATTTCTTATGAATCAAGATTTGTTCTTACGAGTTTTATTAATTGCTTTACTTGTTCGTCCTTGGCCTTACCTGCGATTCTGTAGATCAGTTCACCTTTTTTGTTAAAGAGGAGAACATTAGAAGAGTCATCTTTCATACTCCACTTTTCTACTAGGACCTTCTTAAAGTCTTTAACATAGAGTGTATCAGGATACATCTTTTGCTTCTTCTCTAGTGCACTCTCTAGGGCAAAGTTTGGAAGCCAAGTTGCGGCCATATTTATAACAGCTATAGAGCTATATTTTGTCAGAGGGAATTTTTCTTTCTTTAGTGCTTGCCCTACATGTTCATTGAGCTCTTTCTCATCTGGATCTACATAAAAGAGTACATAGACTTTCTCTTTAATTTCACTACTTGACCAGGACTTACCATCAAGTCTTCCTCCATCGTCACCCTTAAGTTCAACTGCTGTAAGCATCTCGGCGTGAAGAGTAATGTTAAAAACTAGTGTTATTGCTAATAGAATACTTCTTATCATAATTTTCTCTCTCTCTTTATTTATCTCTAAAAGATTTATTGAATAGTAATCTTATATTTTTACAGAATATAGAGTCAAATCTTTTTACATCTGAAATGATCTCTTCTTTTAAATTATAGTTATAAACGGTGAACTTTTCGATAAGTTCACCAGATTGATTGTGTTCTATAACATTGGGGATCTTTCTACTTAGCATGCTGCTTAGTTTTTGTACTCTTTCTCGTTCTAACTCAAGATGATTGAAAGTCTTATATGACTCATAGTTCTTATCATTTGCGAGTTGTTTCTTGTAGAAGACCTCTTCTTGCTCCTCAAGAAAGCCTTCCATAAGTTCTTCAAAACCTTGGATATCTTTTTTCTTACTTTCTGGTACTTTTAATTTCTTCTTAACCATTAGTCCTCATTGATCTCTTTTAGGATCGTTTCTAGGAAAAGACCTTCCTTTGCAAGGGATTTTATAAATTTTTGCGGAAGGATATTCATTTTATATTCATGCAATCTTTGATCAATATTTTCATTTTCAATTTGTGAGCAGATAACTTCTATCTTATCGAGCAATTTTTGCTCTCTATTGGACATACGCTTAACTTCTGTTTTGAAGTAAGTAGGAATTTCTTCATAAGTTTTTACAGTAGGAAGTTGTGAGATGTTTTCCGTATGTTGACTAATAATATAGTAGGGAAATGGGAACTTAGCATGAATGTTCATGTCCTTCAAAACAAGCTCTATCGTTGTCAGAACTTCATTTAAGCGATCTTTTCCAAGATGTGATAGGTCAGAATAAACAGGTGTTTTTCCTACTTTTTGCTTAAGGAATATGTCTCTTAGAGAAGACATTTCTATTGTTGTAAGTTTGATTTCATCTAAAATAGGTATTCTCATTTATCTAGTATAGCAAAATTGTGAATCTCTATCATCTTTTGTTGTAGCAAGCGCCAAAGTTTATTAAAATAGATTCATGATAGAATTTCCATTTGTAGATATGCCAGACGATTACACTCAACTTCTTCGAGTTGATATGACAAGTACAAGCCGTTATCACCTTGGCCTACAAAGTTATGTTTTCAAAAACCCATCTTTAAAGGGGATCCTTAATAGAATTCTTAATAGAGGTGAGGATATTGACATCAACTCACATGTTAAAACATTAGGTTGGCATGGAATTCGAGATCGTATGATGGGATACTACGTAAGTTTTGCGGCCGAGAAAAAGCATGTTCAACAAGTAAGACTAGAAGTTATTGAAGACATTATTGAGATGGAGAAGAGTTTAAGGTTTTCTACAGTTTCTGGATATTCAAGAGTCTCCCTTTATGGTTTCTATCTTAAACTATCTTCCATTGAAGAGGGATTATCTTCTATTAAAGATCATCCTCTCTATCCTAATGAGAAGATCTTAAGAATATTAAGTAAGAATACTCAAAGAGTAATTAGTATCGACTACCTCATTATATTAATTCATCATTTGATTGAGTTTAATGGTGAGGACAAACTTGATTCCTTTATTGATGGGAACTTCTCGTTTGAGTCATTATATTTAAAAATGTCGGAAGATCAGAAAGAGGCCATGTGTGCAAACTTTCTAACTTACTGTGCATCTATTGGTGAAAAGGATTTATTCACCTCAAAGTTAGTCTAGGAGAGATTGTGAACCCTGTATGGAAAATGTTAGAAGACTTAGGTACTAAGAAAGGCATTAATGAGATTGTTATTAACGGTCCTAAGAATATATTTGTTGAAAGAGCAGGTGAGTTTATTGGGCTAAATGTTGGTCTAACGAAAAATGATCTTCTTGGATTTATAAAAGATATCGCTGATTTTAATAAGAAAGTATGTGATCATGAAAATCCTATAATGGATGGTAATCTTCCTGATGGATCACGTGTAAACGTAGTTCTTGCTCCTTTTACAAGTGACGGTGCTGCGATCACGATTAGAAAGTACGTGAGAACTAATATTAATCTCGTAGAGCATTCTCAGAGTTTTGGAATTCAAGAAAAGTGGGTTCCGTTTTTTCAAGCGCTCGTGCACTCTAGAAGAAATATCTTAGTTTCCGGTGGAACAGGTGTTGGTAAAACAACATTTATGAATATGCTTTTAAAAGAAATTTCACCTGATCAAAGAATCATTTCAATCGAAGATACTCTAGAGTTAAATATTACAAACCCAAATACTGTTAGGCTTGAAGCTGGAAGCAAACTAGAAGGTGGGGAGACTAAAATAACGATTAGAGATCTTGTTAAGAATACTTTAAGAATGAGACCAGACAGAATTATTATTGGTGAGTGTCGTGGAGGTGAAGTTTTTGACTTACTTCAGGCAATGAATACTGGACACGAGGGAAGTATGACTTCTATTCACTCCAATTCTCCTGTTGAGTGTCTCTCTCGTGTTGAAACTCTTTTCATGATGGCCGGATTTGATATACCTTACCACGTTGTAAGAAGGCATATCTCTCAGGCGGTTGATTTTGTTATTCAGCTCGGTCGTGGGCCTGGCGGGCGCAGAGTTGTTCAACAGGTTCTTGAGATTAACAGCTTAGAGGGAAATAATATTCTTACGTCTTCTATTTTAGAAAGCATTGATGGTGAGTTAACTTCTACTGGAGTTGTTCCCGAGTGTATGTCAGAGCTTAATACTGACGGTGATCTACCAAGAGACTTCTTTAATAGCTAATCTCCACTAATATGCAGAGGATGAAGTCGTTCCCTGCATAATTGCTTTACCTGAGCTTGTCCCAAGTCTCGTTGCGCCAAGAGCAATATACTTCTTAGCATCCTCAAGAGATCTAATTCCTCCAGAAGCTTTTATTTCTGCCTTTCCATCAACTGCAGCAACCATTAACTCAACAGCTTCTTGAGATGCTCCTGAATTTGAAAAGCCTGTTGATGTTTTAACAAAGTGAGCACCGGCCTTTACACAAATCTTTGAGGCCGCAGTAATTTCTTCTGCACTAAGCAGGCAAGTCTCTAGGATAACTTTTACAGTCTTTCCACTTGCTGAATCAACAACTGCTTTTACATCACTTTCTAGTTCATCTAGTTTCTGTGATTTAAGCATACCGATATTTAAAACCATGTCGATTTCACTAGCGCCGTCTTTGACTGCTTGAGCTGTTTCAAAGGCCTTGACTGCTGTTGAGCTCGCTCCCAGAGGAAATCCAATTACTGTACATGTTAGGACCTCTGAATCCTTTAAAAGAGAAGCTGCATAGCTAACCCATGTTGGATTAATACAGACACTTTTAAAGCTAAATTCAATGGCCTCTTTACAAAGAGATTCGATTTCTGACTGTGTTGATTGTGGCTTAAGTAGAGTGTGGTCGATATATTTATTCATGTAAAAATACTAACAGCACTGATAAGAAGTGTAAAAGTATTGATCTAACGCTGTGCTTACTGGCAAGTAGCTTTGAAGCTGATAGTATCGGCCATGAAGAAGAACTTTTTGTTGCATCCTGTCACTATATTCATTACCTCGCTCTTAGCGCTGGGAACTTCGCTATATCTTTATATCGATTCTTATATTCGTGTAAATGAATCTCTTAGGGATTTTATAAATCGAAGTGGTCTACCAAAGGGACAATTTAAAGAACCAGAGACATGGGTTATGATTCTTACTCTGTCTATTCTTGTAGGGCTAATTGTAACAGGTATGTCTCTTGTATTTGTTTACTATCAAAAGGTGATAATGCTCTATCGTATGCAGCAAAACTTTATCAATGGTTTTACTCATGAACTTAAAACTCCAATTGCGAGTTTGAGAATTTTTATAGACACAATGGTTAAGCATGAACTGGCACCAGATAAAAGAATTGAGTTATTAGGATTGATGAAAACCGATACGGACCGTCTTCAAGAAAATGTTGAACAAATCCTTAATTTGGCAAAAATTGAAGATCGTAATTTTAAGCCAGAGTTAGTCCAAATAAATATTAAAAATTCTCTAGAGGATTTTGTAGAGAAGCAGGCGCACTTGTTTCGTGACGGGGAAATTCTTGTCGGAACTATGGATCAAGATGAGCTCTATTGGTTTGATCGAAAACTATTAGATATTGTGTTTATGAATCTTCTTACTAATGCATTTCGCTATAATAACAATACAACAAAGAGAGTTACGATATTCTTTAATAAGAGAGGTAATGACCTTGAAGTTGTATTTAAGGATAATGGCCTAGGACTAAAAAGAGATCATTTGAAGAATATATTTAAAAAATTCTTCCAAATAGGTAAGTCTGCTAAAGGAAGTGGACTTGGACTCTATATGGTTTCTCAGATTTTTAAGGTTCACAAGGGAAGAGTATGGGCAACCAGCGAAGGGATAAATGAAGGTAGCTCATTTCATGTACTCTTCACTTCAAAAGGAAAATCACTATGAGTAAAATTCTTTTAATTGAAGATGAAATTAATATTGCGAAGGGTATTATTTTAAACCTCGAACTTGCAGGACATAAAGTTACTCATGTAGATAAAGGGGATGATGGTCTTGCTCTTTGGAAGAAAGAGAGCTTTGATGTTTTAGTTCTCGATCTTATGTTGCCTGGTTTACCAGGAGAGAAAGTTTTAGAAGAAATTAGAAAAATTGACGAGAAGTTTCCAATTCTTATTCTTTCTGCAAAAGACGCAGCAAAGAGTAAGGTTAACTGTTTTGGCCTGGGGACAGATGACTATTTAGCGAAGCCATTTGACCTTGAAGAGTTTATGATGAGGGTGGAAAGGCTCATAAAACGCTCTCTTTGGAGCGACCAAGGGTCAGTTAATGAAAAAGAAAAATATTTCTTTGGAGAGAATTGGGTTGAGCTTTCAGCCTTTAAGGCGATGGGTGTCAATGGTGAAATCGACCTGACAGAGCAGGAGTGCAGGCTTTTAAATTACTTCTTTGAGCATGAAGGTGATGCCCTAAACCGAAAAGATATATTAAAGCTACTTGGTTATAATGAAGAAACATCGACAAGAACGATTGACAACTTCATAGTAAGATTTAGAAAATACTTTGAAATTAATCCAAAGGGGCCATGCCACTTCATTAGTTTGAGGTCTGTCGGCTACCTTTTCTCTAAGAATGGAAGAGAAGATATAAATTAAGGAGAAATATATGTTATTAGAAGGAAAAAGAGTTTTAGTTCTCGGTTTAGCAAATGATAAGTCAATTGCATGGGGAATTTCTGAAGTAATGAAAGCACAGGGCGCTAAGCTTGCTTTCTCTTATTTAAACGAAGCACTACAAAAACGTGTTGAGCCACTAAGTGAAGAGATTGGTGGAGAGTTTACATTTGAGTTAGATGTAACAAATCAAGATCATATTGATAAAATGAAAGATATTGTAAAAGAGAAATGGGGAGAAGTTGATGTTATCGTTCACTCTCTAGCTTTTGCTGATAAGACAGATCTTAAAGGTCGCTTCTTTGAAACTAGTCGTGACGGTTTTAAAATGGCACAGGATATCTCTGCATATTCTTTAATCAATGTATGTCAGAGCTTAAAAGAAGTTATGGCAAAAGATTGTTCAGTTATTGCACTTTCATACCATGGTTCAGTTAAAGTCCTAAAAGGATATAACGTAATGGGTGTTGCAAAAGCATCTCTTGAATCTAGTATGAGATATCTTGCTGACGATTTAGGACCAGAAGGGATTAGAGTAAACTGTATTTCGGCGGGGCCAATAAGAACTCTTGCTGCGTCTGGTGTTCCAGGTCTTAAAGGTTTCTTAAAAGACGTTGAAGAGAAATCACCTCTAAGAAGAAATGTAACTCAACAAGATGTTGGTGGAGCTGCATGTTTTCTTGGAAGTCAGTTAGCTAATGGTGTAACTGGACAGGTTCTCTATGTTGATTCAGGTATATCTATTCTAGGTGCTTAATCATATGGATATTAAAGAATACCATGCTCACTTTTATTATAGTGAGCAGACGTTAGATAAGGCCCGGGCCGTTATTGAAAAGGCCCAGGTTCTCGATGGTGTCTCAATTGGACGAATCCATGAGAGACCTGTTGGTCCACATCCAATGTGGAGTTGTCAGTTATTAATACCGGCATCTAAATATAAGATAACGCTAGATTGGCTTATGTTGAATAGGGATGGTCTTACTGTCTTTATCCATCCTCTTACTGGAAATGATATTTTAGATCATACTGATTATGCAATGTGGATGGGTGATATAGTTGAACTAGAATTAGGAAACTTATGAAGCCAGTTAAAACAACTGATAAGCATGCACTTTATTTGGCATCCGTTCAGGACCCTGTTAGTGATGTTGAAAGAGTTTCATATATTTACAAAGGGCTTTTTAGTAGAGAGGCCCTTTCTTTTCGAGAAGACTTTAGTGGCACCTTTGCCCTGAGCTGTTCTTGGGTGCAGTCAAATGACAAGAGAAGTTCAATCTCTATTGATATTGATCATGAGACGATTGAATATGGTAAGAAGAATTACCTAGCTAATATGTCTGATGACGAACAAAGTCGAATGGAAGTTATTGAAGGTGATGCTCTTGTTAAAACATCTCCTGTCGATATTATCGCTACATTTAATTTTTCATATTGTCTTCTCCATAAGAGAGCTGAACTTCTGGACTACCTTAAAAAGTGTCACGCATCTCTGAATGAGAAGGGGATGATGATTATTGATATCTTCGGAGGCAGTGATAGTGAGATTCCTGAAGTACAAGAAAGAGATATCGATAACTGTGAGTATATAACTCCTTTTATTTTTGAGTTTGAGAGAAAAGACTTTAATCCTGTTACTCGTCTTGCAAATTATGGGATTCATTTTAAGTACCCGGATGGAACTGAGTTAGTAGACGCCTATACCTATCATTTTAGAATGTGGAGTATTACTGAACTAAGAGACCTCTTTGAAGAGGCCGGATTCTCCCGTAGTATTGTTTATTGGGAAGACTTTGATGATGAAGGCTTTGGTAATGGAGAGTTTTATCCAACAGAAGAAGAAGAGAACTCTGTAAACTGGAACGCCTATATAGTAGCTATTCGCTAGTTTAGTATGGTGAGAAAATAATATCTTCGATCTGAACTTTTAGTGCCGCAACTCTATATTGCGCTCTTTCCCAATAGATCTTTTCTGCTTCACTAACTGTTGAGGCCTCATTGAGATTACTTAATGCTAATTCTTGAATGGCATCAATTGTATCAGTAACGACGCCCATACCTTTTATAGACTTCTTGTCAGCATTAAAGAGTACTGAAGATGTGTAACATGCCATTTGGTCTATTACTTTATCAACAGAGCTATCTTTACTCATATGTTTTTTATTTTTTTCCCAAAAACTATCCCACGATTCACACTTATAAATATTTCCACGCATTTTACAAGAATCAGATGTCCCCGTTATTTTTTGACACTCTGGCGCGACACCATAAACATCAAAAACACCTTTCGTATCTTGTAATGTATATGGCGATGACCTATGAAAACCATTCTTAGAGAATGCCATTTTATTAGATAGGTAAGTGAATCCGTGAACTTCACCATTGGCCTTATCTCTAATAGCAATGACGTCTCCAGGCCTCACTTCATCCATACTGTCTCTTTCTTTACAAAGAGGAGAATTCATCCAGTAATTCATCTCCTCTGGTGTTGTATATCTCGCATGGGGAAGGATTTTAGCGGCTACTAATGATGTATTCCAACAATTTGGTCCACTTATATCAGGTCTTTTGAATTGAAATTGCTTAAGAATTTTTGGGGCAATGTCCTTAACATCTAGGACACAATTTGTTTTTGCTATAGCATTGCAATCACATCTTACTTTCTCTGTTGTTGATTCTCCAATACTTGCTGCCCATTGGCGAATATTTTCGGCTTCTTCTTTTAAGCTGGCACAACTTTGCCCTTTTAAATAGACACCAGATTCACCCTTATAGTTTTTTACAATTTTTATATTACTCTTTTGTGTATACTCAATAGCATAGGTGCTACTTGAATAAATTAGAGAAGAAAGAAGAAGAAGTTTTATTCTCATTACTCATTTTCCTCTGTGTATGCTGAAAAGATACTAGGGTGATCTAGAAATGGCCTTTTAAGTCTTATGTTTAATCCACATCCGCCTAACCTTAAATTAGTAAATTGTACCTGGGCAGCATCATATTGATTTTCCCTATGGTTTATCTTAATTACTTCATGGAAGCCATCAATATCGGGACATTCTAAAAGATCGTATTTAAGATCGATAAACTTTGGCGCCAAGCTACTATGGGCCTCAAAGCTTGATTGGATTAGTCTTACTTGTAATCCGTTGAATTCTTCTAGAAACTCGTGAGAGTCATCTTTGATAAAGAGTTTCTTAGGTGAGTTTAATGCTTCAAACCAGGTCTGGGGCTTTAGCTCTTTGGAGCTTGGCTTCCTCTTTGGAAGTGGTGTTGAACATGAAGTAAGTATAAATATCGCTAGTAGTAGTCTTTTCATAAACTACTAATCGGTACAATAGTCCACTTTATAAAAAATTAATAAGAGATAATTTTTGTTGGAAATTTTGTCCCTTTAACGAAATTAAAATGTGGAATTAATTTCTGAGTTCTTTGGTCTATCTTTGAGTGACATCTTCCATTGTCATAGAAGTTCTCGGTAAATAGGTTTGATTTGGTAATCTTTCCAAGTTCAGCTTCAATCTGTATGAAGTACTTACCAATTGATAACCTAATAGAATCATCTAATATATCAATACTAATATTTTTGTTAATAAGGGCCTGTATCCCTAGGGGATAGTCACCATACTGATCTGGTTTTGTATCAGGGTATAGCCAGTCATCTATTACTGTTAGCTTTGTATACTTATTAGTAGAAGACTTTGAACTGATATTAATTCTTCTATTGGTTTCTGTTTCATCGTCTAGCCTACAATCTAAATATGAGCGAAGACCAAAGATACCATTTATATCTGTAAGTAGAATTTTATCTGTAGCTCTATTTTTATAGAATTTAAATCTCTTTGTTGAATAGAAACTACAGCTTGTTCCCATTGAATCATCTAGAGTTGCAGCTTCTGAATAAGCAACTTCAATATTTCTGTGCTGCTCTTGAAGAAGCTTTACTTTAAATCTACATGAAGTGAGAAATTGTTGGTTTTGTTTTTGACAGTTTCTTAAGCTTTGAGTTTGTTGAGAGAGAGTGGAGAACTCACTTTTTAATCTAGTGAAATCAACCTCTTTGAACATCCTTCCATTATACTTCTTACTTAACTTGTTCTTAGTAATATTCACCTTATCTTCAAAGTCTTTACAGGCCATTGATAGTGTAGGTAGAGATAGGAGTAGAGATATTTTAACTAGTCGTTTGATACGCAATTCTCTTTTTTAATTGTAAAGTTAACTGTTCTATCACGATTTCTTATTTTGGATTTAAAACTGGCCTTACCCGTTAAATCTCCATTTGAAGATTTAACAATTTGAAGATTAAGGTAGTGATCTACTTTCTTGTAAATACCATAAGAGCTCATCATGACATCTTTATCTACAAAGTATTGGAGAGTATCTTCTGTTTCTATTAAAACACCATGATCATGTAAAATGACAAAAGGATTATATTTATAATAAGGAGATTTATAACCTTCAAATAATGTAAGAACTGAAATGTCGATTGATTGATTAGTTTCAGTATCTTTATAAGTACGACTTCCTAGATCTTCTAATAGAGATTGGTTTCTCCATTGATCAGGTCCACTTGAAACAGATTTTCCGTTTATATCTATTGTTTTGAAACAACCATGAAGATCACTTAAGTTTAATGCAAATGATTTAGCAGAATAAGTAAGAAAGAGAATGAGAATGATTTTTTTCATTTAATGTCCTTTGTATAAGTAATTTTACCAAAGATAGGACATTGCTTGTAAGGGTCAAAAGCTGCCAGTGGTAGGATTAACCACTGGCCGCGTTATATTTAGTCAGCTTTTAGTTTAAATGTTTTAACCATATTGTCTTTTGTTAGACATATCTCCGAGATAAAGAATAGGTCTTTTTGTAGTAGGTTTGTAAATTCATTAAATCTTGGGTGATCTTCACTTATGGAAATTTTTTGGTTAGTAATATTTCTATCAAAACCTAGCGTTACTGCTTGCCTTAAATCAAAGTCAGCAGTCCTTTGGTCAAAGTTAATATCCATATTGTTGAGATACATTCCGTAACTTACTTTCTTACTTAGAACCTTTATTGCACGATGTTCTACTTTAGAATCATTATCAACTTGTATCTTTGTACATCCGTCAGATGGTGTTGAAATTACCTTCGCAGATAGGGAAGAGGCAAGTATAAGTAGTAGTGCAATTTTCTTCATTGTGTCTCCTTTTTTTATTGTATTTTGGCCAATTTATCACGACCACCGGGCCAAGTGCTTGAAAGTGTAATGTTTTCTATGGTGTATAAGTTTTAGACATCCTAGAGATAAATTACAAGAGAAGCGGCCCGATCAATCTGAAATGCTATATTTTCTGTATGAATAAAATTTATACTTTATTAATAGCTGCGACTCTATTTAGTTGTGTCAAAGATCCCAGAGTAAATGTTGTAAAGACAAAGAAGGCCTGTTTTCAGGGACCGAGTGCAATTATTTATGGGGCAAATAATATTAATAAACTTAGCGATGTTGAAGATCGTGATCTCCAAGATATTTCTAAATCTGTTGCAGCGATTGTTTCAAAGAAGAGATTATTTAAAGACTCAAATAGAAGTGATGATGAATTAACATTTTTTGGAACGAGATTAGCGCATGGAGATCTTATGTGTGATTCGAGTTTAAATTCTCAAAGAACAGGTGCAAGGTGCAGTTCATTTCTTGTGGGACCGGATGTTATTGCAACTGCTGCCCATTGTCTGGATGATTCAAAAAATGAAGGACTCTCTCCAATTGAAGTCTGTAATAAGAATCGAATAATATTTGATTTTGATGAATCACGATTTTTAAATGATCACAGTAACAATGGAAGAATTAGTGAAAGCGATATATTTAAGTGCGAAAAAATAATTGATTATAAACTCGACGATGATCATGACTATGCTCTGATAAAACTTGATAGAGTTGTAGAAGGTAGACAAGCTCTTAAGATGTTAGATCCTGTTGACCTAAGCTATGGAAGTGAAATTTCAACTATTGGTTTTCCGCAAGGAATTGTTATGCGTGCTTCAACTGAAGGGAAGTATTACGAACTTTCTACAAATAAGAACTGGCTAAACACTCAGTTAGATACGTTTTCAGGTAACTCAGGTGGTCCAATTATTGATATTTTAACAAATATGGTTGTTGGAATTCATACCCATGGAGAAGAGGGGGCATTGGAGCTAAATAAATCTAAAGGTTGTTTTGAGTATTCAAAAAGATGTCTTGACCCTAGAGACTGTAATACTTCTGCCGGATTTAATATAGCAAAAATTCCATATTTAAAAGATCTTGTGACTCAAACAAGTGGACTCGAAAGAGAGGAGATTGGTTGTGATTAAAAAAATTGTTATTGGTCTCATTGTTTCTCAGTTTTCATATGCAGCATCCTGTGAACTTGTTGATAATCAAGGACTTGATCCCTATGAAATGGGTGGTAAAAAGTTATCTGTATTTTGGAGTCAAGAATACGCAGGAACTGATCTTGTAAGAGAAGAAATGAAGTTAATTGATAGTGGCAACGACGTTGACTTTGCTATTTATGATAGTGGTTTTGAAAAAGAATATATAAACCTTAAGTCTGAAATTGATGTAGATATAAAGTACTCAGGAAGAGGAAAGCTTACTGGTCATCACGGTACTAGTGTTGCCAATATTATTAACGGCAAAGCACCGTATGGAGTAAGTGATAGAGTTAATTACATCGCTTTAAAGAATGTAAAGTTAACTAGTACATATAGGCAAGAATTCAAAAAATATGAAGAAGCTAACTCTTACCCAAAAATAATTTCTAATTCTTATGGCTGGAGTAAAAGTCAGGATATAAAAGATATTTCATTAAGAGCAGATGAACTTGGAATACTTTGGTTTCTTGCTGCTGGAAATGATTATCCAATGGCGATCACTGATGTTGAAGATACATCAGGAACGATTCTTATTGGTAGCTATGCACCAAGTGGCCTGCAATCATCATTTTCACAAGTATCAAAAAACGTAGCAGTTCTGGCTCCGGCCGATGATATGCAAGCAACGATAGATGGAAAAGGTTTGCACAGTGAATTTGGCGGTACCAGTGGAGCAACACCTCTTGTTTCTGGAACAGCTGCCAATATCGTTTCACTTCTTCCTATGATCGATAGAACTGAGGTTATTAAATTATTAAAGATTTCATCATTAAAGAGTTATGAGCAAGCACATAATATTGAGAATAATCCAGGTCTTTTTAATGCCTACAAGGCAGTACACATTGCTAGAAAAATATCATTAATTTGTGAAACGCTCGAGTGTATTAGAGTCGAATTAGATAATGAGGATAATCGTATATTTGAAGCGATTGAAACTGATTTATCTGTAAGTGAGATACTTTCGGATGAGTCCGACTGTTCAAAGAGAAAGAAAGCATTAAAGAATATTAGAAGAAATTCATTACTATTAAATTCTAAAAGTTCTTGGACTAAGTTAAAGACCATATATGAAGCTTTAGGCTACTCTAAGAATGCGGAGTTCTATGAGAACATGGCCCAAGACTTTACGCCTTCCAAAGAGCTTAAAAAGAGAATGGAAGACAATGCGATTGCTCTTTTAAAACAAGATCGTTACTTTGATTCATATATGCGTTATCAAGAATCATTTGGTTATAAGTATCAATTTGCAGTTGCGTCATTACTTGTTAATGACACAAGCCTAAGTGGCTATTGGTTATCTGAATACCTGATGAGGTTTAAAGATAACTTAGACCAGCGTGTTGAAGATTATTTAAAAGCTAGTTTAAAATTTGCTTCAGAAGATGTAAAACAGGACATACTAAGTGTCATTTACAGATAGAATATGGAGTTTATATGAAAATAGTGTCGTGGAATGTTGCAGGTTTAAGAGCATGTGAGAAGAAAGGTTTCTATGAGTGGTATTTAGAACTTGATCCAGATGTCATTTGCATGCAAGAAACAAAGGCACTTCCTGAGCAATTATCTGAGCGCCTCGTGACTCCAGATAATCATGAAGCAATTTATGCACCGGCCGTGAGAAAGGGATACTCTGGAGTCGCTACATGGGTTAGGAAAGGTGTTAATGTAAAACATACTGTTGGGCTTGGAATCGAAGAGTTTGATATTGAAGGAAGAACGTTAATTTCAGAATTTGACGATTATATCTTAATCAATTGTTATTTTCCTAACGGGAAAAGAGATCATAGCCGAGTTCCTTATAAGTTAGAGTTTAGCAAAGAAGTTGCGAGACAAGCGCTTGAGTTAAAGAAAAAAACTAAGAAAGAAGTTGTCATTACTGGTGACTATAATACTGCCCACCACGAAATTGATCTTGCCAATCCAAAAACAAATAAAAAATCTACAGGATTTCTTCCTATTGAAAGAGAGTGGATGGATGACTTTAAAGAACAGGGCTTCACTGATGTTTTTAGACACTTCACACCTAATGAGAATGGGCACTATACATGGTGGACATATAGAGGGGACTGTCGCGAGAGAAATATTGGTTGGAGGATAGATTACTTTTGGTGCACAGCGGAGCTTTTAAAGAGAGCAAAGGCCTGTACACATCTTACAAAAGTTCTTGGAAGTGACCACTGTCCGATTGTTTTAGAGATGTGATTTTTTCACGGTAAATAATCATATAATTGATCTTGATATCAAAAGTTATTTTCGCTATATTGCAGAAAAATTAATTAATAATTCCTGGGGGGGAAATTATGAAAAAGTTAGTATTACTATCTCTACTGTCTTCTTTTGCTTTTGCTGGTAATGTAATGTTCAGCGATGCAACTACTTCTACACATTCTCATGTTAAGAGCTACATCGTAAAAACGTTGAATGAGAAATGTTCAGCTGCTTTTGATGATGGAGAAGCATCGGTTACTGTTACTTCAATTCAAGAAGAAATTATAGACCAGGGAATGGAGAGAGAGTACACAGCAACTGTTAAAGTTGTTGCTGACTACGGTCACTCTGGTAGTGAAACAATCACTCTACAGTTCGATGAAGATGTATATCACGGTGGTGGATTTTGGTTTTATAGACTAGAAGCTACTAAAGAATATCTTTGTAAGTAAAATATAAGGGCCTACTTTGGGCCCTTTTTTATTTGTATGCCAGGTAAAGGGCTTCAATTGCTGGGGCCAAGAAGTCAGGATCAAACTTCTTTCCTTTGTCATGTTCTAAAAACTTGATGGCCTGCTTGTACATTTCTTTATCACCTTTTTGCATATTATTAGCACAGATATTATCAAAGACATTAGCTAGGGCAACTATCTTAGAGAGCTCGTAAATATCTTCACCTTTTTTAGCATTAGGAAACCCCTTTCCATTGTGTTGCTCATGATGCTCAGCAATTATAGTCGTAACCTGATCTTGTAGCCCATCTATTTTAGAAATAAGCAATGCGCCTTTAATTGGGTGTTGCTCTATGGCCTTGGTATAAGTGATATTACTTGGATCTTCGAGAACCTTTGATGGTATTTTTGCTTTTCCATAGTCATGAAATAGCGCGCCCATATATATATTCTCAAGAACATATTGATGTGCGTGTCCCATGGCAAGAGCTAGGTAGACACTAATATTTGCAACGTTTACTGAGTGTTCAGCAATACTCGGGCTTTTCTTAGTTAGTCTTGCAAGAATGGTGAGAGGAATTTTCTTCTTAGAGATACTCTCTATGAGTTCGTCCGCTTGAGATTTAAGAATTGATACGTTCTCTTTATTCAATTCTTCAGCTGCAAAAGTTTCAAAAACTCTTTCTACTATTTCTTCTCTAGCGACAGCTTCTTCTCTAAATTCTTCTCCGACATTATCGACAACTTCTTGAATTGATTTTTCTTTAGTCTCTTTAAGCCAATTCATAAAGGTTAAGGAGTCTTCAAAAGCTATGTAGACACTGACGACATTCTTACTTAAGAAGAGATCATACTTTTCTACAGAGATAAAATCTTCTGCGTTCTTATACTTGATATATTTACTATTTATTAATAAATATATGTCCGTACATAATGCTTCGTCTGGATAAAGTTTCGATAGGGGAATAGGTACAAAGTCAGGAGTAGTTTGGTCGCTCACTTAATTTCAATCCTTTTTTCTTTTCATTATATAGCTATATTGATTGTCATAAAAGGTCGGAAATAAGTTTTGAGTGTTAATGAATATTGTTAGTTTGGTTTTTGGCAAAAAAAAAGGGCCTCCGAAGAAGCCCTTTTTTTATTGATCTAGCTCGATGACATAGGCCAGAGCAAGCTTTGCAAATTTCAAAGCATGGTCCGCTGTACCGCCCATATTATCTAACGTATCTCTTGAAGTATGAATATGACCATTCATATCTCTTTTCTTAGTTTCAAATGGTGTTGATGCTGGATAACCTTGTGAAGTCCAAGAGGCATGATCTGAACAAGCATATCCACACTTGTCTCTTCCCCAAGAAAGTTCTGGAAGGTAGCTATCAATTAAAGACCCTAGAAAGTTATTTTGTGCTTCACTAGTATAGTCTGTAATAATTGTAATATCGTCATTAGATCCAAAGTGGTTTGTCATATCAAGTTGTAAAACACCTTGGACATTGATTCCTTTTCTTTTGAAATCTTTTGCAATTGCTTTAGAACCTAGAAGACCAACTTCTTCAGCTGCATAGGCCATGAACTTAATAGTTTTCTTAGGAGTGTAACCAGAGTTTGCAAGTACTCTTAAAGTTTCAGTCACAGTTGCAGTTCCTGACGCATTATCATCGGCCCCTGGAGCTCGGGCATTTTCTCTTCCCCACCAACCAGCAATCGAGTCAGCGTGTCCACCTACAACAATTACGTCATCTGTTTCACCCTGAATCGTTGCGATTACTGACGGCTGAGGATAAGAAGAGTGGTTAAAGTATTCTACAGTGATGTCACTTCTATGCTTCGTGAGATCAGTCCAGTGACCTTTTAACCATGCTTGAGATTCTTTACCTGTCGCACTCTTATAATATCTATTTTTAAATGATGAAAGCTTTAGCATTGTTGATCTGATGCTCAACTCATCTGCATTTTGAATATGCTTGTTAACAAGGTCTGCTTGATTAATAGTATAATCAGCAAATACAACATTATTCTTATTGGCCTTAGATTCTGCCATGAAGTTTACCGCTTCTTCTCTTGTTTCAAAGGCAAAGTAGCCACCACACCTATGGTGATCTTCATGCATCATATGAGACATTTGTGCTTTGTCTGAATCGTTGATCTTAGCTAGAGCTACGTCATCTACAACTTTTAATACCTGGAAAGTTGGAAGAGATTTTTGACTTCCTTGAACAATATCTGCTCCAGTTACTATATATGGGTGTGTTGTTGCTTGAATTGAAGTTGTGAGTGCGAAGGCCGCGATTGCCTGGACAAATCCTTGTCTTTTCATATAACCATCCTGGTTTCTATTGATTTCTATATATAAATCTTAAGGCAAAGTTTATGAAGAGGGTACTGTTAGATTCTGATATTTTCTGTCATTGTTAAAGCCCCTGCAGGAGGGGCCTTAGGGTATTTAATATGTAACAAATAGTGCAGTGTAAATAGTTCTTATGTCTTGTTTACTCTCTGCGTAGTTGAATTGCTGAAAGTATTTGTCTTCATGAATTTTCTGAACACCAACTCTAACAGAAAGGTCATTATTGTAGAACATATGAGTATAGTAGACATGAGTAACTTCACCAGCTAGTAATCCTAGAGGTATAAAGTCATCTGAGTAGAGGTCGTTTGGAATTGGAGTAGATCCTGTCTTCCAGAACTCAGCACCTATGAATGAATTCTTAAAGTTGTACCTTGTTCCGTAGAGTGTTCTTGTCCCTTGAGAATCTCCTTCGGAAACAAATTGTCCAACCTCGAAAGATTGACCTTCTAGGCTGTCTGTTCCCCCTGTTCCTGCAGCATCATTTCCGTCATTGATAACAAGAGCGTTAATTTTTGCAACTGGTCTATTCCAGGAACGCATGTGGCTGAAGTAAGCATCAATTTTCGTTCCAAGTATCTTCTGTGCTTCTAGATACAATGTAGCGATTTGGATATCTGCTAGTTTAGGACCATCTGCCGAAAAGCGATAAATATTCTTGTCGTCTGTAATACCATACTGTCCTTTAACAATCTGTGCTGGAGCCGTAAATTCTTTAAATGAACCAAATCTTAGAAACGAGTATTGACCAATAAAAGTTAGAGAGTCAAAAATCTTCTTATTTTTTGGTCTGACTACCGCTTCAACCATTTGAGTAATCCCCTCGTGGCTTTCTGCTAGCTTGGCAGGGTTGCTTGCACTGAGTGGCTCGCCCTTGTGTGGTTGTTGCTGATCCGACATTCCACCAGGAACATAAATAGTTCTAAAAGAAAGATCAGTACTTGGAATAAACTTTGGAGTTGTAAATGTTAACGATAGTCCATCAAGTGGAAGGTTAAAGGACACTAGAGGGTAAGTCCCAAGTCTTCCTCTACCGTGTTTAAGATGTTCTGGAGGACCAAATGTTGTAGGAAGTCTTCCGGCAGATAGTACAGTGTACTTATTAAGTCTCCAGTCAAAGTATGCTGTTCTTACATAAGGACGTGATCCTTGAGTAGGGTTTGCCATATCGTCATCTGAATCAATTCTTGTTTGAACCTGACTATTAAATAGGTAACTTGCCTGTAGTGAAGCGTAGGCCTGAAAGTTTTGGTTTAAAACACCACTAAACTTTAATCTAAAGTTATTTTTAAAGTGTCTTTGATTGTAGTTAACACCTGTATTTTCAACATTGGTATTAGAGATATGACCGGCGAACATATGCATTTCCATACCAACATTGATTCTTTGTTGTGTATTGGAAATTTCAATATCTGTGAGTCTTTCATCGATGCTTGCAACATCTTCTTTAATTGAACCCATTGCAATTAATGGGAGTATTGTAACTAGTAATATTTTCTTCATTAGAGAGATCCTCCGATTACGTTACCGGAGTCTCTATTTTGAGCTTCCTCGTAAATTGATATTAAGCTTTCACAGTTGATGGCATTGCATGAGCTAAGAAGTTTCTTAGCAAAGCTTCCATCACAGGATTGCTTATTTCTAATGAAGCCCAAGTAGGTCTTCTTGAGAATGAGTTTGTTTGCAAGTTTACACTGGCCACTAATGGACTTCGAAAAGAAGTTGTAGTCAGCTCCTAGCGCACTAAAAGGAATTATAATCCCTATCATGGCGATTCTGATTAGTTTTGTTTTATTCATAAACAAAATAATGACAAAGTAATTATCAAATTACAAAATGTTTTTTTCTATAGATTTAGCGATGTGTTGAACGAAGTGTCTTCCAAGATCTGTGACCCTATAATTATCGTTTTCTTTTGTGATGATACCGTCTGAGATTAGCTCATCGTCAATTTGTAAATTAGTAGTAAACATCGTCTTGGAGCTTAGAGATATGAAGAAATCCTCAAGGTTTTCTTCGCTTTGGCCCTTAGTATGAATACTCTGAGCACCGATATCTTGAAAGAGGTAGTTCTCATAAATTTTTTCATTTTGCTTGAGGGATTTTGGGCCTGAACTAATCGCAGAGACACCAAGTCCTAGAAGTACGGGTGACTTGTTAATTGAGTGACCCATAATACTTCGTGTTAGTTTATTCTCAACAAAGGCCTTGTAAAACTTAGAATCACTTTTAAAAAAGTGACCAAAACTAATAGTTTTAAATCCATTGTTCTCTAAAAGTGAACTTAGCTCGAAGTAATGCTCATACTTTCTTTGGACACTAGGTTTTGATTCTTCCCATAAGGGGTAGAAGTCTTGAAACCAAGGGACATTGGCAAATGGATAAAGTGAGATTGCTGTTATTTCTATTTCTTCTAAGAGGCCTTTAAATTTTGTAAGTGAAAGCTCTCCTTGCTTTGGTAAGCCGTAGAGCATATCAAGAGAAAGGTTTTCCAGATCTAGAGTTGAAAGAAAGTTAATAGAGTCTTTAACAGTCTCTAGGTCAGTAGGTCTTCCAATTATATTAAGCACGTCCTTATCAACGTCTTGAAGTCCAAGAGATACAGAGCTTAGTCCATAAGACTTAAGAAAGAGAAACTTTTCTCTATTTATTTCTCTTGGGTCGGCCTCGATTGAGAGCGTAATTTTTGACTCATTCTTTAATCCTAGGCCGTCAAATAGCTTCTTAAATTGAGATAACGTAAGAGAGTTTGGAGTTCCTCCACCAATGAAAATATTTTTAATATCTCTTGGATCTTTCTTATACGTAGTCCACTCATGAATTAATTTTTCTATATATAGATTCTTCGCATCATCTTTTTGAGCAATCTTCACATTACAACCACAAAAGTGGCAGAATTTTTCACAAAAAGGAATATGAATATAGAGGTCTAGGTCTCCGGAATAATCGGAAACTTCAGAGTACCATTGCTCAACAGTGGAATTGTTCTTCCACTGAGAAATGCGCGGGTAATAGTTATATCTACCCGCGGGAGAGTGGTACTTCTCTATAAGTTGAAAGAACTTCTCTTTATTCATTAAGAATATTAGTAAGAAAAGTTCTTTTGGATTAGTTCAACAGACTTTTTTACATTGTCCTGTGGTATCCACTGTAGGCAACCGTGACCTAGTCCACAGATCCATCTCGACATATCAACATTCTTATCTTGAAGGTCTTTATAAAGGTTCATCCATTTTTTCTCAAGAGTTTCCCATGGAAGACCAAGGTATGCTGGCTCGATATTTCCTTGGATATAATAATCTTTACCAAGCTTATTAATTACATCGCCAAGGTCATGGCGCCAATCAACACCAAGTACGTCAATATTATCATCTTGAATTTCTTCTAGGTAATTCATATGAGTCATTTTCGAATAGTAGATAACTTTCTTATCTGGAAATTCTTTTTTAAACTCAGCAGTAACTCTTTTTAGTACTGGAAGAACAATGTTTTTGTAATCGTCAAAACATAGTTCACCGGCCGCAGTGTCAAACATACACATTGCATCGGCACCACCAAGAGCTTGAACTCTCATTTCCCCAAGTAGGTGAGGGATAAGCATTTCAGTGAAAGCTTCCCATCTTCCATCATAGAGACCTAGTTTTGAGCTATATAGAGCTCCTGCGTGTGAGCCTTCAACAGCATATGTATATAGAGTAAATGGAGCTCCAACAAAACCAAGAAGTGTTTTATCTTGTGGTAGCTCTGTTTTTAAAAGTCCACAGGCCTTTCCTTGAAAGTCGTAGAAGTTCTTTGCAGTATCAAGAGGCTTAAGGTTTTTGATATCATCAATTGAACCTAGCTTTTTGCTAAGTTTTGGACCTGGTGCATACTCAAGACCCATTCCGATATGCTCTAATGGAAAGAGTAGGTCAGAAAAAAGAATTGCAGCATCAAATTTAAAGTCGTCAATTGGACCCATTGTTACTTCACAAGCAAGCTTTGGATCTTTACAAAGAGTCATAAAATCATGACTCTTCTTTAGGTTTTGATAGTGGTCGTGATAGCGACCTGCTTGTCTCATAAACCATACTGGAACAAATGTTTTTCCGTCTTTTTGAGTTCTGTCGTTAAATAAGCCCATGTTTTTTCCTTTATAATAATATTATTTAATTGTTAGTTTATATCCAATTCCGCGAATACTCTGTATTTGAAGAGGCCCATCTATATCTGTCTCGGCCCACTTTCTAAGTTTTACTATGTAATTATCTACTGTTCTATGCGAAGGGAATTTATCTTCTCCCCAAACCTTATCAATTATTTGATCTCGAGTTAGTGCTTCATTCTTATTCATCCACATGTACTTTAAAATCGCACATTCTTTTTGTGAAAGTGAGATCACTACGCCACTACCATCTTGAACCTCAAACCTCTTAAACCAGACTTTTAGTTGTCCAAATATAAGTTCGTCTTCAACTTTACTTACATCTTCTTTAAAGGTTCTGATCCTATCGAGCCTGAACATAAGCTCTTTTAAAGCAAATGGCTTAGTTATGTAATCTTCAGCACCAATTTCAAGCCCTTCAACTTTAGTTTCTGGGTCATTTAGTGCCGAAAGAAAGAGGAGTGCGAAATCTTTTCTGAAGTCTCTAAACTGTCTCGCAAGATCAAGTCCACTTCCATCAGGTAGACCAATATCCATGAGCACAATATCTGGAGCAAGTTTTGCAAAATGCTCCTTTGCTTCTTTTGCTGTTTTAGCAAGGAGGCACTGATGACCGAAACCTTCTAGGTACTCAAAGAGTGTATCACCAAGGTTGTTGTCATCTTCAACGATAAGAATCTTAGTCATGGCGCTCTCCTTGGTAAAGAGGGATTTCTATTTCAAAGACAAGCCCAGTATTTTTAGTAATTCTAAGTTGTCCATTCATACGTTTTATAAGCCTCTTAGAAAGGTATAGTCCAATACCTGATCCTTTAGAAGAGTTATGCTTGTAGAAGAGATTTCCTAATTTTTTAATATTACCGTCAAATACTCCATTATCTTTATAGGCAATTGTAATTGTGTCAGGACCTTGCTTTCCTTCTATACTTATAGTTTTAGAAGAAGTGTGGTTGCGTGTATTTTGAATAAAGTTCTTAATAATGATAGCAAACGCAAACTCATCTATTAATACTTCTGTTTCAGGATCAATCCCCGAAATAGTAGTGTCCATACCAATGGCAAGGTCTTTAATTTCTCTTTGAATAAATGAATGTAGATTAACTGAGACAAGATTTAGGTTTCCACCTTTTTCCATTCTTGAAAGCTGTAGGATTTTGTCCATCTGAGTTTCAAGTCTTGCGGTATCTTCAATTAGTCTATTTGTTAACTTGTCTAAACGTTTATTTTCTATTCTGTCTGACTCATCTTTTATGACTTCTGCTTGAAGTCTAATGCTTGCTAGGGGAGTCTTTAGTTCATGAGTGAGACCAGCAAAGAAAGCATGTATTGCTTTATTCTTTTTTTGGTCCTTCATGAATAATATTGTGTGAGAGATAATTATGATGAACAGAAGTATAATAAATGCACTTCCTTCCCACTTAATAAGTCTGACAATATTTGGCCCTTCTGATTGAACTTCAAGCTCAGCTAGTCTACTACTTAACCCAAAGATTAAATAAAGCCACCAAGAACCAAGCAGTGTGATTAGCACACTGACTAGTCCTGAAAGAAAGAAGAGAATAGAGCTAGATTTCTTTATTTCCAAAGTCTGTTCTCTAGATCTTTGATAACTTCATCATTATGAGCAAGAGATCCAAACCCAACTTCATATGCATTTGGAGATAAGTATATTCCTTTTTCAAGAAGAAGCTCAAATAGTGGAACAAAGTCTTCTCCGATATTACCTGGAATATTTCCTACACATTTTATCTTATCACCTGGAACAATCCAAAAAAGTGATGATTCTTGAATAACATTATAGTTTGAGAACTTCCCATCTGCGTATTCAGCAAGCCATTTTTTAAATACTGCGGCAACTTTCTCTGTATTTGAATCAAGTTGTGCATATTTCTCTTCTGTCATTAGACTTAGTGTTTCAAGTCCTCCAACCATTGCCAGAGGGTTAGCACTTAGTGTTCCTGCTTGATAAACAGATCCAACTGGCGCTAAGTTATTCATGATGTTCTTCTTCGCAGCAATTGCTCCAACTGGAAGTCCACCACCAATGATTTTTCCATATGTCACGATGTCAGGAGTAATACCTGTTTTTTCAGCCATACCACCAAAAGCAACTCTGAACCCTGAAATTACTTCATCAAAAATAAGGAGAGAGTCATTAGCTTTTGTAATTTCTCTTAGACCGTTTAAAAATTCCTGATCTTGAACAAGAAGACCATTGTTGGCCGGTAGAGGTTCTACAATAATAGCTGCAATTTGGTCTTTGTGATCATTGAAGCAAGCTTTCACGCCTTCAAGATCACCAAGCTCTAAAATAAGAGTATCGTCAGCAACTCCAGATGGAACTCCACCAGAAGATGCTTCAGCTGTACCTGCTAGACCAGATCCTGCCTTAATAAGCATTGAATCTACATGTCCATGGTAGCAACCATTAAACTTTATAATTTTATTTTTTCCCGTTGCTCCTCTGGCAAGTCTTAAGGCCGTCATAACAGCTTCAGTTCCAGAGTTTACAAAGCGGATTTGATCCACAAATGGAAGTCTTTGAAGAAGAAGTTCTGCAAGATCTAGTGAATAGGGCTCACAAGCTCCATAACTCCAACCTCTCTCAAGAGCTTCTTTAAGTTTGTTTTCAACAACTTCATTTCTATGTCCAAGAATCAATGGACCAAAACTCATACAGAAATCAATATAGTCTTTTCCATCAACATCTGTAATGTAAGCACCTTTTGCAGATTTTACAAAACGTGGCGTTGAGCTAAGTCCTTTAAAACTTCTTACTGGAGAGTGAACTCCACCAGGAACGAGTTCTTTACTTCTTTCAAATAATTGTTCTTGCTTACCCATATTAATATCCTTTTATTTCTTATTTATTAAACCAAGTTTTAAATTCTGTTATAGAAGAGAATGGTCGCGCTGATAAATTGGCCGCTTTGAAACTCTCTAATGTTTTCCCTAGTCCACAACAGTGAAATGCGTCTTTTATTTCTGGGTACTGCTCTACATACGATTGGTATTGAGTAAAGCTTGTCCAGTAGAAGACATCACATGCTAGTAGCGCTTCTTTTTGGTCATTTGTAAGACCAAGAGTATCTTTAGAATATGATGGAATTACAACTCCATATGCCGAGTGGCTATCTTCATGAGTGAGAATAGATAGGGGTCTATTATCTCCCAGCATAATATCTAAAGTTACTGACTTTCTAATATTTTCTAGATACTGCTCACCAAGTGAATCACATGAAGCATGAACCCAAACACCTTCAGATGAAAGTGCCTGCCAAGTCTTTATCCCTGAAGTAAAAACCGCTCCATTTGCTTTTTTAGCATTGAGCATTCCATAACGAGAGGCCACAAGAAGGTCGCCTGCTGGAAGTGACTGTATCTCTAATTCTTCTTTAGTAAGTAGCCAGCACGGAGTATATGGTTGTCCTTCAAGTTTTTCTGCAGGTAATCCAATGAATGCTTTTGTTTTTGCTGATGGGTTAGGGAAGCTTCCCTCTAGTTGTTTTTCATCTATAACTTTACCGTCAACAGAACCTCTGTGAACATGAAGATAGTAATCACCAGTCTTCATTACATTGATTCCAACCGCAAGGTGACAGCCTCCACCATAGCTTGCAAATGAGTGCCTCTCTCTAGAGATCTCACTAACAGTATTCTTATCTTGAACTCTTTGAAGTTTTTCTAAGAGCTCTCCATTATCCTTTCTTGATTCTAGACATTCTATTGCTAGAGCTCCCTGGCTTGCCGCCGATGGGAACTCACTTTGAGGCATAATCATAAATGTCATACCTTCAAGAAGTGCCTCTAGCTCAATTCGTGACTTTTGAGTGATTGCAAGTCTTTCAATTCCTGGCATAGCAAGAATAATTGCGTCGTATTGGTCATCTTTAAGCTTTCCAATTCTTGTATTAACATTCCCTCTGAGCATCTTTGTTTTAACTTCAATATTACTTCCGTTAGGGATGAATTTTGATAGCTGTGCTTCAGTGTTTACTATACGCCTTGGAGAGCTTGTACCAACGATTAGCTCAGTCATTTCACCAAGCTTCGCTACAGTCTCCTTCTTTATAAGAAGGATGTCTTGAGCGTAATTTCTCTTTGTAATAGCTGCGAGCTTTATTCCTTCTGGTCTGTCACTGCCAAGGTCTTTATATGAGTGGACTACAAGGTCGATTTTTTCTTCTAAGAGTTCAGCATCAAGTTCTTTTGTAAAAAAGTCCTTTCCTTCAAGTTGCCAAAGAGGTTTATCAACAATTTGATCACCTTGAGTTGTAATTACTTTTAGTTCAAATTCGTCACCAGTTACTCTTTCTAGCTCGGCCTTTATTTGTCCACATTGAGTGAGGGCAAGAAGTGATCCACGTGTTCCAATGATATATTTATTTTTGACAGGTACGATATTTGTCAAGGCCAACTCCTAACTAGTTGCACAAGTATTTGTAATTTATATTGAAAATCCTAGTAAACATACAGAAATGTCCCTGAATTTGTGTCATGGAAATGTAGATTCGTAAAGAAATTGAGAGAAGTTACTTCTTGCGCGTCTTGTCGAAAAATGCTGATTCTAGATTCTGTCAAATACAGTTGAGTTATGTTATTTTAATAGCTTAATTAAAGGAGTACTTTTTGCAAACATCTGGTTTTACATTTATCAAAAATGGCCTGACTTTAGGCTATCCAATTCTTGAGAGTGTGCTCTCTATAGAACCACTATGTGACGAGGTCGTGATCAATGTCGGTTTTAACAATCCGGAATGCACTGAAGACGATGGTACTCATGAGTATCTCAGAGATAACTTAACAGGTAGTAAGTATAAATTTGTTAAATCTTGGTGGGATCCAAATATTCAAAAGAGCGGGTTAATTCTATCTCAGCAAACTAATATTGCTCTAGATAAATGCCAGGGGAAGGCCTGCCAGTATATTCAAGGTGATGAAGTTCTCCATGAAGACGATCTCCCTGCAATTGAAAATGGTATAAAAGAACTTATTGATAGAGATGAGCTTGAAGGCCTTGTTTATAACTATCTTCACTTCTTTGGAAATGTAGATATCTATAAATACACAAGAACAATCTATAGACGTGAAGTTAGGACAATAAAGAATGGCGTAAACCTTAAAAGTCATCTCGATGCACAAGGGTTTCGATTTGCAGATGGTCGAAAGCCAAACGCGAAGTTAATTGATGCCAGAATTTTTCACTACGGTTGGGCGAGAAGTGAGCAGGTCATGGCAAAGAAAATTAAGTCATTTGATAAGCTCTACCATGGTAAAGATTTTGAATCGAGTGATGAGTGGTCATATAAGAAAGTTTTTGGACTCAAACAATTTATGGACACCCATCCGCTTCTTATGGAGAAGTGGATTAATGAAAATAGAAATGACTTAAGTCTTGATACATTGGATCCAGACTTTAAGATAAAGCATATACGAATGGCCATAAGTGATTATATTGAAAGTTTAACGGGTTATCGTATAGGTGAATTTAAAAATTATAAGTTGGTAAAATAATGAGAATAGGATTTTTTAACGGTTATTCGATTTGGGGTGGCGGTGAGAAGTGGCACTTTGAAATGGCCAACTATTGCAAGTCTCTTGGAGATGAAGTTGTAATGTATTCACCAGTTGATGGTGAGCTTGCAAAACGATCTCTTGAAGTTGGTCTTGTTATTAGAGATATCGCAATTTCAAAGCATAGTTACTTTAATCCTATGTTTCTGATTAAATTAACTAGGTTGGTTAAAAAAGATAATCTTGACGTACTAGTCTTTAATTCTTTTAGAGATGTAAGGGCGGCCGCTTATGCAATTAAGAAGGCCGGTGTAAAGAAAGTCGTCTTAAGATGTGGAATGCCAATTGCGCCAAAGCAGTCACTATCTTATCTTTTTAATTTTCGTGTGGGACTAGATTACTTTGTTCCCATCTCTGAATCAATACGAGATGAGTTTCTTGAGAAGTCGCCAAAACTTCTCAGAGAAAATCAGTGTGTTCCCTATATTGCTAACGGAATAGATCTCAAAGACTTTACATATGTCGGAGAGACTACAAAAGATGGACAGACGATAGTTCTTGGAAATGCTTCAAGGCTGTCACATCAAAAAGGTCTTGATCTTCTCATGCCATCACTAAAGATCCTAAAAGATAAAGGTATACCGTTTATCATGAAGATTGCTGGAGAAGGTGAGGAGAGAGATTTTCTTATTAAGCTAGCTCATGAATTAGGACTTCAGGATAATGTGGAGTTTATAGGACATATTGATAATGTCTCGGACTTTGTAAAAGAAATTGACATCTATGTTTTCACTTCTCGCTATGAAGGCACAGCCCGCTCAATGATTGAGGCCATGGCCTGTGGTAAACCTGTAGTGGCATTTAATACGAGTAGTATGAGAGAAGTTGTTTCTGATGATGAGACTGGTCTTTTAGTTAAACCATTTTCCATAGAGGACTTTGCAGCTAAAACTGAAGTATTAATTAAAGATAAGAATCTTCGCCAACAGTTTGGTAAAGAGGGTCGTGCTAGAGTTGAAAATCTCTTTAACAAAGAGAAGAACTTTGCAACGTGGTATGAGTTTTTAAACTCAAAGTGAGAGAGTAAATGTCGAAGAAGGTATCAGTTCTTATTCTTACCCAAAACTCTGAATCAAGTCTGAAGCGCTGCTTGGATTCTTTAAGTTCATTTGATGAGGTGGTTATAGTTGATGGAGGTAGTACTGATCGTACTATTGAAATTGCCAAAACCTATTCAAATGTCGTTGTTCACAATAGCCCATGGCCTGGATTTATTGCTCAAAGAAATATTTCAATTGATAAAGCAACACACGAATGGTGTTTTATGATGGATAGTGATGAGAAGCTGACTAAAGAGCTAGCTGATGAAATCTATAGTGTCATTAATAATAATCCAGATAAGGTTCTTTATAATATCTGTCGCACTGAATACTATCTCGGAAAAGAAGTATCTAGTGGTCACGGAAAGAGTTGGTGGCAAGAGAGACTCTTTCTTAAAGACAGAGTTCGCTATACTGGCGGAAACCACCATGAACATCTTATTGATGGAAGGCCAGTTCATGAGCAAAGTGATAAAGTAGGGTTTATTAATAGGGACTTTAGAGTTCTTCATGATGACACTTACTCTATGGAAGACTGGGTAAAGAAGATTCCTCGTTTCACTCTTCTCGTGGCGAATGAGAAATTTGAAAAAGGTAAGAGAGTAGGTGCTCTAGAGGTTCTTGCGACTCTTTATTGGACATTCTTTCATATCTTTAAGAAGTCATGGCGTCTTGGAAAACTTGGCTTCGTTATCTCTGCCCAAACTGCACTTTTTCGAGCTCTTATAAAACTAATTATCTATGAAAAATCACAGATAGGTTTTAAGAACGATTCTGGATCTAAAGATACTTATCTGGGTTAGTTTACAATTAATTTTTCGAGCTTCGCTAAGAACTCTTCTTTGTCTTTATCAGAGATTGATATTTCTCCATCACCATTTATGGGAGTGATTCTTAATTCGATACTCTCTGTGCTTATTCTTGAGCCTTGTTTGACTTGTTTATTAAGAATTGAAAAATTACAGTTGTCATCAGAATAGGCACTAACAAAGTTTACTGTAGAGTTTTCACGTTTCGACCTCTTTATCATACTGCCTTGCCTCCTTACTTCGTTGTTAACCCAAGAAAGAACATTGGCCGTATCACATAATTCTGGAATATTCTGATCGATAATATCAACATGACAAGGTTTATCTGCAGATGTAACTGAGAGCATTGAATTAAAGTCTTCAAGAGAAACGAAACCCTCCGCTTCAGCTATTTCTAAATGGTCTACTGGAGTGAGCCCGCCTTCACATATAACTCCGGCATCAGCGCCAAGTGAGATAAGCTTTGCGACCTTGTTAACTTGATTTTGATCCATCATTTTAGTCATCTTATCTCTTTTTTCTTTGTCGATCTTTATATCATTTTGCATGACACATTCTATACAACTATCTTCAAAGTTACCTGGCATTTCTCCTGGAAAGCCTGGTTTAGGTTCCCCTTCCTGTATTTTTCGATATTCTGTCTTGTTGTAAACTTGCTTTGATAAATCACATAGTAAGTAGTCGGTCCCAAACATACTAGACTTCGAGTTAAAGTCATAATATTCAGTAGCAAGCTCCAAAAGTCCTGGAGTTGGTGGGTACATTGATTCTGCAGCGGAATACATATTCATCAATTGAAAATGTATCACACCATTGAGGTAGCTTTGGTCTATATCTCCTTTAAGCATTGTCTTAAGAAAGTCGACCTGAGTATTTGGAGTAAACTCAAAGCTCATCATGGAGTCTTTGGCAATACGAGAAAGATCTTTTCCTTCAAAGTTCTTTTCTAGCTCTTTTAGATATGCCTTATAGTTACCAGTTGTCTTCTCTGATATTTCTTTAAGTTTATAGGCCTTATCAAGTTGAGAGGGAGTCGAGTACTTACCACTACTATTTATTGTTGTTACAAAGTTTTCTAGCGCCTTTGTCGAACGAGAGTTTTCATACTTAAGCATATATGGGTTTTCTTTATCACTTACTATATCTACTTCGTTTTGCGCAAGTTTTAGAGCAGACTCTGATAAGACACTATCTTGTATATCTGCAAGATCTGGATCATTTAATCCATAAGAAGAGAGTATCTTGTCAACTTGTTCACTCTTAGTTTTTGGGTGTTCTGAATCTTGAGCTCCAAAGGACCCTCCCATGTTGAAGCCACCAAGTCCCTGTTGATTCTCTTTAAATACTGATGCAATCTGAATTGCGATGAATTGATAGTTTTCTGGGTTATTATAGAACTCTCGTTTTTCTTCAGTAGACATCTCGAAAGTTGGAACACCAAAGCCCATGCCAAAGTTTGCAAAAGTTAGGGTTGTGTAGATTGTAGAAATTGTAAGTTTAGCAATAGTGATTAGTTTCATCATATTGTTTTATCGACAATATATATTCACTTAATAAGGAAACCTTTGAAAAAATTAAGAAAGGGAGCTTTTCGCCGCCTGTTATCCGTAGTTAGTTAAAATTTAGATGGAAAGGGCCTATAGCACTCACTCTTTGTATGATTTAATAAGCTTTTCTTTAACACCTTTTATCTTTTCTCGACCATTATCAGTATATAAATATATTCTTAAAGCAGGGTAGGCATACGGGGCACATAGCTCAACTATAAAGCCGAAAAACATAAAGATCATCATTACCCAGCCCCACCATGGTATCGTTTTCTTTGTGTTTATATCAACGATCAGGTCATACGAAGATTTATTCAAACATTCTGGATACTTTATGACTTCTTTGCACTGTTGGCAGGAACTCACTGAGCCCTCATTTGTAATATGATTTGTCTTATTACAAGTCGGACAATAAGAGTGAGTAAAATTATGCATTGTAATTCCTAGTACCCTTCCCTTTGTTAAAAAAAGGAAGGGGGATTAGTATTGATTAAGCAACAGCCTTTAATTCACTTTCATTTCCAAAAATACTGTTATTGATATCGTTAGCAACTAATGCCAAATCGGGTAATTTACCTTCATAGTGGATCTCGTAATTCTGTCCTGATCTTAGGCTTAAATTAAAATATAGAGACTTAAATAGAAGCCAACGCCGTGCTTGCGTATAACCTACAGTGTCTATCGCATCTTTTGAGAGTGCTGTTGAAACGATGTCTCTTGGGAACTTCCAAAAAATCATACCCTTCTCTACGAGTAGTACTCGATGTGTAGTCTGTACAAAGTAGACCCTTTTAGACTTTCCAAAAATCTTGCTTACTACTTTATCAATCTTCCCTGCAAGCTTCATTAGCGGATTAGGGTACTCGTTATAAGCATCACCCTCTATTTTATGTAGAATTTGTTCTCCATCCATTAAAATAACTTCTTTTAAGTCTTTCATTCTTTCCCTTTGTTCTTTGTTTGTACCCTCCGGCTATCGACAATATTTCATTAGGGCCTTAACCAAGATTTCTTGATTACTTCTTACTAGGGGTAAGTATGTGAGAGTGAGATGGAGAAAAATAAAGAAGGCTCAAGACGTCAGTCTCGATGGTGATAATTATGATGAACTAATAAGCGAACTGAAGCTCTTCCCAGCTAAATGGGTGATTGTGTCCAAGAGTTGTTGCACGTCTATCAACGAGTCCATCGATTGCAGAGAACGCACTATCAATTTTTACTTTCTTTTCTTTATCAAGTGCTTCTCCATGGGAGAAGATATCAGTAAGTCTAAAAACACCATGATCTTTTGTATATGGAGTTTGAATCACCGATGGAGATCCAAGATCAATGAAGATATTTCTCTTAGTGCATCTTGGAGAAAAGAAATCGTGATTGAATAGGGTTACCTGAGCACCAATTGTATTTACGATTGTCGAAAAGTCTTGATACTGGGCCTGGTCTTCCCATGGAACATAAGTGATGTCGAGGTGAGGATGCTCTAGCATAATTTGCTGAACTTTCTCTGGGCTTCTCGCACTAATCGATATCTCATACCTTTTTTGAAGAAGCTTTAAGACATCTTTTGCAAGTTGACCTGATCCTAGGATGAGGACTCTACCTGAGTCATACTTTGTTTGAACGATTCTTCTCGCAATTCCTGCATATGATTGCTGTCCGATCTTAACGAGATAATCTCTTCTTATTTCTTTGGCGTCTTTAAATAGTTTCTCAAGAACTCTAAGGATGACACTACTTCTAACTTCTGTTTGAAGGTAGTTGTGATAGGCCTCTTTAAATTGAGAAACGATTTCATTTTCACCTTGAAGCTTACTCTTAAGCCCACATATTGTTTCAAGTAGAAACTTGTAGGCCTCTTTACCCTCATGATATTCACCAAGTGCCTGATGAGTCTCGATAATAGGGGAAGTTTTAACAATTAGCGCACGCTGACAAGTCTTCAGTAAGAAAATACCCTTCTCTTCAAGAAGTGCTTTATCTAGTTCTGCTGTACTGCCTTGGATATGTAATAATTTAATCGCATGAAGCATTAATTATTCCGTTGTGACGCGTTAAAAGTTTGAATATGAACAAGAATATACAATTTTTAAGGTATTAGTGTCACAGAAATGTAGATAGTTATGTAAAAATGAGCTGTTTTGGTACTTTATCTGCAATTGTTGGCCGGAGTAGGTAAATAGCTGTCGTTTATACGTTTTTCGTCCGGTATTACTTTATTTTGTATGGCCAATCTGCTAGTTTGCTCGAGTATGAAAACTGAATCTCTAAGTACACGTACCAAAATTTGGGAGCTTATTAAAGTTCCATTCTTGGCCTTCGATAAAAAGGTTGATGGCGCAGCTACGTTCTTTGTAAAGAACTACGGAAAGACGAGATTTATGATCGCTATGTCTAAGAAGGTTCAATATCTTGGCATCGAAAAGCTATGGGACAAGGGCCCAAAAGCTTTCATTTACTTTTTCCTTTTCTACCTCGTTCGGGATACAATTCTTTATATTGTAATTCCAATCCTTTTTGCAAAGGCCACGACGAGTTAATCAATGGATTTAGTGCAACAATTCTTCTACTTCATATCAGGTCTTGCCATATTTTTTTTCGGACAGAGGACTTTATCTCAAGGTCTTCAGACCTTAGGTGGGAAAATTGTCAAAAGAATTGTCCATAGAAAAGAAGATAAGAATCAACTGGTAAATTTTTGGAATGGAGCGAGACTCTCACTACTTGGATTTTCTCCGACAATGAGTTCGATGGTTGTTATCGGACTAGCGAATGCAAACTTATTAAAACATTATAGAATCTTGCCAATGATGATGGGAACAGCATTGGGTGGAAGTGCCATCCTCTTTGTTCTTTCATTGGGGACACATGATAGAGGCCTAAACCTAGTTGCGATAGGTTTGCTTCTAGGGTTAATCCTTAGGGGTCATAAGTTTAGATCTTTGGGGAAGTTTCTCCTCGGTCTTGGACTCGTTTTTGTTGGAGTCTCTATAATGGAAGAGTCCATTAAGCTTCTTTCTAGTTGGCAGACATTAGAAATATCAATTCAATATGTTAAAGCTTTGCCTCTAATGTCGTCTATGGCGCTTGCTACAGTGTTAGGTCTATTGGTTTCGCTTAGCTTAACGAGCTCTACTATGGTCTTTGGAATTGTTGCAGTTCTTGGAAGACTAGAAATGGTTGGGGCGTCTTTTTGTTTTGCTCTAGCGCTTGGAGCAACTGTTGCAAGTTTTGTTATGACATTTGTAACGAGTAAATCACAGGCCAGGCCTTATGCAATTAGAGAGAGCTTCGTTCCTCTGCTGGTTATTGTCACTACAGTTGTAATGACTATTATTATACTACCGTTTGTTTCAGATTATGTTTTCATACCCCTACCTATAATAGAAAAAGTCGTTTACGGAAGTTTTCTCGTCGTTCTTATTTCATTATTTCATGCCTTTCTAATACGAGGGTTACTAAGGGACCTCGCATTTAAGTTCTTCCCTGATGGGGAGGTTAAGCAGCAATCTAAGCTTCAGTTTCTTGGTGAGGGAAGATTCCTATCATCTACTATGGCCTATGTTCTAGTAGAGATGGAGATATCTAAACTGATGGACATCGTAGATCGTATGTTTAAAAAGTGTGAACAATACCTAGACTCTAATCAAAAGGGTGCTAGAGCACTGGCCAAGATCAAAGACTATGAAAGGATAATTGATAATATTCAAAACGAGATTGATATCTTTATAGAAAAGGTTATTTCATCCGGGTCTGGAGAAGATGATGCTAAGAACTCTCTAAAGTACCTTAAACTTGCTTCATCTCTTGAGCAACTTGCAGATAGTCTTGATAAGTTAGCAACGATGCTCACAAAGTTTTATGAAGAGTGGGAATTAACAAATGATGAAAAAGATCGTCTAGTTGAGAACTTCCATGGAGTCTACGAAATTTTCCATACGGCAAACCTCATATTCTCTGATATTAAACCTGAAGATAGTGACCTAAGAACTCAGATAGAAAAGGCGCTTGATTTAAAGAAAACCCTTTTGGCCGAAAGGGAATCGTTTGCTAAGGTACACCAAGGTCAAGATCCCCGTAAGCATATATACTTCTCTGATATGATGATCGCTTTAGCGAAAACGAGAGGTCATGCCAGAGATATTTATCTCACTATACATAAGTAAATAGAGTTTAGAAATATATCTTGTTGTGATATGATAACTAAATGAAAATATTTATTACATTATGTCTTCTTTTTACTTCGATTTACGCAAATGCAATGTCTTTTTATACAGTAAATCTTCCTCCTTTTTCTCTAGTTAGCGATCAACAAATCTCTGGACCATTTAAGGATGTTGCTTCTGAGGCCTGCAGAATTGCAGGATTAAAGTGCGAGTTTAAGTCGGCGCCTTGGAAGAGAATAATGAGTGGAATAAAAGATGGTCATTACGAAGCATGCTTTGTCGTAGGAAAAAATAAGTCTCGAAGTGATTGGATGTACTTTACAACTGAGATAGCTGAAACTGAATATGGTTTTTTCTATCATACGAATAGCAAAAGACCTGTCGAATCTAAGAGTGCCTTATCTGGAAAGACTGTAATTGTTCATGATAAATCTAATACTCATAAGCAGCTATTGAAGCTTCAGCAAAAGATTCCTAGTTTAAAAATTAGTGTTCATAATGACATTAATACAGCAATTAAGATGTTCGCTAAGGGGCGCTTTGGAGACTCTACTCTCTTATACGGAAATAGAGATATAATACAGGCGATGTATAAAGAGATCGGTCTTGATAATGTGAAATATACTTTTAAAGATAAACCAATCACTTACCGTTTTGGACTATCAAAGAAATCAGTTAAGCTTAATGAGTTTAATAGGTTTGATATGGTACTAAGGAAAATGAAGGCCAGTGGGCAAATCAAAAAGATATTTGCCAGCTATGAACTTAGGGCCGCAAAAAACTAGCACGCCCTAAGTTATATTTATTAGTTATTTAAGAGTTGCTTCTAATGTTTCGCCATTTCTTTCAATGTCAAAACGAATTCTAAATGCACCAAGATTTGATGTTGTTCTCATCGAGTAGTTCTTGCTAAGGTTTTCAAGTCTTACTTGCTTTTGAATCATAATATCAAAACTTCCTTGAGCTTTATTTCCTAATTCAAGTTCTTTCTTATCCATATCTGATATTAGTGATTCTACAGGAACAGTTAGTCTTTGTGCTTGAACTGACTTATCTTTCAGATTGTTCTCTTGAAGAAGTTTGTAGACACCATCTTTATAAGCTTTTATTACGGCAGACTCAGTATTAACTTCAATGTCATTAAATTTCTTATCAAGTCCGTAAACTTGAGTCTCTACCTTCTTAAGAGGGGAGTGAGAAATAAAGCCAACTTTTCCGTCATTAGAAGCACATCTTTGAAAGATAAGAATAAGGTCAATCTCTGCCATACCATCTTCTGTAATATTTATTTTATGTGCTTTTGCTCTATATACGCCATTTAGGTTTGATCTCTTATGAACGTCGTAACCTTTTTTACAGACAGCAACTGTTCCGTCACTTACCTTAGTTGTCGATATATTTGTACTTGCCTGTGTTGATGCAGTAAATAGAGCTAGTAGTGCTAAGAGTGAAGTTCTCATTTTCATAGTTTTCCTCGTGTTATGTTTACCGAGGTAATATAGCTCAAACTAATGCGCGCCGCGACGTTTTAGTGTCATTTAGGAAGATTTTACAACCCTCTCGGCGCGATAAGCAACTGTTATTGAACAAAGTCTTGATCGCTCTTATTTGTTCTTTGATAAACAGTATTGGGGATAGAAAGTTCTTCACCATCTTCTAAGTCTATGTTTTCTTTAGGTTTATCAAGGTTGATGAATCTTGATAAGAACCCCATAAAGTCTGCTTGAATCATAAGCATACATGGGATTGCAATAAGAGTTAGTGAAGTTGCAAATAGTAGTCCCCAGCCCATACTCATTGCTAAAGGCTTTGTGAAACCTGAGTCACCTCCAAGACCATAGGCCATTGGAAAAACACCCCCAAGCGTTGTTATACTTGTAATGAGGATTGGTCTAAGTCTCGCAGTTGTACCTTTTATAATAAGTGAAGCGTTGAAGTCTTTCCACGTTGTCTTCATTTTATTAATTGTATCAACCAATATAAGTGAGTCGTTTACAACAACACCGGCCATTCCAATTACACCAATAAATGCCATGACATCAAGTTTTAGTCCTTGAAAGTAAAATGACCAGATAACACCGATCACTCCAAATGGAATTGCTGAACAGATCAGTAATGGTTGGTAAACACTTCTTAGAATAACTGATAGAACGAAGAAGATTCCAACTAGTGAAAGGAGAAACTTCTTACCAAGTGTCGATTTATTCTTTCTTGATTGCTCGTCAGCGTCTTGAGTTTTAAATTCTATATTAGGAAACTTCACTTGGTAGCTTTCAATTACTTTTTTAACAGATTTTATTAGTGCTTCCTTCTTAATAAGCTTCTCATTAAATGGAATTTCAACAGTTAGTCCTCTTTTTAGGTTGGTATGGGAAATCTTACTCTGTTTCCTTCTAACAACCCAGCTTCCAAGATCACTTGTTCTTACGCTCTTTCCATTAGATAGAATAATTGGCTTATTTCCAAGCCCTTTACGTGTTTGAAGCTTTCCATCTTCAAAGTAACTATAGATTTTTAGAATCTCTGGTCCTGCCTTATATTCGTAGATCTTACTCTTTCTTACGTACCCACGCAGCTGTCTTGAGACTTCGGATAGACTTAGACCATGTGAAAGAATTTGAACTTTATTTGGAATAAATGTCCAAGAATCAATATACTTAGAGTCATCAAGGTCTATTGAATTAACACCTTTAATTGGAGTCAAATCTTTCTTTAAATTCTCTGTAAGAGAAGTAACATTGATAGGAGAGTTTGAACTTATCTTTATCTCAACGATATTTTTCTTCTGCTCATCATGTCCATCAAATTTTCTTTTAACTTCTAATTTATCGAAGAGCTTAGTTTCTTTAAGCTTTGGAAGCGCCTTGTTTAAAAATTCTTCAACGTACTTCTTATTTGCTTCAACATTATCATCAAGCTGTGAGAAGTAGACAGTGAAGGAAACAATATTCGCCCCAGTCTTTTCTTTTCCATTTACCCAGGCCTGACCGATTTTCATTTTAAGATAGTTGTATCTCTTTTCATCAAGCTTCTTTAGCTCTTTATTTACAACTTGGACTTTATTTTCAGATTCTTCTATAGATTTTGATTCTTTTAATATGGCCAAGAAGCTTACTTTTTCACTATTTATATTGAGATTAAAGTTCATTGGTATATTTTTTTGAGCAAAGTAAATTGAGTAACCCATGAAGGCCACAAATGCCACGACGATGAGGTATCTTAACTTTAATGAAAATCTCAGTATTGTTTTATAGTGACTCTGAAACTTCTCCATCGCTTTATTCTTCTTATGTAGCTGAGGCTTTTTTACAAAGTGTGCAAGGTGATTTGGTAGAATAAAGAATGACTCAAAGAGACTAATACATAGTGCCGAAACAACGACGATTGGAATTGCTCTCATCATCTTTGAGAGTTGATCATTTCCAAAAAGAATAGGACCAAAGGCCACTATTGTTGTTAATACAGTCCCTACAATTGGTACCCAACTCTTAAGAACTGCATTAAGTGCAGCTTGCTTGGGTCTTTGTCCCGCCTCGAGATTTTGTGAGTACTGTTCAGCAATAATAATGGCATCATCTACGACAATTCCCAGTACTAGTAAGAGACCGATGATTGAGATCAGGTCAATACTTATTCCAACAGAATCCAGAACAAAGAATGTAAAAAAGTAAGAGAGAGGTAGTCCAAAACTTGTCATTAATGAGTTCTTAAACCCTAGAAATAGCATCAGTGTAAATACAACTAAGATAACTCCAAAGATTGAATTGGACTTAAGTGCATTTATTTGCCTTTCTATAAATGCTGGACCATCACCTGTGAGTTTGAAAGAAATCCCTTTTGGTGTTTTTATCGACTCTTCTTTAATAAACTTTTCAACTTCTGATTTAAGTGAAATGGAGTCAGCACTAATATCCTTTCTAATAGTCAAGTTTATAGTTTGCTCACCATTTGTATAGCTCTTAACAGTTCTTTCTGGAAGCCTCTTTTCAACTGTCGCCATATCTTTTAGCTTTAGTTGATGTCCTGAAGTATTCGCCTTAATAACAATATTCTTAACTGTATCGTAAACAAGTTCTTTGCTCTCAATTTCTACGAGTATATCTTGATCACCTTTTTTGATACTTCCAATAGGGTAGAGTGTGAATGCATCGACAACTTTTCTATAAACGTCGGACGTGTCTACTCTGTATCTTGCGAGATCCTCAGGCCTAAGCTTTATATAGAGTTGTTTTGTTCTATTATTTGAAGAGACTCTTGATACACCATCTAGGTGAGAGAACCTTTCTTTAAGTTTTAATAGCCAGCTTTGGTGAGCTTCATTATTCTCACTAAATCCGAAAATGGCATAACTACTAAACCACGCATCAGTCTGTTTCACGTGTCTGACTTCGATATCTTCCGTTTCTCGTGGAAGGGTACTTTTTAAGTTATCAATTTTGTCTTTTATCTTTTGTACTAGTGCGGGAGTGTCATCAAAGCCGTCAATGAGGCGTACACTGATCCACATCCATCCCTGAGAAGACTCAGAGTAGATCTTTTCAACACCAACTAAGTTTTTAATGGCCTGCTCAATAGGATAAGTTACAAACTTCTCCATTTGCGCTGGTCCAGCACCGGCCAGTGAAGTTTGAACTTGGATACTATTTGAGGACCAGTTCGATATCAGGTCTCTCTTCATATTTACTAGTGAAACTATACCTACGATGATCATCATCACACTAATGAGGTTTACAATAAATGTATTGTCTATGAAGTATTTTGCTATCTTCTTCACGATATTCTCCGATATCAATAACTTAGCTATGTCTAAAAAGTTCTTCTTGATAACACTTATGTAAAATCACATCAACGCTTTGTGTAAAAACTCGTTAGTTTTTAGTGAGATAAGTTGGTAAAGTCTCGTGGCCACCCTGAAATGCTCATGTTAAAATTTTCAAGCACATACACATTCTTTAGGGGGAGACAGATCATGGATTTGATGTTTAAAGCTTCAGGTATTCTCGAAAGAGGGAAAGGTTTAACTTTTGACGACGTACTACTAATTCCACGCTACAGTGAGATTTCTTCTCGTAGTCATCCAACACTTAAGACACAAATTACAAAGAATCACGCAATCAACATTCCAATTGTTTCTGCGAATATGGATACGGTAACTGGAAGAGAGATGGCATGTGAAATGGCAAGGCTTGGTGGTCTTGGAATTTTACACCGCTTTATGTCCCATGAAGAACAAGTCGCAGACGTAAGAGCTATTCAAGCTTTTATTAAAGAGCGCAATCTTAATCTTCCTGTCGCAGCATCTGTTGGTGTAAAAGAAGATGGAAAGAAAAGGGCCGATCTCTTGGCGGCCGAAGGTGTTGATATCCTCACTATAGATATTGCCCATGGTGACTCAATCATGATGATGGAAGTTCTTGATTACGTAAAAAAGAATTATCCTAAGATTGATGTAATTGCCGGAAATGTTGCAACTCCTGACGGAGTAAAGAGAATGATTGATAAAGGTGCTGATGCTGTAAAAGTAGGTATTGGTCCAGGAAGTATGTGTACAACACGAATTATTACAGGACATGGTGTTCCTCAGCTTACAGCTGTTGCAATGTGTGTGAATGAAGCAAATAAACACGGTATTCCAGTGATCGCAGACGGTGGTCTTAAGAATTCTGGTGATATGGTTAAGGCCCTTTGTACGGGAGCAAGTACCTGTATGGTAGGTTCTCTTGTTTCTGGAACTCTTGAAACTCCAGGAGATTTAAAAGAGGGAATGAAGCAGTATAGAGGTATGGCATCAAAGGCCGCTCAGGTCTCTTGGAGAGGGGATCTTCCAAAAGGAATGGCAGCAGAAGGTGTTGATACATTAATTCCATGTAAGGGACCGGTTGAGAATATCGTTGGTGAACTTACTGGTGGTATTAGAAGTGGTATGACTTACCTTGGTGTAGAAAATATTCCAGCAATGTCTGAAGCGGGACTTTTCATGGAAATGTCTAGCTCTGGAATGAGTGAAAGTAAACCACACGGAAAACGATAAGATTATTCAAGGAAACTTGTAGATGTTAGATAAATTACAAAAGACGGTTCTTTCTTATCCAAAACTAAAAGAGAGAATTGAAAATAGTAGTGACCCAAAGGCCTCGAAAGAAAAGGCGCTAAAGAATCTCAATGAGATGAAGGCCGATTTTTCTAAGCGATATATTGGAATGATGGAAAAGATGTTTGATGCAACTCTTCCTCGACTTTATGATGGGATTAATTTTAATGATAATGGTAGAGACTTACCTGAACTGATGAAGAATAACTCGATTGTTCTGGTTCCAAATCATCAGTCTCATGCTGACTATGTTGCCATTAACTACATGTTCTATAAGACGTATAAACGTCCTCTCTTCGTTGCAGGAGGGGATAATTTAAATATTTTTCCAATAGGTAAGCTCTTTAGGAAATCAGGCTGTTTCTTTATTAGAAGAAGCTTTGCAAATGACATCCTATATAAGTTCACGATGGAGGCTTACCTCTATGCCTTATTAATGAATAAGGAGCCTATTGAGTTCTTCTTTGAAGGTGGAAGAACTCGTTCGGGGAAATTGATGGCGCCTAAATTTGGACTCTACCAAATGCTTATTGAGGCCCATAGTCATCTGCCTGAAGATAAGAAATCTCCGCTTCTCTTTGTACCAGTTAGTATTGCTCATGAATACGTTCCTGAACAAAAGTCTTTGGCCAAAGAAATGATGGGGGGAAAGAAAGTTAAGGAGAGTACAGGACAGCTGTTTAACCTTGTAAAACTTGTTTCTTATCAATTTGGTAATGTTCATATTAATGTTGGTGAGCCTGTTGAGGCCGCAAAACTTGAAGATGAATACGAAAATAAGAAAAATATTCAAGACTTAGCATTTAAATGTTTTAGAAGAGTAGGTAGTGAAATGGTTGTGACACCAACGTCACTACTCGTTTTGATTCTGCTTGATGAAGCTCAAGGCGCAGTCAGGTGGGCCGATATTCTCGCTAAGGCGAATGCAATTATTCAATTTTGTATGAAGTTCAATATTCCTTTCGTAGAAGGACTACAGGTTTCAAAAATCGAAGGAACTCTTGGAAGAGCGCTTGATATTCTCATTGGAAATGGGAAGGTTGAAGTGATTGGACGTCATGACAACTCGACAGTCTTCTACTCTATTAAAAAAGAGAATAGAGCGGAGTTACTTTTCTTTAAGAATACAATTCTTCACCACTTTATGATCCCATGGACTATTAACTTGGCGTGGATAAATCTCTTCTCGGGAAAACTAAATACAGTTGAGGACTTTAAGGAGTTCTTCATTGATCAAAGAGACCAACTTAAACATGAGTTCTATCTTCCAACAATGAAGGAATACTTTTCAAAAACTCTTAAGATTCTATCAGATGCTGCAGAAAAAGAAATCCATTCATTAGAAGAATGTCTGACTCTGTCACATCAAGATCTTTATAAGATAGCTTCTAACTTAGGAATGTTCTCTAGAACACTAAGCTATATTAATGAATCTTACTTTACTTCTGCTTTAGCTATAAAGGCATTTGAAAAAGAAGGTGTCGAGCTCTTTAAGAGAGATGACTTTATGAAGAAGCTTGAGGAAGTTTTTGACAGAGAAATTCAAGTCGCACGAGTTATAAGATTTCCGGAAAGTCATAATGTTGTTCTCACAAAGAATGCAATTAAATACTTTACTCAAAAGGGCTTCATTGTTAATGAACAAGGGTCTTTTAAGATAAATGATGCTGAAGCATTAAATAAATATATACAAAAAATAGAAGCTGAGCTCATGGAACAGCTGAAATTTAACCTAAGAGTTGTTTAAGTGGTGAAATCATTTTTAAAGAAAAGAGAAGCAGAGATTCGTAAAGTCCTAGTATATACTCTAGGGCTTAATCTCTTTGTTGCTTTAATTAAAATCATTGCCGGACATGAGTTTCATTTTCTTTCTCTCTCGTCTTCTGGTTTAGAGTCTCTATTTGATGGCTCCTCTAATATCGTTTCTTTAATTGCTATTACTTTAGCTGCGAAACCTGGCGATAAGAAGCACAACTACGGACATCATAAACATGAAACTCTGGGTAGTATTTTTATTTCAGGGCTACTTTTTACATCAGCTCTTCAGCTGGCCTTTGAATATAAAGAGGTCATTTTAGAAAATAAGATTATAACAGGTGAGTTTGGAGTTATTCCTGTTGCTACGATACTTATTTCGATGGCAGTAAGTTTCTTTGTTTCCACATATGAAAAACGAGAAGGTGAAAGATTAAAGAGTTCACTTCTTTTGGCAGATAGTGCTCATACCTATGGTGATCTTATTCTAAGTGTTGGTGTGCTCTTCTCGATTATCTGTTCTTACTTTGGATGGTATTGGCCAGATATTATAATTGGTATTTGCATCATTCTATTTCTTATTTATATGGCAGTTTCTATTTTGAGACAAAATTTGGACGACCTCCTTGATTCATCTCCCGAGATGCAAGAACAGGTACTAAAAGAAATAGAAAGTTTACCAGATGTTTATAATGTCCATCACTTTCGAGCTCGTGGAAATGCGAACTGGATGCAGGTTGACTTTCATATGCTATTAACTCCTGATCTCTCTCTTGTAGAGGCCCATGAGCTTTCCCATAAAGCGGAAGATATACTAAAAGATCATTTAAGAGACTATTGTAATCATGTTGATGTTACAATCCATATCGAGCCCTATGAAAAGGAACATGTAGATCCATGAAGATTGAAGAATTTAAAATTGGTAATTCAAGACATATAGTTTTTAAAAAAATAGAGGATATTGCTCCTTGGCAGGACATTGGTTTTGAGCTTTTAAAACTTATGGAAAGCTCTCCTAAATGTCAGCTTGTTAATAGGGCCTTATATATTCATCTCAATGGTGAGAGTGACTATTCAATTTCACGCTCATACACAGGAAGCCTAAGTGTTCCTAGTGAGCAGTATGAAATTACTGATTTTGAACAGGGTCAAGGATTTCGTTTGCCAATTAATATTGAAATTCTCTATGATACTGCTAAACTAGATAAGTTTAAAAATGAATTTTCTTCCTTGTGTGCGACTAGTGGCGTTAATAAAATGTCAGTCTGGATTAGGGTTCAGACACTGAATGGACAAATTGTAGCGGAAATGGAGAACTTTTTTCCTATGATATAAGCTTGCAAGATAGGTCTAAGCGGTTAAAATTTAATTAATTACTTTTAATAACTATAAGTTTTTGATAATACAGACAGTATTATATAACAATTCCGGAGGTGGAGTATTAGAGACAGAAGAGGAAAGGGACCAAGAGATAGAGGTCCTCGTATCAATGAGCAAATTCGAATTTCAGAATGTAGACTGGCCAGTGATACTGAGCAGTACGGAGTTGTAAGCATTGATAAGGCCAGAGAGATTGCTCGTGATCTAGGATTAGACCTAGTTGAAGTATCTCCAACGGCAAAGCCACCTGTTGTTAAAGTCATCGATTACGGTAAGTTTAAGTATGAACAACAAAAGAAGGCAAATGAAGCTAAGAAGAAGCAAGCTAAAGTTGCTTTAAAAGAGATTCAATTAAGACCAAATATTGAAGCACATGACCTTGATACTAAGCTTAAGAGAGCTCATAAGTTCATCGGTCAAAATGATAAGGTTAAGTTTGTTATGCAATTTAGAGGTCGTGAAATGGCCTATAGAGAAGCAGGTAAGATCAAGTTTGATGAGATTATCAAAGGTGTTTGTGAGGATGCTGGAGCTCAAATCGAGAGTCCATCAAAGATCATGGGTAACAGAATTATTTCTATTATCGCACCATTAAAGAAGAGCTAGAATTTTATATAGTGGTTTTGGCCCCTGAAAAGGGGCTAAATATCTAAAAAGCCTATAGTTTTTTCCCTATTTATATCATTTTTCCTTTCCAAAATACGTACTAATTGATACTTATATTCACTTGTGAAATTATTTTGTTTTTGAATTAATGTAAAAAATCACAATTTTTAGGAGTTATTCATGCCAAAAATGAAGACTAGAAGAGCTGCTGCAAAGAGATTTACAGCAATTGCAAATGGAAAGTTCAAAAGAAAAAGAGCTAACCTAAGACACATTCTTGAGAAGAAGCCAACTGACGCGAAGAAGAAAGCGGGTAAAACTGCTTACGTTGATAAGTCAGACATCGGTAGAGTTAACAGAATGATGCCTTACGCAGCGAAATCGAAGTAAGACTGAAAAGTCCCTAGCGAACAAAGCGTAAAAAGAGTTTGGATCATCTCTTTAAAAATGATCTTAGAATTTTTTAACCTGATTCTTGGGAAAAACGGAAGAGCTTAAAAGGCCCCCAAGCGTCAAAAAACGGAGAAAGTTATGTCAAGAGTTAGAAGAGGTTTTAAGGCAAGACAAAGAAGAAACAAGATTCTTAAACTAGCAAAAGGTTTTCACTTTTCTAGAAGAACTAAGTTTTACCACGCAGCTGAGACGGTAAAACGTGCTCTACACTACAGATACATTGGTAGAAGACTTCTTAAAAGAGATATGAGAAGACTTTGGATCACAAGAATTTCTGCAGCTTCTAAATCAGTTGGAACATCATACTCAAGGTTTATGGGTCAACTTAAGAAGAACAACATTGAGATCAACAGAAAAATGCTTTCTGAGATCGCTGCAAGAGACTTCGAAGGTTTCAAAGCTATTTACGAAGCTACAAAGTAATTTCAAATTAAAATTCAAAAACAATAGTCTGGCCACCTGAATAGGTGGCCTTTCTATTTCTACTCGGCAAACTCTGTTGCTGCTAGAATCCCTTCAGCTTCCCAAGTTTTTACATCTTCTTTAAGTTCTGCCAAAAGAAGATTAAATTTATGAGCTGCAATATGAAAACCTTCTTCACTATTTAATCCATCAATACTTTCTCTCCAATGTGGGGACTGTGCTAGTCGACCTCTAAGGGCAGCAGTTAAAGTATCAAGGTAAGTTGGTGCACTAAAGGTAAGGTTAAGTGCTAGTGAATCTTCATTTGCGTGAGTCATATGCCAATGACCTCTTGGTACAAATAAAACTGAACCGGCCTTAAGTGTGAACTCTTGAGCTCCCTCTGGCATTTCTTTTGGAAACTCTTGTCTGGTATAACTTGCAAGTTCTGGATCTGTCTCAAGTCCAATGACGTGTCTGGTTAGGGGATTGGCGACAGTAGTATTAGGTGCAATCCACCATTTCTTATTTCCTGTTAATTGTATGACTATATTATAGTTCTGATCAAAGTGAGGGGCATTCCCTTTATTGGCGGGAGTAGCATAAACAATAGATCTAGCATAAGTCATCTTAGAGAAACCAAAGTCTTCTTTGATACTTTGCAGCCAAGAATCTAGCTTTGGGGATTTCTTATTCACTTCACTAAATCTTACTCCCATTCCATTTCGAAATAGCTTCCTTGCTTCTTTGGAGTTCGTTTTTATAGCACTTGCTTCATCTGCTGCATCTGGTAGATGGACATGGACTTCATCTGACCAATTGTCTAGCATTGTATCCAATGACTTAAGAAATGGAATCTGAGTCAGATCACTTATAGAACTCGAAAGATCTTCGCAATAAAAGGGGCGATCTTCTTGATAGGCCGAAAGAATACTATCCGAGCTATCAGAGTGAATAAATGAGTTGAGACCTTTTCTTTTTGAGTCATTCATAGGGTGTCCATTTTATGAATCAATACTATTATTGTTCGTATACGACTCTATAACAATTTGTGATAATAAGGTATCTCTAAAAGAAGATGGAATAAATATGAGCTTTGACTTTGATTATATAATTATCGGTTCAGGATTTGGTGGATCTGTTTCAGCATTAAGATTGTCTGAAAAAGGTTATCGCGTCCTTGTTATTGAAAAGGGGAAAGACTTTTCTAATCCTGGTGATTTCCCTAAGTCGAATTGGAATCTTAGAAAATGGATGTGGCTACCTTCTTTTAAATTCTTTGGAATTCAAAAACTTACATTCTTTCGCCATATTTCTATCCTTAGTGGAGTGGGCGTTGGCGGCGGCTCACTTGTTTATGCAAATACTCTACCTAAACCTAAGAGTGAATTCTTCAGACATGGAAGCTGGAGAAAGCTTGATGATTGGGAAGATTCTTTAGCGCCTTTTTATGACAAGGCCTGGCAAATGTTAGGAGCTAGTGAGAATAAGAAGTTTACGGGCGCAGATCTGGCCTTAAAAGAGTTATCAGAAAACCTAGGTAAATCAGACAGCTTCTCTCCAACTAAGGTTGGCGTATACTTTGGTAAGGAAGGTGAGACAGTTGAGGACCCTTATCATGAAGGAAAGGGACCGACTCGAACAGGCTGTATTTTTTGTGGCGCCTGTATGACTGGATGTCGTTATGGAGCTAAGAATACTCTTGATAAGAATTATCTCCACTTGGCCCAGGGGCTTGGTGCAGAAATACTACCTGAAAAAGAAGTCGTTAATGTAGTACCCCTTGAAGAAGGTGAAGGGGGATACGAAATTGTTTTTAAATCATCAACAAAGTATTTTGCCAAACAAGAGAGTCTTAAGTCTCGCGGAGTGATATTTTCAGGAGGTGTTCTTGGTACACTTCCATTATTACTTAAGCTAAAGGAGACAACCCTTCCAAAGTTAAGTCCTAGACTTGGTGAAAGTGTAAGGACAAATAATGAAGCCTTAATTATTAACGTTACAGATAAGTTAAATACAGATTTTTCTAAAGGTGTCGCAATTGGATCTATATTAGAGGTTGATGATGATAGTCACCTTGAACCAGTAAGATATGGAAGTGGATCAGGTTTTTGGAGATTACTTCTTGTTCCTATGATAAGTGATCCTAATTTTTTTAGAAGAATGGCAAAGCTAATTATTGAGCCTTTTAGAAATCCAATAAAGTGGTTTAAAATTTTAACAGTGCGTGACTTCGCTAAACAGTCAGCTGTACATCTCTTTATGCAGCATCTCGATAGCTCAATAAAGTTTAAAAGAAGTTTCTTTGGAATGAAATCAGTTGTTTCACGAGGTGAAAACCCGTCAGCATTTATCCCTGAGGCCCATAAATTGGCCAAAGACTACTCTGATATAATTGATGGTAAACCAATGACTTTATTTACAGAATCTATAACAGGTATACCTTCAACTGCTCATATACTTGGAGGCTGTTGTATGGGAGAGTCTGTGCTAGATGGCGTTATAGATAAGAATAATAAAGTTTTTAATTACGACAATATGTATGTCTTTGATGGTTCAATGATTTCTGCAAACCCTGGTGTGAACCCGTCTCTTTCAATAACGGCCATAACTGAGTATGGCCTAAGTAAATTTAAGAATAAGACTAGCTAGTGTAAGTGCAAACATTCCACTTAAGTGCTGAGCCATTTTCATCTAAACATTCAGATTGAAAGAAGTTTTGAATCTCTTCGCGTTGGCAGTGATCCTCAAAACTTTTTTTATCCTTCCAGATTTCATTAAATACTAGGGGAGCAGATTCTCCATCAGCAAACTCATTTGGAGTGTGTCTTGTAATGATATATTGGATACAACCATCTTCTTTTCGAGACTCTTCTTCAAGTGCTTTAAGCTTTGAGTATAGTTCCTCTAATCTTCCTTCTTTCGGTGTAAATTGAGCAATACAGTATAGTTCTTGTGCCATAATTCTTCCTTAAGTTATATTGAATATCAATGATAACACTTTACTCTGTGAGAGTGGAAAAATTATGTTCTTTATATTTATAAGTAATTGAGAACCTCTTCTGCTCTTTCTAGTTTTATATATTTTTTGTCCTCAATAGTATCTTCGTCAACAGCTTCAAGTGCCCATTGATCTTCAACTGGTATAAAGAAAGCATTGGCACCCAAGTCGGTGACAGGAAGAACATCTGACTTTAGAGAGTTTCCAATCATAACAAACTCTTCAGGTTGAATCTCAAGACCATTTAAAATTCTCTGATATGTTTTTGGATCTTTCTCATTAACGACATGAACATCTTTAAAGTATTTCCCGAGTCCACTTCTTGCAACTTTACTTTCTTGGTCAAGAAGATCTCCTTTAGTGATACATATAACTGTGTATTTATCTTCGAGGGCCTTTAGAGTTTTTTCTATCGTAGGGTAGATATCAATCTTGTATGCGAGGATTTCTTTTCCCATATTAATAATCTTTTGAATGTCCGCACCTTCAATTTTATACTCTGTTGTCTCCAGAGCAGTTTCAATCATGGAGAGCATAAAACCCTTTGCTCCGTAACCAAAGATATGAAGGTTCTTTATTTCATTGGCATATAATTCTTCTGTAAAATCTTTCCCATTTTCTTTCTTATCAACGTACTTTTCAAGGATTTGGTAGAATCTTGCCTCAGCACTTCTAAAGAAAGGTTCATTCACCCAAAGAGTGTCATCAGCGTCAAAGGCCACTACTTTTATTTTTTCTTTGTTAATTTTAGTCATTATTTATCCTATATCTGGGTAAGTGTTGGTTATCTCGTATGTAAAATTTCTAATAGAAAATTACACCACATTGAGGGAGCTTACAATTTAGGGTAGTATTTATTTCATGATAAACTCTCACGACTTCTATACAATCTCAGACGGAACACAACTTAGAATTAAAGTAGTAAATAATGGGGCTAAGTCCTGGCTGGTTGGCCTTCATGGACTTGGTGAACACTATGAAAGACATACTTATATAATGGACGTCTTTGGTGATAAGTATAACTACTTTTTTATAGATCATCGTGGTCATGGAATGAGTGGTGGAAGAAGAGCAAGTATCGATAATTTTGAAACTTTTGCTAGTGATTTTAGTGAAGTTTTAAAAGGCATGATTAAGAAATACAAAATTGAAAGTTACGGAATATATGCTCATTCAATGGGAACTTTAGTGGCCTGTGACTTCTATAAGAATTATATGAAGGATATGCTAAGACCAGATATGGTTTTTCTATCTTCTCCTGCTGTTGGCTTTCCTGGTCTTGGAAAAGTTTTAGGATTATCGCCAGCATCTCTAACAGGTTTAATAAAAGATCTTCCAATGTCTTTTGATATTGATAGTGATAATGATCAAGAGAGATATTCTCATGATGGTAGAGTTCTCTATGATCTTATGAAGGATCCTTTAGTCAATCAACATACAGGATCAAAACTAATGATGGAGATTGTTCATCGTGCTAATGAAGTTTTTGAAACTACACTCGATTTTGATTGCCCAGTTGCTGCAGTCATTGGAAGTTCGGATAAGGTTGTTTGTCCAATCAGTTCTTATGAGTATTTTACTACTAAGGAGCTTATTAGCCAGGTGACTGTTGTTCCTGGTGGATACCATGAGTTATTTGTAGAAACTGAAGAATATAAGAAACCATTTATGGATTCATTAAAGAGCTTCGTTGAAGGACACTTAAGTGTCGATTCCCTTGCTCTTGATAATGTAAGACCGATTAGAACTGAGAAGCCTTCTCTTACAGTTTAATAGACCCTTATTTATTTTAGTCGCTTGTCTTGATTAAAGTGCTCAAATGCATTGAGTATTTTAATCATTGGTAGAAGAGCAACGAGTCTGTCTATATCAACCCCACATACTGCTTTATTTTCTCTGTCAAAGTATGGCTCATCAATGAGATGACCTTTGATTGCTCCAGCGTAGTCTGCTGGGGAGATATTTACTTTATGCTCTCTTAGTTCCTCGATAATTGCTTGAATATTTACTGTTGGATGTTGTGTCGGATAAGGGACTGATTCGTGTTTTTTCTTTATTCCATCTAATAAGTGTACGCAATTATCTGTTACATGAATCTTCTTTTCCTCCTGAAGATGTCTTTCCTTATTTAAGAATATAATTGATTTTTTAAAGAGCTCTACATCGTTAGTAAAGATGAGCTTCATATTTCCTTCTTTGTCAGGTTTGCGCTCAATAAGGTTAAGGGTCTCTAATAGTTTTGAGAACTCCTTTATCTTGACCTCGCTAAAGCTAAATATATCTTGAGAGAAGAGATCTAAGGTTGATTCATGAATTGTTGCATCATTACCAGTCTGTCCTATTTGACACTTAAATGCCATATAGAAGACGCTAAAGAGCCTTATAATCTCAATATCTTTAAAGAAGTTGTAAGTTCCTCCTGTTCTTAATTTTCCATAATCAAGAGTTACAGAATTACTTTCAAAGGATTTTAATTTTGAATTTTGCAGGTTGATTCTTGTTGTTAATGTATTGAGAATTGTTTGAAACCAAGGGTTTAGTTTATCATATGCCGTCGTAAATGCATTAAAGCTTACCTCGTGAAGTTCCGTCGATACTATCGCTTCTGCGGATGCACTCCTCTTATGCTTTTGCTCTTCAAATAGGGCCATCTCTCCAACAAGTTCTCCTTGGTGTAGTACTGCTAGTTCTATATAACCTTTATCTTTTGGCCTAAAGATTCGAATCATCCCGGACTTTATTATATAGAGGTTTTCAGCTATTTCGTTCTCTCTAAAAAGGACTTCATTCGCCTTGAGGAAGATAGTCTTTGAAGAATTTGACATAAATAGATCCTCACAAGTTATGATCAATTAATCACATTCTGCGGGAGAAACCTTAATAAATTTTTATCTTATTGTGTGGAAAACTTAATGATTGTAGAGCTAGGGAACGCGTTCGTTCTATCTCCAATAAAAACCAAGCCATAGGCGAGTAGAAGCTTCTGAAGCTGAATGCTGTTCTACTGAAAAAGTCACGCCTGAATGTTTGAACATTTGAAGATCTATTCCCGCACCCATTCCAAAGCCTGTATCAGTACGAGACTTCTTTGCAAGTGTACCAAAACCAATTTTTCCTTCTGCGTATATGAATGGTTGTCCAGGTGTCTTTCGTCCCATGTAGGCCAGAGGATAGATATAAGGGCCAAGTGTAAAGTCTCCCTGGCTAAATGCATTTGAGCCAGTTTGGTAAGTAAAAGCTGTATTCCATCTAAACATTGAGGCCGGACTTGTAGATAATCCAAACCTTACTAAACTAGCTGTTCCAGATCTATCCTCTCCATCATCTGCAGTGTCTTGTCCGACGTTAAAGTTGAACTGAAACTTACTGGCGATTGTTGGTGTTGTAAGAAGAAATAGAGATAGAAGTAGAGCTAATTTCATACACATGATTTTACACTGGCCTTGACTTTAGTACTAGGGAGGAGGAAGATATTCCTACTATGTTAAAATCAATTCTCTCACAAATCCTGATAAGTATTCTCGGCCTCTCTTTGCTGCTTACTGGTGTCTATTTGGTACTTCCTGAAATGGATGATTTAAAAGGTAAGTGTTATTACTTGCCAAGTGTTGTGATGCAAAGAAAGTTTAAAGAGTCGAAGAGCTTGTTCTATCTTCAAGTAGGTGAGAAAGAATTCTTTCGCTATGTTGTTAAGTATTCTGAGATTAAGTTTGATGAAAAGTTTTTAATAAAGAAGAAGAAAGATATTGGAGAGGGAACTCTTAATTATATCTTTGATCAAACAGGATATTTAGAAATGAAGTGTCCTAAAAATGTTGGAGAGTATCTCTCGTTTAGATAGGAGTATGTTTGAAAAAAGTAGTTATTCACAGTGCTGGTGGTTTTGATAAGCTAAAATTAGAAGAGCATCCTTGTAAAGATAAGAGTTCTCTTGGTTCAGATGATGTCTTGGTAGATGTAAAATATAGTGGCGTTAATTATGCTGATATTTGTGTCCGTTGGGGAATTTATGAGTCAGCAAAGAAATTTGTAGGGTGGCCTATTACGCCTGGTTTCGAATTCTCTGGAATTATAAAATCTGTTGGCGATAATGTAGAGCACTTAAAAGTTGGAGATGAGGTCTTTGGTGTGAATCTCTTTGATTCATATGCAAATGAAGTTTGCGCTCCGAAGCATCAAGTCTTTCACAAGCCTAAGAATCTTTCGTTTGCACAGGCGGCTTGTTTTCCTGCTGTCTTCTTAACGGCTTATCATGGGCTTTTTCAAAATTTTATTTTTAGAAAGAAGAGTAATGTTCTTATTCATTCTGCTGCAGGGGGAGTTGGTACTGCACTTGTACAGCTCGCAAAATGGCATGACTGTGAAGTGACTGGTGTAATAGGCTCAAGTCATAAGCGAGAGCATTTAGAAAAACTAAATACAGATCACATAATAGATAAGAGTAATGAAGAACTATGGAAGCGCGCAGAGGAAATTTGTCCTAGTGGTTATGATGTTGTTCTTGATGCTAATGGTGTTAAAACCCTTAAGGGAAGTTTCGATCACTTATGTCCAACTGGGAAACTGGTAGTTTATGGTTTTCATACTATGCTTCCTAAGGGAAGAGCTAGAGGCACATTAAACTTTATATCTCTTGTATTAAATTACCTAAAGACTCCAAGCTTTAATCCAATTGATCTTACTGCAGCGAATAAAAGTGTTATGGCCTTTAATCTTTCATTTCTTTTTGAAAGAAAGGAGATCTTATCAGAGGCGATGCAAGTCCTTATTGATCTTGTTGATAAAGGGGTTATTTCTGGTCATCCTGTGAGTGAATTCGCGGCAAGTGATGTTGCTCTTGCTCATAAGCACATAGAATCAGGTCTCTCCGTAGGAAAGATTGCTCTTCGCTGGTAAAAATGTGAACAAATCACAGTCTTTTCCATAGACAAATAAATAGCTCTTAGGTTACAAGTTGCGTACACAACACAACACGCACAAAAAAATTAATCTCAGGGGAAAAAGATGTACGCTCTTATTGCTGTATTTGTCTTAACTATGTCATCACTGTCTATTAACGCTGAAGAGCACCGTTGTATTCCACTTCGAGGTCTTAGTTGCGCTTATGAATATAAGCTGAACTGTCCAAGTGGATTCTATGATGGATGTGAGAGTGGTGAAACAGCGTATCACACATGTATGCCAGAGCAAGGTCCAAGCTGTGCAACAGAGCTTGTAAAGTTATGTCCAGATGGATTTATTAATGGATGCCTTTTTGGTGAATCGTATGAACACACTTGTGTTCCTGTAACGGGGCCTAGCTGTGAAGTCGAAATGTACTTAAGCTGTCCAGCAGGATTCGTTGATAATTGTTCAATGAAGTACTAACTGAGCTGCTTGTATAGTTGATCGAGTGTTTCTTTTAATTGAATAACTTTTTCGATTTCAAGATTTGAGCTACAGGCCGCTTCTTGTGGAACACTCAAGGCCTTTTCTTTTAAGGCCTGGCCTTTATCTGTTAAACTTATATTTACAATTCTTTCGTCTTTAGAAGATCTCTTCTTATCAATAAAACCTTTTAAACATAATCGCTTAATTAATGGAGTAAGTGTTCCTGAATCTAGGCTTAACCTCTCTCCAAGTTCTTTTACTGAAACCTCTTTAAACTCCCATAGGACTATCATTACGAGGTATTGAGGGTAGGTGATATCTAAACTTGTTAGGATTGGGCGATACTTTGAGACTACCAATTTGCTCAGCCTATAAAGGCTAAAGCAAAGTTGGTTTTCTAAGAGTAGTTGTCCCTTATCCATTAAGTAGATCCTCAATATCTTCTGAAATATCAAGAGGCTTAACTTGTGGAGCGTACCTTTTAACAGGCTCACCATTCTTATCTATTAGAAACTTTGTGAAGTTCCACTTGATCTTCTCAGAACCAAGTAGACCTGGCTTTTCTTTTTGAAGGTACTTAAATAATGGATGTGCATTTTCTCCATTAACGTCTACTTTCTCAAAAATTGGAAAAGATACATTGAATGTTAAGTCACAGAACTCCTGAATCTCTGAAGAGTTTCCTGGCTCCTGCTTTCCAAATTGATTACAAGGAAAGGCGAGAACTTCAACTTTTCCTTCGTACTTTTCGTAGAGCTTTTGCATGTCTTCGTATTGTGGAGTAAATCCACATTTACTAGCTGTATTAACAATCAGTAGAGGCTTATCTTTGAACTCTGAAAGCTCTCTCTCATTTCCTCTTATATCTGTTACTTTGTAATGAAAAATTCCCATATAAATCTCCTTGAAAGGAAATATACTATGTTGATAGGTTGTGCGCAAGTTAATTTTGCACAATTATTCATTAAGATTCCAATCGTAGTCATTCCAGCTAGTTGAAATCTCTCCATTACTAATTTTCTTCTGAATAGATCTATCCTTTGTGATCCTCTCAGCTATAAAGTCAAGATAGCTCCCATAAACACCCTCAAAATCATCACCATACCACTTAAAGATCTTAGATATTCTTAATTTACCATTAGATATTGAGTTCTTGGTCTTATCATTGATAAAGCTCAGGGACTGTTCTTCAAGCAAAGTCTCTAAGTTCTTAGCAGTGAATGCTTTCTTGGCCAGGGGAGGACAACCTAGAGATGCACAGACCACTGCAAAGTGTATTCTTGGCTCGCTATACCACTCTCTAATCATCTTATGTTCAAGACGATCAAGATGAGCCTTTTTCCCAAATAACTTAAAGAACTTCTTCTTCCATGGAGATTTGAAGAGTCCACCAAGGTCTTTGATAGACTTTAAAGGGTAATTATCGACGATAAGCTTTACCGTAAAAGCATTGTAGGCATTTATTAAAAAGGCCAATTGTTGATCTTGTGAAAACTTGTCAAACTCTTCTTTAGAAACTGCTGAGATCTCACTTAGGTAGTTATAAAAATCTCTTTGATTAGCTTTGAGTTTCTTGTAGTTGAATAGGCTTTGTGGGCCCTTAAAGCTTAAGTGATTATCTAGAATTCTATTCCATGTCACATGAGTATGGTCAAAGGCAAAGCTCATGTATGACATAAGAAATAGTGAAATTGCTAAAAGTAATTTAAGTCCCATTGGTATTCTCCTATGTATAGGTGACTTATCGGGGCAATTTGTGACATCTTTTGTTCTTTGTGATTGTTTGCGTTCTTTTTGTTTACCTATTTCACAAGCTTGGGTAGACTTCTTATTAATGAAGAATAACTTTAGTGATCCAGAATTTTTAAAGAGAGTTAAGAGCTTAGATAACGCTGCCCTTGGACAGCTTGTTGATGCCTATACAGATCATCTTTTTAAAGCAGGATTAGGGCAAGGTCTAAGCTCTGAAATGTCCCAAGATGTAACGGCAAATACTTGGACTACCTTCATTGAAGTTGTTCCTCGCTTTGAAGGGCGAAGTCATATCAGAACATTCCTCTTTGGTATCTTCTATAATAAAGTCTCAGAAATCAGACGTGCAAACTTTAAGTTTGAAAAGACTGATCCTATAGAAGAGGCGGTTGAGTCTTCTTTTAAAGAAGATGGACATTGGGCCAATAATTGGAAGAACCCTGAAGACACTCTTGAGAGCGAAGAGGTAATGGCCATCATTTCAAATTGTATGGAACATCTTCCTGAAATACAAAAGAGTGCCTTTTATTTAAAACATATAGAACAAGAAGACACAGATAGTATCTGTGAGATTCTTGGCCTAACAAATGTTAACTTTCGCCAAATCGTTTTTAGAGCAAAGAATAGAATTCGCAACTGTGTTGAAAAAGCACTCGCTAGCTAAGAATATTATTTAAATTACAGTCCATGTAGATGTGTCTCAACAAGCTTCCCCGCTTGGTAGTGACGACATTCTCCATCAGCTCTTAATTCAATATATCCATGAATATATGTTGGTGCAGAGTTTCCATTTGCAGTTAGAGCTAGAGGGGCGGCCGTGAGGGCCGAGATATTGTTATAGTTACTTGTAATATAGCTAATATCATAAGGAGTTACCGCTCTCTTTGAATCAGCAGCACCCAAAGTCGGCTGCATTACACTTGGTATCACAGAAGAGCCGGCATGCTTTAGACCAATCATGTGTCCAAGCTCGTGAAGCATGACAGAGGGGAGATCATAGTTAAATGCATTAGAGGAATCATTGGTGAAAGAGTAGTCTCTATAGTTCATGATAATATCAGCATGATTTAGCAGGATATAGCTACCTCGGTTTTCTCCAATATATGAAGTTACTGCAAGAACCCCTGCGCCAATAAATGAAAACCAATTTGTACTCTTATAAATACCGATTTCACCATCAAGGTAATCATTGAGATCTGTATAGTTGAGATTTGTATTTGTGTAGAGGGTATTTACATCAAAGTAAGTACGGGCCGGATCAGCAAGATTCCACTGATTCTCCATTTGCTCAATAATATTGTGACCATTTCCGTCTTCACCTTCTGCTGTCACTTCTGCCAACATTGTATCACCAATGTAGGCCTTAAGAGGCAGTCTTGAGCTTGGCCATCTCATAGGAAGCTTAGCGAGCTCTGAGGCCGGAACCGTAGAGATCTTAGCTGTTTCTCCCTGCTGAGCATTACAAGATACAAGAAGTGTAAAAATAGTTGCTAGTAATAATCCTTTCTTCATTAAATCCCCAGTTGCCTCATAGGCATATTCTAAGGGCACTTCGGCATTTCAGGATGGAAAATTACAAAAAAAACAGGGGCCTTGTAAGCCCCTGAAAATAGTGAAGAATTTTCTTCGAAATATGAGTTCTAAACAACTCTTATTTTTGAGACTTTTTATGGTCAGCAAGAAATTGTGCCAGACCAATATCAGTCAGTGGGTGCTTGAATAGTTGCTTGATAACCTTAAATGGCATAGTTGAGACATCTGCTCCGATAAGAGAGGCCTGCTTTACATGATCACTATGTCTAATTGAAGCTGCAAGGATTTGAGTTGTGAACCCGTACATATCGTACATGTGTCTAATTTCCTGGATAAGACCCATTCCATCAACACCAATATCATCTAATCTTCCAACAAATGGAGAGATGTAAGTTGCACCATTCTTTGCTGCAAGAAGAGCTTGGTTAGCGCTGAAACAAAGAGTTACATTAGTCTTGATTCCATTTTCAGAAAACCACTTACAAGCAGCGATTCCGTCTTCAGTTAGTGGAAGCTTTATTACAACATTGTCGTGAATCTTAGCTAGTTCAGCACCTTCTTTGATCATCCCTTCTTTATCAGTTGAGATAACTTCTGCAGAGATAGGACCATCAACGATATCACAAATATCTTTGATAACTTCTTCTTGAGTTCTACCTGTCTTAGCAATGATTGATGGGTTAGTTGTAACACCGTCGATTACACCCCATTCATTTGCCGCTTTAATTTCCTCAATATCACCTGTGTCGATGAAAAAATCCATATTATCTCCTTTAAATTAAAATTTTAGTGCCTGCAAAAATACCATGGCGACGTCATAGGTGACAAGTTTTTCAGGTCTGGACATGGGAATGATATGGGGCATAATAGATATATGAAGTATCTTGTAACCTTATTATTTTGTTCGGTCATTCTTGCTAATCAAGCACAGATAATCTCAAAGCAGGAAACACTTAATACAAGTGCATTTCCAAAATATGATGATTATGCAAATTACCACAAGACTAAGGGATTAGACTCTTTCTATGATCCAAAAATAGACTATTCGAAGTTTTCTGGACGTGTCAGTGATAAGGCCGACAATAGCACAATCATAAAAATTCAAGTTGAATCCCTAAACTCGAAGTTCTTTAAGGCATCTGATCCTTTAAAGTTCTGGGTTGCCAAAAAGAGAAATGAAGACCCATGCTCAGGTAATATTAGAGCAGTAGAAAAGGGTTTTATCACTCTTTATGTTAAGAATCTTTACCCATGCTGGGGACCATCTTACTCGTTTAGAAGGGGAACAATTCTCATCTTTCAATCAGATCGCTTGGCAAAGAGAATTCAGGCCGCATCAAGATATAGAGTCGCTCTACTGGCAAAGAAGAGAGACTTTATCTATCAGCTAAATAGAGTGAATAAATTTGTTTGGGGCTTTCGCCAAGAGCAAGTAGAAGTAGCAGCAAAGTATGATAAGCAAATTCTTGAAATTCAAAAGAATAAAGAGCAGGCACTTGCACTTCTTCTTGGTAAGAAGAAAGATCAAATAAGAGTCCAAAAAGAACTTGTGTATAGACTAGATGAGCTCGATCAAGATCTTGGATTCTACAGGGTTGAAAAAGATGAGCTTTATACAGATCGTTGGCATCTCGACCAAGACCTTGGTATTCCTGTTTATAAGAGACCAACAGCTCTAAAAACTAATTAGTCTCTGAGATTTTCTATTTCTTAGAATGAACCATAACGTCTTTAAAAGTCTGTTCTAAAAAGTCGTCACTAAAAGCATAGTTATCTAAGTGATCTTTATAGAGCTTTAAAGAGTAGGATGGTGAAACTCCAAGGGACTCTTTAATCACTGTTGCATTAAGTCCTTTTTGAAGCCATGTGAAAATACAAGACTGTCTTAAAGACTTTGGAGTGATCTCCATAACAAGTTTCTTTCTCCAACTATGGAAGATAAGCTCAATTCCTCTCGCCGAGATACCACCAGATAAGATTTTATGTGCATTAGCATTGAAGAAAATATTATTAAACTCAGTACCGTGTGCGTTTTTTACCTTTTCTAAAAGGTGTATATAACTTTCATAAACGCCCTGGAAGAATTCCGGTAGGGCAATAGTATATGGATCGCGCTTTGGATGGATTATCATTACCCTTGGGCTCTTTCCAAAGCTAAAGTGATCCTTTTGAAGATCTGATATATCTGAAACTTTTAGACCTCCTGTATAGATCAGAAGAAATATTAACTGATTTCTTTTTATCTTAACTTTTTCTAAAGGAGAATCAGCTTTCTTCTCAGATTCTAAAAGATGCATCCAAAGAGTTTTGACATGAGAAAAGTGTGTAGGCCTTGGAATATCAAGAAACTTTGGAGAAGTAGGAACCTTTCTCACTGGATTACTATTAAAGATAGCTCGCTCAACAAGGTAGTCAAAAAATAGCCTCAGTGCTTGAATTCTTCTTCTTCTCGAATTATCTGATTGATACTTTGTCTCTAGGAATTTTCCATATTCAACTATCTCAGGAATGCTGAATCCTTCAATATTTACGTGTTTTTGAGTGGCAATAAGATAGTGATTGAAGCAATCAAGGTCTGTTTTATAGTTTTTAAGTGTATTAACACTTCGTCCTTTATGTTGAAGGTGCTGGAAGAAATCTGATTGCCAACCAAAGAGTTTGTTCATTTCTGGGTGGTCACTTGCTTCTGTCTTCATATCCATTTGAGAACCTTATATGGGTTAATTATATTTATTGATCTAAGTCTTAAATATTGTACCTATCAGGTTAAATTTACACAACTTAAAATCTCTTCTTGCTTGTGACGTACTGTGGTGATACAAGAAATCTGACAATTAAATATTAGGAAAACCATGACTGAGAAGACGACCTTTCAAAGCGATAATGCTTTTAGTAATGATTTTGGTGTATTCGTTTACGAACAAACGATCACTAAATCTAGCGGATCTCTCGTTGAAATTTTTCAAAACCATGGCCTAATAACTCAACTCCAAGATCGTCTTGGATACCAATTCAATCAAATTAATTACCTTATAAATGCACTAACACACCGTTCATTTGTTCATGAATATACTCATGAAGCACGAACTAGTTATGAAAGACTAGAATTTCTTGGAGATTCTGTTCTTGGAAGCTATGTTTCTTATGCTCTTTTTGAGAAATACTCTGACTGCTCAGAGGGAAAGCTCTCAAAGCTTAGAAGTGCACTTGTTAATGAACACTCTCTAGCAAAACTTGGTCGCTTCTTAGGCGCGGACAAGTGCTTACTTCTTGGTAGAGGAGAGTTGCAGTCTGAACTTAATGACTCGCTAATATGTGATGTTGTTGAGGCAATCCTTGGTGCAATAACACTTGATGATTCAATAAATCGTGCTTTTGAAGCACTCGCAAATATCATTTCTCAATACGAGCTTGAAATGAAAGAAGATTTCTTCAGTGAGAAGAAGTTATACCTCTTTGATCCAAAGACGACTTTACAAGAGCTAACAATGAAAGAGTATAAATCTCTTCCTGTTTATGAGTCTCATAATGTTGAAGGTGGATTTAGAGTTGAGCTCTTTGTGAATGATGAAAAAGTTGAAGAAGTCACTTGTCACAGCAAGAAAATAGCAATGAAAGAATTAGCACTTAAATATTTAAATAAAATAACAAAGTAAGGAGATTAATTATGCTTTTAGAAGATCAACACCCGGATAATAAATCGATAATGGTTGCAGTTCTTGGTGCACCAAATGTTGGGAAGAGCTCCCTTGTTAACTACCTTCTTGGAATGGACCTTAGTATTGTGACTAACAAGCCACAAACAACAAGAAACCGTTTTCATGCAGTTCTTACTATTGACCGTACAGAAATCGTTCTAGTTGATACTCCTGGTCTACATAAATCAAGTCAGGAATTAAATAAGAGGATCAATCAACAAGCAAGAGAAGGTGTTGATGGTGCAGACCTTAACCTTCTACTTATTGACCTTACAAAAGATGTTCTACAACAGTTTGTAGACTTTAAAGAAAATATTGATAAAGAACTTGGAAGAACTTGGGTTGTTTTTACTAAGTCTGACCGTGTTGAAGCGGCATCTGAGCTACCACTATCTATGGTAATGGAAAAAGCAAAACTTATAATGCCAAATCTTGAGAAGCATTTCTTAACTTCTTCAAAGTCTGGATATAATGTTCACCTTCTAACAGGTGATATTTGTGATGAAGCAATTCCTGGTCCACATTTCTATGACAGAGGAGCTATCTCAAATAAGCCAGAGAGATTTTTCGCTACTGAATATATCAGAGAGCAGGCCTTTGCTCTTTTAAAAGATGAACTTCCATATGAATTAGCAGTTGTAATTGATGAGTATAAAGACATCAAGCCTAAGCCAGGTGAAGATGGAGCTTCTCATATCTCAGCTTCTATCCTTGTTAACAGACCATCACAAAGAGCAATTGTTGTTGGATCAAAAGGTTCAATCATCAAGGAAATTGGAACAAGAGCAAGAAAGAAAATTTCTGCTATGACTGATAATAAAGTACACCTTAACCTTCACGTAAAGGTGTCTCCAAAGTGGTTTAAGAATAACTTCATCCTAGAAGAGCTAGGACTTCCAAGAGCTCAGGATTCAGCTCGTGTATGGAGAAATAAATAATGAAAACTAGAGCAATGGTAGTCTCTCTAATCGGGAGACCAAATGTTGGAAAAAGTTCAGTCTTTAATAGACTGATGAAGAAGCAACATAAGGCCATTACACATGATATGGCCGGTGTTACGAGAGATCGTCATTACGGAATTACAACTTTTGATGATTCTGATTTGTCACAACCTCTTGATGCTATTCTTGTCGATACTGGTGGATTCTATCCTCAAAAAATTGATGAGAGAGGAAAGAACCAACAAGAGCAAAATGCTAATAAGTTCTTTAACATTATGACAGATCATGCCCATCAAGCGATTGATGAGTCAGATCTCGTTCTATTTGTAGTGGACGTTAGAGAAGGTGCACTTCCATTTGATTCAAGTATTGCTGACTATATTAGAAAGCAGAAAAAGAAGATGTGGGTTGTTGTTAATAAGTTTGACTCTGAAACGCAACGTGGAAATGAAATAGACTTCTACCAATTAGGAATCAATAGTGATGAGATGTTTCTTGTTTCTGCTGCCCACGGGCTAGGGATGGAAACTCTAAAAGAAAGCATTCACAAAGAAATGATTGCATTCTCTAAAACTGATGAAGCTCTTGAGTCTTCAGAACTTCAAAAGGGTGTAACTCCAAGAGAAGATGTTGTTTCTAGACTAGCGATCATTGGTGCGCCAAACGCTGGTAAATCTACACTCTTAAATCTCTTAGTTGGAAGTCAAAGAGCTCTTGTTTCTAATATCGCTGGAACGACAGTTGATCCTATTGACGGATATTTTGATCTCTACTTTGGAAATGACTCAAAGAAGCTTGATGATGTTCAAGAGTTCGTAAAGAGTGATAAAGGTCTCTATAAGCAATATGAGAATTTTCAAAAGAATAACCCTGATCTCTACAGTTCACTAGTTTCTTCTTATAATCTTGAAGAAGATGTTGAGCAGTTTGAAGATGAGTACGAAGCTGAAGTTGATGATTTAGCTCTTGAATCTCAAGATGGAGAATTCATCGAAGAGGCCGGAGAAAGAATCTATAAGCAGGTCTTTGAGGCCGAAACTGACTCTGAAGAGAACTCTGAAGTTGAAGCTGCTGCTTCTGAAGAAGTAGAGGAAGAGATTGATACTGGAAACTTCTGGAGAAGTATTCATATTGTAGATACTGCAGGTATTAGAAAGCAAAAAAGTATCAATGATTTTGTTGAATCACAATCAGTATATCGTTCTCTAAGATCAATTGCTGAATCAGATGTTTGTATCTTCATGATTGACTCTGTTAAAGGTGTATCTCACCAAGATAAGAGACTATTAGATATCGCTATTGATAAAGGTTCATCGGTAATTGTCTGTCTTAATAAGACCGACCTTATAAGTGATGAAATTAAAGATACTGCGGATAGAAAGAAGTGGCTTGAGAATATTAGAGATACAATGCCATGGCTTAACTACTGTGACATGCTTCCAATCTCGGCAAAGAATCAAAAAGGAATTAAGGCGCTTAAGAAAGCTCTTGTTAAAACTATTCTTATTAGACGTAAGAGTATTCCAACAGGTAACCTTAACAGATTTATCTTTGAAATGATCGAGAGACAGCCAATCATTTTAAAAGGTGCAAAAGGTAAGCGTTTTAGAGTTAAGTATGCTTCTCAAATTAAGTGTGGACCTCCAACATTCTTATTCTATACAAATAAGTCAAAGGGTATTCCAGACACATATAGAAGATATATAAAGAATGGTCTAAGAACGGCATTCCCTCTTGAGAATACGCCAATCCACCTAATTTTTAGAACGGGTGCAGATCTAAAAGAACGTATGGTAAAATTAAATTCATAGCAGATTATAAGGGGCTTCGGCCCCTTTCTTTATTTAGACTTAATTCATAAAATATTCATATTCTCTTAGTAAAATACCCTTAGAAGGAGTATTTTATGATGTCAAAAAACGAGCTCTCACAAAATATTGCATCAATGAATGATGACCAAAAACTTCAGTTCTACGAGCATGTATTAGACGATATGCTACATGATAAGTCTCTGGCGGTTGATGGTGAAGATTACGAATCAGACCTTGAAGATTTTTGGGCAATGAATGAACTTCACCATAATCACTTTCAATTATTTTTTTCATTCTATGGTATTGTTGCAATCTTCTTAGGCTATATTGATTATACTAATGTAGGTCAAATTACTTTAACGAATATTCTCTTTATGGAAGCGGGTGTTGTTCTGTTGATATTTGCATCGATGATCTTTCATCCTGAAGCACGTCATAAGGAAGATTATAAAAAGTATGTTTCTAAAAGACTTGAGGCATTCAATTTAGCAAAGAATTCTATTTAATTTACGTTCAAAATTAATCGTTACTAATAGAAGAGAAAAGTTCTATTAGTAACGACTTAAGTATCTAAAAAAAAAGAAAAACATAACAGTTTCCTGTATTGACATCAAATATAATGCCGTTATTCTTACCCCATAAACTAAGCGTATAATTAATTCGGGGGAATTATGAATTCACAAGTTTCAGTTTTTTGGAGACGCGAGTTTCTAAAATGTAGACGTCACTTCTTTGATGGCACACTCTCATTAATTCACTTATTCTTTTTAACATTGAAGATTATGGCAATTATTTCAAAGACCCTAATCTTTGGTTCAAAAAAAGAAGAGCGTCCAGATATTATGGACCCTAAATCAGAGGGACATATAATGGAAGATACGTTCATTAGTGATTCAAATTTTAAGGGGCCGTGGGCCCCTTAGTTATTTGTATAGGGGAGGTTTTCTCACCAACCTCCACCGCCACCTCCGCCGCCTCCGCCACCACTTCCACTTGATGAGGAACTGGATGAACTTGCGACTGCACTTGTGATGGAAGAGCCCAGGGCACTAGCGAAAGTACTCGAGTTGAAACTTGAGTTTGAATTCGAGTACCATGTTGGACCTCTTGAATAGGTCTCTTTCAAAAGTGATTTACTGACTTCATTTTCAAATCTATTTGACCAACTTCCTTCTTCTCCTAGGGCATGTGCATAGGGAAGGAACTTCTCAAATATCTCTGGTGTTAACTCAGGTGGGTTAAGCTTATCAAGTCTATCTTTTTCTGCAATTGATAGGTAATGCTTAAAGCCTTCGATCTTATCAACGAGTCTTTGACCTTTCTTTGTGGCCGAAGGAATCAGAGCTAAGAAAACACCATAGGGTAGTGCATGTAATAAAAAGAATACAATATAGAGTTTTGAGTATCCAATACTTCCATAGGCAAAGATTCCTCCATGAAAGAGCATAAATGTAATTGGGAAAATAAGAATGAAGCTAGACCATTTGCTATCCGTACTTCTTGAAGAGAAAAGTCTTGTTATTAAGTACCCAATACACCCATATTCAAAAAAGCCAATAATTGCACCGACTGCGAAGTCTCCAGTATCCTTTGCGAAATGCCATATTGAAAATACAGCAACTAGAGTACCAATGATTGCGTAAGACCAGTTCTTAGTAAAGTACTCGTTGCCAAACGTATTGAGCTCTTTTTCAAAGGCCTTCTTTGCCTCTTGTAGGATAAGTCTATTCGTTCTGGCCAGTGTAATAAAGTCATCTGAAAGAAGTTTTGTATAAAGAATATACTCTTCTTTTGAGAGTATCTCTTTTACGTTTTCACAGTCTGTTTTTCTTATACATATATTTGTGCCTTCTTCAATTGTAATTGCTCCCTTTACGGCCATATTAATAATTGCGGCGGGAATAGCATCTTTATGATTCTTATGAAGATAGGCCATGTTGATTTGTGCTGGAGATAGGTCTGATGGGGGAGAGAATAGAGGAATGATAGTACCTCTTTTCGGATCAAGTCCCTTCACATACCAAAGAGCGAATAATACAAATAATGTGAGAAACAGAGACAGAACTTTATACTGTAGTCCCTGTAGTTTCATATCTTGTTTAAGAGCTTGTAGGAAGCTTAGCTTTGCTATTTGATCAGAGGGAAAGCGAACAGCTATTGACCATCCTGTTAGCTTAGGAAGTTCGTTATTTGTTCTAACTTCAACTTCCTCACTTTCACTAATAACTGTATAATCTTTATTCTTTGAGCCATACTTTCCGGTATAACCTTCAAAGAAATTTAAAGTCTCTGGATTTTGCGTTTCTAAGAAAAACTTTACTGAACTTTTCGATATAGGAAATTTCCAACCATCACCTGTAATATTCCAAAAAAGCTCAGACTCACCACTGCCAACTGAGTATATATGTCGTGACATCTTGTATGTTATTTCAAATGTGTGTTTACCTTTTTTTATGTATCGTTTCTTGTTTCCAATATATATTCTTATTCCATTTGTAAGTGCTTTTACATGATATGGCTCTGCTCTTTCATTTCTTAGAACACTAAGTACTTTAAAGGCATTAGTATTCACTCCGAAACTTTGTGATTTTCTAATGAGAGGAAGGTCTCGAAATATACCTCTTTTAATTTTATGGCCAAGTGACGTAACTTCAATTTTTTCTGTGACAGTGATTGTGTTGTCGTAATTAATAACGACTTCTGTGTCAAAATTGTGAATGACTTCTTTTGCAAGAAGTCCCCAACTAAATATTAGTGCAATTATAAATTTCATGTTTTTCCTTAGAATTTAACTTCAGGCATTAGTTTTTGAGTCTCTTCAATTTCAAAGAATTCTTCTTTCTTAAAATTGAAGATATTTGCAATGATATTACTTGGAAAAGAATCTACTGATATATTAAGCTCTCGAGTGGAGCCATTATAGTAGCGTCTCGCTAATTGTATCTGTTCCTCTATTTCATTGAGGTCTTCTTGAAATTTTTGAAAGTTTGAATTTGCTTTTAGATCAGGATAGTTCTCTGCAAGTGCAAATACAGATCTAAGACCTCTTGTAAGTTGATTTTCTTCAACTGATCTCTTTTCCATATCAGTTGTCCCTGTCAGGCACTTCTCTCTAGATTTTGTGACATTGGCAAAAATCTTTTCCTCGTGTTCAGCATAGCTTTTGACTGTCTCTATTAGCGCCGGAATAAGATTATATCTTCTCTTAAGCTGAATATCTATTCCACTCCATGCTTCGTGCACCATAGAGCGCTTTCTTATGAATCCATTGTAGATTGAAATAATTGTAATAGCTGAAATGAGAATTATACCTAGTATAATTCCGATTGAAATTGTCATGTTTACCCCTTCGTTATACCTATTTTATCGGTATTTTATTGAAGGGGTTTAAGTTCTTTGTTACCAGCTCCAGACGTAGCCAATAGTCGTAGTATAAGCGTAACCAGATAGGTCATCAACGCCTGTTCCTGATGTATTCTTTGGTGTAAGTGATCTCGTGTCTTTGTCATGAAAGGCCACATCGTGAAGAAGGACTTCAATATTTACATAAGACTCTTTGAGCTTAATAGGGAACTCTAGTCCAAAGCCAAGACCTACACCAATTCCGCCACCTTTATCATCTGGTTCACTCTCAAGGTCTCTAAACTTGCTTGAGGTATACCAGTACTCAAGTCTTCCAGCGAAGTAGGGGTTAGAGTAGGTGATTGCTGTACCTAAGTTTGATGTATCAATATAGTATCTGTATCCAAAGAATGTTCTAAGCATACTGACTTCCACAAAGCCTGGACCATCAGTGAATCCCTCTGTTTGCTCATTAAGAAAGTAGCTATGCTTTGAAAATGCAAAACCAAATCCCCAAGAAGACTGAAAATCACTGAAGTAGTTTATAGACATCCCAAAAGTTGGAGGGTCATCACTATAGAGACTTCCTCTGTTTCCATCAAATTGTGTGACACCAAGATAGATAGAGAACGAAAAGAACCTTCCATATTTAAAGAATCTTTCATCTTCCATTATTTGAGTATCTTCTAAATCTTCATTATAGTCAGAGAAGATATCACCACCAATATTGAGGTCATCTTCATTAAGTCCTGAGAAGCCACTGCCTTGGGCCGAAGCCGTTACGCAAAGTAATGTAAGAATTAGTATTTTAAAAAAGTTAAACATTTACTGCCTTATAAATAGAAGTGAACTGCACCAACAAGAAAGTTACTTCCACTTGTTTGAATTGAGAAGTCATCTATTTTGGAAAAAGAAACACCAAACTCAACAGAGAAGCCTAGGCTCTGCAGTCCTTGAAAACTGAATTCACTTCCCAGTCCCATATCAAATTGAAAACCTGTTTTATCTGTTACTGCATCTGTCTTTTGATTAATTAGTGCACCTAGGAAGTGAGCATAGAATGTTAAATATGGCTCATCAAATATATTTCTATAGGCCTTAAGACCAGCATTCCATCCACCATTATCACTTGTGTCTAATCCTAGTAGTCCACCAAACGAAAAAGACTTAGACTTCTGTAGTTTAAATGAAAGTGATGGGACATCATTTTTTACCTGATTTGTAAATCCAACACCTAGTCTTCCAATCTTTTCTGCTGCGAAACTTGCTTGTGAAAACAAAATGGCAAGTAGCGTAATTTTAATTAAGTTCATAACTCGTCGCATCCTCTAAAATAAGTAATAAAATAATTGTAAACTAGTCCAAGTATTTTTGACAACTTTACACTGGATATTTAGTATTGAATGATAAATTAAGTTAATGAACTAAGGAAGGAAATATTATGGCAACAAATACCGCCGATGATCAAGGATTTGAATCAGCACTAAAAGAGACAGAACTAGGAAGTTTTCTCTCTGATAATAAGGGATTAATTATTACACTAGTTATTGGTGTGTTAATTGGTGTTCTTTCTTATGGTGCATATGTGTCAATGGGAGAGAAGTCTGAAAAGAATGCTGCAAATGCATATTACCTCTATGAGAAATCAACTCTTGATAATTTTAAGAAGGGGACTCTTTCGGCAACGGAACTTGTTGGAAAATTTGAAGCCGTTGGTAAAGAGTTCGCATCTAAGAATGCAATCTTCACAAGCTCTCTTATGACTTTTGATGCTCTATTTGAAAAAAAGAACTATAAAGAAGCTCAAACTATTCTTTCAACTTTATCTGCAAAGAATAACTATCAAACATTTCTTCTAAGCCTTAGAAAGGCGGCAGTACTTGAAGAGACTGGTGAAGTTGATGGCGCTATTGCAGAGCTTGAATTGATTAAAGCCACTGGTCTTAAAGTTATGGAAGGGAAAGTTTATCTTGACCTAGGAAGACTTCAGTTAAAGAAAGGTCAAAAAGATCTCGCTAAGAAGAGTTTTGAAATGGTTGGTAAAGTAAAGGCACAGGCAATTTTTAAGTCACTTGCTCAGTATTACCTACAACAAATGTAAATAAGAGGTTTATTTGAAATACTTACTAGTACTATCTCTCTTTGTTCTTACGTCATGCTCTTCTGTTAAGAAGATGACTAACATAAGTCCAAAGGCCGCAGATAGAGCAGAGACAACATTTCAAGCAAAGTGGATCAAGAATTTAGATCCATCGTATCAGACAGGGAATCTTCCAATAGCACTTGGAAGTCCTTTGATACATGAAGGTGTTGTGTATGTTGGAAATAATAACGGTTTCCTAGATGCTTACTCTTTAAAGAATGGACGTCTTATTTGGCGTGAAAAAACAATGGGGGCAATGCACTCAGCTCCTGTCGCTTACAAGAATACTCTAATCTATGGTGATATTCACGGTAGAATGTATGGAAAGAATCTTGAGTCTGGAAAACTAGCTTATGTTTTCGACCTTGGTTCCCCTGTAGATTCAACTCCTGTTATTGCAAAAGATAGAATCTTTGTTCATACAAGAAATCATAAGATCTTTTGTATAGACGCTTCTACAGGAAAAATCCTTTGGTCGTATAAGAGATCAGTACCATTCTTCTCTACGCTTCAAAGAACTTCAAGACCACATATTGTTGAAAATAAGGTCTATGTAGGCTTTGCTGATGGCTACCTTTTGGCATTCTCTCTTGAAGAGGGTCAGGTTGTTTGGGAAAAGAAGCTATCTTCGGCCGATAAATTTGTTGATGTAGATATGTCACCAAGTTACTTCAGAGGAAAGCTTATCGTTAGCTCGATTAATGGTAAGGCAGAAGTCATTGATCCTAAAACAGGTATTCTCTATAAGAGGTTAAGTTTTACGACAAATAGAGATGCAACTCTATTTGATGATCAGGCATTCTTTGGAACAATCGATGGGAAACTTGTTTCTCTTGATGACAATTTTAATATTAGCAAAGAAATTCAAGTTGCAAAGACGCCAATCAGTTCTATTAGAAAGTGGAAGGGTGGTCTTGTCGTGACAACAATTGGTAAAGAAATTCTTTATCTTGATAACAAGCTTCAGCTTGTAGAGAAGTTTGATCTAGGTTCTGTGTATTCAGCGGTCTTTGGTCATACAAGTGTTGAAGATGACGCTCTGGCCATCTTCTCTTCTCGTAACAGATTATATCTATTTAAATAAACTATTAGCCCAAGCGGCCTTCATTCTATTGAGGGCCTCTTGTGTATAGTGAACCTTCTCTTTAGCAGAAGCTAGCCCTCTTCCCTTCTTTCTCAATCTTTTCTTATCTGCCACTTTGTGAAGTAGTGTTTCATTAAAGAAAATAGTCGTTTTTAGAAGAGAGTTAATTCCATCTGAATTCCTCTTTAGTGCATTGGACTTTGTGATTTCTACAATATTTTCATAAATATAATAGTTATCACTAGCACCTGTGAAGCAAAGCTTAGACAGCTCATCATGTGTTCTGTCCATATGTTCTCTTATTGCTGTTGTAAGAGACTCTTTGGCCTTAGGTAGGTGAGAAACAATACTGTCCTTACTCTTGCTAAGTGCCGTTTTCTTCTCCCAATACCACTTCTTTGGTGTTTCCTTATAAGTAATAAGGGGCTGGTGATAGACTGGGCAATATTGAATCTTCTTCTTATTTTCTGGATAAGCTTGTGAGAATGACTCATATTGCTCGTAGAGTGAAAGAAAGTATATATTCTTATTGCTGTAGTTAAGATCTTGCTGCTTGTTAGCACTTGCTGGAACTCTTCCTCTTGAATATTTAAAACCTGAAACCTTGTATTCAGGTATTTTATTAGTGGAAGTTGCCTTTGACTTATAGCGCGACATTTTCTCTTTGATTGATTCTGGTCTTCTATAAGTACTTGCACAGCTGGCAAGTGTAATAATAGTTAGTGTGAGAAAAATTCTTTTCATTATGCTACTCCGCTAAACAAAGGAAGCACTAATGCTTCTTTCCTTATTTATCGGAGTAATCGATTATTTTTTTAGATATTTTAAGTAGTTGAGTCTATGGGTTTGGTATCTCTATATAAGATTGTGCAATTGCTTCTTTGAGATTCATTGTCTTAAGCTTCTTGGCAGCAGAAAAGGCACGTAATTGATTAATAACTCCACCAGCTGCAGATAGTTTACTAAGCGACTCAACTTTATCAACAGTTTCAGTTACTAGTGCTTTTAGTAGAGATGGAGTTGAATTGATTTCGAGGTTACTAAGTAGTGAGTTGAGTTTTAGCGCAAGTCCTGAAACTTGCGGTGCTGCCTGACTTGTACCATTAATAGGTAGTTTTCTATTTTCTGGAGTACAACTTTCAATAGCTATTCCTTGAGCAAATACAGAAACAGTGTTTTGGCCAAAGTTTGAAAATGACGCCTTTTCGTTATTCTTATCAGATGCTCCAACACTAATTACATTTGAAAGGAGGATACTCGATGGGTAGTGAAGTTCAGTATCAGTATCTTCTTTCTTATTTCCTGCTGAAAAAACGAAGAGAATATCTCTGTGTTTTCTAAGTAGTGCTGTCCCTCTCTTTATTAAGTCTTCAATAAAAGCGTCAGTTATTACTTTCTTTAGGTCAGTATGTTGATCAGATTCTTTAAATTGCTCTTCGAAGATTCGATTAACTACTTTCTGTGTCGTTCCGTAACCTTGTCCCCATGAAGCATGGATGACTTGAGCTTTATCTTTAGAGTAACTTATTGCTACTTCGAATTTACCAAGCATCCAGACAGTGTATGAGTTTATATACTTTCGAATGTGCTCAACTTTTTGGGCATCATCACCTTTAGTGAGTGGTTTGAACTCTGGCTTAGAGAATGCTCCAGTCTTAGTTTCTCCAAGATAACGAATTGGAATAAACTTTAAGTCCTTACTCTCGACACTTGCTGGAAGTATATCAGAGTTAACCGCTAGGCATGCCACATGTGTTCCATGGGCAAATTTTGAAAACTTCTTTCTTAGAACCTTGAACTCTTCATCTTTTCTAATTGTATTATACCAATCTTTTTCTTCGTCAGTGATTGTTCCAAGATACTTCTTCGCTCTAATTTCATAGTAGCGGTAGACTTCTGATGGAAATTTTCCATAGTCGGAAAAGTTAAATAACTTATTTGAATTATCGATGAAACTCCAACCATTAATATCATCAACAAATCCATTATTGTCGTCGTCTATTTCGTTGAGAACTTCATTTTTATTGGCCCAGAGATGATCAGCGAGCTTAAAGTGTGTGTAGTCTATTTGATTATCTAGTATGGCAACAGTTGAAGATGCTAGGACTGCTTGAGCTAGAGTTAATTGAATCAATGCAAATAGCGTTTTGAACATGTTTTCCCCTCGAGTAGAGGTCATTTTTATCAAAGATAGACATGGGTCGTCAAACTTGACCCCGTGCGCATTATATTTCTAATGTGAAAACAATGGGATAGTGATCAGAAGGATTATTCCATACATCATATTTAGTTCTTGGAAGATGCTTTGGGTTTCCTAGATCGTTCTTGTAGCGATATATCGCAATATCCTCAATAAGGTGAACTTTCTTTTCATCAATAAAAGCATAGTCGAGCTGAATTGGTAGTTTACTCTGACCATTAAAGAGAAAGTAGGTTGGTCTTCTGTCGTGGGGAAGGTCTGCAATACTTAGAACATCTCTTAGGTGGTAGTGAGAATATATTTTTTTAAACTCTTCATCTGTTTTTAGATCTGAGGCATTTCCATTAAAGTCCCCACAGATGAGAATTGGAATATGAGGGTGTGCTTCTTGAGTTTTATAGTAACTCTTAAGTGTAAACTCTAGCTCCGCTTGTCTTCTCTTTTTACTTCTGGGATCAATTCCCTCTGGATCTCTTTGGGACTTGAGGTGGACATTAAATAGTATCGCGAGAGGATTTTCTTTATTTGTATCGGCCTTGTGAAATATCTGAAGCTCACTAAGATCACGACTCATATAGTATGTTGGTAGCGAACTCTTTGGGTCCTCTTTAAGCCAGTTAAGCTCATGTGGATAATTAAAGTCAATGGGATGGTTCTTATAAGTATACTGAGCGTATCGAAGTTCAAGACCTTTTTTTACAAGAAATCCAATTTCTATTCCTCTATCAGAGTTTCCTTTTATTAGTGCTGGTACATATTCACTGTTGAGATACTCATTGTTAAAGTAGGTGAGACTATCAAGTCCACCAACTTCACTTAGGGCATAAATGTCAGCATCGATATCTTCAAAAACTTTCTTTAGCTGCTCAAGTTTCTTATCTGACTTGTAAGGCGTAAAGGGAGGAAGATCAGGGTTGGCCTTTTGGATGAAGAGGTTCTCAATATTGTAAACAGAGATCGTTATCTTCACAGGCAGCTCCAGCCAAAAATTAGAGTTGAATACTTTTGCTTATCGAAATTCCAAATCTTCTTACAGAAGCTAGACTTATAGAGATTAGCGCTCTTCTGTCTCTTTGCGAAACTCTCACGTAGTTTTAAAGGACAAGATGTTTCGAGGATTTCTTTTTCAGGTAGCTTTTTAAAGCTTGCATGAATCTTTTGTCTAGAAAGGTTGAGATAGTAGAATAAGCCTTCTCTTTCTTGTGTAAAGTGAAGAGCTCCCTTTGAGATACCATTGGGCAGTGCCTTTCTTGGCATTATATAGAATGAATCAATATCATCTTCTGATATAGCGATATTCATTAGGATAGAGGGATCTTTTAATAATGTTGAAGTCTTCTTTATATAGCGAATTCCTTCATAGATTTTAGAGTCTTTCTTTCTGTGTCTCGCGCATCGTGAATCAAAGGTTACAGTATTTAAATCATCTTCTTTCAATGTCCAAAAAGAGAGAGGGATACCGTATCGACGTTGAAATGAGTTAAGTCTAGATTGATTACCCGTCTTTAAAGCTTTATCTAGTTCTCTATTCATTTTGCCAATTAGCGCCGTACAGCTTGAGTTTTGCTGACATCCTTTATTCATATGAATCGCCATGTGAGGAAGAAACTTCTCAGCCGGAACTTGTGCAAAAGAGCATGTGATAAATAGAGTTAACAATAGTAATTTGCGCATTAAATATATTGTAGCAATAAACTTAAAGGGCGGTCAAAAAGAAAGAGGCCTAAGCGTATAGGGGGGAACGCTTAGGCCTCTTCAAAACACAATAGGGAGGTGTGTTATATTTATCTAAATGTTGATAAGTCTTCTCTTACATCGACATCTAATCCTAGGATTGCATCGACTTCACTTTGAATACTTGTTTTTGGCTCACGCTTGTAGTCACCGTCGTGCTTACTTCCAACTCTGTCGCGTGATACCGCTTCTCCAACCTCTAAGTCTTCAGCAAGAGTGATATATTCACTTTCTGCATCGTCAGTGAACTCTTTAGTCTTTGTTAGTAGAGTCACTTCTGGAGTTATATCTTCGTAGTCATCTTTCTTATTTTCATTGTTAGAACAAGTTACTTCTGAGAATTGAAGGATTTGAAACTTATTAGCTCCTGCTTGTCTCATTTTATCTCTTGTTTTCTGATCTGTTTCAAAGAGCTCATGACTTGTCCAAAATGAGTCAGGAATAATTACACCTTGCTCATTGAGATTATTTCTCTCTCTTACACCGTCTTCAAGTTTCATTTTGGCATCAATGGCCTTAAAACCTTTCATCTCATATTCTTTTCCGATCGCAGCACATAGCTCTGATATATCGGTTAGTTTTTGTAGTGAGTGGTGAGAGTGATCTAAACCGTCAGTAAAACGTGCTCTCTTTGCAAATCTATAACCATAGACTGGCTTATTGAATATATCTTCGAGATCTGCCGCCGAGAACGTATAGAATTCTCGGGTTTTAGCAATCTGTTTTTGTTCCTCAGCATCTTTCTTTGATCTTTCTTTTTTCTTATAGGCCTGCTTTCTTTTTGAGGCCTCGCGCTCTGTTCTTTCTTCAAATGATTTATAATTATTTGGAACAAGTCTCATATCATCAAGACACTTCTTATATTTTTCTTTTTCTCGAGAAGAAAGATCATAGATAGTTTTCTTTCCATCAGCATCAAAGCCATCCATTAAAATTTTACAGCTAAGCTTGGCTTGAGCTGAAAAGGCCAATGTAGATAAAATAGTAAGTGTTAGTAATTTCCCCGTCATGTGATACTCCATTGTCTGTGTTCATTTATTCTTTTTAGATTCAATTTATATAAAGCAAGAGGTGTGCCAATTTAGGGAATTCTAAGTGTATGATATTTAGATAGGATAATGTTAAAAATTGTCTAGAATTTAGTCAGCGAGTGCAATTAGTACAGGTACGCGCGTCCGTATCGTGACTTCAGTAACTTGAAGAATGAATATATTGTAATATCTCTGTGAAGCTATAGTATTCTCAGAATTCGAATAAGTTCTCCAAAAATAAGACTTAAGTTTTACAGAGAAAAGCACTCGGTTTGGCATCTTAGAAGATGGTATGTGACTTATATGTACATAACTTCATGTTATCACGATATGGACGCGCGTACCCTTAAGGAATAATTACAAGGACTACAAAATATATTTCATTATGGTGGTAATCGCCTATATAAAGAGTGAGAAAAATGGAGAAATATATGAAAACTTTTAAAACTATAATATTAGCTTCTGCACTAAGTTTGTCTATAGCTCAAACGTCTAATGCTGCAGTTACATCAATTGCATTTATGGGTGGAGCTTTTGGCGTTGCTGCAAAGTATGCACTTATCACTATTGGTTGGAACTATCCAGCTTCTAAGATTCACGCAAAAAATCCTTTATTAGGAAAACTTCTCTTTATTCCTGGTTTTCTACTACTAGATGAATCCTCTGAGTCTTTGGCGTTTAAAGAAATCTCCAGCGAAGATGCGTCAGTAAAAGATATAACTAAGAATGAAATGATGGCATTTAATAATGAGATTGATGAAGTAAATCTTGTTTTCTCTGAAGTTGTTTCTCAAGTATCATCTGATATGACTAAAGAAGAAGTAAAGGAAATTTGGATGGAGTACGGAGAGTACCTTTCTAATGAATCACTAAATGCACTAAAGAAGATTGTAAGATAATCTTCGATAGTGCTTTCTTGTTGTCTAATTACTTATTGATATTTCTCTTTGCATGCAAAATCGCTAGATCTATTTGACGTAGGTTACTTTCAAGGCCGCTGCAAGGACTCATAAGGTCATCACTACTGATCACAGCACCTTTTATAGCGTTTTGAAAAGTTATGGCATGATACATTGAAATATCTCCATTCTTTTGAAGGTCTCTAACTTCTACTCTTAAAGAGTCAGCTTTATCCTTATAGAACTCATGACAGCCACTGTCGTCAGCAAATGCACTTTGTGATAATGTTACTACTAAACTAACTGTTAAAATAAGTGTCTTCATAATATACTCCTTTTAATTTTTTTTTTTTTGACTCTAATTAGATACCTATCCAATTTGTTGTTCCACAAATGTCTGGTGTATTTTTACGGCAGCCTAAAAATCCACCATGGTCTTTAGAAGTTCGATATGCATTCTTTGCACACTTGTAGAATGTCTCATTCTTCTTAGTACAGTTTGGATAGAGAATAACATCTATGTGCTTAGAGAAGATATTTCTTCTGTAGTATTGAGTGTTATGAGGGTTGGCCATAATTGAGGCACCTTTACCCATTGATCTACAGTTAAAAGCAAGTTTTCCATGTCTATCATTTACAAGTGGCCTAAACATCCTACCTAGAATATTAGGATTCCAGTTACTGACTTTCTCTCTGTATTCATCTGGTAGTCCAAGTATATGAAGGACTTCGTGTACAATTGTGCTACAGCTTGCATTTGAAGCATAGTTTCTCGAATTACTTCTTGCCCGACTACTAACTATTTTAATTTTTACTTTAGGCGGCTCTTTTATAGATGAGTGCAACTCTTTATCCCATACCTTGAGATTAATTTTACGATAATATCCATCATAGAGTTTTTTATTAAAGTGGCCAAAACAATAGTTAAATCGTTTCTTATATAATTGGTTAACAAATGGTCTTAGTTTTCGAAGAGTAATTGTCCCTGTCACATTACTTGGGAATTTTCCATCGTAACTTTTGTGTGGCAAGAAGTCCGGATTAATAAAAACGTCGTATCCATTTTCAGATACTCGATTAAGAGTATATTTCATTTCAATACCTGACTTACTTTTCTTGGGAGACTTTTTAACTCTAAGAGATTCTCCTATCTGTAAGTCTTTACAAGAGTTCTTTGCTGATACAGCACTTGTACTTAAGCATGCAATGATAACTAAGGGTAAGACTTTCTTCATTCATTCCTCTCATTTAATATATTTATGAGAATGTAGCATTTCTTTGTTGAAGAAGTTCCTTGTTGGAAGTTATTTCAGACGGTGTAAAAATATTGAACACTTTCTTAATGAAAATCTCATACCAGTGCTTTACAGTGTTGAATAACACAATCTCTAAGTTTTGAAGTGTTATACCCTCCCTCTAAGAAACTGATTGTCCTACCATTTGTAAGTGGCGCAGTCTTTTCAATAATTGACCTTGTAATCTTAAAGTAATCTTCTGTTTCAAGATTCATTGTTCTTGAAGGATCTTGCTTGTGAGCATCAAAACCAGCTGAAATTAATGTTAAATCTGGGGAGAACTTTTTCAATACTTGTTCTAGTGCTGATTCTAAAGCTAGTAGGTACTCTGTCCTCGTCGTAGACTTTTTTAAGGGGACATTCAAGTTATGGCCTAACCCTTGTCCTTTTCCTTGTAAATCTGAATTACCAGCGAAGGGAAATTGCTCATCTTGATGAATAGAAAGAACAAAGACTTCATCACTTTCGTAGAAGATTTCTTGTGTTCCATTTCCAGGATGAACATCAAAGTCAATGATTAAAACTTTATTAGCGTAATTCTTTGAGAGGCAGTAATTCGCAGTAATAGCGATATTGTTAAAGATGCAAAAGCCAAGAGCTTTCATTTTGTTGGCATGGTGCCCTGGTGGACGAATTGCGCAAAACGAAGTCTTTATACCATCGTTAAAACAAGCATCTGCAGCATAGATACCTGCACTTGCTGCAAGTAATGCTTGTGAATAAGTATTCTCTGTGACTTTTGTATCTCCAGAATCAAGAGACCTTAGTTTATCTTCGAATGAGGTTTTGACCTTTTCTATATATTCACTAGTATGGGTGAGAGATAAAATACTTTCGTCTACCTCTGAAAAACTCTTTGATAGCATTTTAGGATTATCGGCCAGTATTTCTGAGGGATCTAAAACTGAGCACCTTTGTGGTCTTTCTGGACACGCCTGGCCAGTATCTCTTTGTTCTAGTTTTCTATTCCAATAGTAGTGAGAACTCATGATTTAATAGATCCTATTTCTTTATGAAGTTTGTAATTAATTCTATGTATAGCACTTTTTAAGTTTTCTTCAATGAGTTTTGCATATTCCTGACTTTCAGAAGGATCAAAATAAATACTGTGTCTTGAAAAGTTTTCATCATTACCTCGATTACAACGAAAATTAAGACCATCTAGTACTCGTGATATTGCTTCATGTGCAGCTAAGCAGCTGATTGAATAAATCCTATTCCCAAAAGAAATATTACAATAATGTATAGCAAGTAAAACTAGTGCTTTTGAAATTCCATTCCCACGAAATCTTTTAGGAACAACAACTATATCGATTCTTTCATATAAATTGTTTTTTACTTTTCGCATCTCATTTTTAGCTACGAAAAATGAAATAGCTCCAATAAGATGATCGGCGTAATAGATTACTATAGTTTGAAAGTATTGTTCGCTTTTAGAGTTCTTTGAGTAACTTGATACTAAGCTACCTTCTACGCGAGCTAATTTGTTAAAGGCATCTTGATCATTTACCTTTATGGTTAGTTGATCATAGTTTTGCACAATAGTCTGGAAGGCATCGTGTATGTTTTTGTCGGGTATTGAGTCCATATAATCTTATTCTAACAATAACGTGGATATATATCAGCTGATTTATGTCATAGTTAGTTTAAGCTTCTATTTATAGTACTTAAATCTGGCCGTAGTACTCTCTTTGTAGTCTCTGAGTATGAAAATGCGTTCACTGATACTTCGATAATAAGTAAATCTTCACAAATTTGGATAAATCTTGATATTTGAAGTTCTTTTAATGGCGAATTTAATGGAGAGATTTTTCTATAACCACTTTTTCTAAAGCTTGATATAATTGTCTCTATATGAAAAATATAAAACTATATGGAATTACTTTTTTATTCTGTGTGATTCTATCGTCCATCGCACTTGGTAAGACTCTTGTTGTTGGTGCAACTTCTATTCCTCCTTATTACGTATCTTCAAATGGTAAAAATATTGATAGCGGGCCATTATATGATTATATGGAAAAAATTATTAATATAGCTCAGATTAAAAATGAGTGGCTAACTCTTCCAGGAAAAAGATTATATCTTTATTTGTCACAAGGTAAGGTTCACTTATTTGGAGGAATAACACAAGTACCTGCCTTGGTAAAAGAAAATATAGTGTTTACTGATTGTACAATTGGAAATGTTGGAGTGAGTTTAATTTCAAAAACAAGATTTTCTGGTGTCCTGGAGGAATTAAATGGGACTGTAGGACTAGTTCGTGGACTTAGTTATTTAGGTATAAGAAAACAATTTGAAAAGAAAAAGTCTATTAAACTTTTAGATATTATCTCACACGATATAGGTATAAAAATGTTAAGACGAAAGAGGATAGACTATTTGCTCGCCTATAGTGGAAAATTTGATGCTGTAATTCCTAAAGGCCTTAAAGAATTTTCCTTAAAGAAGTCAGATATGAGAATCCTGATTAGTAAAAAGACTAAAAACTACAGGCAGCTTAAAAGCAGGTTAGATGAAGCGATAAAAAGCGTAAATCCTAGCTATTGTAATCTTTGATAAGTTATTCTTATTTCTAAAGTATAATTGAACGTATTAAATATAGTAAAAACTTAACTTTTCACTTAAACTATTAGTTACTTATATAGAAAACACTACAGAGTTTATTAAGTACTATGGAACGAAGAGATTTCTTAAAATATATAACTGCAACAATGAGTAATAGTTTATTACTTGGATTATTGCAGGGATGTAAGCAGACCTCTGATCCACAAAGCTTTGAATATAGCGTTGACTCAAAAAATATCGAATATTACTTTCAGATTAATCTCTTCGGGTCTCCCGCTCGCTGGACACTAGATTCATTTTTAAAAACACAAAATAACGATAACTACCTTCCTAATAAGATGATAGGAACAGTTTTAAATACTAAATCTGTTGATAAGTATAATTTCCCAACTCTAGACTATGTTACCGTGAGAAGAGGGGATTATCAGGTTCCCTACTTATGGTCTCTACCAATCAAAGTTGGTGAGAAAATCATCAATATTGATGAGCTACTGACAAATATGATTACTATTCGTGGTTGCGATATGGGCCAGGATGGACATGAGTTAAATAATAGGAAGCTAGTTGCTCCTATTCCTGGAGAAGTTAGTCTAACCGGCTCCATTTCTGATATTTCTGAAAGACCGATCCCTGTTATACACCTTGTTGGTGAAGAGCTTCCTTCTGATATTGCTGACTCTGCCTTTAAAGCAAAGTTTTCTTCTTATGCTGGTACAGTAAAAATGGCAGATCAAAGCGTTGAGGAAGTTTTCAAGAAGTGGTTTAGCTCTTCAACTATTGTTGGTGACGATGATTTAGGCTTGTCTGGGTTGCCAAAGAGCGTTCAAAGAAAATATAAGTATAATTCGAATAAAGCGAAAAAATTAATTGATAAATCATTTGATGAAATCTTCCTATATTTTACAAAGGCCAAAAAAGATTATCAGAAAATAATAGATTCTACATTTAAAGAGACACTAAAAGGTATCAATGATTTTGATACGAAGAATATACAGTTTCCGTTCTATCCTAATGATGGTCAAAGAGACTGGGATCTCAAGTGGCTTTTTGCGAAGTGGAGACATGAAGAAGATATTCTTCTTGATGGCTGGGATAAGGCCTTTGAAAATGCAAAGTGGAATAATCTTGCGGACCAGTTTGCAATGACCCAAGCTTTGACGAAGTTCGAAATAATACAGTCAGCTGTAATCATCCCAAACTCTATTACTGATATATTCTTTGATCGCGCCATTGAAATAGAGACCCTTAAGAAAGTAGGAGATAAAATCACTCTTTCAACTCGTCCACAAAGAAAAGATATAACATTTGAATTTGATAGTCATAATTCCGGGTCAATACTAACTCTTGTTGCAAACACTTATGCGCAAAGGGCCTTGATGGGGTGTATTCATCATTTTACAGACTTTCTAAAAGCTACAGAAATCGATGGAAGTAATCTCTTTAATAAGTCATTGATACATTTAACTTCTGAATTTGAAAGAGAGCCTGCAACTTCGCAAATGGGGTCTGAGCATGGATGGAATGGTCACTGTTCTACTTTCTTTTCTGGGTCCATTAAGAAAACTCAAGTGATAGGTAATATTCTAGCGAACCCTAAGAGTACTATGTATAAAGATAGTGGGACGTGGGGTGCCGCGGCCCCTATGAAATCCTTAAATGGGAGAACACTTGAGTATGGTAATATCTCTTCAACTATAGCAAAGTTAATTGGGATTCCATCACCTACGAGTAATAGGGAGAGTTTGCTCGAAATGAAAAATGGTGAGATAAAACCTATTACAATAGAGTGTAAGAATATATGACGTCTATAAAACTAACTCTTCTTGTTTTTCTTATATTTGAGGCTTCTTATGCAGCCAAACTTGGTAACCGGTACTTTATGTTAAATAAACTATCATCTACCTTCGGTGAGAGCTCTATCTCTTATATTGAAAATAATATATTAAGGAATGGTGATGTCTTCGCTGGCCCCTGTGATCCATATAAGTCTTTTCAGTCTCACTCTAAAACTATTTCTAAAAACTATAAATGCTTTAACGGTACTCAAGAGTCTAAGTATAAGTATTGGGCCGAAGAATCTCCTGTACGAGTTAGCCTCGTAAATAAGACTTGCTCTGAAATATCTAAAGATCAAAATATAATAAAATTTGTTAAAGAGAAAAGTAAAAAGGAAGGTGTCGCAAGTTATATTGTAGAAAAATTGGCACCTTTTATGAATGTTAAAAAGAAGAAGACCCTTTTAAAAGGTGTTAGAAAGTTTGTTAAGACTGATGAGGTTATTTATAATTTATGCAAATCACCGTTCTGGCAATATATTTAAGTGTTACTCTTATTGGTTCAGATGTTCTGGCCAAAAGATTACCTGAAGTTATTTTAAACAAGTGTTCTACTTGTCATGATTACTTGTCTGGTGAATCTGTGTTTTCAAAAACACGCTTTGTTAAAACAGAAGAAGGAAGAGAGAAGTTTCTCGAATCTCTTTCATATATGCCTCCAGGAAAAAAACTCAGTACTCTTGAAGTGAAGCAAATTTCTCAATGGCATGGTCATGTTGTCTCAAATAATGAGCAAGATGATAGTGTGGAGTTAACACCGAGAGAAGTTGCTGTGAGATGTTTGAATCTCTTCTCTAATGGAATTGTCACACCATCTGATATTAAAAGGATTAAGTCTCTTAACACGAAAAAAGATAGTGGTAAGTTTTGCCAGCAGATTATAAAAAATATTGGAAACAATAAAAGAGGTCTTTTCTCTTTCTATACTTTTTTAAGTTCATCGTTTCCATCATATAACATGTCATTTAATAATCAAGATTGGGGCTCTTTTGAAGTATATGATATTAATCAAATTCCATTAGCATTGATCTACTCTCTTCTAAAGGACAAAGATATAACATATATCTTTAAGGAGAATAATCTCTTTGACTCTATGCGACTTAAGAGTTCGAATGACCCTTTTCTTTTTACGAAACAATATAATAAGTACCTTTATAAAAAAGATAATCTGCGATACTTCTATGGAAGTTTTAATAACGATAAAAAAATAATGAAGCCCGTTCCTTTAATTGAGAAAGGGGAGTTGAGTGATGTGAAGATAAGATCAAAGCACTATAGTGTCATGAATAAGTGCCATGGTGTAAATCTTCGAGAATGTCAGTCGTCAGATGCTAAGCTAGGAAAATCCCTGGGTGGTGGAGTTCTCGGAGCACCTTCATACTTTATTTCAAATAATGGTCTTGATGTAGGAGAGGTTTCTAATACGGAGCTGCGCAATCACAGAAGATGGTCTAAGAGAATTATCAATGATTTCCTTTGTAGAAAGCTTCCGGTAATTGAAAACTCATTAGCAAAGGTTCATGTTAAAAAGAAATCTCACATTTCGTTTCGTCGTTCTAAAGAGTGTATGTCTTGTCATGTTACTTTAGATGGGATGGCAAAGTTAACAAGTAATATTGGAATGTATTATAATAATAGCTTTGCTCCCAAGGTGGATCTCTTAGATGAGGATGATCGAGAAGATGATATATACTTACAGTTTACTTTTCCCGCTAAGTCTAGTGTGAAAAGTAACGATGGTGTTATTGCATACAACAGTATTACAAGTAAGAAAAAGTACTATGAAAGAGTGAGTGATCTGAGAGGGTTAGCAACATTCTTAGAGAATGAGAGTGACTTCTACTATTGTCAGGCCTCAAAAATGATAGAATTTATATATGGAGAAAATATAGATATTAAAACACTTACTTCTTCTGAGTTTCAACCTGCTATAGCTAGGTTTATCAAGCATAGAAAACTTAAACAATTACTTAGCGACTTAATTGTGCATCCTAGTTTTTCTAAACTCTAGTCTTCTTTTGTTCTAAAGTCGTCTAGTGCTCGTAACATTACCTTTGTAGCATCATTGTAGTTTGCTTCTGCGACATTACTTATGACATCAATCTTCTCATCAACTAGTTTGTAAGTAAGTCCATTCTTACACATCACCTCTTGTGAGTTTATAATTTTACATTTTCCTAATGTTGGGAATTCTTTAGTATCTCCAGCTTTTGCTGTAGATGACTCTAGAGTTTTCATCGTATGCTTACCACCAACTTCTTCACCTTCACAAAATGACTCTGCAGCAGTTTGAACCTCGTTTATTTGAGTGGTCTTATGCTTACATCGAATTTTCTTGGCCTTTGGGTCATTTGCTTTAGCAATATCAACTGAGTAACACATTTGAGAAGTATCACTACGACCTTCAACTGGAAAAACTCTTGGTCCTTTAAAGTTCTTATAGCTTAGTTCTTCATCAGCATTTTGCTTTACGGCCATAATTCTACGATTTTCAACTTGATTTTTGGTCTCTCCAGTAAGGTTTAGATTTGTTATCTTAAGATCTAAACTCTTAGATTCAACAATATGTAAAAAGAATATTGATTTTTGCTCTTTCAAGAACTCTTGTTTTGCGCTCTTTGATTTATTCGAGGCCTCAAGACGTTTATTATTCACTAATAGGCAGTTATTAACTGTCTTACCATTTATCATCATGCCATCTTGGTAATTAAAAGCACTTGCTGTTGATAAACAAGATAATAGGATAAGAGCTTTAAAAGTATGTTTCATAATTACCTATGGCAGAGTTGATAACCTAGTCTTATTATCGGGTGTTTTAACTTTAATTTTAAGTTAAATTTTTAACCTGTTGAAATTGCAAACGTTTGCTATGGGGGTCGTGACCACTGAAGTGGTCACTATTTGGCTTAGGCCGCTTTGCTTAAACTATGCTCTTGATGTGGGGCCTCTCTAAGGTGAGAGCCAATCCATTTTGCTCTATACTTGAAGAGTAGCTGTTGATGATCAAGCACTGGAAATCTCATTCTGAGAGATAGGTATAGCATCGAAAAGCCTATGACTATGAGTAATATATTTGTAAAATTGAACATATACTCTTTGTGAAACTCAACAGTTGCTAGTCCAAGAGTGATAATTGAATAAGCGAAGAAAAGTAGATCGAAGTGATAGTGGTGAAGCTCGTTCATAGCATGAAAATCATCAAGTTCGTCCTTAAGGATTTTCTTCTCACTTTCCTTAACCTCGACCAATGGGTCGTTAATGACTTCGTTGTAAATCTCATCATAGACCTTAAGTCGCTGATCCTGGTTAAGGTTATCAAGATTTAATAGGAGCTTAGTTGCTTTAATCATCTGGTCCTCCTGTGTCTTCTATATTATACACCCTGAATACAATTTATTGTTTATAAATAGCTGAAATTGATATCTTTTGACTAATTGCATGACTTAAATCAGCTTTGGTACATTAGTATTTTTCTATTGATTTAAATCACTTATACTTCGGCCATGAGAAAATTCTTCATTATGATATTCTACCTTTTGGTGAGTTCGCTGCTATATGCAGAGTCGGATATCTGTCTTAATGAAGACATAGGAAAGCTTCCTACTTATAACGGAGGAAGAGTTAAGCCTACTATTGTTTGGGCCAATATGGTTCTTAAAAATTTAGAAATTTCTTCAACAACATCACAGGTCATATGTAAATTATCCCACGGTGATAGAAGTGCTCTTAAAAACTTAAAGTTAGATGGCGAAGCTGTTGAAGAGCTTATTAAATCAATACCAGAAATGAGAGAGCAGCTGCTCGTTGTATCAGAAGATAAGAGAAAGGCCTTCTATTTAAAATTTGAAACACTTCGAAATATTGAAGGTCTTTTAAAAGGGGATTTATGGAAAGTACAATCTTCTGCCAATGACTTTAATAACTGGCTTAAGATTTCAAACTTAGAAGGACATGAGAGCTCTCACTTGAAAGAACTAATAGAAGAAAATAGTATTGTCTCGTCTATAGAATCCTTGAAAGTATATATTGAGTATCTTCATGAAGCCTATTACTTTGATGGAATCATACTTTTTATAGTTAGTATTATCTCAATCCTCTCATTATTTTTGAAAATCCCTTTTGTACCAACACTGTTTAGTCTGGGTGTTCTAACTTCTTTGCCAATAATTACACGAATTCTTCTTTCTGGTCGTGCTCCAATTACTAATATGTATGAGACTGTTGGATTTACAGCATTTTCAGTTGTTGTTTTTACTTTTTTTGCGCGGTTAAAAGGACACAAACTACACAATTATGCTCTTGCCTTTACTTTGTTATCATACCTCTTACTTGTAGTAGGAATAGATCTCTTTAATGGTCAAATTGTAGAATTAAGGCCTGTACTTAGAGATAATTTTTGGCTTTCTACACATGTTGTCTTTATCATTCTTGCTTATGGAATGTTGTCTCTTAGTTGGATTATGTCTCTACATTATTCGATTCGTTTTGATTCTAATTTAGCTGTCTCAAGAAAGAAGTTACTTCTCAGTATTATAAAAATTGGATGTATCTTTCTCTTTATTGGTATTTGTCTAGGGGCCGTTTGGGCAGATAAGGCATGGGGTAGGTTCTGGGCCTGGGATCCAAAAGAAACCTGGTCACTAATATGTGTAGCAATCTATATGGCCTTAATTCATTGGGACTTAAAAAAGAAGATAGCTCCATACGAATTTTTTATTCTTGTAAATGCTGCTTATTCTACAGTGATAATGGCATGGTTTGGAGTAAATTATTTAATTGCAACAGGTATGCACACCTATGGGTTTCAAGAAGGCAAGGGAGTCTCCTTTGTTGTAGGACTTCTCTCAATACAAATTATGTTTTTAGTAAATAGATATTTAAAGCGGAAAAATTATGAATAAAACTAATAAGGCCTGGACACTGTTGGCGCTAATCTCTTTGTGCTGCTTTCTCGCAACATCAAGCTTTCTCTTTGTTCAATCAAATGCAGTTTCCTATGTAAGTGATGATCCAAAGGCCTGTATCAATTGTCATATTATGCAGCCTCAATATATTAGTTGGCAAAAGAGTTCTCATGCAAGGGTCGCATCATGTAATGATTGCCACCTTCCACATGATAGCTTTGCAAGAAAGTACCTCTTTAAAATGATGGATGGTACTAAACACGCAACGATGTTTACTCTAAGAATGGAGCCTCAATCAATTCGTATCGCAGATATGGGTAAGAATGTTGTTAATAATAATTGCATTCGTTGTCATAGTAACTACTTTACCAACGCGTTGAGTGCGCATAATAGACATATTGAAAATAAGGATCAACGTACATGTTGGGAGTGCCATAGAGAAGTTCCACATGGTAGTCAAAGAAGCTTAACTTCTTCTAAGCATGGGCTGATTGATTCTAAAAATATTGAAGCAGATTGGATTAAGAAATATTTGAAAAGAGGGAAGAAATGAAAAGAGACAAATTAATTTTTATCGTATTTGGTATCGCTGCTATAGTTGTAGGCCTTTTGGCCTCTTCTGTCGTTGATAGAAAATACGAAGTAACAGTACAAAAGATTTCACCCATGGGTGAGATCAAAGATTTTGAAGCTGATAACTCAAAATGGGCCAAAAATTTCCCTCTTCAGTATGAGTCATATCTTAAAACAAGAGATGGTGCTTCAAAATCAGATCAACTTGAACAAGATCCAGCTCTTGTTATTCTTTGGGCAGGATATGGATTCTCTAAGGATTATAATGCTCCTGCTGGTCATGCCTATGCTATCGAAGATATTCAAAATACTCTTCGAACTGGTGCTCCTAAGACTGCTAAAGACGGTCCAATGCCAAATACTTGTTGGACATGTAAATCTCCAGATGTTCCAAGAGTAATGGCCGAAATAGGACCTGAGGCCTTTTATAAAGGAAAGTGGGCTTCTCGTGGACATGAGGTAACTAATGCTATTGGGTGTGCCGACTGTCATGATGCAAAAACGATGGAGCTTACTATTACAAGACCTGCTTTAATTGAGGCGTTTGATAGAAGAGGACTTGATATAAACAAAGTTAGTTATCAAGAAAAGAGAACTCTTGTATGTGCTCAATGCCATGTTGAGTATTACTTTAAAGGAAAGGGGAAGTACTTAACATTTCCTTGGGACAAGGGACTTGGTGTAGAAGATATGGAAAAGTACTATGATGAAGCCGCCTTTAAGGACTGGACCCATAAGCTTAGTAAAGCACCAATGCTAAAAGCACAACATCCTGGCTACGAGTTATGGCAAAAAGGAATTCATGGAAAACGTGGCGTTTCATGTGTTGATTGTCATATGCCTTATGCGGCAAAAGGTGGAGTTAAGTTTACTGACCATCATGCAAGAAGTCCTTTAGAGAATGTGAACAACTCTTGTCAGACATGTCACAGACAAAGTGAAGAAGAGCTTATTAGTAATGTAAATTCACTTAAGAAGACAGTTAAGGACCTTAAGGTTAAGGCAGAAGAAAGTCTTGTTAGAACTCACTTAGAAGCTGAGCATGCATGGAAGAATGGAGCTAAGAAAGAGGATATGAAAGAGATTCTTACTCTTATACGTCATTCTCAGTGGCGTTGGGATATGGCGGTTGCTAGTCACGGTGGATACTTTCATGCTCCAGAAGAAACACTTAGAGTACTTGGAACATCTATTGAGAAGTCTAAGAATGCGCAAATACTTTTAGAGCGCCTTTTTGGAAAGTTAGGTGTTGCTACGCCTATTAAATTAGCGGATGTATCATCTAAGAAGAAGGCACAAAAATATATTGGTCTTGATATTGAAAAACTAAAGAAAGAAAAAGAAGAGTTTAAGAAAGTACAAGTTAAGAAATGGATGAAGAAGAAATAGATTTAATCATTAGTAGAGGAGCGGTTGTATGACCGCTCTTTTTTTATTCACAGTACTGGTGTAGATTCCATCTGAAGCCTGCCATAAATGCACCATAACCAGCGTTAGTATCCTGATCAAAGTCAAATATTGAGTCAACAATTGAATTATAAGACTCACCACCATCTCCAATAAATGATCCATTATTTGGTTGTGGGAAGAACTTACCAAAGGCCCCTCCATTTTTTATCGTACCTTTATCACAGTATGCCTGACCAATTGCTCTAACTTTTGCATAAACTGTTTCTGAGTATTTTGGATATCCAGTCTCACTATTAAAGTCATCATCTGTCATTGATAACTCAATATTGTCAGATACAATTGATTCACTCGATATGAACTTATTAAGATACACATTTAGATTAGTTCCTGAAGGTAGCTTACATGTCAGACCTGTTTGTCCATCTACTGATGCCGCAAATCCTGAACAACATTTTTGAGCTGAATTAACAGTTGAGCCCAGCTTTGAACAACATTTAAAATCGTTGGCAGCAAATACTTTCCCAAGAGCCACGGTAGACCCATCTTCTTTATAGTGAACTTTATTCCCTGGAGTATCTAGGGTTGCAAAAGCAGCTGTCGTTGTCGGTGTAAAAATTCCCGGTACAAGGTTAGCACTATTGTCATTACATGCCACTGGCTCATAAGTCATTTGAGGAACACCAAGGAGCTCTAGTCTTGCAAGCTTATCTTCATAGAATTGATCTGATCCTGGAGTGGTTGCTGCTGCATTATAGTCTGTTGTAAAGTCTACTTCTAGCCAACCAAATGTCCAGTCATTACCTGGGTTACCATCTGTTTCAACTCTTGCTGCAAAGAATAGCCTTGTTCCGTCGCGTCCAATACACCAGTTGTCAGCATTAATATCTGGGTCTGTTGCACTTGTTAAGTTTCCATATGTACAGTCCGCTTCAGCAGGGAAGGTATTTTGTAGTGTGATAGTTGTATCAGCAAAGCCTTCTCCTCTTAACTCCGCTCTTGCTGCAGTAATTTGACCTATATTAGTTATGTAAGATGGAAGATAGAATGTTACAACTTCATCTTTAATACTTACATTATCAAAGTTTGGTGCATCTCTAAATATAAGAAGGTTATTTGTAAAAATACTTCCAGATTGATAGAGAGTAGGTGGATAGAAGACATGGTCTTTTATTATAATTTGTGGGTCAATTGTTCCACTTCCGTCAAAATCGTCCCCTGGATAAGTTGTTAGAGTCGCTGCAGCTCCAATTCCTGGAAAGGCGATAGGAGCTGTAATTGATGATTCAACAAATTCAGATTCAATATTATTTTGAATACACCCTAATAATCCATTTCCGTCACTATCTGTTGTTCCTGGATATAGACATAGCTTAGTATAATCTAGTGTCCAATTAGATTTTTGTGAACCAGCATTTTCTTGCTTATAAAGCTCTGTACTATAGTTGAGACAAGCGAAGTTTTCAGGAGATAGGCGAAGTCTATTTCTATTAGACCAGTCATTAGTTCCGTCATCAAATTTTCTTACAAATCCACCACCACAACAAGTCAGTTCTCCTGTTTGAGCAATCGTTTTCCATTGTTCAGCTGTAACATCTCCTGCTGCATTTATTGCAACTTGAGGTAGTGCCGTTGTCGTCGCATCATCTACTGTTGGAAGTGAGCGATCAGCAACTGCATACCTTGAATATCTACCATTGGCGCTAGGGTCGAGGTAGGCGTATTGATTTGTATCAAGTGTTGTATTATCTGATTCATATCCTGAAATTTGATTTGCACCAGTTCCAGTTATTGTACTGTACATAGTGAAGTCTTTACTGACTTCTCTACAACATCTATTTTGTGCTAAGTCAAAGTTTAGGTAATCAGCTATAGCTGATGTTGCTAGCACTGGTTTTGTTTGAGATTGTCCACATACTAACTCTTCTTTCCAGAAGTTTAGCTCTGCTAATGTTCCACCAAAGTCATTCTTGTCAAGTGTGTTTGCAACTTCTGCATGAAGATTATTAGGTGCACAGTCTAGGTCTGTTTGACATGAACTACCTGCTCTTCTAAAGCATGCACTTTGAGTAACTGATGGTGTATTAATGGCAATAGAGCCAGATAGTACACCTGCTTCTATGTTTGCAAAAGTACTTGTTGTTCCCGTCTTACTTTCACCACCACACATATTTTGTCTATGTCTTTCTCTTGTTGTTGCAACTGATAGGGTATGGTCATAGTTACCATCCGGTCCTATATTTGAACAAGAGCTTATTCTTGCGTCTCCTGTAGCGGTAGAGTCACAAGATCCTATCTGAGATATATAATCTGTTCTCTTTGCATTATCTTTTGCTTGATGTTGAGCTAAGTGATTTGAGGTTCCTAATGATTTACCAGGAAGACAAACACCAACTGTGGCCTCTGTTGCAGTCGCATCATATGCTTGTAAGTTTGCTAGTAGGTTAGCCTTGATTTCAGATGTAAAGGATTTCGTACCACCAATATAATTCTTTGGTCTACCTAGAACATTTGCACCTTGTCCAAAGAGTACAGTTGAAGGTTGATTTGGTTCTCTCTTAAGTTCGTCACTAAAACTTGAACTGTCTAGTCTTGCGCAATAAAAGTTTGGTGCACAGGTTAGTAATTTCTTCGTATTTTCTTTTGCTAATCCAGTTGAATAATCTAGCTTACATAGAGATCCTGATCCTCGATATACACATCGCTTTGTATTAGATCCATTTATTCCTGCAAAGAGGATGTCGTTGAATGAGACAGAGGATTTCTCTGAATTAGCTTTTTCATCAGCGTTAATATCGTAAACAGGCCAGTTTGTTTGTAGATCATTTACATCAGCACAAGCATATTCCCAACCTAGTTTGGTAACACAGTCGTTATCAACATTACATTGGTGCATATACTGACAAGATGCTCCAGCATTTTGACCTGAGTCTGTAAGACCTTTGTTAAAGTCGTAGTCATAGTCACTTGCTGATTGACCACCAAGATCTTGAATAACTGTCACGCTATAACTTGTTGGTTGAGCAAGATCCGCAAAAGGAGCGTTGATTGCAAGGAATAATTTCTTAGTCGTTGATCTTACTCTTCTACCTGCTCCAACAGAGAACCACTTAACTCCATCAAATGAAGCGATGAGGGCACCTTTGTTGAATCCAAACCAATCTCTTTGGTATCCATTCACATAAAGTGCGGCCTGTGCCGAAAGTCTGTGCTGGCGTTGGAGGTCCTTATTACCTTGTTTTCTGTGTGTTAGAGGAATCATTGTTGGTGGTAGCCAACATGCTCTACCAAAGAGTGTATCCTCATAGTTTCCAGTTGTATTATTGTCGCTAAAAGTAGTTCTACTTGTTGTATATCCAGTCCAACCAAGTCCATTACCGTGAAAGATTTCTGGTTGTGAAGAAAAGGCAACAAACCATGGGTCTTTTTGACATTGTTCACATGGTGTATAGAAAGCGCTAGTTGCACTAATAATATAGCTTTGATCAAGATCAAGATCTATTGCTGTCGCAGGTAGCGCCTGATCAAGAGCAAGAGACATTTGCCCAAGGACAGCATTCATCTCGTATGAAGTACTAACTGGAGCAACTTTATTAATATCATCTAAGTATGAAAACTCTGTTCCCTCTTGGTTAGTACCTGAAGGTACTTTTGAGAGGTCATCATATGTCGCTCCATTTAGGGCGAAGAATCTATGAGGTGCTGTTTTTGCAGATACGTTGATATCTAAGTTTTGAAAAGGTTTAGGATCTGAAAGTACTGGTGGTACATCACATTCTATTTTTACAATTGTATCACTTGCATCTTTAATGGCCTTTAGTCCATAGTCAGGACATCTTGGGTCAATAGGAGTGTTTGATGCAAGATCAATGAGGCACCCACACTTCTTCCATGTATTAAGTTGAACTGTTTGATGATCTGGAACACATTGCACTTCAGTTTGAGTTGCCTTATATTCTTCAAGACAATTATAGTCTGCGATATCTGCTTCGAGCTGTTTCTTAGCATCATCAATTGGGTCAGTATCACTACTACCGTCATCTGGTGGTTCGTTTCCAGTATTTTCTGAACATACATAATAAACTGTTGGCCAATTCTTAAAGTTAAGATAGTCCTTAGCAACGTCTAAAACTGCTGGTACATAGAGTGCTGCCTCAGGGTTAGATCTAAGAACACCATCTTTTACACACTGACCATCAAGACAACAATCAAAGCCCTGCGTTTGACACTGGGATGTTGAACAAGAGTTACTAGGTGAGCCTGCATTATTTGTATTATCTACTTTTATTCCAAGACCAGTTGTATTGACAGATGATTGAGAAACAACTGTTGCAGGTGAAATCGCTCCTGCTATAGATTCATATATATTAATCTTCGTAGAAGAAAAACTAGATGTACATGTTGGACAAATGTCTGCAAAAGTATAGGCCGCGTCTGCAGCATTAATTAAACCAATAAGAGCACCTGATGCTGTAAATGATGAAATCCCATCTCCGCCACAAAATGATTGGTTATCACTTGATGAAGCAGTATCAATTCTTAGAACCTTTTCGCTAGTTCCCAGTAGGGTAATCGGAAGTGCTCTGAGCCTAAGCTGTTGCTTCTTAATTGCTGTGTTTGTTGAATTATAACTAGCAACTATACAGAAGATAGATCCTTCTTTGCTATTATTTGTTATATAGTTTTGAACAGCTGTTCCTCTAAGATAGAAAGACGCTGTATCAGATGCATTTTGAGTTATATACCCAGAAACTGTTAGTCCTGAAGCAAACCAAGTTAGGGGAGTCTCTGGTAGTGATGAGCTGTCATCACTACTATCTGTACTATCATCTCCTGAAGTACCACCACTACTAGATTCGCTAGCTGTAGAGATTCTATTTGTACTAGGACTCTGTGGCGTACATGAGACGACAGCGAGTATCAGCATAATGAATATTGGCAAAAATAGTTTCTTCATCCGTAAAATTATTTCCCTTCCGAGTATACTTATCGGTTAGTGATATCAATAGTTTAATTCTATAATAGAAACCTAAAATGAAGGGGATGGTATTTGCCTGTAGCGGAAGTAAGTTGTTGAATATATAGGGAAAAAAGAGTTTGAAAGAATAAGCCGTCACCAGTATTTATTGATAACTGGTGACCAAATATTGTGGCATTAGTAGACAGGGAAGCCCATCATTGTAGGAGTTGTCCCATAGAAGTTTCCAAATAGGGCAGGGTTTGAAAGGTCAATTCTCTCCTGCATTTGGGCCTGCCAGTGATACTGTTGCTTCATGAACTTCGCATTATTCTCTTGTTGAATAAGGTTGCTCTTAAAGCCCCATAGAGATGCTCTAGGCCCTAAAATTCCACCTAGATTCTTAGAGATATACATAGCGGTATGAGCATAGAGATTTGAGACAGGGTGCTTCTTTCTCACCATTTTCTGTGTACTTGAATCCCACTCAATATACTGACCTTTTGGTAGTCTTCTATTCTCTCTTGTCTGGTTATACTTAAAGAGGTTTTCCTTGTGTGACTTAACATAGTTACATGTTGTACACATTTTAGGTCTCTTGCTTGGATCTTCATCTGTACAGCTTTCGTTATCAACTTCTTTACAATACTTACTATTAAGTTTCATCCAAGTACCTCTGTCAGATACAAAATCTTTATTTCCATCATCACTTAAATGTCTTATATAGTCTTCTGCGATAAGCTCAGATACTGCGTCACTTGTTTTCTCAAATAGACCTTCAACCGCTGGATTTCTAGAGAAACTATCTTTCATACAGCTTTGATCATAATCAATTAGAGATATCTTTCTCTCTTTTGTATTTGCTGTTCCACAACTAGTTGTGTAGGCCATTACAGTAATATGCTTAAGATGTTCATAGTCTTTAAATTCTTTATCAGCTCTCATTGCCTTTGAAATTGCATCATCATACTTTTTTACATTTTCTGAGTAGGCCTTAATTGCTTCACCTGCTCCAACGCCATTTTCAATGTGCTTAAGACATTTCTCTAATGTTGAATTATTTTTTAAGAGATCTATACTACCTTTTTTAGATATTGTTCCATTACATCCAAGTTCCTTCGCAACTTCTGATAGTTCAGAGTAAGCAACAGCGTCTTGACCTGTCATGTTTTCTGACTTGTCTTTTAATATGCCAGACCTTGCTTGTAGCGCCTTTAGCTTATCTTTAAATTTTTGAATTCTCTTATTAGTATCTGCATTTAACTTATCTTGTTTTTTCTTTTTCTTTTCAAAATCAAAAATCTTGTCTTCATTTAGATCAATTCCAACAGTTTCTGACAGGGCCTTAAGTTGCTCTTTAAAGTCATTAAGCGTTTCGTTATTACTTTTTGCTAATAGACCACAATCTGAAAGGGCAGTTTTAGAACATATTTGTTTAATAGCATTGATACCTTTACTAATGGAATTAAAGTCTTTCTTGTTTTTGAAGACTCTCAATTCAGGTTTCATCTTAGCTGCTTCGCTTAAGATCGTATCATTACCCGCTTTAACATTGTCATAGTGCTTACTAAAATGATCGTATTGTGATGTTAATAAATTAAATGCTTTCTTGTCTTTAGTAATTTCTTTGTTTCCATTAGCATCAAACTTTACACTGTTAAGGTCTGTTATTAAGTTATAGTGGCGGTCTAGTTCATCTTTAAGTGAAGAAGAATCTAGATCATGAACTTTCTGCATTAACTTTCCATAGCTATTGATAGTTTCTTCAACTTTAAAACGACTATCATCAGAAAGCTTGTCGATATCTGACAGAATTTTCTTCGAATTATCACAGGCTATTTTATGTGTTCTAAGCTCTTCTGTTTTTGCAAGGTTATGTTCTTCAAGTTGTTTTCCTTCAAGACCTTGAGAAAGTTTGTCAAAGTTATCGCTAATACCACCTGATCTAGATTTACACTCATCTATATAATCATAGAGGTCCCTGTCTGCACCCCATGCATCTGAAAAGTAAGCATTACCGGGTTTTGCTTTTAGCTCATTTAGAACATCAGTTGACTGATGAGTTCTCATTTCTTTAAGTGTATTGTGGAGAAGGCTAAATTTAACAACCTTCTGCATATTCTCTTCGGCCTTATCTAATACCTCAAGAGCGGAGTCGCCCATAATGGATCTAAAGTCATTATTAGCAACATCCTTAACATAATCAAAATAATCATTCTTAATATCTAGTAGTGCCTGCATGGCCATTGCTTTAGCAAGTTCACTGTCTCTTGCTTTCTTGGCCTGTTCAAGAGTCATATTCTCAGTACCAACTTTAACCTCAAGCTGATTTTGCTTATTGTTAATATAGTCGATCTCATCTCTGATACTTTTACATGAAGTAGCAGCGCTCACTTGTGTTGCAAGTGTGATTGATAAAAATACTGTAAATATGGATTTCATTTTCATATCTCTCATACCTATACTTTATTCTGACTTAACTCATCGGTTAAACCAGAAAATTACTTTAGTATTAATAATTGATATAGAAACGTATAAAATCAATGACTTGAAATTTTGAGAAGGCTAAATATTGAGAAATATATTGTTTGAAACCTAGCAACTTTTGGTGGCACTAACCATGTCCACCGGCCATAAAGTCTTTTGAATGATCAATTCTCTTGGGCATATTTCCTAAATTGTGAAAGAATTCACAAGCTACTTCCATAGTGCCATCGAGGTCGGGAGTAGTAAACATTGCATTTCTAAATTGAGCGACACCTGGATAACCCGCGGCCATCCAAACAATATTTTTTCTTAAAGTGATAAGAATTGTTCTTTCGCGATCAGTATATTCTTCCATGTATGTTTTAAATCTCTCTATGACCTCAAGGTGATCTTGTGGTGAAAAGAAAATATCATCATCTTCTTTTAAGTAAGACTCTAGAAAAATAAATGGATTTCTAAGTGGCCCACGACCTAACATAAGAGCGTCGCAGTTGGTGTTGTTCATTCTATTTCTTGTTGTTGCCGCAGTATGAAGATCTCCATTTCCAATCATTGGAAGGATGCCTTCTTTTGCAACGTCTTCAAGAAGTTCCCAATCTGCTTTACCTTTATACGCCTGTGTTCTAGTTCTTCCATGAATTGCTACAAACTCTACACCTTCTTCTTTTGCGATATGTGCGACTTCTGGAGCGTTTATTGAATCTGAGTCCCAACCTGTTCTGATCTTTATAGTAAGTGGAACTTCAATGGCCTTTTTAATTGTTGAAAAGAAATCACCAAGAACTGTGGGATCTTTTAAAAGAGCAGAGCCTCCACCTTTAGAAACAACTTTTCTTACAGGGCACCCCATATTGATATCAATGAATTTTGGATTTCTTTCTTGTGCAGTGATTGCTGCTTTGGCCATGGCCTCTTTATCTTCACCAAAGAGTTGAAGACCAATATTCTTTTCTCTCTTATGGATATCGAGCATTTTATGAGTCTTCTCATTCTTATAATTGATTCCATGACAAGAAACTAACTCACTCACTGTTCCACCACATCCAAGTTCTTCCATAAGAAGTCTATATGGTGCAGTACAAATACTAGACATTGGTGCTAGCAGTAGTGGAGAGTCAAAAGAAATTGAACCCAGCTGCACAGGAGTCCTGCGTGCTTTAAGGGTGTCAATCTTCTGTTGAAGAGATGTCGAAAAAGTGAGATTATTTGCCATAGGCATGATTTATCAGCGACTTGGAAATTCGTCAATTACTGGAGCAAAGTTTATATGAGTTTTGTAGAAAATCCCCGCGGACACGTGGTTTTTGACTGTGATGGGACATTAATATCATCACAAGAATCTATTTATGAGGGTCTAGCAGAGCTAATGACCATTATTCTAGCTCGTGAAGTTACTATTGATGAGGCGCGTGTGAAATATGCTGCTGATCTTATGACGGTTGCTAATAACTTTGATTTAGATCCTTCTGAGGACAGAGAGCTTCAAGAAAGGTTGATAAATACATGGAGAGAAGTTGCTGCAAAGCAAAGACATGAATTTAAACTCTTTCCAAATATCAAAGAGCTTGTTTTAGATCTCGTTGATAAGAAATATCAGCTCTACGTATGGACAGCAAGGGACCGTCAATCAACTCTACGTATTTTAAAGGAGTTAGGCATCGCTCAGTACTTTTTTGAGTTTCGATGTGTCGATGACTGCGCACCAAAACCTAACCCAAGAGGCCTAGAAGAGATGGTTGGTGACTATGATAAGTCCAAGGTGGTTATGATAGGAGACAGCTACCCTGATTTATATGGGGCGATGAGCTTTGGCTGTCAGAGTATTGCGGCGTGTTGGGCAGGAGATGATTTAGAAGAGTATTTGGGTAAATATGACCCTTCGGCCCTTGCTAAAGCACCCCAAGATTGCTTAAAACTAATTGAAAAATTAATAGGATAAGGAAAGCAAACCATGTTTGATAATTTAAGTGAGAAGTTCTCTGACGCGTTTAAGAATATTTCAGGTAAAGGGAAGATCTCTGAGTCTAATATTGATGAAACTTTAAAACTAGTCAAAACCGCCTTACTTGAGGCCGATGTAAATTTTAAAGTTGTTAAGAATTTTATTAACAACGTTAAAGAAGAGGCCCTTGGAGAGAAAGTTCTAAAAGGTGTTAACCCTGGTGAGCAATTTGTAAAAATCGTTCATGAGGAACTTGCAAAGGTTATGGGAGATGAGAACACATCTCTTGATATCGAAAGAACTGGTCCTATTCCAATTCTTATCGTAGGTCTTAACGGACAAGGTAAGACAACTTTCTCTGGAAAGCTTTCACTACATTTAAGAAATAAAGAAAAGAAGAAAGTCCTTCTTGTTCCTGCTGATACATTCAGACCAGCAGCAAAGGACCAATTAAAGACACTTGCTAAGAATATGGACATGGACATATTTGATAGTGATCTTGCAAAACACCCAAAAGATATTGCTCAAGATGCTCTTGCTTTTGCAAAGAGCAACGATATAGACATTGTTATTATCGATACTGCTGGACGTCTTCATGTCGATGAAGAACTCATGGGACAAATCAAAGAGGTTAGAGAGTCTCTTAATGGTTATAACCCTGAAGTCCTCATGGTTGCAGATGCAATGACTGGTCAAGAAGCGGTTAACGTTGCTAAGAGCTTTCATGAAACTGTAGGTCTAACAGGTGTTGTACTATCAAAAATGGACTCAGATGCAAGAGGGGGAGCGGCGCTCTCAATTAAGCATGTAACAGGTGTTCCAATTAAGTTCATCTCTACAGGTGAAAAAATGAAAGACCTTGAGCTCTTTCACCCTGATCGTCTTGCTGGCCGTATTCTAGATATGGGGGATGTTCTCTCTCTAGTTGAAAAAGCAGAGCAGGCAATTGATCAAAATGAAGCTGAAAGCATGATGAAGAACCTTGAAAAAGGTAAGTTCACCGTTGATGACTTTATGAAGCAAATGGATATGATGAAGAACCTTGGCTCAATGGGAAGTATCATGAAAATGATTCCTGGAATGGGGGGAATGCTTCGTGAAGTAGGTGATCTTAGTCCTGCTGAAGACGAGATGAAGCGAATGAGAGTTATTATTAACTCGATGACAAAAGCAGAAAGACAAAACTACAAAATAGTAAAAGAGTCACGCATTGAAAGAATCGCAAAAGGTTCTGGAAACACTGTTGTTCAAGTCAAGGACTTCATTGCTAAGTTTAAGCAAATGGAGAAGATGATGGGTGGAATGATGCAGATGATGAAAGGTGGTGGAATGCCAAGTATGCCTGGAATGGGCGGAATGCCTGGTATGCCAGGAATGGGTAAGCCAAAGAAGAAACGTAAAAAGGGTGGACAATGGGGTGGTGGATTCTTTTAGGATCCACACTTACTAAGTTTAGCGGTTCTTGTAGAACCTGCACACCTGACCATAGATTGCACCAGGCCTAAACGGCTTGGTGATTATTCCCAAAAACTCCTTATGCTTTCCTAAGCTCTTTACATCAACGGCAGCTTCACTTGCCGTTAAGAATATGGAAGGAATTCTCTGATCAAGCACATCATTAAATATATCTTGGCCTGTACAGCCTTTTAGAAAGTTGTCTAAAAGTAGAAGCTGTGGCTTGAATGATTTACATTTTCTAAGGGCCTCTTCTCTTGTCGTTGCAAACTCTACTTCGACATTTGCATACTTCTTTAAAGCAAGGGCAAAGAGCTTTTGCATTCTTGGATCATCTTCAACATAGAGAATTTTCTCTGGACCTGCGATATCTTCTTGAGACGGAAGACTATCGCCTTCTTCGTTAAATGCATTTTCCAAAATACCCATGAGGTTCTTCATTAACTGCGTATTCTTTTCTATAACAAAAGACGGTCTATACTCTCTTGGAAATCTATCTTTGATATTGGTACTTGCCGAGATAACGACAGTGGGAATATTTGAATTTACATTATTGGTTGTTTTAACAGCTGTTATAAGAGAGATTCCATCGAGCTGCTCAATGTTGAGACTTGTAATTAAGACATCGAACTTCTCTGTTACTAGACGATTAAATGCTGCAAGACCATTTTTAGCAAGAGTACAATCATAACCAATTTGGCTTAAGCCCTTCTTGATTATATTTGCCATTGTGACAGTCCCTTCAACAACTAGAATACGACCTTTATACTCCTGGTGTTCTTCAACATCTCCAACTCTTAATTCTGCAAGTTGATCAATATACTTTTGAAAGTTTGTTACATCATTTTCTTGGAAATCTTTTGTGGCCTTTCTTAAAAGGTCTACGAACTTTAACGCTGTATCTATTAGGTCTGATGATATTTCTTTTTGAGAAAGGTGATTGGATATGAAGTCCTCAAAGTGATGACAGATTGTTCCTAAGAGCGTCATCTCATGGCTTGATGCTCCACCTTTTAAAGAGTGAATTGTTCTGAATACTTCTTTAACGTCATCTGTACTAAAGCTATCTTTAACAAGTAGACCTTCTATCTGATCTAAGTCATCTACAATTGAATGTAGATATTCATTTTTTAACTCGTCAAATTGTTCATCAAAATTAAATGACATTATCAAATTCCTTAAAATTCGTTCTATAGGTTAAGTTCTTATCGGGTTTTCAGTAGTATACCTTAAATATGAGTCAATAATTAATGTTTTCGTGTAAATATTAGCGTTTCCTTTTAATATCATGCGTTTTTTTATACAACACATGTACTAGGAGAAAGCTTTGAAGCTTATTATTGGACTATCATTTATATTCTGTGGGAACACATTCGCTGTTAATAAGGTCATTTACGGACAAGATAACCGTGTAAATGCCTTAAATTCAGGAATATTCTGGCAGCATAAGTCTGCTGCGGTCGCCTCAATGATCAGAAAGTCTAAGCTAAAAGAGTTTGCTTCATATTACAAAGCTTCAACTTTCATGACATTAGGAGAACAATATAGCCTCTGCTCTGATGAAAGGTTCTATAGTGAGCCAGTCTTATCAGAATGTAGTGGATTCCTTATTTCTCCTGATACATTAATTACTGCAGGACACTGTGTAAAGGCCCTTCCATATCCATACAATGGTAATCCTGAAAAAATGTGTGAGGACTTTGTCTGGAGCTTCGATTTTACTCAGACAAAGGCCTACGAGAATAAAGTGAGCCTGAAGCAAGTATATAATTGCAAAGAGGTTATTGAGGCCAAATATAACTTTGCCCATGATTATGCCATTATCAAGCTTGAAAAAGCTGTAGAAGGCGTAAAGCCTCTAAAGACTGCACAATTAGTTGATAGTACAGAACTAGTTGTTATTGGACATCCTTCAGGTCTTCCTAAGAAGGTTGCTCCGGGTGGAAAGGTCATTGATACTAATGGAAGCTCGAGTAAGTTCTATGCTGCGCTAGATTCATTCCAAGGAAACTCTGGCTCACCCGTATTAGATAAGGCCGGTGATGTTGTTGGGATTCTTGTAAGTGGAAAGACGGATTATATTTATGATGAAAAGGCCCAATGCCAGCGCGTAAACCGCTGCGATAATAATGGAAAGGCCTGCTTCTATGAATATGACTATGTCAAAGGGGAGGGGGTCACAAAAATAGATGTGGTTCTTGACAAGATCCCTGCTGGAATAGATAACAGTCTCTCAAAATAATGGAGAATCATTTGAAAGATTTAAATGTAAAGACAGAAGAAGTTTCAGATAAGGCAGGAATTATCCTATCCGTAATTTGTTGCATACACTGTATGGCAATTCCATTTCTTATGATCTTTGCTCCATCAATTGGTCAAATGTTTGAAGAAGAGTGGATTCACCTTCTTGGATTTATCTTTGTTGTTCCTCTTGGTCTCTATGCTTTTATTTCTAAGCTAAAGGTTCATGAAGATAAGAGACCTCTCTATGTCGGTTTAGTAGGTATGAGCTTTGTGATTATTGGACATTTGTGTCACGAGTTTCTAGCACATGATATTGGTGAACCTTTAGAATTGGCATCATCAATTATTGGTGGACTAGCTCTCGTTAGCGCGCACCTATTCAATATCAAACTATGTCGTTGTAAAACTTGTCATCATTAATATCTTAACTGTGTTCTATCACTCTGTGATAAGCAAGAGTTCTTAAAGTAAGTTTCAAGAAATTTTAGAAGGTCATCCTTATTCGTAAGTTTATGGATCTCTTTATAAAGTTTGTGACCAAAGTTAAGCCATGGATGACCAACTTTTACAAAGAATCTCACTCTCTTTAAGGCATCATCTTCTTCAAATAGATCATAGCAATTTACTACAAAATCATAGAGGTATTCACCATAGATTTTAGAGCGCTGTTGCCCATTACTTGGGATTAGCTCCTCTTGTTTTTGAGTAAGTTTAAATCCCTTGTGTTTAGCATATTCAGTTAATAGCCATGGTTTTGCCGTAAGGACTCGACCAATCATAACGGCATCACAATTAGTTTGCTCGAACATATCTTGAATGTCTTGGAAAGTTTGAATATCCCCATTTCCAATAATAGGTACAGATAAATTATCTTTGAGATATTTTATTTGCGACCAGTCTGCAGATCCTTTTCGTCCCTCGGTGGAAAGTCTTGGATGGAGACAGAGCCAACTTGCGCCGGCATCAACTAGAGATTGGGTAAAATCTAATAGATAGCTTAAATCTTTTTGAAGCCCTGCTCTAAGCTTAACCGAGACTGGAAGTTTAGAGCTTCTCTTTGCCATTCTAACGACTGAGGACGCGTACTCTGTGTCTCCCATTAAAGACACACCGTAATTGTGTCTTAGTGCTTTTTTGACAGAACAGCCCATATTGATATCTATTGCCTTTGCACCCCATTGTTCAAGCTTAATTATAGTATTTCGTATATGTGTCTCTTGGTTTCCTAGGATCTGTGGACATAGGTTTGTATCGCCACTCCACTTTACTGTTTGTGGGAGCTCGTCAAGTTTTTGGTCTGGTATCTTTCTTGAGCTCAACATCTCTGTGGGCCAAATTGTTCTGGCCTCTGTAGGTATGAACTTTGAGAGAGACTTTCTCATTGCTGCGTGAGTGATGCCAACCATTGGTGCTAGTAGTATGGGAAAGTTGACTAAAGAATCTAGGGTATTCGTATTTTGATTATTTTCCATTGTTTAGGGCCATAAGATATATGTCAATTAAAGATGTTTATCTGATATAATTTTATTGAGTAAGATTATAGAGTCTTTAATATTTTATGCTGGAGTGTTCATGATTTTTAACCGCCCTTTTAGAATTGTCATTATTGATGACGATGAATGTATTCTAAATCTTACATGGAAATACTTATCACAATTTCCAGACGATGAAATAACTTTCAGCGCATTTTCACACCCAGAGGAAGCTCTGGCGTTTATTCAAAAACATCAGGTTCACATTGTAATAACTGATCTTCAACTTGAAGATAAGAATGGAGCAGATGTTATTTCAAAATGCTTAGAGATGCAAAAAGGTATTCAGGTAATCGCTCTCTCTGCTGATAAGAGACTAATGACTGCAATAGATTGTTTTAATCGTGGGGCAAAGTATTACCTCGATAAACCAATTGATAAAACTGCTTTTAGGGCCACAGTGAGAAGCTGTATAGATTTCTTAGACCTTTGGCATGACCTTTTAAAACATAAAATTCATACTCATTCTTCTGATGAAGAAGAGGAGCAGGCCGATACCATAGCGTCGTAGATAGAGAGTATAGCGAGGATAGATCAATGAAAGTAAACCAGGGAATGAAAATACTGATCGTTGATGACTGTATGGATACCCGTAATCACATAAAACTAATCCTTCGTAAAAAGGGCTTTAAGAAGGTATTTGGTGCAAATGATGGTTTTGAAGGTATTGAAATGCTCAAGAAAAGTTTTGACGAGTATGAGCCAGTGTCTCTAGTTCTTGCAGACTGGCAAATGCCTGACATGGATGGAATTGAATTCTTGTCAAAAATGAGAACGGACAAGAGATTTAAAGATGTCCCATTTATTATGGTAACAAGTGATAACGATAAAGAACATGTCATTCAAGCAATAAGCACGGGCGTCGATAATTATATGGTTAAGCCAGTAAGTGCTGAGACTTTATTAAAGAAGATTTCTGTTACTCTTCATAATAAGGAAGAAGCCGCTTAAAGTTAGATTCTATAATACCTTTGAGCTCCTCAATTCTAATATTTGAGAGCTTAGAATATTCAGTATAAATTCTTTCAATGCTAAAGGTCGTTTGATCATCAGTTTCAAAGAGCAGTCTATCGATTGGTATGCTCATTAAGTCTTTTGCAATCTTAGAATTTGGAGAGTTAAAAAATCTTGGGCCGATGGAGAAATAGAGTCCACTGTATTTAAGACATTGCTCTATCATTTGCTTATTTCCATTATAATCATGGAGTATCCAGCCCTGCTCTGCCTTACTCTCTTTTCTTATTTTAAGAATCTCTTGTTGAGACTTAACGACATGAAGAATAAGTGGCCTTTTGTGTTCTTCACTCAATTGTATATGTCTCAAAAGGATCTCTTCTTGCTCTTTGAGGGAGACATTGATTGTGAGATCAATTCCGGCCTCCCCGATAAAGACCAGATCATTTGATTGAATATTTTCTTTAAGAGTATTCCAATGCTCTTCTATATCAGTATCATTTATTGACCAAGGATGAATTCCTATTGAGAAGAGCTGGCCTTTTGAGGGGCTGCTATTGATTCCAGGGTTATAACTATAGATAATGACATCTTTGGAGGCCTCTCTGCCTTGGTGAGAGTGGATATCGATAAATTTTGCATTTTTCAATTCTTCGCTTGTCATCCTATAAAGATTTTAATACATTAGCTGTCTGATAGAAAGTAGTTGATTTATTTAAAAAAATTGATTATTTTTACAGCGAATATAACGAAATTAATTAGTGTTTAAATACAAGTAGGAGTACTTAATGCTTACAATTAGATTACAACGTGGTGGTAGAACACACATGCCAATTTACACAATCGTAGCAGCAGATTCAAGAAATCCAAGAGATGGACGTTTCAGCGAGAAGCTAGGACAATACAACCCACACTTAGAAAGTGGTACACTTCTTGACGTTAAAGCTGAAAGAATTCAAGCCCTTATCTCTGGTGGAGCAACTATTTCTGACACTGTTAGAACACTTCTTAAGAAGAATAAAGTTACACTTAACTAATTTATTTTAGATTGGGCAAAGGTCTTAGATCTTTGCCATTAGTGAACTTAATTAACTTCTTATCCAAGAGAGTATAACAATGAGTGAACTCAAAGATTTAATTGAGTACGTTAGTAAAGCACTGGTAGATATGCCAGAGAAAGTTAGCGTAGGTGAAATAGTTGGTGAGCAAACAACTGTTATCGAGCTTAAAGTTGATAAGTCTGACTTAGGGAAGGTTATCGGTAAGCAAGGTAAAACAGCTAGAGCTCTTAGAACAATCTTAAATGCAGCTTCAACAAAGCTTAAAAAGAGATCTGTTCTTGAAATTATTGAATAATCAGTCGCTTAGGTGATTTTTTATATAAGAAACCTCCATTTGGAGGTTTTTTTTTAACCAAAAATTAACTTTTCTCTTTTTCTAAATCGATACATAATTAGCCCATGTCAAAACCTAAATTAAATATTTTGCTCGTTGATGACGAGCCTGACCTTCTTGAATTATGTGCAGATGCCTTTGATATGGAGGGCCATATTGTAAAAGGTTGCCTTAGTGGTGCTGAAGCTCTTGAAACATTATCATCTGAAAAATACGATATTATAATCTCTGACTCTAAGATGCCTGAAATGACGGGAGAACAATTCTTCGTTAAAGCAACAGAGCTTCTTGGTGGAGAGATGCCGCCGTTCTTTCTATCTTCAGGGGCAATTGATCTTGATGAAAAAGGATTAAAAGATAAGGGTGTTTCAGGCTTTATTGGTAAGCCTTATGATATTGATGATCTTATAAAACAGGTCGAAAATGGTGCTAATAAGTAAAAAGCTCCTTGGTGGAGCTTTTTCTATGTATTCTTCTTTGTAGTATCTTCTATTTTATCTTTGCTTTCTTCTTCTGGGCTTTCGTTGAGACCCTTCTTAAATCCTGTAATGGCCTGACCCATTGACTTTCCTAGTTGAGGAAGTTTCTTACCTCCAAACATTAGGACAACGATGGCAAGTAATATAAGTGCTTCTGAAATTCCTAGTCCAAACATGGTAACTCCTTAGTATATTTTTGAGAGTTCCATTGAATACTTCCCTGGGGCATATTCAGCAAATCTCTTATTCTTTATGTCTTTATATTGTCTCTTACTATTGCTACTAGATGCAAATGGATAAATACAAATTCCACCACGAGGTGTAAACTCACCAACTACTTCTAGATACTTAGGCTTCATTATCTTCGTGAGATCATTACAAATCTTTTGAATGCAGTCCTCATGGAAGTCTCCGTGGTTTCTAAAACTGAACAGGTATAACTTCATTGATTTAGATTCTACCATTTTCTTATCTGCAATATAGTTTATATAGATTCTTGCAAAGTCTGGTTGATTTGTTTTTGGGCACAGAGATGTAAACTCTGTACAAACAAAAGTTGTCCATGCGTCATTATCTGGATTTTTATTAGGGAAGACCTCTAAGATGTCTGGAGAGTAAGTATCTGGATAATCTGTTCTGTTAGAACCTAGTGCAAGCTCTTTTAGTTCCTTCTTCTCACGGCCTTGAGAGAGCTTTGTCTTCCTTACTTTAGTCTTCTTCTTAATTGCCATTAGGTCTCCACCTTTAGTTTTCAATTTCTATTTTTCTTGATACAAATATTTAAAATTATAACAAAATTATTATCATTAGGTAACTCATATGGCAAAACGTCACCCATTATTAAACTTTCCAAAAGGACGACCTGTAACGAAGGTGGTTCTTGTTCAACTTGGTTCTCCAAAATCCCCATCTATTAGTGATGTAAGGGTATTTTTAAAGGAGTTCTTGGGTGACCCAAGAGTCGTCGATATTAACCCTCTTTTGTGGAAGATTATTCTTAACTTCTTTGTAATTCCATTTCGTCCAAAGAAGTCTGCTGCTCTTTATTCACGAATCTGGGAGGGGAGTGAGTTTCCTCTAACAAGAATCACAAGAGAATTTACAGAAAAGGTCAATGACCTAACGAGTGAAAATGTTGAAGTAGAACATGCCTTCTTGCTCTGCGATCCTAGAGTGGATGATGTTTACGATGCCTGGGAAAAAGAGCTTGATGAAAAAGCACACCCAGCGTCGCGCTTAATTATTATTCCAATGTTCCCTCAATACTCAGAAAGTACAATTGCAAGTGGGATAGATTTCTTTGCTTCAGTACTAAAGAGTAGGGTGAGAATTCCTAACTTCACAATCATTACTCAGTTTCATCGCTCAAATGCTTTTATTGAAAACTCTGTTGCTAATATTGAGAAAACTCTAAGTGAAAAAAATGTTGATGAATTAGTTATCTCATTTCATGGTATTCCAAAAAGAAGAGTTATCTATAAGAGGGATCCATACTTTCAACATTGCTTTGAAACCTTTAAACTGATTACAGATAGAGTGACATCAATTCCACGAGAAAGAATTCATATGACTTTCCAATCTCGATTTGGTTCAGAGGAGTGGTTAACTCCATACACTGATAGTTATGTTGAAAACCTTGTAGAGGGTGGAAGAAAGAATATTGCAGTTTACTGTCCATCGTTTGTTGCTGACTGTCTTGAGACAATTGACGAAATAGGGCATGAACTACAAGAAGACGTAAAAGACCATGGCGGTGTCATTCACCACGTGCCATGTTTAAATACTGATGAAAAGTGGAATAAGGATTTTGCTGAATATGTTGAATGTTTGGCCAATGAAGAATCAAAAATATCAAATCTTGAAAAAGAAATAAAAGAGGAAGATTATATGGAAATGCCAAATCAAGAAATGGAAGTACCACCTTTAACGGATAAGGCCAAGAAGTCACTGAAGATTGTCTTCTTAACTCTATTCTTAGATCTTGTTGGTTTCTCAATAATCTTTCCACTATTTCCTTCTCTTGCAAAACACTACTTAACTGTTGATGCCGACAATGTATTTCTAAAAGCAATATTTGGCTCAATTACGGCACTGACTGAATCAGGAGGAGCAACAAACTTTAGCTCTATTGTTCTCTTTGGTGGTGCTCTTGGTGCAATATACTCTCTACTACAATTCTTTGCTGCTCCAATTTGGGGAGCGATCTCAGATAGAATAGGTAGAAGACCAGTTCTTATCGTTTCTGTATTTGGACTATTTCTAAGTTACGTACTTTGGTTCTTCTCTGGAAGCTTTACTGTTCTACTTCTTGCTCGCCTGATTGGTGGAATCATGGGTGGGAATATTTCAACTGCGACGGCGGTTGTTGCTGATGTAACTCAAAAAGAAAATAGAGCGAGAGGAATGGCCACGATTGGTATTGCATTCGCCCTTGGGTTTATAATTGGTCCTGCTATGGGGGGAATTCTCTCAATGATTAATTTACTAGACTACTACCCAAGTCTTGCTGCCTATGGAGTTAATCCATTCTCTATGCCTGCGGCACTTGCTGGGCTACTTGCTCTTTATAATGTTAAAAATTTAATTCAAAAATTTGAAGAAACACTTCCAGAAGAAAAAAGAGGAAAAGAGAAGGGGACTAGAACGGCTAATATTTTCAAGCTATTTAAGCCTCTTCCATTTCCGGGTATTAACTTAGTTAATATTGGACATTTCTTTTTCTTAATGGCCTTCTCTGGAATGGAGTTTACACTAACTTTCTTAGCTGCTGAAAGATTAGGTTACTCTTCTATGGATAACGCTTATATGTTTATCTTTATTGGCTTTATTATTGCCCTAGTTCAAGGTGGAGTTGTTCGAAGAAAAGCTCACTCGGTTGGTGAAAGAAAGATGGCGCTAATGGGACTAATTTCAATTATTCCAGGTCTGTTGTTAATTGCTTATGCTCAAAGTTCATTTCTTATTTATGGTGGTTTATTCTTTCTAGCTGTAGGAAGTTCAATGGCAATACCTTGTTTAACTTCTCTTGTATCTCTTTATACTCCTGTTGAAAATCAAGGTCAGAGTATTGGTGTCTTTAGGTCACTTGGAGCTCTTTCACGAGTGATTGGACCGATTGCTGCTTCTTTAATCTATTGGAAATATAACTCTGCAATGCCATATCTTGTTGGGTCAGCATTTTTAATTATTCCAATTCTAATGACAGCGAAGTTACCAGATTATAAAAAAGTTGCTTAAATAAAAAAGGCTCCTAAGTGGAGCCTTTCTTTATTCTTCAGATGAGATTTGTGATTGCATGTAATTTTGAAGACCAACTTTATCAATTAGTCCTTTTTGAGTTTCAAGCCAATCAATATGCTCTTCCTCACTTGCTAGGATATCAGTGAATAGCTCACGAGATACATAGTCTTGCTCTTTTTCACAGAGCTCTATAGACTCTTTTAAAAGTGGAATTGCGTGATATTCAACTTCAAGGTCACATTCAATAATCTCTTGAACATTTTGACCAATTTTAATTCTATCTAATTTTTGAAGATTTGGTAGTCCTTCAAGGAATAGGATTCTTTTAATTAGTTCATCAGCATGCTTCATTTCATCAATTGAAGCTTTATATTCAAGGTGGCCAAGTCTCTCTAGACCCCAATCCTCCAACATTCTTGCATGAAGAAAGTACTGATTTATAGCAGTAAGCTCTCTTGTTAGAACGCTATTTAATGCATCTATTATTTTCTTATCACCTTTCATAGGATGTCCTTTTAAAACGTTAAGATTTAATACAATAATTTAAAATATTGTAGGCCTGAAAGGAATTAGTGTCTAGAATTTGATTAGGATTTTTTAGAGTCTTTGCGATTACTTGTCTTTTGAGACTTTAGAGAGTTTGATCTCATATTATCTAGTGCGTCGATTACGCAGACACCACAAGAGTTACCAACACCTAGACGGTTTAGTATTTCTCTATCTGAAAGGCCCTGCTTTTGAGCAGTGTCTAACATTTCTTCTGTGATTCCATTGCATACGCATACATACATACGATTACCTCTTCGAATTAGAGTATACACAAAAAAGTTTCGTGTATCAAACTAATTATTTGTCGGAGATACTTTCGTATGACTTTAGCTACGCAAGTTGCTGATAATACGTTGAGTCAGTTTTTTAGCAGGTGAAATCCCTGTAGTTTTTTCAAAATACTTAAGGCCTGGGACGTTATTTACTTCAATAAGAAGGTAATTGCCTTGATGATCCTCTAGGATATCTAGTGCTTGGATATAGAGTTTTGAAGCGATTATAACTTTAGAAACAAGTTCCCTAAGCTCCTTTGGAGTATCGCTTTGGCTTACTTCTGTAAGAGTTGCTACTTCACAATTAAGTAACTCATCATCATTGCTAGTTTCTTTTTTTAGTATTCCAAGAATTTGATTATCAATTAATAAGACACGCCATTCGCACTTCTTAAGTATTAAAGGTTGTAGAATATATTTCGTATCTTTTAGCTCTTGAAGCTTTTTAAAGTTATTAACGGGTATTTCTGTTATTTGAATACCTCTTGCTTGGTTACTTCTCAGTGGTTTTAAAAGATACTTTAATGACGTGTGAGCTTTCGTAAAGTCTTCTATATGTTTAACAGAAGTATTCTCTAGGTTTAAAGATTCGATAGTAGGGATACTTGAAGCTTTATAAAGTTCAAACTGCTTGTACTTATCTCGAAATACTCTTGTTTGAATCGGATCATTTATTATCAATGTTTTTGGCCATCTTTTTGAATAGTTTTCAAGAAATTCTAGATCCTGATCATTATAAGAGATTCCACTTACTCGATTAAGAATACAATCATAAGAGGTGTTCATAACTTCATCTTGATTGAATTTAAATGGGTCCATTATTTGATGCTCTAGGTTATAATTATTAAGAGATCGTGATAATTCACAGATACTATGAAGCGTGGAATTTACTGTAAGGATAAGAAATTTCATAAAAAAGCTGCCATTATCAAAGTGCCTGTATATAATGATATCTCAAAACGGATATAAAAATGATGAAAAAACTAATAAAAACTATATTACTTATTACTCTAACATTAAGTTGTTCAAAGATCTCTGTTGTAAACCGTGATGGTGGCAAGGATGCAAGCGCTCAGCCTCAAACTAAAGTTACAGAACAGAAGAAAGAGTTAACCCTAAAAGAGAAAGTCGAAAAGGACTTGAATTCTATTAAGGCCGAAACAGCTGTTGTTCCTAAGAAATTTGTAAGAGTTAAGAATACAAAGAAAGTTAATAAATTCTGCAAGAAGATAAGTAAGAAGTTTCTCAATTACGGTTGGGGTCATAGTCGTTGTAATTCATTTAAGTGGAACCATGTTAGAAACTCCGTATGGGGTGATCCTCTGATGTGGGTTACTTTTGGAGATGAAAAGGCGCACAAGGAAAAACCTAAGAATATGACTATGGTACTTTGTGGAGTACATGGAGACGAGATTACTCCTGTAAAGTTTTGTTATGATATTCTTCACCACTTACATAACCACCTTACAGAAGAAAGATTAAAAGATAACTTAATTGTTGTTGTTCCTGTTGTTAATCCTGATTCATTCTTTAAGAGATGGCCAACAAGGACGAATGCTAGGGGTGTTGATGTTAACAGAAACTTCCCTACAAAAGACTGGAATAAGAAAGCACAGAAAATCTGGAGAACTCGCTATAGGAAAGATAAGAGAAGGAACCCTGGAAAGAAATCAGTTTCTGAACCAGAGACTCTATTTCAAGTTAACCTAATAAAGAGATATAAGCCTAATAAGATAATTTCTGTCCATGCTCCGTTAACAATCATTGATTACGATGGACCAACAGTATCGAATTTAGATTTTCATTCCGTTGCACATAAAGCGAATAATCTTCTTATTCAAATGAGTAAGAAGGCCAAGGGATATAGAATTAAAAATTATCCTTTCTTTCCTGGAAGCCTTGGTAACTACGCAGGTAATGAAAGAAATATTCCAACATTTACTTTAGAGCTCCCTTCTAGTGATAATAGAAGACATAAGGAGTTTTGGGGTACTTTCAAGAGCTCAATTCACTATGCTCTCTTTCATGCGCCGATGACTAATAAAATCGTTCTTAACGAAAAGTCTGAAGATGAAGAGCAGAAAAAGAGCAACTAAACTTTTAGGAGTTTGGAGTCATGACATGGTCTCTAGAAGAAGCAGATAAGACATATGGCGTCTCGAAATGGGGTGCCGGCCATTTTTCAATTAATGACAGTGGTCAATTAGCTGTCATACCTAATAAAGAATTTCCTTCTCAAGATATAGCTATAAAAGATGTTGTTGATGAGATGATCTCTCAAGGTGTTAGCTTTCCAGTCGTCATTAGATTTCACGATATACTGCGTGCCCAAGTTCGCACTCTTAATAAAACCTTTGATGACATAATTGATGAGGCCTCATACAATGGCAAATTCTTTGGCGTTTATCCTGTAAAAGTAAATCAAATGCGAGAAGTGGTTGAAGAAATAGTTGAAGCAGGGCAAAGGTATAACTTTGGGCTTGAGGCCGGTAGTAAGGCCGAGCTTCTCTCTGTTTTAGCTTATAATACCAATGAAAACTCTCTCACTATACTTAATGGCTATAAAGATGAAGATTATCTAAGGCTTGCCCTACTTGGTTGTAAGCTTGGCCGAAAGATAGTTGTAGTTATTGAAAAGTTTAGTGAACTTACTAAACTTATATCTCTTTGTGAGGAAACTGGAGTTAGGCCTATTATAGGGATTCGTTCGCGAATGACAGTTAAGGGAAGAGGTAAATGGGAATCTTCAGGTGGAGATAAGGCAAAGTTTGGTTTAACTATAAGTGAAATTATAAATGCTGTTGAACTTTTAAAAGGAAAGGAACTTCTTGATTGTTTAAAGTTATTCCATTTCCATATTGGAAGTCAGATAACAGATATTAGAGCGATAAAAGAGGCGATTGCAGAAGGAGGAAGAATTTATTGTAAACTTTCTCAGCTTGGAGTTGATCTCGAATACTTTGATGTTGGGGGAGGCCTGGGCGTTGACTATGATGGAACTGCTTCGACTAATGACTCTTCAATTAATTATCAACTAGATGAGTATGTTGCAGATATTGTTTATGGACTCAAGCAAATATGTGACTTAGAAGGTGTAGGCCATCCTAATATTATTACTGAAAGTGGTCGTGCCTTAACTGCACATCATAGTTGTGTGATTACAAATATAATTGGTGAGATTGATACCAGTTCCGTTTCTTTTGATACTCAGGCGATCGAAGGAGAGTCTCATCTTGTGTCTAATATGAGAGAGGCCGAAGAAGAGTTTGATAAGCTAAAAAACTGGCAAGAGGTTTATAACGATACAGTAAAATTTAAAGAAGACTCATTAAATGCGTTTAAACTTGGTATTTTAAGTCTTGTTGAACGGGCAAAAATTGAAACGATATATTGGCGAATCTTAAAGAAGGTTGCTAAATATATCTCAAAGAATGAAATCAACTTTGAGCAAGGTGAAGAGTTAGAAGAATTCTTGTCTGGGCAGTACCTATGTAATTTTTCTGTTTTTCAATCGGCCGCTGATAGTTGGGCGATTGATCAAATCCTCCCTGTTGTACCTATTGATAGACTTGAGAAGAAGCCTACTAAGAGATGTTCACTCGTTGACATTACATGTGATAGTGATGGAAAGATTGATAAATTTATAAGTGATGAAGAAGGTATAAAGAAAACTATTCCTGTTCATGAACTAGATAAGGAGCCATATTACTTGGGTATTTTCCTTACTGGCGCCTATCAGGACGTTATGGGAGATATGCACAATCTCTTTGGAAGGCTTAATGAAGTTCATGTATATGCACATGAGCAAGACTCAAAAGGGTTCTATATTGAAGAAGTAATTAAGGGATCATCGGCGGAAAATGTTCTCTCTACTATGCAGTACAATCCCCAATATATGGCCTTTACCATTAAAAAGGCAATTGATCTCCAAATTCGTGAGGGTAATCTAAACCCTAGACAAGGTGTTAAGTTAACCGACTTCTATGAAGATTGCTTAAGATCTTACACATACTTAAAATGACAATAGTGATTTATATCATCAACAAAATCAGTTAGTTGATTAAGTTATAATGCTCTAGTACCATTATATAAAAAAATAATCATGGAGAGATTATGAATTATATCATTGTAGGATCGCTGATCTTCATCAGTAACTCTTTGCTAGCTTTAAATTGGTTTTTAACGAAGGGTCAAACTGAATTACTGTTGCTTATAGCTGGAGCAGTATCTCTTTTACTTTCAATCTTCTTTTTAACAAAAGAGGCCCTACAAGTTAAATCTGTCTATCAAATGCTTATCACTTTAAAATCAAAAGTTGATGCGCTATCAGGTGTATCAGATCAAATATCAAGTACAAGTAGTAACCTTTCTGAAGGTGCAACAGAGCAGGCGGAAGGTCTACAGCAAACAGTTAGTGCTATGGATGAAATCAATGCCACTGTCCAAAGAAATCGTGATTTTACTGAAGAGTCAAAGAGTGAAACTCAACAATGTCTGACAAGTGTTACTGAAAGTAGTAAGCTCATGAATGAACTTAAGGTTGCTTTTTCAACTATTAAAAATGGTAATTTAGAATTTGAAGAGTTTGTTAAAAATAATAATCAGAAGTTTGATGAGATAAAAACAGTAATCTCGGATATCTCTGAGAAGACTCAAGTTATTAACGATATCGTATTTCAAACAAAACTCCTCGCTTTCAATGCTTCAGTTGAAGCAGCTAGAGCTGGTGAACATGGTAAAGGGTTCTCTGTTGTCGCTGAAGAAGTTGGGAATCTTGCTACCATGTCTGGTACAGCTGCCAATGAAATTTCAGAAATGCTAGAAACAGGCCTTGGCACTGTTAATAAAATAGTTGATGAGACAACAACTAGTGTTGAAGGTCTTGTTCGTGATGCTACTAAGAATATAGAAAAGGGTGAAGGGCAAGTAGAAAATAGCCTTATTGCCTTTGATGAAATCTCTAATCGTGTTGCAACTGTGACTGATAAAATCTCTGAAATTTCAAATGCGTCTAATGAACAATCAATTGGTGTTCAAGAAATATCTAAAGCGATTAATATGCTTGAACAAAATAACCAAAGATCTACACTTGTTGCAAAACAAGCTTTTGAAATATCAGTCTCTCTAAATGAAGAATTTAATGAGCTTGAAAGTGAGTTTACTAGTATCTTTAATACGATATATAAGAAGGGTGAAACTCCAAAAATTGATTTAAAGGCATTTGATTGGAATGATAAATTTCTCTTAAAAGTCGATAAGATGGATGAAGAGCATAAGATATTAATTGGAAAAATTAATAAGCTTGTTGTGTCTTTAAATGGAGCACAACAGAGTGAAATGGAAAATAACTTTATTGATTTAAGAGATTATACAGTTTTACACTTTAGTGATGAAGAAGACTTTATGAGGTCAATTCAATACCCTGATTTTGAGGCCCATAGTAAAATACATGAAAATATGTTGGCACAATTTGGAACCTATGAAAAAGCTCTCTTTGAGGGGAGTCTTAATAAGAAGAAATTCGTTGCATTCCTTAAAAACTGGTTAGTTAGTCATATTCTTGGGGTTGATATGCAGTACGCGGACTTTTCTAGACAAAATTAAATATTTCTTTGGATTCTCCGATATTACCTATAGCAAAGGTAATAGGAGAATCCTGTGGCAGACTTATCAGAAATTGACTTAGACGGCGGAGCCAGCGAAGGTGAGGCAACTCTACATGGTCACGATGATGAATTTGCGATATCAGAGGGGCCTACCTCTAGTGATGAAGAAGATAGTTCCCATAGTAAGACAGAAGATTTACATCTCTATTTTAGACAGAGTTGGAAAGCAAAACTTGGAACTACAGGTATCGTAATAATCGCTTTCTTTGCAATCTCAATCGTAATGACAAGTGCTCTACTTATTTTTTCCTACACATCGATTGGAAGAAGTTTTCTACAAGGTTTAAAGTTCTTCATTTTTTAAGATTAGCTTGTTAAAGTTTAGCTATGAAAGATGAGAATATATTTACAAAAAAGCTAGATAATAAATATCGTGAACCTGCCCTCGAAATAGATTTTAAAGAATTCGATAAAGTTGTACGTAGTCGTCGCTCAGTTAGAGTTTTTAAAGATGAGTTGATATCTGATGAGGATGTCCACAAGGCCATAGACCATGCTCTATTAGCACCTAATTCATCTAATTTACAACCTTGGGAGTTTCATATTGTTAAGAGTAGTGCTGCGAAAAAAGAACTCGCTAAGTATTGCTTTTCTCAAAATGGTGCAAGGACAGCTTCACATATAATTGTCTGTGTCGCTAAGACAAATACTTGGAAGAAGCATTGCCATGAAATGCTTAATAGCTTTAAAAAGGCAGGTGAGGATGTACCTCCTGTTGTAGAGCAATACTATAAGAAGATTGCTCCTGCTGCCTACGGTATGATGGGACCTTTCGGGATATTGTCTCCATTTAAGTGGCTACTCTTAAATACGATTGGACTTTTTCAAGTTATGGCCAGAGGTCCAGTTTGGCCAAGTGATCTTAGAACTTGGGCGGTTAAATCATGTGCCTTAGGTTGTGAAAATATTATGCTTTCTCTTAGGGCGCAAGGTCATGACTCTCTTCCAATGGAAGGGTTAGATGAAAAAAGAGTCAAGAAAATGCTTAAGTTGGGTCGACACGATCATATTGTAATGGCGATAGCTGCAGGAAATAGGTCAGAAGATGGAGTTTACGGACCTCAAGTACGCTTTCCTCGAGAGTGGTTTGTTCACGAGCACTGATCTTTATTACTATAACTAAAGTGACTTTATAAATTCAAACTCTTTCTTCGCTATCGGCATAATGGATAGTCGACAGCCCTTTTGAAGGAGTTTTAAGTCTTTAAGTTCAATATGTTCCTTTAGCTCTTTCAACGAAATTGTTCGAGAGAATTTCTTTTCAAACTTTATATCAACCATAAACCAACGTGGATCTTCAGGAGTAGATTTGGGATCATAGTAGTTACTTTTTGGGTCCCAGCTCGTGTGATCAGGATGTGATTCTTTTATGACACTTGCAATACCGACTACGCCTGGTACTTTACAGCTTGAATGGTAGAAGAGAACTTTATCACCGAGTTTCATATTATCTCTCATGAAGTTCCTCGCCTGGTAATTTCTCACGCCGTCCCAATGTTCTCCCTTGGCCTTCTTTTCTTTGAGATCATCAATGGAAAAAGCATCAGGTTCTGATTTCATTAGCCAGTATTTCATATCACTATCCTATGGGTTCTTTATGAGTCCTTCTAAATTCTTTCTTTGAAAAGTAGGTAACTTAAAAGCAGCTTTATGTATGCCTTCGTTGTAGTAATTGAACTCTAGACCTGATTCATCAATTCTTGATTGTTTAAAGTCAGCAATTGGATCTAAACTATTTGAGGCAAAGGTAAATGACCACAGGCCTCCGGGATAAGTTAGGTTTGAGAAGTTATAGATATATGTATTTTCAAATGCTGAACTTAGAACTTCTAACATACTCTTTTGGATATCTTCGTTGAAGAATGGAGATTCTCCTTGTGAAACAACAATACCATTTGGAGCAAGGCACTTCTTAACATTTCCATAGAACTCAGGACCGAAGAGTGGTGCTGCTGGCCCTATTGGATCAGTCGAATCAACGATGATAATATCAAATTTTTCCTTTGTTTCCTGAACAAATTTAACTCCATCTCCAATAATTAAATTTAACTTTTTATGGCCTTTTAACACTTCTGCTGTTTGTGGGATGTGCTCGATACAGGCTTCACAGACGAGCTTGTCAATTTCGACCATTGTACACTTTTCAACTGAATTATGTCTTAGTACTTCTCTCGCTGTCCCACCATCACCACCTCCAATAACTAGGATATTCTTAGGGGCCGGATGAATTAACATTGGCACATGGGTGATCATATCATGGTAGATAAATTCATCTCGTTCTGAAACCATGACGAGTCCATCGTTAAGAAGCATTTTTCCATGCCCCTTTGTTTCTACAATATCCACAGTTTGAAATTCACTCTTTTTCGAGTAGAGAACTTGCTCTACTTGATATCTCATTCCGTACCCAACTTCGTGCTTTTCTTCTATCCATAGATCACTAAACATATATACCTCTTTTTTATTATAATAATTGAAATGGTTTTAACTTATCTTTTCTTTTCTTGTAGTAGTGTGAGAAATACATTTTGTAGCCACATGAAAGAAAACTCTCTACTTCAGTTTTTAACTCATATTGTTGTGGTCTTTGCTTTCCACAAGAGTTTTCCCTATCAGGTTGAAACTCTATAAAGTCATAAGAGCCTGGTTGGAAAATATCTATTAGTGTTGGAATATGTTCTCTAATATCAATGTCAGTTTCAAAGCTAACGTATGGACTAACTTGTTGTGGTGTAATATGTATCGTTAGATAGTTGTCACCGTTAATCGCATTTAGGGAATAACCATAAGGTTTAAATACAAAATCATCAATCGTAAACCCTGGAAGAATTCTATCTAGTTTGAGAAATTCTCTTACTTGAATCGACGTAAGACCTTCTTGCATGAGGAAGCTTCGTGCTTCACCACATATCTCATAGATGAGAAACTCAAAAGTATGATCAGTAGTGTTGGGGGTATAATCTCTTTTTAGATGATAGATAAAATTATGATGATCATCTATATTCCCCATTCTAAGAGCAACACCGTCAAAGTCTTCTTGGAGACGTTCTATATCGTCATAGAAAGTTGTTGGCTGAAGGTGTGAGAAGTATTCATTCTTTCTTTGAAATATAATTTGATTAATACAATCTTGTCCCAACTCTTTAACAAAGAACTTAATCGCATCTATGAGAGTCGTTTGGCCACATGTTATTAGAAGAATCCTATCTTCCCAAACAAAGAGGCTAGACTCTGATAGTAGGAATGCTTTTACGACACTATTTTCTATTTTTGACAGTATAGAAGCATTGGCCTTCGTCACTAATTGTTCCCAAAAACTATCTTTTTTAGAAAGTAGTCCTTGGTGTTCTTTATTAAGTATGATTTCGGCCTTCTTTTCAGATCCTTCAAAAATCACGGCTACACCTTGAATAAGTTATTGTAATTGTACATTAAAATGTGCCTTTTTCGAAGTTATCTGTCTAGCGCTAGAATAACTTATTTTGTCTCTTCATATATTAACTCGCTGTAATCATTACCTTTGCCATCTTTTGTTGGCACAAGTGTAAAGGTTTTCTCATTAGTTCCGAAAAGTAGGTGAGTAAAGTTGCTAATTTATAAGGAGTCACTATGTTGGCCAGTTTTTCAGAGTTTAAGTTTTATCAGTCATTTAGAATCCCTGTTGAGGAAGCAGATGATGTGAGGTTTCTGATTGAAAAGGAAGATGATCTCGCAAATATGCAATATATTACTGATGCAAAACTCGTTGATATTTCTCTAACTGGTTTTGGATTTTCTACAAAAGATAGAATCTCTGTAGGGACTGAATTGGCAATCTCTCTTCAGTTTAAAAAACATCATCTTGATTTAACTGGAAGAGTAGTTAGAGCATTTACTAACAGTCTTGAAGATGAAGATATTATTTATGGTGTCGAGATTGACCATGAAGACAAAATTAATAAATTCTTAGAAAACTTTATTCTAAGTTTCTCGTCTGACAGACTAAAAGATTGTCTTATTGATTCAGCGATAAAAGAAAGATATACAAAAGCTAGTGATGGTTTTGAAATGTTCTCACTTCTACTTTCACTCTTTAAAGATATTACGCACTTTGGTGATAAAGACGGTTTCCTTGATAGTATGCTCGAGGAAGTTATTAGACTTTTAAATGCTCAAAGATCTAGTATCTTTTTAATTAACCCAGATACAAATGAACTAGAGGCCGTCGGTGCTCTAGGAGTTGAAAAGGACAATTTAAAATTTGATTATAGACTTGGAATTGCCGGATCAGTTTTTACAACAGGTGTTGCTCTAAATATAGACACCAAGAGTGATCGTTCTAGATTTAATAATCAATTTGATACTCTTTTTAGCTATGAAACAAAATCTATTATTTGTCATCCTATTCATAATAGAGAAGATAAAATTATTGGTGTTATCGAAGTTATCAATAAGAGAAACCAAGATCGATTTACGATTGAAGATGAGAAGACGATGAAAGTACTAGCTCTTGTTTTCTCTTCAGTATTTCATAACTATAACCCGATCTCTGATAAGTCGCAGATTAGAAGATTTTCAACTCCTTTTGATAGGAAGTTTGCACTTGTTGGGAAAACACCACATGTTGGCTCATTAAGAAACTCAATTATTAAGCTAAAAGATATCACAACTCCAGTTATGGTGTATGGTGAACCTGGTGTTGGTAAGAGTCTTTATGGAACAATTCTTCATCATGAGGGGCGCCGTGGTCTCAATGAAGTTAAAACAGTTGATTGTGAATTAAAAGATTTTGATACACTAGAAAAACAACTCTTTGGACCTAATGAGCATGATTGTGCTTTTACATCAACCAAAGGCGGAACAGTTATCCTGCATGAAATACATAACCTTGGGTTTGAATGGCAGGCACGTTTACTAGAGGTCATTAAGAATAAAGGTCTGGAAGGCGGAAAAGTCAGTTTTGATGCAAGAATAATTGCAACAACTTCAAAAGATCTGGCCCAAATGTCTGAAAATGGTGAATGGAATAAAGAGCTATTTGAAGTACTTTCAAGTGCCTTTGTTCATATGGAACCTCTTAGAAGAAGAGCTGATGATATTGAACATCTCATTGAATACTTTTTGAAACTAGAATGTAAGAAGCAAGGTCTTCTACTTAAGAGTTTCTCACCAAAGGCCTTTGAAAAGCTTAAGCAACATGACTGGCCAGGTAATGTAAAAGAGCTAAGAAAATGTGTTGAACGCGCGGTACTTTATAATCCTAAATCACATATTATAACTGAAATAGGTTTTGAAAATAGTGCAATCCCTTTAGTGGATGTTGTACAAAAGCAAAGAATGTTTGGATCAATTCCATTTGTAAGTGATCATAGTATTACTTTAAAAGATCGACTTGCATTGATTGAGAGAGAGATGATTCTTTCTGAAATAAAAAGAAATCACGGTAATAAATCTAAGGCAGCTAAAGAGATGGGAATCTCAAGAGAGGCCCTAAGAAAGAAATTAATTATTTCAAATTCTGTTCTCGATAATCTTGAAGGAAAGTCTAAAGAGAAAGTTGAAAATGAAGAGACTTCTTTTACAGATGAAGTGACTGAAGAAAAGAAAGTAGCATAGTTTTATTGACTGTTAATATATTTACATTATTCAAGGAGTAGGTGTTTGACCTACTCCTTTTTTTTGATTTTTTAATAAGTTGAAACTTGTTCAACTTTATAGATGTGCTAAACTTTAAGAGTATTATCAGTTGAGAGGTTCCCATTAAAAGTATCAATTTATTAATTGTTGAAGATGAAGAAATTATCAGAGAACTTCTTGTCGATATTCTAGAGGAACATGTTACTAATGTTTTTCAGGCCGGTGATGGTGTTGAAGCACTTGAAGTAATATCAAAAAACTCTATAGACGTTGTTCTTAGTGATATAAGTATGCCGAGAATGACTGGAGATGAGTTATTCTATAAATTAATTGAACAAGACTTTAGTGGAGAGACAATTTTTCTAACAGCATTTGCTGATAAGAATTTAGTTCAAAAAGTTATGAGAATGGGTGCCTTTGATATAATTGATAAACCTATTAATAACGACATCCTTATTTCTCGACTACACAATGCATGTAATAAAATTGTCTCAGCACGATGTGAAAGAAAGTTCTTTGAATCTGTAACGAAATTCTTTGATTATAACTCTAAGCTTAATTATGACTTATTAGATTATGAAAAAAGAGCAGAGTATCTTGAGGCCTTAATGGCAATGTTAGAGCTGAAGTCAGTTAACAAGAAGAATTAATTATATCCAGGGTAACCAATAAGATCGTCACCCTGGATTGAATACTAGATTTTTTGAATTTCAATATTGTGATAGTAGTGCTTGATTATATCTTTATACTTATACCCATAATACTTTGACATCATATAAGCGCCCCATTGTGAAAGACCAATATGGTGTCCCCAACCAAAGCCTCTAAATGACACATCTGAATTTGTTTCATTCTCAATATAGTAGTGATAAGAATTGAAGTTACTCCATCCTAGAGCTCCACGCATTTTTTTAAAATACATTGTTTCGCTATTATCCCCCTGAACTATTTGAATTGTTCGAGCACTATCATAGTTAGGATTTCTATCTAAAACATTAAACTCATAAGTTAGTTCTGGATTAAACTTTGTGAACTTCTTCTTTAAATCCCTGTGACTCTTTAGTTTCGTAAGAACATCTTTTTTCGTCCACGCTTTCTTCCACTCAACGATCCACTGACTTCGAGACGAAAGGTTTTCTCTTAGTGCATCTCTTGAAAAGATTTCTTTAGATCGATCACAGTATGGGACAGTGTCATTTTCAAATATCACACTTCCTTTATCAGTCCACCCACCAGAGTAAGCATGAAAAAATGCGACAATAATTTTTCCTTTATATAGAATAACTTCATTTGCAGTGTCGTTAACAGCTTTATCCGTACTAGGCTTTCTGTGACTAACACCTGTATATACTTGATACCTGGCAGTGTCGTCTACATCCCAATCTCTACTGCTTTCTCTACCATTTACGAGATGATAAATTGCATAACTTCTTGCAGCGAGAGCTTGCGCTTTTAAAGATTCAATTGGCCATGATGGTGAACTCTCACTTGGAACAACTCCCAATAGGTAAGTCTCCATATCAATAGTGTTTACAAGATAAAGACCTTTACTATTTAGCCCAACTTTAAATTGGCCAACATATGAGTTAGATTTCTCTTCATTACCAAACCTTTCAATTTTAACAGGTTTAGTCGCATTAAATTTCAATGGTGCTTCAAGGAATGTTCTTGATCCATCTTCTTTAATTATAAGAATAGATGATTTTTGCTTGTATAGAGTCGCCTTCTTAAGACTTAGTTTCTTTCCTGTGTTACTCGTAATAGTAATATTGTTATTAGATACAATAGAGAATTTCGTTGGGTCATCTGGTTTTCCGTGACGCCAGTCATTTTTGAGGTCATGTGGGTAAATGAGTACCTTAATTTCTTTTAAAGATTCAATATTCTCTGGAAGAGATAGAGCACCTTCTTTAAAATTAGGTGGAATACTACTAGACGGATTATGAATAAAGAATTCATCCGCAGCAAGAAGGTTAATCTTAAAAAGGACTAGAGTTACAATAGTTATAAATTTTTTCATATAAAAATTATACTCAATCTTAGATCGACGTCAAAGCTAGCCCGAAATGTACTTGATCAAAATACTTCTGTCTCTTGTTCCGTCTCTAAACTCTGCGAGGTATATTCCTTGCCAAGTTCCAAGTTGTAATTTGTTGTTTATGACAGGAAAGCAGAGGTTCTGGTTAAGAAGAATCGACTTCATATGGGAAGGTGAGTCATCAGGACCTTCCGCAGTATGAGTAATAAACTTTAAGTTTCTAGGAGCGAGGTGCTTCATAAATTCTTCCATATCAATTTTCGCACTTGGGTCAAAAGCTTCATTGCATGTTAGAGCGCAGCTTGTATGCACCGTGAATATATAAAGAAGACCTTCTTGAGAGTTGATTAGCTTTGTGGCCTCACGTTTTACGCTTTCCGTTATGTCATAGAAGGCTTCGCCTGAAGTATTTACTATTACTGATTTTGTAGGCATGATAGTACTCCTTAAGTATATCAATATATTATGACATAATTTGTTGGTACTTTAATAAGAGATTTTATGAACTTTTTTGGTATTTTACTAAAACAGCTATCCGTTAAAGATTTTGTAGATATGGGGATTGTCGCTCTGATGATCTATCAAGTCTTAAAGATTGTGCACGGAACAAGGGCTGTACAGATATTGATAGGAATGGTTTTTTTGTCGGGTATTTATGCCCTAGGGATTAACTATAACCTCTACACGTTAAATTGGATCTTAGATCACTTCTTTGATTATTTCTTCATTATATTTATCATCCTATTTCAGGATCAACTACGAGCTGCACTGGCCAATGTTGGTACAGGTAGAAAGATGTTTCAATTCTTTGACCGATCTCCTGTAGGGTTTGATGTTGAGGAGGTTGTTAGGGCCACTGCGGTAATGAGTAAAGAAAGAATTGGTGGACTAATTGTTCTTGAAAGAAAGAATGGTCTACAGAACTATATTGAAACCGGAACTTTTCTAGATTGTGAAGTTCACTCTGACCTTCTTTATTCAATCTTTACTACGTCATCACCACTTCACGACGGTGCAATCATTATTAGGGACGATAGAGTTGCTGCGGCAGCTTGTTTTCTACCACTATCTAAAAATGTCGACATTGACCGTCACTATGGAACAAGGCACAGAGCTGCCCTTGGGATATCTGAAGTATCTGATGCTGTCGTTATAACAGTGAGTGAAGAGACTGGGAAAATTAATATCTGTCTTGATGGGGTTTTCTACGCATGCGCAGATGAGAATGTCTTGCGACAATATGTGAATCATCTCTGGTCTGGAGAAAAGTTAAAAGACGGTCTTGCTAAGATTGAGGCCAGGTGAATATGAAAAGAGATATAAAGGTAAAGTGGCTTGAAGGCCACGTATTAAAAATATTAAGTTTAATTACGTCAGTTTTTCTTTGGTTCTACGTTGTAAACTCTGAGCCTATTACTGTTCAGAGAAGTTTTGACGTCTCTGTAAAGTCTCCCGTTGGCCTTGGAGTTGATAAGCTTTCTGCTAGTAAAGTTAGAGTGACCCTTAAGGGAGCCCGAGCTTTCTTAAAAGAGTATCAGGATGAAGATTTAAAAATATTTATAGATCTTTCAAAGAAAAAGTTAAAAGGTAAGCGTGAGATTCAATACTCTATAAAAGATAACGATATCGTTCTTCCTTTCGGTGTTGATGTTGTGAAATTAGAGCCTGAGATGTTGGCGCTTCACTTTGATAAAGTCATAAATAAGAAAATAAATATTAAGGCCAATGTTATATCGAACCTGCCAGATGACCTTAGGCTAATTACAGCGAAGGTAACACCTAGTTATGTGTCTATCGAAGGGCCTCGAAGTCTCATGAAGAAAGTAGGTGTTACTAAGTCTCGCCTTGTGGATATCAGCACTTTTTCTGGAATGGGCGAGGTTGACGTTACTCTTGCCGAGTTGCCTCAATTTGTCCGCTATTTAGGGGATAAGAGCTTTAAGTTGAAATATGATATTAGGCCAAAGAAGGCGAATCTCAACTTAAAGAATATATCGATTAACTTTATTTCTACATCACATAAGTTTAAGCCTTCCAAGAGAAAGGTCTCTTTAGATGTTCTTGCACCTGAAGGAAAGAGTTTAAGAAGTAGTGAAGTTAAAGTATATGCAGAAATTCCCGCAAAGAAAAAAGGGAAGTTTAAAGTAAAGTTAAGAGCAATTCTTCCAGAAGGAGTACACCTCTTACAGATTAACCCAGAATTTATTAAAGTTAGAAAATACTAAAAGGTAATCAATGTCAGAAAGAAAATTATTTGGAACAGATGGGATTCGTGGAAAAGCGAATATTTATCCAATGACTTCAGAAGTCGCAACGGCCCTAGGGCGAGCGGTGACTTACTACTTTCAAAAAAAGAGTGGTAATGAAAAGAGGCCCCTCGTCATTGTTGGTAAAGATACACGCTTAAGTTGCTATATGCTCGAGCAGGCGTTTGCCTCAGGTGTATGTTCTCAAGGTGGTAAGGTTATATTTACTGGTCCTCTGCCAACTCCTGGAGTTGCATTTGTGACTAATAGTATGCGTGCAGATGCTGGAGTTATGATTTCAGCATCGCATAATAACTTTGATGATAATGGAATAAAACTATTTGATGCAGAAGGGTTCAAGCTTCCAGACGAAGTTGAATTAATTTTAGAAGACCTTGTTTTAAACCCAGAGAAAATCCTTCCTAAGACAGGAGGAGATATTGGTCGAGCGAAGCGTCTTGAAGGTGTTGATGGACGATATATCGTTCACGTAAAAACTGCTCTGGCGCATGAGTATGATCTTGCGGGAATGAGAGTTGTAGTTGATTGTGCTAACGGTGCCAGCTACAAAGTTGCTCCTATGGTTCTTAGTGAGTTAGGAGCTGAAGTTTTCTCTTTAGGAGTAAGTCCTAACGGAGAAAATATTAACTTAAACTGTGGAAGTCTTCACACTGAACTTGCATGTACTGAAGTGAGTAAGTTAAGAGCTGATATTGGTTTTTGTCTAGACGGTGACGCTGACAGAATTCAGGTTATTGATAAGAACGGTGAAGTTATAGATGGAGATAAGCTTATTGGAATCATGGCAAAGTCTATGCTTGCAAAAGGTGAACTTAAAAAAGGCGACACTGTTGTTGGAACAGTAATGTCTAATATAGGGCTTGAACTATATATTCAGAGCTTAGGTTTAAAGTTTCATAGAACTAAAGTTGGTGACCGATACATTATGGAATTCATGAGAGATAACGGTTCTAAGCTAGGTGGTGAGCCATCTGGTCATATTATATTCTTTGACCATGCAACGACTGGTGACGGAACTCTTGCGGCGCTTAAAACAGTTGAAGCAACAAAATTTTTTGAAAAAGAAATAGACGAACTTGCTAGTGAAATAGATCTCTTTCCACAGATACTAAAAAATATTAGAGTAGGAGAGAAAAGACCTCTGGGCGAGCTTAAGGACCTCCAGGCCGGTATAGTTGAGGCCAATAAGAAACTCAACGGTAAGGGACGAGTTGTTATACGCTACTCTGGTACTGAATCATTAGCACGTGTGATGGTTGAGGGTGAAAAGGAAAAAGAAGTTAATCAAATCTGTGATGACTTAATACAAATTTTAAAGAAAGAATTAGGATAATTATGATACCTCGATTAGGCGTAAATATAGATCACGTTGCTACTTTAAGACAACAAAGAGATGAAGGGTACCCAAGTATTGTGGATGCTGCTACACATGCTCTTAGAGGTGGTGCTGACCAGATTACAATTCATTTACGTGAAGACAGAAGACATATTCAAGATACAGATGTTCAAAGTGTACATCTTGTAACAAAAGAGTTTGGAAAACCTCTAAATCTTGAGATGGGCTGTTCTGACGAAATTGCAGAAATTGCTATAGTATCTCAACCTGAATGGATTTGCTTAGTACCGGAAAAAAGAGAAGAGAAGACTACTGAAGGTGGTCTAGACGTTATGGGTGAAGAAAACTTCACCAAAATTAAATCGATGATGGCCAAGCTTAGAGAAGGAATCTCTGATGTAAAAATTTCTCTCTTTGTTGAGGCAGATGAAGAAGTGATGAGAAAGAGTATTGAGCTTGGTGCTGATGCTGTTGAAATCCATACAGGCCAATATGCAAAAGAATTCTTAGACAATGGAGATACAGATTCTCATATTGAGCTATATAAGAAGGCCTATAATGTAGTTAAAGATACGTCTGTTGGTTATCATGCTGGACATGGACTATCTCTTGATAGCGTTATACCTCTTTTGCAATTAAATATATTTAAGGAATATAATATTGGACACTGGATTGTCTCACAAGCGGTATTCGAAGGCCTTCAGCCAGTTATTCAAAAATTTTGTAAAGTATTTAAAGAACACGAATTATAGATTAGTTTTGTAGCGGAGAGTTTTAGTCTTCGCTACACGCTCCAATTTTTCCTAGTATCCATTAATTCATAGATTAGAGACAATATAACTACAATTGATTCTTATAAAAGTTTAAGGGGTTTTATGACTTTTGACTCCAAGGAAATCCGCTCATGGAAGAAGGTTTATGAGTGTGACCTTGATAATATTATTATTGAGCTTAAAGAGGCAATCTCTGAAGCATCTGTAGTTATTCTCTCAGGTGTCGTAGGTGCCGGTAAGACTACTTTCACCAAGAAGTTTATTGGTGATACAGAACAGGCCATGTCACCAACGTATTCGATTATTAATGACAGTGGAGAAGTTGTTCATGCTGACTTTTATAGACTCGAATCCCGTGAAGAAATCATCCATTTGGAAATCCCTTTGTACCTAGAGGATAAGAAGTACTTCTTGGTTGAATGGGGCAAAGACTATATCTACGACATATCTAGAGAAGTTGGAGATAGTTACAAGTATTACGAGTTAGAGATAACTGTTAACGAAAAAAAAGAAGACCATGCCAGTCAGGCAACGCGAAACTTCGCTCTAAATCAGATAAAATTTTAGACATTCAAGGGTGCAAATTTGTCCGAGTGAAAACTTTTACTCGGTTATCTAAAGACAACCTGAAGACAGCTTAAGCTATTGTAATGTCAACGTTTTTGATTAGTTGACAGCTTTTGTTGGCCTATGAAAATTATTTTTTTAATATTTGATTAAATCATGTTGACGTAACCCGATTACACAAGCCATACTTATTGTGACGAAGAAATTATTATAAACAATAATTCTTCATATGGAATGGGTAAGCAAGGAACGCGAAGCCCAGAAAGCACACACTTGCTTTAAAATTAATTAGAATACGCAAAGAAACTTTACATTTGGATTTATGGAGGAAGACCAATGAGACTCACTTCGAAAGGACGTTACGCAGTAAGAGCAATGCTCGATTTAACTACTAACAGCAATGGAAGCCCTGTTCGTTTACAGGAAATTTCAGAAAGACAAAACATCAGCTTACACTATCTAGAGCAGTTATTTAGAAAGTTAAGAAATGGTCAAGCAGTTAAGTCTGTAAGAGGACCAGGTGGTGGTTATGTTTTAGCTAGATCAATGGATGAGATCACAGTAAAAGACATCCTTGATTGTGTTGGTGAGAATATTAACCCAGCTAAAGACATTTTAGGAACTGAAGCTGAAGTATCTAATACAGTTGAATTTCACCTGTCTAAGAATTACTTCCAAAACTTAGGTTTCATCATGAGCGAATACCTATCAACAACATCTTTAGGTGACCTTGTGAGAAAATCTCAAGAAGTTAAAGCTGATGTTGAAAAAGTTGAAGCTGAAAGAAGAGAACAAGCTGCACAAGTACAAAACGTTGCACCAGCAACAACTACTACTGAAAGTGCATTTAGCGAGTTTGCTTCTGGAATAAGAACAAATATCGGTGAAATTAATCAGTAAAAGAATTTATTTAGATTATAATGCAACGGCCCCTTTAGCAGACACTGTTCAACAGTGGTTAGCTTCAGGGGCTTTGCCTTTTGGCAATCCCAGTTCTGTACATTCTACAGGAAAGAAATCAAAGAAATTAGTAAATGATACTTCTGCATATTTGAAGTCTGTCTTTGGCCTTCAGTCGCATGCGCTGTTCTATCATTCAGGAGCTACAGAAGGAATTAACAATATTGTTAAGGGATTCTGTTTTCAGATGCTTCGTGAAAAATCTGAGTTCCATTTCGTTTCATTTTCAACAGATCACTCTTGTGTATTTGCTCAAAAAGAGCATGTTGAGTTATTGGGAGGCTCGTTTCATTTACTAGGTGTAGATAAGGACGGTCACTATAACAAAGACTCTGTTATTAAATATATAAATGAATTAAGTGGTAGTGTGCTGATTAATTTTACTCTTGTGAATAATGAGACAGGAGTAGTTTGGAAATTGTCAGACATCGAAAGTATCAAAGATCAAACAGAAGCAAAAATTCATGTCGATGCGGTTCAGCTCATCGGTAAGACTGATTGTTCTTTTGAGCTTTCTAGTAGCATCGACTTTTATACTTTTTCTGGTCATAAATTTGGCGCTATGAAAGGCGTTGGCTTCACCTTTGCTAATGAAGCCAGTTCAAGTTTGTTTCCTTTAATCACTGGTGGTGGACAGCAAGGAAACTTAAGATCTGGGACGGAGAATACTCTTGGTATTTACTCTTTAAAACTCGCCCTGAAAGAGGTTCTAAAGAATTATCAACCTGAAGTTTTAAAATTTGAAAAAGAATTCTTAGAAAAATCTATTCAAGAGAAATATGGAAGTCGAGTACATGTTGTAGCTGTAAACGCTAAGAGAAATTATAATACAATTTATCTCATAGTCTCTGATGTTAAGATTGATATAATGTTAACAGCTTTTGATATGGCCCAGATAGATGTGAGCTCAGGAAGTGCATGTTCTTCAGGAACTGTAAAAGCAAGTCGAGTTCTATTATCTATGGGGTACTCTGAAGAAGAGGCCAAAAATTCTATTAGAATCTCACTCCCTTACAATACTGAAAAGGGCCAAGCGAAATCTTACTTCGCAAAAATTGAAACTGTCTTTGATCGTTTTATTCTTTAGTAGCACTATTTAACATAAGGGATTTTAATCACGAAAGTTGTGTTATAGGCAGATCTGTCGAGGTAGATATCTCCATTGTTCTTTAGCATGATCGCTTTTGCCAGACTGAGGCCTAGACCTTGGCCATTACCAATTTCCTTTGTCGTATATAGCGGCTTGAAAATACTTTCGCTATTGAGTAGAGCTGCAGAAAGACCGCTATCAATAACCTTTATAAGTAGGTAGTCTTCGTTTCGTGCAAGAGAGTAATCAATTTTAACCCAGCTGCTAAGATCATTTTTTACAGCATCAAAGGAGTTATTTAAAAGATTAACCATCACTTGAATGATTTGTCCTTTAGAAGCATATACTTGGTGATTGTGAAGAGAGTTATCTTCATTAGTTGCAATCTCGATATTCTTAAGCAGAAATTTCTTACTATTAAGATCTTTAACGACTTCTATAACTTCATGGGCCTTAAATATTTCTGGTTTTTCAGAGTTAATTCCTCTTGTCAGGTAGCCAAGAGATTTAACTGTCGCACTTGCATTTGACGTGGAGACAGTGATCCTTTGTAGATGTGAGATAAGTTCTTCTTTCTCTTTATCAGTAATAGAAATCTTAGATAATTTTAACTCTAGAAAATTAGCATGGCCCTGAATAATAGCTAATGGGTTATTGATTTCATGTGCAATGCTTGATGCCAACTCCCCAAGAGATTGAGTACTAGAATGTATATATGACTCTTCAAGAAGTCCTTTCCTCTGTTCTTCAAGTCTATCAATTATTGCCCTAAGGTAGAGTATTAATGATACTGCACAAATTAAAATTGAGAATAAGCTTAAGGAGTTTGCAAGAGTAGGATTATCAGTTCCAAGTTCATTAGTATATTCTAACCAGTCAAAAGCATTGAGGTGTGAAAGCGTAAGAAGTGCAGCAGCTGATAGTGATATTAGTGACCAGATAAACGTTTCTATTAAGCCTAGAAGAAATGCCGATAGTATAGGAACAAAAATGAGCCACCATACTGACGGGCTATTTAATGAGCCCATAAGATAAGAGGTGTAGGTAAGTCCATATAAGAGGCAAATTACTAACCAGTTTGCATATAAATTATAATTACTAAATATTTTCTTTATGGGGATATAGAGCCATGCAAGGCCAACAGCAAATAGCATATGAGCATGAGCGGTTGTTGTTTGATAGTAATACTTATAAAGCAGTGCAAAGAATATCCCAGATAGACTTAGTGCTATTATGAATGGCTGAATAAAGATCTCTGACCTTTCTCTTGAGTTTTCATTCATTCACCATTTTTAGTTTATATTATATTCTTTGTAATGACGCGTAGCGAGGTGCTCTTTGGATACTAAATTCATTACGACACCAATGAAATAGCGGAGTTTGGGCGAACTTAATGTCATTGTGGCCCTTAATATACCTTTTACTTAATTAGAAAGTTGGCATGGTCCTTGCTTTATATAAAGCAACACCGGTTGGTTCGGCCCTGATGAAAATAGAAAGTCTTCAATCCTACCTTCACCAACCTCTTTTGAGAATCCGAATGGAAGCTCATCAACATCCTACCTAGATCATTTCTTCTTTCAATTTTTACTAAGTCAGGGCCGCCTATTTTAGGTCCTCGACAATTTTTAAAAAACCTTCTTTGAACGCGTAGTCATATGCGGTCATTCCCTTATTATCCCTTTGGGTTTTATCAGCACCCTTAGATAGTAGTGTTGGAATTAGGCCTTGATGGCCTTCTTTTGCCGCATAGTGAAGCGCAGACTTACCATCCTTATCTTGAGTGTTAATCTCTGCTCCAAACTTTATAAGAAGCTCTAGGAGCTCTTGGTTACCTTCAAATGAGGCATCCATGAGGAGAGTGAAGTTTCTCTTGTTAAACTTTATATTGGGATTAGCACCTTTTTCTAGTAGCGCCTTAGAGATACTTAAGTCTCCTCCTCCTGAGCTTAGAACCAGGGCAGTTGCACCATATTTATTCTGATGATCGACATTCTTTACTCGATCTAGAACTTCTGTAAATGCAGTTTTCATATTAGCTTCTATTAGAAGCATCAAAGGTGTCATGAGGTCTTGCTCATAAATATAATCTGGACTCACTTCTTTAAGGTATTGAATAGCGAGGAACTCATTTTTAAGCTCTATAACTTGAATGAACTTCTTTGGTGTTTTCTTTGTATTTTGAAGATTTTTTAGGCTTTCTATTTTGTCTTTTACTGGTGTTTGCTTATCACTAAAGTTAAAGGATCGAGGTCTCTTACTTTCGTTTTCTTTTGTCTTTTTTTGTGGAGCAGAGACTTTCTTTATTTCATCTTTATTCGGAAAGTAGATTTTAAATGTAGAAATTGCAAATGCGACCGTTATGGCGAGAAATATAATTCTAGGAGTATTAAAGTCTTTCATACCCCTAGTTTAGCACTGGGGATTTTAATTGCAATTGCTCTTGTCGTAATACTTGTAATTCGCTTCACAAGGGTAGTAGTTCTCTTTGGCCCAGTCACTTCCTTGATAGATTTTCTTAATGAAGTAACGCTTGGCAGGGAATCTGAACGGTATATGTCTTGTGAGAATTGTTAGTTGTTTTAGTGCTTTCTTTTTACTCGTTTTCATTTGGTCTAGCTTCCACATCGCGGACGCTTCCCCTGTTCTGTCAGCACCACCAGCACAATGAATTAGAATTGGCCTCTCTGCTGTTTCATAGAGCTCTATGAGTTTAATTAAATCTTTTCTGTGAGGTAATCTCTGTGCACTCATTCCTATATTATGATACTTCGCCCCGGATTCCCTAACCGCTACAACTTCTTTTCGCCACCAGTCTTTGTTGGGACTTTCACCTCGAAGATTAATAACCGTTTTAATTTTCCATTTCTTTATCGCTCTCTTTATCTGTTTCGCGGAAAGTTGTGCGCTTCTATATAGATTATTCTTTTGTACAGTTCTCTTATTGGGAAAGAGATTTGCTGATACTGAAAGTTGAAAAATAAATAGTAAAATTAAATATCTCATTATTGCCTCAGAGTTATTTTAATGGACCTTTCGCAGGGAAGAATCTCTCTTTCTTATATTCAAACTTCTTCGTACCACCGTGAAAGTCTATGAGGTCAGATACAATTTGGTTTTGAACCATCTTTGCATTACCTTTCCAGCCTCTCATTTGATGAAACATTCCAAAGTATACATCTCCGTCTTGAGCGGATACTTTTCCTGCAAGCGTTGATGTATGCATTAGTGTTCCAGTCTTTGCAAGAATTGACTTTGCAAGCCTTGGAGAGTTTAAACGACGTCTAAATGTTCCTTTGTCGACGCCTGGTACAGCTACAACTTCTTGCATACCTCTTTGAATATCTTCAAGTTTAGTATCAAGCTCTTTAACGAGGTTTACCATAATGGCACAGGTTGAGTAGTTATCAACTCTACCTTTACCATTTCCTACGTTAAGTCCGGACCCAGTGTAAATATATGTTGAGTGTTCTCCTTTAGAGAACTCTTTTCTGATTGCTGTATAATTACCAAATTTCTCTTTGATAAAATTCTGAATATACTCATGGTAAGCGGCCTTACCACCAATTTTTTCAAAGACCTGATCTGCTATGTAGTTGTTAGAGGCGACATTCATAACTTTAAGGTACTTTGCAATTTTTGGTGAAACCATCTCATATGTTTGTAGGTCTTTTTCTTTTAACGGATTTTCTTCAGCATTGCTTATGTTTCCAACTTCAAGTTTAATATCAGAAATGTCTGTTCTAATTTGAAGGTCATCAATGACTTCTTTAGGTGTGGATTTAATAAAATTCTTATATAGCTTTGCTATTATATTCCACTCAGAAACAGTGAAGTAGTCTTTAAGATATTTCTTAGTAGATTTTATACTTGGTTTAAATTCAGACATAGCTACTGATTCTACTTTAGAAAAGACTTTAAAGTTTCCATCAAAAGTTAAGTTCTCTATTTTGGTAATCCCAACATTATTTAGCTGAGAGATAAGAAAGAATAGCTTTCTCATACTCAGGACTGGGTCTTGATCACCTTTGATGTGTAAGTCTTTTCCATTCCAATAGAACTTTGTCGTATATTCATAGTCTGGCCCTAGTTTTTCAATGGCCATAAGCGCTGTTACTAGCTTTGTAGTTGAGGCAAGTCTTATTCTTCTATGGGGATTGGGACCTTTGAGTTCACCTGATGGGTCAAGATAGCAGAAACCATGATACTGAGGATCCATATTGAAGTCGCCCATAAGGTCGTTCCATCTCTCTGTCATATCAACAGTTGGTGCGGCCATTGTGTTAGCAGATATGGCACCTAAGATAAGAGTATTCTTTAATAGACATCTAAGGTTTAGCATTTTACCCCCGTAAAACTTAATTGATTTAGAATAGGGGATTAGTAGCATGATGTGGCACAGTGCGCAACGCACTGTGTAAAAAGTCTTTGATAGATATGATTTTTAGATCGTAAGTAGTTGAATTAACTAATCTAAGTTATCCCACTTAACATCATTTCCGATCGTTACGCCAGAAATTGTCTTATTCTCTTCTTTAACAATAAATGGGAAATTTACAGATGTGAGGCCTTGAATACTCTCTTCAAAAGATATAGTTATCGTTTTAGGTACAAAGTCTGTTAGAGAAGACATGAAGTAGTCTTCAGGTAGACCGGCCAGCATCGCTGCGTGCTCGTCATCTGCCTCGGAGGCTTCAAGTACTGGGTCCATTGGCTTTTCACCAGAATCTTTGATGATTAAAGCGCCCTTGATTTTCTCTTTAGGGATTTCCGCCGTCATATTCCAGCTATTAATATTGAAGAAGTCCAAATAGATCATAGATTTATTAAATTTGATCTTTCTTGGCATCAATAATTGTTGAATGAACTTTCTCGTTGAAGGATCTTTACATTTCTTAGCAAGTTTATCTGCGAGCTTAGCGTCTTCAATCCTGACAATATAGGCCCCAGGATTCTTTGTAGAATGAAATAGGAAGTACTGAAAGGCCACTGTAACAAGTGTAAACAGCTTGTGCTGACCTAGGTGGATATGCTTATCTGTAGTCTCAACAAGTGTTTTTACAGACTCATATAGGTCTTGCTTTGAAATATCGCTCATATTGAAAATGTCTCCGTGGAATAGTACCGATTTTTTTAAGGATTTCAGCATTTATTGTCAATACAGAGTTTTCATTTCATGAAAAAAAGTTTTTTGCTCAACAATGTCTGTTTTGTATATTTTTTTTGCCTACCTGATTGACTCATGCATTGAATTTCACTAAGATGTGCGACTGTATATCGAATAAAATTAACTAATAATGTCTAACATTGTAGATAAGATAATTTCATACGTGGAGAACGCAATGATTACTAACAAGCTTATGGCAAAGACGAGAAATATCGGAATCTCTGCCCACATTGACTCTGGTAAGACAACTCTTACTGAAAGAATCCTTTTTTACTGTGACATGATCCACAAGATCGAAGATGTTCGTGGTGGTGGTGCTGGTGCAACTATGGACCACATGGAACTTGAAAAAGAAAAAGGTATTACAATTACTTCTGCAGCGACGACTGTATTCTGGAAAGGTATTACTGGAAAAGGTACTACTTTTGCTGATGGTATTGATAAGGAAACTAAGATCAATATTATCGATACTCCAGGTCACGTTGACTTTACTGTTGAAGTTGAAAGATCTCTTCGTGTTCTTGATGGTGCGATCCTAGTTCTTTGTTCTGTTTCTGGTGTTCAATCACAGTCAATTACTGTTGATAGACAAATGAAGCGTTACAATGTTCCAAGACTTGCTTTCCTAAACAAGATGGACAGAATGGGGGCGAGCGCATTTAACGGACGTGATGCTCTAACTGAAAAACTAAACCACAACGCAGTTCTTATGCAACACCCAATTGGTGCTGAAGAAGGATTCAACGGTGTTGTTGACCTTATTACTAAGCAAGCATATTTCTTTGATGGAGACAACGGAGAGAATGTTAGAATTGAAGAAGTTCCAGCTGATCTTGTTGATAAAGTAGAAGAACTTCGTTCAACTATGATTGACGCTGTTGCTGAGTATGATGATGAAGTTATGGAAAAGTATTTAGAAGGTGAAGAGCCATCTGAAGAAGAACTTCATAAGTGTATTAAGATTGGTGTTCAATCTCTTAAACTTACTCCTGTATATATGGGGTCAGCATTTAAGAACAAAGGTGTTCAGGTTCTTATGGAAGCTGTTGCAAGATACCTACCTTCACCACTTACATGTGTTGAGCCAACTGCTCAAGATTCAGATACAGATAAAACTGTAGACGTTATCCCTGATCCAGCTGGAGATCTACTTGCTATGGCATTCAAGATCACTGATGAGCAATTTGGACAGTTAACTTATACTAGAATTTACAGAGGAACTCTTAATAAGGGTGAAACTGTTTACAATACTAGAACTAAGAAGAAAGTAAGAATTGGTCGTATGGTTCGTATGAACTCAAATGATAGAGAGAATATTGATTCTGCTCACGCAGGTGATATCATCGCTATCGTTGGTATTGACTGTGCTTCAGGTGATACTTTCGTAGGAAACGATGACAACATGAACCTTTCTCTTGAAGGTATTCACGTTCCAATTCCAGTTATCGAGCTTTCAATTTCTTGTAAAGACAAGAATGAGCAAGCGAAGATGTCTAAAGGTCTTGCGAAATTCCTAAAAGAAGATCCAACTTTCCATGTTTTCACAGATGAAGAATCAGGTGAAACAAGAATTGCTGGTATGGGTGAGCTTCACCTTGAAATTTACGTAGAAAGATTAAAGCGTGAGTTCGGTGCAGAAGTAACTGTTGGTGCTCCTCAGGTTAACTACAGAGAAACAATTAGAACTGAAGCTAACTTTGACTACACTCACAAGAAGCAAACTGGTGGTTCTGGTCAATTTGGTCAGGTTGTTGGTGTTCTTAGACCTCTTGTTGAAGAAGAAAAAGATAAAGAAGATCAGGTATTCAAGTTTAGCAATGAAATTAAGGGTGGGTCTATTCCTAACGAATTCATTGGTGCTTGTGAGAAAGGTTTTCAAGACGTTATGGACAAAGGTCCTCTTGCTGCATTCCCAGTTATTAACTGTGAAATCTTTTTAAGAGATGGTAAGTCACATGATGTCGATTCATCAGATATGGCATTCCGTATTGCTGCAAGACAGGCGATGAGACAAGCTATCAGAAACTGTGATCCAGTAATTATGGAACCAGTTATGAAAGTTGAAGTAACAACTCCTGATGAGTATCAAGGTTCTGTTATTGGTGACCTTTCTTCTAGAAGAGGGATGATCCAAGGTTCAGAAACTGATCCAGGTGGAGAAGTTATCGTTAACGCTGAAGTACCTCTTTCTGAGATGTTTGGTTATTCAAATGACCTAAGATCTATGTCTGCAGGTAAAGCAACATACACAATGGAATTCTCTAGATATATGGATTGTCCATCTAACATTCAAACAGATGTTATGGCGAAAAGAGCTGAGAAGCTTGCTAGCGACGATTAATAATTAGTTTTAAAATTGTTTTATATAATGGGGCCCTCTTTTTGAGGGCCTTGTTTTTTTATAAGCTGATTATTATTTTGTTTACCATGCGCTAATTCTTCACTATTGTTCCCAAACCAAATTATTATTAATTGTTTTTAAAAAGGATATCTAATGAAGAAAATGATACTTGCAATCGTGGTAACTCTATTTGCTGCAAATATTTCAGCTGGAACTCTAAAAGTTTGTGCTAAGCAAGCGACTGAAATTTGTAAGGACCTAGAAGGTTCAGACTTTACTCAATGTCACAATAGTCAGATGAGTTTCTGTATGGAAGATTTAGGGCTTAAGTCTCTTGATCTTGAGACAGAGTATTCATGTGAAATGAAGTGTTTTGCACTTCCTGATTCTCAGATTCCAATGTGTCTATCTGATTGTCTTCACGAGATTTAATCTCATTTAGTGACCTCGTGTATGGGGTCACTAGAATTTCTCAAATAATGGGCAAAGAGGCCCATTATCTATATATTATTCTATTAAAATATCTTTAAAATTCACTCTAAGTCTTTGTTTTTTCAAAGAAAGTATTAAAATAAGAAACTGTTCGTCTTTATATAGTAAATTACTATGACAGAGGTTTATTAATGAATAGTTTTCGCGTTCGAATTCTAAGTTATCTCATTGGCTTTCTTTGCCTTGCTGTACTCATTGTGAGTCTTACGGTGAGCTATCGCACAGAGACAGCACTTTTAAATGCAGAAAAGTTACGCTTTGAAGACATGCTAAATTCAATAAACCTATTGCTTCATAGTGAGAAGAAGAATCTTGAGATGTATAGAGAGAATATTGTCTCTCAAAAAAAGACTGAGCTTAGAAATCTAACAAAGTTAGTCTTCTCTTTCATTGATAATCATAAACAAAGACATGAAAGAGGTCTAACAAGTTTAAAGGTGGCGCAGAGAGATGCTCTGAAAGAAATAAGTAAATTAAAGTATGGGAATAATGATTACTTCTTCGTCTTTGATAAAAATCTAAAAATTATTGCACATCCTAAAAAATCTTTGATTGGAATTGATGCTAATAAAGTTACGGATAAGAGAGGAAAGCTTCATATTAAAGAAATGTATGAGCAAGCGATAGTGAATGGTGAAGGTTCAACGTCATACTATTGGGATAGGCTGGGACAGTCAGGTCATTTTGAAAAAGTCGGACACGGAGTCATATATAAGAAGTGGGATTGGTTAATTGTAACTGGAACTTATGTAGATGATATAGAGTCAGAGGTTGAAAAGAGAAAAGGTAGTATTATATCTAGCCTTGAAAAATTATTTAAGACTCTTCAAAGAAATGAACTTAGTTATACATATATTTTTCAAGGGGATGGAAAAATATTAGTTCATCCGCTTTTAAAAGGGGTAAATCTTAAAGGGATAAATAATCCGGTAACAGGAGAGAACCTCTTTGACATGCATATTGATGCAGCTCTTACGGAGAGGGCATATGAGTATGTTTGGAATTCTCCTAATGATATTAACAACTATAAATACAGGAAAGTTGCTTTTGTAAAAAAGTTTGAACCTTTTAATTGGTATATTACCCATTCTGTTTATCATAGTGACCTTTCTAAGAAGGTCGTTAAAATACAAAATGAAATAATCACTGCGTCTATACTATCACTCATAGTGTTCTCTTTTATAGGCTTCTTTGTTGCAGGTGCTATGTCTTCTCCTTTAAAGAAACTATCGAATTTAGTAAGAAAAATAGATATTAAGAATTTAAAAGACGCTAGAGTTATTGGTGATGGCCCTAAGGAAGTTCAGGAACTTGCAATGTTCATCCATGAGATGATTGTATCTATTAATTCTGCTCTTGAAAAAAACAATGACTTATTTAACGAGTTGGAATTAAACAAGGATAATCTCGAAAATACAGTTCACGAGAGAACACTCGAAATAAATCAAAAAAATGAAAATCTACAAAAGGCGCTTGAAGATTTGAATAAATTTAAAAATAAATTAGTTGCCCAAGAGAAGCTTGCTTCTTTGGGGACTTTGTCTGCAGGTATTGCCCATGAAATTAAGAACCCATTAAACCTCATTGTTAATTCAGCAAAAATAATAGCAATGAAAGTTAATGAACTAAATGGACTACTAGAGTCTATAAAAAAAGATGAAAGGAAGATTGATCTTGCTTCACTAAGCTCTGATTATGAAACTCTTGAGGAGCTTTCAAATATTATTATATCTAATAGCGGGCGCTCTGAAAAAATTATCCATAGTATGTTGCAACAGTCACGAACTGGCGAATTTGATGATTTTGAAATAGTAGATATTGAAGGGATTGTTGATGAATACTGGGGGTTGGCATTTCATTCGATGAGAGCAAGTAATCCAATAAATGTAAAAATTCATAAGAATATATCTGTAGAGAAGGCCTCTCTGATTCCGAAGGATTTTGGAAGGTTGATTCTCAATATTTTTGAAAATTCTTTCTTTGCGCTAAGTGAGAAACTTAAGTATGAAGAAGACTTTATTCCTCAAGTTTGGATTAATATTGATAATGTAACCGAAGAATCATTTGTTGTAAGGATCAAAGATAATGGCATTGGTATAGCAGATGAGGCCAAGAATAAAATTCTTGAGCCTTTCTATACAACTAAGCCAACAGGCGTAGGAACTGGCCTGGGACTTTCTATGGTTCACGATATTGTTATGGCCCATCAAGGAGAGTTAAAAATATCTAGTGAAGAAGGAGAATTTTCCGAGTTTGCTATAATTCTCCCTCTGGGGTTAAATAGAAGTAAATAATATTTGATTTCGCATAGGAAATAAATGAATATAAAGCTTATAGTTGTCGACGATGAAACTGATATTTTTAAATTATATGAGCTCTTTTTAAAGAAAGAAATATCTGATGGTTTGATTGAGCTACATTCGTTTGATGGTGGTCGCACATGTCTAGACTATATGAACTCCAATGATATTGATGAAGATCGCTGTGTTATATTTTCAGATATAAATATGCCTGAAATGGATGGATACTCTTTACTTGAAGAAGTTAAGAAGAAGTGGTCGGATGTTGATGTTTATATGGTTTCGGCGTATTCGAGAGATGACTATAAAGTTAAGGCCGAATCATTAGGGGCAAAGATGCTAATACCTAAGCCCGTTGATTTTCAATATCTCAAAGATATCATTAATGGATATATTAAGTAGAATTACTTATCGATAAACACTTTTATATCTTCTCGAACACTACCTGTTGAACGCATCTTTTTAGCATAGGCCGGAAGTTCATCCTTTATATCTTTCACTAATACAGTAAATTTTTGACCAACTTTTTTCTCTATGGAATCTATTAGTTTTTGTTCATCTTCTGGACGATGAGAGCTTGTTAAATAATCGTAAATATCTTCTTTGGCCTCTCTTGAAATGCCTTCTTTTGCTATTCTAATATCTGTTGTTTCCGCAAGGTCAAGGAATGTAATTGCCGTATAGTGGTGATAGGCCTCCTCTTTTACATACTGCATATTATCTGAGAAGAACTTTGAGACATTGAGCTCATCACGCTTTTCAAAGTAAATTTCTGTCAGCTCCTCTCTTCTCTTTATGTATTCTTCATCCTTGGTGTAGTCATAGTCTGCATCAAGTCTTGACTGATATAATTTACTGGAGAGGTGGGAGTAGAGAAAAGATGCAAGGCAAACGTTTTCTACACTAAACTGTCTATTTTGCTTTGCACACTCATGCATTGTTAACGTTGTCTTTAATGGTGATGCTAGTAGGACATCATTTAACCAGTTTTGAAATCTAGAGGTATAGTAGAGTACATATTCATTTTCAGTGAAAGGAAGCATTGCTGTACCAATGACTACACCAAATCCTGCTACAATTGTTTGTCCCCATAGTACTGCTTTTATAGTTGAGAAGTACTGGGATTTGTCCTTGATCTCATCACCAAACTTTCTAACAAGTCTTAGGCGAAAGTTCTCTAGAACTTTTCTTCTACTTTTTTGGCCTTTAAAAAATGATTTTAGCTCAGATCTTAATTCCTTATTTTGCTGAAAAGTAAATGCGTCACTTCTAGGCATATAGTCGCCTTCGTGTAATGCCTTATCAAACTTTTCAAATATTTCTTTTTGTGTAGAAGTGAGATTAGAGTCAGGCAAATCACCAAGTCTATCTCTTATAAATTCAAGTCTTTTTCTATGAAAGGCCTGGTCGATTATAACTTTAAAAATTCTACTCTCATAGAATGTTTCATCAAGGAGTCCATCTGAGAAATTTTCGTCAACTTCTGTCTCCATATCTTTGATGAAGTTTTTAAGATTTGGCATATTTGAAAAGCCTTGTCTTTCTTTTTCAATAGACCAGTGACCCGTTTTTTCATCTTTTACAGCGACTGGTAATTCTATGTAATATCTATTTCCATTCCTAAAGTTAAATGAATTTATTTCTTTTTTATTTTTTTCAAGATGCTCAAGAGTTTTTTCATATCTCATTTTAGATTCAAAACTCTTTACAACCTGGTCATTTAGTCTTTCCCTATAACTTACATAGTTGTCGTACCATCCCATCATTTTCGTGTAGACGAGTTCACCCTCTTCTGTAGATAAGTCCTTTGCTTTAGTTATGTAATCAAAAACACCCCATGTTTCATAGTCCTGAGGCTCGTAGTGTTGAAAGTATGCTGTAACATAATCGTTATTAGTTCTTCTCATGAGGTATTCAATAAAGTCTGCTTTCTTTGTACTTATCCCATTCGGGACCTCGCCCTTTTTTATGGCGGTATTATCGTGACTATTCATTATGACTTCACTAAAAGTATTGAAATCGTTTTCAGCTCTTGCTTGTTTTAGCCTCTTTAGTCTTTGCCCCTTATTTGCACCGTAGTGAAGATCCTTTATGGCATCAATACAGTTAGAAGATGCATTCCTCACTTTAGAAGCTGGTAATCTTGAGGGTGAAACAGAGGTAAGCGTTTGCTTTATACCAATTAGATAACTAGCAGAAATCGCAAACAGAATAGATAAAGGTACAATTTTGGAGCTTTTCATGTGCATCTCATCGGTATGCTTTGAGGATAGCTTGAGTGAAAAGCTCGGGAAAGCTGTGAAATAAGTGTAAGTCACTAGACTTTCGGTTATAATGACTATAAGTTCAACCTAATAACATTAATTGTAGAGGATTTAAATGATTGAAACTAGTCAATTACATACATTAGTTGCTGTTGCACGTGCCAGAAGCTTTTCTAAGGCCGCTGAGGATCTTGGTGTTACACAATCGGCGATTTCTCAATCGGTAAAAAACCTTGAAAGTAAGATTGGTGTAAAGCTATTTAAGCGCTCGGGAAAAAGAGTTGTTCTTACCCAAGAAGGGGAAAAGCTTTGCTCTATAGCTTCAAGTTTCCTAACTCATCTCGATGATACACTTGTTGAAATCCAACATGATAAAGATAGCATGACTGGTAAGGTTAGGATAGGGACACTAATTGGTGTTGGAAAGTCTTGGCTTGCCCCAGAGCTTCTAAGCTTTGCAAAAGAATACCCCGATTTGGCAGTTTCTATTAGTCTTGGTTTTCAAGAAGAGCTAATCAGAGATTTTGAAAACTATAGGTTAGATTTTCTTATTCTACCTGAAGGTGCGCTACCAAATGTTGGTGAAAAAGTTTTACTTAGTGAAGAGAAAGTAACGCTAGTATTTCCAAAGGATAATCCATTCAATATTACGAAAGAGATGACTCTTGAAGATCTTTCGACTATTCCAACTATTCTTTTTGAACAAGAAGATAAACTCTTTTTTAATTGGTGTCGTGTTAAGTTTGGTAAAATGCCTAAGAGCTTAAATACTAAGTATGTTATTAACTCACATGGAAATATGCTACAGGCCGTGAAAGAAGGGCTGGGGATAGCTGTTGTGCCAAATCACGTTTTAAATAGATCTTTCTATCAAGATAAGATTGCTACTTTGGGAAGTGAATTTGAAGTTGATAATGGGCGTTTCTATATTGTTTATCATAAAGATGCAACAGAGCTTGTAAGAGTAAGAAAAACTCTTGAACGTCTAACTAAAGAGTCTAATCCTCTTTTATAAGAATATGTTTGATTCAAAGAAGTTCTTTTCTTCATTTCCAAAGTCTGCTTACGATGTCACTGTCTACATCTCTAGGCAAGGTTTTTGCTTAACCCTTGTTGGGGGAGCAGTGAGAGACTTTCTCTTAGATGGTATAATATCAAAAGATCTAGATTTCGAAATTAAACACCTTTTTGAGTACGATGAGCAGAGATGGGAGCGTATGCTTTTAAGGATGTTTACTCAGCTGGAAAAGGACTTAGGCCTAAAAGTTGAAAATAAAGGACACAATGTTTTCTCTATTACGATAGATGGAAATGAACTTGAATTCTCTTCTCCTCGAGTTGAAAAACATATTGATAATGATTTTTCCCATAAGAACTTTGAGCCTTCATATATATCAAATCTTGATTATCAGAGAGCATTTAAGCGTAGGGATTTTACGATAAATGCAATGGGGATATTCTTTGGTGTACCTGCTGCAAAGGATGAGTTCACTCTCATTGATCCTTTCAATGGTTTAAGTTCTATTTCTACTCGCGAGCTTAAGCATGTTGGAGAGGACTTTAGTAAGGACCCAGTTCGGCTATTGAGGTTAATTCGATTTAAAAACTCATTAAACTTTAATATAAGTATGGAAACTCAGAGCTTGTTATCGGAGTTTAACTTAGAATCTATCTCTAATTACTATTTAAGAACTGAGTTTATAAAATCAAAAACTCTCATCTTTTTTAAGGATCTCGCTGATGTCTTAGATAAGTATGAGATATCGACTCCTGGTGACATGAGCTTTATAACAGAGCTTGGCACTGCTGATTCGGAGAATGGGATGATCCCTTTTTCTATGGAACACTTTTTTGCTTGGCTTTGTCTTAGTTATGAGTTTTCATCAGACACAAAGAGAAAGATTATTTCTTACTTTGGGCAATCATTAAAAAATGGAGAAAAGCTTATTCAGTGTTCTGAGCTTTATAGAGATATTTCAAAGTCTAGTCTTGATGAGAAAATTCTCTTCATGGATCTGATCTCAAGTATTAAAGCACGGCTGAACTTTGATAGAGCTCTACTGTCACGAGTTCAGACTTGGAATGATAGGCTTGCTAACTTCAGACCAAGTTCTAAGGGTCTTGGTAAAGAAGAACGAATAAAGCTAAAGAGAGATCTCGTTAACGAGCTATTCTGATCGGCATTTTTTTCCTAAATAAATATAGCGTAGATAAATTATAGAAAACAGGCCAAAATAGAATAAGGCATGTTAGCCGTGAGGTAAAAAATGGTTGATATACATTCTATTATCGCTACTCACAAAAATCGCGAAGACGATGAGGCCCCATCTACTCTTGAGCAAGGCCTAAATCCCACACATTCAGAAATACCAGACATATTCTTTGATCAGGTACTTGTTGATTTTAAATTGTCTCGAACTGAGGTATTAGTTCTTATGTACTTGTATCGTAGAGTTTGGTGTCGACCAAATCTCTATAAGAAGCATGGTATATCTCAGTTACTCTCGTTAACAGATATGGTTAATCAACTTGATATGAAGATTGAAGAAATTCATCAATCGGTTAGAAAGCTTGAAAATTTTGGTTTCGTAGCTACAATTAGAGTTGGCCAATACTTTGTAAGAAGGTTTTTTACGAAAGAGCTAGATGAGTTCTATGTTCAAAATTACGATGATTTTGAAGTATAGAGGCCATTTGGCATAAATTATTGTCAGTTTTTTTGTAATAAATTCAATAAGAAACTCTAACTATTTGATTTATATAAGATCCTATATAGGCCTGTTAGAATAAACTAAGAAGTATAACTAACATAGGGTTATTAATTTGAAGAAGAATAAACGTGTACTCTATATCGGTGATGACCGAGGATATTGGCAGGCCTTAGAAAATAGGTTTAGGACTACGTATGAGCACGTTGAATTTGAGTTTGATAACTATCCAATCTTCTCTTTTGATCTTGTAAATACTAAACTTGTTGAACTGATGGAGTTAAGACCTTCATTTATCTATATTGATCTTTCTAAAGAAAATAAACAAATGTTTCAATTGTCTCTTTATTTAAAGAGAATAAAGTCCTTAAAAGAAATCCCTTTAATTGGACTTACTGATAACCCCAATCATATTGAGGAAGCACTACTTCAAGGTTTCGATTTTGTCTTCCTTAAGGGTGCAGAGATGCACGATGTTGTTTATCACCCGTACATGCTTCGCTACCCTAAAGAAGCATCAAAGAAGCACTTCGCATTGGCAAAGGCCAGCTCTGAATCGACTTTAAAAGAAGTCATGAGAATTGGATACTTTGGAGAGGACTATTTACATGTTGAATGTGATAGCCGTTTTAATGTTGGTGATGTGTTAAAGATTGATACGGTTATTCCAAGTGAATATAATAAATGTAACCTTTTTACTGTCAAAAATCGAAGTGTTAAAGATCTCTACTACAACTATAAATACTCATATGATTTAACAGTAAACTTTTTAGATGATCTTAGTGAGCCAGAATTTGAAATGGACGATGCAATGACCATTGAAGATAAGGACGAGAGAGAAAAAGAAATTTCTCGAATAAAGCAGAATCAAGAGCAGAGAATTAGTGATCACGAAATTCAGCTTCGTAATATTAAGAAAAAATATAAAGAATGGGTTGTTTATAATAAAGACTCAAAAGTTGCAAAAGTAACAAAGATACTAATAGTAGATGAGTTTCTTGATTTTCTTGCAACAGAAGAAAGAAAACTAGATTCTTTTCCTTATACAGTACGTGTACAAACTGGATTTGATGACCAATTTGAACAAATTAGTAGATACCTTCCAAATTTGATTGTTTATCAAATTCCATTTGCTGATATAGATGAAGATATTGAATTAACCGAAGAAGAAAAGAATGAAATCATTTCTAAGAATGAAAATGGAATGACTGATTTCTTTTCTAAGCTGATAAGTAAAGTTAATAAGATTGAAGATTATTCGCCATTTGTGATTATTTTTAATTGTAATACTTTTTCTTCTAAGGCCTTTCAGGATACATTTCGTTATGAGTTGATTCTGACAAATAGTGGGCCGATTAACTTTGATATAATTCTTCAGATGGCAAAAGTTTTTGAAAAGAAACAGACTGAAAAGTTTGAAGGACATATCAAAAATAAGATTATCGAATTGAGAAAAGAAGATCCATCAAAGTACGGTCGCTTAACAATGAATGACTTTATTGAGTCAAAGTACTTTATTAGTAAAACGAATGAACTCAGCAGAGCATACTTTGAACACTCGATAGAGATGATTGGAATAAGTGAGTCTGAAATATTCTTTAATTCAAAAAATGAGCTTGAGCTTGGTAGTTACTATGTTGATTATCCCTTTAAGATGATGATTAAATTGATTCCACAGGGAGACGAGAAGTTTATTGTAGATGGTGAGAACTTAAAGTTTAAAGGTCTTATTCACTCAATAGGTGAAGTTGAAAAGAAAGAGTTAAGACGATATGTGAATGAGGTTTACACTGAGCACAAATCAAAAGAAAGAGAAGAAGAAGAGCAAAACTTTAAAGAACTTAATGAAAAGGTTAAAACAGATTTAGTCGCGAAAGAATTAGAAAAAAAAAGCAAGGAACTGAGTGATGATGCGACGTAGCATCTCATTATTCCTTTTAAGTTATCTCTATTTATAGTAAAACGAGTTATGTCTAACTCAAATCAAATCACTGAACTACATAATCAACTTAAAACCCATCCTATATATAAAGAGATATCTACTCTTGATAATATAAGAGTGTTTATGAAGTGGCATGTCTTTGCTGTATGGGACTTTATGTCTCTATTAAAAGGACTTCAAAGAGAGATTACATGTGTGAGTGTACCGTGGCGTCCTTCTCCTTACCCAAAGGATCTGGCCAGGTTCATCAATGAAATAGTTCTCGGTGAAGAAAGCGATGAAGATGGAAAGGGGGGATATACAGATCACTTTACTATGTATCTTGATGCAATGGATGATATCAATGCTGATCAATATCCTTTAAGAAACTTTTTGGAAACCATGGATTATGAATCCCTGCCAGGTCCTATAAGAGAGTTTGTTAAATTTAATATAGAGCTCTCTACAAGTAATGATCACCACAAAATAGCGGCCGCATTCTTCTATGGACGTGAAAACCTTATTCCTGATATCTTTGGCCCTCTCGTTGCCGAGCTCAAGTCAAATGAACTCGATTGCCCAAACCTTATTTACTATCTCGAAAGACATATAGAGCTTGATGGTGATGAGCATGGAGACCTTGCCGGTAAATGTTTCGATCTTCTTTGTGGAAATAGTGAAATAAAGAGACAAGAAGGAATTGATACGGCCATCACTTCTCTCAAGCTTAGAGACAATATGTGGAGTTATATACTCGGTCAATTGGCCGGATAATTTCTCTTCTTTTCTTACATTTACTTTTGTGAAATCCAGACTAGGTTTAAACTAGAACAAAGATTTTCATGGAGGAAAATAATGAGAAAGTTCTTAGGGCTAATATTGTGCCTTGTCTCAATAAACACGACAGTTCTTGCAAATGAATTTGCAAATAGATTTGAATTTGTAAGAAAAGAGGGAAAGCTAATCGCTGTCAGAGATAAGTCTCTAACAACTTCTTTTAAAGTTACTGACTACATGAAGTATATAAAAGAGCAGCTTCTACAAGAGCAAGCTCTCATGGCACAAGAATCTGGAAACTATGGTGATGACATGAGAACTCTTCTCTATGATGATGAGAATTCTGCGGTTAGAACTAGAGGTGATCAGAATGTTGAAAACATTGTTGCCTCTATGCAAGAACTTGGGAATATCGACTTTGAAGCTGTCTTTAATAACCCTGTTTTTAATGAAGTAATTACTAAATTCGAAAGTAAGCTTCAAGAAGCTTTCTTCTATATTGATCCTCAACTTGTTGCTAAGCCAGATAACTCATCTTTCTTTTATAAGAGAGCTATTACTCACCAAGTTGTTTCTTGGGGACTTAACTTTGCGAGAAAGAAACTTAGTACAATTCCACTCTTAAATACTGCGGCATATGCAATCACAGAAATTGAGAAAATGATTACTAAGAGAAGACTATATCATCAAAATAACCTTCTAACTTACCTAGAGCTATTTCCTGCTGCAGAACTTGGATTAACTAAGGTAGAAGCAGACTCAATTTTCTCATCTGTATATGAGTCAAGAATTCCTTGGTATGCATTTTGGGAATCAAGTAAGGCGAAGCTGAACTGGTCAAGGTATGGATCTTCAAAGTTCTATGCTGGTTTTAGAGTTGGTTCAACAAAGCTTAGAAACTTTAAGAATCTCTACTCTTCAGTAGGTGAGAGATATAGCTACGCTTTCCAAGAAGTTGTTTATAAAGATGAAAGAGTTATCATTAACCTTTTTGACAAGAATAATAAAATGGATAGTAAGCCGGCAATCGCCTATAGCTTTGATAGACCAAAGAGAATTAAGAGAATTAGATCTGTTCTAACTCTTGCGAGACTAGGTCTAAGCTTTGTATCAATGCCAGCATTCATTAAGGACTTTGCGCAAGATTATATGAAGTCATTCTATGAGACTCAACAGATCACTGAAGGTGCTCTACTGACAAATTTCTTACTTAGAGGTGATGATGAGGCCGCAAAAGTTATGAAATCTCAGTATATAAATGCTTTTGATCTTTAGACTTTAATTCAATTTAAATTCATTTGAGATGCCCCTTGCTAATAAGGGGCATTTTTTTTATCAATTTTATTTATTGGAGCAGACCCATTTCTGTGTGATAATAAAGATATGAAAAAACTCTTATATGTAGAAGATGAAAAAGAATTACAGACAATCTTTGCATCTGGCCTTAATGGCCTTGATGTTGAAATTTCATCTGCTGCTGATGCCAGTAGCGCTATTAAGATAATTGAGGAACAAGACTTTGATATAATTGTTCTAGATCTTCACTATGTAGGTGAAGGATCTGCTAAAGATATTTTAAAGTTCATTGAAAGTACTTCTAAGAAAATGTGTGTAGAAATTTTTATTGTAACAGGCTTTATTGATTTAAAAATGAGTCTTTCTAAAGAGTTTGATTATATATTGAACCCACAAAATATTTTCTTAAAACCAGATGGATTCTTTGAGCTTATTCTAAGACTTAAAACACTTTTAAAATCATAATATAAGGCCCTAGATTAGTCTCTAAGGCCTAAGTACTTTTTATGCTTTAGTCTGCTTTGAACTTCTAAATGTAATGAGAAGTACTAGTGTCTGAATTGCGAAGAATGATCCAAGGAATATTGCACCACCTTCAGAGAAACCATATGAGTGCAGGCCACTAGCTAAAATATAATTAACTCCAAACCATGCCATCATAACACTCATAAATGCTGCTGCAATTAAGTGTGCAAATCTATGTGCTGGAATCCAGGCGGTGTACTTTCCATGAAGGATAGCAATATAAATACATAGGACAATTAGAGACCAAGTTTCTTTTGGGTCCCACCCCCAGAATCTTCCCCATGAATAATCGGCCCAAACACCACCAAGAATAATTCCTGCGGCAAGTAGAGTTGTTCCATATTTCAGACTTGTATAGATCAGGTCGTTATAATAAATTTCATCTGCTTTTGTAAGTTTAGAGAAGAACTTCTTAACTATAATTGTATTGGCCATTACCCAGCTTAGAGCAAGTGCCCCATAAGAGATAATGATAGTTGTAACGTGGGTACTTAACCAAAAATTATCTCTTAGTACAGGTACCAGAGGACTGATTGACTCATTTACCATTGAACCTGCAAAGTTAATCATCATGAGACAACATAAGTTGTAGGCTAGACCCATGTAAATGAATGTCTTTTCTTTCTTATAGTGACCAATAATCATAGCGAGAATTAGCCCACCATAACCTGAGAATAACACAGTTTCATACATATTTGTAACAGGAGCTCTACCTGAGATATAAACTCTTAGCGCCAAGAACGCCGTTTGAAGAACTACAATTACAACAGATAGTCCAAGAGCTATTGCAAATTTTTTAAATAGAACCAGGGCCGCTAGAGCAATTAGTGTTAATATCATTGCAATTTTCATTAACTGCATTTGATCGTACTTATATTCAAGTAGAAATAAGTCACCATCTATCTTTATATATTCATTCTTTGCATCAATGAAGAGCTTCTCAAAAGGATTCCCGCCTGATAATTTTGCGGCCTTTACCTTATCTTCAGTAAGGAAAGCTGCTAGAGGTATCCAAGAGATTTTATTACCCGTGTACTGAGGAATGGTCCAGTTACTTGCACTAGCTATATCCTGGTAGAGAGCGATCTTCGCCATAAGTCTATTTAGATCTTTTTTAGCACTTGTCTCATCTTTTATTCTCATCCACGCTGTTCTAATAGTTCGTTGCTCGTCTAAAAGATCTTTGTAGCTCATCTCCGTTTTTCCATCGAGGAGCTTTCTCGTGTCCTTATGCTCAATTCTTGTTTTAAGGTTGAGCTTATTAGGCATTCCAAAGGCACTTGCTGAAAGCAGGCAGTAGATTTGTGGCGCTGAAAGTCCATCTATTTTACTTTTTCCTGTAAGGTGCTTTATTGACTCCTTGGCATGTACGCTAAGTGGCTTAACTCTTCCTCCTTGAAGGAGAGGCATTTTACCTATGTCATTTGTACAGAAGTAAATTTCTCCAGCAAATATAGATGCTGTAAATAAGAAGGCCGCAATAAGCTTTTGAATATTACGCATTATTATCTCCTTTAGGATCAAGCCCTAAAATATCATTTTCTTTTCTTCGTGTTCTTCCATTAATTATAAAGTGCCAGATAGACCCAATAACAAGCAGGATTGAACCAAGGTACTTAATCACACGACCCTGATCAACGTTTACACTTAATGTCGAACTATATTGACCAGTCTCTCTGTCTTGTGAATATGATGCTTGATAAAAAGTAAAACCATCATGCTTTAGTGGGTTATTCATATAAATATGGTGTCTTGATGTTCCCTTGTCTGTGAAGAGATCAACAAAACTCTCATAACTTGCCGGAGAGTTTGTACCTGGGTTCTTGTCCATCTTGAAGTTGGCCAGTGTAAACTCAAAAGGAAGCATGAAAGATCTCTTAGTCAGATAGACTGTTACTTTCTTTCCATCAATAAGTAAGCTCACTGGTCTTTCAGATGTTACCCAGTATTCTTTATCTCTGATTTTTATTCTTGCCGCTTTGTAGTCACCTTTAATCAGTGCACCGTTCTTTTGTATCGGAAGTGTTTCTTCTGGAATATATGTAGGAACTTTCTTTTCGTGATGTTCTAGTAGTGAAAGAGTAAATCCCATCCAAGGTAGATCCATTTCACCTTTAGAGTCGAATTTTTCAAATATCCATTTGTCCTCGTCTTTATCATAGAAGGCAGCACTCTTTCCAAATAGAAATAGGTGAGGCTTCTCTTCAAATAGATTCATTGAGAATACTCTTATTGGTGCATTTGTAATGGGCTTTAGGTCTGCATCCATTGCCCAGGGAGAGATATCTGGAAGAAATGAGTAGACAGTCTTATCATTTTTAATAGCGAAGAATCTCTTTCCTGTAGATGTCTTTTGTACTTTTATTCCAAGTTCTTCAGTTGTTGAACAAGTCGATTCAACTGAGTTCCATAGGATAAGCTTCTCCTTACTTTGCTTTGTAAAACACTCTGCCATTGCCTTTGGAAGATAGGTAATATTTAGAAGACCCATAGTTAAAGAAGCTTTAAAGTCAAAGGCCTCAGGATGAAGCGAGAGAATAAAATCTTGAGCAACATTAGGGTTAGCTACATTATACTTCGTTGAGTGAATATTTGGAGAAGTTGTTGGGTTCATCTCCTCTTGCCAAGATAGTTTCTTTTCTGCAAATGGAATGAATTTTGTAACTTTTACATCGGCGTATTGAATATCAAGATCAGTCGCCATTGCTGAGTATGGAAGCTTTACCGAGGCCCTCTTGTTATGGTCAGGCATAACAACTTCAATAACATCTTCATTTAATACAATCTGTCTTGTTGGCGTGAGAGGAGGTAAGTGAATAGTTCCATCAATCCCTGCTACATATGTAACAAAGGAGCCAACTCCAATTGTGATTAGTCCTGTATGGATGACATAGAAACCGTGTAGTCTCTTCTTTATTGGCAGCCTAATAAAAGTCGCAAATAAAATACTAAGGAACATACAGAACTGGATTCCCATGAAGAAGGGAGTCTTATAGATTAGTCTATTGGCAAAATCTGTACCATAGTAACTTTCAACAAATGTACCAATCGTCATCATCAAAGAAAAAAGTAAGATGATAAAAACTGCAAACTTAAGCCCACCGACTGTGCGCTCTACTTTCGTATATAGATTATTCATAGAACCTCATTATTTCTTCTAAGGATTTACCATACTTGGTAGACCTCGGCTAGAAAAACACAAACAGTTCCAATTATTTAGATACGATTTTGTGAAACAGGTACACAGAACTAAAGAGTATTGGTTGATGAATGATATAGATTATAAATGCGTGCTTACCTGGTACAATAAATAACTTTGTTAATTTATTTTCAGGCATTGGAATTTTGTGAACTTTTAAATACTTAGCGAAAATTCCTAGTAAGCAAACTGCTACCCATGGGAAAAGTGGAATATAATCCATTGAAGCATGTTGCATAGTCCAAAATGGAATATCGTAACCGATGACCTCAAGTGTTAATATTATGCACGCTGCAACAAAGCTTAGGAAGTAGCGATGTCGAAGTGGAGTAATAAGAATTGTGCAAAAGAATATGCAGTGCAGTGTTCCAAAATAAACCCAGCTCTTTGGAAACATAAAGTAGGTTGAAAAGCTTATTATAAGAGCGCCAATACCAATTTTTGATAACCTCTTAAAGTAGGGACGTCGTCTGATAGGTCCTTTGTGTGAAATAGACATTGATAACCCTACTGCAAAAAGAAAGAGGGTTACAATTAATCTCGGTAGGTAGAACCAAAAAGGGTCCCTTTGAAAATTAATGCTTACAAACTGAAATTGATTTAAGTCATAGAAGAAATGGAAGTAGACCATGAGCCATACGGCCAGGCCACGAATAAAATCTAGAAAATGATATCTCTTACTATTTGATACTTCCATTGTTACTATTTTACACAGAACTCGACCAAATTAAAAAGGTGATTATGATAAAGAATAAAATCGGTGTTATAGCAGCAGCTCTATGTATAGTGACATTGTCTATCATTACTTATTTCTATGTTGTGATAAAAATCTCTTCGCCACTAATGAGTGGAGAGGTTAGAATAGAGCAACTTAGTGATAAAGTTACTATTCATAGGGACTCAGAAGGAGTTCCTCATATCTACGCAAAGAAAAGAACTGATATGTATTTCGGACTTGGTTTTGTTATGGCCAGCGACCGTCTCTTTCAATACGACATGATCAGAAGGGCAGGGTCTGGGACTACTGCTGAAATTATTGGTAGTAAAACACTTGAAGTGGATAAACTCTTTAGAGTACTAGGTGCGGATCGAACTTTTAAAGATCGAATTAAGCTATTGCCAAAAGAAGTTCTTGCGGACTTTAAAAGTTATACCGATGGTCTTAACTTTTATATCGATAATTATCCGGCCCCTGTAGAGTATAAAATTCTTAGAGTAAAACCGAAGAAGTTCTCTATTATGGATGCTTACTATGTTTATACGTATTTGGCATACAGCTTCTCTCCAATGCTAAAACAAGACCAAATGCATTCTAGTATTGCCTCTTCAGTAAAAGGAAGAGATCTTGATATGCTAACGTCTGTCGGTACTAAGAGAGAGCTTAAGACTACTACTTTTAATAATTCAAGTTATGGTATTGATAAAGTTTTAGGGATTGATAAAGTTCTCGCAAATCTATCTCCAATCGAAGGCTCAAACGCCTGGGCCATTGATGGTCAAAGGACTAAGAGTGGAGCACCAATTCTGGCATCTGATCCCCATATTACTTTTTCTCTACCAAATATTTGGTACGAGGCACATTTAAATAGTGAGGAAGATAGCTACGAAATGTACGGTCTTTTCCTTCCTCTTATTCCATATCCTGCAATGGGACATAATCGTGATTATGGTTGGGGGCTTACAATGTCGTATATGGATGACATGGACCTTTTTCAGGAAGAAATTAAAGATGGCAACTATACTTTTAAAGGTATTTCAAAACCTCTTAATTCTAGAAAAGAAACGATAAGGATTCGTGGCGAAGAAGACCATGTCATGAATGTCGCTTGGACTTTTAGAGGGCCTCTTGCTGATAATATAATTGAACGCAAGGGAATTTCTCTAAATTGGGCATACTATCTAAATGACAATAAACCAATGTTGGCCTTTTATAATATGTCTCGCGCAAAAAGTTTGGATGATGTCAGAGCAGCTGTAAAGCACGGTAAGTCACCGGGAATGAATATTATCTACGCAGATAAATCTGGAAATATCGCTCAGCTAATATTTGGTGCTCTTTATAAACGGTCACATCCTGAAGATAGTAACCATGTTAATAATAAAGATAATGAAATTCTTGGAGTCTATGATTTTGATTTAAAACCACATAGGAAAAATCCTGTAGATGGCATTATTATTTCAACAAATGATAAACCAGATGATTCGAATATTTCTGAAAGAATTGATCTTAAAGGGCTTTGGTATCCAAAGAATCGTCACGACACTATAGAATACTTATTAAAAATGAGCTCAAAGTGGGACGCAAAAAAGATGCGTTGGGTTCAGATATCAAATCTTGATATTTTTGCTTTAAAATATCGTGATAAAATTATTTCGGTTTTAAGAGGGATGGGACATCATCTCAATGATTTAGAAAGAAAGGCCATGGCCGAATTAATAAAATGGGATGGGCTCAGTGCTATCGATAGTGTTGGTGCCTCTATTTACAACCATTTCAATTATAAGTTCTTTCCTGTTGTCTTAGATGAGCTTAGCTCTAGTGATTTGTCGCTATACTGCAACACTACTGCTTCATGGAATCTTCATCAGAGACTATTTAACGATTTAGAAAATAGATGGTGGGATAATCAATCTACAGACAAAATTGAAACGTCCCAAGAGACTATAGTTAAAGTTTTTAAGGAAACAGTGAAGAGTCTCAAAAGAGAATTAGGTAATGATATTTCTTCATGGAAGTGGGGAAGATTACATACTATTGAATTCCCGCACGCATTTGGAATGAATAAATTATTAGGCAAGGTGTTTAACAAAGGTCCATACCCAATTGCTGGAGCAATTAATGTTATTAATCATAACAGAAGAAAGGGTTGTGAGAATGGGCATGCCGTAAAGTCAGGGCCAAGCTCCAGGCGAGTTATTGATTTCTCCCGTCCAGAGGTATCATTTGGAATACTTCCGCTTGGAAACTCTGGTCACATGTTAAGTCCTTTTTATGACGATCAAAGAGAAAGGTTTCTTAAGGGGCAGTATCGAAATCAATATTTAAACCTAGAAGATATAAAGAAGAACCTTCACTCAACTTTAATTCTTAAAAATAACTAGGGGAGACTTAGAAACCTCTAAGCTTACGTCTCCATGGGCCTCATTACTAAGTCCATTTGAGCTAAGCGGTGTAATCTTTTCTTGTCTTAGAGGGTATTTTATATCGCCCTCTATGGACACGAGGTTATCTTCAAACGTATAACAACTAATTAAGCCATTATGATTTATGTGATAGGTGCCAGGAGAGAATATCTCAATACTGTCCTCAAGTTTTGCTACAAAGTTATGTCTTTGTTTGCATAGAGAAAATAGCTCAAGAATATTGGAAAATTCGTGATCAGCTCTTTCTCCAAGAAAACCTAAAAGGTTTATCTCGCTCACAAAATCAGGAATATATTGAAACGATCCTTGTAGGTCTGAAAAAGACTTATCTTTTTTGAAGGGGATGTCTAATTTATACTGTGTCTGATTGGAGTCTCCATCACCGACACTAAGTGTCTTAGAGTCCTGAATTCTTTGTCTATGCTGTATTCCGCCATCTATAAATATTGTAGGAAGATCAACAATTAGATTGATGTTAAATGGACATGGACCAATAATTTGTATAGTCTTTGACTTTGATGATTCAAATATATCTATAGAGCTCATAAGGTATTATATAATGATTTCGAAAATAGCAAAGGACTTACTTGATAAGTCACTATCAAATAAGTTTGAAGGTCACGATCTCCATCTAGTAAGCGATAGCTTTCTTGGGGCAGATCTTTATTTTAACCTAGATGAAAAGACAAATATTACTAATTGGCGAATAGATATTGGTAATCAAAAACTAGACGAAGAGAGAATCTCGCTCTTATGTGGAGTTTTAGAACTTGTTTCACGATTGGGAATACGCCATATCTTTAAAGTAACTTTTAGAGAGGTTGAGAGCTTTGTTCGTGATGAGAATCACCTTCCGGCATGGGAGAACGTTACAGCGTCAAGAAAGTGGTTAAATGACGCGATTTCGACAATGGTGAGCTCATTTGGTAATGCCCTATTGTTAAAGCAAGGCGTCAATCTTGTAGAATGGAACGATTTAAACCTTGAGCAACGAATACAGAATGTTTCAGATATTTTAGAAAGAGTCTCTCCATGTTTTGAATTGTTGCTTAGCGATAATATCGAATTGGTATCCATTGAAGAAGACCAGATCCTACTCTCTGTGGGGCCTTCACTACTTGAGAGTAAGCACTTTGAAGTTTTCATGACGACTTTATTAGAATATTTTCAGTTTAGTTTGTGCAGTACGGAGATAAAACTGGTTGCTCAATGAGCGTTAAACAGTTAATATCATACAATATACGTTGGCTTATGTGAGGTTTTATGAAGGGCATTGTTTCAGCAGTTTTAATTATTTTATCAGTTTCTACGCTTGCTCAAGATGCAGCTAAGGGAGCTAAACTATATTCAAAATGTATTTCTTGTCACGGATCACAAGGTGAGGGAAAGAAGTCAATGAAGGCACCTAGAATCTCTGGGCAATTCGATTGGTATATATATAAATCACTAGTAGATTTTAAAAAGGGTGAAAGAAAGAACCCAACTATGTTACCATTTATAAAGAACTTATCAGATCAGGACTATAAAGACCTGTCTGCTTATATTTCTACTCTAAAGTAATTTACTCTCATATAACTAGGAAGGAAGTATGCAAGGGAATGCAATAGATCTTTCGTTCGTTCAAGCGACTAAAGATGCCGAAATAAAGAATGTATTCGACTTTAACATCGATGCGTTTTCAGATAGTCCAGACTTTAAGTGGACACTTGATGATATTCGAAGAGAAGTAAAGGATGGTTGGCAATTATACTCTGTTAACCTTGGCGAAGAAATTATCGCTGCAGCTTTTTGTAAGTTCGATAACTCGGAGCTACACTGCAAGAATACTTCGATAAAAATGCAACATCAAGGTAGCGGGTTCTCTCACAGAATTATGGACTACTTCGAAGAGCAAGCTTCATTTCTTAAGGCCGCTAAAATAATTCATTACTGTGCTATTGATAATTTTAGACAATATTCTCTAAATGAAAGTCATGGCTACGTTAAGTCATCTAAGAAATTAGGAAGAAAGGGTCATACAACTGAGTGGGTTAAGACTATTTAGTTTAAAACTTCTTTGAACCAGAATATTTAATTTTTAAATGGTCCTGAATCCAGGGCCTTTTCTTTGTGGCCTTCATAAGAGAATCACAGTGTATTGTAGGGTTACCATAAGGATGCTCTACAGCTCCCGAATAATAATTAATACATGTTTTAACATAGCCTTCAAGGTACTCTGGAAAGTTTCGGTGAAAGAATTTTATAAGAGTATCTCTTTTACTTGTGTCTGGATGAGCAAAGACTTCTCCCGGAAGAGGGTCCATACTTAGCATTCTTCGAAGTAGTTTTTCTCTTCTCTTATAAGTTTGGGATACCTTGATAATTCTGTTCCAGGCCAGATTAAAAACTTCTCCAACAATAGGTCCTTGAAGAATGTAGGTTGCAAAGAATAAGTCTTCATCTGAATTTGAAATTAAATTATTCGATTTGAGTATTTTAAAAAGTGTTATCTTTTTCATATTACTCTTTTTCAAGCTAAGAAGAGATTCCGTAATTTGTTTTGAAAGAGAACTTATACAATCTTTGTCCGCAAACTTAAGTATTACTTCTTTAGACTTTCCTATACGTGTTAATCTTAGCTCCGTCTCTAGTATTCTTACAAGATCATTAACTACATGACCTTTCTTACAATAGAATTCTGAGCCACTTGATTTGGTGAAGTAGGGTAGAATGTAATTGGTCGTCCTTGAGTCTTTCAGGCGGAAGAGTTCATAGAATTTAAAGTCATAGTCTGGATAATGTTTGGCAGTTCTCCAGAACTCTTTAAATTCCTTACGACAAGTCTCTTTAGTGCAGCTTTTAAAATAGGAGTATGCGTATTGTGTTCTCTTTAATTGAAAGAAGTCATCTTTTTTTAAAATAGGAATATTAGTAAGGTTTTCAATATACTTGAACCCATTATAAGTTGAGACCCCTTTATTAATTAAGGAGCTAACGTAGTCACTGGCCATTTTTGTCGTTAACTCTCGCCACTTCTTATTTCTTAGTGAGGGTCTTATGTCGAGAGCGTGTGCTAGATATTCCTTATATGCCTTTTGCTCATAAAGAACATTAAGATCTTTCATCGTATATATCTGAACAGCACTTGTTTTAGCACATAGTAGAATGGTGAATATTATAGCTAAAGCATTAATCATTTACTTAAAGGCCTCGATTGCGTCGATAAGGTCTTTTCTCTTAAATGGTTTTGGTACTATCACAACTGAATTATTGTATTGAGATATTTCAATACCTGAGCTGTCGTCACCAGTTGCTAGGATAAACTTTAGGTCTGGTCTTTCTTCATAACATTTTTCGATAAGTTCTTGGCCGTTGATTCCTGGCATAATATTATCTGTAATTATAATATCGACATCACTGTGAGTTAGAATAAATTCAATGGCGAGGGCCGGTTCTGTGAAAATTGTTACGTCATAACCTTTAGAGATTAATGATTGTCCAGAAAGCTCTGCAATTTTATCATCATCATCTACTAATACTATCTTTGACGCCATGTTTAATCTCGCTTGATTTTGGTTTTCAACTAAGTGATTATATGGAAATATTATACCGTTAATTCATGAAAATACAAAAAAACATCTTTAGACGAGGTATGTAAATGCATATTCCAAAAATTTGCGAACTTAAGCTTTCAAATGACTGGGTATTTAAGTTTTATCAGCATTTAGAAGAGTTCTTTATATTAGAAGACAAGCTCAATACAACAATTGAAGAAGAGTTAATGTTTTGGGCCGATTTCGATACACCATTTAAAACTCAAGTGATTCTCAATGGGGTACATTATTTGTTAAGTATACATCCTGATGAGAAGTGTTTACGACTTGCAAGCGTAAGACTATTTAACGAAGTATTCTTATTGGATCAAATAGAAAAGAATAAAGATTCTCTTGAGAATAAACTTGAAAAAAATTCTTATAAAGACTTTAAAAAATATGTTGAGAGAATTTCTCTAATAAAGACTGACGACTATCCTGGAATCAGTGAAATTGTTTCAAAGAGACAAAAACTAAAAGCATTAACAGAAATAGAAACTGATGAACTAAGAAAAAGAAGCGATGAGATAACAGCAGAGTTAATGACGAACCTTAATTCTTATCGTCCAGTAGTTTTTGAAAAGTTTTCAGATTTTGCACTATCTTTAACTGCGAGCTATGCACTCTTAAGAGTTCACCTTCTTAAATTTCTCGCAATCCTGCCTTCTCTTGATCATGACCTAAATGGAACTGAGGTTAAACGTATTTTACTTGAAGCTTTAAAGAGACTCATCGTTGATTCTAAAAGAGCGAAACGACTTGGATTAAAAGGGGATGAGAGAGCGCTTCCTGTTTTGTGGACTGCCTTATTTTATCTTGGATACCTGGTATTCTCAATTATACCTGCAAAACTTCTTGCAACAATTATTCGTTTTAAAGTTCGCTTCTTAGCGAAGAGGTTTATAGCAGGTGAAACTATTGAGTTAGCAGAGAAAAGTTTTAAAGAACTCTTTGGTACTGGTCGAGACGTAACACTAGACCAGCTTGGTGAGCTTGTTGTTTCGGAAAAAGAAGCTGATCACTATATGAATGAGGTGCTAAAACTAGTAAAAGGTTTCTCTCTTCACATAAGTAAAGGTGAAAAGAATAGCGCTGGTGTACTTCGGGCTCATGTCTCTATAAAAGTTTCAGCTCTTTGTTCTGATTTTAAGCCTGAAGCATTTGATTATACCTATAATCTTGTTGCTCCAAGGTTAAAGAAAATACTTCTTAGTGGTAAAGAGAATTCAGTCTTTATCAATATCGATGCCGAACACTATCTCTATAGAGATGTTGTCTTTAAAATATATAAGAAATTACTACTTGAAACTGAAGAGCTAACAGATTATGACCAAACAGGTATTGTAGTACAAGCGTACTTACGTGATGGTATGGCACATCTTAATGATATCGTCGAGCTTGCTAAAGAACGTGGTATGACTATGGCCATACGTCTTGTAAAGGGAGCATATTGGGATGCTGAAACGATTGAGGCCGAGGCCCATGGTCATGATGCTCCTGAATTTTTAAACAAAGAAGAAACAGATATTCATTTTAGGCAGATGATTTATGAAATATTTAAAGCTAATCCACATATTCAATTATGTTTAGCTAGTCATAACTTTTCCGATCATGCTTTTGCTGAAGCTCTACGTGAAACTCAATTTAAAGAGATTCCAGTTATAGAACACCAGTGTCTTCATATGACTTATGAAGCCCTTTCAACAGCAATGGCAAAGATGAATTGGCCTGTAAGGAATTATGTTCCAATAGGAAGCTTAATCGTTGGAATGGCATATCTTGTTCGTCGTATTATGGAAAATTCGTCACAAGTTGGTGTACTTACAATTATGAGATCTCATAAAAAGAAAGTTAAGCTTCTTTCTCCAAGTGAAGTATTCTCTAACAATAAAACAGAAGGTAAATTGGCCCTTGATCCTTCTATCTCTAAAATAGATGGAAGATTTCTTAATATGCCAATCCTTAGAACCTATCTTGATGATGAGTTATCAACTGTAAAGTCAGCTATAGATGTTTTTTCTAAAAAGTCCCTTGGGATAAAATATACAAGTACTTTTGAAAACCATGGAGAAATTGTCGAAGTTAAATCACCTTCGGACAATAAGACTCTTATAGGAACGATTCAGTTTGCTACAACTGACGATGCGACTAGGGCGATTAGTATGGTTGATAGTGACTTTTATAAAGGCACTTGGTCAAATCTCTCTTGGATTGAAAGATCATGTGTCATGATGAAAGCAAGTGATCTCATGCATGCTCGCAGAAATGAGTTGAGTGCCCTCATTATGAAGGAATCTGGTAAGGCCATCAATGAAGCACTTGCTGATGTTGATGAGGCCATTGACTTCATAAACTTCTACATTAGAGAACAAAAAGTTGTTTCAGAGTCGGGGAGCTTTGCTCCTCGTGGTGCTGTTGCTGTTATTGCTCCTTGGAATTTTCCTCTCGCAATACCTTGTGGCATGGTTGTAAGTTCACTTATTGCAGGAAATACTGTTATTTTAAAGTCTGCCGAGCAAACACCACTAATATCGAATACTCTTATTAATCTATTAATTGAGGCCGGAGTACCTAAGGAGTCGTTAGTTCATTTACCTGGAGTTGGAGAGACTGTTGGACAAACACTTATTGAGAATTCTGATATAAGTGCAATTGTATTTACGGGATCAAAGCCAGTTGGTGTTCATATCGCTAAAACAGCAGCTAAAAGACTTTATAAGAACAAGCTTACAGGGCGTGAATACCCAGTGAAAGTAATAACAGAGATGGGTGGAAAGAATGCTGTCCTTGTTACTAATAATGCAGAACTAGATGAAACTGTTTCCGGTATTCTTTATTCGGCCTTTGCCCATGCAGGACAAAAGTGTTCAGCATGCTCTAGAGTCATTGTTGATAATCAAATAAAAGATAAACTTGCTAAAAGATTATCAGAGGCCGCAAGAGATATTAAAGTTGGTGGCTCTGATGATTTCTCTGTATTTATTAATCCTCTTGTCAGTGGAGATGAGAAATCACGTCTTATTCGCCAAGTTAAAGAAGCTGTACTTGAAACAGAAGAGTTTGGAGGTAAGGTTCACATCAATAGAAGTGAAGAAGAACTACCTGGTCATTGTGTAGGACCAACGATACTTGAAGTTCCAAAAGCTAGAGCGCTCCTTAAAGATAGTTATTCTCAGCGCGAGCTATTTGCTCCTGTAATACATATTATTGGTGTTGATGGCCTAGATGAGGGGCTAGAGGTTTTTAATAGTGTAGAGTTTGGTTTAACTGGTGGAATATTTTCACAATCACAAGATGATATCGATTACTGTATTTCAAAAATGCAGGTCGGTAATATATATGTAAATAGACCAATTACTGGTGCTCGTGTTGGTATTGAACCTTTTGGTGGATTTAAAATGTCCGGTACTGGTCCTAAGGCCGGAGGTGTTGATTACATACGTTCACTTCAAGTAATTTCAAACGATATTTCTGATGAGTCTAAGTCTCTCTTTGAAGTAGGGAGTGATTATGAAGTTAGAACTGCTAAAAGCAGTGGTCTTCCTTTAGCATCTCGCGCGGAAAGAGTTGTTAGGGCACTTGATTCTATCATTAACAATTTTGGACCGCTATTTCCTGGAATATTCGGTGGAGATAAAGAAAAGTTACAAACTCTTAGAAGTTGGTTAATTAATGATTTCCAAGTTGTTGTAGAAAAAGGAAGAGATAATAGAGTTATTCCGGGGCAGTTAAATTATTCTCGATTTGATTCCTTTAAAGAATCGTGTCTCTATATAAGTTTAAATGAAAAACCTAATATCGAAACTTTTATTAACTTCCTTATGGCCCTTGCCTGTGGTGTTGGTGTAACTGTTCTTTGTACAAATCAAAAATCTTATATTTGGTGGAGATATTTAATCGATATTCTTATTAAGAATAGATTTTCTTCACGTAACGTTTCTTGCTACTTTGTGGGACTTGAACAAATTGCTGCCGCCGTTAAAGATGATGCTGATGTCGTTATTATTGATGGTGATGCTCAAGGAATTAGTAAGGTAATTCATGAAGTTGGTGATGTTATTGGGACAAATGTTATGACGAGATTTGTAACACCTATGGAGTCAAGTTCTTCTAAGAATCACTTTGAGCTTATGTATACATATACCAATGAGAGATCATACGCAGTAAATGTTATGAGACATGGGGCACCTATGGAGCTTTCTAATTTATGAACCACTTAATCCTTGGAGCAGGCAATATGGTGTCTGCTCTATTACCTCCGTTTATTAAAGACAGGCTTGCCTGTGGAGATAAATTCTATATCTATACACCTTCAGGAAATTCAGCTCTATTATTTGCAAAAGAGAATGGAATTAACTCTATTACTCATTTAAGTGAAATTGATAATGTTGACACTATTTGGCTAGGAATGAAACCTCAGCAGCTCTTAGATGTTAGCACTGTGATAAATGCTTTAAATTTAGACTGTACAAAGACTGCTACGTACGTTTCCTTATTAGCAGGTGTAAGCTCTGCAACAATTTCAGAGTCATTTCTAAGTTCTAAAGTTATTCGAGTTATGCCAAACACTCCTTCAAAAGTAGGTTTTGGTGTAAGTGCTATATGGTCAACACCAACAGTTACTAATGAGCTTCTTGATTCTCTTGAGATTGGTCTTTCTCAAACAGGAAAGAGTTTCATTTTAAATGATGAATCTGATATTGATACTATCACTCCTTACTCTGGTAGTGGCCCTGCATACTTCTTTGAGATCGCGAGACACATGAGTAATGACCTTAGTAAAAGAGGCTTTTCGCCAGATGTTTCAAAAGAGGTTATTGCTCTGACCATGAAAGGTGCCGCAGAAATGATGCTCCAATCGAGTGAAAGTTCACAAACTCTAAGAGATAATGTGACTTCCAAAGGGGGAGTTACTTTTGAAGCGTTAAAAGTCTTTGAAGAAAAAGGTCTCGGTATTATAATTGAGGAGGCCCTAAAGGCCGCACATAAGAGAACCATGGAATTAAAAGGGGATAAGAAGTGAAAGTTGCAAAAAAGATATATCAGATCATTCCACCACAATATCGTGACACAGCGATGATACGTGCTTTTGGACTAATGAAGGTTCCGCTTTTGTTTTGGATTTCTCCTTCTGTAAAGGAGTTAACGAACAAGCGTTGTGTAGTAAAAATTCCTTTAAATAGAAGAACTAAGAATCACTTAAAGTCTATGTACTTTGGAGTTCTTGCTTGTGGGGCAGATGCTGCCGGTGGGCTTGCTGCTATGAAGTTAATTATCAATAGTGGAGAGAATGTCTCTTTGGCATTTAAAGACTTTCATGCGGAGTTTTTAAAAAGAGCTGAAGGCGATACTTACTTTACCTGCGAGCAGGGAGAAGAGATTCAAAAGTTTGTAGAAATGGTTGTCTCAAGTGATGAACGACATAATATGCCAGTTAAGATAACTGCAACTTGTCCAGATATTGATGATGAGCCTGTTGCTGAGTTTACACTTACTTTATCACTTAAAAAGAAGTCACGTCGCTAACTTACTTTTTCATAATCTAGGTCATTGATATCTTCAATGGCCATTTCTTCTTTCTTTAAAAAACTAATCATATTCATTTCTTTGGAGATTGATATGAATGACTCTAAGGCCTTGTCTATCGCTCGATCTTTTATAGTAGATATCGTAAGAATTGATTCTTTTTGTTGGTGTCTACCATTTATTATTGCTTGAATTATTGTTTGGCAGATTTCTACTCTTTCACTTGGTTCAAGGTCATGCTTTATACAAAGCTGTGTGAGGTATATACTATTGAGTTTTTCAATTCCTTCTGATGAATTAGTTAGTCCTGTTGAGAAGAGGGGCAGAAGAGATTTTGCCATTTTGAACTTTGAGCTTATATCCTCAAGTTCTACTTTATCGATCTTAGTCCTGATAAATGCTGCATGGGAGACAATCTCACCATCCTTTAAGACAACAATGGACTGTCCACTTTGAATATAACGTTCTAGATCATTAATGATTTGTTTTGGAGAGTCACACCAATTGGATTTCTGCATTTCAGAAATTGAGAGTTTTTTGATTTTATCTATGTCTTGATGTTTTGAAAGTCGAATTTCTATATTGTTTGACGGTAGCTCTATTTCAGACTTCTTGGTAAATATATTATGAATAGAATATTGTTTTAATTCAGTCATGGTTACTGTCTTATCAAATCGACTAAAGAGGTTCTTAGTAGCATCATTTTCTTCATCTATAAGTCCGTATATGAACTCACATTCTTTGAGCTCATTTATTCGATCTTTGTTTGTTATGATATCTTGAAATGCAGATCTCCATTCTCGCTTTCCTGTAGTACAGAAATCACTAGCAATTTTAAGATCACTTAAATAAGCAACACGCTTTAGTTTACCTTCTAAGAAAATATCCTGAATTGATATTGTGGCAACTCCTTTTACAACACCTTTCTCTTTCATTATAAAGCAGTGCTTTGAGTGAAAATTCATAGAGATAAAGTTCTTGTTCCCAAGAGGGTATTCATAGCGGTTTTGGGCCACTTCACCTTGTTTGTTTCCTTGATTAATAGTCCTGATCATTTCATTAATATCAGACCAGCCCGATGATTCTACAACATCGATATATTTGTATTTTTTAAAGAAATCTCGCATTAGCATATTTCATCCCTATCAGCAGTAATGTGTAGAGATTAACAAACGAGGGGACTATATTTCGTTTAAATATATTATGTTATGGAAGTCTTTAGAATTACTATATGACTATTGTGAAATCAGGGTTTTATACTTTTTAAACCCTGATTAATAAAAGCGCCTACATTTTATGCTGGATTATCACTTGGGATATAGAGGCACTCGACATCGAACTTATCTGATAGGGTTTTCATAAGCTCTTGAACACCAAATTGCTCAGTAGCATTATGGCCACCAGCAAACATATGGATTCCTTCTTCTTTAGATTCATGCCAATCATGCTCACTCATTTCACCTGTTAAGTAGCTATCAAGGTTTTCTTTTATACAAAGGCGCCACTCTGAATTTGCACCACCTGTAATTATCCCCATTGATGCTATTAGTTCTGAATCGGGGGCGGAGTGCATGACTTTATGACTTAGAATACCTTCTAGTTTCTCTCTTAGTTCTTGATCACTGATAGGGGATTTAAAAACGCCCTTAACCCCTGTTGGAGTACCTTTGTAATCTCCAAAAGGTTCAAGTTCACTTAGACCAATTTTTTTTGCAATGGCCGCCGCATTTCCAACTTCCATATGTGCATCTAAAGGTAGGTGATATCCAAATAAGTTAATTTCATTTTCTATAAGGGGTTTTACTCTTTTTGCAAATGATCCTGTGATTGTACGTGTTCCATGAAATTTCCAAAAGAGTCCATGATGTACAATAAGGCAGTCTGCACCTTGTTTAACAGCTTCATTAATTGAATGTTTTTGTGCAGAAACAGCAAAGGCTACTTTTGAAATTTTTTCTTTACCTTCAATCTGTAGTCCATTTGGCCCATAGTCTTGAAAGTTATTAATTTGTAGAAGTTCTTTTAAAAAATTATCGAGTTCAATTCGACAAAGACTCACAGGTCCTCCTGAGGTGAATGATTATCAAGGTTTTCTTCATTGAATTTTACCTTGAAATCATACTCAGGCATATCTCTATTTAAAGTTCTTTCTAGTTTTTCAACTGTATTGCGAAGATCTTCATTTTCAGGACAAAGAGTAAGAGCTATTTCAAATTCTGTCATAGCTTTTTCGTAGTTTTGCGCCATCATATGGGCACGACCAGCGTTGATATATGGGTATTCTTTATTTTGGTACTTTGGTGCTTTCTTAGCTAGCTCAAACCACTTGATTGATTCTTCAACTTGACCTTCATTTAAAAGTAAAGTTCCTAGGTCATTATATGGAGGACCATAATCAGGATCTAATGAGATTGCTTTTATACATAAGTTCTTAGACTTTTCGTTTTCACCAAGAAGTGAATGAACCCAAGCGATAAGAGTTATGATTTCTGCATTTTCCTTATAAGTTAATGCCTTTTCAAAACTCTCGAGAGCTTCTTCATGGTTTTTCTTATAAGCATGCTTGTGACCTTCCGCTAAGTGAAGCTCGTATTTTTCTTCTCTCTTTCCTTCAAGACCAAGCAGTGACGTAGTGTTCTGCTCAGCTGTAGAGTAGAGAAGTTCTTCAATATCTAATTGGTATAACTTTGGAGGAACAACTTGCTCTTCTAAGCTTTCTTCTATTTCTTCATCAACTAATCCACCTTCTAAAACAGTGAATGGTCCGACTTTTCTAACTGGAGCTGGTCCTTTCTTTGGTGATTCAATTTCCTTAGTTACTTCTTTTATCATTCCCATTCTAGGTGGTTGAACGTCTAGTTCTGCTACCTTTTGAGTAAGAAGATGAATTCTATAAGCATGCTTATAAATTGTATTTATAATCATTGAGATAGTAATTGCTAAGTCTTTCTTATCTGAACCAAAAGTAATAAAGCTTTCAACGAAGCTAGTTGTTACTTTAAAGTTCTGTCTTGCTGATTTTAAGTTATTTCTATGGATAAGGTGTGCGCTAGTAAACTTTTCTTGAAGAAGGTTAGTCCTCACAAGTGTTTCTAGGTCCTCTGTAAGATCAGAGCATGCTTCACGAACTTTAGGGTGATTGTGGCCGTCTGAGAGCTCAACAAGCGCGTGAAATAGTCTATCTATATAAGACTTCGCTTGAGTCATTTCACTTAGTAAAATTTCTTGAATTGAGTTCATAACCTTCCCTGAACTAGTTTGCTATCCGTGCTAATATGCCTAAAGAATTACGTATTTACAATACAAAGCGTAAAAATTAATGACCTACAAGCATAAGTATCCATAAAGTGACTGATAATATGAATAATATCTCTAACTTAACGAAAACTAATTCGAAATCAGTTATTTTGAGTGCTTTTTTCACGGTGTCTCTATGCTTTGTCATTCTTACCTCCTACACAGAGATATTTCACTTTTGATGCCAAAGTTGAACAGAGTAAGTTGTTGAATTTATTAGTGACGACTAGGGGGGAAAGGACACTAGGGACGCTTTGTCCCTAGTGCATGAATACTTTTTATTCAGCTAATTTATATTTTAATAAGCGATCTTTCTTATTCATTGTTTCATAACTCTTAGAGATTCTCTTGAATAGGTTTCCATTCTTTCCACCAATATCCTTACTTGCAAGACCTCTAAAGTTGAAAACATCTGTCTTTGATTTCTTTTTCCCCATTTTTGCAAATGGATTTTGAAATCCAGACTTCTTGCTTCTGCTAGAGGACTTTCTTCCTCCTCTAAAACTTAGTGGTCGACTTCCACCACTGTAGCCTAACTTATATCTCTTTCCTGAACGACTTGATGCTCCCTTTACTCCTGATCCTCCAGGACCAGAACCACTTAGACCTCCAGAGCTTGGAGCGCCACCACCTCCGGCACCTCCACTTGAACCAACAGGTGCAGAAGATATTTTTGCCTTACCGGCCGTAGGTCCTGAGAATCCACCACCTTTATCTACACTTGCAATTGCTCTTGATTTTGGACCGGTTATTGCTGAGCTTTCATCTGTCGAGCCATCCGTAATTGCTGTAGCATTATCAGATGAAGTTGGAACGTCCATTACTTCATTCGTTCCAAGTCCTCCTGTGAATGAGAGGCCTCCACTTTGAACGTTAGTTGTCATTCCTGCTCCAAATCCAACACACTCTTGAGCGTTAGGGTTTGCCTGGCAGAATGTTACCATTTCTGGAGTTTGAAAAGCTGATTCAGGAAGGTCTACAGTCTCCATTCCTTTGACTCTATCGATAACTCCGTCAATCATTCCTTTTTGTCTATCTAGAGTATCAGCGGCCATAAATTCTTTTGTCGCTTCAACTCCCGCTTCAGCTGCGATTGCATAAGAAATTGCAACTTGTCCTCTATTCATTAGTAGGGCGTGTTGTCCTGTTTCATATGCTTCGGTACACTGGTCTTCATCATTACCTCCGTAAACATCTAAAAGCCTAGATGAAACAGAGAGAGCACTCTTAAAGTCTAATGAAAGGGCAGTCATCGTAGGACTCATCTTATTACCTGCAGCACATAGTCTTACTATTTCATCTTGGTCTGGGAGTGACTTCGCATAACCGGCCATTGCTGCGACTTTAGCTGCTTGAAGAGCACTTCTAGTTTCTGCCATAGTCTTTTGTTTTGAAATACCGTCTCTTTGAACTTCTAGTGCTTTTGTCGATACATCACTACCATCACTCGTACTATTCATAAGTTCAAGATTTGCTTCATTACCGTATTCTTGCGCTTGAAATGCTTGAATAGCATTATTACCTTCAATTGCAATCTTTGATGCATTATATGCCAGAAGCATTGAGTTACACTTTACAAAGTCCATTGTCTCTAGTCCATTTGACTGACACTTTAGTCTTTGATCAAATGATTTCTGAGTTTCTGGATTTCTATATTCTTTGTCTTTGTAAATAGGTTCGCTACCTTCAACGACGTGGAAGTTTCCTCTTGTTGCCTCAACAAGTAGGATACAGTTTCTTGTTCTCTTAAGAGCAGATGAAGTTGCTTTCATCATGGGCTTTTTTGCTGAACTTAAAAATTCTCTGTCAGAGGCACTCATTTTCCCATCAGCATTTTTTATTTTTTTAACTTCTTTCCATTTGTTTGCGATATTATCAGGTTTCCAGTTGGCATCCATACTCTTCTTTGTGTAGTGATTAGCAACTTTTGAAAAAACAGCATAAAATGAATTAGTGTCTGTATTTGTTATTTCAAGCCATGAACTCTCGGCCTGTGTTATTACCTTCTGACATTCTTTGAACATTGGAGTACCTGGGTAAGCCGCATCCATGTCTTCGTCTGGAAAAGATGATTCTCCAACTGTATTTAATACTTCTAAAAAAGAGCCTGAAGCTTTATCGCTACCGCCAGCTACTTCAGTGGTTTTTTTTACTTCTTTACTTTTTGGAACTGATTCTTTTTCTGTATTATCAATTTCTTCATCTTTGACCACTTCATCTTTGACAACTTCATCTTTAACAACTTCATCTTTAACAACTTCATTATCAAGTTTTTCTACACTTGAGGTTTTTCTATAGTTGCTTGCATTGTCAATTGTTGTAAATTGTTCTGATCCCTCTATTGTAAAACCTTCTTCGTCTACTTGGTGTAATGAGAATTTAGAGCGGTCACCTTCTGAGCCATTCTTATTCTCTGAAGCATATACTCTATGATGTTTACCATTAATGTTATAATTTCCATGTTGATCTATAACTTCACAGTCTTCATTATTTTCACACTGTGCTGCCAGACTTCTGTTTACTTCATTTAACTGAAGGTCCGCACAGATGTCATGTTTCGAATAATTGTCAGGAGTACAGTCATCTCTTGAAAAACTATTAGAATTAGAATTAGAGTATGAGTCTGTTATCTGGTTGTTAGTATTGCCAACTTCTTCTGGACCTTCTTCCACAGAGACAACAGTTCCGTTTGAACATGTTATAGTTGTTTGACCATTAATGATATTGATATTTGCATTGGCGTCACCGTTACAAGCATCCTTAGACATTTCTATATCTCTTTGCATTTCATCAAATTGATCTGCTAAAAGGTTTGGCTGTAAACAAGTTAAGCTAAGCACACTTGTCAGATAAAATAGTCTTTTCATTTTCATAAGTTCACCATGTTTTAGTTTGTCTATAGACAATTATATGTTTCTACTCGGTATTTATGAGTAAAATGTTGAGCGTTTGCCTCGGATAATGACAAATAAAGCTAGTTCTTAGTGTAAGTTATTGAAATATTTAGGTCGCAATATTGGTGAGAATGGCCTATTTGTTCTATTATAGTGGCAATCATTTTAGGCAAGGATATAGCAAGTGACCGAAATAACAAAACATAGCTACAGCGTTTTAATCACAGAAAAGCATCTTGATACTTTTGGACATGTGAATAATGCGACATATTTGGAACTCTATGAGGAAGCAAGGTGGGATCTCATCACTGCTGGTGGTTGGGGACTTAGCGAAATAAAGAAGAGAGAGATAGGTCCTGTTGTTACAAGTTTAAATATTCAATACAAGCGAGAAATTAAAAACAGAGAAGAGATAGTTATTGAAACTATTTTCGATGGATTTAGAAATAGTAAAATCCTCACTCTTAAGCAGCAAATGATTAACTCTGATGGTGCTGTGGCCAATACAATGTCCATTGAGGCAGGACTATTTGATTTGAAGAACCGTCGCTTACTCGATCCTACTGATGAGTGGATGAGAGCTCTAGGTGTTATGAATTACGAATTTTAAAATGAGATGGCCTAGGAAATATTTATAACAAAGCGGTTATAAATCTCTTCTTGATTATTAACAATCTCTGAATGAAGTTCTATCTGTGATGGATCTAGCGCTTGTAAATGTGCTCTAAAGAGGTCCATAGAGTAAGCAGAGAGTAGCTTTGCTGAGATATCCTTATGGCTTAGGTGCCACATCTCAGGAGCAACTCCCTGAAGGTCTCTTTGATATGGTCTAAAAAAACCAAAACCATTGTTGTTATCAATTGAATGATCAAACCAGTTTCTAAACTTGGAGAAGTGACCACCTTCATTAAACTCACTTGGAATTAGTTGAACGTCATATCCTTCTGGCCAGGTTTTCTTATCTACAAAATCAATATCTGTTCCCCAGTGATGTCTACTTGCTCCAGGAAGAGCAGACCAGCGAAGTATTGAAAAGAGAACTTCGTTAGGGGACATGTCAGCGTATCTCAACGCATTTCCATCATCATCTAGGAGAGTTCTTTCGCCTCTTGCTTTCTTATTCCAAATTGTAAGTTGGTTTTCAAATGAACGAAAAGAGCTAAGTACGTAGAGCTCTATCCCTTGTTGAAGTGCCTCAGACTTAAGTCTGAGGTAGTCCTGGTAAATATCTTTATGAAAGTAGCGATTTGTATTTTCTTCAAAGATAAGATGATCAGTTGTTCTTCCTGTTAATTCATTTAATGTCATTTATTCGACCTGATCATCAGAGAATAGTCTTTTAAGACCTGATTGAGAGTAACGATTAGAGATAACTTTAAATATTGAAACACTCTTATCATTGTTAATATCATTGCTATATTTATACTTCTTTTTCATAAACTTATCTTCACCTGGAAAGTTTTGAACATCACTTCCACTTGATGAGCTGTCACCAAAGCTAAAGAATTTATTTTTCTTCTTCCCAACGACTTTCTTAGAGCTTTTAAGTGACTTACCACCTCTAAACATCGCCATGCCTTTACTGCCGCTTTTAATCAAGGCCTTTCTTACTTCCGGCATTTTAGGTCTAAGCCCTGACATTTTTTTGGAAGCATCAGGAAGACTTGCTAATTTTATACCTCTACTTTGAATTGATTTATTTAAAATTGACGGCATCTTATTACCAATTTGATCGAGAGAAAGACCTGTTCCTTTCTTTACTGCAGGGTCAAGCTTCTTAATTATTGCATCTCTAGCGTTCTTTGCAATTGCTGTATTATCATTAACAGATGTTTCGATAGCAGTAGGTGACGTATCCCCTGATAATATATTATTTATACTATTTGTAGCAGGACTCGTATTTAAATTACCAAAAGAACTTAATACACTCTTTGGCATATTTGTTTTCATACATGCATTTTGGCCGCTGCTATTTTTTAGCTTCTTACAGTCACAGTTTGCATCAAATTTACCATCAACGTAAGCACAGCCACTTTTGTACTTATTTCCACCACCTCTTATGAAGTCAGTTGTCTGAGCGTAGAGACTTGTAGCTTCGGCCCAAATTGCCTGACACGTCCCACTCTTTTCTCTATTTGGATTCTTATCTCCACCAGATAGGTAACAGTAGCAGTAAGGTTTTTTTAAGTCTTCTCTTCCATCAGGACAGAAGTTTGCAATACTAACAACATACTTTTCTTTGAGCTTCTTTATCTCTGAAACATTACTTGATGCTTCTTTAGCATGCTCGCTTGCTTCAGTTCCAAGGCTATAAGCATAACCTGCTGAGACAAGGCCAAAGCCTAGAATCCAGCAAGGGTTCTTGATAGCAGAACCAAACCAAGAGACACCTTTTGTGACCTCTGTTCCTGCGCAACTTTTAAAGCCTTCGCCAGAGTATATGTCATATGCCGCAGCTATAGAGGCGGCAGTATAGCCCATTGCCATCATATTATAGAGTGATTTTTGTTCTTTAGAATGTTTCTCAAGATATGACTGTTCTTTTTCAAGGTAATCAAACGACCTTAACTGAGCATCTTTCATAGAGGATTTATCAGCGACCTCTGTTTCGAATTCAGACTTTAATTTATCAGTTTCATCTTCAACATCTTTTTCTAGAGCGGCGGTCTTTATGAACCCTGCCAGAGACGTTCCCATAAATATTTTAACTGATAGTGCCGTATCTTCCCACGCTCCAGATATAGAGTCCTTCATCGCATAGGCCTGTATTGCAGTCAATATTGATAGTGCAGACATAAGACCGGATGTAACTTGACCCTTGGTTTGAATATCATTTACGTCATCACTTTTAACATCATCGCCATATTCAGATCTAGTAGTACTAGCTCTTTTTTTCGCTTCACTCTCTATACAGGTAGACTTAGCTTCTTCACTTTCAGCGTCTTCACACTGTTTATATTCTTCTCTATTATCTAATGATGACTGTGTAAGAACACATCTATTTCTATTACTATCCCATCCATAGCCTGGCTTACATTCTTCTGAAGCTGATACGGCAAAGGTAATCAACAGAGATAGTGATATGAGAATATTTTTTACTTTATACATAGAATTTCCTTAAATTCCTGATTCTTCTTTAGTATAACCAGAGTGCTTGCATCTTCTATAGATGTATTTGTGACTCTATTAGTATAAGTTATGGAAAAGATTGGTAAAATGGGCAAATTTTTATTTCTTCTGACATTTGTAATATCTGTTTTTGGACGCCTTAGTATATTGGCAGATTTTGATGTTAACCATCTAAAAACAGGGGATGTGATCCTTCTCGATATGGATTGTTGGTCTTGTCAGATGATTGAAGATGAAACTTTTGGGCCATATTCTCATTCAGGAGTAATTCTTAAAAAGGGTAAGAAGACTTACGTTGGCCAGTCTTTGGGTGAGGTATACCTTTTAGATTTGGATAAATTCCTAACCTTTAGTACTAAGCCAGCTTTAGTTTTACGTCCAAGTAAGATGAACCAATTGAAAAGAGAGTCTTTTGCTCAGTTATACTTTGATAAATATGATGGTATTCCTTTTGACCATAATTTCACATGGGATGATGAATCTCTATACTGCTCAGAGTTTATATATAAAATTCTCGATGATATTATCGACTTTAAAAGCTTTCGTGAAAAACCTATGAACTACAAGAGAAATTGGGAATTTTGGGAAAGCTACTTCGGACATCGTCCGCCACAAGGAAAGCTTGGAATCTCTCCAAATGACTTTATGAGATCTGATGAATTTTATAAGATAGGTGAGCTCAACTAATAGGTGTTAACTTTAAGAGGGTAATCCCAATCTAGCTCCTTCTTTGCCAAATCAAGACAATGCTCCATTTTAATTCTCTTTCTATAGCAGAGGTTTACCGCCTTTGCTGCTGCATATGCAACAGAGTAGGACGATCCAGTAAAGTTTATATTTTCAGCTCTATCAGGAAAATAGTAATTTGCTTCTCTTTTATAGAGTGCGCGTTTATCTGGATAACCCTTGTCAAACTTTGTTCTAGGATAGTGGCCACCTATGATAATAATATTAGAAAACTTCTTGGCCAACTCTTGAGGCCAGAGCTTATGGTCTTTCTTTATTCCTCTTCCATATTTTCCTTGAGAAACAAAAATTGTATTCGTTCTCATTGGAATATTTGGCGCAACCCCTTTAAATGGTAGTCCTGCTGCAATTATTGCAATATTACTATTATTAGAATCAGAAAAAGCTCGATGCCAATACTTAGCACTTTGCTTCTTTGCTGAGTCAAACACAATGGTAGGGCGAATCTTTATCTTACCTTTAACTTTGAGGTTATCGATAAAAGTTTGCGCAACTTTTTGACCATGAAGCCTTTGACTTGAAGCATCTCTATTGCAATCAATTTTAACGGAGTTTGTATAGTCGACAGTTGGAAGGATCTCGATATTCTTATTCTTTAGTTTTAGATCTTTAGGGCAAAAACCCGTATCGTAAATTGTAACAGTGAATGAATAGGAGTATGAAGAAAGGGCGAGTAATATTACTACTCGCCCTAAAATATTATTTTTTAAGATTGTAAGGCTTGTGTTGTCCTTTAGAGCTTTTAAGTTTGCTACTAACTGATTTTGAAACCTTTGATATTGTTCCAAGCTTCTTCTCGATCTCACTTAATGCACCCTTTCTCTTCTTACCGAAAATTCCTTTTTTCCAAGTGAATAATCTCTTTGTAACGGCTTCTCTCATTATTTTCTTATATTGTTTGTGTTTATTCAACCCTTCGTTAAGAGAGTTAAATACTTCCGATGCAAACATATAGAGACCGATATTATCCGTTTTGGCCTTAGATCCTAGAGCAGTATTTAATTTATTGTGAAATAATGCCTTATCCTTATTCACTTTATCAGCAATATCCTTGTCTCCAAAAATCTTTATGGACTCGATATATTCACCATTGACTTGCATGATCTCATCAAATGATTTGATTGTTGCACCTTCAACAAGTCCTTCAATCTTCGCATTACCATTAAAGAAGTTTGATTCTTTGATATTCTTCTTAAGTGAGCTTAGGAGATTATCATTAGACTGTGATAGTGCCTTTGCAATTTCTAGCTCTTTAGTAAAATTAGTCTTAGATGCACTGATAATTGGTAGTGATGACGAAATATTTTTATTAAGTCTTGGGTTGGCAAATCTAATTCCTGTTTGTCTATTTTGATTTCCAATATTGAACTCAGCGTAAGTTGAGTTCTTATAAATCTCTGAAAGATTCGTCAAATTCTGAAAACTATCCTTTGAAAGAGATATTAGTGCAGTGTTCTTTGACTTCTTAAGTGTTGTTCTAAGTTTTCTTAAAACATCTCCATTTGTATCAATTACAACTGCTTTATTTTCGAGCCCTTTAGTTAATACACTTTGATTAGCACTTCTAATAGATGTATCAAGTAGCGCTACGTTTTCAATACCGCCAGCTCTTTGAATAAGATCTTTTGTATTTCTAAGTGAGTGATGTGAGTCTGTTGCAACGACAACTTTTTTAGAGTTATCAAAGGCCTCTTTCGCAAAGATACTTAATGCGTTTGTAGCATCACCAACAATAACACCATTTTTTTCAAGGTAAGCACTAATTAGAATAGGTGAGTAACTATCACTTTTCTTTGTCACACTTACTATCGAGTCACCTATAGTTTTTGCTCCACTGAAGTTATTTAAATCAGAAAAACCTTTTTTAATAACTCCATCAGTATCACTTTCTAAAATTACTTTAACCCCAGAATACTTCTTATTAGACTTATTAGAGACTCTAGCTCTTAATGAGATACTCTTTCCTCTAATGAGCTCTGAACTAAGAGCAAGGTGGTCAAGTTCTAGAGGATATTGGACTAGTCCATTATCCACTACTTGTGAAGATAGTATTCCTTTCGATATTGAAGAGAAATGCCTCGCTTCAATTTTACCATTTGCTTTAGCAACAATTACGACTTGATCTTTATCTCTAGACTTAAGAGTACCATTTACCTGAGACTTTGCTACTGCTTTTATCGTTGCTGTTGTTCTTGCAGGTATACTTGGAACACTAAATGAAACACCATTTACTAGTACTTTCACATCTTTCTTAGCAACGTTTCCAAAGTTTGAAACTTTAATATTAATAGTTTTATTTTCGTTTGGTTGAACAATTCCATCTCTTGAGCCAACTCCGTCTATTCCAACTTCTTCAACTTCAATTGATTCTAATTTTAGAACTGCGGCCGTCTTATATGTATTATCTGTAGAAGAGTGTGCATTCTTTCTCGAGATTTCTTTTTCAACAGGATACATAGCTTGATACGTCTCATCTTTAGAGTCTATTCGTGCTTCTTCTTTAATCGAGCTATATTCAATACTGTAACTTGACGATCTTTCTGATTCATATACTTCTTTGTAAACACTTCCATTTTTATCAGGGTTTTCAAAAGCAATTCTTTCATACTTTGCTCTCGCATTCGATCTGTGCCCAGGAAAATCTCTATTGTATGCACTTGTTCTCGCTGATTGGAAACTCTCTTCTCTTACTTGAGGATAGTCCATATTTTCAAAGATATTGAAATTTCTTTGATATTGCTTTGAATAGAAACTCTCGTATACAACTTCTACCCTTTCATTAAAGTGTCTTCTATGTTGTCTGTTATATGTAAAGTTATACCCATCTTTATAGGCCTCTTTTAAAATTGCAAGTTTATATGTTGCTCTATTATTATATCGTCCACCTCGATCACGACCTGTTGGATAAACAGGTGTTGTCCTCGCAAATGCTCCAATAAATGCCCCATCAATTTCTTTGCGTTGAAGAGCTTTACTCTCATTGCTAGATATTGCTTGGGCCTCTCCTAGATTAGTACCGTCTCTTAAACCATTTATTTGTGCTTGCTTACTTCCTTGTTCTTTACCTAATTGAGAACCTCTTAGTTGAGCATCAGAGTTTTGGGCCTGATGAATACCTTGAATCGACCCATCCTGTTTCCCTCTGTTATAGTTACCGTCACGAAGACCTTCATTTCTACCAGTTTCAGTCCCTCTTTCTAAGGCATCTGTTGCTCCCGCTCTATCTCCGTTGGCCCTTGCTTCCTGACTTACCTTATCACGACCAGAGATCATTCCGTCTTCTTCACCATCTCTTGCACCATCTCTTGTTCCGTACAGCTCACCAACTTCAATAGCTAGCTCATCTGCATCATCAATCGCATGTCTATGGCCCTTTCTTGAACCTTCATTATTCTTATCAAGAATGTCTAGAACAAGGTTCTTTTTATATTTCTGTTTTCTTTCTATAGATTTATTAAGACCTCTTTCATATTTGGCCAAGATCGTTCTTAGTAGAGCAACTTCTTTATTAGCATTCGCTATTTTTGTTTTTGATTGTTTATTAAGTTTTATATTTTCTTGTTTTTCATTAGATATCTTAATTATTTCGTTATCTACTTTAATTAGGTTCGACTTTACTGTATTTAATTTATTTTTAAGTTCCTGTTTCTTTACTTCGTCATTCTCTAGGTTGATTTGTCCCTCAAGAGACTTAACCTTCGTTGCTAGAGAGACTCTCTCTTTTGTCTTTACTATAATCTCTTTATTTAATTGAGAGTTTTTCTTATTTCTTTCTACAATATTCTTTTGTTCGTTATTTATTATCTTATTAAATGGCGCTATATTTTCTTTCGCATCTTCTACATTCTTTTCTGCTTGTTCAACCAGTTCATTATATCTTGCCATTGTTGGATCTTTCTTTAATTTAAACGAAGGGGTCCCTTTATAGTAATCTTTCCAGTTAGAGACGATATTTCTATCATGTCTAAAGTTCTTATGACCACTTGCTACTGCAACTGGAGATATTGAAAGAAGTGGGAAGAGAATTAGTGTTGTTGATAGTAGTGCTGTGCCACGTTTTTTCATTGGTTCCTCTCTCGTAAATAATTAAAGTTAATTACGAAATAGAATGCCAAAAATCTGGACTCTTTTGAATCTAAAAGTCCCTACTATGTAGTTTGTGCAAAAGGTGTCTATTCTTTAGACGCTGGCATAAATCGTACGCCAATCTTTAAAGAACTTGTTGTAGAAGAATTTAAAGAGCTTATATGAATGACAATACCCTCTAAGTAGTTTTGAAATACTTGTTTACCCATTTTCTTAATCTTTATCTTATCACCCATTCTGACCTTTTCACTTAGGTGAGATGGGATAAGGAAGGATAAACCTCCCTGTGATAAGTCATTCAGTATATAGATTTCATTACCTGTTTCTGTAAGTACTTCTAGGTACGGGTTATTCATTGTAAGTGTACTAAATCTCTTGTGACTTCTTTGCTCTATGACATTCATCTCCTCTGGAATGGAGAGTGTGACGACAGGTGTGCCGTCATCTAAACATCTAGATATAAAAGAATATATTTGACCTTCTTTTCCACCACATCCTAGAGAGTATTCTTTATTTTCTTTGAGAAGGTCCTTTTGATTCTTACCCTTTATTGTGACTTGGAATGACGTTTCTCCGACGAGCTTATCTATAATACAGCTGATTTTTTCTTGATCTTCAGTTACGAGCTCTATGCTTGCCTTGCTATGGCAGAGCTCTCTAAGGATGGCCTGTATGTTCTGAGCAGTAGTTTCTGTTCTTGTTGATACTTCCATAAGTCTTCCTTGTTACTGTATACTTTAATTATCACCTAATATAATGAATTAAATAAGAAATGTTTTCAAGGGTAGGGATTTTTTGACGATTTCAGATACTTATCAGAGTACACAAAATACTCAAAAGCAATATTCTGTGCCAGTTACATTATTACAGTTAGTTAGAAAGGCATTGGGGTTAATGACCGTGAAACCAAGTAAGCTATTGGAAGTGGGATCTTCTAGTTATTCTGTCTTGTCTCAGATTGTTAAATCCGAGCTTGATGGCGGCGCTAACTTGATTTGTATTGATAATGATAGTTCGGCAATTGATCTGGGAAGTAGGCTTAACCCTGAGACTAAGTTTGTCGCTCTAAATGCTCTTAATATACAAGAGATTGATGAGGTATTTGATCTTATTTTAGATTCACATATGATTCATTGTCTTGAAAGTATTTCACAAGTGAAGAACTACCTGCTGAGAAGTAATTCAGTATTATCTCAAAACGGCATAATGATCATTGAAACGATGATCGCTAATAATGAGTTTTTCGTTGAGAATAAAAGTTGGATAGTTGAGAGTTTTCCTGGAAAATTTTCTATTGTTGAGAGAGCTGGAGTAGGTAGGAGAGTAGTTTTTGAGCAGTTATTTCTTGAGGATCTGGTTAAAGAATGTGGTTTTGAAATAAGCTATCTCTACTTTGTAAATGGTAATAGATTTGTCTTTGACGGTAATAGAGATAATGCTGTTTCTAGTGACCCTGACGCCATTCAGCTGGTTCTTAAAAAGAAGCTGAATGACATCCTCGTTTAAAATTACTCTTCGTCAGCAGGCATTTTGAAGCTAATACCTTTAGGTCTTTTTGGTCCAACAACTGGCCTCTTAGCTACGAAAAGGTATCTGATCTCATTAACATCAAGTTCATCACCATTTTTTAACCTAATAATATCTTTCTTTTTTATGGCCTTTACATTTCCCTTATATTTATTAAGACCAGCAACTTCACTAAGGTCGTAGAATTCTCCATCGTATGTCTCAATTGCCATTGCTACTGATGTTCTCTTTGCAAGATCAATATCTACTCTTAGTATCTTTGACTTTGCCGCCATAACAGATGATGAAAATCCTATTGTCACCATTACTATAACTAAGATTGTTGATAATGTTGCTTTCATAAAGTTTCTCCCTGGCCTAGGTGATAAGTACTTCCTGACTTAATTCTCACGTGGCCCTCGGATCCAAACTTCCTGTCTGGTCTCTTGCTTTGTAATTAATAAAGCAGGATGTATGCCAATAATCGTTACGTGATTTCAGTCTATTAGGGCTTTTTTGCGGTGTGGTTTTGACGTGAGGTGTCTATTTGACCCCTTTTTGGTGACAAGTTGCTCTTACGAGTGATTTAGTAGAGCTTTATTCCATGATTATCAAGTATCGTTTTTAGTGCCCCATTGGCCTTTAAAATATCAATATATGAGTTAAGTTCACTTTTACTAATTGGAGAGTTAATACCAATAAGAACTTTATGCTTGTATCTTTGATCGTACTTCGTTGAGACAAGGATTTGTGACTTTAAAGATGGTATCTCTTTTAGTTGTCTTCTCAATAGGGACTCAGTGATGATTCCAACATCACCTCGACCTTTAATGATGAGATCAACAATGGACCTAGGAGACGAAGTGAGTAACATACTAAAGCGTCTCTTTAATATGTTTTCATTCGCTTCATATCCTGCAAAGGAGTAGTGAAAGCCAAGTACTCCTATAATCTTTTTCGTTTTGAGGTTTTGAAAATAGCTTTGGTCGCGATTATATTCTTTCTTTGCTATGAAGACTTCGCCTCCAGAGGCGAAGCGCTTTGATTGTTCTACTTCATATTTATCCCAGCCCCAGGATTTATCTTCAAAGAATATCAGGTCTATTTCTTTGTTATCGAAGTGATTATATCTACGTTTCGCAGATGTTTTGTAGAATTTAAAATCGAATTTACTTTGAATTTTATTAAGCTCATTCAAAATAGAAATAGTTGCACCACTAACATCTCCATCAGGAGAGATATTAACGAATGGAGCAAAGTTGTAACCTCTAACCTTTACAACAACTTTTGCACTCGCAAAGCTTGATAATAAAAAGAATAAGATGAGGATTTTAGTCATACTTTATTTTGATTTATTAGCAATGAAAGTACAAATCATTTCAATAATATGTTGTAAAAAGTGCTACATCTTTAGAGTAACTCAAGGTGATTATTAATATTTTATTAAAGTATGTTCATAAGCTGCCGAAAAGACAGAAAGACACTTATGGAGGAACCAATGATAAAAGTTCAAAATGCTTTATTGGTCGCAATTACATTTCTGACTATATCATTTACTGCATCAGCTAAGGCGGAAGCAGGGACTCCTTGTCATAAATCTGGTGGTGAGAGCTTAGAGGTTATGAGTTCTGATCAATTAAAAACGGTTGAAGGACTTGCAAGAACTGGCAATATATTTCTTAGTCGTGATGTTCGAGAGTTTTGTAAAATAATTACTCAAACAATGAGTGCAAATTACACAGAAGATCAAATTCGATGGCTCTTAAAGACGTATAAGATAACTAGAGAAGAATTTTTTTCTCATTATATAAACTATATGCATTGCGGATATAGAAATATAGTTTTCTATACTTTTCAAACATATAGCCATGATGATTTCAAAGCGTTTGTAGGTGCCGGTTTAGAAATTAATAGACCGATGAAGAGTTACGATGGAACTTTCATGACTGTATTTGATGCGGCAATGCAATTTTTAAAAGAGTCGGAAGGTAAGGAGAAGACCCGTTGGAGGTCGCTTCTTGCTTATATGAAGAGAAATGGTGCTAAATCATGTAAAGAGCTAGGGAGAACTGATTGTATTTACGAACGATCCCTGGACTAGCATTACTTCTATTACTTCAATTATCATCTCTTGCAGTTGAAGTTAATCCATGCATAAAAGATACGAAAGCATCTACTGCACCACTGTCACTAAAACTAACTAAAACATTAGAAAGTATAACACCGAAAGGTTGTATTCAAAAAATTGAAAACATGGATCTCTTCGATTCAGATGAGACGTGTAGCTGTTTCAAACCATATTATGAAGATGTTAAACCAGTTAATATCGCAAGTGATGAAGAAAAATTTGAAGAAACTGGTAATGCACTCATGACAAAGTTTCAAAAACTATCTACTGACTTTGCCCAACTGGCAACTTTGATGCCATCTCTTGCGAACGACGCTGAGATCTTTGAAAGCTGTGGTGTTGAACGACCTTTTGAATTTAGTGGTAATCAATGTAACTCTAATGATCCTAAAGTAAAACAACGTATGAAGAAAATGTTTGGTTTTTACTTAAAGGATAATGAAACGATAGGCGTTAAAGGTAGCAATCAGTTCTCAGTTGATAATCTCGTAGATAAACTAGGAAAGGAAATACGTCTTTATACTAGTCCTTATGCCAAGCCTGACATTCATAATGAGAATCTCTGTGTTCATCCGAGTATGAACTTCTTTGTTCAGAAAAAAGAAATTGATATATATCTTAATGAAAAGAACAGAGAGTTACTTTATAACTCTGTTGTTCTTGATTCTGATAATACTTTTAACTCAGCAGATGATGTCTCATTCTTTAACTTACTAAAAATGAATAATGACGGTACGGTTGATAAGAAAGGTCTTAACTTATTAAAGTCTGAATGGAATACGATTGGCCCTGAGAAAAACTCAGGTGAGATAACAAGTTCAACTAAACTTAAATCATATTTAAAAAAGAAACTAATAAATAGATGTAATGATATTAATAAAGAAGTAAAAGAAGCAGTCTGCTCAGATAAGATTAATAAACTCGATTTAAATATTACAAAGAATAACAAGTTTGATCATATTCTTAACATCATTGATAGTGGAAAGCTAGAAAGTGATGACATTGTTGCTGGGCTTGGGAGTATTAAGAAAATATGTAAGAGCGAGACTAATAGTGAGAGTATCAATAGAGTTTGGGAGTCCCTAACTGGTGTCAATGATCTTCCAAGTGAGGTTTATTCTCAAAATGCTAAAAACGCAGTTAAGTTTACCAATGAAATGAGTAAAAACTTAAACCTCTGTAGCGAAATCTGTGAGACCGATGGACAAAAAGATGACGTGGGTTTTTGTAAGAAAAAAGATATTGATAAACTATTGGCAAATTATCAGTGTAAAAGTCTTGATAGCACTGATGTATCAATTGAGAAATTAAAGTGTGATGCACTCAGTTTATTAAAAGAAGAGGGCACGATTAAAGAGATCGAAGTAGCGCTAAAGCAATATGACCTTAAAGAAAGGGATCCTGAAGCTTATGCTTCAATTGCAGATCATATAAGAATGACAAATAGCAAAACTGGTGGAAAGGACTTACTCTCTCGCTTTCTAGATAGAAAGGGAAGAAAATCTAAAGATGACAATAGTAAAAAGAAAGTAGAGACTCAAGAATCAATAGCAAGTATAAGTGAAGAGTCAAAGCAAACCAATCATGATGTTACTAAGAAAAGTGATAGCCTAATAAAAGAGGAGCAAAGCTCTCAGGCACCTATTAATAAAGTGGCCAAACAGGCAGCACATACTCAAAAAGATATTAATGTCGATAGTGCAATAAAAAGATTTGAGTCAACTAGTGCTAATCTCTCTTTTGGTGGGTCTAAGAATCGTAATGCTTCTACAAACTCTAAAAATTCTAAAACAATAAATAACTCTATGAGCAGTGCAAATGATAAATTAAATTCTCTAATGTCTACATTAGATGAGCTTAGAGAAGATAACGAAAATATCAGTAGTATTATCAACAATAAGGATCAAAAAGCATATAGCGCAAAGACCCTTAATCCAGATTCACAATCAAGAAGTAGATCACAACGTAGGGCCAATTCACCTTCTAGTGATACTTCTCTTTCTGGAAACTCGGGCCTTAATACATCTCCATTTGGAAATGTAGCAAATAGTAATAGTTCTAGAAATAATGGTACTGGGCCATCTCAAATACAAGAACACATTGGAGATATTGCAAGGACTGATCTAATTGGAAAATCTTCAACTGGAGTTTCTTCACCTGAAGATGGTGATATTAAGTCTCAAACTGCCCCTGGGGTTAGGGCGCCGGCGAGTGTCTCTAAGAGAGCTTCGAGTTCAGCAATTTCAAAACTCTTTCAAGGTAGTCTTGAAGCTTCTTCAATCTCTGATAATACAAATAATAGTAAGCTTGTTAAAGTAGAGGTGAAAGATGGAGTTAAAGAAGTAAATCTTGCTGAGCTTCTTAAGAATAGAGACGAAATAAGTCCAGGTGAAGCTTTCATTCTCTATGAACTTGTAAATAAGAGAAAGGTCGAGGTTACCCTTATTCCAACTTTTTCAAACTATAAAGGGAAGAGGTTCTTTGCTGGATACAGACCTTTAGATATTAACAAATCGAATAAAATTCTTGTCGATAAACTAAAGGCCGAAAAAAATCTTTTAACTCAAAACTAATTAGTATGATGTAGTACATCTATACAGATATCACGATTACCTAGTTTCTCTTTAACTTCTTCTTCACTAAGGTTGCTGAAAAAATCAACAAGTTGTGAATGAATTTTCCCATCAGTTTCAAATCTCTGATCCGCTGTATATGAAAGACAAAATGCTTCACAAAACTCCACCCAAAACTTTTCTTCTACACATGCCATAACGACATAGTTTGAGTCCTTAGTCTGATAGATATTATAACAAGGGTAGAGACCATTGTGGAGAAAGAGGTTTTGATCTCGAAGCTCCTCTGGCCAAAATGACGAGAATACTTCCTGTGTAGATTCAAAGAGGTAACTATTATTTGATACCACTGTGTTATCTTCTTTGGACTTGAGCATTGTTGCCAATAAATCAAAGGCCATTTTTTGACCAAAGTTAATTCCTGCAATTGGGAGAAACGGTGGCGCTAAATCTTGCTTATGATGTGTTTGAGCATGAAGTGTAAGAAGTCCCGTAAGAGCAAGAGCATTTAGATCATGCATACTTTGAGATTTATCCTTACTTGCCTTTGGATTTATTATTGCAATAGGCCTATTTGCACTTTTTAAGCTCTCAATATCTACTCCAAGTTTAAGTTGAAGTTTTGTTGGGATCGCCATTATTATGCCATCTGCACTAAGACAAAGTTCCTGGATTTTCTTACATTCTTCTTTATCAGAAAAATCAAATCTAAGAACTTCTTTGTCTTTATTGAGATGTTTATACCAAATTGGAAATGAGTTATCCATTTCAGCAAAGAGGCCTTGAATAAAGGGATCTTTAAATTTCTTGTCTTCAATTTTTATAACTCTAGCTCCAGAGCCCGCCAGCAGTTTTCCTGCGAGCGGTCCTGGTAATCTATGAGATAAATCTATGATGAGTTTTCCTGATAGTGGACTACTCACTAGGTGTATTCTCTTGTTCTTGACCACTTGGTCTTAGAGTTTGAACAAAGTTTTCAAAACCTTCTCCAGTTAACTCACACTGATCAATTGAGCATATTTCCCACGTTTCTTCTTTTTCTTCGTGATACTCAAAAACAAAACGAGGTAAGAAATAACTTATAAAGTTAGCAAAGTCGTCATTGTCTAACCAAACTTTTGGACACTTAATTACTTTGTAAGCTTCTTTTGGATATGTAAGAGCTCTAAGCCCTTCTCCTGAACCTGCTGGATTTTTCAAAACTTCATGAGTCATTCTTTCTTGAAGATCTTTAAAGTCTTCTGTTAGATCATGGTCCTTAAATAATACAGATGCTCTTCTTACGAGATGCATAAGTGTTGCAGCAGGAGATTTAAAAGACTGATCAAAGTTTGTTACTGTTTGATTTGGGTATAGTTCAAGATCTTGAGTTTTCTTAGCTCTTGTTAGAAGTTTATCCCCATCTAGGAATTGGTCTCTAATAAATTGAAGAGTATCAAAGAAGTTCTGCTTGAAAATTGGGTTTGAGCTTAACTCATAAATACGACATTGAGCTTCAGCGAAGAAGACATAGTCTTCAAGATAAGGCAGAGAGCCTTGTCTTGTTGTTGTGTGGTTAATATTCATTCCATTTTCGTCATTGATAAGGAATGTTTTATAAACACCTTCAACTAAGTTGTTAAATATCTGGCTAGCGGCTGATTTTATAGGAGCAATCTGACAGTATTGCATTACATCTGCTAAGGCAGAGATCATCATAAAGTTCCAACTCGCAATTCCTTTATTATCAGTCATTGGAGGTACTCGCATTTTTCTATCTGCAAGAATTGCTTTTCTAGCATGTCTTACAATTTCCCATCCTTCAGGTGCAAAGTACTCTTCTGAAAGAGTAGGGTCTAATGTGATGATATTGAGGTTATTATTAAAATTACCTTTTTCTGTTATACCAAACCAGTTTTTAATCTTATCTAAATTCTTGCTTAGTAATTCGTCTTCAGTGTCACCTTTATTAATTGCGTCTTCAAACTCCTCAACCGTGTAAGTAAAGAATAACCCTTCAACACCTTCGGAATCAGCATCTTGTGCCGAGAAGAAGAAGTTCTTCTCATCAAGCATTTCAGTATGAAGATATTCTAAAGTATTATAGATTGAATCGAATACTAGGGGAGATGGATAGAGAAGACTTAGCTTAGCTAAAACTCTTAAAAAACCTGCTTGATCGTAGAGCATCTTTTCAAAGTGTGGAACAGTCCAAGCTTCATCAGTAGCATACCTGTGTATTCCACCTCTGGCATGATCCGTAATTCCACCCATTAACATTCTCTCAAGAGACTTAATGACATGCTCACCTTGTTCTTTACTGATCATTCCCTCAAGCATTTGTTCTAGTGCCCATTCATAGAAGGCAAATTGCGGAAACTTTGGAGCTTGTCCATATCCACCATTTTCTGCATCTTTAAATTGCTCAAGTACATCCATTACTGCATTTGGAGGTGGAAAATGTCCTTGAAACTCAACTTTGTCTTCAGGAATAAATCCTTTCTCTATTGCTTCTGTTGCCTTCGTTGCATTTTCAATTGCTGTGGCATTGTCTTCAGTGAATGCTCTATTTAATTCTGATAGAAGATCCATAAATGAAGTACCTTCTCCATTTACTGTTTTTGGAAAGTAAGTACCTACGAAGTAAGGACGCAGATCTGGCAGAAGAAATGCAGAAAGTGGCCATCCACCACTTTGAGTAAATAGTTGAGCGGCCTGTTGATAGTATGAATCAATATCTGGGTATTCTTCTCTATCAACTTTTATACAGATAAAGTTCTTATTAAGAAAATCTGCAGTCATTTCATCTTTAAAGGATTCATCTGCCATGACATGGCACCAGTGACATGATGAGTACCCAACACTTAAAAAGATTGGTTTATTCTCATCTTTTGATCTTTGAATAGCTTCCGGACCCCAAGGCCACCAATGTACAGGATTTTCCTTGTGTTGAGCGAGGTAAGCTGAATTTTCATCAGATAAGCGATTAAAGCCAATATCAGTCATTTGATCTCCATTTCTATGTATTTTTTATAAGTCTATTTATCGGTTTATTTGTCTTAAATATTATTAGTGCAAATGCTTAGAAAGTCATTAACTCATTGGAAATATGCTCTTGAAATTTTCAACTGTAAGAAAAGTCATTTTTCTTTTCTGATATTGCTGTTAGTCATTCGATAAATGCCTAGACTTGATGTGAAAATTCGAGGTACACATTGCCCATGAACACTAGCTCTGGGCAAAGTATTGCCTTCGACATTATGGCCTTGCGCAAGTTTGCACGTATGAGTGGAAAGTACCTTTTTATGGTACTCGTACTTTTTCAAGGTGTAATTGGTGTTGAAGAGATGGTTTCACTAAAGCACCTCGTCTCAGAGACTCACTATGGTCCAGTCTTAGAAACAAAGACTACGAATACAATAGAGAAGACCTCAAGTACTGTGCAACTTGATACCTATAACTTTAATAAGGCATCAAGCTTCTATAGAAGTCTAAGTACTTCATATATATCTGCTATTGATAAGAACGTTCTACATAGTGCTGTTCTTAAAACAATACCTAGACCACTTAGAAAGAGTGCCTCTCTATATATATCTGATATATTTCACTTTAGTGAAAAGAATAATTTGGACCCTATTTGGGTTCTCTCTATTATTTGGACAGAAAGTCATTTTAAACCTCGCGCAAGTAGTATTGTTTCAGCAACTGGTCTCATGCAGATCATGCCAAATACGGGAACATTTCTAAGTCGTCTTTTAAAAAGACCTAATGATAAGAAATTAGTTATGCAGCTTTTAAATGACCCTAGATCTAATGTTGAGTTGGGGACTTTTTACCTTAAAAGATTACTTACTCGTTTTAAAACTCATCGCTATGCAACAGTTGCTTATAATATGGGGCCAGGTTTTGTTTCAAGAAGGCTAAGAACTGGACTTCCTGTAGGTACAAAGAATCACTATTTCAACAAAGTAAAGAGATATTATAGAATCCTTCTAAGTGGAGTTCACTCTCTTGAAAAGGAATCATTTGAGCATGGGCAAAAGTCAATTCTCAAGTTTAAATCTAAGATGAAACCTATAAAGTACTACTTAGGTTATGATCTCAGATTCCTACTTCAGCCTCGCTATGCCAAGCGTTAAAAAAAAAGTCCTCAGATAATTCTAAGCGTCTAGTCAAATACCCCTGTTCTTTGGTATTTTTGACGGAATTTAAAAATACACAAATATTCAAGGAAGTATGAATGTCCCATTGTTCTGTCATAGCCATAGATGGCCCGAGTGGTAGCGGAAAATCAACCGTTGCTAAAAGTCTCGCAAAAGAGCTAGGGATTCTCTACATAGATACTGGGGCGATGTTTAGGGCACTTGCTTATGTGGCAAATGAACGTTCAATTCCGCTCGACTCTGACTCAGAAGTTGAGTCCTTCCTTAAATCTATAAAAGTTGATTATCAAAGCGAAGAAGGCTCTCTCATTAAGGTAGATGGTATTGACCTCTCAGAGAGAATTAGAGAACACCATGTCTCTAAGCTAGCTTCAATAATATCTCAAATTGCACCAGTTAGAACTTTCTTATTAGACTTTCAAAGAGAACTCGCAAACTCTAAGGTTTGTGTTATGGAAGGTCGTGATATTGGAACTGTGGTTTTTCCTGAGGCCTTCTGTAAATTCTTTGTGACAGCATCTATCGAAGTCAGAGCAAAGAGACGATACGATCAACTTCTTGATAAAGGTCAAGAAGATGTAGATCTTGACCAATTAAAGAAAGACGTCAAAAAAAGAGATGATAAAGATATGGGCAGAGATGTTGCACCTCTTAAAAAGGCAGATGATGCAGAGCTTGTTGATACAAGTGAAATGCCTCTGGATACTGTTATCTCACACCTTAAAGGTATGGTGAGTAACAGAGCAAGCGAGATTGGAATCAATCTGTGAAGTACTTAATCAATAGAAGCGACGCTATTGGTGATAATATCTTAACAATGCCAATGGCCGAAGCAATCAAGGAACTTGACCCAAGTGCCGAAGTTGCAGTCATCACTTCATTTATTTGCAAAGACATATATAAAGACCATCCTTTCATAGACAAAGTCTTTCTCTTTGAAAAGAAAGATACTTATCTAAGAAAAATAAAGAAATGCTTTTCAATATTTAAAGAGTTTAGGCCAGACTTCTATTACTATGTAGGTGGAAGCCAGACCCCAAACTTCGTTGCATGGCTTAAGGGCATTCCTCTTAGAGGTGGAATACTGTCAAAGTGGACAACATTCCTAGTTCTCAATAGTGGAACTCGCCAAAAGAGATCACAGGTTGCTCAACATGAGATATTCTATAATGTTGATCTTTTAAGACACCTTGATGGCTTTGAAAAAGTAGATGATAAAACCTATATTCCAAAAATAAATATCAAGGATAATCCACCTAATATTAGAGAGTTTAAAAGTGAGCTATCTGCACACGGTCTTGACCCTGAAAGAGAGCTTGTTTTTATTCACCCTGGTATGACTGGACACACGCTCAATTGGACTTCAAGAAATTATGGAAGGCTTATAAAGCGACTAGAGCTCTTATACCCTAAGAAGTTTAACTATATTATTTCACATACACCAAGCGATGCACCTTATTTAATAGGTATTAAAGATGAGATTAAAGATACTGAAGGTCTTCAATCATCAGTATTTCTCTTTAATGGCGCTAAGAAAGGGCTTGCTCACTACTTAACTATTTTAAAGACTGCAAAGCTCTTTGTTGGGCCAAGTACTGGGACAACGCATTTGGCAGCGACTTTAAATGTTCCTGTTTTAGGTATCTACTCACCAATTAAGGCACAATCAGCATTGCGTTGGGCACCACGTGGAGAAGGACAAATTGAAATTGTAACTCCAGATGTCGTTTGTGGAGAATCTCTTAAATGTGCAGGAGATACTTGCCCATACTTCGAATGTATGTCTAAAATTGAAGTTGATGATATATTAAAAAAAATAAGACCAATATTGGAGAAATAAGTGACACTAAGTATCTCAAAAGAAAGATTTTCAGAAATCGTTTCTAAGTTTGAATCATTAAAACCAATCCTTGTTGTAGGGGATGTTGGGATTGATAAGTACACAAGTGGAGTAGTAAGTAGGATCTCTCCTGAGGCCCCTGTACCATTATTAGATGTACAAAAAGAGTGGCTAAAATTAGGTCTCTCTGCAAATATTTCTGATAATTTAAAATCACTTAATATTAAATCAACTCTTTGTGGAGTTGTTGGTGATGATCAAAACGCCAATATATTTGAAAACCTTCTTGAAGAGAATGAGATATCAACTTGGGGAATCGTTCGTTGTGAAGAGCGTCCAACTGTTTTCAAAGAAAGAGTTGTTACTGATACTCAACAAATTTGTCGTATTGACTACGAATCTAAGAAACCAATAAATGATGAAGTTCAATCAAGACTTGTATCAAGAATTACTGACTTAAGTGAAGGTCACGACTCTCTAATCCTTGAAGATTATGCAAAGGGTACATTAACTAAAGAAGTTATTGAAAAGCTTGTTGTTCAATATAAGGACTCAGATAAGTTAATTGCTGTAGATCCAAGTAGAACAACACCTCCTGAATTCTATAAAGGTGTTAACCTTTTAAAACCAAATAGAAATGAAGCGGAGATTATGGTTAAGGCACTAGGTTACTATAACATTACTGATGTGGACGAAATGGCGGCCATCTTAGTTAAAGATCTAGAGTTAGAGAAACTTGTTATTACTCTTGGTGCAGAAGGGATGGCCCTTGTTGATACCAAGCTTGATAACACCGTTCGCTATATTCCAACTGTTGCCAATGAAGTCTACGATGTTTCAGGGGCAGGGGACACCTCTATTTCTCTTCTTATTTCTGCTCTACAAACAGGTGCGACTCTTGAAGAGGCGGCATGGGTAAGTAACTGTGGTGCAGGTGTTGTTGTTGGTAAAATGGGAACAGCAACTGTAAATCAAGAAGAGCTACTTGATTACTTTGATATAATTTCTAAGAAAATGCATAATAAATAAAAAGAATATGGAGGTCTCTAAGACCTCCTTATTTATTCCCATTATCATGGGCACTTCTTCTCACATTTTGAACTAATTCCATATTTATAATTTACCTACCTCTCCTCAAGTCTATAGTGGTATTTCTTAATAAAGCTCAGCTAAAACCTAGGTATTTATAGGCATGAACTATATTTGAGGAGTACGAGACAAAAACAATGTGAAAAAAGGCTTTTGTGAGATGTGTCACGGTGCTAAATTGAATGGATAGAAACCCGTGGAAAGGGCGACAAGATTTCGAAAGTGTCTTGGAGCAAAGTTCTTGCGCTTCAGATTTTTTATCTATGTGTTAAGAATTGCCAAAGCGGTGTAAGACCAACCTCTTTCCTGGGGTCCATCTCCGGGATTTACGAACGGGTCACTTCATTGTGGTGAGCTTTGAAGCGAAAGGGGTCGCGAGTCTTCAGGAGGGTATTTTGGGGCCATAGCGTTCCTAATATGATTTCTATACATTCACTATTCGCCGTTTGCCACGGATTCTTTATGGCGAGCGCATACCTGGGGCATGACCCCTCGAACCACTCTACTTACTAGCATGAGATCTATTATGGGCCTGTCGACTTTTTAGCTTACAGGCCCTTTCTAATTCTTAGTCCTATAGCATTATTTTGACTTGATTTTTCTGTGTTTGCATGGAATTATGCGTAGTTGCAATACCCTAATATCTTAAAGGAAAGACGATGCTTGAAAAATTAGAAAGCGCATATTCGACATTCTCTTCTGAGCTTGAAAATCTCAATACTCAGCCGGATGTTCTTAACCATAAATCTAGCTACCTTGGCAAAAAAGGTCAGGTCTCTGAAATTCTTAAATCTCTTAAGAACGCCACTCCAGAGGAAAGACAAGCAATTGGTCCAAAGGCCAATGAAATAAAGACCAAAATGCAGATTGCTATCGCTGACAAGCTCGCAGGTATTGAACTTGCTGCAATCAATGAAAAGCTTGCTAAGAATAAAATTGATATAACTCTTACAGACGCAATTAAAGAAAAGTCTGTGAGACACGGTGGTCTTCACCCAAGAACTCTTATACGCCAAGAAATCGAAGATATCTTCCTTTCAATGGGATTTGATATTCTAGATGGTCCACATATTGAAACAGAGTTCTATAACTTTGAGGCACTAAATATTCCAGGTGATCACCCAGCTAGAGATATGCAGGATACATTCTGGTTTAAGGATGAGAAATCTGAAGAGGGAAATAAGCACCTTTTAAGAACTCACACTTCAACTATTCAGGTAAGAGGAATGCAGGGGAGAAAACCTCCATTTAAATTCATCGCTCCAGGGACAGTTTATAGATGTGAAAGAACAGATGCTTCACACGAGATGGTATTTCAACAATTAGAAGGAATGATGGTTGGTAAGGATATATCTGTTGCTAACCTCATTTACTTTATGAAGCAAACTCTTAAAGAGATCTTTAAGAGAGATGTTGAAGTAAGGCTTCGCCCAGGGTTCTTCCCATTTGTTGAGCCAGGATTTGAGCTGGATATTAAATGTCAGGTTTGCTCTGGTAAGGGATGTTCTGTTTGTAAGCACGTTGGTTGGGTAGAGCTTCTTCCTTGTGGAATGGTTCATCCAAATGTTTTAAGAGCAGGTGGAATTGATCCTGATGAGTATAATGGTTTTGCTTTTGGTCTCGGTCTTGATCGTCTCGTTATGATGAAGTACGGAATTGATGATATTAGACACCTGCAAAGCGGGGACTTGAGATTTAACTCTCAATTCCAAGACTATTAGAAATTAAATTAAAATAAATAAGGATATATAGAAATGCTAATTAGTATTGACTGGATAAAAGATTTTGTAACTCTACCTGAGGGATTATCTCCAAAAGAACTTGGTGAGAAGTTTACTCTTGCTACGGCTGAGGTTGAAGACGTTCTCACTGTTGGAGCTCACCTCGCTAAGATTCGAGTTGTTGAAGTTCTTGAAAAAGAAAAGCATCCCGAAGCTGATAAACTTAACCTCGTTACATTTACAAATGGTGAAGAGAAGTTTCAAGTTGTTTGTGGTGCTGCCAACGTTGTAGTTGGTATGAGAACTGCTTATGCGCCTCTTGGGATCACTTTGCCAAATGGCTTAACTCTTGAGCCTAAGAAGATTAGGGGAGTTCTTTCTGAAGGAATGCTTTGTTCTGAAGAAGAGCTTGGTTTTGCAGAAGAGTCTGCAGGTATTCTAGAGCTAGCAAGTGATGCTCCTCTTGGACAAACTATGCTTGAGCTATTCAATGAAACTCAAGATGTTCTCTTAGATGTAGATAATAAGTCACTAACTCACAGACCTGATCTTTGGGGACACTTTGGACTTGCTAGAGAATTTGCAACTGTCTTTGATAGTAAACTAAATAGTCCATTCTCATCAGAATGGGAAAAAGGTTTGAGAGCTCTTATAACTGACTCAAGTGCACCTATGAAAGTAAGTGTTGATAGTGATTCAAGTTGTCTTGGATACTTTGGACTAAGCCTCGATAACGTAACTGTTGGAGAGTCTCCTAGTTGGCTTAAAAAACGTTTAAAAGCTGTTGGCCTTAGACCAATTAATAATATCGTTGATATCTCAAACTATGTAATGATCGAACTTGGTATGCCTCTTCATATTTTTGATAGAGACAAGATCAAAGGTGATACATTATTTATAAAAAGAAACTCAACTGAATCTACATTCACAACTTTAGATGAGGTTGAGAGAAATCTTGTTGCTTCAGATACGGTGATCTCTGACTCTGAACAACCTCTAGTTCTAGCTGGTGTAATGGGTGGATTAAATAGTGGTGTCGATGAGAACACTAAGAATATTTTCATCGAAGTAGCAAACTGGAAAGCTTCTCAAGTAAGAACAACTTCTACTCGTCTAGGGCTAAGAACAGATTCTTCATCACGTTATGAAAAGACTCTTGATTCATTACTTCTAGAGAGAACTCTTTTAAGAACACTTGAATATGTATTAAAAGAATCACCTGATGCTAAAGTTAATGGTGGTATTCAATATGATGGGCCAGACCTTTCAAAAATTGAAACAGTTAAAATTAAATCAAGTGCAGAGTCTCTTGTTAAACAACTTGGAAAAGAAGTTAGCTTTGAAGATATGAAAAAGATTTTTACATCACTAGACTTTCATGTCGACGGTGATGCTTCTTCTTTTGAAGTAACTGTACCAAGTTATAGAGCTACTAAAGACGTCGAGTGCGAATCATGTCTTCTTGAAGAAATTGGACGTATTATTGGTTTTGATAATATTGAGCCAATCTCTCCAAAATTTGATGTATTCCCAGTAAGGTTAACACCTGCTCAGAAACTTCATAGAAAACTTAGAGACTTCATGGTCTATCATGGAGAGTCTTACGAAGTTATGACTTACCCAATGGTTGGTGAGTCGCTTTTAAAGAAAGCTATGTGGCCAGTTGATAGAGGACTTGAATTAATCAATGCTCTTTCTAAAGATACTGAACTTATGAGAACTAGTATGATCCCTAGCTTCTTAGAGGCCGTTTCTAAGAACGCTAAGAATTTTGAGGGATGTAAGTTCTTCGAGATTGGTAGGACGTACCATGCTGACGATAAGGACTTTAGAAAAGAAAAGAGTATGATTGGTCTAGTACACTTCTCAAAAGAAGAAACACCTTTTATGAATCTTGTTAACGATACAACTCGTCTACTAGATAGCTCTAATATTAATTACCAATTATCTGAAAAGCACCCAAAGTTTAAAAACAATATCGTTGATGAACAATGGAAGGGTGTCCATCCTTTTGAGTTCTACAATATTAGAATTCAAGGAAAGATGGATGGAGTTATCCTAAGTATTCATCCGATAGTTTTAAAGTCTTTTAAAATCAAAGGTCATGTTTCAATTTCCCTCGTTGATATGAGTAGCTTTGAAGATAGAGAAGTAAAAGATAAGACAAAGTATCTTCCTCTTCCAAAGTTTCCTGGTTCTACTTTTGACTGTACTGTTGTTACGAATGCAGACACTGAAGTTGCCAAGATTGTTGGTGCTTTAAGTAAGCTTAAAATAAAAGAATTACAATCTACTAAGGTTGTAGATGTCTTTACAATGAGTGAAACAGAAAAGTCTGTAACGTTAAGATCTAATTTTCTAGATAGAAACCAGACTTTAAGTGGAGACTTTATTACTGAAGCAAGTACAAAGATTGTTGCAACACTTGAAAAGGCCGGATACCCTTTAAAACAGTAAATGAATGGATTTAAATAACATTAAGAATAAAAAAGAAGGGCCTTGTTTGGCCCTTTTTTTATTCTATTTGAGTTGGTTGTACTTTGTAGCAAGACCATAACTCTTGTCTATAGGATATTTCTCTCGATTTTTTTGTATCTTATCCATAATGACTTCTTCGATATCAATATCAAGCTTGTCACAAATTCTAAGAAGATACGCAAATATGTCGGCGACCTCTTCTTTTACCTTTATAAAGTCTTCTTCTCTTTCATTAATAGTGTTTGATTGCTCAGTAGTTAACCATTGGAAAAGCTCAACAAGCTCACTACTTTCTACAGAAAGGGCCATTGTTAAGTTCTTTACTGAGTGAAATTGATCCCAGTTCCTCTCTTTTACGAACTCTTCTAAGGTATGCTGTATTTTCTTCACGTTTAAGTCTTTCATTATCTCTTTCCTTCTATAATTACCCTGTGATTGTAACATACTGAAAATATGTTCTAACACAGACTCTTTATAAGTACTACTAATGTTATAAATAAGCAGTGCCTAATCTGGACTAAACTATTAATATTATTCTAAAAAAAAATGATAAATAATAAAAAAAGGTATTGACGTGTGAGGCGGTTATACGTATTATCGCCCTCGACCCAAACAAAACGGAAACAAAAACAAACA
>MPCU01000005.1 GCA_001874305.1 Bacteriovorax sp. MedPE-SWde | reverse complement strand
TTCAAGAATGGCATCTGACTAGATTGACAACAACTGTTAAACAACTGCAACCGATTCATTTACGTCAGATCTTTACAATCTTAATCATCTTTGGATTTTCTCATCATGATTCGAAACCCGAAGGTTTCAAAACTTTAACTATCTATTCGAATTTTAAAGAGCGACGAAGCAAAATGGTGGAGATGACAGGAGTCGAACCTGCGACCCCTTGCGTGCAAAGCAAGTGCTCTCCCAACTGAGCTACACCCCCAAGCTTGCATTTCGTCTCGAAACGTTTTGTTCATTTCTTAATGTGAAAAGGAATTTATGTTTTCTTATTAATTCTGTCAATACTCTTTTTTAATAAAAGTACTTTTTTTTTGATTTTTTTGCATTTTTTCTCGATAATAGCTAAAACACACAATGCGCAACAATAACGGCTATGGAAAAAACTATAAAAACACATTCATTTTATTTATTTCTCTCTTTCTTTCTTTTAAGTTCATGTTTTAATAGCGAAATTAGTACAGAAACTGAGCAGAAAAAGATTAAAAATGACGTGTTAGCAAATGAGCTAAAGACCGACAGGAACGGGCTTTCGTCATCTCTATCTGTCATAAAAACAGTACATGGAAACATCACTTTTAAATACTATCCCAAGAGTGCACCTAATACTGTAACCAGAGTAATTAAGCTTGTAACCACTGGATTTTATGATGGTTTGAGCTTTCATCGTGTGATTCCAAACTTTATTATTCAAACAGGTGATCCTACAGGTACTGGCAAGGGTGGTTCTGGAAACAAATTAAAATCTGAGTTTAATTCTCTCCAACATATAAGAGGAACTCTTGCGATGGCGCGAAGTATGTCAGATATGGATAGTGCGGACTCACAATTTTATATATCTTTAGGAACTCTTCCACAGCTCGATGAAAAGTACACTGTTTTTGGGCAAGTTATTGATGGGATTGAAGTTTTAGATAAGATAAGTCAGGGCGATAAGATAATTTCAGTTGAATATATAGAGTAAAAAAAAAGCGGGATGTTTAAATCCCGCTTTTTTTATTTTCCATGTCTTTTTTTGTCTTTTATGTAGATGAATGTCTTTAGTATTATAAGACCAACAATAAGTCCTACAATTAACCACCAAGTTTCATACTGCGGTTGACCACCTTTCAGTGGTTGTAGGTTCTCTGTTACAGTTGTTTTTTGAACTTGTGTATTTTCAGACATCTTCCTCTCCCTAGAAATGTGTTCTATCTATACATTGACTCTAAAATAACTACCGCTGCGTAAATCCCTGCTGAACACGGAATCGCTGCGATAAATTTTAGCCAACCTTTTTCTTCGTTTAAGTGCATATAGAAGTAAGCAACCAAAAAGGCCTTACCAAATGCTAGTCCAGTTAGTGAACTTGCTTTCATAATGTATGAAACACCTTCAAGTCCTGGGATTAAAAGCTCAAGTCCTGTAAGGATCGCTAGAGCAAAGAAAACACCAATATAAAGTTTTTTGTGACTGTGATGAGCAGTTTCTGACATATGACTCTCCTTACGATTAATTTTTCGCAAATTCTTTTCTATTCATTAATAAACCTATATCGATCATTAATTGGTTGATCCCATCTCTAGTAGAATCATAATATCCGCGGACATTTCCATTATAATCAACAAGTGCAAACTTCTCTGTGTGAGCAATATCAAACATTGTTATCGTCTCACCCTCTAACATCATTTCGGACTCTTCTCTCTCACCCATTGGAACTTCGAAACCATCGATAATGATTTTCTTCATGGCCTCTTTTTCACCAGTTAGAAATGTCCAAATATGTGGGTTAGCTCTTCTCTTTCTAGCGTACTTATATAGTACTGCAGGTTTATCCGTTAAAGGGTCAACCGTGAAAGAAACTAAAGCAACCTTTTGTCCCATTCCTCTTATTCTTTTTTGAATCTTTTCCATTTCTTTGGAAAGTCTTAAACAAGATGAAGGGCAAGTCGTAAAAATAAAGTTAGCAATATAAGCTTTCCCATGTAGTTCTTTAGTTCCATATGGTTTATTGAAACCATTAAGAAGAGCAAACTCAGGGAGCTTTTTTATAACTGGTAAAGGTGGTGGCAACTTTCTATTAACTGATCTTATGATCGGGTAAGAGAATGTAAAAAGTACGAATACAATCCAAAATAGTTTACTAGAAACTAATTTCTCAATGAATGTATTTGAACGTTTTACACCAACAGTTGCCATTGATTCCTCTATCTACTTAAGGTTTCTCATGAACTCTTTACGTTCAGGAGAATCTTTTAAATCCATTAAGTATTTTACATAGTGAGATAATGCCCAGATTTGCTCATCTGTAACAGTCTCTTTCCAACTAGGCATAGCAGTTCCGCCAACACCTGCTGAAAGTCTAATAAATAGCTCTTCAACTGTTTCAGCACTTCTAACTGTATTCCATGTGAAATCAGGTGGAAGACTCTTATATCCCCATTCTGTTTCTTGAAGCTTAGTTTTATAAGCATCTTCATCTATGTCTGAGACAGACATACCTGAAAGTTTTGCTAACTCTTTAGCTGGAACATAAGCTTTGTGACAAGACCAACATGCTGCATCTCCGTGGTAAACTTTCTTACCTGCTTCGATAGCTGCTTGCCTGTGTGCTGGACCGTAAGGGTTCTTAGTCATTACGATTTGCTCACCTAGTGTCTTATCTTTTCCTTCCCAAACTTGAGGAGCAAAAGTTTTGATATACTGAACAACTTGATACATTTGTTTTTCAGTTAAGTCCCATGGAAGCATTGCTGTCCCGTGAAGCCCTTTTTCTAAGATTGTATAAAGGTGCTTATCGTGAGGAAGCTCACCAGCAACAACTTCACCGAATTTAAATACACCTTGAGTAAAATCTCTTGGTGGTACTTTCATCGCCTTAGATGCTACACCTTTTCCATCACCGTCAACACCGTGACAAGGCATACAGTATTCCGTGTAAATTTGCTTTCCCTTATTAAGATCAATTTTCTTAACATAGAGTCCACCAGCAAAGATTTTATCTTCTCTGAAGTGACTTTCCGAACAAGAAACGAAACTTAAAAGAACCAACATAGATGCTAAAGTTAGCCACGTTTTTTTCATAGTTATCCTCATTAATAAACAAACATTACGATATACATTACAAGCCAAATTAGCCCAAGAAAGTGCCAAAACTTTCCAACATTCATAACCCAAGTAATTCGATCTTCTCTAAATCCAGTCGACAAAGTCGGAACAAGAAAGAAGAGAGAAATTAGGGCCATAACAATGTGGGCTGCGTGGATCCAAGTCAGAGAGAAAAAAAGTGAAGGATAAGCTCCACCTGAGACATATAGTCCCAACTCTTTCATTGAACTCCATAGCTCAAACTGAACAAGCATGAAACAAACACCCATAAGAAGTGTCAGTCCAAATTGAAGTCTCATCATTTTGAGGTTGTTTCTATTGAATGCTTTTTCAAAATTATAGAAAAACAATGAGCTCACACCAATGATAAAAGTACTTATCGTTGGAAGAGTAAGAGGTATTCTCTTTAATCCCATCGGTGGCCAAACATCATTAGTCAGTCTGAACACAACATATCCAAGAAGCAACGTCGCAAAGAGCATAGCAAAGGACACAAGCAATACCGTCATACCAATTGACGACACTGCCTTTCTTCCTTCAATATTATTTACTTCAATTGCATTATTCATTTTTTATTAAATTCCTATTACTAAACCAATTCTTCAGTTTGAAATTGGTAGTCTCTGTCACCTGTTAAATTTGGGTTACCAAATTCGTGTGGTCCACATTTTACAACTGGAATTTCCTTAAAGTTATAAACTGGAGCCGGTGAAGGAACAGTCCACTCTAATGTTCCAACTTCCCAAGGGTTGTCAGTAGCTTTTTCTTTCTTGAAGAATACTGTGTGGATAAAGTTAGCCACAAAGAAGAACTGTGCAACACCCATTAGAAGAGCTGAATAAGTAACAAAAGTGTTAAGTGGAATCAGTCTTTCTAAGAAGTCATATACAAATGGGTTATAAAGACGTCTATGCATACCTGCATATCCAACGATCATCATTCCCATGAAAACACCATTTAATCCAATGAATGTTAGCCAGAAGTGGATGTGACCTAAAGTCTCATTCAGCATCTTTCCAAACATTTTTGGCATCCAAAAATAAATAGCTGCGTATCCACCAAGCAGAACTGAAGCGGCCATTGTGTAATGGAAGTGTCCAACAACAAAGTAAGTATCATGTAAGTAAAGGTCTGTTGTAACTGTCGCTAGATAGAGACCAGTTAAACCACCAAGACCAAATACAAATACAACCCCTAAAGAGAAAACCATTGGAGTTGGGAACTTAATAGATCCTTTCCAAAGAGTTCCAAGCCAGTTAGCAAAGAAAATTGCCGACGGGATAGAAATTGTCATAGTAAGAGTCATGAATGACTGAGTAAGCAGTGGACTCATTTGAGTCGTATACATATGGTGACCATAAACAACCGTTGAAAGGATTGTAATTGAAGTCATTGCAAGAGCTGTAGCTTTTGCACCAAATGCTGGCTTTCTTGCGAAGAACGAAAGTAAGTCAGATGTAATTCCCCATGCTGGAAGAATTAGAATATATACTTCAGGGTGACCAAAGATCCAGAAAACGTGCTGGAACAATATTGGATCCCCAGTACCAGAAGTGGCCGCTGCCCCCGCAAGGAAGAACGTCGTTCCAAATACTCTATCAAAGATAAGTAATAGAAGACCTGCACCAAGAACTGGTAGGAAAATAGCGTTTAAGATTGCTGTAAGACCTAGACCCCAAACTGCAAGAGGCATATCAAAGTAACCCATACCTGGAGCTCTAAGAACAATGATAGTTGTGATGTAGTTTACAGCACCCATTGTAGAAGAGATTCCGAGAATAAATAAAGCTAAAGTCCAAAGTGTTTGTCCTGCTCCAGGAGAACCGATCAGCGTTGATAGTGTTGGATAAGATGTCCAACCACCAGCCGCGGCACCAAGAGGGATACACAGAGAGGCCATAAGAATTACCCCTGAAATAAATGCTAGCCAAAAAGAAAGCATATTAAGTAGAGGGAAAACCATATCTCTCGCACCAATCTGAAGAGGTATAAGGAAGTTACCAAATGCCCCAATCAAAATAGGTGTGATTGCGTAGAAAATCATGATCGTACCGTGCATAGTAAAAAGCATCGCGTACGTGTCTGGTGGAACTACTCCTCCAGTCTCAGGAAATAATAAGTTACCAATAACTGGGAACGCTTGACCTGGAAAGGCAAGTGTCCAACGAATCATTAGTGCCATAATTCCACCGATACCTAGAAATAAAATTCCGTACCAGAGAAATTGCTTACCAATTACTTTATGATCGAAAGAAAATACATACTTCGATAAGAAAGTCTTTGGCTCTGAGTGAATGTGCTGTTCAAAAAACGCCATTTTATATACTCCTAAATTAACTAATTACCATTGCCATTTCCAACCCCAGAATAACTCAGGGTTTTCAATGTCATTCTCTTGAAGTGCTTTTTCACCAGCTTCAGCTAGCCAAGCAGCATAGTCTTCTTGAGAGTATGTTGTTAAGTGTGCTTTCATTCTGTAGTGGTAAGTTCCACACATTTCGGCACATGCTATATCCCAGTTACCTGCCTTAGTTGGTTGAAACCAAAGACGTGTTAAACGACCAGGAATTGCATCAACCTTTCTTCTAGCATTTGGAAAATAGAGCGAGTGAATAACATCTTTCGAAAGAACTTGAATAACAACCTTTCTCCCAATTGGTAAACGAAGGTCATTCAGTTGAACAACATCATCTTCCGTATTGAAAAGATTGTCTTTCCCTGCGTATCTAAAGTGCCATGCCCATTGCTGACCAAGCGCTTGAATCTTCACAGGATTCTCTTTCTCCGTCGGCCAATTCGCGAAAACGCCAACATAGTCATCGTTAGACATTCTTGTAATGTTCATATCAATACCAATAAATACTGATAGACCAATGATTGTCGCAACAATAACGTGAATCTTCTTATTACCGTACGTGTAGTAAGCCTTAGGGTGCTTCGAAGCTCGATAGAACCAAGAAAAACCAAAAAGCCCTGCACATACAAGTGCAAAGAAAAAGATGTTCATGTAGGTAGTGTACCCAAATAACCAATCAATTAGGTTACCATGAACGGAAATATCTTCAGGTGGTTTCATACTTTCCCAAAGACTCATTGTCGTACTGGCAGCTCGCGCAGTACTAGCGGATAAAATAGGTGTAATAAATCCCATTAGAACCTTCCCTTCTATTGAAATTATATAAATAAGCAATTTGTTCAGTTACAGATTTTAACTTCTTTTTAATACATTTACCACGATTTAGCTAAGGAAAATCATTGCCGCCATGAGTAATGGCAAGTAGATGATTGATCCAATAAAGTATTGACGCGCCCAAACTATGTATTGCTCCTCTGTTTTAGTGAAAAAACCAAACAAACTTTGTAGGACAAAAAGCCCTCCAAGAACGCTTGAAGCTATTAAATAGTTAAATGACGAGAGCTGATAAAAGTATGGAAGCACTGAAATACCGAGCAACAATACCGTTAGCAACACAATCAATATTTTTAAAACTTTTTCGCTTAATACATGAGAATAAACTTTGATGCCACCAGTCATATAGTCATCATTATGATAAATAGATATCGCCATGAAGTGTGGAAGTTGCCATACAAATAAAATAGCGAATAATATCCAACCAAATGGGTCAATATGACCAACTACAATAGTTCTCCCCATAACAGGAGGAATCGCACCAGGAATTGCACCTACATACAAGGCCAAAGGACTCTTACTCTTCATAGGAGTATAGGCAAATAGGTATAATGCAAATGCGACAAACCCTAATATAGCAGTATCTACATTCACATAAATTACGAGTAGTGGAATAGATATTGCGATTAACACTATCCCCTGAATAAGGGCAACGATTGGCTTTAACCTTCCAGAAGGAAGAGCTCTATCTTTTGTTCTCTCCATTAGTGAATCAACATCTTTTTCCATCCAACAGTTTAAAGTTGTCGCAGAGGCAACAACAAGTGTTGTAAGAAATAGCGCAAACGATAAATAGAAGAAATCAATGAACTTTCCAGTTAATAGGATACCTGAGACGACCGTTGCAATAACGAGTGACCCGAGCTTTGGTTTTGTAAGTTCCAACATATCACCTAATGTTGTTGGAATAACTCTCCCAAACGTTTCTATTTCTGTTTTTATAAACCAATCTCTTAAACCAAAGCAGGTAACAAAGATCAGTGTTCCATAAATAAGGTGTAGGATACTTGGAATATTAGAATTATTTACGAGTAATAATCGATTAATTCCAAGACCGTGGAGTATCGTAAATAAACCAAGAGAAAGGATTAATGTAATCCATCTCTTTCTTTTAAATTCTAAAATCGACTTCGCCATTTTAGATATATAGATCCCAAAGACAAGAATCATTACAAAAATAGCTATTCCATTATAAAAGTGTAGAACTTGAAACTTTCCAGCAAGTGTCTCTGGCCAGTATGAAGCAGACTCAACACTCTTTTCACATAAGAGCTTCACACCCTGTCCAGCAAAGCATAGAGGTCTAGCAATCGTATGTTTAATTATTCCACCCAAAATGAACTGACCAGTAATTAGAGCGATGATTATACTAATGAGATCTTTTGCCTTCGGCTTATAGTCTTGCACATCAAACTTCATATAATTCTTTTCAGGAAATACAAAGTGAGCGAAAGCAACAATGTAAGTGATACTTAAAAATAAATGAAAGACACTCATTATCGTTGGAAACTTATAAAGTACGCTTAATGCGCCTAAGACAGATTGGACTAAAAGGATTAGTAGTCCAAACTTCATATATTTTATGCGCTTATCCCCAGTTTTCTTTATTTTAAAATAGAGAAAGATATTTATAAGGATAACGAAGAATGCGAAGAGACGGTGAAGCATTGGATAACTTGATACTTCAATGGCCTCTTTAGCTGAATAGCAAACTGGCCAGGTCAAACAGTCTAAAGCAGACGAGCTAGACTGAACTATTGAACCAAGAATTATTAAAACAAAAGTTAGAACGATATTAATCGCTGCAGCTGTTCTCAACACGGTATTCTTCCATTTAAATTAGAGTTGCGTTATACCTTTCATGAATTCATTCGGCAAATACTAAGCCTTCTCTAGTTCTCTTTTTGAAAGTACTACAATAAGTTCATATAGATAACTTACTAAGAATACTGCCAGCAATAAATGAAGAGGTTGCACAATAGCTGGAAAAGAAAAATAAGCCAAAATAACGCCTGCCGCAATCTCAGCAATTAATATCAAAGCAATCGACATCGATAGTTTTTGAATTAGAGCATTCTCTTTAAATTCTTCAACAAGTTTTCTTAAGACATAGAATATTCCGATAAGAAGCGCTGCCGAGAATGATCTATGGATATAGAAAACATAATCTAATCTTCCAAGCCAGTTAGATTTGGCCAAATTAGGCTCGTTATTAGTGATGTGATCTATTTGCTCTCTAACTTGAGTACCTAGAACGACTTGTAAGAAAGACATGATTAAAATAAGCCATAAAATATTCTTATATTTTTTTACGTTAGGATTATTTGATATGAACTCAACACCGTAAGTTAGGTGTTTTAAGTGCTGTAAAACAAATATTAGCAGAATCGCTAACACCATATGCAATGTTATTATCCCAGGAGATAAGTGAGTCGCGACAACCTTTGAGCCAAGCCAACCATTTAGAATAACTAGAAAAAGTGCAAGCTGACTACCCCAGAAAATATTTGGCTTCTCACTCTTATACGAGAACGAAAAGTAACTCAGAATTAAAACAGCTATTCCTGTCCAAACTCCAAACAATCTATTTATATACTCAATCCACGTATGAACTGCCGAAAAGTCTGCAATAGTTCTATTAGCAACAGCGTACCTTTCTTTATAGTCTGCCGGTAGTTGAGAGATATCAGTCGGTGGAATCAACTGCCCAAAACACTTTGGCCAATCTGGGCACCCCATACCTGAGCCAGTACTTCTAACTAACCCACCAATTGCAATTAAAGCAAATACTGTTACAAGAACAATCATAAGTGATTTCTGATATTTCTGTTGCTTGGCATTAACCATTTCAAAAGCCTTATTAAAGATATAAACTAGTTTAAATTTCGATGACATTAACTGGGATACAATATGCATAATATAAATGAGCCTGTCTACTATGGTGACTACCTAGAGCTTAATAAGCTACTGGATTCTCAACACCCAAAATCAAAAAAAATTGGCAATGAAGCACATGATGAAACATTGTTTATTATTGTCCATCAAGTATATGAATTATGGTTCAAACAAATTCTTCACGAACTTCATTCTATGAAGGATGTTTTTGATCAAAAGAAAATTATGGAATCTGAGCTTTCAACTGTTGTTCATAGATTAGAGAGAATAAAAAAGATCCAATCCATTCTTATTGATCAACTCGACGTTATGGAAACAATGACTCCGATGGACTTTCTAGAGTTTAGAGACCTTCTTGTTCCTGCATCTGGTTTTCAAAGTGTCCAGTTTAGAGAAATTGAAATTCTAATGGGACTTAGGACTGATCAAAGAAAAGAAGTTGATAGAGAGTACTTTCTAGGAAGACTTCAAAAAGATGACCAAGATAGACTTCTTGAAATGGAGAAAACCCCTTCTCTTATAGGACTTCTTGAGGATTGGCTTGAAAGGATGCCATTCACTTTCACTGATGAGTTTGATTTCTGGGGAGAATATCAGTCGACTGTTGATGATATGCTTTGTGGAGATGAGATTACGATTCAAGATAATAAGGCCACTCTCTCTGAGAAAGCGCTTGAAATGCAATTAGCTAATCTCAATGGTACGAGAATGACATTTGCAACTCTCTTTGAAGAGAGTATTCACAATGGATTAAAAGAGAAAGGCGAAAGAAGATTGTCGCAAAAAGCGACTTTAAACGCTCTCTTTATTCTTCTCTATAGAGACGAGCCGATCCTATTTCTCCCTTTTGTTATCTTAGAAAACCTTATGGATATAGATGAGCTTTTCACAACTTGGAGATATCGCCACGCTATCATGGCCCACAGAATGCTTGGAACAAAAATTGGAACTGGTGGATCATCTGGTCACAAGTACCTAAAGAGTGCGGCAGAAAATAATAGAGTCTTTATGGACCTATTTAATCTCTCGACATTTTTAATTCCAAGATCTAAGCTTCCAGTCTTGCCTGCAAAGCTTAAAGAGCAGATGAATTTTAGTTATAGAGGATAAGTTATGGTTAAGAAAAAAGATAAAGATATGGAAGACCTTCCTCACCTAACAAAGGACGGTGAAGGTGAAAAGAAGAAGGCCTTTGTTGATGTAACATCTACCGAATCAGATCTCACAGGGATTCTAGGTGCATTCGAAGTTTTCTTAAGAAAGTTTAAAGGTGCTGCATTTGTTTGTGCAATTGTACCAGCGGCGATTGCATACCTTATTGCTCTAAGTGTTTCTCTCACACCCGGTTATTTAATTACGACTAGTATGTATCAAGTGACTAATGAATATCACGGTCTTCTGCATGCATTTCTTATGGCATTCTCCTTAGTTCTTTCTTATGGAACTTACGGTCTCGTTCTCATTTTAGTTGTGCCATTTCTTAATAAGCTCATGCCTATAAAGATGAAGAACTGGCGTGGAAACTGGTACTCAGTTCAAACTATTCCTTGGTATTACCACAATGCTTTAGTTCAACTTGTTAGGTACACTATCTTAGATTTTATTACGCCTACACCATTAAATATTATGTTCTATAGAATGATGGGAATGAAGATTGGAAAAGGCTGTGTCATTAATACATCTAATATCTCTGATCCATGTATGATTGAACTTGAAGACTACGTCACAATTGGGGGCTCAGCAACTATCTTTGGACACTATGCTCAAGGAGGGTTTCTAGTTCTTGCTTCTGTTAAAATAAAAAGAGGGGCAACGGTAGGGCTAAAAGCTTCTATTATGGGAGACGTTGTTGTTGGTGAAAAAGTGACAGTTAAGCCACACACAATACTTCTACCAAAAACAAGATTAAATAAAGGTGATCCTCAATAGGATCACCACTTCTTTCTTAGTAATTAAAGTTCTTTAATATCGCAACAATCAAAACACCTGTTACAGAAACATAGAGCCAAACTGGTAGCGTTACTCTTGCCCATTTCTTATGCTTTTCAACTTTGTTAGTGAATGCATTCCATAGTGTTATAAAAACCATTGGAACCATTGCTACAGATAAAATGATATGAGTAATTAAAATAAAAAAGTAGGTTGGACGAATTAGGCCCTGCCCAATGAATTTCGTATCACCATGGTAGTGATGATATAGAAGATAACTTACCAAGAAGAGTCCTGAAGTCACCGTTGCAGAAGACATACATTTTATATGTAGTTCAACTTTTTTTACTTTAACAAAGTAGTATCCTAAAACTAAGAATGTAGCACAAAGTGAATTTAATCCTGCATTTACAAATGGAAGATACTCTACCCAATCATATATTGCAGTTGATGCTGGTTTAAAATAAATAAACCACACTAGAAAGAGTACGATAACAAAACTTAGAGCAAATATCGCCGTATAAGCAAAGTTCTTCTTATTTTCTACCTTACTCATTTTCATTAACCACTTGTGGTGCAGGTCCAGTATTATTGAGATTTCTATTTTTTATGATTGTTCTATATAGAATATAAAAAGGAATATAGATCAAAATAATAAAGATAATTAAGATCCAAACTAGTCTTGCATCTTTTGGGTTATTCATTGATCCAGCACAACCAGGACAGGCCATTACAAAGTCGGTGAATAAAATTAGGAGTAATACGTATAGAGCTTTCATATGATTCTTTTAGCTCAAAAACAGGCAAAAAAAAAGCCCTCTTTCGAGGGCCTATTAAATACTTATACTAAATAAATAAACGTGAAAACAAGGATCCAAACAAGGTCGACAAAGTGCCAGAAGAGACCAACGATCTCAAGCATCCCATAGTCACCTTTATCAAATCTTCCTTCTAGTGCTAGTTTATACATCCAGCAAAGATAGAGAACACCTGAAAGAACGTGAAGTCCGTGAAATCCCGTAATAGAGAAGAATGTTGCTGAGAATAAATTATTCCCATGCTCATATGTAGAAAATGTCATCCCCAAATCAGTCATCAAGTGAATATACTCATAAACTTGAATACCTAGGAAGATTGCCCCTCCAATGATTGTAGCAAGAAGCCAGTTTCTTATTCCCTGCTTATCTCTTCTCTTACATGCATCAATAGTCATAACCATTGATACTGAAGAACAGATAAGAATAAATGTCATAATACCTGAAAGGAAAACACCTCCAAGAGCATGTTCTGGAACAGGCCAAGGATTTGTTGCTGGAGCAGTTGCTCTTAATACAGCATATGCCAGTAGTAATCCCGAGAACGACATTGCATCCGTTCCAAGAAATAACCACATTCCAATTTTACTTGGACTCGCTTTTCCAAATTCCGGATCATCAGGATAAGCGATTACTCCGTCATGTACTAAGTTTTTTGTAGTAGTTTGTCCTGCCATAGTCTCTCTCCCTACTTACTTCTAGTTTTCTTATGCTTTGGTGAATAAAAGTTATGCCCTTCTTCCATTAATAGCTTAGTCAGTGCTTTGATTTGCTTCTTAGCATCTCCGCCTAAGATATCTGGGTCAGCAGCTTCCCCATCCATCCAGAATGAAGGCATTGTTGTTCCAGGTAAAATCTGATCTGGAGCAGCTAGCCATTTTTCAATCCAACTTGGACGTAGTCTTCTTCTTGCATACTTAAGGTTTGGAGCTGTTGGCTCGTCATTTGTATACTCAGCAGCGTGACAAGAAACACAGTCTAATTGCTTAAATAGTTTCTTAGCAGCTCTCTTTTCACCTCTTTCCCATGCAACAACCTGGTGAACTTCTTCAAAAGTATTCACTTCAGACTTATTTTGGAATAGAGCAACAAGCTTATTTCTTTCCTCATTCGTCATATTAAATGAAGGCATTCTAACTTTTAACCAAGGTCTGATTTCATATACATTATTTAAGAAATAATGGAACCAATCAGCTTGAACTCTATGACCTTGACCAACTAGTCTTGGTGGACCTTCATTAACATCATCTTCGTAAACATTTAATAAGTCTCCGAACATTCCATCAATCTGGTGACAACCAATACAGTTAAATTTAACAGCAACTTTCATACCTTCGGCCACAACAGCTTCGTGCTTATTCAGTCTCTTAACACCTTTTAGAGGTACGCTATCTGATACTTGTCCAAGAAGAGCAACAGTAATTGATTTTGCATCTTTCTCTGACATATCAAAGTTAGGCATTCTTAAAAGGTCTTTAAATGGTCTATCTGTTCCATTATCCCATCTTCTTGGACTTTGTAGGTGAGCAGTAATCCATCCATCTCTTGAATGTTCTACGTCATACTCATGACCAAAACCAAATTGAGTTAATGGCTTAGAACCAACTTTTGTAAGTTCAGGACCAATTGGTGCTCTTCCTTCAAAACCTTTGATTGAGTGACAAGAGTAACAACCATATTTCCCAACAGATCTCTTACCAAGCTCCATTGTTCTTTCATGACTTGTCATACTTGCAAGCTTCTTCTTAGCTACTTCAATAGTATCGAATGCTGAGAAGTAAGTTACAAGAATTTCGTCTCTTGCTTTTTCATTCATTGGCTCAAAGTTAAGCTTATCGAATTTTTCATTCTTACTACTTAATAAGTAAGCAGTGATATCATTTGCTTCTCTATCAGAAAGTCTGAAAGATGGCATAATTGTATCTTCTTGATAGTGAGATGGTTTCTTTAACCAAGATACCATCCAGTCTTTACTTTTAATTTTAGAACCAATTCCTGTTAAGAATGGACCTTTAAAAGCATCAACTTTCTTAGACTCAATTGGGAAGTCAGCAACACCGTGACATGACATACAACCAAGTTCTTTTACAAGACCTTTACCTCTAGCTTTATTACCACCAGTGTATCTCATAAAAGGCTTATACTTTTCTGATTGTGCATATACAAATTCAGTAATTGCATTTACTTCAGCAATGTTTTTAACTTGATGCTCAAGTTTTCCATTATTCATTTGATTAAAGAATGATGGCATCTTCGCATGCTTATTAAATGCTTTTGGATCCCATACCCAGTTCTTAAAGAACTTCTTTGAAACCTTTGAAGCAATTTTCTCTAAGCTAGGACCTGGCTTACGCTTATGTTCCCAACCTTCGATTTTGTGACAAGCATAACAACCGAACTTCTCAATATTTCTTCTACCTTCATTAAGTACTGTTGCACCTGGTAGATACTGAACACCTTCGTGACACTTAACACAACCGGCTTCTGCCATACCTTGCTTAAACTGTACGATAGGAACCTTGTGAGGAGCATGCCAATTGTATTTCTTCGCCCATTCTGCAGCCTGTTCTTTTGAAGCAGGTGTATGCGCAGGAGAATTGAAGTCAGTAACTCTGTGACCTTCACCACCATGACAAGAAGTACAACCAAATTGCTTCATTGGGTGCTTCCCTGTAGCACCAACCATAAGGTCTAGCTTAGGGTGAGTCTTATGTGGGTTCGGCTGATCTTCATAACCTTTTTGATCAATGAATGTATGACAAGTGATACATCTATCAACTTTTGGTACATGTTGAAAGTATCTATCATCAGTAATATTAGGAAGAACGATCTGCTTAATTTTTACTGTTGGATCTAGAAAGTCTAAGAATGGAGCATTTCTAATAGCGAAAATTGGTGTAATCTTCTTTTTATCAAATGCACCTTGAAGAAGTTTTCTCTTCCCAAGAATAGAAGCAATTTCTTTCTCAGTTTTCGTAACATCGCTCTTAATATCAGAAATCTTTCTTCTTATTTTCTTTTCTTTCCCCTTAAGGGTTTTCATCTTATCTTTAGAAATTGCAAATAGGGCCTTATTCTTCTTAAGCTTCTTAAAAAGATCAGGAGCATAACTAGCACCATGAGAAAGAGCACCTTCCCACTTAAAAGTAAGAGCTGCAACATCACCGTTAAGTCGACCGTTTACAATCGTCTCATCTTTAATGTCTCGTAGTAGAACCTGAAGTTTACCATTAAGCTCAGTAAGATCCTTACTTCTCTTAGATACATTCTGATTAGCATCTTTAAGTTGCTTCTCAAGAATTTCCAGCTTTTCTTTCGAAATAACTTTCTCTTCAGCTGCGATTTCTTCAGCAATCTTTTGCTTTTCAATTTTCATCGCTTCAATCTGAACAGCTTTCCAAGGTCTAATGTAATCATCTAAGAATACCCAAACCGTAGACATAAGTAGTACTAGCGAGAAGAACGCGAATACTTTATGCAGCTTGTTCATGTCATAGGCCATACCAGGCTCATGTTTTTTTGCCATTGCTATATTCCTCTTTTAACTCTTATAAGTTTAGTTCCCACTCTGGAAGTGCAATAATGTACTTCAGAGAGAATAGCCATCTTAAAACCATCTTAATTGGTAATGAAGTCATACCAAGTAGAAGAAAGATAAAGATGTAATATCTAATTTGCCCAGTGTTAGCGATAATCTTTTGTCCCCACTTACTTTTAGCAGAAAGCACAGGAAGCACACACACATAGATCACTGTTAAAATAATCCCTAGAATTTCTCTAACAACGATATTCTGTGGCATTGGCATATTAAGCCACTTAATCCACATAAACTCAGACAAGTTTACGTTGTATTCAGATACAACCTTGTGGAAGTCCCAGAACTCAAAAGGTCCATAGAATGTCCAGTTTGGCCCCCTCAAGAACGTTCCAACAATAATTAGATAGATCCAAAGAACTAACCAACCATACATGAACATCCACATTGCAAGAGGTCTCTCTTTAATTGTGAAGTAACCATTCCCTTTAGGGTTTGTATCGATATATGGAATCGCCATTAAACCAACAACGATAATTCCAGGAAGAACAACACCGGCCATCCAAGGATCAAAGTATACAAGCATTTCTTGTAGACCAAGAAAGTACCATGGTGCTTTGGCTGGGTTTGGTGCCCAAGTAGGGTTTGCTGGTTCCTCAAGAGGGGCCTTGAAAACAATTGCCCAAACAACAAGGAAAACCACAACACCAATCATACACATAAGTTCTGTGTAAACTAGGTTAGGCCACGTCCATACCTTTTCTCTGTTTTCTGGCGTAGCTTCTATTGGACATTCACCTCTTTCGATACGCTCATCATTTTGAGCACAACGATAAAGTGAATACCAAGTTAACCAACCAATAAGTATAATAATAATGTTGATCGGAATATTATCCGGCCACATTATAATCGCTCTAAAGTTATCATCAAGACAAAACCACGTCACAATAGGAAGAAGCACAGCTAGTGCCCCTACTGCAAACTTTTTGGTTCCGATAATTCTGTAGTACTTCATCATTAGAATGTACATGATAGTCATTAAAGGGAATGACCTAATCGGGTCTGCCATGTAGTTAATAAACTCTTTCATTCCTAATATCCTTCTTAACCTAAAATCCGTCTCAAATTAGCTATCTTAAAGAGGTGCTGAAATCCCACCATCTTTTCTAACTCTCCAAAAGTGAACTGCTATAAGTACACCAACAACTAGTGGAATAAATACACAGTGAAGAATGTAGAAACGTAATAGCGCAGGCTCACCAACGAAACGTCCACCAAGTAGTTGGAAACGAACATCGTTTTTATCAGAAACCATAACGAAGTCACCAATTTGTGCTAAAGCAGCACCAGGACCACCATGCCCCATAAATGGAGTTGCTTTTGCCATGTTCGAACCAACGGCGATGGCCCAAATTGCAAGCTGATCCCATGGAAGTAGGTAACCTGTAAATGATAGTAATAGTGTTAAAATTAGAAGAACAACACCAACACCCCAGTTAAACTCTCTAGGTGGTTTATATGAACCAGTCATAAAGACACGGAACATGTGAAGCCACACGGTAATAACCATGGCATGGGCACCCCATCTATGAATCTCTCTCATTATCCCTAAAGGCACGTGCTCTTTAAGTGCAATGATATCATTGTATGCATATTCAGCAGTTGGTCTGTAATAGAACATTAACAGAAGACCAGTTACCGTAAGAGCAAGGAAGATAAAGAATGTTAATCCACCCATACACCATGTATATCCAAGTTGAACACCTGAGCGCTTCAACTTAATTGGGTGAAGGTGAAGAAATACGTTACCAGCAACAACAGAAGCTCTGTTTCTTGCATCAGTCGGAGGTCCATGTCTAAATATAGACTTCCAAACTTGTGTTTCTCTAATGTAGTCAGCTACACCTTTTTTAGCCATTTCTAACCTCTATTATATATTTTAATTAAACTGATAAGAATGAATCAGGGTGTTCCCATTGACCTTTTTCGTAACGGTAGATCTTAGTTTTATCAACTTTGATTTTTCCAGTAGGAGTCAATGTTATCTTGTATCTTTCAAGTGGTCTTGGAGCAGGCCCTTCAAAGTTAATACCATTCATGTAGTAACCAGAACCGTGACAAGGACACTTAAACTTTAATTCCGCTGGTAGCCAGTTTGGAACACAACCAAGGTGTGTACAAATATTAGATAGTGCTACAAGCTTACCTTCCTGCTTAACCATCCAAACACCAAAACCATTCTTCCAACGCTCATCAACGCCTTCTTCATAGTCTCTTGGTAGACCAGCAATAAAATCCATCTCTGGATCAAACGTAACGTTTGGGTAACTGAAACGGAATGCTAAACTACAAAGTCCCGCAACCGCTGAAGTAAAGGCAACCCAACCGACAGTGATGAAACTGAAAAACTCGCGTCTATTCAGTTGCTTTTTAGATTCATCTGACATTTTTCTTCCTCTTAATCACAAATATTTTGTTTCCAAAATAGTCTAAACAATATGAGCGCATGACTCATATTGTATAATATGTAAGTTAAATTTTTTAAATCATTAAAATTATGCTCGGACTCTATCACTTTTTCAACAGATTTAAAACTTCCTTTCCGTGTGCAATCACTTTAATATCTTTTTCTTTAGCAAGCATCTTCTCAATTGACGCTGTGAGCTTAACCCATTTTGTACCGCGTGCTGCAGTTAAAATGTTAAATTTAAGGCCTCTCAGCTCCTCAACTTTCAGTCTTCCATCAAGTGAAGTCTGCTCTAGTAGCAGGATTTCATCGATTACGCTTAGGGCCAAGTCATTTTCAAATTGAATCAGAGCTGTTGCCGCTGCGTACCTAACGCCATATCCCAATTTACTATCTAATAGCTTTACTATTTTTTCTTCTGATGTTCTCACTTTGTGCGTCGCAAGAACTAAAGTTGCCGCTTGAACTATTCCATAATCATCTGATTCAAGAAATTTCTCAACTGGTCTCCAGTTAAAGATAATTGATTTAGGCATATTTCCTAAAGAAACAACTGCATGAAATCTCACATTCTTATCTGGATCACTCAGTGCTCTTTTTATTAGCTTAAGTCCTCTTTCATTTTTTAGTGCACCAACTGCAACAACTATAAAGTCTCTAGTTCTATGATCTATAGTATTGTTATAAGTTTCAGTCATGTTATCAATTAACCATGGAACTTCTTCTGGTGGAACTTTGTTTGCAGCGATTACTTTTGAAAGCTCAAGAGCCGCTACCCACTTGTTTCCGAAGGTTTTAGATTTCATTTCTCTTACAAGATCTTTGTAAGAATGATCAGTTGAAATCATTTTCGTTACACCAAAAATAATCAATGCTCCTACAAGAACAATTGCAACTGGTACAACTAGAGATCCCAAAAATGGGTTGTCTAATATTTTTTTATCGATCTTTGATGGGTTTTTTCCGTTATCACTCATGACTAAGCATTGCCTTTTTGGGATTGAATAAACTAGTATGTCCTCACATTTAGCAAATCTCAGGATGTATGACAATATAATCCGAAACAACAAAGAGAAAATTATGGCCTATCTATTACGCTCATTGATTTTAATCATGGTTCTAGCACTAACTCTGACTACATGTGTCGCTTTAGGATTTATTGATTTCAGCTTAAGCCACATTAAATTGGCCATCCCTACATTTATATATACTATTTTTGCTCAAGCATTTGTAATGTTCTACTTTATAGGTGTTTCTCGTCTAGTTAATAATATTGCGATGATTATTGGTTCAGAGCAAAACCTACATGAACTATTTGAAAACCCACCTGAAGACCTTACACCTTATAAAGCTAAGGTTAAGAGATTTGTTCACGAAGCCGACCTTGCCAAAAGACAAACAGTTCCATGGACTATCCTAATGCTTATCCTTGGTATGATTGCATTCTTACTTGGTGGGGCACATGATACGAATATGGTACAAAAGACTACTCACTCTGGAGTTGTTTATGGATTTGCTGTATCAATGCTAATTGGTTTTGTTAGACAGTGGTGGTTCTTAGGTAGAACTCATACTCTTCTTAGAAAAGTTAAAACTCTTTTTGAAATTCCTGATGGTCAGATGTGATCCGCAGCAAAACACGTAAGTGTTTTGATGTCGGAGCTCTACCGTTGTGAAGAGTGTCACCACAGTGACATCTCTGCATGGGCGGACAGCCTTTGTTTATATCCTAAATAGACTTAACCCAAATAAAAACCTTGTTTTTCCCTGGTGGATTTCTTCGAGTTCGAGTTCGTGACTCGTAGATGACGGCCTTATCAACTTCTTGTACTTGGGCCATAAACTCTTTTAGATATGTTCTTGGTACGTAAAGGTTATAATAGAAGCCACCAGGAACAGAAAGTCCCGGTTTTACATTATCAACCTGAGTGATTCCGTATCTATCTAGCAGTGTTGTTAACTTTCCTCGAGCACCTCTAGTATCACTAGATCTCATCATAACTCGATAAACTTTTGTGTTACCATAGCGACTATCTCGATAGCCACTCACAACATCTTCCTCAAATTTTGAAGTTTCACTATCTGCAACATTGAAGTCTTTAGGCAAGGTATCAAGAGAAGTTAGAACAACCTCTGACTCTACCCCAATCCTTTCTTCATCTTCTAAAGATTCACCGAGGTAGTTTTCAGTATCATCAACTTTTTCAATATCCTCGACATCAAGCTCAAAGTTTGCAGCTAATTTTGCAGAATTTTCTGAATCAGTAAATTTTAGGCCTTTATCTTCCCACCGAAACTGTGGCTCATAAATTGAAATCTTTTCAGATAGATACTTTTCATATTTTTTATTTCCAAACTCTATCGCCCAGACTAGGAATAACGAAACTCCTAAAACTGCAACAACATTTGCAACTGTTTGAATATTTCGTTTAAAAGTATCCTTACTATCAACCTGGCTTAAATCAAGTGCTTTACCAACAAAGTCGACATGCATTCTCTCTAAGAATATTGACCAGTCATCATATAGTGTAACTTCCATCGAAGTCATGATTTCCTCATCATGACTTCCTGAGAAATTAATCTCTTCATCTATTTCACTAACAAGTTTCTTTGCAGTGATAGATATATTCTTTGAAATTGGGCTTGTTACTAAGAGGCTCTCATTAAAGAAATCTTCATGGTGAGGAAAAACGTCAACGAAGAAGTTTCTAATAACCCTCGCCACCACTGAAGTTGGAAGAGATAATTCACGGCATAGAAGAGAGAGTGAAATATCTTTCTCAATAAATGTATAGCAGATAAATTTATCTCTTAACCAAAGAAACCACGAACCTATTGGCCCTACCTGTGCTCTTTGTGATGCATATACAAAACGTTTAGACATTTCAGATAATGATATACCTGGAAGAAAGAAAGTTTGCCAAAACTTCTCAAAGTCTTCGGTGTACTTTCCTTGCCAAGTAACACTCTTCATATCAAGACATAACCATTGCCTAAAATATAAGAGATCTCTTTCTGAATATGTAATCTTCTCACTCATATTATTTTACTGCTTTAATAAGAATTGCGATTCCTTGACCGCCACCGATGCATGCAGAAGCAATACCGACATTCTTTTTATAATGTTTTAGCTGTCTTGCTAAAGTAAGAGTTATTCTTGTTCCAGAAGCAGCTAATGGGTGTCCAAGAGCAACAGCTCCTCCCCAAACATTTAACTTATCTTCAGGTAGATTCATATCCTTTAAACAAGATAGAGTTTGTGCTGAGAATGCTTCATTAATTTCAACGAGATCTACTCCACTGAAATCAAGATTATTTCTTTTCATCAATTCCTCAACGGCTGGAGAAGGTCCAATACCCATAATAGAAGGATCAACTCCAACTACATGACCATCAACTAATTCTGCCAACGGTGTTAAGTTATTTTCTTTAACAAAGTCTTCACTAGCAACAATTACAGTTGCTGCACCATCCACTATACCAGAGGCAGAACCTGGAGTAACTAGTCCATCCTTTTTGAATGAAGTTCTTAGCTTTTTCATATCTTCAATAGAGATATTATCTCTGAGATGTTCATCTTTAGAAACAGAACCTCTTTTTAATTCTATCTCTACTATTTCATCTTGAAGTAGTCCCTCTTCGTAGGCCTTTGATGCTTTTTGATGTGAGCGGCAAGAGAACTCATCACTTTCTTCACGTGTGATAGAGAATTTCTCACCAAGGTTTTCCGCAGTCACCCCCATAGGTGTTTGGCTTAGTTGATCAGTTAAGGAATCAAGAAGCATATCTACATTCTTCAACGATCCGTACTTTGTTCCAAATCTTCCACCGTAAGTTAAGTGAGGAACCATTGACATATTTTCTGTACCACCGGCCAAGACACAATTTGCCTCACCTAACTTAACTAATCTCATTGCATCTAAAATTGACTGAATACCAGACCCACAAAGTCTATTAAGTACAAGACCTGGTGTTTTTTCTGGACAGCCAAGCTTTAAAGCAAGATGTCTTCCACCATAAAGAGTGTCAGTTGAAGAAGGTACAACATTTCCTAATATTACTTGATCTATTTGCTCAGGTCTGATCCCTGATTCTTCCAGAGTAGCTTTGGCAGCATAAACAGCTAAATCTACAGGAGTTACATCCTTTAAAGAGCCTCCAAACTTACCAAATGGTGTTCGTTTTCCATGTACTAAAAATACGCGTGGACCTTTATTTAAGGACATTTTTTCCTCCCTTGGATCAATTTAAACCTATTCGCTAAAATATATTAGGACGTAACGAGTATCACGTCAAAATCTAGAGGCCAAACATGTCTGATATTAACCAAATTAAAGCTCAAAGACATCAAGAGAGACAAAATAAGAAACATTATTTTGAGCTCCAGAAGCTTCGTAATGAGCACAAACGAGAATTTCAAACTGAAGAGAGTGGTCATAAGCAAACTATGACTCGAATGAGAAAAGACTACGACTCTAAGATAAAGTCTCTTAAGAATGATATTGAGCAAAAGTTAACTCTCGTTAGAAATAAGCATGGAATGTCTTTAAAGACTGAAAAAGAAAGACTATCTGAAGAAGTTTCAAATCTTAAGCTCACTCATGAAGATCAAGTAGCTGAAGTAAAAAAATCTCAAGACAACGAAATCAATGAACTCGTAAAATCTCATAAAGACACATTAGAGACTGCGAGACAGAAGTATATCAAAGAAAAAATGAAGTGGGACGTTTAGTCACACAAGGAAGTATCTCATGGAAAATAACGCTAACGCTGAAAATGGAATCTTTATTAACGGAAAGGCTCAAATAATTGAGATGTTAAAGTTTATGACGGCTAAAGAGAGAGCAACTCTATTAAAAAATGTCAGAATGAGAAATCCATCCCTAGCTAAAGAGTTATATGCAGAAAGTATTACTTTCGAAACTATCTATTCATTAGATCAAGTCGATCTTGCGCAAATTATTCAATTTGTAAAAGGTCCAATTATGGGAGTAGCACTTAAAACTGCCCCTGCAGAGTTTCAAAGAAAGATGCTTCAGTCATGTCCTAGAGAGTATGCGGAAGAGGCATATACTTATCTAACAAAGAACCTGGGCGGAAACGAAGAGCGTGACGTAACACGTGCTCAAAAAAGAGTAAGTGACACTATTGTTGCTCTAAATAACCGCGGTAGAATTTCTCTATAATTTAAAATCACACTTTAGGTTTAAGTAGCGATCATCCTTAGTCTTACACTTTGTAATTCTTTGGTCGAAAGCTGCTCGCCTCTGTGGAGTATCTAGTGTCTTCTCCATTAATTCTAACTGAATAATTAAAGCATCATTAGTAACTTGCCTTAAACAACCAAGATGATATTTAAATTCACATAGTGCCGGATCAATACTGGCCAGCTTTAGCATGGCCTTTTGAACAGGAAGCTCATCTTTAAAACGCTCCCCTATCCAAGTCTCGATATCATCTCTTACACCATTAGAATTTGAATCTTTTCCCATGTGCCATGAGCTCTTTTTCTGCGGAGTACATGAAACAACACTTAAACATATAATTATTAATGTGATTATCTTCTTCACTTAGGCTTCCTTTAATTTTTTTCTATATAATGCTTCATCTTCAGATGTATATGCTTCGTCATACTCCGTTAGATCTTCCATTATCTTATGTTCATTTAAAAATTTCAAGCTGTGGTCAAGCCTATCAACAATAGTCCCCATTAGGTGTCTTATCCAACTTGGACATTCATCAATAACCTTTTCAATATCATCAATTGGTAAAGAAACGACAGTACAGTTAGTTCTAGCAATAGCATTTTCACTATACTTACCACCGCCAATACCGTGTACAGCACCTACAAAGTCTCCTTCACGATGAAGACCTGTAGGCAGATATCGACCATTATTTTCTTTAACTGTTATGACTTCTCCACCTTGGACAATGTAAATATGATTTCCTTTTTCATTTTCCTTAAAAAGAACATCACCAGCATTTAGTCTTACAGGTTCATACGAGGTAGGTTTCATCTATAGCTCCACTTAATAATGTTCCATATCTTAGTCCATATGTAGAAAATACGAGATCAGTAGCATCAATACTTTCTAAGACTCGCTTAGCACAAGATGCTCCTCCCTTAATAGAGAAGGCCCTTTTACCTAAGAATGGATTATTTCTTTCTAATTCTTCAATCGATAATGAGTGTATATCTTTTAAGAAACTTACATATTCAGAGAAGGTCTTCTTTAACGTATTAATACTATCTCTATCAAAGTTCTTTGAATTGGCCATCATAAGTGCCAAGGTTGTCATAGTTCCTGCGACACAAATTACTTTCTGATTTTTATAAGCACTAAAGTCTATGGATTTGAAAGCATCAGAGAATTTATTATCAGCAATTCCCTCATTTATCCAATCAGTAGTTCTAACAGATCCTACTGGTAGTGATACAGATTCCTTAATTTCAAAATTATCTAAGCTAATACTTATAAGTTCTGTTGAAGCTCCTCCAACATCCATGATAACTGCACTCTTATCACTAGAGCTTTGTAGCATCTCAGCTATTCCGAAGGCGGTGTAATATGCTTCACCGGCCCCTGTAATTATTTGAATAGTAAGCCCTAGTTCTTTCTTAACTTTAGTAAAGAAAATACTGGCATTAGTCGCAACTCGAGACGCTTCTGTAGCAGTTGCAATTATTTCAGTTGCTTCAATTTTATACTTATTACAAATCTCGCAATAACTTTTAAGTGCGTTATATGTTGATTCCATTGTGGTATCTAAAAAAATACCATTCTTATCAAGGTCCTTTCCTAGGCTTGTAATAGTCGAGTGTTCTTCAAGAATCTCTCGTGTATTACTATTCATTATTAATAGCAATGTACTATTAGATCCAATATCAATTGATGCTCTTACTTCTTTCATTATTTAAAAAGCCCTTTAAACATTTTCTTCATTTTCTTATTATCTTTGAATATTTTCTTTATTTGTTTCTTAACTTCTTTCTTGGCCTGTGTTTTAACTGCCTTCTTTGAAACTTTTTTGATTGTGTAGGCATAGTCTGGGTTTAAAACATAACCAGGCCCTTTAAGAAGCATTGGGAAAACTGTTGTTCCAATTTCTTTTTTTAGAGATGCACCTATTTTAGGATCTTTTATATTTAGGTTTACCTTTAACTGACTGTTTTTTGGACCAAGAGGATAAACATTTCCGGCACCACTAATTATAACTTTGTTATCCTTTGCCTTAAATAAAACCTTTTCAAAAGAGTGTCTCTTATTATCAAATGAGCCCTTAAGTTGAAGTGTTTTAAACTCTCCATTTATTTTTAGCTTCTTAGTCGGTACCTTCTTACCAATTGATCCAAGTTTATCAATAAGTCCTGAAACATAATTCTCTAAATTTAATTTTGATAGTTTCCCATCACTTAATTTAAAGTTTGCCTTAGCAAAGTATTTTTCTCCAAGAAGATGACCACTAACCTTACCTGTATTACTTCCACTTAGTCCCTCGATTGCTCCTTTAGGAACAAATCCATTGAGACTACTAAGATCTACATTAAGTAGTGAAGCTTCGAAGTCATGTCTTAATAGTCCTCGACTAATTCTAATACTATCTCGAACAGTTATTTCACCTTTATCCAATACCAACCCTGATGTTGAAAGTTTAGCGCTTGTTTTTCCAACTTTTAGATTGATTCCACCTGCAAGCTTTGCACCTGCTAGATCAACATTCTCTATATTTACATTGGCCCTAAGGGGTACTGCAGCAAGAGCTGTTACAGGACTAGCTTTTGTCTTTTTATCTTTCTTGTTATTGATATTTTTAGAATTACTATCTTCTTTAGTTTTGTCATTTTTTGCTGTGTTTTGCTCTTGAGCGAATATCTCCGGAGTTACTTTTAGATCTCTAACATCGACATTCATTATTATGGGCTTCATTTTCTTAAAGCTCTCTGGTGTCCAGTTAGTTTTTATATGTGTATCAATATTTGCATGACCAGATAGAAGCTCATTTTCAAGATTTAGTATTAATCCATTTCTAGTTGTCTCTCCAGATAATAGTGATTTAACTTCAATATTACCCTGTTTAATAGTAAGCGCCGGTTTTATATTAAATTTTAATGTTGGAGTTACTTTCTTGCCAAGATTTACTTTACCCTTTAGTGAAAGCTTCTCTTCCCCACTCAAAGTAATAGGAATAACAGAAGGGTCGATTACATATGAAGCCACATCTTTTAGTCCTAAAGATATCTCCAAGTCTTTTAAGACTATTGCACCCTTTTGTCCCTCAACGACACCTTTTGATATCTCAGACTCCTCAAGCATTATTGTATATACAACTGATAAAGCTCCGGCCTTAGAGTATTTAATCTTAGAATTTAGCGCAACTTTTGATACTTCTTTTCGAAGAGCTGGATTCTTTATATTTTGTAAGATTAACTTTGTGTTTAAAGTCACTTCATTTTTATCAAACCAATCATAGAGATTAGATTCTCCGATAAGTAATAAATTCATTCTTGTATGGTTAGGAGTATTCTTTAAGACATCAAGTTTAGACTTTAATTCAAATGCTGTTGTAGATTTTACTCCAACATCCTTTAAGAGAAACTTCTCTACTTCTATTTTTCCATTGGTTTTATCTCTTAATGAATAATCTAGATTTAAATTTAAAACACTGATATTTATTTCGCTGCTAGCGAATAGAGAAGGGATTAATACACTATCCTCTTTATTTTCTGCTGTATTAGGTTTTGTATTTTTCTTAGGTTTATTACTAGATTTGTTACCTCTTACAGTTTTTCTCTTTTTGTTTTGTTCTAATGCCCTTTCCCAGTTGGAACCTTTTCTAAATTCAATATAATTAACCTTAGGAGAATCTAAAACGACTTCAACTTTTCCACCGCCAAAAATTAATGACCATAGAGGTATTTTTAGTTTTAATGTTTCAATAGATACTAATGGATATGATCTCTTACCAGCATAAGTTATATCTACACCTTTAATATCTACAGATGAATTAAATCCAAGAGAAAAGTCTAGCGCCGTCGTTTTAACTTTAGAGTTAGGAATCGCCGTTTCGAGTTGGGTAATCATCATTTTCTTCATTTCTTCAGGCTTTAACTTCTTTGAAGCTACAAATAATCCTCCACCTAAAATAACGATGAGGACAAATGCCGTGATTAAAATTATCTTTAATGGTGATTTCGTCTTCACTCGTCCTCCCTGACAATAGCAGACTTCATACATTGGATATTATTTTGAATATCCTTACTATTATCATGGATTTAGAAATGAAAAACTAGTGGGCTATATTAGCGTTAATGGGGCAAACTTCGCCATAAACTTCTTACGTGCGCCATCTTTGAACATTATTGTGACTCGCTCATCTCCACTTGGCCCTTCCGAAGCTAAAATCTTTCCTTCTCCATAAAGAGAGTGAACAACTTTAGATCCTTTTGGAAATGCAGTTTTAGGAGCTGGCGCGGTAGAAATGCTATAAACAGGGCCTTCATCAAAGTCAGGGTCAGCAAAGTCATCCCAATCATCTTTAGAAGTATTTGCTTGAGTTCCACCACCTAGCTTACGCCACATATAGTACTTATTTGGTATTTCTTGAATAAAACGACTATGACCATTGAACCTTAATTGTCCAAAGAGCATTCTTCCTTGAGCGAAAGTAATATAGAGACGTTTCATAGCTCTAGTCATAGCGACATAGAAGAGTCTTCTTTCTTCTTCTATTGCTGTATCACCATCTTCCATACTCTTATAACTTGGAAATACATTCTCTTCTGTTCCAGTCAGGTATACATAATGAAACTCAAGCCCTTTAGAGCCATGAATTGTCATAAGAGATACCTCTCCCTGGTTGGCAGTTTCTTCATCTTCAGCAACTACTGAATTATCAAGAGTTATTGTTTCAAGGAATCCACCAAGGTCAGTTCCCTCATTTGCTTCTTCAAATTGAGTGATTGCCGTACCTAGTTCTTGGAGGTTCTCCATTCTTGCTTCAGATTCGTAATCTTTAGCAGCTCTTAACATTTCCCAGTACCCTGATTCATGAAGTAACTTTTCAAAAATGTCTTGCTGAGAATCTTTATTTTCGTTCGCTTGTTTAGCGTCCAAAATAATTTGAGTGAAGTGCGATAGTGCTGACTTTACTCTCGCTGTTAATCTTATATGTTTGAAGTCTTCAGGGTTATCTACAATTCTTTGAATAACTTCCCAAAGTGTAGATTCTGTCTTAACTGCCTCTTCCTCTACTTTTCTAAGCGTCGTTGCACCTATTCCCCTTGCAGGTACATTGATAATTCGACTAATAGCAAGAGAGTCTTTGTCATTAACGACAACTCTTATATAGGCCAAGAGGTCTTTTATTTCTTTTCTTTCGTAGAACTTAATTCCACCAATTACACGATATGGAATATTTGCAGTTCTTAAGGCATCTTCTAATAATCTCGATTGAGAGTTTGTTCTATAGAACACGGCCATTTCATCATAAGACTCTCCACCTGCTGCAAGTTCTTTCATACCTTCTGCAACAAATTGAGCTTCTTCTTTATCATTATGACATTCTACAATTTCAATGGACTCCCCTTCAGGATTATCTGTCCACATGTCTTTACCTTTACGCTGAGTATTTCTCGAGATAACAGCTCCGGCAGCATCAATGATATTCTTTGACGATCTGTAGTTTTGCTCTAGTTTTAGAATTTGGGCGTCTTTATATACACTTTCAAAATCTAATATATTTCTAATATCCGCACCACGCCAAGAATAGATCGATTGATCTTCATCTCCAACAACACAGATATTCTTATTTAACTTCGCAAGCTTCGTAACGAGATCAAACTGAGCTCGGTTTGTATCTTGGTACTCATCAACTAAGAGGTATTTGAATCTTTCTTGATATCTTTTTAATACGTCTGGGAAGAGCTCATAGAGTTGAATAACAGCTGTTATTAAACCACCAAAGTCCGTAGCATTCGCCTTGTGTAGCTCTCTTTCGTATTCAAGATACATATCGTAGAAAGGATCATCCTTTTCTACTTCATAATCTTTTTCTGAAATATCTCTATCTGGGTAGTGCCCATGATTCTTTAAGTCTTCAATGAAGTACATAACTTCAAATGGAGAAACTTCTTTTATATTAATACCTCTTCTTGAGAGGATTTTTTTTACAACTGCCTTTTGCTCACTTGTGTCGTAAATAGTGAAGTTCTTACTTAGCCCTAAGTACTGAGCTTCATTTCTTAATGAGCGTGCACAAAAAGAGTGGAATGTCGTAACTTGTAGTGCTCCAGCATCACAGCTTACAGTTCGAGAGATCCTGTCTCTCATTTCCTTTGCCGCCTTATTAGAGAACGTCAAAGCAAGAAGCTGAAAAGGACTCACGTGCTTTTCTTCAAGAAGATATGTAATTCTCGTTACAAGTGTTCTTGTTTTTCCAGAACCTGCACCGGCCAAAATCATCATTGGCCCGTCAGTATTTTGGACAGCTTCTTTTTGTTGTAAGTTTAAGTGATCTAAGTTCATTTAGTTCCGATTATTCTACTGTAACTGATTTTGCTAAGTTTCTTGGTTTATCAATATCAGTCCCTAGGAACTTTGCAATATGATAAGCAAGTAATTGATTAACAACATTTATATAAAGAGGACTTAGTTCCTCAAGTCCATCAAAGTTAATTGGGATATAGTAATCAGCGATCTCTTCAAGGTCTTTCTTTCCTTGAGGACCAACAACTACAATAATTCCTTTTCTTGCTTTGATCTCTTGAATATTAGAAACAGTCTTTTCATAAAGCTCTGGTCCAACTAATGCAACATTAACCTTCTCTTCATCAATAAGAGCAATTGGTCCATGCTTAAGCTCTCCGGCCGCATAACCTTCAGCGTGAACATAAGCGATTTCTTTAAGTTTAAGAGCTCCTTCAAGAGCAATTGGAAAATAAACTCCACGACCTGTATAAAAGAATCCTTGTTTTCTGTAAATTTCACCAGCAACAGTTCTTATTTCATCAGATCTCTCTAATAACTCTTCTATTCTTTCTGCAAGAAGCGAGTACTTAGTTGCGAGACTATTTTTAAGATTGTCATCCATTCCACCGTTTGCAATTACTGCACTCAGTGTTCTTCCTGTTAAAACTTGTTGAGTGAATGCCTTTGTCGATGCAACACCAATTTCCATTCCTGCTCTAATCAACAGATTAACATTACAGTCTCTAAACAGAGTAGAACCTTCTGTATTAACAATTGAAAGAGTTTTCATACCTGTCTTCTTGCAAAGCTCCTGGGCCGCAAGCGTGTCAGCTGTTTCACCAGATTGACTGATAAAAAGAGCAAGGTCATCTTTATTGAGAATTGGATCTCTATATCTAAACTCACTTGCAACCTCTGGGCGACAAGGAATTCTATTAATTTGTTCAAAGAAATCTTTGATTACAAGTCCTGCATAATAGGCAGTTCCACATGCCGTAACATGAAGATTAGTCCTTGGTAGATCTACTGCTTGCTCAAGACTCTCTTTACCTTCACCTTGAAAGTAAAACTGAGTTAGGGACCTAATTAACTCTGGCTGTTCATAGATTTCCTTAAGCATGAAATGCTCAAATTCACCTTTCTCAGCTGGGTTATGATCCATACTCTGACTCTTAGATATGTATCTTGTAGATTTTGAACCATCAAGTTCGTAGAAGTTTAAAAGGTTAGCATTCCCCGCACTTAGGTGACAGAGGACCTGATCTTCTGGAAAGTATATCTTATTAGCAATTCCTGCTAAAGCATATGGATCTGAAGATACTAATACTTCTGAATTAACTTCGTTCATTCCACAAACAAGTGGCGCTCCATTTTTAATGGAGAATATTTCTGAAGTTTCTTTATTTAAAACTACAAATGCAGAGAAACCTTCGATCTTCTTAAAAGATTCGATAACGGCCTCTTTGATTTCTTTACCTTGTTTTACGTTATAGATGAGAAGACCTAAGAAAGTCTCAGAGTCAGTTTCAGATTTAAACTTTACCCCTTCTCCAATTAAGAATTCTCTTAACTCACCAGCATTCTCAATGATTCCATTATGAACCATTGCAATCCCCATATCTTCACAAACATGTGGGTGAGCATTGTTATCTGTTACTCCACCATGTGTTGCCCAACGAGTGTGGCCAATTGATGACCTTGCATGAATTTCTTTATCAGCAAGTTCATCTATAAGGTTTTGTATCTTACCTTTCTTCTTATAAATTTTAAGATTGTTATCTGAAGAGATAAAACTCACACCTGCTGAGTCATATCCTCTATATTCAAGTCTCTTAAGACCTTCTAAAACTACGTCCACAGAATTCTGTGGACCCAAGTGACCTACTATTCCGCACATAGTCATTCCTTAGGGTATTATATTAAATAAAATCCTTAAGAAGATATCACTTGGACAAGAGAATTTCCAACTTTTGAGGGGTTACTTCTTATCTTTTTTCTTTATGAATCTCTTTGCCATTCCTTCTTTCGTCGTTTGACGCCCTCTGGCAACAGCGAATGACCCATCAACCATACTCTTATTAATAGTCGAGCCACTAGCAACGTAACATTCTTTTCCAATATTAATCGGTGCTATCATCTGTGTATCAGAACCAATAAATGATCCGTCACCAATTATAGTCTTATGTTTATTGGCTCCATCGTAGTTACATGTAATAAAGCCACAGCCAATATTTACATCATTTCCAACTTCTGCATCACCTAAGTAGCTTAAATGACTGATACTAGTATTCTCTCCAACCACAGACTTTTTAATTTCTACAAAGTTTCCAAGTTTAGAGCCGTCTCCAATTTCAGAACCTGGTCTAAGGTGTGCCATTGGACCAATCTTTACATTCTTTCCAACGACAGAGTCTGTAATATAAGTATTTGCCTTAATCACAGCACCGTCTTCAATTTTAGAGTTTGTAATAAAGCACCCTGGCTCAATGGTAACGTTTGAACCAATTTTCGAATTAACATCAATATGAACATTTGGATAGATTACTGAGCCTATCCCTATTTCTTTAGCATGAATATATGTATGTGAGGGATCAAGGATCCTAACACCAGAAATGAGAAGGTTCTTAATATTTCTTTGAATTAAGTTTCTTTCCGTACGCGCTAATTGATAGAGGTCGTTAACACCCATAAAGTATGATTTGTCGGCATAGAGATGTGCCTTAACATTGGCATCCTCTTTAAATGTATCAGTCAGGTAAAACTCACCTGCCTTATTATTACTATCAATATTAAAGATATGATTCTTTAAGTACTGAGTTTTAAAAATATAAAGACCTGAGTTTACTTCTTTAATTAGTCTTTCTTCATCTGAAGCATCTTTTTCTTCTACGATTGTAAAACCGTGCTCGGCTCTAATTATTCTTCCATAGCCAAATGGTACTTGCTCTTCAAATGTTGCTGCAACGGCATCTGGTCCTTTCTCCATCTCATCTTTAAGCTCTAGTAAAATCTCTTTGGTAAGTAATGGAGTGTCTGCACACATAACAAGTGTGTAGTCATAGTCATCCGCTTGCTCATTTGACTCAAAGTATGTTCTTACGGCATGCCCTGTTCCAAGCTGTTCTTTTTGAAGAATGTATTTAGCGCCTAAGCTAGGCCAAACAGTATTAACATGTCCTTCAACAACTTCGTTCTGGTGACCAGTAATAAGGTGAATATCTCCAAGTCCATCAACGGCCTCAAGAACATAATCTAATAAAACCCTATTATGAAGAGGCGCAAGAGGTTTTGGAATATCCATTTTTAATCTTGTACCTTTTCCAGCGGCAAGTATTACCACAGCTATTTTATTAGACATAAAAACTCCATTATTTCTTTAACATTAAAAAGTATTTCACTATGTTTTTACAATCATAGCTCTCAGATTGCAATTACAGCATTTTACCGAAAACCAACTAAAGAATTCAATTACTTTCGGGCCATAAAAAGCGAATTTTATTAAAAAATCTTTAAAGAGTTTTGTTTTTTTCCCGAATATAAACATGAAAGCTGTGCCATTAGTGCGCTACATGTGGAGGAAATAAATATGGTGACAAATTACGAGGGTGATAACATTGAATTTAAGGAAGAACTCCCTCTCCTACCAATACGAGATCTTGTCATTTACCCATTCATGATACTTCCATTATTTGTCGGAAGAGAAGCATCTATAAAAGCTGTTGATCATGCAATTAATCATACTGACAGAATGATTCTACTTTCTAGTCAAAAAGATATTGTGGCAGAGCATCCAGAACCTTCAGAGATTTTTGATCTTGGAACTGTTGCAATGATTATGAGAATGAGAAAGCTTCCTGATGGAAGAATCAAAATTCTTGTACAAGGTTTATCGAAGGCCAAGATAATTGACTTCAAGCAAACTGAGCCATTCTTTATGACTAAGACTGTTAAAGTTGAAGATGTAGAGTTAAGCCAAGATAGCATTGCAACCAATGCATTAATGAGAACAATTAAAGAACAACTTGAAAAAGTTATTCAATTAGGGAAAGTTCTTTCTCCAGACATCCTAATGGTTCTTGAAGATATTACTGATCCAGGTAGACTCGCAGATCTTGTGGCATCAAACTTAAATCTTCACGTAAGTGAAGCCCAAGTTATTCTAGAGACACTTGATCCAGTTGAAAGACTACATAGAATAAGTGACATATTAAATCGTGAGCTTGAAATTCTCTCAATGCAACAGAAAATTAAAACTGCTGCAAAAGGCGAAATGTCTAAGACTCAAAAAGAGTACTTTCTTAGAGAGCAAATTAAGGCTATCAAGTCAGAACTTGGCGATGAAAATAGTATGGCCGGTGGCGGAGCAGGTGAAACAACTGAAGCCCAGGATGAGTTCACTGAATTTAGAAATAAAATCAAAGAAGCCAATATGCCAGAAGAAGTTGAGAAGGAAGTTTCAAAACAACTTCAAAGACTTGAAAAAATGCACCCTGATTCTTCAGAATCAAGCATTATGAGAAATTACATGGAATGGATGACTGATCTACCTTGGTCGACAGCATCTAAAGAACATATTGATCTAGATAAATCTCTTGAGATTCTAGATGAAGATCATTTTGATCTTAAAAAAGTTAAAGAAAGAATTCTTGAGCACCTTGCGGTTAGACAACTTAAAGGTGATGACATGAAAGGACCTATCCTATGCTTTCAAGGGCCACCAGGTGTTGGTAAAACATCTCTTGGAAAGTCCATTGCTCGTGCCACAGGTAGAGAATTCGTAAGAATTTCACTCGGTGGACTAAAAGACGAAGCAGAAATTAGAGGACACAGAAGAACTTACGTTGGTGCTATGCCAGGTAGATTCATTCAAGCTCTTAAGCAAGCTAAAACAAATAATCCTGTTGTTCTTCTTGATGAAATCGATAAGCTAAGCAGTGACTATAAAGGTGATCCATCATCAGCTCTTCTAGAAGTACTAGATCCTGAGCAGAATGTTGAATTTAGAGATCACTATTTAAACGTACCATTTGATTTATCAAACGTTATGTTTATTGCAACTTCAAATGTTCTAGAAAATATTCCAGGACCTCTTAGAGATAGAATGGAAGTAATCAATCTTTCTGGTTATACAAGAGAAGAGAAAGTTGAAATTAGTAAGAGATACATTATCCCTAAGCAAATGGGTGAAAATGGAATTACTGATGATCATATCCAGTTTACTGATGAAGGTGTATCAAGTGTTATTGAGCACTATACTTCAGAAGCAGGACTTAGAAATCTAGAAAGAAGAATTGGTTCTCTTTGTAGAAAAGTAGCTATGAAAATTGCAAAAGGTGAAGCTGATAAAACTCATATCGTTAGAGATAATGTTCTTAAGTTTTTAGGGCCACCGATATTTACTAAAGACGATCAAAAAGAGCATGATGAAGTTGGTGTATCAACAGGACTTGCTTGGTCATCACATGGTGGAGCTGTTCTTTATATCGAAACGACTAAAATGAAAGGAAGAGGACTTACTCTTACCGGACAACTTGGTGATGTAATGAAAGAGTCTGCGCAAACAGCAATTGGTTATATCAGAAGTAGAGCTCAGTATTTAGGTATTGATGAAGAACTTTTTGAGAATAATGAATTTCATATTCACCTACCAGCGGGTGCAACTCCTAAAGATGGTCCATCTGCAGGTATCACTCTAGCAACTGCTCTAGTATCTTTATGTACAGGAGTATCTGTAAGTAAGGATGTTGCAATGACTGGAGAAATTACTCTTACAGGAAAGGTTCTACCAATTGGTGGCCTAAAAGAGAAAGCTCTTGCTGCCATGAGAATGGGAATTGAAACGATTGTGATTCCATGGAAGAACAAAAAAGATATGGAAGATATTCCTGAAGAATATAGAAAGAAGATAAACTTCATTCCGGTTAAAACAATCGATGAAGTTCTTGATATCGCTCTTATTGACTGGAAAGAATATAAGAAAGAAACCCACTCAAGAAAGTTTGAGGAAAAAGCTCAAGAAAAGAAAAAGAATTCAGACCTACCACCGGTAGCGGCTTAATACGAAAGGGGGATCATATCGATCCCCTTTTTTTTTACCTCTAACTCAATTAAAATATCATTATGACTGTAGAAAATATAAATAAAGCAAAACGAAGTGACCTAGTTAAAATTCTTGTTGTTGATGATTCAGATCTCTCAAGAAGAACCATTGTTAATATTCTTGAAAAAGAAGGATTCAATGTCGTTGGTCAAGCAAGTAGTGCAGAACAAGGAATTCAACAGGCCTTTACAACTGGTGCCAATGTATTCTTACTAGATGTAGTTATGCCAGAAGTTAGTGGTCTAGAGCTAGCTACACACATTAAAGAGAATGTGAAAGAGCCGCATATCATAATGATGTCTACTCTAGATCTTGAAAGTGTTGTTATTGAATCTATTTCTACAGGTGCGACAGATTTCCTCACTAAACCTTTTCAAGAAGAAGATTTAATTAAATCAATTGAGAAAGTTGAATACGAGATTGTTAAAGAGGCAAGTTAATGTTTGTGATTAAATTTCTAATCTATTTTTCACTAAGTTTCGTTATTTTAAGTATTCCAGTTTCTGAGAACAAAGTGGTTTTTAACTATGCTAATGATTTAGCAAAACCATATACGAAGCAAATTTTCAGTTCTATCCGTGGGGCAATATCAAATAGCATCACTGAAACTAAACGTATTGGTGATAAATTAGTTAATAATACATCTATTAAAGAAGACAAGATTAAATCAACAACTTCAGCAGGAAAGAAGTCCTCTGCTCACTCAGTTGATTCCCATCCAAAAGATAGCTACACTCCACAAGAGAGAGAGGCCCTTTTAAGGATTCTTCAGCAAACGCATCATTAGAAAATATAATCTTATGATACTTATCTAGTAGTAGTTGCACCTTCTAGTTCTTCTAGCTTCTTTTCAGCAGCTGCTAACTTCGAGTCAATTTCATCCATATCAGCATAAAATTTCTTATGAAGACATTGTGAATCCATTGCTGCATCTGTCTTTGATTCAGATAGCGCTAGTACATTTGTTGCTGTTGTAAGTAGTAATCCTAAAATTAAAATTTTCATGTCGCCCCCAATTGCGATTAGTTTTTCTTACTATTACTATTGCACAAGTCGTGCCAAGTAAGTTCATCACTTATTAGGGAGTTAGAAGGCATGCCCTGTATTTATTTTATACATGCCTTGAAACTGTCTAAAGAATAGACATTATCTTTCTTATTAGGTCTAGCTTCCCTTGATAGGGAGGATATCTTAGAGAGTTTTCAAATAGAAAAGACCTCTTCATAACAGACTTAGAGTGTGAAAAGAGCTCAAATGAGTATTTACCGTGATAACCGCCTATACCGCTCTCACCAACTCCACCAAATGGCAGTTTAGGGTTAGAAAGATGAACAATCGTATCGTTTATTACCATTCCACCTGAAGACACTTCAGATACAAAACGATCTTTCTCAGAGGCTTCATCTAAGAAAGCGTAACTGGCCAATGGCTTTTCGTTAGTCCTAATAAAAGATATCGCTTCACTTAGATCACTTATTTCAACGATTGGAAGTATTGGCCCAAATATCTCATCCTGCATAATAGAGCTTTTACTATCAGCGCTTACGAGTGTCGGTGAAATATATTTTTCGGACTTATCAACAATTCCTCCAGTCAAGGGCTCGCTTCCCTCAATGTAGGAGTTGAGTCTATCAAAGTGTCTTTCATTAATTATACGTCCATAGTCAGATGAAGATTTTACGTCTTTACCATAGAAGTAGCTGATCCATTTCTCGCAGGCCTTAACAAATGTATCTTTTGCTTCTGGTGTAATAAGGACGTAGTCAGGAGCAACACAGGTCTGACCAGCATTAAAAAACTTCCCCCAAACGATCCTCTTAGCGCTTAAGTCCAAATCTTTATTGAGAACTACACAAGGACTTTTACCACCTAACTCTAATGTCACTGGTGTTAAATGTTTAGCAGCAGCCGCCATAACGATACGGGCGACATGTCCGTTACCTGTATAAAAGATATAATCAAACCTTTGCTCTAAAAGGGCGGTCGTCTCTTCCACTCCACCGTTAACCACAGCAATATACTTCTTATCTATTTTACTCTCTATTAGCTCTGTTATCACTTTAGCGGTGCTAGGGGCCATTTCAGAGGGCTTAAGTATTGCTGTATTTCCAGCTGCAATAGCTCCGACAAGTGGATCTAGTAATAACTGAAATGGGTAATTCCAGGGAGAAATAATTAATACTTTCCCGTAAGGTTCCTTATAAATATAGCTTTTAACAGGGAAGAAAGTTAGTGGGCTACCAACCTTTTGGGGTTTTGCCCACTTTCTAATATTAGAAATTGCTAGGTCAATTTCGTGAACAACAAAGTCAATTTCACTGATATATGACTCAAAAACAGGTTTATTAAGATCTGCCTTAAGAGCATCAACAATTCTCTGTTCATTGTCGCAAATCACCTCTTTAAGCTTTAAAAGAAGCTCGATTCGCTTTGAGATATCAAGTAGTTTATTAGATTTAATAGTGTCGTTTTGAAGCTGAACGGCCTCTGTGATTTTATCCATTATATTCCCCTAGATTATATCTTAGGGCCGAATATATATTTGTAAAAGCAAAAAAAAAGGCCACCTATAGAAGGTGGCCTTGTGATATTTTGTTGAGGAATTAACCTCTTTCTTTTGAACCTGATTTTACTTCTTGGCCTTCACTTTGAACGTTAACATCTTTAATTTGCTCTTGGTATGCTGATACCTGGTTAGCGTCCTCACATTTTGTCTTTGATTCAGACATTGCAAATGCGTTTGTAAAGCTCATAAGTACAAGTGTTAGTAGTGCTAGTTTTTTCATAATTTTTCCCCTGTGTTGTTATTGTTTCTACTTATATATAAGCAAGGGGTGTGCCAATATTTGAAAGCCTCCACACTCATAACATACTGTTTTTACATTGGATTCTATGAGGAAATTGAATAACTTTCAAACATTGTTGAATTATTAGTCACATTTTTAGAATGGCTCGTCTGTTTCATCCTCTGCGCAAAGTCCAATCGCATGCCTAAGGGCCTTTGCATATCTTTCAGCGTAAGAGCTATCTAAGGCACCAAAATTTATCTTACGAACATTTTCTTGGTAAGAACTCGAACGCTTATGCCATATTTTAACCGTGCGATCGAAGGCTTTTAGGTCAGAAGATAGGTATATAGTATCTTCGTCTTGGTAAACACTATCAACTTTAGAAAGGTTGAAACTGGAAATCTTCTCAAAGCTCTTATAATCTACATATTCATCGAATTCGTTATAAACCCCTTCTGCATCAACTTTATAGCGCTCTAGAAGATCTACACTACAGTTCTCTGCATCTATGAAGATAATCGCCTTATAATTATCATATTCATTCCCATATGAGTGTATATAGCGGAAATCACTCATTTCAATTGTTTTCTTTTTTAGCCAGTCTGCTGTCTCTGAAAGAGTTGGAGCTGCAAACGCACCTAAGCTTACGGCGACAACCATTCCAGTTTTCAATAATTTTAACATCTTAGTTCCCCTCAAAATATTCACCAACGTACATTCTTTTAACCGTATAGTTGCTCTTAGATTTATAGTCTTTAATCTTTCTAGCCCTTTCTTTACGAGCTTTAGAAAATGAGTCTTTCAACTTCATTCTCGTATCCATTGGATTGAATTTAGAAGAATATCTATCTTCTACATCCATACCAAATAGAGTTTTTTGACAGCCACCTAAGCGTCCAGGTGAACAATCGTCAAAGCGGGCCACGTTACTAACGACAGCAAGACAATAACTGCCATACTGCTCTTCATATGAGTTGTCACAATCCGTAATAAAGTAGAATCCATAACCTGATTGGGCAAAAATAGACTTTGTAATAGCTAATATAATTAGCAATTTAGATAAGCTCTTCATTCGTTCCTCCAAAAATAGATGAACGAGTTATAGCACGAGATAATTTATTTATGAGTTTCTTGTAATTTATTCAAAAAAAAAGGCCCATCATTAAGATGAGCCTTTATAAAATATAGAGTTAAGTGATTAACCTCTTTCTTTTGAGTCTGCGTCTGTATCTTTTTCTTCAGTTTTAGATGCTTCTGTACCCTTACATAGCTCAGGGTTCTTCTTACAATCTACAGTAAAGCCATCTTCGCAACCAGTCTTCCCTTCCTTCATATCGGCAGAGAGAGCTGTTAGAGCAAATCCGCATACTAGAAGTGTTTTAAATAATTTTTTCATCTTTATCTCCTAATAATTTAATTCTACTTGCTTCTCAATATTTCACCAAATAATGGCGCTAAATAGCTGATTCAGGTATTTAGCGCGCCAATTATACTTGGCTTACATATTTAAGTTAACTCCTGCTGGCTTAACAATCGCTAGTAGTGATTGGAAGGCCTGAGTAACTTGTAGTGCCATTCTGTGTCCAGACTTTGACTCTACTTTTAGGATTTCACCGTAGTTGTCATACTTAACATTGATTTTACCAACTTTTGCCATAGCGATCTCAACAGGTTTCCCTTGAGCGTTATAGATGAAGCTTAGAGCTCTTTTCTTCTTAGTCTTCTTGTTGATATCCATCATTTTAGCGATTCTACCTTTGCTATCATAAATCAGTAGTACTGACATACCTTTTGCATTTTCGGCACGCTTAAGATTACCTTTCTTGTCATATTCAAAGTTAGTCCAACCTGTCTTATTAACAACTTTAGTAATCTTATTAAACTTCTTATGGTACTTCAGTTGAACGAAGTCACCTCTTGAAGAGTACTTCTTAGTCAGAAGACCTTTCTTATTATACTCAAAGTTTGTAACATGCTTTCCTCTTTTAATTTGCTTTGGAAGAGAACAACATTCAGTATAGATTGTTTCTGTTTTTACATTATTTACAACTGTAAGGATTCTGTAAGTGTAGTGAGAACCATCTGGTTTCTTTTTAATCTCATACTCATATCTATTAGTGATTTCTTTACCAGCTGGGTTTTTCTTAGCTACTAAAGTCCAGTAATGATACTCAGAGTTTTTAGGATTAGACTCATACTTATACTTAACAGTTTCGCCACTCTTCTTTGTAATCATGTCTACAAATTGAGTTTTCTTAGTATAAGCAATCTTCATTGAAGAACCGTCTTTATACTTAATCCCAACCATATTGTGATTAAAATCGTAGCTATAGTTAAATGAGTTACCAGCAACATCTTTAGCTTCAACTAGGTTTTCACCTTGATCATACTTATAAAATGTTTTCTTACCAGCACCAGACTCAACACTCTTGATCTTCCCATCTGGGTACCAATCAAAGAATACTTGCTTTGCCATTGAATCTTTTAAAGACTTAAGGATACCACTCTTGTATTCAAGTTTTACAAGGTAACCATTCTTATCTTTAACTCTTGTTAGCTTTCCTGATTCATTGAACTGATGTTCTCTACCATCATTATACTTTCTGATGAAACCATTCTTAGTCTTAACAACTTTTTGAAGACCTCTAACATTTGAGAACAACTCTGTTCCTGCAGCTAGTGAAGCTTTTACGTTAAATCTCTTAGCGTAAGCTTGTCTTAATTCAGCATCGTTAGTCAGCTTCTTAATAAGAGAGCTTGCTACCTGAGTAGAAACCGAAGTTTTCTTTCTCATTGCATCGACAATTTTCTTCGCGGCAGATTCAGCATTTACTGCTTTTCTTGGCGTAAATCTCGTCATTGCACCAGATCCATTTTCATGGACTACTACTGAACCGTCAGCTGATACTGATAAATGAGTCTCATAGTCTGATCCCCAACCATAACCAAACCAACCTTTTTCAGGTGATCTTGAGTTGTACGTTCTTTCGATAACAAGATCGTGTCCGCCACCAGGAACTACAATATCAGTATACGTGATATAGAAGTTACCGTTTTTCAGGTTTACACCTGCATGTGTGCTCGTCACAACCATTGCTAATAGAACGAGAGTCTTTAAAATTTTCATCACTTACAATCCTTTTTTGCTCTACTTTTTCTAGTTCTCAATTGTTTATCGGTATTATTTGAAAATATTTAAGGAAAAACTTACTCTTTTATTTTTACTATCTGAAAAATAATATAAGTCCCTATAATATCAAGAATCGTCGCTACTATAACGAGGATAATTCCTAAAGGATGGGAGAACATTCTCTTGATTGAGTCAGGATCACTTAGACCATACATGATTAAAATGGCAAAAGGCATAAAGGCAATTACCATTCCCTGGAATTTACCCTGAGCAGTCGCAGTTTCTACTTTTTGAGCAAGGCGTACTCTTTCTCTAATTACAGAAACAATTGTATCGAATACTTCAGCAAGATTACCACCGGTTTCACGTAGAATATTAATGGCACTTACGAACATATCATTATCCTGAGTAGGAATTCTTGTTGCAAGGTTATCAAAACACTCTTCTAGGGGTACTCCAATTCTATTTTGCTGTAGCATTACACTAAATTCTTGAGATATAGGAGATGGCATTTCATCTACGACCATCCCAATTGATTGTGGAACAGATAAACCTGCCCTTAGACCATTGGCCAATAACTGAAGCCCATCAACCATTTGATTTTGATAAGCCTTAATACGCTTATTAACCATATAATCAACTATTGGCTTGGGAATCTTAAATCCAATAAATGCTACAAATACTCCAAGGATAAAACCAATTAGCCACTTACTCATAATTCCAAAAATAAGAAAAACAAGAGAGCCCGCACCAACGGAAACTCCAAGTAACATATAAGTAATTTTCTCTGGAGGTATTTCTATAAAGAGAAGTTCAAGCTTCTCCATAATATAAGTACGAGTTCCTAAAGTTTGTCTTTCTACAAATTCAAAAATACCAATTGAGTATTTATAACAGAATATAAAAATGACTAGGCCTAATAGCCCAACCATTCCGTTAAATCCTATTAATTCAATAAAAAAAGACATCTATTCTCCTAACCCTTTCCCGGTGGTTTTTTACCACCAGCACCTGGTGGACGCGGTCTAGGCTTCGCTCCAGGAGGAAGCTTCTTTCCGCCTGCAGGAGGAGCGGCCTTTTTAGCGGCCGGAGCTGCAGCAGGGGCAGCATTACTAAATAGTCCTCTAGGAATATTGTAACCTTTCTTTTCTAGCGTCTCGATGAACTTTGGAATAAATCCAGTTGCCTGGAATTCACCAATAATTTTACCACTCTTATCAATTCCCTTTTGAACAAAGAGAAAGATATCTTGAAGTGTTACGACCTCACCTTGAATACCACCAATTTCAGTAATATGTGTTACTCGACGTGAACCATCATCAAGACGAGATTGCTGAATAATCATATGAACCGCACTAGCAATCATTTCCCTAATTGCTTTAGGTGTAAGTCCCGCACCTGCATACTGTACAAGTGTTTCAATTCGGCCAATACACTCACGTGGATTATTAGAGTGGACTGTTGTTAATGAACCATCATGCCCAGTCCCCATTGCTTGTAACATATCAAGTGTTTCACCACCACGACACTCACCAACAACAATTCTATCAGGTCTCATTCTTAGACATTGCTTAACAAGACAACGAATATCGATTTCACCATCCCCTTCCAGTGAAGGAGGTCTCGTCTCAAGCCTAACTATATGGTCTTGAGGGAAGTTTAGCTCGGCCGAGTCTTCACATGTAATGATACGTTCATTAGCTTGAATGAAACCACCAAGGATATTAATTAGAGTTGTCTTACCTGAACCGGTACCACCGGAAACAATAATATTCTTATGTCCCTCAACCGCAATTCTTAAGAAGTCGGCCATATTCTGAGTTAATGAACCAAAGCTTACAAGGTTCTTATAAGTTAATCTTTCTTCTGGGAATTTTCTAATGGTTATACAACAACCATCAATTGCAGATGGCGGTACAATTGCATGAACTCTCGATCCATCGTGTAACCTTGCATCTACATAAGGAGTTTTCTCATCAATTCTTCTACCAACAGGTGCAACAATTCTTTCAATTACATTGAGAACCTGTCTATCGTTGGTGAATATAATTTCTGACTTCTTAATTTTACCACCCTGCTCAAAGTATATTTTTTCAGGGCCAACTACCATAATTTCAGAAACAGTTTTATCAGAGAGTAAGTCTTCTAAAGGACCTAAACCAAGTGCTTCATCAATAATTTCTTTAACAATTCTATTCATGTCTTCACGACTTTTTAGAATTGATTTCGTATCTTCTTTATTTAAAAGATCTACAACTAATTTCTTAGTCTTCTCTTTTAAAATTATTTTAGCTTTGGGATCGTTATCATCTTCCTTGCTAAGATCCATTTCTTCAACAAGACCTTTATGAATTCGAACCTTTAGATCTCTCCAGGCATTTCCTGTTTTTGCGTCTCCACCAGAATCTTTCTTACTTCCAATATCAGATGGTTTATTAAGTTTAGCGAGTTGTTTTAGTAAACTCTTTTGAACGATCTTTCTCGTTACTTCTGTAACGCCTTTAGAAAAATTACTTGCTTTAGCAACTAACAGCGCCGGCTTTCTCTGATTCAGAGCAAGTGCACAAGTTTGATCATCTTTTAAAATAGAGGCCAATACTGGCCTACCAAGAGACTTCCCAGCAATATCAGGAGTTACAGGGTGACCTTTTTGGGCCTGATTAAAAACAAAGTGAATCATTTCTTTAGGAAACATCATTGTTGTTAATTCAGAGACAAGTCTCTTCGTTTGATTAATTGCAAGAAGATCGGGTGTTACGACAACTAATATTAGAGTTGAAAATTCAAGCGCCTTACAAGCAAGAGGAGTTAATTCATTTCCAGCATCAATTACTGTAACTGGAAACATATTTGTTACAGCTTTTAATATTTTACCTGATGCTTCAGCATCAATTCCTTCAGTAGCTGTTGGGTCATTTGGAAGACCAATATAGCTAACTCCTGCAGGATGTGGATTTAAGAACTGCTGCATAGATCGAGGATCAATTGCACCACCAAAACTTAGTAAGTCTTTAAGGTTCTTCTTTGTTTTTATACCAGTAATTAAATTTTGATCTCCACTAGCTTTTTGATCAAAGTCTAACAGAAGAGATTTTCCTCTTGTCTCTTGCGTAAATGCAAAAGCAAGGTTAGCAGCAACTTGAGATTTTCCAACCCCACCTTTACCACCAATTACGGTAATTATATGTCCTTCGGCCACTAGCGCCCTCTCCTTCTAAACTTTCTTTTAATTTCTTCTGTTCCTGATGATGCATTGTCAATAATCTCAGGGGTTATAAAAACAACAAACTGCTCTTTACTCTTTGTAACTTCTTTTGACCTAACAAAAGAAAAAAGAGGAAATCCACTTTCTGCATCTACTGTATCAGCACCACCTGGTGGATCTTTATCATATTCAGTTGTACTTTTACTTACGGAAACCCCACCAACAACTGCTGATTCTCTAGACTTAATTATAAGTTCAGTTTTTATAACGTTATTTAAAGTATCTGTTCCGACAGCTGTATCTACATTGAGAGTTACTTCTAGATTAATTTTTTCTTCTTGTAATATCGTAGGTCTAATTTCAAGACCAAAACCGGCCTTTATAGATGTAGGTTGTGCGAACTCTCCAGTTCCTAACTGAGTATTTTTTGTGGAACCTTTATTTAACTTTCCAGATTTCTTATCTTTGATAATTAGGACACCTGACTGAACAACTCTAGCGTACCCCGCAGCTTTTGCAGAATTAAGCTTAGGAAATAAGTTCGAAATTGTTCCTGATAAAGTTCCACTTGAGTTAGTTGTTACGCCACCACTTGAGTTTTTACCAAAAGAAATAGCTCCACCATCTCCACCAAGAGTTGGTGACCATTTAAAACCAAAAATCTTACTATAGTCTTTAGAGAGTTCTACGAATTGTGTTGTAACCTTAATTAACTTATCCGCTGGAGGCGGAGCTTGTTTTCTATTTACAACAACAAAGTTTTTTATAATTTCTTCTCTACTTGGTCGTTGAACAGCATCAGCTCTTCTTGCAAGACTTTCAATTCTATCTGGTAAGTATGCGGCAGCTATTTTGAACCCGAGATCTTTTTCAGCATCACTATTAACAATACCTTCAAGGATATAAGAATTATTAAAGAACCTTACTGTTACATCTCGAAGGTTATTCCTTCTCATTCCTTCTTGCATTTTTCTTGCAATGATTTGATATGTTTGAGGAGATACTTCAATTAAGTTTAATACTTCTTTATAGTCTTCTAAGATAATTACAACTTTACCAATGTCACCAGGAACAATAATTTTTCCACCGACATAGACTTTTCCACCTTTTAGTCCAACGTTTATTCCTTCGACATCACCGATTAACTCATTGAGTTCTCTGATAATTTTAGATTTCTCAGTTGCAGTTACATTGACAAGGTATCTCTGACGAACATTACCTTTCTTATCTCTAACAGTTACTGAAGAACGACCAGGCTTCTTACCCTTTAAGGTAATTTCCCTTTTCTGTGGTATAAACTGAATACCAACAACAGACTCATCCGCGATTTGCGCCCTTGTATATGGGACAAAATCAACTTTCATAATTTTATCAATACCAAGAATCACTTCTATTTTCGTTTCTTTTATTTGCGCCTGTTGAGCACTTGCAAAGAAGCTAAAAAAAGTAATTAATAAAATTTTTGTCATTATCAGTTTCATTTATTCTCTATTTCTTTTTATATTTATCTGCGAAATATGATTTTGCTTCTGATTGATCTTTATCACTTAAGATGTCGTAAAGCTTTGTTCCTTCGATTCTTACCGTGTCTTTGTCATTAATATTTCTTAGAGAAAGATATGGTTTATAGGCCGCAAAAGTTAACAGATGGACAATCTTTTGAACCTGAAATGGATCTAGCTCAAGAGTAACTGTATTGTAGTTACTATATGTATTAAGCTTCATCTTTTTAATTACCTGAGGTGTTTTCAAACCAATTAGAGGTAGGTTATTTGAGATACTCATACCTGTTGATAGAACTCTTACATCTTGTAATATCGTTGCTATCTTCTGCATGTGCTTACGTCCTGACGTGTAATCAATTGCAGCAAGAACATCGACTCTATCACCAGGCTTTATCAGCTTTGATACCGCCTGACTTTCATCAATAGAAATTGCTAAGGCCCTTTTCCCAACAGATACTTCACGCGATAAACCAGTACTTTCTCCAGGATAAGTAATCCTAGGTTTTGTAATCTGCTCGCCTTTTAGAATTGGAACTGTCGCAACTGTATTTTCAACCTCTTTCATAGTTTTAAAACTACCTGGAGATAAGAATTTTTGCGGGAGTGATATAATAGTTACCTTGGAGTCATCAATAAGTTCGTATTCAGAGATGTTTTGTTTTGCAACAACAACAGAACTCATAGAACCGTACTTCTTTATCAAACTAGTCTTTTGATCTTCTACATATGTGAAGACCATAAACATTGCAAAACCTGCAATAACCAAAGCTAACGTAAATGCTCGTGTGTTCATAAATAATTACCCTAATTTAACACTTAACTATTAGGATTATTTTACCAAAAATCAGATATTTATATTCGTGTAGGAAAAAAGGGACAGCTCTTCTTATCTAAAGTTACAGTTCTTCTGGAAACCTGCTTGAGAACCAGGATAGTCGGCCTTAAAGAATCCATCTTCATGCATAGTATATGTTTCTCCACATACACCAAACATGGTAAATATTTTAATACAACCAGACTTACCTTCTCCAGGGTCTGTTGGATCTCTACAGTCGACAGGATCGCCTCCAACCCAAGGAAGTTCAGGTAGCTGATAGTATGAAGCATATGAGTTTCTACCACCACTATCTTGCTCTAGACGCCAACCTACAATGAACGAAGAGACTTCAGTTAATGCATCTGCACTTCCTTCATATGCCGTAAAATCCATGAGTCTGTTACCTAGAGAGTTTCCCTTTAAGAGATAAAATGCATACCCACGAGTTGCTTTTTGTTGATTGATTGAAGCATTAACCGAGTTTCCTACTTGGATAATCATAACGAGAAGGTAGAGCATCACAGGAAGAAAAACAACGAATTCAAATATCGCTTGTCCTTCTTCATTTTCAATATTGTCTATTATTTCATTTCTCATCTAGCATCCATTATCAAATGCCGTTGTATAGGCCGTACAATTCCCGCCGGCCATTTCAAAAGCTTTACACACTCTAAGTGAACACTCTCTTCTCACAGGTGCTTTACCTAAGAAAGACTCGGCCCTAAATTCAAGAGGTGCTGCTCCACCCATTAAACGTGATAAAGAGAATCTCTCATCATAGTCAACATAAGTCCCTACATAGAAACTTAGTACACCGCTTGAAGGTGAGTTCGCTTGAACTTGCCCACCAAAGCTTGGCATAAAGACCGGCACTTTATATTGATTAAATACTTCTCTTGCTCGTGTTAAAGACGCTGTATACACAGAGTTTGGTGTTTGATTGGTATCTCTAACTAGGTACGCTCGAGATGCCATGAAGTTTGCGTATTGAATCAGATACCCATTAGTAAAATTCATAGCAATTTTTATAAATAGAAAAACAAGTGAGAATGCGAAAGCAAATGTAGATAGAAATTCTATCGTAGACTGCCCCTCTTCGTTATTCATACTTGGATGTCGGTGCAAAGAACCTTGATCGTCCATCATCTTTATTCCTATAAGCATCATGCTCGGGAGTTTTATAATCGTTACCGCTATCTCTAAAGGTATCATCTGTTCCATTATGGCCGTAGCGATAAGAAAATTCCATTTTTTTGGCCATCGCTGCAAACATTGATGAATTTGGCCCTAATACATTCTTAAAGGCGGCACTTTTGAACACAAGTAATCCTAAGCTCATGATAACCACAAGTAGCATTATATATTCAACTGTTGATTGCCCGCTTCTTCCTAAAAGAAAACGAGGAATTTTCTTATTGTCCATCCAAACCACATCCATGAGATAAAGATAACTGGTGCAAAGGAAAACTTTTTTCCAAATACACTTCTTATAGCGGCGATATTTCTATCGCGATATGCCTGAATTATGAGATCAGCATTTTTTAGAATATTTCTTAGAAAAACGGAGCCTCCGACAAATAAAGTCGCGACCGCTAAAGACATAAAGGCCTCTTCATGAAATTTAACAGGGACAAGTAAATAGAATGAAGCCAAGTATTTCGAGTCTCCACCACCCATAACTTTCGTTAGGAATAATAGAAAACCGGCCACGAAGAAACCAATAGGCCATACAAAGGTCTCAAAATTAAAGTTGTAATACTGGGGTAATAATAGAACTAATAGACCATAGAGAAAGATATTAGCTATTGGCCATTTATTAGATATTTTCTTTGATTGTACATCGATATAGGCGACAGTTAGCAATTGAATTGCGATATAGATATAAACGAGTAAAGGCATATTACTTTACTCCATTTTCGTAAGCATTATGCCAGCAGCCATTACTATTACAGTAACCAGTCGACAACTCTTGCGTGAGCATGAAGGCAAAACTTTTAAATACATCATTAGAGTATGTTCCGACACCTTTAGCGACACCTAAGGCTAAACTCGAAAACAGTGCAAATATGAAAAGGTATTCGATGAGGGCCTGCCCTGCATTTTGATCGCGCATACGACCATTCTACATTAGTATGTAGTAGCAGGCTGTTCAGAGTAGTTTTTTCCCATTGGACTTACTTAATCTCGTCAAGAATTCCTTGGGCCTTCCCAAAAACACCTTCCGTTAACTTAGTAATTTGCGCATCAGCTACACCTTTGAACTTGAAAACAAGCATTGCTGCTACTGCTACTAATAGAATGTACTCAGTCGAAGTCTGTCCTTCTTCATCTCTGAGAAACTCTAAAAACTTATTCATGTTATTCTCCTCTTAAACCCTAATAAACTGGAGTCTGCATTACCTATCGTAAAGAATGTCCAGAATCTTTAGCTTTTCGTAAGAAAATTATAACACGCCACATTATTTTTTCAAGTATTTCACTGTAAGTAGCTGTAATTTCGCTATCATTACCTAATTACAATGACTTTTTCCTACTTGTTGCCAGAACGCACTGTCAGGTATAATTGTATGTGAGTCTTGTAGTTGGCAAAACAAAGTTCTTTGCCCTACATTTTTTAGAAAGGAAGCGGTCCCTGGTCATGGTGAGCAAGCTCATGAATTAGTGAGAAGCCTAAAGTGATTATCTACTACATCCACCTGTCGTATGACGGGCGGAGACTTTCAAACTGCTGGCTATGAGACTCCTTACTTTTCTTTTTAAACTTCACTCTGATTTTTTATATGAACTAGATGGTCTCCGCCCATGCATTAATGTCACTGTGGTGACACAAGTGCATGACGGTAACCTGCAGGCTGTTCAGCATCACTACGTGACGCATCCAGAGCTCCGACGTCAAAACACTCTCGTGTTTTGAGCGCGGGCACATTGACATACCCCACAATTTTCTTCATCATTAAAGTATGGATATCATTAAACAAGATAGTACAACGGAAGTATCGACAAAATGGATTGAGAACCTCGCTCTTGAGGAAATCAATATGGAAGAGTCGGGTATTGTTAATTTCAACGATCACCTTAACCCTTCTTACCAACTTGAAGAGTCATCAATTAACTTTATGAATCAAGTTCGAGATTTATTCGAGATCTACACTCATAAATTTAACCAATACCGTGGTGAAGACTCTGGAAGTACTATAAAGATATTCAAAATAGCGAATACTATTAACGACTTTATGCTCTATAGAAATTCATTAAGATTAATTTTTGCAAGAAGAGCTGATGACCTTATCAGTATTGGTTTTCTATCTAATGGTAAAGATGTCTTCAGTGCTAGAGTTAATGAGAGTCAATCCCATGGAGAGACAGCAACTCACGAAATTCGTGCTCACATAGGTCCATTTAATAAAATTGCTTGGAAATTTGGTAACGAAGATGTTGATAGTGATGCTCTAGTTAAGCACTACCTCGCTGAGTTCATTAAACTTTCAGCGAGATAAAAAACACTAGATAAACGAGATGGCGTCACCTTGACTAGACTGGCGCCCACCAACTTTCTTCACACCTTTATACCTTCTAAAAGTAAATTCTAATGACTCCTCTACCGTAGGAAGCTTTATATTTAGAAAACCTTCTACGTTTGATACATCCATTTTAAAGTGTAGTTTATTATCTGCACTAGCAGCATTTGAGTGGGCCGATGCCATAACAGGATATGACCATCTTCCTTTCGAAATCATATGATCACTCTCCCCAAAAACTTTGGCATATGTTTTTGCGAAGTCATAGAACGTAAGCTTATCGTTTGAGCTAACTTGAAAGAGTCTATTTTGAACATTTTTTTCAAAGCAAATCTTCATAATTAGAGCAATATAACTCACATCGAGAAAGCCGACGTTAATATAATCATCAACAGTCATATTCTCTCTTCCATTAATATATTTTTGAAACTTTTCAAACCAAGTCTGACCGTCGGGTAATATATGTCTGCCGTATAAACGACAAACCCTAAATACTAGGTAATTCAGAGATGATTTTTGAATATAGAATTCGGCTGAAGCCTGTGTTCTCCCATAACTAGTGTTTGGATCAGGGATATCCATTTCAAGATAACTCTTATCTTCTCCAGAAAATACAAAATTGGAAGAAATATAAACTATCTGTGACTTGTACCTTTGACAGTATTCAGTCACATTAAAAAGACCACTTGTATTCAGGGCTTCTGCTTTCTTCTCTTCAAGCGCACAGTCAATAATAGAAGACATTCCGGCCGCATAGATCGTTATATCAGGCCTTGTTGAAAAGAGAATTAACTGAACCTCTTCCTTAACTAAAACATCACAAGGTAGAGTTAATATTCCTGGAATTGATATTGGATGATCATTATATGTTCCCACGACACGATAATCTCTTTTGAAGAATTCAGCTAGGCTTGAACCAACAAACGACGATATACCAAAAATGAGAATTGTTTTCTTCTTAGGTGCTAAGACCGTATTTTCATTACTCATTTTTATATTTTAATTTTTTTTGGAAGTATTTGGTATTGGGAAAATAAGAGGAGGTGACCATGCTTCATTCAAAGCTATGGTCACCGAGAAATTGATTTATCCTTGTAATAACTGCAGTGCTACGTTCGGAGCGGCATTTGCCTGTGATAATACAGACGTACCAGCTTTAACTAGGATGTTGTTTTTAGTCATTTTTGCAGTTTCATCTGCAATATCAACATCTCTAATTCGCGAATTTGCGGCACTTAAGTTTTCATCGCTCACACCAAGGTTATTAACAGTGGAAGTAAGTCTGTTTTGTAGTGCACCCATTGTTGCTCTAGTACCGTTGATTTGAACCAACGCATCGTCGAGTTTCTTAAGTGTGCCCTGCGCTCCTTCTTTAGAAGCGATTGTTTCAGCGGAAATCCCAAGTGAAGCAAGTGTTGCATCTGACCCTGTGCCATCATAAGTGAGTCGATCAAGGATCGGATCATTTTTGATACCAACTTGGAATTCAAGTCTGCCACCTGTTCCATCAAGGAGTTTAATCCCGTTAAATTCAGCTGATCGTGCGATTCTATCGATCTCTTCTTTAAGGTTCTGAAACTCGATATCAGAAAATTTTCTTTCCTGTGCTCCCAACGTGTCGTTGGCAGACTGTACTGCGAGTTCCCTAAGCCTAATGACGATGTTCGATACTTCACTTAATCCACCTTCAGCTGTTTGAATGAGAGAGATAGCATCATTTGCGTTTCTCTTTGCTTGTCTCATTCCTCTAATCTGTGCTTTCAAGTTTTCACTGATTGCCAGACCTGCGGCGTCATCCCCCGCTCTTGTTATACGTTCACCTGACGATAACTTTCTAAGGTTATCGCTAATTCTTCTATTAGTTTGTGATAATGTTCTTTGTGCCGATAACGACGAAACATTAGTATTTACTCTTAAGCCCATTTTTTAGTCCCCTTCAAACATTCCAAACCTCCTGTTTCGTTTGACCGCATACATCCGTGTATACGAAAGCCATTCAATTATTAATATTAAGTTCTCAATTCATTCAATAAGTCACTACTCGAGATAAACCAATTTCTCTGTTTCCTCTTGATATATTTGGTTTTAGAGTAATCAGCGTTTGCAGTCGCATCATACTTTTTAAAGCTCTATTCAGTAGTAAACATATTAATTGCTCCTAATTTTCCGTTTAAAAATTTGTCTTAGTCCATTAATCAGACGTCTAAGGGGGCTTAACCCTGAGACGCTGATTGAATGAGACTTAAGGCAGACTTTGTACTTGAGTTCGCTTGCGCTAACACTGAAGTACCGGCTTGCATTAATATGTTTTGTTTTGTTAAGTTAGCTGTCTCTGATGCAATATCAGTGTCTCTAACACGCGAGTTGGCAGCTGAGAGGTTCTCAATACTTGTCGCAATGTTGTTGATCGTAGACTGTAATCTGTTTTGAAGGGCACCAAAGTCCGCTCTAATACCAGATACAGAAACAATCGCTTGGTCAATAGATGACAGAGAGTTCTGTGCCGAGATCTTATCTGCTACTGAAGCAAGGTTAAGACCTAGGGCCGCAACGTTTACATCCGCAGATGAAGCGTCAAATGTTAAACGGTCTGATATAGGGTCATTTCTAGTCCCAATTTGAATATCAAAAACTGCACCTGTACCATTTAATAGAGGAACTCTGTTAAATTCCGTTGAGTTGGCAATACGGTCGATTTCCGACGTTAATTGCTCAAATTCAACATTAAGGAATTTTCTTTCAGTTCCACCAATAGTATCAGAAGCGGCTTGTACAGAGAGTTCTCTTAATCTAATTAAGATATTCGATACTTCTCCAAGTGCACCTTCAGCGATCTGAACAAGTGAAATACCATCTTCAGCATTTCTTTCAGCTTGTCCAAGCCCTCTAATTTGTGCTTTTAAATTTTCTGAGATTGCTAAACCGGCAGCGTCGTCGCCAGCTCTGTTGATTCTTTGTCCTGAAGACAATTTCTCAAGTGATTGTTGCATACCAATACGCGTACCCCTCAAATTTCTTTGAGCGTTAAGCGAGGCTACATTGGTGTTAATTCTTAATCCCATTACATCCTCCTAGATTCGGGTTACGACAAGATTCCTTCCTATCGCACAACTTTTACTGGACACCTTCCAGTAGCAGTTACATAGGTCTTATCGCCCCAGATTCTGGAAACTTTATAAAAAATCGCACAATCTTTAGACAGGAGTATTTTGCCTAGTGTGCCATAACCTATTGATATTAAAGTAAGAATACTGCGTTCTGAGTTGACTTTTATAGTCATTAGAAAAAAAGTGTAAAATAATTAAACATTTTTAAAAAATAGTTAAAGTAATTATTTAACCCAACTACTAACTAATAAAGATAGGAAAATGGCCATTATACAAACGACCCTTGCTGAAAAACCTGAACTCTATAATGAGACTCTCTCTTTAATAGAGGCATCATTTAACTATCCCCCAGGTCATTCGTTTGAAAATGACTTCTACAGCTTACTAGATCCATCTAATCATAAGCATAATCACATTCTTATTGATGGCGATACTGTCGTTGCTCATATTGGCATTAACCTCAGAGAGTTTTATAAGGGTGAAACCACTACCTTAGTTGCTCTCATTGGTGGAGTTGCTGTTTCACAAGAGCATAGAGGCAAGGGCCACTTTAAAGAATTATTTAATTATGTTCTCCAAAGGTATTCAAAGAAGTGCTCCTTCTTCATTTTATGGAGTGATAAGGCAGCACTATACAGAAAGTACGAATTCTATGAATTTGGCTCCGTTATTCAACTAGGAGCTAAAGAAGAAAATGAAGACTACTTTAATACTATTGGATTTAAAAAGTATAAGTTAAAAGATTTATCTGAGTCAGATATTAAAAATCTTCATAAGCTATATAAGCATAACCATAATGACTATATTACTCCAAAGAGATCTCCACGAAACTGGGATACACTAAGCAATATTAAAACTACGGATATATATATAGAAAGAAATGGTAATGAAATTACTAATTACTTCTTTATAAACAAAGGGTTTGATCTCACAGGTGTCATACATGAATGTTCATTCTTCAATGACCAAGACATGCTTAAAAAGTTTAGTGAATATAAAGTTTGGCTACCAGAAAAGCACCTTTCCTATATGACATCAGTACAGTCTCTTTATATAGGCATACTTAAAATTGGAAACCTAGAGCTTTTCAAAAAATTTATTAGTGGAATTTTTTCTAATGACCTCATCATTAATGATATTGAGTCATCGAAAATTTTCTTTAGTTTTAAAGATGAAAACTTCACTCTATCTACTGATGAATTCTTAGCATTTATATTTGGTCCGACCCCGGCACAAGAATTTGCTCCTTACGGAAATTGGTTCTTTATACCAGGACTCGATAGTATCTAGGACAATAGGGCTAAATTCTTTTTCTTAGCCCAAACATAACAAGAGTGAACGACATAAACCAAAGGATATAGGTTACGATTGGAACCTGTCTAAAGTATCCACTTTGTAGAATTACAGGATCAACCATATTTAAGCCAGCAAAGAAGAGTACACTAGCAATCATACATATACCTAAGAAGTATACAGCTGAAGAGAGCTTTTCAAAGGCTGTTTCATGTCCTTGGTGTTTAACTTCAAAGGCATAGTTATTCTTTGACCATTCTTTAAAGAACCACCTTAGGTGTCTAGGCATCATACGAGAAGAAGATAGAATATCCCTTCCAACCCATAATGCATCTTCAACAAATGCTTCTTTTTTAAAATTTTCTTTAATTAAGCCATGTACGTCTTTTTCGAGGATTTTAAAGAGATCAAAATCCATTCCAAGTGACTTACCTACTCCATCAAGAGTCATCATTGCTCTAAATACAATAAACCACTCTCTTGGTAAGAGTATTTGATGTTCACGAAGTGTTCTCACAATTGATCTGAAAACAACCGTAAAGTTCGTCTGCTGAACTGTTAGGCCAATATATGGACCTAAAGAGTATTTGATATCTGAGATAAGCTTATCAACATCAGGGACTCCTTCATATTCTGCTACATCTAGAAACTCATAAACTAAGCTTTCAAAATTGTAAGTAAGTAATGAATATATTATTGCTAAGAAATTTTGACGACCTGATCTACTCAAACTCCCTACTAGACCAAAGTCAATAAGAGCAATTTTCTCATCTTTAGTATAAAAGAAATTTCCACCATGTAAGTCAGCGTGGAAAAAACCTTCATTTAAGAATGTCTTTAAAAAAATATGAACACTCTTATTTAACTTATCTTCTAGTTCATCTATTTTTTCATTAATTCTGTTCTTGTCACTAAAAGGAATCCCATCAATCAATTCCATCACAAGAAGGTCATCTGAGGTATGCTCTTTATAGATCTTGGGCAGATAGAAGAGCTCTTCCTCATCATACTTTTCTATTATTTTTTGCAGTCTTTCACAGTTTAGAGCTTCAATATTAAAATTTAGCTCATTTTGCAGAGAGACTGCGAAGTCTTCAATAACTTTTGAAGGACCCAAGTACTTAACTTCATCACCAGCTCTCTCAGACTGAGTTGCCATAAATAATAAAATCGAGAGATCTGTTTCAATTAACTTTTCTATTCCAGGCCTTTTTACTTTTAATACTACAGATTCACCCGTTTTTAGCTTTGCCGCATAAACAAGGCCAATAGAAGCGGTTCCAATTGGTTTATCTGTAACAAATTCAAATAAGTCCTCTACCTTATGACCTAAAGACTCTTCAACAGAGTCCTTTACGTCCGAAAAAGGAAGCGGACTAACTTTATCCCTGAGCATTTGCATCTGAGTGATGAAATCTTCATCAAAGATATCTTCTCGAGAAGATAACAACTGACCGAACTTTACGAAGGCTGGACCTAGCTCTTCAAAACAAAGCCTGAGGCGATACCCTAATATTCCCCCCCAAGAACTTTCTTCTTTCTTTTCTAATTCATCTTTTATTTTATTCTTTGTAGATTTTGGTAAAACAAATCCAGGGATTTTAGCAAGAACACCTTGAGAAATAACTTCATCAAAACCATGTTTTGCGAAGACAGTTGCTATCTCACGTAATCGACCGATATTTCTAATCGTTTTAGTTATTTTAAAACCAGTACTTATTAAGCCCATAAATTTCCACCGTTAATTATCTATTAATTCTATCACGAACATCTATTTTGAAAAACACAGCCAATAATGGTAGAAATAGTTATGAAAACAATGTTTATCGCTTTCCTTACCCTACTTTCACTTACAGCTCACAGTTATGAAGCATGTAGTCGAATTGCTATAATTAATCAGCAGGAAGTTCTTGTCGATCCAAGCTCAACGAGAAAGGGAGAGGGACTAAAGTTTCATCTAGAAAAAGATGAAAAGGCATATAAGTATCTTAAGCAATATCAATCGACATCAGAGAACAAGTGGCGACCGGCCGTAATAGGATCTATTGGAACAGGGCTTGTCCTTAGTGCTTTTATTGTTAATTCAAGTGACAAAAATAGAAAAGGACTCCTAATAGCAGGTGCTTCAACACTTCTCATTAACTTTCTCATTACAAAGACTATCGAAAGTGCTAATGAACAGTACTTAAATAAAGCGATTGAAGAATACAATAAAAGAAATTTTCCTAAGATTTTCCTCAAGACCGACAGTAATGGTCAAGTTCAACCCGGGGCATACTTAGGGAAGCAGTGGAGTTTTTAAGTGGACCTTTCGACAAAAATTCAATGCCATAGTTGCCATAAGGATCTCGACCTTACCGCGGAGCAAAAAATACTTCGCAACGAAGAATGTCCATATTGCTATGCAAGTCTTCACTGTTGTAAAATGTGTAAGTTCTATGACCAAAGCGCATATAATGAATGCAGAGAAAGTAGTGCAGACAGAATCGTCGAAAAAGAGAAGTCTAATTTCTGTGATTATTTCATACTCAAAGGTAGTGGAAATAATGGTACAGACAAGGATGATCTCGTAAATGCAGCTAATGCATTATTTAAATTTTAAAGGAATAAATTATGAATGATAATCCAATTACAAAAGAAGGTTACGATAAGGTTCTAACTGAGCTTGATCACCTTATTAAAGTAGTAAGAGAAGAGCTAAGAGTAACAATTGGTGAAGCTAGAGAGCTAGGTGACTTAAAAGAAAATGCTGAGTATCATGCAGCTAAAGAGAAACAGTCTCAAGTAGAAGGTAGAGTCAGTCAACTTCAAGGTATCGTTGCAACATCAAATGTAATTGATCCTTCAACAGTTACTTCTGATAAAATAGTTTTTGGAGCAACTGTAACAATTCTAAATGTAGATACAGATGAATCACATACATACCAAATTGTTGGAGAATCTGAATCTGATATGAAAATAGGAAAAGTTTCTTACAATAGTCCTCTTGGAAAATCTCTTATTGGAAAAGAAGAAGGTGACGCTGTTATAGTTAGAGCTCCTAAGGGCGATATAGAATATGAGGTTGAATCGTTTGAGTACAAATAAGCTACTGCTTACAAGTTCAATTAACGATCTCTACAAGAAAAGTTCTAAGACTGTAGAAAAACTCAATAGTGCCAATATTAATACAATCGAGGACCTGTTATGGGTCCTCCCTAAAAAGATTGTACGTCTCCCCGAAGTAAATTCATTTAAGTTTTCAAATATTGGCAGTTACTTTCGTGGTATTGGAAAAGTTATATCCGTCCAAACCAAACCCAACTTTAGAGCAAGTGGAAAAGGCAGGGCATCTCTCTTTAATCTATCTGTTAATGTACAAGATAAGCTCTCTTCACAGCTACTAACTCTTAAATTATTTAATTGTTATGGCTCAGTAAGAAGTAAAATTGAGTCTCTTGATGAAATAGAGTTTCTTGGAGTTGTCAGTGAATTTAACGGGACAAAGCAAATTGCAAATCCAGACTTTAATTCACCGGAGCTATTCAATGGAGAATCGGGACTAAAGATTCAATATCCAACAGTGGCAACTGTAAGCACAAACCACTTCAAGAAAGTTATAGATAGAATCCCTAATGATTTTTGGGATAGTATCCAAGAAAACCTCCCTGTAGAACTAATTAGCAAGAACAAGCTACTCTCTCGAGCAGAGTCTTTTCGCTATTTACATGGAAAGGTTGAGTCATCTAAGTGGAGCGAAGATGAATTTAATCGAGCAATGGATCGTCTAATATATGAAGAATTTTTCAATGATCAGGTTAAAGTTAATTATAGAAAACAGACCAGAAAGTCCATTGAGGGTCTCTCAATTACTATAAATGACTCCGAGTTAAAGGATTCATTCTCACTTTATCCTTACGAACTAACGGAAGATCAAAAGACTACCCTTTCTGATATAGTAACTGACTTTAAAACTGGATCTCCCATGATGAGACTAGTTCAAGGTGACGTTGGTTGTGGAAAAACAACCGTTGCAGTAATTGCAAGTTTTCTAACAATTAAGAAGAACAAACAAGTGGCATTAATGTGTCCGACAGAATCTCTAGCTCTTCAACACTTTGAGAGCATCGCAGAGATTCTACCTAGTGATATTAGAATAAGACTCTTACTTGGTAGTACAAGTAGTAGTGAAAAAAAGTCTCTCTTAGAAGACCTAGAAGAAGGAAGAGTAGACCTTATAATCGGTACTCATTCACTTTTCCAAGATAGTGTTATTTTTAATGATCTCGGTTTATCAATTATTGATGAACAACATAAATTCGGTGTTGAGCAAAGGTTAAAACTTGTAAGAAAAGGTATAGGTTCTCACTGTCTTATAATGTCTGCGACTCCAATACCCAGATCTCTCAGTCTTACACAATACGGTGATCTTGATATTTCGATTATTAAATCAATGCCTAAAGGAAGAAAAGGCGCCAAGACGCGAATTGTAACTCCAGAGAATTTTGATAAGTTCTTAGGCTTTATAAAAGCTAGAATTGAAATGGGAGAACAGGCCTATATAATAGTCCCGGCCATAACTGAAACTCCTGACCAAAATATGATAGACCTTGAGCTTACACTAAAAAGGTTTCGTCACTTCTTCCCGAACTATAGAGTTTCTCCTTTGCATGGACAGATGAAGGCCCATGAAAAAAGCCAGACCTTTAAGGATTTTACTGAACACAAAATTGATATTCTTGTTGCAACATCTGTTATTGAAGTTGGTATCAATGTTATAAACTCAACTATTATGGGTATTTTAAATCCAGAAAGATTTGGGCTAAGCTCTCTTCATCAAATGAGAGGACGTGTGGGAAGGGGTGACAAGCCGGGATTTTGCTTCCTCGTAACAGACAGAGTTTTACAGCCAGAGACAATGCATAGACTTCAAGTAATTGAGAAAAATAGTGACGGATTCAAAATCGCCGAAGAAGACCTTAAAATTAGAGGAGAAGGTGACCTATTTGGAGCTGAGCAATCAGGGGTCATGACTCAAAAGAGAATATCAAATGTCTTAATTCATCAGGAAATTCTCTATAAAGTAATTAAAGATTTACCACTGCTTGAAAGCCTTACCCCCTACTACAACAATATCGTAGATGATGAAAAGATTCTCACTACAATTTAAGTTAAAACTAACCTAAAATAAATTCATGATTAAGTTAGAAGTTATAGATTCTCCTGATTTATTAAGCCTTGGAGTTATTGAGCTCTTTTTCCATCATATTACGATTGGAAGGAGCTTAAAAAACAATATTGTTTTTAATGATCAAAGTATTCAAAGAGAACATGCTCTTTTAAGAATCTCTAAAAGAGGTCTTATTATAGAGTCACAATATTCTTTTCTACTAAATGATAAGAAAGTCTCAGGAACAATAGTAATTAAAACTAACGATACAATCACTATTGGTGCAAGTAAGTTTAAGATTATTCAATACTCTGATGAGTCTCTGCTTGATTCAAATGAATATTATAAGCACCTTGAAAATCTAGAAATAACAGATGTCGAGCTTGCGAAACTCATATCGAGTCTGGAAGAAGAGTTTATTTACCAGGCAAGTAAGGATGCAAATGTTTTGGAAGAGTAAGGCACATTATTTTAATTCTGATGAGAATACAAAAATACATTATAAAATAAATTTCTCACCTGAGGATGTTAAAAATACTGATACCGTTTTAGTTTTTAATTACGGACTTGTCTGTAACGTCGAACATTTCATGTTACAAATTGATTACTTTCATGAACAAGGGTTCAAAGTTCTCATCCACGACTACAGATGCCATTACGAATCTGTCTCCACGAGTGGTGTTAAAAGTTGTACTTTCACTAATATTTCTAATGATATCAACTCTCTTTTGGAAAGTTTAAATATCACTAAGACAATTATGTTCGGACATAGTATGGGTGTAAATGTCACTCTCGAGTTTTCAAGAATGTACCCTAGTAAGTTAAAGGGAATGATACTTATTTCAGGAACGGTCTTCCCACCTCAAGATGTAATGTTTGATTCTAATATCATGGATATTTCTGAACCTTTACTTCACCAAGTACAAGAACATCTCGGAGATCTTTACGATTATATCTGGAAGAATTCTCACAAGAATCCAGTCGCACGATTCTTTGTATGGAAGGGCGGTTTTAATACCAGTAAAACAAAGAGTTCATTTGTAGAATACTACATGAAGAAAATTGGTGAACTACCTTCTGACATTTTTTTTCACTTACTCACTGAAATGAAGAATCATACAATTATAAATGACCTTGAAAATATCGATACTCCTTCTTTAATCATTGGTGGAGATAAAGATAAGATTATTCCAAACTATCTCCAAAGAATTTTAAAGAAGTATCTTAAACACTCAACCCTATATATAGTGAAGGATGGAAGTCATGTTCCACAAGTGGACTTTCCTGAATCAATAAATGAAAGAAGCTTAAGCTTTGTCAGACGACTCGTTTGATTCTTTACAAGCTAACAATTCCCCAAAGACTCTGTTCATCGCTGAGTTCTTCTGAGCTCTTTTATACTCTTGGTGAGAGGCTTCCCCTTGAGTATTTTCGAGATGAGACTCTTCATCAACGACTTGGATTTCATATGGATAGAAGAATCTAATATCTCTAGCAATCAATGAAGAATCTAGTGCTAGAATTTTACTAGCAAGTTCACTTTCACTTTCTTCCTTAGCAGACTTCCTAATATCCATAAATTCTTTTAGGAAAGGGTTCTTATATCTAATCAGTTGTCTGCTGGTGAATTGAATTGATCTATAGCGACTATTAGTATGGTCATTCCTATCAGATGGTCCTTCGGTTTCAAAACCACACTCTGTAAGCTCTCTATTAATTGCGGCCAGAAAGCGATCTTCAGAGAGATCATTACGCAAAGACATCTTTAATACGTTCTTATATTTTTGACGAAATTTTCCGAGATCAATAATCGTATTCACAGAACGACTTGGTTTAATATTATGAGGAACAACGATATTTTGTTCTATTAGAAATTTAACAACTCTTAGGCAATCAAACTTTGTCTTTGTAACAATTCTGATACCTACTCTATCAAAGAGCTCTTCCGCAACATTCTCAGCTTTGTGAAGTAACTTAATGATAACACTATCTCTTGTCTTCTTAGACTTCGTCTCAAAGTCTACAAGAGGAATTAAGTTGTCTTCAAACTTTAAGAATAAATTATTCTCAGCATCACGATGAAGATACCTGTAGTATCTATCAAAGATTTGAGTCTGAATAACACTGAAGTAATTTGAACGAAGATCTTTATCAACATGCAAAATTGTATGCATTATCTTTAAAATAATTTCGGCCCAAATTTTTTCTTCTTGTTCGTACTCAGAACTACCTGCGGCCATAAGAAATAAATCTCTTACGTCTACAATTGTATAGAGACGACTTGGTATAGTTAAATCAAGACCGTCTGCACTCCCCTCTTTAAGGAAGTATCTTTTTATAAACTGCATTGCTTCTTGAAAATTACCAAAAAGCTCCGCTCTACTGATTGGATCATTTGGATCTAATCCGTAACCACGTAAAAAAGCAGTCACCTGATCTTGGTTATAAATTTGTGAAATTAGAAACTTCGTATCAAGTGCAGATTTTCCACCTACAACGACATCAAATAATTCCCAATCAAATGTATAGTTCTTTAAATATTCTGGTCTCGACATGGTTATTTCTTTTTAATTCTGTTCGGTTAAGTTAAAGTTCCCAAATGACAAAAGATAAAAAGATCTCAATAAAAGACCCTGAAATATTCTTTCTTACTTTCCTAGGTTCAGGCTTATCGCCTTATGCTCCAGGAACTATGGGAAGCTTAGCTATTCTACTTCCCCTTTATTTTCTAGGTCAAATGAATCCTCCATTTTTCTTATTCATTCCTTTTTTAGTGACACTGTCAGTCATAAGTGTCTTTATTATAAAAAGGGTCGAAAAGAGACTTGGTGTGCATGATCCAAAGTGGATTGTAATAGATGAAGTCGTTGGGATGTGGATTGCCGTACTTTTTTTACAAAGTAACGAACTTACGCATTTCTTAGTCAGCTTCGCATGGTTTAGAGTCTTTGATATTCTTAAACCATGGCCTGTTAGCTACTTTGATAAGATGGAAACAGCCTTTGGGACGTTATTTGACGACGTTATTGCTGGATTACTGGCCGGAGGCTTCTATCTTCTTACATTTAAACTGTTAGAAAATTTCTCTTGACTTACGCATAACTTACGCTAAAAATATTAATTACCAAATCAATTAATGATCTCGTATGACTTTACGCTTCATTATTCCAACGGGTTGGAATTAAAAAGTCTGCCCGATTTTGCATTGGTATATGAATATTAGAAATGCTAACAATTATAGTTACAACAGAAATTAAGGGGAACTTCCTATGACAACAAGCACTACAGAATCTAAGAACAAAGCAAAAGCATTAGACCTAGCCCTTTCAACAATTGAAAAGCAATTTGGTAAAGGTGCAATCATGAAGCTTGATGGTGAAAAAACATCTGACAAGATTCCATCAATCTCAACGAGCTGTCTTGGACTAGACCTTGCTCTTGGTGTGGGTGGTGTACCTCAAGGAAGAATCATAGAAATCTATGGACCAGAGTCATCTGGTAAAACAACTTTAACTCTTCACATCGCAGCAGAATGTCAAAAAGCTGGCGGTACTGTTGCATTCATCGATGCAGAACACGCACTAGATACAGGATACGCATCAAACTTAGGTGTAGATATTCCAAACACATTAATTTCACAACCAGACAGTGGTGAACAAGCTTTAGAAATTACAGATATGCTAGTTAGATCTGGTGCTGTAGACCTTCTAATCGTTGACTCTGTTGCTGCCCTTACTCCAAGAGCTGAGCTTGAAGGTGACATGGGTGATTCTCACATGGGTCTACAAGCAAGACTAATGTCACAAGCACTTAGAAAATTAACTGGCTCAATCAATAGATCAAATACAACAGTAATCTTTATTAACCAACTTCGTATGAAAATTGGTGTTATGTTTGGAAACCCAGAGACTACTACTGGTGGTAACGCTCTTAAGTTCTACTCTTCAGTAAGATTAGATATTAGAAGAACAGGTGCTATCAAGAATGGTGATGAGGTTGTTGGTAACAGAACTAAAGTTAAAGTTGTTAAGAACAAAGTAGCTCCTCCATTTAAGATTGTTGAATTTGATATTATGTATGGACAAGGTATTTCACAAACTGGTGACCTACTTGACCTAGCTGTAGCTAACAAAATTGTTGATAAAGCAGGTGCTTGGTTCTCATATAAAGATGCTAAAATTGGACAAGGTAGAGAAAACTCTAAGAAGTTCCTAGGTGAAAACCCAGAAATAGCAAAAGAAATTAAAGACAAAGTTTTAGTTCTTCATGGACTACTTGAAGACAATACAGTTGTTAACGAAGAGACAGGGGAAATAACTGAAGAAGTTGCTCCAACTCCAGCTAAAACAACTAAGAAATCTAAAAAAACAGTTCAATAGATAGTTTTTGATGTTCTTACTTTAGGCCACTGGTGAATATCAGGTCTTAGTGTAAGGACATCACCTCTAATTATGACAATCACAACAGATCTCAATACAGAACAATCAGAAGATAACGGCCTAAAAGAAGGTTATCGCTACGCAATTAAGCTACTCACTAAGAGGGATTACTCGAAGTATAAGTTAAAGCTTAAGATTATGAGTAGAGATATTCATGAAGATGTCGCTGATGAGATAGTTGCAATACTTGTCGAAAAGAATTTTTTAAAAGAAGAAAACTACATAGAGTCACGAGTTAAATCTCTAATGATAAAGGGCTACTCAAAAGAGTATATCCTAGAAAAACTATATAGTGAGAGACTAGAGTGTTCTGCAAGCTCTATTGATCACCTCTTCAAAGAGTATAAATTTTCTACTGAACTACAAATAACACATCTCCTCGAAAAGAAACTAAGAGGACATGCCGTAAAAGAGCTGATTGATTTCAATTTTAGAAAAAAACTGTTACGCTATTTTGTATCGAAAGGACACTCTGTCGACAATACAAATAGAGTTATGGAAGATTTCTTAAGGAGAGATGATGACGGCGAAAACTATATGTAAGAATATACTCTTACTTTCATTTATTTCAATCCTATTTACTTCCTGTACTAAGAACAAAGATCATAAAAATACAATGAACTTTGCCCTTAATGGTGAGATTTCAACTCTTGATCCGGCAAATTCATATGACTCCGTTTCTATGTCAGTTATTTATCAGAGTTATGAACAACTTTATGAATATCACTACTTACTAAGACCATATAAAATTATTCCACTTCTTGCAGAGAGTCTCCCTAAAATTGAAAATGATGGGAAGAGATACACTATCAAGATAAAAGAAGGAATTAGGTATCATGATGATCCAGCATTTAAAGGCAAACCTAGATATTTAAAATCTATCGACTTTGTTAATCAAATTAAGAGACTCGCATTTAAGCCAATTAAAAGTAATGGATGGTGGCTATTTGACGGAAGAATCAAAGGCCTTAATAAGTTTAGAGATGATGTTGATGGAGACTTTGAGAAGTTCATCTCTACACCAATAGAAGGACTAAGCACTCCTGATGATTATACTTTAGTTATCGACCTTATTAAGCCCTATCCACAAATGATAAACGCTCTTGTCATGAGTTTTACTTCTCCACTTCCCGAAGAAGTAATCAGACACTACAAGAATATTCTCGACGAAGTTATTGTAGGTACAGGTCCTTATAAATTAAAAAAGTGGTCTAGAGGTTCTAAACTAACAATGTCTAAATGGGAGCATTACCATAAGTCATTCTATCCAGCTCGTGGAGATAGGCTGGCCCACAGTAGAAAGATACTTAATGATGCAGGTAAGAGATTACCATTTATAGATAATATTGTTTTTCATGTTTTTAAAGAATCACAAACAAGATGGCTACAATTTCTATCTAAGAATTTAGATTTTATGAGGGTTCCAAAAGATAACTATAACTCTCTTGTTACCCCTAGTGGAGAATTAACAAACGAGTATAAGAAAGAAGGTATTACTCTTGAAATATTCTCAACTCTAACTTTTTGGTGGATTTCTTTTAATATGAAAGATGAGTATCTTGGTAAGAACTTATTTCTAAGAAAGGCCATTGCTCATGCAATTAATGTTAATAAATATATCGAGACTTTTACTAATAATATCGGTTTAAAGGCTAACTCTATCTTTCCTCCTGGAATACCTGGTTATGACCCAACAAGAAACCTTCCTTATCAATATGACATTAACAAGGCCAAAGAGTTTCTAGTAAAAGCAGGTTACCCAGGTGGTAAAGGTCTTCCAGAGCTAACTTATGACACAAGAACATCTTCTACAACACAGAGACAAAGAGCTGAGTTCATTAAGAACGAGCTTGGAAAAATTGGAATCAAGTTAAAAATTCAAACGAATACTTTCCCAGGTTTTCTCAAGAAAGCTAAGGAAGGAAAGCTTCAATTATGGCTTGATGGTTGGTCACTTGATTACCCAGATTCAGAGAATATTCTTCAACTTCTTACAACACAGAACCATCCACCAGGTCCTAATGCTACCTACTATAGTAATTCAAAATTCGACAATGATTTTGAATTATTAAAGATCATGCCAAATGGACCACAGAAATTTGATCTAATGAAGAAAATGGAAAATACTGTTCTTGGAGATGTTCCATGGGCACTTCTCTACTACTCTAGAGACTATATTGTCTTCCATAACCGACTAAAGAACTTTCGCTATAGCGACCTCATAGTCAATAAAGTTAAATACTTAAAAATTGCTGAATAGCTCAAAGCCCCTTCTATAGGGGCATTTTTTTCCTAAAAAGCTCAAGCACTCTCCACATGAAAAGAAATTCTTTACCTGAGTCGATAAGCCTTATAAGAAGTGAATACTTCCTACTGCAACAAAGGAATACTTATGACTCTTGCCAAAAGATTTGCCATACTCGCGGCACTACTTATCTCCCCAATGGGAATAGCTAGGAACTACATAATCTACAGTGTTATGCATGAACTACCTATGGGACACCAAGATGAGCAAACTAAAAAGAACTATTACATTAATATAGGAAACAAACAGGGTGTTTCAGATGGAACTATACTAGACGTATACAGAACTGTTGTCAGAAACGACCCATATGAGAGCAAGAAACGCTACACATACGAAATTAAGATCGGTGAACTAGAAGTTGTACACAAGGATGATGACGCTGCTATTGCTATATCAAAGACCGTGCTCAACGACTCAAAGTCCCCACTATTTGAGATTCCAAACTTCATGGTTGGCGACAAAGTAAAAGTACATTTAAAATAAATATCTTAAGAGCGTTGGTGCAGTAGAGTACGGCGCTCTTTAATCATTCGAACCTGATTATTCATGGCCTTTAGAGCTTTCTCTTGTTTTTCTAAAATTGAAGGGTCAACACCCTCAACTTCACCTAGTAGCTTTAAAGCAATATTAGTCATACCTTGAGCAACAACAATATGATTACTTAAGTCGTGAAGAAATTTACGCTCTTCTAGTGCTAATTCTTCTACGCTTAAATTATCCATCCTAACTGCCTTTATTTAAAGAAATTCTATAGACTCTAATTTACCAACAATTTTGTTTTTTACAACACTAATTATTGCCAACCTGCACAAACAAACAGCTCCATCTTCTGGGATCAGAATTTTCTGATGTGAAATAACATCAACAATTTTAATAACTTGACCGTGAAATACACCTGAGAACGGAAGACTGAATATCTCCCCCTCCAAGTACTCTCTTTTCTTAAGCTTATTTTTAAAACAAGAAATTAAATATATTTCATTCACTGAATACCTCTTCTGTAAATTAACAATGCAAGAAGAGATAAAGTTCAACTACAGAATGACACTGAGTTTACAGGGCCAATGATTTTAAAATATCAAAATATGATGCACTCTTTGACAAATATGATAAACTCACATATAAAATAAAATCGAATAATACTTTACACCGTGACGGAGTGCATAAAATGGCAAGAATTACAATTGAAGATTGTCTTGAAAAAGTTGAAAATCGCTACGAGCTTGTACACCTTTGTGCAAAAAGAGTTAAGCAACTACGTGATGGTGCTGACCCTCTAATCAAAAGCAAAAATAAGTCTGTTGTAACAGCACTTAGAGAAATCGCAGCTGGTAAAGTTAAGCATGCTCCAGCTAGTGAGTATGATTCTGACGAATTCTAAACTCGAAAAAACAAACTTAATTATAAAAAAGGACCCTTTCGGGTCCTTTTTTATTTCTACTTTCTTTTCTTAGGTCTTTTAGGAAGTGCATGTTTTAGCACTTCATCAAAATGAGATACTGGGAAGAACTTCATTCCCTTTCTATGTCTCTCCGGAACTTCTTTTAGATCTTTCTCACACTCTTTAGGAAGGATAATATTTTTTATACCAGCTCTCTTTGCACCGAGAACTTTTTCCTTAATTCCACCTACAGGAAGAACTTTACCTGTTAGAGATAGTTCACCTGTCATCGCGATATTTGGTTTAATCTTAATATCATGAGCTAGAGAATATAAAGCAAGCGCCATAGTTATACCGGCAGATGGCCCATCTTTTGGAGTTGCCCCTGCTGGTAGATGTAGGTGAATCTCATGTTCAGAAAGAAAGTCTTCTCTTACTTCTTCACATTCGCCTTCTTCTTCGGTTTTAACTTTCTTCTTAGATTTCTTAGCCTTTTTAGCTTCGGCCTCAAGCTCTTCCATCAATTCGTCTTGAAGAAGTTGCTTAACATAACTGTAAGCAATATTAGCGGATTCGCCCATTACCTCACCAAGCTGACCAGTAAGTTTAAATCCCTTACCTTGAAGCTTCATAGTTTCGATATATAGAATTTCTCCACCGTATGAAGTCCAAGCTAGACCAGTTGTCATACCTGGAGCTAATTCTTTTAGAGCTTTCTCACTACTGAACCTTGCTCCACCTAAGATTTTTTCTAGATCCTCTGGTTTTGGTGCAAACTTCTTCTTTCTCTTAGCAGTAACTTTTTCAAGAGCAGCTTTTCTACACAGCTTAGCAACCATTTGTTCCATAACACGAACACCTGGCTCCCTTGCGTAATCCTGAATAAGCTTCTTAAGAACTGGTGCTGGAAGACTAACATCCTTCTTATCAAGTCCATGCTTTTCAAGTTGTCTCGGGATAACCCACTTACTTGCGATAGAAACTTTCTCCTCCATCGAGTAACCACTTAATTCAATAATTTCCATTCTATCTAGTAGAGGTTCAGGGATATCATTAATATAGTTAGCAGTAGCGATAAAGAGAACTTTTGATAGATCAAAAGGAACATCTAAGTAATGATCAATGAAAGTATGGTTCTGTTCAGGATCTAAAACTTCTAATAGCGCAGAAGCTGGATCACCTTGAAACGATTGTCCAAGCTTATCAATCTCATCAAGCATGATAACAGGATTGTTTACTTCAACTCTCTTAAGAGCTTGTACAATACGTCCAGGCATCGCCCCAACATATGTTCTTCTATGTCCTTTAATTTCTGCTTCATCTCTCATCCCACCTAGTGAGAATCTATAGAATTCACGTCCTAAAGACTTTGCAATACTTTTTCCCATTGAAGTTTTACCAACTCCAGGAGGACCTGCAAGGCATAGGATCGATCCATCATAGTCTGGTCTTAACTTTCTAACGGCTAAGAACTCAAGAATTCTTTCTTTAGCTTTTTCAAGTCCATAGTGATCTTTTTCAAGAATCTTCTTGGCCTTAACCATATCTACAACGTCATTAGTTGATTTAGACCATGGTAGATCTACAATCCAATTTAAGTACGTTCTTGTTACATTATACTCCGGTGAAGAATCTGGAATAACCTCAAGTCTTTCAAGTTCTTCATTCACTGACTTCATAACATCTTCAGGAAGTTTAGCTCCTTCAAGCTTTTCCTTAATTTTATTCATGTCACGAGACTTATCATCGTCTTCCATTCCTAGCTCGGAACGAATAACTTTGAGTTGTTCTCTTAAGAAGTACTCTCTTTGATACTTGTTAACTTTATCGTTAACTTCATCAGAAATTTTCTTTTGAATATCTGCTACATCTTTTTCTCTTCTTAAATAAACAAGAAGCTTTCCAAATCTCTTTTTAACAACAAGTGTTTCTAAGAAATCCTGAGCCTCAGGAATATCAAGAGATAATGCAAATGCAACTAAATCAGCAAGAGCACCAGGTGAAGGAGAATTAATCATTGCTAATTTCATCTCTTCATTAAAGTAAGCATTAATCTCACTTAATTTCTTAACCTGATTTATAACTGATCTTGTGTACGCATCTAGCTCTTCATCTTCTTCAAGAATATCGTCAAAGACCTCAAACTTAGTCTTAATTAGTGGAGACTCCTGAGTTATTTGAGAAGCTCTATATCTCTTAATCCCATGAACAAGAACGTTCACAGAACCATCAGGGAGCTTCAGTCTCTTAACAACTTTACAAAGAACTCCAACTTTATAAACATCAGAAGGTTTGATTTCTCTATTTTCTATATCATGTTGTAGATCTGGATCTATAACACCGTCATCATTCTTTAGGTCAGACTTGACTAGGTTTAAAGCTAAGTAACCACTCTTAACAAGATACTCGTCAAGCTCAGCGGTGAATTTATCTTCTGTTAAAATAATAGGTGCAATCATTCCTGGAAAGATTGGACTATTCATAATAGGAATTATCACTGCTTCATCAGGAAACACTTCATCACCTGTTGTGGCCTCTGAGATTTGTACGTTATACTCTTCTAAATCACTCATATTTCCTCACAAGTTAGCTTTTAATGTCTATTACCAAACGACCTGGTTTTTCTAAATAAAACACATCAATCGAATAGTTTCCTTTTAAAACTATTTCAGTTGAAAGTGTTTCATCTCCCACTGGGTAATATTCTATTTTCTCTACAAATTTAGAACTACCAAATACACCATGGCTTGAAGATAAAGTTGTATTAAAAAAATCTATAAAAATTTTCTTATCGCCTTCTGATTTATAACCATAAATTTTAGGCATCTTCTTTGTTTTAAAATCAAAGACAAGTCTTTCATATCCATTAGATGGTTGATAACCATGTCTAACTGATTTCAATGTAGATTCTGATTTACTATTTCCGCTGTGGAAAATACCTTTCTTGAAATAAACTGAACGTTTCTTTCCTGCAATTTTTCGAATTCTTTCACTCATTAAGTCTTGAGAAAAAGAAGCTGTTTGAACTAATAGTGGCAACACAATTAGCATTGATTTTATAAATTTCATTAATCACCCTTCCATGGTCAATAATACTATTTAATATTTTACTTGAAGGAGAACAAAAAAAGAATAGTTAACGAAAACTATTTCGAATGACGGTACTTTCTCATGCGCAATGCACCTAAAAGGCCAAAGATCATGGCCACCCAAAAAATGCTAATACTTGGCTTTTTGGTTACTTTTGTCTCTTTAGATATTGAAGCCGGAGCTCTATCTGCTTTCTTATGCTCTCTATAGACGAACTTATTCTCTCTGGTTTCGTCCATATAGCTTCCATAGACAGTTTTCACCCACAAATCAAAGGTCCTATAAGGAATAAACCCAATTTTTGGATGAGTTGGAAATGCGAGGGACTTAATTCCAAAAACATCTTTATTTCTTATGACTTCGTATGTTCCAAGTTTGTCCATTTGTGGCCGAAAGCCAAATTCATCTCTCTTTAACAAGATGACATATTCTACGGAGTTCTTAAACTTAGGTGCTGTATCATTGACGTGATGAAGCCCCTGCCAAATCCCACCATCAAAATATACTCTAAACAAGTTCTTGTTTACTAAATACCTATTACCAACACCAACAGATTGAATAAGCCTAAAACTTGCTTCAGTCACAATCTTTCCAGTGTGCATCTTCTTATAGCTTTGTCCTAAGAACTCTCCATAGATAACTCCATTAGCTTCATTCAATTGCTTATTGAATGGGACGGGGAAGAGCTTTGAGGCCGAAACTGTCAAAGAAAAGAATGTAATTAAGAGTAGCTTACGCATTAGTTCACCAGTTAATTAGTCCATTAACTATTCGGTAAACAACTGGCAATACTTTAGCTTTTTAGTCGGTCAACTCGATATCTATCACATCAAAGTCTTTAAATATCGGGTGGTTATCAATTAGTATGATTGTATTTCCTTTCCCACATAGCCCTATCATTAACTCTCTAACCTTAACGAGTTCAACCTCTGAAAGACCATAGGAAAGACTTGTAAATATAAGAAGAGAGTTTTCGATATTCTTTTGTAAGGTATTTAAAAACTTAACTCTTAAACGCTCACCACCAGATAACGAAGGAAGAGTTCTATCCAAAGTTAAGTAATCCAGATTCATCATTTTTAGAAATTCTAGTATACGCCTAATTTTTGGTGTCGTTGGAAGTGACTCAAATAACTCTCCAAGAGGAGTATTATAAGCTTCATGTACAGTAATTCTACCGTCACTTAGGTTAGCGTAAAACTTATTGAGTTTTTTCCCATCACACTCATCACACGGAAAAGAAACATCTTCCATGAACTGCATATCAATCTGTCTAATTCCTTTACCTTCACAGATGCTACACTTCCCTAACTCTGAGTTTGGTGAAAAGTGACCATCTTTTAACCCTAGGTTCTTAGACACTGGTAAGTTGGCAAAGTATTTTCTAACGTGTGGTGAAAGGCCAAGCATCGTTCCAACAGTAGATCGACCAGACGCTCTGTCGACATTTGTCTTATAAACAATTATATCATCAAACTCTTCATACTTATTATACGATTTAACGGTGTAGTCAGTATCATAGTTTAGCTTTTCATCGAAGTGCTTCAGGTAGAGATCATTTGCAACAACATCACTCATCACCTTCTTAGAAAATGATTCTAGGTATGAACTTACCGTTGAGATTGTTCCTCTTGGTATTTCAACCTTCTTTATTTTGAAGTCACCGAAAGTAACTCCTTTCAAAGAAACTTTTCCTTTAGCTTTTGGAGGGGTTTCTAGATCAAAACTCTTGGCCTTGGATTTCTTAAACTTGCCAATATATGAGATCTCTCCACCCATATGTCCAGCACCAGGTCCCATTTCAACAACGAGATCACTTTTTGATTGAACAAACTTCGAATGATCCACAAGTACAATTGTATTTCCAGAAGATAGTTTTTTAAGATATTTAACAAGTACTTTTTGTTCCTCAAGGTTTAGTCCCAAACTTGGCTCATCTAATACGAATAGTGATCCTGAACCCTTGTAGCTCAGGTATCTTACCAGAAGAGACTTTTGATACTCGTTTGTTTCTAATTCTTTTAGCTTTGCACTTAATCTATATTGCCCAAGCCCCATTTCAACCGCTAACTCTAGTTTAGCGAGAGCTCTATTTAAGATTACTGATTTACCTTTCACTGTCAGGTCATGTAACTCTAGGAGTAATTCCTCAATCGTATATTTTAAAATTTCTCCATATGTAGGCAGTTGCTCACGTAAAGAATCGTATCGAGATGCTATCGGAGACACTCTCGTTCCATCACAGCTAGAGCACCTCTTTTCAACTTGTAGGCCTCTTAGATAAATCCTTACACTTCTCTTGTAGCGCTTTTCTTCTAGCCAAGAGAGCATTTCTAAAACACCAGGAAATGCTCCTTTTCCTTCGAGTAGGATTGGCCATACACCATCTTCAACTTCTGAGAATGGTTTCTTAGTTGATATCTTCGCCCTCTTTAATTCTTTTAAGAACACTGGAAAGTAAGTTGAGAACTTACTATATGAAAGTACGCTAATTGCACCATCCTCAATTGAGAGGCTTGGATACTTAACCATTTTTCCTTTACTATATTCTAAAACAGAGCCATAGCCCTTGCATGGAGTACAAGCGCCAACACCATTGAACGGTATTAACTCATCGACAGACCTTGGAGCTTTCACACCCTCATCTAAACACTCAAGACAAACGTCCTCATCTTTGAGTCTGATGAACTTACCATCTCCACTCGACTGATTCTGTACATAAAGAACAGAGCTCAACTCTTTTAGAAATGGAAAGTCTGATAGCTTCTTCTCTAAACCTGAAACCTTAGATCCTTTAATTCGAAAGATTTCCCAATATTGATCTTCTCCAACATACTCTCTAACTTTACTATCTTGCTGATCATATGATCTAACAGGTAATCCAGAAATCTTCTCTGAGTAAATATCCCTATCTATTAGGAAGTGTAGTACATCAGATTCATTTTCAATGAGATCTTTAACATTTTCCTTAAATAGTGCACCACCGTCTTCAAGCACAGCGCCATGCAGGGGACATAAGTTACTAAATGGTTCAAAGTATAACTGTGCTACATCCATTGTAAGCTCAAGCTGATCCATGAGGTTCAATCGAGAACCTACAATCGGATTATTTTGTGGAAGTATCCACACTGGTAACACTGGCTCGATAGACTCAACCTCAGCACTCTGTGGAACCCTGTCAAAGAAATTCATACTCGAAGGGAGCGAGTTTAAAAATCGTCTTTTAGACTCATTTGCTAGTGTATGAAAAACCAGTGAAGACTTTCCTGAACCAGAAGGACCACTAAAGCATGTAATTTTATTAAAAGGGATTTCTAATGAAAGATTTTTAAGATTATGAGTGTTGCAGTTCTTTATAGATATAGGCATATACTCTTTTACTCGAATAAGTATAGAGTTTTAACAAAAAAAGCCCGCAAATAATTGCGGGCTCTTTGTAATATATTTGAAAAACAAATATTAACGTTTTGAGAACTGGAACTTAGCTCTTGCACCTCTAAGACCGGCTTTCTTTCTTTCAACCTTTCTTGGGTCTCTAGTAATGAATCCAGCAGCTTTAAGCTCAGGTCTAACTGAAGCATCAAGCTTTAATAGTACTCTAGTGATTCCAAGTCTAGCAGCACCTGCTTGACCAGTAGTACCACCACCATTTACATTAATCTTAAGATCGTACTTATCAGAAACCTTTAATAGGCTCATTGGTTGATTAACAACGTAACGATCTGTTCCTTTTTGGAAGTACTCTTTGATGTCTCTGTTATTAACAGTAATCTTTCCACTTCCGTTAGCAACATATACTCTAGCAACAGAAGATTTTCTTCTTCCTACAGCTTGAGCGTCCCAACTTTTTCCTTTTGCAGCCATTTTCTACCTCTTTCCTAAAACTTGTATTCTACAGGTTCTTGAGCAGCGTGTGCATGTTCAGTACCAGCAAAAACTTTTAGTTTAGTAAGTTGCTTTCTTCCTAAAGTATTCTTTGGAAGCATACCTTTAACAGCGCTCATAAGAATAAGTTCTGGTCTTCTTTCAAGCTGCTGCTTTGCAGTTCTTTCTTTTAGACCACCAACGAATCCTGTGTGCTTATAATAAATTTTCTGATCCCACTTATTACCAGTAAATTTAACTTTATCAGCGTTTATAACGACAACAAAGTCTCCTGAATCAGTATGAGGAGTATACTTTGGGTTAGTTTTTCCTCTAAGAACATTAGCAATTTCAGTAGCTAATCTTCCTACTACTTTGTCCGTTGCATCAATTAAGTGCCACTTTTTCTCAGCATCAACGGGTTTTAAAACAAACGATTTTTCAGTGTACATAACAACCTTCCACTAAATATTATTAATTCAATATTTTTTTATATCTTTTTATAAAGACAGATGACGTTTCTTATATAGGGTTTTGGGGCCACTAGTCAAGGGCCAAATCCTACGAAAATACATAATAATGCAAAACATGTAAAAATAATACCCAAAGAACCAATAAACTACTAAAAACTTGTAGTTTTTTTATCTTGCAGCGCACTCAGGCCCACTAGAATTGACCTATACTGACATGAAATCTACCAAAAGTTTCTCGGCCCCCAGAGTCAAATCTGTCCCTTTTGAGCTTAACTCCATAATCAAAATCCAAAGAGCCAACAGGCGTTAAAACTTTAAAACTAACTCCCGCTGAAGTCTTTAAATCAAAGAATCTCACTGATTTATTAAAGACTCGACCAGCATCAAAGAATAGTGCAATTACTGAATTGTCAGATAAGTAGTACCTTGGCTCAATTTTAAAGTTAACAAGGTAGGCCATGTCTCTAACGATTATATCTGAAATCTCAGTGCCATCTATAAGAACGTTACTCTCATCGTCCGAGAAGCCTCTGAGGATATCTCTACCCGAAAGTCTAAACACCTTCAGGCTTGGAATGAAACCTTTTGTCTTTTGCTCTCCGTCACTATCAAGGACAGCGTCACCATTTTCATCTGTTAAAAGATCTTTTGCAAAGTTCTTCTCGACTCCAAATGTCATAGAAGTGGCCAAGACTATTTTCCCAATAGGAATGTAAAAGTAATTTCTCGATACAGCTCGGTTATAATTAATTGTTAAGTCATCATCCGACTGCGCCCCAAAATATGGATTTGCAAATTCCCATGACAGATTAAACCAAGCGCCTTTAGTTGGAGCAGCAGGATTATCTCTAAAGTCGAAAGTAGCTGATGGGGTAATTGCTCCAATCTTAAAGCTATCCTTATCTTCTTCTAAAGTCGCATCATATTGCTTAATGTAATCAATTTCGTATTTTAAAGAAGACGTAAAGTACTTGTTAAATTCTTTGGTAAATATTGGAGACAAACTGAGAATGTCTGCGTCAAATCCAGAATACCTCTTTCTTTGCGCCTTAGTGCTTATTTTCATCTCAATTTCTTTACCAAATAGGTAGGGCTCAACATATTGAAGCTGTAATATTCCTTCTAAGGGGTCCCGTTGTTCTGACTGACGTCTTTCATCTAAATAAGAGTAACTCGTTCTTCTGTTCGCCTGAGCCTTCGCAATTACACTTCTATTAAGGCCCGATATATTATTATAGGATACTGTTCCAGAAATTTTATATCCTAAATCTGTTCTGAATCCAGGTGCAACTTCACCTCTACCAAAATTCTTCTCCTTCACTTTAACAATGAAGTTTAGGTATACAGCGTTCTCACCTTTTTTGTTTCCAATAAACGGCGTTATATTAACGCGAGTAAATAGCCCTAAGCTTCTCAGTCTATTTACAAAGCTATTCATTTTCTGTGGCGTAATTAACTCACCTCTTGCAACTTTTACTTCCCTCTTAACAACAATATCTTTAGTTAGGAGATTTCCCGTTACAATAAGATTTCCTAAGTAAGTCTTTTTTCCTGTCTTAAATTTTAAGTTCAGATCAACTGATTTTGACGCGCTTGATACATTAACAATCTTCTTAGGGTTCTTTTCTAGATACGAATTAAAAAAATATCCCTTCTCTTTAACATATTCTAGAGCTGTCTTGAGATCTTGATCGACCTTGATAACATCAAAGTTCTTCCCTTCTTTATTATAAAGAATACGCTTTATCTCTGTGACCATTTTCTTATCTGTGACACCAGAAATATTTATTTTATTTATCGTATACTTATTACTCTCGGTAACTTTAAAGGTAACGAAGGCACTTTTTCCAGACTCTGAAAATACTATAATAGGATCTTCTATTGAGGAAAATATATATCCATTACTAATATAATACTCTTTAAGTTTATTCTTAACAGAATCCAAAGCCTTAATATCAAGATAGCCTCTACTTAAAAGTGTTGAGGCATTCGAGTTATAAACATCTTCAATTTTCTTAGTTGAGATCTCCCTATTTCCAGAGAAAATAACCTCTTCGAGTCTAACCTTTGTTCCTTCTTTAACATCAATAAAGAAGAACTCGTAAGGAGAATTTTCATCTTTGCCTTTAACCTTTCTAACTTTGACACTTGAGTAGAAAACGCCGCGATCTTTATATAGCTTTGAAAGTATATGAATTATTGAGTCACTATTTAGTGATCCCCTTCTATTCTTAACTATTTTTTTGAGCTCACTAGTAAGTTTATAATGTTCGAAGTAAGTAACCCCGTGGAAATTAAATGCATAGCGTTTTCCAAGTCTTACATTAACTTGAGCTCTCACTTTCGCCTCTTTTAGGATTTTTGTTTTAACTATTGAATTCCAATATCCTAGGCTATCGAGATAGATCTCTAATTCTTCGATATGTCTTTTAAATATCGTTTTATCCCATGTCTTATTAGAGAAGCCTTCGAACATTGAACGAATCTTCTCTTCAAATAAGCGATTTACACCAGTAACCTCAACTTCACCAACTTTGTTTATTCCAATATTGCTTAAGCTGACATTCAAGCTAATACCTTCCTCTGTCTCAACAGTAGTTAAGCTCAAATTCTCATCACCTTGAGTAAAGTAAAGTTGTTCAATCTTGGCTAGAGCGTCCTCAACTAATTTCTTGTTAAAAAAGTCCCCTTCCTTAATCGGAAAATCTTCAAAAACTCTTCTTCTTAGAACTTCATCAGCTCCTACTATTGAAATATTAGAAACCTTCTCTCTCAAAGAGGTCTCAATATTTAGAATTCCATTTTTCAATGAGAAATTAAAAGATTTATATATGGGGTTTTTAAGCTCAAAATCGAAATACTTATAAAGCTCTTTCTTCGATCTACTTTGTCCTTCAAGTTCCTTAAAGCCGCTTATTATATCCACACAGTCAGATTTACCATCGCATTCAACGACTACACTTTGAATATACTCCGAGGCATATAAGTTACAACTTAAACAAACTAATATAAGAATGTAGAGAGCTCTTACCATGACCATTTGTATTTTATATCTGCTCCAACTGAACTTTCATCAGCATTTTCATTAGGGTCGTTTTCTCTTTCAAATACACCTTGAATCGAAAATTCATCATTTAGGTTAAAGTCTATATTCATTTCTTGCTTTTCACCACTATCTCCGCCAAATGTATTAGAAAAAGTAAGATCAACGTCCTTTGTTACTTTTTTCTGTATTTTTAACTTCGTAGCGGTCTTAACTTTACTCGACTGATCTGACTGTGATGCGAGAATAGGGCTATCATCACTCTCACTAACCTCAGGAAGAACACTTAATTTAAGTCCTAAAGTAGAATCGAGGCCCTCATTAATCTTCAATTGATCAACTATTAAAGTTCCTATTCCAATTGTTGTCAAAGATGCTTTATCTTTCTCTTCAAGGTTTTTTGAAAAGTCAGATGTCACCCCTAACGCTAATAAAGAGAATATATCTTCCTGGCTAAGTGGTGGATTCGATTCCATATTAATTTGAAGATCATTCTCACTACCAAGAATAGACATCTTTACATCATACTGAGCAACCTTAGCTTCAGACGTAAAGTTCATTACAAAAGGCGTTGAGGAATTAATTCCCTCAAGTGTTATAGATCCATCATTTATCAGAAATTCATTTCCTTTAAACTTAAACTTACTCAAAGTAGGTAGAACATTTAACTGTCCTTTAACGTTAGGGGATAAAGGATTGCCGTCTACTTTTAAATCTGCATTTACAAATAAATCAGCTAGCCTATTTTTTACTCTAATCGTATCAAGAGTTCTTGCCTTAAGATCAAGCGCTATAATCTCAGGTAATCCAGTTTTTTTAACATCAATATACTTATCTACACTCTTTAAGAAACTAGAATCACTTTTAAACTCATTAAACTCATCCTCAAAACGGCCACCATTTATTAAAATATTTCCAGTCAGCTTATATGGAAAGCCACGACCTTCTAACGTAGTAATTCCACTTAGATCAATCGTCGATTTATCGGCCACTGGATAGCGTAGGTTATCAAGTTTGTACTTCAGATTCATTTCCGGAAATGGGAGCTTAAACTTTATAGAGCCATTCCCTTGTAACGTTCCTGATCCAACACCTAACTTCATACTCTTCAGAGTCCACGTTTCATTATTAAGAACAGAGTTGATTTGTCCATTAGAGAAATGAACTGGCACCTTCATTAGCTTTAGGTTTAAATCTTCTGTATTAAGTTCATGATAGTTTTTTAAATCTCCTATTTTCCCTGACAGAATTCCGCGTCCGTATAGTCGTCCTTCAGCTCTTTCAATATAAGGAGAAATGAGTTGAGCAAAAGCGAGATCAACGTTAAAGCTTTGATCTAGCTTTACACCTTCATTAAAATCACCTTTACCGTTAAGAGCGTAACTTCCACCCGTTCCTCTAACACTCACGGACATCTTATTGATTTTAGACTTTCTTACATTAATCTCGCCTTGTGAGGTCAATGCTAAAAATTTATTCAATTTTTGAAGACGGAACTTCTTTGTTACAAGATTAAAATCAATTTCGTTAAGGTTTCCAACTCTAAAGCTTGAACTAAAGTTACCGGCAAACTCTCCTGAGAGATCAGTATCATAGATGTTGTGTAGCGAAACTATTCCTAAAATTGTTTTCAAATCTGGAACATTTATCGACGATGTTATCTCGGAAAGTTCATTCTTTTTATTTCCAATAAATACCTTTCCATTAACATTTGCTTTTCCACCAAGTAATGAACTGCTTAAAGATAGTTTATCTTTATCAATACTGATGTTTATATTAGAAGGCTTTAACTTCTTTCTACCAACGCTAGACTTTAACATTGAAATATTAACATTGGCTTTTCTTCCATTAGAGTTAGCAAACTTTGATCTGATATTTAATGTTCCATCGTAACCTAATCCAAGCTGCCTATAAATATTTAAGTCATTAAGTTTCAATCCATATATATTGAACTTACCAAGCTTCAGTCCCTCTTTGAACAAATAATCTAGAGACATATCAAAGTGTGCCTTACCTTTTCGACCAACTACTCGATCTATAAATAGGCCATCATTATCTACATAGAAAGCAGCATTAAATTTAGAGAAAGGTTCTTTATAGATACTCACCTTATTCGAAGATAAACTTGACTGAACTCTTAAACTGTCAAAGCTTCCATCAATATTTAAACTTCCACCAATCTCCCCCTCAAAATCTTTTAGAAATGGTTTTGTCTCATTCCAAATAGGAGCAATACTTTCAGGGAGTGCTCCAAAGAAAACTCTATCAATGTTCAGACCAAGCTTAATCTGATTACTTATAAAGTCTATCTCTCCACTAGCTGCTAATTTATTCTTATCAAGAGTCTGAACTTCATTAATCATAAGCTTTAACTTACTTAAGTTCATTGATACGTCCGCTTTACTTCGTCCAGGAATAGAGTAATTAAATACTTTTAAGTTCTTTATTTCTTGAGAAGTGAGGTTTAATAATACATCTTCAAAAGGTCCTATAAACTTGGCATCAATAGACCCTGATCCAGATAAAATTTTTCCAATTTCACCACCGAGGTTTTGCAGTTCGAATTTATCACTATCAAGATCAATATCAATTCCACTATCAGATATTATTCCCTCATACGATAACTTTTCCGACTCAACTTCAATATTTCCCTTTAAATGAAGTTTATCTGACATATTAAAGCTCATACCACTGACAAGTACTTCACTAGGAGCTAAGATATTATCACTTTGTCCTAATGTGAATTCTGAAATATTTGTACCGTCTTTAACATCAACATTGATATTAGCACCCTGAACATTAATATTTGCATGACCAGTTACACGGCCATTCATTATTTTAAAGTTCGGACCTAGGAAATAAAGAATATCGTGTAGTAACAGATTTTCCATTTGGGCAGAGATTGTGATATCAGTTTCTTTCTTAGTATTAAACTCAACAGGTTTTAGAATCTGCCCTTTACCTTTATTAGTTCTGATTATTGCTTTAGATAATATAATGGATTTTTCTGTAGCATTTATAATTAAGTCCGCTTCTTCGAAGACTACATAACTTGATTCAACATCACTTAACTTTGCATCGATTTTGATCTTAGGGTTTCGATAGATATTCCCTCGAAAGGAAATATTACATTCGCAATCTCCCGACAAAGCAAGGTTCTCTTGAACACTTAGAGGTAGAAACTCTTCTATTCGTCCTTTATAATTAATATCGATTTTTGAGTCTTTCACATTATCAAATGCTCCAGAGAGCTTAATCTTTGTTTTATTTTTTTGAATCTCAGACTCAATTATTCTAATTTTATCTTTGAGTATCTCAAACTTAAATTCTCCTCCATCAATATCATATTCACCGTACTTAAGAGACTTAACACCTAGTTCTAGATCAATACTATATTTATACGGACGTAACCTAAAATAATCTATGCCGTAAATTTTCTTATCCAATATGATGTCTACATTTTTAAAGGCTAACTCTCCAACAGCAATTGGTAGTTTCCCTAATACTTCTTTCTTAATTAAGTTAAATACATTGATTTGCTTCTTACTTTTTTCACCTTTAGGTAGTTTCTTTATATCTACATATCCGTTTTCAATTTCAAATTCAGATATTCTTAACTCCGATCTTAAAAAATCCCAAATTGAAAATGTTAGAGACATTCTTTTTTGATAGATCTCTAGAAGATTCTTTTTCTTTATCAGTACATTATTTAGATGTGTTGCAGGGGGAAGTATTGAAAACTCTATATTCCCTATTTTAACTTCCGCATCAACCTTTGATACAATTCTTTCATTAATATGATTAGCAATGAGACCTGCAAAGTAAGGACTTTGTAAAGCTCTCCATAGCCCAAAAACAAGGGCGGAAACTAGCATTAAAAATATGATAAGAATTTTATTAATTCTGCTCAAAGTTACTTAACCTTTCCTTGGCCCTTCTATATGAAGGTCTATACATGCAAATAAATGAATATAACTTATTCGCCCTATCAAGATCACCTCTTGATTCATAACACATAGCAATTTCATAAACACAATTCAGATAACTTTCTTCATCTAATGATTGCTCAAAGAGAACTTCTCGATATAAGGCTATCGCCAAAAGAAAATCTTTATTATTTCTAGCTGCGATCGCCATCGTGATAAGATCTTTATCTTTAATTGAATCTAATATCTTATTTTGTTCAATTTGTATTGGTATTCTATACTCGTAACTACTTGTAGTACCTTTATCTTCTGTGTCCTTAGGCCTTGTAACATTATTAAGTTTATCAATATTAACTCCAAAACTTTGACCAAGTTTAGAAACAACATCAACGATTGATTTACTTACTGCAATTGATCCACTTTCGTATGAGATCTTTTCTAATGATTTTATGAAATGATTGTCGATAGGGATTATAGGTACTGCTTTTAGGATTGCTTCAATAATATCCAAAACAGGATAGATCTCAATTGATTCTACGAACTGTTTTAAAACAAAGGTATTTTTAAAGTAGACACTAGAGTTCATTTTCACGTCATTAAACTCTAAAAAAGAGAGAATAGTTTTTTCACTACCAATAGATTCAACGTTTCCAATTCTTAAGTCGTAAATTCTTTCGAAGGTTTTTAGTTCATTAATAATGACTTTCGTTTCCTGTAGAATAAGAATCAGTTCTTTCAACTTATGAAGTTTTTTTGTTTTAACTAGATAGAGTGCTATTGAGTTAAACCTTGTTCGTACTTCTCTAATTTTTCCTAACTTATAAAGTGTAATTATCAACAGTGAATTTAAATAGAAGTCATATTTATCTGACTCTAAGTATACTTTTAGATTTATTATTGCTTGGTTTTTTTCAACATCACTCAAAGAAGAGATAGACTGAATTAAGGCCTGTGCCCTTTCATTTTTTTTATAATAAATGTATTTATCTTTAAGGTATGAATCTAGTTCATTTTCAAAGATATTTCCTATACCTGTCAAAGTCACTCCAATACAAAATTTGGACATAAGTACGCTATATTATTATAGACCATACTCCTTTAACTGAAGGCCTTGAGGCAGATTTGCCTACTGAAAACACAAAAAAAAAGGGCCCTATAAAAAGGCCCTTTCTTCAAAAATTATATTTCTTAAATTACTTATTATTTGTTTACACGCTCTACATATTCACCAGTTCTCGTATCTATTCTTAATAGTTCTTCTTCTTTAATAAATAGAGGAACATTAACCTGTAAACCAGTTTCCATTACTGCTTTCTTAAGACCACCTGATGCTGTATCACCTTTTAGACCTGGATCAGTTTGTGTCACAACAAGTTCTACAAAGTTAGGTAGTTCAATAGAGATTGGGTTACCTTTGTAATATAATAGTTCTAATTTAATACCTTCTTGGAGGTAATTAGCTGAATCGCCTACTTGATCAGTTCTTACGTGAATAGACTCATAGTTACTTTGATCCATGAAGTTAAATCCATCTGGATCTGAATACATATACTCCACTTCTTTTTCTACAAGGTCTGGCTTCATTACACCTGTTGAAACACCTGACTTATATGTTCTTTCAATTACAGTTCCTGATTCAAGGTTTTTAAGCTTAACTTTATAGAAAGCTGAACCTTTTCCAGGGTTAGTAAAATCACACTTAATCATGAGGTATGGCTTATTATCAACCTCAACTTTAAGGTTTTTTCTAAAATCTGTAGTTTGAAATTCCATTAAATCGTCCTTATTTCAGTATTTGAGATAATATGGCCAATGCATAGACCTTATATCCCATCCCTTCTATCACAGCGGTTGATGATTTGGCAGTAATTTTTCTCTGCCTAAACTCTTCCCTTCTATTCGTGTTAGATAAGTGTACTTCAATAATAGGACAGCTCAAAATACTCAACGCGTCAAGAATTGCCACGCTGGTATGAGAGAATGCTGCTGGATTAATGATCAGCGCTTCGATATTTTCTTTAGTTAACTCGTGAATTTTATTAATGATTTCTTCTTCACTATTACTTTGAAACCAAGTCTGTTCAATAGTTTTGTCATGAGACGCAATGGTCTTTTTGGTATATTCTTCTATTTCAGAAAGGCCCATTTTTCCATATATTTCAATTTCTCTGGTACCCAACATATTGAGGTTTGGTCCGTTAATGACAAAGAATTTTTTCATAGACCTAATACCGTATCTCTTCTTAATTCAATTTGTTTCATAAATAGATTAAAGGCCATTGTAACTTTTTCTAACTGGTCTTCATCACTCTTATTTATTTGTTCTGATCTACTATCAAATGCCTTCATGAGATCGTCATGTCCAGTACTTCTCGCTTCTTCTGTTTCAGATCTCAGCGTTGAGAGTCTTTCAATGACTTTAGAATCTTTTGGATTTACCTCAATGGCTTTTTCAAGAAGAGCTATAGCTTTTTCTTTAGCACCTTGCTTCAGATATAAATCTACCAATGTATGACTAAATACTGGTGCAGATGTGTCCTCTGTCACAACAAGTTTTTTTTCGAGGATGACCTCTTCTTGTGTTTCTTTTTCTACCAGACTTAATTGTGTCCAGCCATTAAGACCATCATCTAGTTTTTCAACATCAAATGACTTTGTATCACTCATTTCAACTATCGAAGTCGCCTTATCTTCGTACTCCATAAGGTAATTTGCTGCCTCAGCATCTTTAGGAGCAAGGAACAGAATCGCCTTTTGAATATTTACAGTCTCATCAAGTAGATTTAATCGATCACAGACCTTAGCAAAGAGCTTAAGGTACTTTATATTATCTGCATTGTATTTAAAATGTGGCTTTAAGACGTTATATGCTCTTTGGTATTGTTCCAGATCATAATAACATTGAGATAGACCAACTTGCCCGAGAGTATAGTCAGGATTGTGCTTGAGTCCCATATCATAGACACTGAGAGCTCTTTCATACATACCTAATTTTCTATATATTTCACCAAGTGGAGCAAAGACCTTTGAAAGAGGGTCTTTGCTTAACTTTTCAGAATATTTTTCAATCAAATTAGAGTAGTCTGACATATTAAATACTATTTACTAAACCAGCTTTTTCCTGATTCACAATTCTTGGAGTAATAAAAATAACAAGCTCTTGCTTAGTTGTTTGAGGATTATGAGGTGTTCTAAATAACCAACCAACAAGTGGAATATCTTTTAAGAAAGGCACACCAGAGTGTGATTCTCTTTTTTCAAAGTTATACAAACCACCGAGTACAATGGTTGAACCATTATCAACAAGAACACTCGTACTAATCTTTCTCTTTTGAATATTTGGTGGAGCATCAGCACTTGGACGGTTACCAAACTGTTCCTTTACAAGTTCAATTACTAGATCAATCGCACCATCATTTGTCACAAGAGGCGTAACGATGAGGTCTAACTTAGCTTCCTTGTTCTTAAAGGTTACCGTTGCATCTTCTCCAGTCCCTTCCCTTTCTACGTATGATGTTTCATCAGATGAAGAAAGCTGTGCTTTTACATTGTGCTTAGTAACAACTCTAGGAGAAGCTATAATTTTTCCTTTTGATTCACTTTCTAATAATTGAAGTTGAAAGTTAAGATTGAAGAGTCTTCCAAACCTTCCAATAGTCATTCCAAATAAGTTTCTAGCGTTTGTACCGGTAGATGGTGCAGAAGAAAAACTAAAACCTGGACCACCATTCTCAGTAGTACCTGGAGTAGCTCCAACTACAGATGAAGAATCTGATTGAACTCCAATTGGATCATAACCAAAGTTTAACCCAGAAGTTAACCCGACTTCTCTGGCATAGTCTTCAAATACTTCTACAATTTTTGACTGGATTAAAACCTGTGGTGTTTGTGTATCTAGTAGCTTTAAGATTTTTTCAATCTTATCGACTGTTCCCTGGGTATCTTTGACGATGATTGAGTTCGTTCTCTCATCTCTTGAGATTGCCCCTCTCTCTTTAGTTAGATAATCCTTAAAGATTTTCTCTAAGTCTTTTGACTTGGCATAACTCACTGGAAATATCTTTGTAACTAATGGTTCTGCTTTTGTTTTAAGAGCTGATGCTCTCTCTTTAGCTTTACGCTCATCAGTTGCTTGACTCAGTGTCTTTATAGTAAGAATTGAACCATTTTTTTCAGCAACAAGATCATTTAAGTTTAAAACTGTATCAAGTACCTGATCCCATGGGATATTAACGAGATTTAATGATAATGTTTTTAATTTATTAATATCGTCAGACTGAATGATATTGAAACCGGAAGCATCAGCTATCATTTCAATTACTGTTGATACGGCCATATTTTTAACATTTAATGTAATCTTCTTACCAACATACTTCTTCTTTCCTGACATTGTGATATTTTCAAGGATATCTTCAACTGAAAGAGATTTTGGAATATTAATCTTTGATGCGAACTTCTTTGCTTTTGATTTTTTCTTTAAGACAACATCTTGTTTAAGATCTCTCTTTGAAAAAACACCAAATCTATTCTCAACCTTAAGGACTGCTCTCTTACCGATCACTTCAATTTTAGATCTTACGTTATCTCTTAATTGTAGAACGACTCTAATGTCTCCAGAAGATCCTGGTTTCTTATATGCCGAAACAAAGACGATACTTCCTGAAAACTCTGAAGTATCAAATGCTCGCATAACACGCTCACTCGCTTCAACATCAGGTATATCAACGATAATTTGCTTATCATCAACAACATGAAATCGCTTAATATTTACTTGTTGTTTATCAAACAAGAAATCTAAATGACTAACTTCATCTTTTTGTTGAAAGTTTATAGCAAGTAGGTTTGTTGCAAATGTGGTAGCACTAGAGATTAGTAGTGCTAATACCAGAAATCCTTTCTTCATCATTACTCTTCCATAAGTAAATGCATTAATTACACATATTTATTGTATCATAGCTTTAAACTATGCATATATTTTTAAACTAAAGAAAATTACTCGGATACAGGAATAATAGTTTCGAGATATTCTTCTTCGTCATAAACATTAACGACCTTTTCAACTAATACAATTCCACCTGGAAGTATTGCTTTAACCTCAACAGCATCTGGACCGACCTTCATCCCTTCTTTTATGATAAATGGCTCGGCCTTTTCGGCCTTTGATATTTGAAGACCAATTGCTCGTCTTTCCTTACCAAGATATACACCTACGATCTTTAAATCTTCTATCGCAACGTTCTCAATACTAATTTTATTACTAAAGTAAGTTTGTACAACTTTCTTGTTTCTACCCTTTTTCGTTCTCTTTAAGATATTTCTCTTAAATGGGTCTCTAAAATTCTTTAATCGAGACTTCAGAGATAGCGTCGAAGAATAGGAAGGACTTGAGGCCATAATGAATGTAAATAGAATAATTTTCTTCATCATCTATCTCTTCTTCCTTCTTCTTCTCTTTTTAGGTTTTTTCTTTTTCTGACTTTCCAGAAAGTCTTTTTCAATATTTTGAATACCGCGATCTTCTTTATGAGCAGCATTATATCTATAACTTTCTATTCCCGCTTTTAGAGTGACCAATTCATATCGGCCACGCTTCTTAGAAGGTATTCTCTTTAAGTTAATATTTCTTACATTTAATATTCTTTCCGACTCTGCTATTTTCTCAACTAAAAGTAGGAACTGGAGGTATGTTCCTACACCTTCAAAGTTATAGGACTTTGTAATATAGAAGCCATTATCGACATCTTTACCTGGAACAATATTTACTTTTCTAATTTTAAGAGAGTTCGATATATCCCTAACAAACTTTATATTTTCAGAATCGGCAACCTTACTTGGCAGCTTCTTTTGTATCTTTTCAATCTGTAGCGCAACTTGTTCAATTTCTTTTTTCTTTTGGGTAATATTTTTTAAGTACTTACCAATCTTCTTTTTTTCTTTTCTACCTTTTCTTATCTTAACTTCTAAGCTTTGAATTGAGCTTTCAATACGCTCTCTTTCCGTAGTACTAAATTCATAGGCTTCGTAGACTCCAAATCCGGCCCACAAAAAGATAAATAAATAGAGCTTATTAATTAATTTAATCATCTGCTAAAACACCATATGAAGAGATATCACCTTCGATTTTAAACTTTTGTAATCTGTAGGTGTCTCCAAAGACCTTCTCTTCTTCTGTTTGAGAATCTTTGATAATAATAGAGCCACCAAAGAACTCAAGTTCATTGGCCTTACTAATTAACTCTCCTACACTTCTATATGATATGGCCCCTCCATCAATCTTTAGCCTCTGCTGTTTATTGATAGTAACTTCGTTGAACCATAAATCATCAGGAACGATTTTTGATAGGGCCGTTACAATATTTTTCGGATTCGTTTTTTGTTTTAAAACTTGTTCGACCTGAGCTTCTCTTTGCTTAAGTTTTAGGATTTGTCTTTCAAAGAGTTCAAGCTTCTTATTCAAACTCTTATTCTTTTTTAAGGCCTTTTGTATTTTTCTTGCTTGTTGCTGTAAGCCCTTTTGCTTAATTTCAAGGTCAGCTACATCTGATCCAATACTAGGAGTCACAAACCAATCCACACATAACTTAAATATATAAGCGAAAACAAGAGGCTTGATACTAACTTCATTTAAATCAATACCGACAACAACCGGTAAGCGGATAGGCTTCTTCTTCTCCAATAAGTTAATTTCAATCATGACGAAAGCTCCCTCATTCCTAACCCAAGAGCAACAACTCCCTTATAGGCAATTTCATTGAGTTCATCTTCATCAATATTCTTTGTATCGTAGTCAATAGCTCGAAAAGGATTAAATACAGAAACATCTATACCTAGTGCATCTGTTAGCCCTTCTAAAATTCCTGGTAATTGGACACTTCCACCTGTTACATAACACTCGACTAGAGAATCATCTGAAGTCGAACTTGAATAGAAGTCTATTGTTTTCTTGATCTCGTTGAAAAACGATTCATTTATTTCTTTAACAATCTGAGCGACTTCTTCAGGTAGGTTTCCATTTTCATCTGTTGTAACTTTAAGATCTTCAGCTTCTTCAAAGTTAACACCTAATTGTCTTTGTATTTCTTCCGTTACCATCGAACCACCAATTGGTATTTCTTTGGTAAAAATTGGCATACTATCTTTATAAATTATACATTCCGTTTTTTGTGCACCTACATCTAGTAGGAGCCAAGACCTGTCTCCACCTTCTTCATTTTCATCTGAATAGATTTCATCTAGCATGACATGCTCAAAAATATTACTAATGGCCAATGGAGTAAGATCAATAATCTTGACTTTACCTTGTGCTTTTTCAGTTATTTCTTTAAAGGTAAGTAGGACGTCTCTTCTCACGCCAGCAACGATCACATCTACACCACCACCGCTATTTTCACCAACAACGTAATGATCGAGATTACTTTCCTCTACGGGAAACGGTAGGTACTGCTCTGCTTCCCAAAGAACTTGATCCTCAATTTCATCTGCATCACCACCGGCCAACTGAAGCTTACGCATAACAGTATTCGGTCCAAAAAGACCTAGGCAGATATTCTTTCCCTTTATACCTATTTCTTCAAAGACAGTTGTCATTGCTTCAACTAACTCATCTTCTTTTTGAACTTCATCTTCTATGAGTACGCCCTCTGGTAGGGCAATAGATGCGTAATTTGTTAGCTTGTAGCTGTCTCCCGACTTGGACATTTCGGCTACTTTAATTGAACTTAAACCTATATCAACGCCCACAACTTTATTACTGGAAAGACCTAAGAGATCCTTTACTCCATCAACTACGTCCTGTGGTTTTAATGACTTCAAGTCCATGTTCATTCCATTGAGATTGGTACTTATTAAAAAATTATACCTTGCATCGTATCAGCATTTCAAGAAGTTATTGGTTTTTTTATAAGATCAACCTAATAAATGATTTAAAGATATCAGGAAAAAATATTTGAAAAGATGCAATGATCAAAATAAATGGTCCAAACGGTATGCGAGTATTTCGACTAATTACCTTAAGACCAATTAATGGGAGTCCAATCAATGAACCCAACATACAACTTAGAAATATATTATGCAGCACACCAAACGGACCAAGTATAATCCCAAGTACGGCCCATAGTTTGATATCTCCACCACCCAGTCCTTCTTTTTTTCTTAGTACCCAGAAAAGCCAAGTTACTCCAGCTGGAAATCCAAAGCCTAAAAGAAAGCCAAATAACCAATATGTGTATGAATAAGTAAAAATGGAATGAACAAGAAAGAGAATAGCGAGATATATATTTATCCCATTCGGTAGTATTTTATGTTTAAGATCAATTACAAAATGAACCAAGAAAGCACATGCAACAGAAAAGAAGAATATAAATGATGTGAGTGATTGTAGTGAAATTAGCTTTGGAAAAAGAAGAAATGCTATAAGACCGACTATTAACTCTATAGTTGGATATAGGGGACTTATCGAAGCGCCACATTTTGAACACTTCCCTTTCAAAAATAGCCAACTGATGACAGGTATATTCTCATACCAATAAATTAATTTGTCGCAAGATGTACAGTGAGAACGATCATTAACAAAGTTCTTCTTAAGAGGTATTCTATAAATGAGGACATTAAGAAAACTCCCCACCAAAAGACCAAAGATCGTCGCAAACGCTAAATAGAAGTTATACTCCATATATTATTCCAATTCTTTTTTACTAAATATATAGCTATTTATAATTAAGAGAATAATACAGTATGAGACAGCGTATACAAAGGCCCCCATTATAAAGTCTGTAGGTATCCCTCTCTTATAAATAACAAAGTCGCGAATATTAATTTTATCTAAATTTGGAAAGACATATGAATAGGCCTTAACAAATTTTAGTAATAGAGGACGAGCATTTAAAAAATGAACATCAAAACTTCTTGGTATTGCGTGACCTAAAAAATATATTATAACAGTGTTTACAATACTAATTGTCTGATTCGTAAACAAACTAAACATTGTGACAATCATTAAAATTATTAAAGATTCTAAAAATGAAAATACAACAGAGAATAGAATTATAGAATCAAAGACTCCACCATAATAGAAATAAACTGCTATCGATACTGTATTTATCAACAAAATATTTAAGCCAAGAATTAAAGACATCCCTAATATTTTACCTATTAAGAAATTTACCCTATCAATAGGTCGAGATAAGGCGATATATATCGTTCGGCTTTCAACCTCTTTACTTATAAGACTCCCCCCCAGAAAAATTGCAATAATTGCAGACAGGACTGAAGAAGCCCCTAGACCGAAGTCCAATGCTATCTTTTGGGGATTACCATAAGAGAACTCTGAAGTTACATAAACCGATATTAATAATAATAGAGAGGCCCAAGCGGATATAACCATAACCTTACTCTTTATTAACTCTTTATATGTATACTTTGCTACTACAAGAAATTTCATAACTTAGCTTCTCCTTGTAGATTATAAATAACACTTTCAAGAGATACTTTACTCTTTTCTACGCCCGCTATTTCAACACCATCTTGAAAAAGCTTTTCTAGGAAACTATTTTTTTGATTAATTGGGATTTCGAAAAATGATAATTCATCATTAGAATGGGTATACTCATTTGAGTACTTCTCTTGAACGGACACATTTTTAACTATAGATATATTATATACTGGTTTTATATTATCCAGGATCAGGTTATCAATGGCACCTGTATACATTAGCTTCCCCTTTTCAAGGACAACTACTCGCTGACATATTTCTTCTACATCAGATACAATATGAGAACTAAAGAATACTGTTTTTCCTTCTTTATGTAGTCTTACTAGAATGTCCTTAAATTCCTTTCTTCCTAATGGATCTAAACCAGAAAGAGGCTCGTCTAAGATTATTAATTTAGGATCATGAATTAGAGTACTTACAAAGCCAAGCCGCTGAAGCATTCCCTTAGAATAGGACTTGATTAAACGATCCAGAGCAAAATCAATTTTTAACTCTTTCGCCCAATATATCGATTTTTCTTTAATCGTCTCACTATCGAGGTCTTGTAAGCGTCCACAATAATCTAAGAATTCTCGACCCGATAAATGTGGATAATAGTAAGGCCTCTCAGGCATATAACCTAGATTAGCGAAGACATCATTTCCTTCACCTAAATCCTTTGAAAATTCAACTTCTCCACTCGTCGTACTAATAAAGCGTAGAAGAATTTTTAAGAAAGTTGTCTTGCCCGCACCATTTGCACCAAGAAAACCGACTATTTCACCTGGGTTTATCTCAAATGAGACATCCTCCAACGCGAAGAAATCTTTTTCCCAAAAATCATTACGAAATTTCTTTGAAACATTATTTACTTTAAACACTTCTTTTCACCAATAACTATTTCTACTAAAATACTTCTATATGGTACTTTCTAAATATATATCTTTCAAACATTTACCTGTAATCTCTTTGGTCATAATACTATTTGTTACAACGAACATCTTAAACTCGACCTTTAAAAAGCCCAAATTAGATATATCAACACAAGAAAGCTCATATACATTTAATCAAAATGTATTAAAGCTTTTTACACTTGGAAATAGAAGGCTAGTTTCTTCAGTCTTGTGGACAAAGACGTTACTTGAGTCTGATACAACTCATACTAAAACATCTGAGCGATCATGGATGTATTATAAGTTTGACACTATTTCCGAGCTGGACCCATACTTTTTTGAAAACTATCTTTTTGGAGGAATATATCTCTCTATTATAAAGAATGATCTCATCGGAGCTGCGGCATTATATGAGAAGGGATTAATTCAATACCCAACTGATTACCAGCTTCTGTACAACACTGCTTTTAACTACTTCTATGAAATGAATAATGCAGCAAAAGCTCTCGAAAAATATATGCTTTTAAAAGAACATCCATATGCAAAATCACACTTTAAAATACTTCCTAAACTCATATTAAAATTGAAAAATAAAGAAAGAGATCCCAAACTAGCTTTTAATCTCTTATTCAAGTCATACCAACTTATGACTAAAGGTATTGTCAAAGAAAGAACGTCACAATCACTGTTCTTTTTAAAAGCTGAGATAGATTTAGCTTGTCTGAATTCGGGAAGTAAGGCTTGTGCTAGAAGGGACTTTTTTGGAAACGACTATATTCTTGATAATGGTATTTATAGAATAAAGAAATAAAGGGAGCTTCTCTTAAAGAAGCCCCCATTATATTGAATTAGTAACCTACATTAATTTGATAAAGTTGCTTATCTTGATCAATCGCCCATTGGTCAGCTAATGCCGCAGTAATTTTAGTTGAATCAAGAACACCAATTGCACCGGCAACAAAGAAACCACCTAAGTTATCTACACCTGGAGCAGTTTGAGCTCCATCTCCCATATTTCTAGGAGAAGGGTTAATTGATGCAATATTAGCGACAGTCATTCTTGTACCACCAACTTTCTTAAATGCTCCGGCACCATATTCATTAGCATCACATACACCACCGTTATCAATAATAATTTGATTAGCAGTACCATTTGTTGCTGCGAATCCTATTGCGTAATAAGTAGAACCTTGAGCTGGAACACCCGCATCCCATGTTCCTGTTGGTGAAACATAACCAGCATCACCTAAACATGTTCCAAATGAATCGAAGTCGGTTTGAAGTGCTGTTTCAGCAGAGTAAATCGATGCAAGTTGAAGCTTGGCTTCAGACGTTTTAGACTTTGCTTGATACTTTTTAAAGTTTGGAATTGCAACCGCTGACAGAATACCAATAATCGCAACAACGACCATTAGCTCCACCAGGGTAAAACCCTCAGTAGAAGTAATTTTCTTCATTTTTAATCCCCTTGTTTAAGTCAATTAAGATGACTTAAAAGTTATTAAGTTTCACGACCAAACTCAATACGAAATTAAGATTCATATATTGTGTAATCGTATTCACATTTTAAATTCACTCTCAGTTTGATGCAAATACACCATATTTAGCTGTTTATATGGAATATTTTTCTCTCATAATGACCATTATTCATGGCAGCTATCAAACTAAGCACCTCCACCGGCCATGAACATTGGCAAGTAAATTGCTACAAGTATAGTGGCTATAATCCCACCAAGGACTACGATAATAATCGGCTCCATTAGCTTTGTAGCAGCATTTATGGCCTCATCAACTTCATCCTCAAAAACATTAGCAATCTTATCAAGCATATTATCTATTGATCCTGTTTGCTCACCAACCTTAATCATTTGCCCTACCATCTCTGGGAAGTATTCAATCTTTAAAAGAGGCTCGGTAAAAGTCTTACCTTCAATAACCTTCTTTTTTACATCTTCAATATCTCTGGCAATAACTGCGTTATCAATTGTCTCGACACAGATCTCAAGGGCATCTATTAGCGAAACACCTGCTCCTAAGAGCGTAGCAAGTGTTCTAGAAAATGAGCTTAAGTTTCCTTTAATAACAATCGTTCCAAACGCTGGCATTCTCATCATTATATTATCGATAGCAATTTTACCTACTGGTGTTTTACCCCAGCTTGAAATTCCCATCATAACAACAACAAAGCCAGGAACGAAGTACATTGAATAAGCACCACAGAAATCACTCACATCAATAACAAACTGAGTAATTGCTGGTAGCTCTTGTCCTGTTTCGATAAGCATCCCTACAAACTGTGGAACAACAAAAGTAATTAGTGCCCATACAACAGCAGCTCCAATTAAACTTACAATAAGCGGATAACTCATCGCAGACTTGATTTGTGATTTAGTCTTTTCTTGTTTTTCTAAGTGAACAGATAACTTATCTAAGATGGTATCTAAAATACCTCCAACCTCGCCTGCTTTAACAAGGTTACAATATAGGCGTGTGAAGCCATTTTGCTTTCCCATACCTTCAGCAAGAGTCTTACCTTCTGATACATCGCGGGCTATCTCTTTAACGGCTTTTTTTAAAGAAGGGTTTTTTTCTGATTTATATAAAATTTCAAGTGCCATCATTATTGGAACACCTGCATTAATCATAATCGCCATTTGCTTAGTGAATGTACTAAGCTCTTTGGTTCCAAAGGATTTAGCAAAACCCTTCTCAACCATCCATTCACCTAAATCGAACTCTAAAAGAGAAGGTGGAGTAATCTTTTTTACACGCGCACCTTGCCCTCTAAGAAGTCTTCTAACTTCTTTCTCGCTATTTGCTTCAATCTGCCCTGCAGATCTACGTCCATTTTTATCTAAGCCTTCCCAGCTCCACATACCCATAATTTATCTACCTATCTTTTACACCTAACTGTGGCCCAAGTTCTTCGGGATTAGTAGAGAATGACATTGCAGTCTCGACATCAATTGCTCCTGAGTCCACATGCTTACGAATACTCTGATTCATTGTAACCATACCTGTTTTATCTTGACCGATTTGCATCTGAGAGTAAACCTGGTGAATTTTATCCTCTCTAATGAGGTTTTTTATTGCAGGAGTTGTTACTAAAATTTCCATCGCTAAAGCTCGCCCTGGCTCAAAAGATTTGGGCAAGAGTTGCTGAGAAATTACCCCTCTTAAAACGAACGATAGTAATGTTCTTATCTGATCTTGCTGATCAGACGAGAATACGTTTACGATTCTATTTATAGTTTGAATACATGAGTTTGTGTGAAGCGTTCCAAACACAAGGTGTCCTGTTTCAGCAATCGTTAATGCTGCTTCGATGGTTTCAACATCACGCATTTCTCCAACTAGTACAATATCTGGATCCTGTCTAAGAAGTGCTTTAAGAGCATTTTCAAACGACAGTGAATCACGGCCAATTTCTCTTTGGTTAACGACACTTGTTTTATGAGGATGAACGAATTCCACCGGATCTTCTAAAGTCATAATATGACCTGCTTCTTGTTCATTTAGTCTGTCAATTAGTGCCGCTAGCGTCGTTGACTTACCTGAACCTGTTGGCCCAGTAACTAAGATTAGTCCGTTTGATACATCAGACATTTCTACTAATATATTTGGTAAGTTTAGAGATTTAAAATCTGGAACGATACTAGGAATTAATCTAAATACCGCGGCCACACCACCTTTAGAGTAGAAAACATTTCCTCTAAATCTTGCTAGTCCCTTTATTCCAAAAGAAAAATCTAAATCAAGATTTTTTTCAAATTCGTTTTTTTGCTCTTCTGTTAAAACCTGATAAACAAGTTCCTTAGATGTTACAGGATTTAAGGCCGGTACTTTTACCCTAACGACTTCACCGTTAACTCTCATTGCCGGTGACGTACCTGGAGAAATATGTAAATCCGATCCGCCATTATCAGTCATCAATTTAAATAACTGCTGAATCTTTATTGCCTCACCTGAACCAAGTTTCTGTGTTTTTGTGTTGTCACTCATAAATCATCCCTAAAATTTATCCGCACTCGAGTTATTTAAGGCTTCAACTACTGTAGTCGAGCCCTCTGCAACCTTTGTTAGCGCTGCCATTCTCAATGTTTTCATTCCATCAAGAATAGCCTGTCTCTTTATTTCATCTGAACTTGCATGCTTAAGAATTAATTCTTTAATGGCCGGACTAACTGCAAGTACTTCATAGATTGCAACTCTTCCCTTATAACCAGTTCCATTACAATGATCACAACCTGCACCCTTATAAACTGTAAGGTTCTCTGCTGAGACAGGCGCTATTCCACATGCAACAAGCTCTTCTTTTGTAGTTTTCTTATCTTCCTCTTTACAGCTTTCACAAATTTTTCTGCAAAGTCTCTGAGCAACAACAACATTTAAAGAACCTGTTACTAGAAAAGGCTCAATACCCATATTAAGTAATCTTGTAATTGTTGAAGGAGCATCATTTGTATGTAGAGTTGATAAAACCATGTGTCCAGTAAGAGCGGCTTCAACTGCGATCTCACCTACTTCAAAGTCCCTAATCTCTCCAACCATGATAATGTCAGGATCCTGTCTTAAGAAGGCCTTAAGCGCTACACCAAAAGTAAGACCAACTTCCTTTTTAACGTTAACTTGATTAATACCTTCTAAGTTGAATTCACATGGATCTTCTGCGGTAGAAATATTTTTATCGACCTTATTAAGTTCTGCTAGAGCAGAGTAAAGTGTTGTTGTCTTACCTGAACCGGTAGGTCCTGTAACAAGACACATTCCATAAGGTTGATGTATCCCTTCCTGAAAAACCTTAATTTGATCAGGCTCAAAACCAAGTTTAGTCATATCGAGCTGTAAGTTAGATTGATCTAATAATCGTAGAACAACTTTTTCTCCAAAAAGAGTTGGTAATGACGAGACACGATAATCAATTGGTTTACCACCAACAGATAGCTTAATACGCCCATCTTGTGGCTTTCTTCTTTCAGATATATCTAATTGAGCCAAGATCTTAAGCCTTGAAATTATTGGTAACATCAAGGCCTTTGGTGGCTGAGATACTTCGACGAGAGATCCATCTTGACGAAATCTAATTCTAAAATTGTTTTCATACGGTTCAATATGAATATCACTGACTTTTTTAAGAAATGCATCCGCAAGAATTCTATTAACGTAGCGAATAACGTCATCGCCAATATCTTCTTCTGCAACAGTTTCTTCGTTAGTCGTATCAGATCTAATCTCTTTAACTGTTTCTAGTATTTCATCAATTGAAGCTTCGACATTTTCGTAAATCTTCGCCCAAGCCGAGATGCTTGTCATGATAAATTCAACAGGATGCTGAAAGAGTGTTTGCAGCTCTGCTTGAAGTTCTTTTATAGAAGGATCATATATTGCGATACTTACCGCTTTACCAGTTTTTTGAATTGGAATTGACCTGTACTTAATTACATCAGCTTTCTTTACAAGCTTTAGTATTTTGTCCGGCACGTTGGCCTTCGTGAGATCGATATAAGTTAGTTTTGCATTGTCCGCGACTTGTTTAGCAAACTTTACATCATCAAAGAAATCAAAAGTAAGCAGACCTAACTCAGACACCTTGGATTTATCTTTCTCCAATAGTAATGGGCGTAGATCCTTTAAAGGAACCATACCTGTCTGGCTAATAACATCTGAAAACTCTTTTCTAAACACCTATTCTCCCATGAGTATAGAAATATAATTAAGATTCTTTTATTACTTTTCGGATGCAATATTTAAATATTGAGCGTAAATAGCGGAAAATGTTAGGGTATTAGGTTCCAGAACTTTGTTGCATGAACAGCTTGTCTATAAAGAAGCTCTGTACCATCAATGTATTTAGCTATCTTCGACACATAAGACCTATTGCCTTCATGGGAATAATTATAATCCCAAAACACTGAATCTAGAGGTAACTCACCTTCAAATAAATAAGATCTAGCACATGCATTTATTACAAGAGTTTTCTTGTCAGATTTTTTTATTAAAGAGATATTTACCTTAGAAATATCGCCATGAGTTTTACGTGAAACTTTTTGATAATCAAGTCTTTTAGAGTTTAGAAATACTTCTGTTATATTTGCCATTGATCCAGATCCAAGTATTATAATTTCGTAATCTTGGTATCGTGATTCAAGAAATATTTCAGACAACGCTGAGTAGTCTGTATTTGTTCCATAGAATTGCTCACTCTCTACTCTAATACAGTTCACAGCATCAAGTTTTCTAATATCTTCGGCCATTACCAACTCTTTAAGAAAGTGTTTCTTATAAGGAGCGGTTATGCTTAAGCCTTGTAATTTAGAAAATATTTCAGAGAGTGAAGGTATACTTACATCTGTCGCGTAGTCTAATAGTTCGTAATCTACACTCTGTGCATATATTTTTTCATACATAGACTTTGACTTTGAATGCTGTATATCTCTTCCAAGAAGTCCTAGCTTAAGCATTATTAAAGAACTCTTTAGCTTCATTAATATCAGATTTTATTTGTTTTATTAGTTCATTAACACCAGAGAACTTAGCTTCATCTCGCAGCTTGTGAAGAAACTCAACTTTAATTTCTTCTCCGTAAATATCATTATCAAAATCGAAGATATGAGTCTCAACAAAGAGTTTCCTCGTGTCATTAAATGTTGGATTATTTCCTACATTAGTAATGGAATGCCATATATTTTTACCAACAGTACATTTACTAACATATACACCTTTCGTTGGTATTTTGCGCGCTTCGGGGTAATCAAGGTTTGCAGTAGGAACACCGATTTGCCTTCCACGCCCTTCTCCTTTTATTACTCTACCTGTAACAAAGAAGTTACGTCCTAAGAAAGAATTAGCTTTTTCTATATCTCCTGAGTCCAGCGCTTCTCTTACACAACTTGAAGATACATCTTGATTAGAATCTAAGTATTTATCTAAGACAGTGACAGCGACATTGCGACCATCACAAAAGCTTTTTATAAACTCATGGTTTCCTTTTTTATTTGCACCAAAAGCAAAGTCATGACCGATATAGAATATTTCTACATTATTGGCTTGTAAGATATATTTATCCATGAAGCTATCGGGCTGCATAGTACTGAAGTCTCGACTAAACTCTAATTCAAGAAGTACTTCAATTCCAATCTCCTTAAACAATTCTCTTCTTTCGTCATATGTATTTAATAAGAAGTTAGACCTTGGTGCCAATATCTGAATTGGGTGAGGAACAAATGTAATTACAACTAGTGTTAGATTTTTATTGTCGCACTCTGATTTTACTCGCTTTAAGATCTCTCTATGCCCACAATGGACACCATCAAAATTACCGATCGTAATAGCAATTTTTTTGTCTGAAATATCTGAAAGTGACTTTATAATTCTCATTATGATCCTAGTACTTCTAAAAAGAATTTCTTATTAAAATCTAGTTTGAAGCTCTTTCCCTTATATTCATTCTTTTCGGCCTTATCAAGTAATTCATTAAAATAACCTTTAGCATCATTTGAAATAGAAGCCAGAGCTATTTTCTCTCTAACATTATCACCATCACGACAGTGAGAAATGATAAATCTATGTACTGTTTGGTAACTTAACTCTTTTTTAACTTCGTTTAGACTACCACTTGTAACTTTTCCAAACTTAAAGGAGAACCCACTAACTATGACAATAATAATCAACAAGAAGAGAGCAATATTTACATTTGCTATCGAGAAGACTCTCGTTTTTACTGATTCAACAAATATTGGAGCAACCAAAGATATTCCACTATCGCTAGATTGCGACTTAGGATCTTCTTTTATGACTTCTTTTTTACCTGACTTGTTAACTACTTCTGATGAAGTACCAGAGCCAAATATTTGAATCGCAGGAACCTCAAGTTTCTTTTCAATATATTTTCTGCTTACTGGGTCGAAAATACTAAGAGAAATTTCTTTCTTATCAATTTTAGTAGATCGCTTACCAAGGTATGTGTAATCAATTACTTTTTTATTACTTAAACTTCCAAGTTCTACGATTTCTGTCTTTGCTTCAAATTCTTCAAAGTTTTCATTTTCAATTATCTTTGGGGCATCTAGTGTTTCTAATGCTCCCTCGCCAGTTACTTCAAGTCGGGCCTCTATAATATCGTTAACAAGTACCTTTTCTCTTGTGAAGGAAAGTTTAAAGTCATGATTACCAACAAGTCCTGTAAAATTCTTTGGCATACCAACTGTTGGTAGAGCAAGAGTTTCAATTGTTACACGTTTACTATTTAACGTTTTACTCTTATATCTTCCCGATGAAAATGTCATAGACATACCAAAGACATCTCTGTTTCTTGAGACCCTATCAGGATATTGAAAAGAGATTGTTATAGGGTCTATTTTTAGTTTACCTACTTTTTGAGGATAGATTCGTGCTTTATAGATCAGTATTCTCTTAAATATTTTACCTTGGATACTTACACGCTCAACACCTCCCTTTGGTAACTCAAAACGCTTTAAGAAGTTTTTAAGTTTCGGAAATTTTCTAACGTCTGGTTGAGTTGCTATATCCTTTTGAAAATAGAGATAATAATTTAAATTAATTGCTTCACCAACAAACGCAGTAGTCTTATCAACCTCTGCTCTAAATATAAATGGCTGTAACCTTCTTGCCTTAGAAAGTACTTTTACCTGTATCGACTTATGTCTTATAACTTTTGATCCCAAATCAATACGAATATTTCGAATATGTGCATGTCCTGCCTTCACAGGCTGAAGAGTATAGCGATACACAAAGACCTTCTTTTGAACAATTTTACCGCCAGCAAAGTATCCTTGAATCTGAACACGTGAGTTATCTCCACTATTGTCTTCGATAACTTCAGCATTCTTAGGATCAAAGCTTACATAAGGGTCTTCAGACCCATTGTGTTCAAACTTTATTTCCACAGTGAAGGTCGATCCTAGAACAACTTCTTTTTGACCAATCTTAACACTCACATTGTTTGCTAAAACACCAAAGGAGACTATAAAAAACAATACATATTTTATTATATTCACTACCAATCCTTCATACCATTTTTCTTATTTTCAGACGAAGTATCTAAGAATTTACGTTGTAAGTTCCCATCATCATTCATTATTTGTTTTAATACACCTTTAACTGTAGATGTTTTCTTCTTCTTTTCGACTTGTTTCTTTACGTCATCCCACTTCTTTTTTTTATTTTTTTTCTTCTTATCTTTATTACCTTCGTCTTTCTTTTTATCTTTTTTATCTTTATCTTCTTTGTCTTTATCGTCTTTTCCGGATTTGCCATCCTTCTTTTTCTTGTTTTTGTCTTTTTTATCTTCTTTATTCTTCTTGTTATCTTTTTGAGGCTTACCTTTACTACTCTTCTTATCTTCTTTGTTTTCTTTCTTATCCTTCTTATCTTTTTTATCTTGCTTCTTCTTATCGTCCTTACCTTTGCCACCTTTTTTCTTTTTCTGCTTATTAAAGGCCAGTTGAATATGTTTCTTAACTACTTCAGACATTTCAGGACTAAGTGATCTATTATCATCTAAGTATTTATAAAGTTCTATACCGTCTTTAACATTCCCTGTTTTTAATAAAGAAGTTCCGAAATTAAAGAGATCTTCTGTTCCTTCTCTATCTATATCCTTCAGAGCATTTTGATAAAGAAGTACACTCTTTTTTTCTTCTCCTTTTGTCCTAGAAAAAATCTCAGCAAGTCGCAGCTTTTCTTTCTTACTTATATTTCCCACTTTAAACTTATTTAACAGTGCTTCCTTTTCACCTGAGCCAAAAGAGTTAAATGAAATCAGACAAATAAGCATTACGGGAACAAAGCTTTTAAATCGAGAAAACACTACTGAGAGTACAAAGAAAACAACTGCAAGCTTAATTAGCCAATATCCAGAGACTGGTCGCTGCCTAAAAGAGCCCTTACTAAAAGATTCTTTATGTTTTGTAGAAAAGAACTTCAAAATTTGCTCAGTAGGAAGACTATATGACTGCACATACCAAATCTTACCGCTTGCCACCTCACTAAGGAGATTAGTAAAAAAGGATTTATTTAACTTTGAGATAACTTCAGTTTTTCCAAACTTCTTATATCGAGCAAAACTTCCATCTCTACGACGAAGAGGAATTCTGCCACCTTTTTCAGATCCTATACCTACAATTGCCAAATTAATTTCTTTTGGTAACTCAATTTTAACCGAGCTATGCTCTTCACCATCCGTTATAAGCAGAATATTTCCAGCTCCATAACCGTCTTTACCTTTGAAGTATTGAGAAGCTTCTTTGATTGCAAGAGATAAGTTGGAGCTTCCTTTTGGCTGACTATCCATTAAAGTCTGAAGCCTTGCCTCTAAAATTTCTATATCATCAGTAAATGGAACAATCTTCTTTTGGATATCCGAAAAAACAGATAGTGAAACTTGGTGGCCAAATGAGTTTCTTATAAAGTGTCGTGCTATAAGCCCAGCTTTCTTAATTCGATTTGGTCTTACATCTTCAACTAACATACTTGCTGAACTATCGATGAGAACCACTGTTTTTTGTAGTGGAACATTAGACTCTACAAGAATTTCCTTCCCTCTTAGATCTCCCAAAGAAATTGCAAAAGTCACAAATGAAAGTAGGAATAGAGCAAAGGATATTTTACGAGATTTACTCATATCCATAAACCAGTACATTTTAACTTTATTAAAAAATGATTTCTCATAGCGTTGAATCAACACCATCATTATTATGATAATGAGTAGTCCTGAAAACATCATTGGATAATTTATAAAACTCATTACTGGGCCTCCCTAAGAAGGAGCTTGCGAAATATCTCCACAATTACGAGGAGTCCAATTCCTATACTGAGGTATAGTAAGTACAACTCTTTATATACAATACGTCCTGTAATTTCGACTTTCTTACGCTCTAGTTTATTTATGGCATCAAGTACTTCATTCAAGGCATCTGAATTACCAGCTACAAAGCTTTCTCCACCAGAGATTTCTGATAATTCTTCAAGGGCCTTAAAGTCCATGCTTCCACCAGGTATTTTCACATACCTTTTTCTTCCAAATACATTTCTACCATTTGGTAGTTTTGCATTAGGATCACCACCGATACCAATAGTGTGGATTTTAATTCCATTATCTTTTGCTTTTTGCGCCGCCTCCTGTGGTGAGATCAATCCCACATTACTGGCGCCATCAGTCAGTAAAACAATACTTTTATTTTCAGCAATACTTGATTTTGAACGAGCAATTGCTAAGCCAAGAGCATCTCCAATATTAGTACCTGACCCTAAAAAACCAATTCTTATTTGATCAACTGACTGCTTTACTAGTTCTAAATCTGGAGTCGCAGGCATTAGAGTAAAAACCTTATCAGCGAACATAACTATCCCAATTCTATCAACAGGACTTAACTCTATAAACTTTCTAATATTATTTTTAGCTGCTTCTAGCCTATTAGGAGGAAAGTCCTCTGCTAGCATTGAGCGTGAAACATCGACTACAAAATAAATGTCGTTAATTTCTTTTTGTGCATTTGATCTTCCTATTGGCTTTCTTGGTCCCATTAATGCAAATCCAATAAAGGTCCAAGCAATGACAGCAATTAAAAGAACAGGAACTTTCTTAAAAGAAAATCTACCTAACGATTTATCAAATGAGGGAGGTAAAACTAATTCAACCTTCTTACCAATTCTAAAGTAGTCGATCACCCAAAAAAGTAGACCAGCAATGGCCCATAGCCCTTGATATGGATCTAGTAATGTCCAATCTGAAGTCATTATAGCGAATCCTTAATTTCTTCTAGAATAAAATCTATCTCACTATTTATTTCTGTATTCCATTCTTTCTTATATTGATGTTTATCAATAATATTTAATAAATTCTGGAATTGTGGATTATTTCCACCATAGACTGGCATCCACTCATCTCTCATTTTGTAGAGATCTTCTACTTCTTCTCTACTATTTGTTTTTACTATTACGTCTTTCCATCTTTGTTTATTTTGTAATTCAATCTTCTTGGCCTTTATCTTCCTAAATTGCTTTATACCAAAGTAACCAAGAGGTAATAGGACTAGCAAGGTAACAAAAACGATCATCCAATTAATCTTAATACCTTCAACTAGTGCACCAGAGTTTGCGTCAATCACAAGATACTCTTTGATTCGGTTCTTATCTTCAAAGATTTCTATTCCACTTAATGTGACTGGAATATTTAAAGCTTTGTAACTTAACAACAGAGGTTTTCTTTGATTGAAATAATTTTTCAAAGTAATATTCATTACCATTTCATAGGCGGTAGGATTATTCTTAGAGAAGCTACTTGATATTACTTTTGAAACAAAGAAGTGATCGACAAGATCCTTACCCAATAGTTCTTTATTTATATAGTCTGAATCAATTTCTTCAATTGGCCAAATTGTTAATTTAGCTTTACGAGTTTCACCTTCAGTCCACTTTGCACTTCCTTCAACTAACTCTAACTTAGAGTTTATTTCATAAGCTAAACTGTTAAGAGATAGAACCAAGAATATTATTATGCGCAAAGTATTCATTACAGCATCTCCTTAACAAAATCCTCAAGGTATCTCTTTTCAAGAAAGAGGTCTTTAACTCTTAGTATTGGATTCTTTGATAAGATATCTTTTGATAAAAGCTTTACGTCAACAACACCTGATTTCTTTCCATCAAAGGACTCCCCCTTGATTGAATATTTGAAGTTTTCAGCATAGTCTAGGGGTGTTAATAAGCGAAATGCATGTACATGTTTTCTAGAAACTAGCTTCCTTAAGCTTTCGACTTCTAGGAAATCATAGAAGTCACTTAATATCACTAGTTCTCTCTTTCTATAAAACTCTCGTACTATCTGTTGCTCATATTCTTCACGACTTCCTGCTTCTGAGATATAAGAATAATTAATTCTACCTTCGTCGTTAATTATCCCTTCACTTTTTAAGCAATTTACAAATGCTACTATTCCAGCATCTCCATTCTTCTTTTGTACTCTAATAATTTTAGTTCCTGTACAAATTACTGTTTGCACGAAGTCTTTAGTCATACCAGAAAGAAGATAAAGGAGAGAAACAACCTCAATAGCTGCTTCAACCTTACTCTTGCCTTCATACCCCATGAACATTCCACGAGAACAATCTAGGATAATTGTTATTTCTACATTTCTCTCTTCTTCAAACGTTTTCACATAAGGAGTGTTAGTCTTCGCAAGCATTTTCCAATCAATGAAACGAACATCATCACCATGTGTATAAACCTGGTGTTCTTTAAATTTAAGCCCAGTACCCTTAAAGTGTGATTTAAGCATACCAATAGAAAATGAGTTAGAGTTTTTAAACAAACTCGTTTTTATACCCGCGACTATTTTATGGACTTCTTTAGTATTCATTTTCTACACTAGTCCCTGAGCAATACGCAAAGACAGATCTCTTGCATTAACTCCATCAATGGAAGCTTCATAAGTTAAGATTAATCTATGTCCTAATACAGATGGAACAACTTTCATAATATCGTCAGGAGAAACATAATCACGCCCCTCGATGAATGCATAAAATTTCCCTAGTTTCTGTAGCCAGATTGCGGCCCTTGGGGATGCACCAGCTTGAACAAGTCCTTCAAAATCAGGGCTGAAGTACTTGTCCCCAGGTCTTGTACCTCTTACGATTCTAACAATTAGATCTTTCATTTTTTCATCAACATATACTTTATCTACTTCATCTCTAATCTCAAGAATATCGTCTGTAGATAGCATCGATGATATATCGACTTTGTCTGTATCTTTTAGATCTAAAATACTTTTCTCAGCTTCAAAGTCTGGATACTCTACACTCACTTTCATCATAAAACGGTCAAGTTGAGCTTCAGGAAGAGGATAAGTACCTTCCTGCTCAATAGGGTTTTGAGTCGCTAAAACAACGAATGGGCTGGATAATTTATGTGTATTATCTCCAATAGTAACCTGTTTTTCGGCCATCGCTTCAAGTAAAGCAGACTGAACTTTTGCAGGTGATCTATTGATTTCATCGGCAAGTAACAATTGAGTGAAAATTGGTCCAAACTTTGTAGAGAACTCCTCTCTTTGTTGACTATAAACCATAGTACCAACAAGGTCAGATGGAAGTAGATCTGGTGTAAACTGAACTCTTTTAAATGATAGATCACATAATTTACTCATCGTAGATACACTCAGAGTTTTCCCTAAACCAGGCATACCTTCAATTAGTAAGTGTCCTTCACATACAAGTGCTGCAATAATCGAGTCGAGTAGATAATCTTGCCCAAAAACTACTTTCTTTGCCTGTTCTAATAAACTACTTACTTTTTCTCTTAGGTTTTCTTCCATTTTTTACTCCACTATATAACATAGATATTTAATATAATTTGATTTTGATTTTAAGGTTTTTACAGGGTGGTCCCACCCTTGAATACCAAGATCCAAAACTTGGACTTTTCGGCCATTCTTTTGTGCTGTTTTAACAACCGCCAAATCAAGCTCTTCTAATGAAATATTCTGAGTACATGATGCGGCAGCTAATATGCTATTAGGCTCCATCAATTTGAATATCTTATTATATAATTTTTCATATCCGGCCAAGGCCTTATTCTTGTTCTTTGCATTCTTTGTAAAAGCTGGAGGATCACAGACGACAAGATCAAACTCTTTTCCTTGTTCTATTGAATCATCTAAGAATTTAAATACATCCTGTCTCGTGAACTTTGCTCTCTTAACATCGAAATCATTCAACGCAACATTATTCATGACAACAGAGTCCATATTTCCTTGATCAACAAACTCAACATGGTCAACACCAGACCTTAGAGCATGCATTCCCCAAGAACCAATGTAACAAAAGAGGTCTACACCTTTTGAGAAGTCTCTATTAAATCGATTCAGTAGTCCTTCAAGCTTTAAGCGGTTTTCTCTATGGTCATAATAATAACCAACTTTTTGCATAACAGCTGATGGCACTTCATACTTAAGGTTACATTCTTCAATTTTCATAATCTCAGGTAAACTTTCTTTGTCAAAGGCTGGTAATCCTTCTTTCTCTCTATACTTTTGATTATCTAAGAATATGATTTCTTTTTCTAATTGATCTTTAAGGGTATCTTTTATTAACTCTCGATATCTATCCATACCAGCATTATTAATCTGGACAAGAACTACTTCTGAGTACATATCTGCGATTATTCCTGGAAGATTATCTTCAAATCCATAGATAATTCGAGATCCCGTTCCATATCCAAATAACTTTCTCTTCTCTACAGTTTTCTTAATCTGTACTTTTAAAAATTGTTCAGGATCAGTTATACCAGTATCAACGACTGTTACAGATGTCCCATCAAGAATAAATGGATTTATAAAACCCAATATTTTTCTATCTTTTAATTTAATGAATGCCCATTCACCTGGCGTACATGACTTTATAGACTCTGCAAAGTCTCTCTCATAGAAGAAACATTCTCCTCTATCGATGAATGATTGTTTTTTAGGATCTAGTGTAAACTCTCTCATACCTATCTCTTATTTCCTTTCATAATACTTATAGCTTTACCTGTATTCACATGAAAGTTTGTAAAGTGAAAGTTTTGAGTTGTCGAGTTTATTACTTTTTCTTTTCTTTTAAGACTCTGTTCAATGGTTACTTTCTTAGGAAGTCCGACACCTGTCTGTAGTTCTCTTTCAACATCAAACACCTTCGTACTAACAAGTCCATTAGTCATTTCAGCAATTGTTATTTTATCCATAACATACTTACCTTTTGACCAAGATCTTAACTTATGGTTAAAAGTTGTTTCAAATTTTGAATATGGTGATGATGAATTTATAGTTTTTAAAATTCCTCGTTTATTAAACTCCACGGATATATTAGAAACTTCGCCCGCCTGCTTCTTTTTCACATAAGTTCTTTTCTTATTACTATTCTTAATAAATGGAACTCTTTCAAATTGTCTTACAAAGTCATCAGAAAAAATAATATCAACAATTGGTTTGATAGTAGATTTTAAATTCTTTCGTAGCATCTTAAAGCCTTTAGGAAGCCCCTCCACATCAATGCGATACTGACCTGGATACGCCCAATAAACTCTAAAATACAAATCCTCTAAGCTTGTTAATGACGTTGTCTTCTTAACACTGTCTAACAGACCATCCATTCTAATATCAAAGAGTAAATCTTTCACTCCTGCTTTTAGTGGCGAGTATGTTTGTAGTTTGTGGTCCTCAAAGATATTTTGGGAACTGGATAAGGCCTGGTTAAAGGCAAAGCTAATTACAAGTAATAGTGCAAACAAGTATTTCATCATAATAAATCCTCTTTGGATCTATTTTAAATGCCCTTCACTCTCTTACCAACTAGTTGAAATTATTTCCTTCCAGTTGACTCTCTGTACAAGTAGATGTTTTTCTTTTTTGTAGTTAACTGTACCTGCGATACCTTTAATTCCTTTAAGATTACCTACTTTCGTATAAATGACTGGAATCATCTCTGCTTCAAAGCCCGAGTGATTTGCTAGGATAGAAGAAAATACTTGTATGTTTTCATATGACAATTGTTCATCTCCCTTAACAAAGAGATGTGCACTTTTATACCCATCGAGATGGAACCAATAATCATCTTTCTTAGACCATGACTTCCGTAAGTCATCATTTGCCTGAGCCGTTGTTCCAATTGCAATTTTAATATCATTCCACTCATAGAAAACTGATCCTTCTTTTCTCGTAGCAGTTTTTTCGCGGATCTTCTTTTGCTCTGACCATATTGGAAATACAATTGCTTCTTCAACTTTACTGTCTGAAGGAGTTTGACTTAACAATTCAGTTTTAGCCTCTTCTAATCTATTTGCAAGAATACTCTCACCTTTTTTAAGTTTCTTTATCTTGAAAAAGACAAGGTCTCTTCTTTGAAAGTGAGTAAGCGAAGGATCAAACTTCACTTTAAAGCTTTTCCATTTAAGAGTTTTATTTGAAAGATCTAGCTTATCTTCTATAGCATCGGCTTGAAGCTCCTTCCAGAGTCTACATCGAGCTAGATCTCCCTCTATAAGCTGTATCTTTCTTTCAGATTTCTTGATCTTCTTAGAGCTTAATTTACCTTTGGCAAATAGCTTTTCATAGTCTGGAGTCAAGAAGTCCTCACGGCACTGCTTAAGCTCAAGTTCCTTTCTATCTATTTTATCAAATATGTCGAATCCAGACTCTATCGCCTCTCCAACACTTAGGTTCTCCCAAGGAGAAAATGAATACTGAATACCATCTTTATAATATGTGTGAGAGAAGTGAAGTCTTCTACCTTTCCAAAAGAAGAGAAGCTCAGACTTGTCGTGCATTGTGATCTTTATACATCTGTCTTTTTCATCACAACTAAGATCTATTACATTTTTTCCAGAAACATTACTTCTTAAATACTCTAGAAGGCGGTCTTTAACAATTCGATGCGTCGAAGGGATATTCTTCTCCAACGCCCAGGTGCCACAAAAGTCATTTCCTCTTCCAATCCCAAGGTATATTGTTTTTCCAGGAACACGAATATTTAAAACGATTATTTTAGCACTGCTAAAGATCTTTTGAATCTTGCCAAATCTCCAAGACTCATTCAAAATAAAGAGACTTCTTAGATATTCACAAGAACTATGTAACTCAGAGAAATTTAAATTCATGACAACTAATATTCTATTCCAAACATTGAATAATATTGACTGGAAGCAAATCGCTGGCCAAATATCATTTCATTCATATTTTGATAAAACCAAAAATATTTTTCTTAATAATCCACGTATCTTTACACAAGATAATATAGAAGACCATCTTTATAATACTAACACAATTATGAGCTTGGTTGATGAAGGGATTAACTTTGACCAAATTCTTTTTGATTGCCTTAGTGATGCTGATGAAAACCACACTTTTATCAGCAACCTTGATAAGGGCATAGTAGCAGACTTTAAACAGCTTAATTTTGTCTGCTGTATTATTGAAAATATATTTAATCTTAAGAATTCACTTCCTTCTGGTCAATTGAAGGATGTCATTCTTGAACATATTAACAATGGTCAAAGACTCAGAAGTAAATTTATAAAACCACTCAGATCTTTTGTAGAAAGAAATGGTTCTGCTTATCTTGAGAGACATCCAAAACTTTCTCAAAAAATATCTGAAAGAAATACGCTTGAAACTAAAATAAGAGAAAAAGTCATGTCTCTTATTAAACATGATGAATTAGCTAATCGCTTACAATTCCAAGGCTATGATGTTATTAACGATCGCTATGTTATTCCCATTCGTAGTGACTCCTATGCTGCTAAAATCGGTCTTATAATATCCAGATCAAGTACTGGACATACATTATTCGTTGAACCAACAGAAGTAAGAGAACTTTGTAATAAGCGCATGAAAATAATTGCAGAGATCGATGGAATTATTAATGAAATCTGTCTTGGTTACTCGAAGTTATTGTCAGAAAATAGTGAATACATTACGGAGCTATATAACCTTATATTAGACTATGACTACAATCTGACTCAGGCTAAATATGCTCTTGAAAAGAACTTGATTAAGCCAACTGTTAGCTCAGATAAATCAATTATACTGCAATCCTTCTTTCATCCTTTAATTGATGAATGTGTGATTAACGATATAACCATTTCTTCTGATAGACATGGGTTAATTATCTCTGGTCCAAACACTGGAGGAAAAACTGTTTCAATTAAATCAATAATTCTGTGTCATGTGTTTTTAAAACTTGGTTTTTTCATTCCTGCGACACAAGCAACTATCCCACTTTTAAATGACATATTTTACTTTGATAGCGATTATCAAGACCTATCCCATGGACTAAGCTCATTTGCAGGAGAGACAACTGCCATATTAGAAATGCTTGCTAACATTGAGGATAACTCCTTAATTGCTGCTGATGAGATTTTTAACTCTACTTCATCTGATGAAGCTTCTTCATTAGCTATTTCTATCATTTCTTATTTAACAGAAATTAAAGATTCAAAAGTACTCATATCGACACACCATCAATTGCTAAAAACGAAAATGCAGACTGACCCTAAATTTATTTCTGCTCACGTTGGATATAACTTTGAAACAAATAAACCAAACTATAAACTAATCGTTGGTACACCTGGTAGTTCAATGGCGTTAACGATTTTTGAAAAACTTGCAGCTCAATTCAATATTGATTCATCAATTATTGATAATGCGAAAGGTATTTTAGATCAAAAATATATGACTTATGAAAAGCTTCTCCAGGATTTATCGCATAAGAAGTCTGACCTGGATAAGTTACTAACAGAAAACCGTGATTTGAACTCAAATCTTAAGAATCAAAAGAAATCAATGGAAGGTGTTCTCTATCTTGAGAAACAGGCATTATTTGAAGTATATCGAAATAAACTCGATAAGCAGTTGGATAAGATCAATACTTTAAGACGTTCTGACATGTCTCCAAAACAGATGCAAAAACAAGCATCAAATTACAAATCTTCCTTTTTAAAAGATTCTCCTAACAAAGAAGAAAAGAAAGCACCAGTGACTAGAGAAGCTGCAAAAGAGCTTGTCGTTGGACAGACATACTATTGTGAACTACTTAAGCAAAACTGTGAGCTAGTTACAAATAGTAGAAATAAGGCAAGTGTAAAAGTAAAAGGAAAAACTATTCAGGTTCCAAGTAACACTCTTTTTCAAACCGATCGCTCACAAGAGAAAGGCCATGCTAAACAAGAGAAAGTTAAAATAAATGTTTTCAGAACTGTTAAGAATGATATCACAATACAAGCAAGAGGAATGAGACTTGATATGTTCCAAAGCCAAATTCTATCGAGCCTGGACGCATTACTAAATGGAGACATTCCTCACCTTTTAGTTGTTCATGGTCACGGTGAAGGTATCTTAAAAAAGTGGTTAAGAGGTCATATTAATAAAGATAAAGACTTTAAGTGGACACCAGAAGAAGGTAATGATGGTTGTACTAGAATCGATCTTAATCAATAGACTTTAGTATTCGCTCAGTTCTTATATTTGGTTGTGTATTTTGATTAGGCATACTTACTGAAAACCAGACAAGTATTGCTTCTCCTCGAATATATTCGTGAGGTACAAACCCCCAAAACCTCGAATCAGACGAGTAATCCCTATTGTCTCCCATGACAAAGAATTTACCCTTAGGGATTATCGTTTTATCTAAGTGACTTGTATAAATATTATCGACATCCTGTTGTATTACAAAATCATGCTTATCTACTTTGGTTTTAAAGAATTTAAGGTTATTACCTTTATACCTTTCATCCATATCTTTAAGGTATTCTGAGCCATCGACTTCTTCAACCTTTACAGCTTTATCATTAATATAGACAATCTTGTCTTTGATTTCGAGAACATCACCAGGAACTCCAACTATTCTTTTTATATAGTTTATTGATGTATCATTTGGAAATTTGAAAACAACGACATCACCTCTTTCAGGATTTTTCTTTCCAAATAAATAGACAGGATTAAGATTCAGATCAAAGATAGCAAGATCACTAAACGGCACTTTAAACCCATAAGAATATTTCTTAACTAGGATGAAATCACCAATTTTAAGTGTTGGAAGCATCGATCCAGATGGAATTCTATATGGTTCAAATAATACTGATCGGAATATAAGGAATGTGAAAATGATAAGTGTTATTAAACCTATATCTTTTTTTAGATTTTTCTTTCTCTTATCAATTATTTCTTCTGTATTCATATGCTCTTTCTGATTAAGTCTTATCTGCCATCTTATAGTAGTAAAGAACTTGCAGCAATAAGCAAAATTTATAACTTATCAATATTAGAATAATAATATTGGATTATCTCTTGAGCTACTTTTGTAGATTTCACATACCACTTACTGAAGTTTATATTCATTACGCAAAGTGATATCCCACTTCGTGTTTCATCTTTTGGATAAGCAAAAGCTGTAAACCAATCTCTCTTTCCATGTGGGAAACCACCTGTAATAGAGCCCGTTTTACCACCAATTTCTAATTTATTTTTTATTGAACGCCTTAGATATCGAAATTGTCTTCTGGCAGTCCCACGTGAAACTGTTACTTTCATAAGGTCTTTTACATCTGATGCAACTTCAGGCTTTATAACATTCTTCATGACTACTTCATTCTTCCATGCAGTGGCCTTTTCTTTATCTTTTATTTCAAGAACAAGTCTGGGATAAACGAGATTTCCCTTATTCGCGATAATCCCAGAAAGAACTGCACAATGAACAGGACTCATTTGTGTTTTCTTGTTAAAGCCCGATGCTATCTCCGCTAAGTTATAACCGGCCGTAGGCATAATAAATGTAGATTTTGATAAACTTATCTCAGACATTAAATCAGTGTTAAAACCTAGCCTTTCCGCCATTTCTGTAATTTCAAAGGGCGTTGTATTTTCAATTGCAACTTTTCCAAAAATAACATTGTTTGAAAAAGCAAAGGCCTTTTCAAAAGAAGTATTTCTATTCCAACGACTCTTCTTTTCTTTCAGTTGATACTTATAAAGAGTGGTTCCCTTACCTCTATATTTAAACTTCGAGTTAGCTTTTACTTCACCATCTTCTATAAGCTCAGTCGTTGTTACGATCTTAAAGATAGACGCTGATGGGTGTGTCCCAGTAAATGGTAAGATATGATCGAAAGATTTAGACTTTCTATCATAACCTATTGAGGCCAAAATATTACCCGTATCATTTTGGATAACAACAACCGCTGCTTTATCTGGACGATAGTATCTTAAGCGACGCTTTATAAATTTCTGGAGTTTATTATCTATTGAATAATCAATATCAAAGTTTTCACCATCGATACTGAGCTGAGATGCATTAAAACCATTATTGGCCCTTAACTGTTGATTTAAGTGACCCTTTAATTTCTGTATAGCAAAGTTCTTTTGCTCTATCTTACTCTCTTTCTGAGCAAGATAGATGCCTGTGAGGCCGATTATTGATAGTAGGGCAATTGGACCTATTAATTTTTTACTGAACCTCATTCTTCTTAAAACCTTTTCCAATAACAAAGAACTCCTTACTTACCGATCTTGTTGATTTAGGTTTTAGAAAGTGAAACTCTTTGAAAATACTTTTCTGAGATTTTAGAAAGACTTGTGCCTCATGGCCATCAAATACTTTAATAACGAAATTTCCACCATCTTTTAGAAATACTGGAAGGTGATAGAAGACTTGTTCAATTAAGTTAAAGCTTCTTTGTTGATCAACAGATCTAATACCCGTAGTATTAGGGGCCATATCCGAAACAACTGTATCAAATGGCTTATCTACGCCAAGTGTTGATAAATCAGTTACATCAAAAATATCTTTTTCAAATACTGTTACATTTTTAATATTCAATAGCTTTTTATTTATGTCACGGATATCAATTCCTACAACATGACCGCTGTCCCCAACTTTTCTAGAAGTATATTGTATCCATGAGCCAGGGTGGTAACCTAAATCCAAGACTGTCTCGCCTTGAGAGATAACCTTAAATTTCTGATCAATCTCTTCGAGCTTATATACGCTTCTTGCCAAAAAGTTATCTTTTTTGGCCTTTTTGAAATAGTGATCCTGAACTCTAAATGACATAAAACCTTACCTGAAAATATTTTTACCCTCTACTTATCCTATCTAGGCCTAAATGACTACTATATGTAAGAAGGAGAAGTAATTCTTACAGGCGCGCGACGCAAAAAGAGTGTTGATAACTAATTTTTTTACAAAAAAGTGTGATTAATTTCTTGACTCGTATATTTTGTCCACATTTTTCCACAAGTTATCCACAAACTCGATGAAAAATACTTAATTAACCTAAACTATTTAATCAACTTAATATCAACTGTTTTTTCAGTAACTTAGCTTGTTGCATTAGAGGGAATGTAAGTTTGTGACAGGATGTCATTTTGATTGTTAACATTATCCACGGAGTTATCAACATATTGACAGTTAGTCACAGTGCATCTTTAAATTATCTTACATTAACAAGGTCTCTTAAGGTTTTGTTTATATTGGAGTCTAAAAGACACCGAGAAGATAAATCTCCCTAATATTACTTAGATTTAGAATTAGCTAAACTTAACTTTCTGCTGTCGAAATATACTCAAGTTCACCAGGAGCACCAACAGAAACTGTCGTGTAACCTTTTCCATCTTCATTCATATATGAACCCGCAACAACTCTTATAAAGCCGTCTGTTGGGTCAACAAATACAAATGGAGAGGGTGTGAACTCTTTCTTTTTCAATTCAAAAGAGTCTAGAAATTCGTCATAGAGGTCTTGCGTGATATGTGACTTAAACAAATGAAATCCTTTTCATCAGTAACAGTACATTTAGTATATCAGAATTCTAATTTAGTTAAAGAGTCTTAATAGTATTTTTACACGTCCCTCAAAGTGAGAGTCTAATAAACAAATAAGTATATAAATTAGATAAATCATATTCCTACTCGATCTTAATCTCCTAATCTTCTGAAAGACCAACTCAATTGGTAGGACACTATAGAAAGCTAATACCCACAACAAAGTAAAGTCTTTAAAGTATCGTGTATTAAATAGAAGACCACCTAGAAATAACACTCCCAATGCGAATCCAAACTGATTAAGCTTCTCTGTCTGTATACCGACCAAATCAAAGTTCTTCTTCTTTGGCATAAACATTTTCAATAAGAAGACGCCAAGTCCAAAAATTGAGATTATGAAGAATGCCTTCCTCTCAATCAATCTTGAAAGATCTGTAAAAACCAATGAAAAATTATCACTAAGTCCAAAATCAAATGTGCTCGTACTCAAGATAAATACAAATATGCCTAGAAAAATCCCAAGTAAATTATACTTAAAGAACTGTCTCTTATACCAAAAGGTTTTATCCTTTAAGAAGAGATAGTGAATAGAAAGTGTTTGTATTGCAAATAGTAGAAAGTTAGATTTATCAATCATGACTCCCCACGCTCCAACTAGGCCCATAAAGAGCCCCGACCTGTAGGTTGAACTCTTTGTACACCACAGAAGTGCCCACAGCCATAGCATTGAATATGAAGTTAAGAGAGTACTACCAAAGTTGAAGGCCATGATCTTAGAAAATGACCAAGATGAAATCAGCGCGAATACACCAAGTACGGCCAGTCTCCTCGAAACAAAGTATCTAAGAATTGCGTAGAAACTCATGAGATACATAGATACGACTAAAAAATAAAAATGTACGCACCAAGCTAACTTAAGTAACTTAGGGTACTTCTTAAAAGGATAGTAGTTAACGGTCAAAAAGTTCCAGAAAGCACCAGATATTCTTTCACTTGGATCGAAGAATAACTTCAGGGCCCTTGAACTATCAAGGCTCGGTAACTCTGGAATGGATACCGCTAGCATCGCGACTATTAGAAAGAGAACTGTTTTTTCAAATCTATCCAAATATTTGTATTCGTGGAAATTTGTAGTTACCGACTCTTGTATGATTTTTCCACGAGTGGGCCAGGAATAGAAAAGGCCCAAAGTTACCCAAGTGGCCCAAAATATATTATAAACCCATTTACCAGGTAATAAGCTTAAGGCGTTGAAGTATATCGCCATAAAAAACATTCCCATAAATAGACGATAAACAACCCGATCTATTGATGAGTTAACCCTGAAGTAAATTTTCAATCTATAATCGATCTCCTTACCTAGGAGAAACCACTGGCTCATTATGAACATACAATAAAGAACCATTACAATCATCTGTGCACCAGTTGAAAGTAATAGTGTTTTCTGCATCCAAATAGGAATTAATAAGAATGCAAAGTACGTAAGTGACCGAATTAAAAAGAATTTCGACTTTTGATATATAATACCTGACTTATTTTCTAAAGTTTTCACAAGAATACCCGATAAATTTAGTACAACAAAACAAACCCATTACCTATTTACTACCTCGACGGCCCGCCTACCCAGCGGGCCTTTTATTTGCACGACGCAATGTATACTTGCAAGGCCACGACGGCCAAAAAGCAAGTATTACAATCTCCGCAAAACTAGCCAAAGCTAAGCTCACAAGAAAACAAGTCCTTACATGATACACCCGCTCAACACTCCCTGCCAAACTGAACAAAGGCCTATTATAAACAAGCAAAAACTACCCATTTTACGCACTACATTGAATATTCTACTCAGTATGCTAATCTAACAGAGAATGCCCTTGGTGTGCAGGATGCGCGCTAAGAAGTTTCAGGAGGAAACGTTGGGTTTAGCATTTGGTTCCATTAACACGGGTCTCCCAAAGGATATCGTTCAGCAGATCATGAAAGCTGAAAGAATTCCAATTACGAATATGGAGAAACGTAAGAGTAAGATTGAGGACAAGAAAGGTCTTGTTGGCGAACTTATTCAATTAGTGGAAGGACTCAAAGGCTCAATTCTAAAAAACGGTAGTGCCCGTTCCCTTCGAGAATTATCAATTGATACTGATGAAAAAATTATTGGTGTAACTGCAGATAAGAATATTGCAGAACCTGCCAGCTACCAAATGGAAGTTAAACAACTTGCTCAGAAATCTTCGGCCATGAGTAGTGGCTTTGAAGATGCTGACGACAGTTACGTTGGTGTTGGATTTATTCAATACACACTTCCAAATGGTGATAGCAAAGAAATATACGTTGATTCGGAAAACTCAAGTCTTAAGAGTATCGCCAAATTAATTAATAAAGACTCAGATAGCGGTCTAAGAGCAAGTGTTATCAATGATGGTTCAGCATCAGATACACCATGGAGACTAATTCTAAGTCTTAAAGAAACTGGTGATGTTAACAAGGCTGAATTTCCATATTTTTACTTTGTAGATGGTGAAGATGATCTTTACCTAGAGTTTGAAAGAGAAGCTCAAGATGCTGTTGTTGCTCTTGATGGATTTGAAATTGAACTTGGTGAAAATAAAACTAGTGATCTTATTCCAGGTCTAACAATTGACTTGAAAAAAGCTAAGCCAGGTGAAGAATTTGCTCTCAACGTAGCTGAAGATACTATGGCCGTTGGAGAAAAAGTTAATGGAATCGTTGATCAGATCAATGCTGTTTTTGCCTTCATTAAAGATCAAAATACACTAGATGAAAAATCAGATACATCAAGAACTCTTGGTGGGGATATTATGCTTCAGTCCCTTGAAGGACGTTTAAGAAGTGCAATATTCAAAAATATTGAAACAAAGAAAGGTAACTTTAGAATTGGTGACGTAGGACTTAGCTTCACAAGAGAAGGTAATCTTAAGTTTGATCAAGAAAAATTTGGAAGTGAACTTAAAAAAGACTATCAAAATATCGCCGAAATTCTTACTGGAACTTTCAAGAAAGATGGAACTAAAAGTGATGGATTCATCGACAATATGAATAAAGTTATAGGACAAACACTCAGGTTTCCAGATGGTTTATTAGCATCAAGAAAAAGAAGTTTAGAAAATAACATTGCTGCAGTAGATAGAAGAATAAAGCAAAGAGAAAGCATGCTGGAGCAAAAAGAAAAGAATTTAAAAAATAAATTTGCACGATTAGAAGGAACAATATCAAGAATTAAGGCCCAAGGTGCTGGGATCCAGAGTATGGGCGGAGCCGCCCCTCAGGTCGCACAGCTGGGTTAATTAGGAGGAAGTAATGAGTTACGGTCTTGGAGCTTACAAAAAAACTTCAGTGAATACCGCTAGTAAAGAGCAAATTTTATTAATGCTCTATCAAGCAGCAATTAAAAACTGCAAAAAAGCTATCGGTGCAATTGAAGCAAAAGAGATTGCTCAAAAAGGTGAATACATCGGAAAATTACAAGACATTGTAATTGAGCTCAACAGTAGTTTAGATTTTGAAGTAGGTGGAGATGTGGCCAAAGAGCTTTCATCACTTTACGACTTTATTTTATTTTCTAGTACACAGGCTAATATCAAAATGGACAAAGAACCACTTGATGGATGTTTAAATGTATTAACTACTCTTTATGATGGATGGCAAGAAGCTATCAAAACATTAAAAAGACAAGAAATGGCTAAATAATGGAGAAAAATATGAATATCTTTGAAAGAATTATGCAGCATATGGATCTGCTTGGTGGTCTGACAGACGCTAGTAACGGTTTATTGGCCGCAGCTAAAAATGGTAGGATAGATCTTATTGAACAAATAACTGACAATAGAGAAAGGTTAATAAGTATTATTAAAACTTTTCAATCAGGTATTGAAGAAGATGTAACAAATTTAAAAGCTGGTGATGTAACTAGAGCTGAAATAGAAATTCTAAAAACATGGTCTCAAGAGGTTAATCAAATTGTACTACACAATGATAACCTAGATACAGAAGTGCTAGAAGCCCTCTCTGATCAAAAAGACCAAACTACTCAAGAAATCGCTTCAGTATTTAAAAATCGTCAATCAGTTAAAGGTTACAACCTTTCTTCTGTAAAAAAGTAACTCCATAAAAATTCTTCATTGCACGAACAGCAGATTATAAGGTAAGATATATTGTCAAAAGGGAATCAAGGAAGTGGTTCCCGCCTTTTATTACACATAAAGACCTTAAGGATGAGGAAATATGCGTACACTCAATAGTTCAGTAATTAATGAAAATGAAAAAGCTCTTCATATGAAGAGTATCAATGTTAACTCGTATGAAGTTAAGACATCGAAGAACAACTTAAAAGTACCAGTTGTTAATGATGTACATCTTCATTCAATGTATAACCCTGCTAAAGAAGCACAGGCGATCGTTTCTAAACATGACAGCGTTCTTCAATCAAAGAACACTGTATTAGTTTTAGGATTAGGTTTTGCTTACCATGTGTATGAAATATGCAGAAAATTAGAATCTTATCATGGAAATGATTATAAGGTCGTTGTCATTGAACCGAATGAACAAGTATATAGAGACTGTGTTTCAAACCATCTCTTTCCAAATAAAAATATTGAAGTTTATTCTGGTGAAAATTTACAAGCAATTTATAGCGAAATTAATCTTGTTAAGTTCCTAATAGAAAAACCTGCTGTTGTTAGTCATCCAGCATCTTTCGGACTCTATCAAGCTTACTTCAAATCATTCTTGGAATTTACTGCTAATAAAGAGCTATCTTCAATTACCAAATTTGTAAGTAATAGAGAGTTAAAGTCATATCTATATTCAGACAATGAATCGGCTAACCTAGATGACTTTATTCATAATAATGTTTTAGCTAAAGAATCATTCAACAATAAATTAGATCATATGCTCTTAGCGTTTACACACTTAAGTAACGGAGACTTCTAGAATGAAAGAAGTATTAATAATAAATTTAAAAAGAAATGGTGATATTTTTGCAATGGGGCATCTTGTAAGAAGTCTTATGGCGCAAGATACAAATGTTACCCTACTCGTTCTAGAAGAGTTTAAAAAAGCCGCTGAAGTACTTCACGGAGTAAGTCGAATCCATACGATTGATAGAAAGAAAGTTCTTACATATAAGAAAAATAGAATATTCTCTGATGGTTTCGCCTTAGAACAATTTCAAAAAGATCTTGCTCCAGTTGTACAAAGAAGCTGGGACTCTGTTGTAAATTATTCTAATGATAGAGTATCTACTCATATTACGTCTCTTCTTAAGCCAACTTCAACTAAGCATGTTGGGATAAGATTTAACGACACTTGTGATATAGAGTTTAGTAATGAATGGAGTATTCTTTTTAATGATGTTTTAACTGAAATTAATTACTCACCAGTTAACTTTGTAGACACATATCACAACATGTTATCCCTAGAGAATAATGCTAGTAATTATGCTTTAAAGACCAAAGAAGAATATAACCTTTCTGCTCACAAGAACTTTGAAGAAATTAGAAATATTGAATCAACAGATAAAGATATTAAAATTATCGGAGTACAGCTAACAGCATCATCTCCTAACAAAATGTTAGTACACGAAGAATTAATTAAGCTTATAGATGAACTCTATATGCATCCAAATTTCTTTCCTGTACTACTTGTTGCTCCAACTAATGAAGAGCGAAGATTAGCAAGCTTAGTAAATTCTGAATTTAATAACTCACTAGTTTCAATTGAATCAGATTTTCTTGCAATGAATTCAGTCTTATTAAACTTAGACCTACTTATTACGCCAGACACATCAATTAAACACCTTGCAGACTTATCTGATATTCCAACAATTGAATACTCATTAGGCGAAAGTCCATTATTCAAACAAGGTACAGTTAATCCAAATAGTGTCGTAATAACTCCACTAGTTAATAAAAGATCTTTTTCAAAATCAGAAGTAGAAAACTCTCTAGAACTACAAAATCAAAACATTCTAATTAGAGCTAATGATCTAATTGCATTAGCAAGTTATTTAATGTTTCAAGAAGACATATCTACACACAGTTTTCAAGACAATATAACAGTTTATAGACCAAAGAAAGATGCCCTAGGAACTAAGTACTTATACTTGGCCGGTGACTTTGATGTTAATGCCGAAATAGAAAGACTGTCTTCTCGATTACTTATTATGAAGAAGTTAATAGGTCAGGATGATACAGACCTATATGATGACATGGTTAGTTTAGATCATAACTATGCTAAGACTTGGCTCGAAGCATGTAAAGAAGATGTGACAGACATATCAAAGAACCTTCTCGCAACTTTAAGATCTCTTCTACAACTAGATGGAAATATAAATAAAACAAAAACTTTTGTAGCTAACTTAACAGAACTTTGTAGTTTCTGTGATTCTGAATCACAATTTATGAAGATCCCTCTGATAAGATTCCGTGCACGTCTTGAAGCACTTGATACTTCAGACTTCATGGCATCTTCGAGAGAAGTTGAAAGCTTACTATATGAAGTTAAATCTGATATTCAACATCAGGTTGATATAATCAAAATTACTCAAGACAAGATTAGAAGTACTAAAGAACAACTGCGAGCAAATAGCTCGAGGGAAGTTTCAAATGAACTCAGATAATACAGAAGCTTTTAAGAATGACCTTTTAAAGGACTTAAATACAGTTCAAAAAAGTCTAAATGAGAAGGGACTATTAACAGAAGAAGACTTTGCTCTACTTTTAATGAGTTCTATCTTAGAAGAGGAGGGTTAGATGACAGCTATAAAACTAGAGTCGAACCCACCAGAGATTGCAAAAAAGACAGTGGCAATTATTCAAATAACAAGAATTGGGGATATCCTACAAACTTGTCATGCTGCAAGACTTCTTAAAATTAATCATCCTGAATTTGAGACATTACTAGTTGCTAGAAAGCAATTTGTAGAACCCATAAGATTTATAGTTGATCAAACTTTCGATAAAGTGATTGAACTTGATTTCAAATCTACAATCAATCTTACTGACGGTGTTAAAGGTTCAGTTAAAAATATTTTAGCTCAAGTTGAAAAGATAAATGCACACCCAATTTCTGCAAGTATCAATTTATCATTTTCTAAAACATCAACATATTTACACTCTTTAATTAAGAGTGAACACAAGCTAGGGCCTTATTACTCTCAAGGACATAACAAGGTTATCCAAGATAAGTGGTCTCAGTATCTATTCTCTACTGTAATGAGAGGAGACTTAAACCCTTTTAACCTTGTTGATTTATTTAGCAATATTGTTGGTGTTAATAAGAAAAGCACTCACCTTTCAACGGAAGAGTATTCTAAGAAGAACAAAAACAATATTCTTCTCCATCCTTTTGCGTCACAAGGTAAAAAGATGTGGCAAGAAAGTAAATGGACAGAAGTTATCTTTAAGCTGCTTAAAGATAATAAAGATCTGAATATCCATATCGCTGGTAGCCGACAAGATGAAGAGAGTTATAATAAGATTATCAACAATCCTATTCTAGAAAACTTTAAAAACAAAATTCACCCAATGCTTGGTTTACCAATATCCGACCTCTATCAAAAAGTTGATGAAAGTTTTCTTTTTATTGGTCATGATTCAATGGTTTCTCATTTATTAAGTTTTAAAAATGTGAAAAGTCTCACGATTTCTTTAGGGACGGTTAGACCTCAGGAAACGGCTCCCTATGCTTTAAATAACTATGTATTAAGCCCAAAGACGAAATGCTTTCCATGCTTTCCTGATACAAAGTGTGATTTTTATCAATGCCACGCTGATATTTCATATCAGGCAGTTATAAACATGGCGACGCAACTTCTAGGCTCAAATACTATTAGCAAAGAAATATTGAAAAAGGATATAAGTGCTTTTCACTTAAATTCTATTAATATTGATAAAACGACAGTTAATAAAGTAGGTCAGTTAACATTTTCAAATGTTATTGATGATGAAAAGTCAGCAAAGAGTATCTTTAAGGACTTTTATCAAATCATCTGGTCATATAACTTTAGTGAATTAGATCTTAATTTAGATACTCCAAAATTTAATCGCGAAACAACTGCTTTATTAAAGGCCTCTGTTAAATCAATTGAAACTCTATATGAGCTTTCTGAATTTGGTAAAAAATATACGCGTTATATATTAGAAGAAATTTCAAATAATTCGCCAAATTTAACTTTAATTAAAGAGCATTCAACGAAGATAGACGAAATTGACAGACTTCTAGACGTTCTTGCACAAGCAGATGGACTACTAGGGCCTGCAGTAGACTTTGCAAAAGTCGCGAAGTCTAACCTTCACGGAGACAATATAGTTAAATTAACAGAGTCGGCATTCTACGTGTATCAAGAAATCTCGACTGTCTCGAGTATTTTATATGATTTTATGAACTCATTAGGTGTGGTGACTTCTTCAAAAGAGGCCAACACAAAATCAGTAAGGACAAATATATGATAACTGTAAACATTAACAGAGAAACTTTAGACCTTAACCAAAATGAATCTTTAACTCTAGGTCAAGCTATTGAGCTAATTGAATCAGAGGGTACTCAGCCTAATGAAGTAGTTACAGCTATAACAATTGGTAAAGAGAAGTTTAACCTTGAAAGTCTAGGTGAGCTAGTCGATGAAGATATTGATAATTTAGGTAGTCCTCTTATTGAAATTAAGAACAATTACGAGATTGCATTTGAAGCACTTACAGATAGTAATGGGTATATTGATACAATTGCTGCGAAGATAACTGAAGTTGTGGGCTACTACAGTGAAAATGACGTTGATATGGCCAATACACACTTCTCTGAACTAATTGATCTGGTTGATTTATTCATCCAGTTAATCTCTAAAGTTCATAGAACTGTAAAGACATATAACCCTGATTTCTTTAAGAGTAATGACACTATTCGTAACCTTGAAATTCACTTACTTTCAATCCTTAAGGCATTGATCCCAGCTAAAGAGAAAAATGACATCATCATGCTTTCAGACTTGCTAGAGTACGAACTAGCCGATAATCTAGCACAGTGGAAAATCAAAGCAATTCCTCTCATGCTAGAGAGCAAAATAGATTAAATAGTTTAAATATATATTGCGATAAAAAGGCCGGCGCATTACTCGCCGGCCTTTCTATTTCCCACACTAAAAAATCACTCGCAGATTTAATAATTACATTCAAAGATGACTTCTTAATTCTTAATGATTTAAGAACCTCTACCTTAACGAAGTTTCCTTCAAATGATCTTGGTGTAAAATTACTTTGTTCTTCATTTAAGGCCATAGATAAAAGAACTCTTGAGAACTTAACAGATGATTTCATATCTTCTGAAAAAAAGCTTTTTAAAAGGTGCTCTGACCTCTCTGAATTTCTTATGAAGTTTAGCACTGTGCCAATGTTCAAAAACTACACTAGTGGACAAATATTTATTCATGAAAGAGGTAAGTCTACCGCAACCTCACTAATTAAATCTCGAGATAGTTATCAAGAAACTCAGAATACAACAGTTTCTAGTTTTAATAATATTTATACAAAAATAAAAAAGAGTAAGAACAAACTGTTCGATCAATCAGATATCCTTTCCGATGATATTAAAATAGTTGGTTCATTCCTCGCCAAGGAATTTAATTTCGATAACAATTCAGTTATTTTTATTTTATCAAGAGAAGATTTCTTTAGTCCTTCAGATGAAGAGAAAGAATATTTTCAAAACTTTTTAACTATTTCGACACATAATATTCTTAATCTTGTTAATAAGTTCCACCATAAGAAAAAGCACCAGCAATTTAGAGAGCTAATATACAGCTTTCCCTTCTATATAAAAGTTACTTTAGCAGACTTAAGTATAAGTAGCTCACACAAGCGTACATCTAAAGTTATAAGTAAAAAATTTAAAGACATCAATATTGAATATGATGCTCTAGAAGAACATCAAAGTGATCCTGAATATTACCACCATGAAAGATTGATTCTCATGGGAGAATTATTAAATACTCTTAGGCATGAATTAAGTAATCCATTGTTCGGTATTAATATCTCAACTAATTTACTTCTGAGTGACGATCATCAAAAAGATATAATTATAAATGACACTATTGAAGAGATCGGAAAGAGCTCTGAAAGATGCCAAAGTATAATTGAAAACTTCTCAGGATTATATGGGGATAGAAACTTACTTCAAGATATAAATATACAAACCCTAATTAAAGAAACTCTAACTTTAACAAAGTCTGAATCAAAGCATTACAAACAGAATGTTACTTACTGCAACGATTCAAGTAACTTAACAATTCACACTAACCCAACCTATTTGAGCCAGATCATATTCAATCTCGTTATTAATAGTTCTCAAGCACTAAAAACAATAGATCAAGATAACAAAAGTATTAATATAGCGGTGAAGTTAGTTGAAGATCATATCAAAATCACTATTACAGATAATGGTCCAGGGATAAAAAATAACCAAGCAGAACAAATATTTGATGCATTTTATACCACTAAAAGTACTGGTACAGGCTTAGGTCTATCTATTTGCAAGAGTCTAGCTTCTAAAATTAATGGGTCACTTCAACTTAATAGAGAATACCAAGATGGTGCTTGTTTCGTTATAGAGATCCCTATGCGAAATGGATAATGAATGAATATTTTATTAATTGAAGACGAACCACTTATTCAAAGAACTTTAAAGTTACTCCTTGAGAAAAAGGGTGCAACAGTTGAAGCAACAAATAATGGTACTGCTGCGATAAAACATATACTAAATAACTCATATGACATAATTATTTGTGACTTGATGCTTCAAGACATAACTGGCTTCGATATTATCGAAGAGTCTAAAAAAGTATTAAGTAATGAAGAGATATCTACAAAATTTATCATTATAACTGCTTATAGTTCACCGCAAATACTTGAAAAGGCGAAATTGTATGGTTGCAGTATTTACAGTAAGCCTTTTGCAGATGTAAAAGTATTTATTGAAGAAATCATAAGAGGTGCTCATGTCAGAACAGATTAAAAACGTTGGAATCATATTAAAGCCAAAGGCGATACATGATTTCATGACAATTCTTCCTAACTTAACAGAATGGTTAAGAAGAAGGAAAATTGAAATCTTTTTTGCTGTAGATGAGACACAGAGACTTCACGAAATTTATCAAACAACTAAAATAAAGTTTAATCTGGTCACAAAGAATGAAATGCATTCTCTTTGTCAGCTACTCGTTACATTAGGTGGCGATGGAACACTTATTGGTGTTGCTAGAACTTCTAAAAAGAACTCCCCTCCAATTTTTGGAATTAACATGGGGAATCTTGGATTTATTACAGAGTTTTCTAAACATGAATTTCACGACGACCTTGCTCAAGTCTTAAAAGGTAATTTTGAGACTCATAATGTTCCACTTTATAAAGCAGAGATACTTCAACAAGACAAGGTTGTTAGATCTGGTTATTTTGTTAATGATGCAGTTATCTCAAAGAGTGGAATTTCAAGAATGTTTAGTATCTCACTTGATACTGAACTAGAAAATATTTATAACCTTGCAGGGGACGGACTTATTGTCTCTAGTCCAATAGGCTCAACAGCTTATTCCTTAGCGGCCGGCGGTCCAATCGTTCATCCAGGTGTAAAGGGAATAATATTAAACCCAATTTGTCCACATGCCCTAACACATAGGCCACTAGTACTTCCTGATACAGAATCAATTTATATTAAAATACCAAAAGGTGAAGATGAAATTTTTCTTACTCTAGATGGTCAAGAGGCCATTACAGTAATGAAAAATCAGAAGATAAGAATATCTAAACCTTCCCGCAAACATGTTTCATTAGTTAATAATAAAGAAAGGCTATACTTCAAAACACTAAAAGATAAATTTAGACACGGTAGAAGATAATGAATGGTAAATTAAATCTCACGACAGTTAAACTTCAAAACTTTGCGACCTTCAGAAATCAGACGATAGATTTCTCAACTAACTTTAACACTATTGTTGGTGAAACAGGATCAGGTAAGAGTTTAATTCTTGATGCCTTACAGATGAGTTTTGGTGCTCGTGCCGATAAGAAGCTAGTTAGGCGCGATGCTGAGTTTGCTACAATTGAAGTGGTATTTTCTTGCCACTCAGAAAAAGCTCAAGCCTACTTTGATGACATAGGCTATCCATTTGAAGATGATATCGTAATCAAACGTGTTATATATAACTCAGGAAAGTCTAAATCTTTTCTAAATTATCAAAGCTGTCCTGTCAGCATTCTCTCACTTGTTGCGAGAAAATTTGTCGATCTCGTAGGGCAGTTTGAGAATCAAAAACTTCTGTCAGAAGAGTATCAATTAAAACTTCTTGATAATTACGCAGGCCTTGATAAGACGTTCAAAAAATATGAAGAAGAATTTAACAAACTAACGAATTTCGAATCACAGCTAATAGACCTCCAGGAAAGGAAATCAAGATCATTAGAGAGAAAGGACTTCTTAGAATTTCAACTGATAGAGCTTAATAAGCTTGATCCAAGCGAGACTGACGAAAAAGAACTACGAGAGAAAAAGGACTCTATTTTAGAATTCGAAGAGCGAAAGAAAGTATACTCGTCTTTATCTCATATCATTTCTGAAAGTGAAGGTAGCCTTTTAAATAAAATATCTCAAGCACAGAGAGAAGTATCTCAGCTTACAAACACTGATGCACTTTATGATAGATTCGAAAATATTAAATCAGAGCTTGAAGATATATCTTTTGAGGTATCGAAATCCCTAGACTCGGATGAACTTGATAGTGATATTACTGAAGTTGTAGATCGCTTAGATATTTATCAAAAGCTTAAACGTAAGTATAATACAGATACGTCTGGTCTAATCGCAACAAAACAAAAGTATCAAGATGAATTTAATAATATTGAAGTTATAGACAGTGAAATTACAAAGTTAATTCTTAATATATCTAAAGCTTCAGATTCTTGTCATCGTATTGCTCTTGAGCTTCATAATGAGCGTCTTAAGCAAGCGTCTATTCTCTCTAAAAACCTCACAGCACTTATACATGATTTAAATATGGAAGGTGCAGTAATAGATCTTAGAATTAGCAAAAATGAACATTTAAATGCTAAAGGTATTTCTCATCTTTCTTTCTTTGCTCAAACAAACCCAGGGGAAGGTTATCACCCAATTAAAAACATCGCTTCAGGTGGTGAACTATCAAGAATCTTACTTGCTCTTAGACAAGTACTAAGCCAATCTGGATCTATCAGTGTCTTTCTCTTTGATGAAATCGATACTGGTGTCGGTGGAGAAACCGCTTTATCTATTGGTAAGGCACTTGCTAAAGTTTCCGAATCAAGCCAGGTTATTGCAATAACACATTTACCTCAGATTGCTTATTGTTCAGATCATATGATCTTAGTTAATAAGTCACCAATAGTAGCTGACGACAATACGAGGACAGAGTCAAAAGTGAGACATGTTTCAAAAGAAGAAATGGAACCTGTAATAAAAGAAATGCAAGTTTTATAGAGATATAAAACTTATTTTTGATTCATCAATTTCAATATAATTTTTCGTAACTGGTAGGTAGCCACAATTTAAATACCTGTGGTTACCCCATTCAAAATCATCCTTAAAGTGACTGTGTCCACAGATTACGACTTCGGCATTAAATTTCTCAACAGCTATAGCTGATGCTTCTCTAAAGCTATCTCTAATTCTTAGATTTTCTTGTGGATTTCCATACCTATTTTTATTTCTCTTTCGACTCTTTTTTGAAGCGTTTTCACCAATAAGATTTAGAACAGAATATGGCATTACATAGTTTGCAATAATATTTAAAGGGCGGCTTGTAATAAAGCTCTTATACGCCTTATAGCTTGGATTTCCTATTTCGATTTCATCTCCATGACAAAAGAGAAACTTCTTTCCATAGTACTCTTTTACAACAGGTGATTTATGGACATTTATTCCAAGTTTACCAAGTAACTTTTCAAGATGAAAGTCGTGATTACCTTCAAAGTAATGTATTTCAATACCTTTTGAAATTAACTCTTCAAGCCTTAGGAAGAACCAATCAAATAATGAATAGTATTGAGAGTGTGGACCAATGAGAAGATCGAAAATATCTCCAAGGAAGTATATAATATCGTCATTCTTAAAATCATTACTAATGAACTTTTTTAAGACTTCGGAGTTTTGTCCGTCAATTTTTACATGAATATCTGAAATTGCATAAATGGCCATAAGCCATATTATATCTTCTAGAGAAGATCGATAAGAAGTTTTTTCATTCCTTTAGCTAATTTCGTTACAGATTCTTTAAAGAAGTCACCTTCTATTATCTGAAATGAAACTCTCTTAGCACCATAAGGGAATCTATCTAGTTGGAATAGCTTAATGTTTGCAACATTAACTACCTTTACTGCGACTTTTACTTTCTTGAATGGAAATTCAATTTGGCATTCTAGTTCTTTATCAATTTTGTACTTAACTTTTCTATATTCCATATTGTTCATAACGAATGAAAAGCCGCCATGACTAAGGTCATAACATTCTTTCTTTAATCCATCGCTTTTAAAAAATACTGGAATTAGAGGTTCAACCCTGTCATCTCTTCTACGATCATGCTTTTTAAACATATCAGGATAACAAACTTCTAACTGTGTTCCTCTATAGAGATCTATTTTTGAAACGAAGAGAAGTTGTTGATTAGGAATGTAGAACTTTAACAGTCCTGGACCTTTAATAAGATCCTTCAGGTAGTACTTTGCTCTATGATCTAGAGTAAAATTAATCTTTTTCTTATAGCTATTAAAGTTTTTTAATTCAACAGGAACTCTTATAACTTCGTCTCCGCAAATGTCCCAGATAAATGCACTTGATTCAGCCTTTACAGCTTCTAGTATCAAAGTTTCAAATTCTCTAGTCTCATCTTTTTTTTGCTTTAACATAGTCTTTCCTTTAGTTCCCCAAAAATTCCCTGGGCATTAATAAAAAATCTCTGCCCAGGGAAATAAAATGGGCAAAAAAGGTATAAGTTCATGGTAAAAACTTATCCCGTACTTAAGAAAGGATGGGAGGAGTTTATCCCCCCGTACCTGATATTTCTTTGATTATCCTACTAGTCTCATTGCTGCATTTGGTATGCTGTTAGCTTGTGCTAATGTTGCAATACCCGCTTGCTTGATAACATTGTTTGAAGCCATTTTCGCAGACTCTTGTGCTACGTCTACATCTTCAATCATTGATCTTGCTGCATCCTGATTTAGTGTTTGAATCTCTAAGTTCGATACAGTCGATTGTAGTCTTGACTGGATTGAACCGAGGTCGGCACGTTGTCCTGATACATTTTCAATTGCACTATCGATTTCGGCCATTGAACTTAGCGCATCATCTTTAGAAGATACTCCTGTTCCACCTATTCCAATAGAGTCTGCTGTTGCGTCTGTCTGAGAGCCATCGAATGTAATTCTATTTTGCTCTCCATCAGTTGCTCCAACTTGTATGTCTTTCTCGTCACCTTCACCATTTAAAAGATTTGATCCGTTAAATGAAGTTGATTGTGCGATTCTATCTACTTCTGTTGTTAACTGTTGATATTCTTTGTCCAAGAATCCTCTTTCTGAGTCACCAATTGTATCTGATGCTGCTTGAACTGTTAGCTCTCTTAGTCTTGTAAGGATGTTAGACGTCTCATTTAGACCCCCTTCAGCCGTTTGTACTAATGAGATACCATCATTTGCGTTTCTAGTTGCTGCTCTTAATCCTTTTGTCGACGCTTCTAGGTTCTTAGCAATTGCTAGACCGGCAGCATCGTCAGAGGCCTTTGTGATCCTCTTACCACTAGATAGTTTCTCTAGTGAATCTTTCCCACCTGCTGTTACTTGTCTTAGGTTCTTTTGTACTGTTTGTGATGCAACGTTAGTTGAAATTCGTAAGCCCATGTTTTTCTCCTTAAATAAGTGTTAACCATTTTTCCATTTTTTGTTTGACAGTTTTTGTCAGACACTTACCCTATCGTTGCGCTTGGTTATTTTCTTTAGTTTTTTTGTCAAGTACTATCGTAAAAACATGAGTTTAATCTATTATTTCAATAGGTTATACAGTAATTTATTTTGGCATTAATTTTGATTTTAGTAATGAATATGGATTTAAGTAAGTTATTAATGAGTCAATTAGAGAGTGTTTAGAAAAAAGAAAGGCCGCATAGAGCGGCCCTTCAGGTATTTAAGTGTTTGTTTTAAGTAGTTATTAACCAACTAATCTTAGCGCACCTTGGTTAGACTGGTTAGCCTGAGCAAGTACTGCTGTTGCAGAGTTAGAAAGAATATTAGTTCTCGCTAATTCAGCTGATTCAGATGCAATGTCAGTATCTCTAATTCTTGAATTCGCTTCACTCAAGTTTTCAGTCGATACTTCTAGGTTAGAAATTGTCGATTGAAGTCTGTTCTGCAATGCCCCTAAGTTTGCTCTGTTTCCAGAGATAGAAGAGATTGCTTCATCAAGAACTTCTAAGTTACCCTGAGCATCACCTTTCGAGGATACTGCAAGACCTTCAATTCCGATATCACCTATCTTTGCACTCGTATCAGAAGGATTGAAAGCTATTCTATCAAGTCCTTCAGTATTGTTGATACCGATTTGGAAATCCATTTGATCTCCTTCACCGTTTAGAAGATTCTTTCCGTTAAACTTAGTTGATTCTGCAATTCTATCAACTTCATTTACTAAAGATTGAAACTCTAGATCAGTAAACTTTCTTTCCTGATCACCAACTGTATCAGATGCTGCTTGTACAGATAGCTCTCTTAGTCTTACAAGAATATTAGATACCTCGTTTAAACCACCTTCTGCTGTTTGTACCATTGAGATCCCATCACCTGCGTTTCTTGTCGCCTGTTGAGTCCCTCTAATTCCAGCTTTTAGTTTTTCACTAATCGCTAGTCCTGCTGCATCGTCTCCTGCTTTATTAATTCTGCTACCAGAAGATAGTTTTTGCATAGAAGAGTTTTGTGCTCTCTTTACTCCACCTAAACTTCTTTGTGCTGCTAATGATGTTACGTTTGTGTTAATTCTCATACCCATACTAATCTCCTCGATTCACTTAAACCCTCCTTGTGTGATTGAAAGTACGAAACTCCTTGTCTCGACTCGTTATAATTACTACTTACCCCTAAGTAGTAATAACCATAACGGACACTCGGAAATTTACTTGAGAGAAATGTGGAAGAATTTGCCTTTTTTTTCAAGTACTTAAGTCATTTAATCAGGTACTAAAAAGCAGTTTTCAGACAAGTCTGTAATATCATAGAGATTAAAAATAAGAGGAAATTCGTTGGGTATTAAGAGCGGCCTTGAACTTTATTTATTAAGTCCGTAGTCGAATAACCATTTTCAAAACGAAGACTTTTTACGATCCCACCTTTAGCCGTAACAATATCGTGGCCAACAATATCTTCAACCTTCCAATCCCCGCCTTTTACAAGAATATCAGGCTGAATCGAATTGATTAAATTATAAGGAGTATCTTCTTCAAAGATCGCAACGGCATCTACCGCCTTAAGGTTTTCAAGCATGAACTGGCGATCAAGTTCCTTATTAACTGGCCTATCCTCACCCTTAAGTCTTTTTACGCTTGAGTCTGAGTTTACACCTACAATTAGTATGTCACCCTGGTCTTTAGCATCGTTTAAGTAACTTATATGGCCTTTATGAAGGATATCAAAGCACCCATTTGTGAATACAATTGTTTTACCTTCTCTATTTTCTAATATTTCGTTGAGGCTCATTATGACTTAACTACCTTATTTCCAAGAACTTTATAATCGTAATTTAATAAGTAAGGTATACCTAAAGTACATATAGAAAATAATTCAAAATATGATCTCTTTATAAGAAATGAAGCAGCCTCAGTTTTAACATGATCAAAGTTATTTTTAACTTTAAAAAGCTTTTGACCAATCGTCTGTTGAAAGCCCATTGATATGCCATAAATATTATATACAAGAACTAATAATATAAATGGAAACACGAAATTATAATCTGTCATTATGAGTGAGTTAAAATCTTTTAGACTCATTGAAGTAGAGATATACATCATTCCAGTGATAATTGAGAAAACACTTAAACAAAGTGCAGTATCAATGAACCAACCAAGGAATCTATTTAATAAGGGAGCACTTCTTTCGACTCTTACTTTTAAATCAAGTTCTTTATTAACTTGTGGTGAACGGTGCTTTGGAGCATTATAGAAAGCTTCAAGCTCCATTGGAACATCTTTCTTAACTTCAACATTACTCATTTGTTCGTATACTTTTTCCTGGACTCTTTTAGACTTCATCGTAGTCTTAGGTTTCTTAAAATCACTATATTGATCGTTAAAACCTAGGCCATCAGTAAGTGGCCTAAAAGGGATATCTTCTATTTCAAAGTCTTCCACATCAAAAATAGGCATTTGTTTTTTACGATTTGAGTTTTGGTTTAAGTTCATAGATGACTCCGTACATTATAAGAATGACATAGTTTTTATAAAGCAGCAAATTTTCCATGGAGATAACCAATGATCGACGAAACAGCGTTTGGCGTCCTCAGGATTGGAGTATCAAGCATTAAGGCCTTTGTGTTATCTAATGACAAAATTAAATCTTCTTCTTCGTCACTAAGTCCACCTTCTGGACCAATAATAATTAAATATTTTTTGGATTTATCAACAGCAAAGTCATTAAGGTTCTTACCTGGCTTTAAGGTAGTTAAAACTACTACATCGTAACTAACAATCATCTCTTGAAGATCGGATAATGACTCCTCTACCTTATGAAAGGTAGTGAAGAAGTAGTTATTCGACTGGATTAAGGCACTTTCTATTAATGAATTTACTCTATCAGGATTCTTTATCGCCCATTGTGTATATTGAGCAACAAAAGGATAAATATTTCTAACTCCAAGCTCTACAGAGTTCTTTACAGCTAGCTCGAAGGCATCCTTCTTTGGTAGCCCAAGACATAAATCAATATGATGAGTTTTAGTTTTTTCTTCTATAGATATTATCTTTAAATCGATATCTCTTCTCGAAACACTTAAGACCTCACTAGTATAGCTTCGTCCCTCACCATCAAGAATAAGAACATTGTCAGCTTTACGGACTCTCGTGGCCTTTATGAGATGTGTCGCTCTATCATCGCTTAAAGTAATTACCTGTTCAACACTAGGTTTTGAATCTTCTCTTAAAAATATTGCTCTCATTACATTCTCAGTAAGATCGCTGACCAATCACCTTTTGTCTCAGTCTTAACCATTTCAAGATTAGAATATTCCGAAATAATATTATCTACCTGATGGTTTAGTATTCCTGAAAGAACAAGATATGAGTCTTTCTTTAAGGCATCTAGAATGACCGGTTTCTCAGAGATTAAAACATGCTCCAAAATATTAGCAAAAACTAGGTCGTACTTCTCACCTAATTCGTATCTTTCCCTGCTCATCAAGGCATGACCATTAAGATCTTCTTGATTGAAGTTGAGTTTTAAATTTTCATGGCAGTTATCTAATGCTGCGGGATCAATATCTACAAAATCCACCTGCATATCTTTTTTCTTAATTGCACCAATTCCTAAGATTCCAGAACCACAACCAAAGTCTAAACAAAGACTCTTCTCCGAAATATTTTGCTTAATACCTTCAAGCAGTTTAAGACAAAGAAATGTTGTCTCATGCTCACCTGTTCCAAATCCCATTCCAGGATTAATATAAATATGATTTTTATTTTCTTTGTAATCTTCTTTTTTAAACCATTCAGGGACAACACTTAACTCATCAGTAACTTCGATAGGAGCATAGTGTTTTCTCCATTCTGCATTCCAGTCAGAGAATTCATTTTTCTCAATCGTCTTTTTATATTCAGAATGATTTTCATCTAAGTATGCAGAGAAGTCTTCAGCTCTTTTAAGGTCACCATTAAAGAAGTAGTACTTATAACTAAGGTCGCCATTTGCTTTTGTAACATCTTCAACTTCGTGAATAACTTCGGTCGGAATATCTCCACCAGAGTATGCTCTCTCACCAAGAATCTCATCAACAGTCTCTTCATTAAGAGAGAACTCTTCAATTCCATCAACGTGAAATGAATTTAATGCAATTTCATTAATTTCATCGGCCTTAGCTTCAGTTTCAAAGCTAACAGTTACAATATAAAACTCACCTACTTCTACAGACATTTTTAATATTCCTTAGGGCTAACATATTTCCATTCGGGTACATACCCTCTACTTTCAAGCACTTATTCATAACCCAGATTACACTTGGATGCCATAAGTTTATATAGGCATAGTCATTATTTACAACATCTATAGCATCTCTATAAATAGCATTTCTCTCATCTCTATCATTCTTTGTTTCTGCCCTATCTAATAGTAGATCAAGCTCAGAATTTACATAATAACCTCTATTAGCGCCTTTAGGAGGTATATTCTTGCTGTGAAAAGCAAACTTCAGCATATCTGGCCCTGTAAACCCAACCCACTTTCCAACAAATAGGTCATACTCACCTCTTTTTAGTCCACGTAGAAATGTTCCCCACTCTTGAACAACAAGATCCACTTCTATACCTGCTGACTCATAAGATCTCTTTATGATCGCTACGAGTTCTAAAATAAATTTATTATTCGTACATTTCCACAGAAGTCGTATAGGTTTACCAGTCTTATCTATCCACTTCCCTTTAACTTTCTTCATTCCAGCTTTAGTAAATAACTCTTCTGCAAGTTTAGGGTTAAAGTCATCGTTATACTTGTTTGAATATAACTCTTTAAAAGGTTTTGAGAAAAGGCCAGTAGATATAGTAGCGTTCTCTTTAAATTTATACTTAATTATTTTTTCTCTTGGAATTAGTAAGCTAAGTCCTCGTCTAAAGTTCTTATCTTTAAATATTTCTTTCTTATGATTTAAACCAATATAATTATAGTTAGTTCCTGAAACTTTCTGAATACTTACATTACCATTTTTTTCAAGATAACTAATCTTCCTTGGAGAAATATTTGCTAAAGACAGGTCGACTTCTCCATTTAGTATTTTTAAAGAAAGAGTAGTTTCATCCTTAACAACTACAAAGTTAAGATCTTTCAAATCTTTAGTTAAAGAGATCAGATTAACGTTTAGACTATCATTTAGGCCATATTTGTACTCACCTGCTCCAACAATATGCTTTAAAACAACTTTTTCAACTTTGTCATACAAAGGTACTTTTATTATTTTCATTAGTACTAAGTTAGGTAAATGATCCAAACCATAACTTTTGTAAACAAGCTCAACCTCATGATCCCCTAAGATTTTTACTTCTTTTATATTTCCAAAGGCAAACCTGAAAATAGATTTGATCTTCTTTGTTTCAGTAAAGTATTTCCATGATGCTAGAATATCCTTAGCTGAAACCTTAGCTCCATCCCAAAATTTAATATCCTTTCTAAGTTTAAACTTAATACTGTAGTTAGCGCCTTTTCTTATCTCTTCATAACTTGTGCAAAGTCTACATACGGGCTTCATTTGAAGATCAAAATCCACTAAAGACAAATGAACTAATCTATTTATATTTTGTGAGTTTGCATCTGTTGAAAAGAATGGGCTTAAGTTACTCGGAGATGAGGAGATTGCGACTTTATAGGATTTAGAATCTTTGCTGGCAAAAGCACTCGAGAGAACTAGTAACATTAGTATTGAGAATAACTTCATATTTAAACCTCTGAAATCACGTCATGTGAATAATTCAAGTCTTTGTAATTATTATAAGTTTAGCACCACCTTTATTTTATGTGAACGCTTTGTGTGATACAAGAATTTAATATTTAATGACATTGAGGATATTATGAAAATTATTGGTATTGCTGGTGGTTCAGGATCAGGAAAAACAACATTTGCGAGAAAAGTTATTTCTCAGGTTCCTTCTGACAAAATCAATATACTTCACATGGATTCTTATTATCTACAAGATCAAGATGAAGATAACTTCACTCTGTCCGGTCAGCCTAACTTTGACCATCCAAAGGCCTTTGACTGGGTTCTCTTAAGAGAGCATATATCTAGTCTTAAAAATGGAGTTTCTATTGAAGTGCCTATTTATGACTTTAAAACTGGCCTAAGACAAAAAGAGACAACAACAATACATCCAACACCTGTAATTCTATTTGAAGGTATTTTTACTTTATTTGATCAAGATATTAGAAAACATTTAGATATTAAGAGTTTTCTACATGTTGATGCCGATATAAGATTCACAAGAAGACTTAATAGGGACGTACAAGAAAGAGGAAGATCTCTCGAATCCGTGACAAATCAATATTATGAGACAGTCAGGCCTATGTACCAAAAGTTTCTGGCCCCACAGCAGCAATATGCAGATTTTATTGTAGGTGAGGAGACTGATATAGCAGCATCAATATTAGCTGCTAAAATTAAAGAATATATTGGAAACTCAATTTCAATTGAAAGTCTAATTAGTAAGCAAGGAAATATTGTAAGTGAAAGAAGAAACTAAAATTACACCGCTTGGTGGTGTTGGACAAATTGGATCAAACTGTACCCTGATTCAAAATAAGGGTGAGAATATTTTGATAGATTGTGGAATCCTTTTTCCATATGAAGACTTCTTTGACTTAAACTACTTAATTCCAGATCTAAGCTCTATAGATTTCAAGGTTAATACAATAATTATTACACACGGTCATGAAGACCACATAGGTGCCATTCACCACTATATTGAGAAATTTCCTGAAGCCAAAATTTATGCTCCTCTTTTCGCAAAGAAATTAATTGAAGCTAAGCTAGAGTTTAAAAAGATATCAAAAAAAATCATCTTATTTACTGATCCAATATCTGTAGCAGACATAAGAATTAGTCCACTTCATGTTAATCACTCAATTCCTGACACTAAGGGACTTATGATTACTAATGATAAGACTGATACTGCAATGCTTTTCATTTCAGATTTTAAAGTTGATAAAACGACACCTTATGAAAAGCCATTTGATTTTAAATCTGTCGAAGGCCTAAAGGTTAATTATAGTAGGAGACTCGCTTTCCTAGATTCTACAAATATCATGAGTAAAAATAGAAGAACACCTTCTGAAAGTGAGCTCTATGATAATTTAAAAAAATCAATTGAATCAACGACGGGAACAACATATATAACTTCATTTGCGTCCAATATTCATAGAGTGCAAACAATTTTAAATATTGCGAAGGAACTTAATAGAGTAGTGATTCCATATGGAAGATCAATGCTTAGATATATGGCCACAGCGACAGAGATTGGGGAGTTAGATGATAATGGAGTTGTTAAAGATGCTGATGATCAGTCTATTAAACGCTCTAAAATCGTTCTCTTATCTGGATCTCAAGGTGAACACCGAGGAACAGTTAGAAGGGTAGTCACAAGACAAGATAAGAAATTCAAACTAAAGCCAGAAGATAAAGTTATCTTTAGCAGTAAAGCAATTCCTGGCAACGAAAAGAAACTATCGCTCTTATATAATACAATTATCGAACAAGGTGCACAGTTATTAACGTCAAATGAACTTCTCATTCACGCTTCTGGACATCCAGGAAAAGACGATTTAAAAGAAGTTTACGAAGCTTTTAGTCCAACTCATGCATTTCCTATTCACGGCGAATCCCTTTTTCTTAAAGAACATATTTCTTTTATAAAAAAGCACTCTCTATCAAATGAAGCAACGATGATTCTCAATGGAGATAGTATTACGATTGGAAAAGAAATTTCAGTTTCAAAAGTTAAAGATCCTAAAGAACCTGTTATATTTCATGGAAGTGATATTCTAATTGAAAAAGAAAGGCTTTCTGAAAGAAGAAAAATGGCAACGCTTGGTACAGTTATTGTTAGTTGCTCTAAAGAAAGTACTCACAAAATCAGACCAAATATTGAAATTTCTACTCTCGGTTTACCTGTTAAGGCCGATTCAGATATAGACGACTTCAAGTCTTACTTAACAGATATAATGAGAGATAATAAAGGAAGACCTATTTCAGATACTTCTGAAAAAGTACGCATAGCAACAAGAAGATTTTTTAATGAAAGACTAGGATATCGCCCACTGGCCATTGTCCATATTTGTTAAGTCATTTATCATATTGTTATGGATACAAATACATTACTCGTTATTTTGTTGTTTATAACAATCGTTCTTTTACTCTTACTCGTTGGCGGTCTTGTCTATTATATTTTTAGACAGCAAAGTAAAAACTCTGCTATTGCTCAGCCTCAAGTTGCGACAAAGCAAGAACCTAAAGTAAATCTCAAAGACTTAATAGAAGAAACTAAGGCGCAGAATGAGAAAACTGTTGGCCTATGCTCTATATGTGAAAAGTCACTACTCGAAAGTACACACTACGAAATTGATAAACTCCATTTTTGTAAGGAGCACTTTGACTTCTACAATAAGAATACTTGGGTACCTATTACAAATCAGAGAACGACTGCAGAAACACCTGAAGCAGGTATCTATATCTATAATTTCAAAAAAGATTTATGGGACCAAGAAAAAGAGCCATGCTATATTCAATGTGAATACAAAATAGATGTAACGAATAATCAAATTGAAACCTATGTTCAATTACATGTCGTAAAAAATAAAAAAGAAGAATTAGGAAAAAGGATTGAACTTGAAAGGCCAACAAATGAATAAATTAACTGACCTACAAAACCAAATTTCTAAAATTATGGATGATAATAAGCCAACTATAATTTTAAATGACAAGGCTGATCGTGCGATAAGAGAACTAGAAAAAGAGTTAACACAAGCTTCGTTTAAAGAAGACTTCTCTCTTTTAATTTCACAACTCGATGAAGAAAGAGCAACTGAGTCTTTTGGCGGTAGTGGCTTTACTAGGGAGCAATATTCTATTGGTTGGAAATGTATTGAAGGGGATAACTTCAGACTTGTCCTAACAAATATTCCTCACAATAACTCAAAGATACTTATTAAAACACCTTCTCAATTTAAAGAAGATATCCAGAGTCTTCTTCCTATTTTCGCTCAAAAAATTATTCAAAAATACTCTAATCAATAAAAAAGACAAAAAAAAACGGCTCCAAAGGAGCCGCTTTCTTTATCAGGGGGAAAGTTTATAGATCCAAAGATCTAGAAACCTCTTGATTTGTTGTTCCCATTTCATCTTCTTGTCTTAAGTAACTTGGAGTATCAAGTTCATCTTCATCAAAGTTAATGAATCCTAGTTTTTCAGCGATAGATCTTGTTCTATTTGCTGATTTATTCTCTACTGGTCTTTCAACTGGCTGTCCCATTGCTGGCTCAGAGTTTGTCGCCCAAGTATCTACTTCTTTTTTTGATGTCTCATATCTATGAGCAGCTTCTCTAATGCTATCTGCTAGAGATGGCTTTCCACCATTCTCACCATCAAATCCTCTTTCCTCTTGTTGAGGTTGAGTTTGTGGTTGTACAGCTTGTGCAACTTGAGTTCTTACTGGCTCAACAACTTCCTGAATTACTTCAGGTTGTGCCATTTGAACTGGAGCTTCATATACTGGAGCTTGCTCAACTGGTCTCTCAATAACTTTTTCTTGAATAGGAGCTTGTTGTACTGCAGGTGCAGCTTGAACTGGCTCTTGTCTATAAGTTGGTTGAGGAGCAGCATGTTGTACTTGTGGTCTTGGTGCTTGAACAGGAGTAGCAACTCTTTGATTTGCTTCTGGTCCACCAAGTCCTGTCGCAACAACAGTAACTTTAATATTATCTTCTAAAGTATCATCAACAACTGATCCAAAAATGATTTCAGCGTCATCATCCGCAGCTTCCATAATTAATGTAACCGCTTCGTTAACTTCATGCATAGTTAATGAATCATTTCCAGTAATGTTAATGATAATCCCTGTTGCACCATCAATAGAGATATCTTCAAGTAATGGAGAAGAAATCGCTTCAGTTGCAGCTTTAATTGCTCTATCAGGTCCTGCACAAAGTCCTGTACCCATAAGAGCAAGTCCTTTATTCGCCATAACAGTACTAACATCTGCGAAGTCAGCATTGATATGTCCTGTAGTATTAATTAAATCAGAGATACCTCTAACAGCATTTAATAGAACTTCATCAGCTCTCTTAAAAGTTTCTACTAAAGATAAACTTTCACCTGCTAAGTATAATAATCTTTGGTTTGGAATTGTGATTAGTGAATCAACATTTTCCTCTAGAGTTGAGATTCCACCAGAAGCTTGTCTCATTCTCTTTTTACCTTCGAAAATAAATGGCTTAGTTACAACACCTACAGTTAATGCTCCTAATTCTTTTGCTAGTTTAGCAATTACTGGCGCAGCACCTGTACCTGTTCCACCACCCATTCCGGCAGTAATAAATACCATGTCAGACTCTTGAAGAATCTCACTTAGTTTTTCGTATTCATCTAAAGCGGCTTTTCTACCAACTTCAGGGTTTGCTCCGGCCCCTAGACCTTTTGTAAGTTCAACACCTAGTTGAATCTTAGTCGGTGCTAAGTTTGCGTTTAAAGCTTGTGAGTCTGTGTTTGCTACAATGTACTCAACACCAGTTAATCCAGCCTTGATCATTGTGTTAACGGCATTACAACCACCGCCACCTACACCAATAACTTTAATTTTTGCACCATCTACTACTTTTAATCCTGCATTCTCAGAGATTTCAAACATGTTTCCCCCTTATTTAAAATATTTCCTTGAAAACTGACTTAAGAGATTCTCCAAGTTTACCAATAAGGTCCGCTTGAATAACTTCTTCATCTTCCATAATTATTTGTTTATCTCCTCTATTAGAAGCATCTAATAGAAGTCCCAAAACCGTTGAAAATTTTGGATTTTGCATTACATTTGTCATTCCACCAAAAGCTACTGGATACCCAAGCTTTAGTGGTCTTTCTAAAAGGTATTCACCTAACTCTGGCATTCCCTTAATTAAGGCGCCACCACCAGTGATAACAATTCCTCCAGTGATATCTGTTGAAAGTTGCTTCTCTTTAAGACTTTTTTGAATGAGAGTAAATAACTCTTCTGCTCTTGCTCCAAGAACCTTTGCAATAAAGCTCAATTGAACTTCTCTTGGCTTTGTTCCAGCTATTCCTTGAACAGTTATGTGAGCTGATTGATTCATTTGTTCAGCAAGAACACTTCCGTGGTTTACTTTAATTCTTTCTGCTTCTGCATGAGGAATTTTTAAGGCCACAGCTAAATCATTTGTGAAGTGATTTCCACCAACAGGAATTACTTGCGTATGTATTAAACTTCCATCTTTCCAGAAAGCTAAATCAGTAGTTCCACCACCAATATCAACAAGTAGAGTTCCCATTTCTTTTTCTTCTGAGCTTAATACTGATTCAGAAGAAGCAATTGGTTGAAGTGTTACGTGATCAACACCAATACCTGTTTGCTCTACACATTTTACTAAATTTTGAATTAATGAAATTGATCCAGTTACGATATGGACATGTGCTTCAAGTCTTGTTCCACACATTCCTACAGGATTCTTTATTCCTGATGTATTATCCACTCTAAACTCTTGTGGGATAATATGTATTATTTCTCTATCTGAAGGCATCACTACTGCTTTAGCAGCTTCTAAAACTCTATCAATATCGTCTTGTGTGATTTCTTTACCTTTAACAGCAACAACACCTGAACTATTAAAGCTATATATATGACTTCCAGCTATACCTATTGTCGCTCTTGCGATATCAACACCGGCCATTAGCTTTGCTTCTTCAAGAGAGTTTTGAATAGACTTAACAGTCTTATCTATATTAACTACCGAACCTTTCTTAAGGCCATGACTAGGATGAGTTCCTATTCCGATAATTTCTAATTCATTTCCAGGATTTTGAATACCGACTATGGTACAGACTTTTGTAGTTCCTATATCTAGGCCAACAACAATACTTCTTTCTTTCATAGAGAATCCTTTCTCTTCAAAAAACAGATTCATTCTGTTCTTATAGTTAGGCGGCAATTATTTCCGCAAGCTATCAAAGAAAATTTTAGAATTACTCGTTGAACTTGACAACAACTTTTTTGGGATTTGTAAGATTTATAATTGTTGGGACCTTTTTCTTCTTACTCATATACCCTATTATTTTTGTCAACTTAGTGATCTTTTCATCCCATTCATCACGTCCTAGAAAGACACTCGAAGGGTGACCTTTAACTGACATTATCATAGTCAACTCTTTAGAATCACTAATAATAACTTCAGATAATTGCTTTCTAAAAGCAAGACTTAAGCCGCTCACAATACTTGTAATTTTTTGCTGAACGTCCTTATCCATGTCCCCAACAGGGATTGCAAGAAACGGTAAACTATAATTTAACTTTTTCTCACTTCTGAGTAAAACTTCATAAGTTGGATCATAAAGCTTTCCATTTTCTACTAAAATAGCTTCATATGACTCAAGTCCATTCTCTTTATAGATCTGAACTTTCATTAAAGGACTTGGACAATCGTAGATAAAACTTAACATTCCATCCATAGGATCAAAGTTTATTGTAAAGTCTGAAACATAGTGTTTCTCTTGTAATCTTTCTCTATCAATTAGACCTTTTACTGATCTTAATGAATGATTCCTTTCAAAATCTTTTACTAACTTTAATGTTAACGTACCTGCCGCACGTGATGGACACTTACCAAACGATGTTCTGTATTTAACTTTATTTTCAATTCCCTTTGGAGTTGCAGCTAACACAGATAAACTAAAGATAGAGAGTAAGATTATTTTCATTATTTATTTTGCCTTTACTTCAAGTTCAAAATCGACACCAAATTGTAACTTCATTTCTCTTTGAACTATATTGATTAGAGCAACAACATCATCGTATGTGGCATCATCACAGTTCTCCATAAAGTTTCCATGGATATCACTGATGCGAATGCCGCCGACCTGAAGTCCTTTAAGACCAATTATATCAACAAATTTTCCGGCAGGGCAAGGAAGCCCATCAAAATTACTATTTTTAAAAACACAGCCACATGTCTTTTCTTTCATCGGCTGGGTTGCATTTCGTCTTCCAAGGTACTTTCTAATAACTTCTGTCACTTCAGAATCTTCTCCAAAGTGCTTCATCTCAACCTGATAAATAACTTCACCGGCCTCAACAAAATTATTTTTTCTATAAGAAAAGCTATCCTTATTTATTTCTACAAATCGTGACTCTCCATTACTATTCATGAGCCACACTTTCGTAACAAGTTCACCTATTTCACCTAAACCTGTTCCTGCATTCATAAATATTGCTCCACCTAAAGTTGCAGGAACGCCTGTAAAGACCTCCCATCCCTTTAGAGCAAACTTACTCGCATGACTTGTTAGTACGCTTAAGCGAACTGAAGCCGGAAGTGTATAGATTTCTTTTTTCTCATTAAGTGAATTTTTATCAAATGGAAATTTGATCATTAAGTAGGGGAGGGATGATTCTCTTTTTAAAAGCTGGTTCGCACCCATTCCTAAAACTATAAACTCTATTTTTAATTCTTTTAATTTTTTTAATACGCTGCTTAAGGATTCGACGCTTCCCACAGTGATTAAATCTCCGTAGGCCTTAAGTCTCATTGTCGAAAACTTACTCAAATCTTTATTGAGCTCAACTTCAACACCTTCAATATCTTTTAAAAGATTATCTTTCAGCATTATCTAAAACCCACTCACGAATCTTTCTACCAATAGACCCTGCTCCCATAACAGCGAAAGAAGCTCCCTTATTTGCCTTAATAACTTTATCCATTTCATCTAATGAACTTATATGTTTTGCAAAACCTGGGTGTAATTTATTAATGTCTTGAACTAATCTTTCAGACTCGATACCAGGAATTGGTTTTTCACTCGCTGGGTAAATAGGACTTAGATATAACTCATCAGCACTATTAAAACAGTGAAGGAATTCATTCCAACAATCTCTTGTTCTTGAAAATCTATGTGGTTCAAATATTGCTATAACTTTCCCTTTTCTTGTATCTCTAATTGTCTTTAGAGTTACTGCGATCTCAGTTGGGTGATGTCCATAGTCATCAATGATTTCTGCATCTGGAGTCTTGTGTAATATCTGAAAACGTCTTCCAACACTTTCAAACTCTTTAATAGATTTAGCAATTAATTCAAAGCTAACACCCATTCTATGGGCGATTGCTATTGCTCCTAGTGCGTTTAAGATATTATGTGTTCCAGGAAGATTGATTGTTATTTCAACAGTTTTTTCACCTTTATAATAAAGATTAAACACTGAAGAGATTTCTTTTATTTTTACATCTCTTGCTTCAAAATCAGCACCAGACTTTAACTCGTCTCCAATAGCAAATGTTGTAAATGGTTTCTTAATTCTCTTAACCATATCCATAAGTCTATCGTCATGGGCGTTCAGAGCACATATTCCATAGAATGGAACTTTGTTAATAAACTCTTCAAAACAATCTAGAAGTTTTGCTTCTGTACCATAGTGATCCATGTGGTCGTTATCTATATTTGTTACAACCGACATCATTGGGTTTAGAAGCAAAAATGAACCATCAGACTCATCAGCTTCAGCTACAAGAAACTCGCCTTTACCAACTTTTGCATGACCATCTAGGTTCTTTACGATTCCACCAATTATGTATGTCGGATCATAGTCACTTCCCTGAAGGATTGTGGCCAAGAAACTTGTTGTTGTTGTTTTACCATGTGTACCAGCAATCGCTATTCCATACTTAAGCCTCATAAGCTCGGCGAGCATTTCTGCTCTTCTCATGATTGGAATATTACCGTCTTTAGCTCCCCTCATCTCAGGGTTTTCGTCGGTTACCGCAGAACTATATACAACGACTGTTGCATCTTTAATATTTTCTACTTTATGACCTATATATATCTGTGCACCCTTATCTCTTAATCTTTGAACATTCGCCGATTCAGAAATATCAGATCCACTAACTTTATAACCAAGGCTTAATAGAACCTCAGCAATACCACTCATTCCAATACCACCGATACCAATAAAATGAAGCTTGGCATCAAACGTTGCGTTTAACATGATAATTTCCTTAATATCAATTTTTACTTAGATGTTATTTGTATCACTTTTGAATTGTGATGTCTCATTCGCTCGAGAGAAAATAGGATCTACACTATTTATAGACGCTGTGCCCAACACTTCCTTCTGTCTCTTTACGCATGAGAAGATTAAACCTATTGCACAGAGACTCGCCATTAGGGAAGATCCACCGTAGCTAATGAAAGGTAAGTTTAATCCCTTAGTCGGTAATAGGCCAAGAACAACACCCATATTCAGAGCAGCTTGAAGGCCAATTACAAATGTTACTAGGGCAGTCATCATCATTGCGACTCTGTCCTTCATAAGTAGTGAAAGCCTAAAGCCTATATAGATAAAAGACACAAAGAGCCCTATCATAAATATTACACCGATTAGGCCAAACTCTTCTCCAATAACTGAGAATATAAAGTCGTTATGCGCTTCAGGTAAGAAGAATAGTTTCTCCATACTATTTCCGGCACCTTTTCCAAAGAAGCCACCGTTAGCAAATCCAATCCATGACTGAATAACCTGGAAGCCACTTCCTTGAGCATTCTTCCAAGGGTCTAAAAATGCTGTAAGCCTTCTTACTCTATAAGGTTGTGAAATCAATATAATCACACCGCTGACAAAGCCAATCGCAGTCATTGAGTAGAATATTTTTCTAGGAAAGTTACTTAGAAAACACGAAAAGAAGATAACTAAGCTACAAATAAAGAATGTTCCAAAGTCAGGCTGACCAAGTAGCAGGATCAATGGAAAACCTAGGTTTGCGACATACTTAATCTTTTCTTTCTGATCCATTCTGTCGAAGTTCTCAAATATAAATACAGACAGGAGTAGTGTTGAGTATTTTGCAAACTCTCCAGGCTGAAGGGAGAACCCTCCAAGTGAAATCCATCTGTTTGCACCTTTGGCAACGACACCTAAACCAGGAACAAAGGTTAAGATAATTCCAAAAGCGACTAGTAAGTTTAAATGAAAGCTATATTTATACCAGAACTGGTACTTTGTTTTTGCAATGACAATAGCGCCACCTGTAGCAACTACTGCAAAGAAGAGCTGTCTCCAAAGAAAGTATAGAGAAGATCCAAACTGCTCTTTTGAATACATATAACTCGCAGAGTAAACCATGATGATTCCAACACCAACAAGTATCCCTAAAACGAGTTTTAAGTAATTTCCAAATTTTTCTAGTAGTTCTTCCCTGACAACCATAGAGAGATTCTATCTTAATTTTTCATTAAGGTAAAAAAAAAGGCTCCAAACGGAGCCCTTTTCTTTCTTATAATTGATAAACAAGTTTTTTAAAGTAGTTTCCTCTTTCTTCATAGTCACGGAAGAAGTCAGAAGCAGAGTTCCCTGGAGAAAGTAAAATAGTATCTCCAGTTCTTGATTTTTGATAAGCGAATAGTACTGACTCTTCAAATGAACCAACGATGAACGTTTGATTGTGCTCACCTAGTGCTCTGTTCATTCTTTCCTTACACTCACCAACTAGTACAATAACTCTAGTGTTATCAATTAGCTTCTCAGAGTATGGTTCGAAATCAAATTCTTCGTTATCTTTACCACCAGCAATTAAAATTACTGGCCCTTTGAAAGACTTAATACTTTCAACAAGGTTATCCATCGTCTCAGCTTTAGAATCGTTATAGAAAGAAACTCCGTTCTTCTCCATTAGGAATTCTAGGCGGTGAGGGATTCCAGGGAATCTTTCAACACAAGTCTGGATAGCTTCATCTGATGCATCAAGAGCTTTACAAGCAGTTGTTGCAGCAAGAAGGTTTTCTCTATTATTTTGACCAATGATTCTCATTTTCTTAACTGAGAACTCAGAGTGACAGCTAATATTTGAGTGGATTCTTCTATCGTGGAAATGTGTTCCTTGAATTTCATCCATAACACCAAGTTTTACGAATGATCTTCTTGAGTACCAGTAAGTCTGGCAGTTAGCATTTCTAAAGAAAGTGTTATTTGCAAGCTTATCAAAGTTACAAATAAGAATGTCGTCTGGAGAAAGAGTCTTAACAATAGACAGCTTAGTCTCCATGTATTCACCCATTGAAGTAAAGTGACCAGCAGGGTAGTTCTCAGAGATGTTAGTAAAGACAACCATCTTTGGGTGGAAGTCAGTTAAACGTCTCATTTGAACTGCTGAAAGCTCAACAATTACATAATCAATTTCGTCTTTATTAGGAAGCATTGAAAATTCAATGAATGGACTATCACTAGTTCCACCTACGAAAATATTTTTTCCGTCTTGCTTCATTGTAAACCCAATCATATGAGCAACAGTTGATCTTCCGTAAGATCCACATACTGCGATGATAGGCTTTCTACATAGCTTGTTACCTAGAGCGAATTCACTGTAAACTTCTTTACCATTCTTACGAGCTAGTTCTAGCTGAGGAAGGTTAGGGTCTACGGCAGAAGAGTAAACAACTACATCTGCTTCTAAGAAATCTTCATCTTTGTGTTCACCAAATGACATATCTGGTGCCGGCTTAATTTTCTTCAGCTTTTTAACTGGCTTATTAAGATCGAAAATCGGCTTAATATCAGTTACGCGAATTGCACAATCAAGCGTATTAAAAAAGTTGATGAGTTTGAAACCAGTCTTCCCAATACCAACGATGAGAATTTTTTTGTTTCTAAATCTCTCCATTTATCTACCTCATTTTAAGTGTAGCAACCGCGAGGATCGCTAAAAATATACTAATAATCCAAAATCTTACAATTACTTTTGGCTCCGGCCATCCCAATAACTCAAAGTGATGGTGTATAGGTGCCATTTTAAAAACTCTTTTCTTCCTCGTCTTATAGGAAGCGACTTGAATAATTACAGACAGCGCTTCAACAACAAAGATTCCACCAATTAGAACAAAGAGAATCTCGTTCTTAGTTAGTACGGCCATCATTCCAAGTGTTCCACCTAGAGATAGTGAGCCTACATCACCCATAAAAATCTGAGCTGGGTACGAGTTGTACCACAGAAAACCTACTCCAGCACCTACCATTGCAGCGCAGAGGACAGCTAACTCCCCGATATTTTCAATATATGGAACAAATAAATATGAAGCTATCTCCTTATGCCCTGTGGCATAGGCAATAATCCCAAGAGAAGCCGCCGATGTAATGATCGGACCTATCGCCAAACCATCTAACCCATCCGTTAAATTGACAGCATTACTAGAGCCAACAACAACAAATGCACCAAAAGCGATAAACACAGAGTACATATTTATAATTGGTCCCTTCATGAATGGAACATATAACTCAGTACTAATTACATTATATTCTTTAAGAAAATAGATCGCAGCTCCAGCAGTAACAAACTGCCAAAGAAGTTTTCCCTTAGCTGAAACACCTTTAGTGTTCTTCTTAGCTATTTTCGAGTAATCATCTATAAAGCCCAACACGAAGTAGGAGAGCATTACAAAGAGTGTTGTTAATAGGGGCTTTGAGTCAAAGTTCCCTGTAAATAGAAGAGTAAAAAGAATACTTCCTATTATTACAATCCCACCCATTGTAGGTGTTCCGGCCTTTTTTAAATGCGACTGAGGACCATCATCCCTAACCACTTGGCCAAATTGCTTTCTTTGCATATATTTTATGAAGTACTTTCCCCAGATAATTGAGAAAATAGTCGCTACGAGAAAAGCTACAACTGTTCTAAATGTTATATATCTAAAGATATTGAACAAAGAGAACTGCTCACTCAGCGGGTATAGAAAGTGATATAACATAGACGAGTCCGATTAAAAAAATCTGTTAGTCAGTTATATCTATTAATGCCTCTAGTTGTAAAGAGCGGCTCGCCTTCAGGAATATATATTGATACGAATTTGATACTTTATTCCAATCTTTTAGAAGATCTTCTCTATTAGTATAAACTTTTGAACTGCCATTGAATTTCGACTCGTAATAATGTGCATAGCGTCCAACAAATATTGCATTCTTTATTTTAAGATCATTCATTAGTATTGAAATGTCTTCGTGGAATTTTTGGCATGATTCCCCAAGCTCATTCATATCACCTACAACATAGAGCGACTTTTCTTGTGCGTCGCCATATTTATTAGCAAAAGATTCTAGTGAGCTCTTCATTGAAGTAGGATTTGCATTATAAGCATCTAAGAAGATTCTCTTTCCAGATTTTTCAATCCATTCTGATCTCTTATTTGCAGGCAGCTTAATAGTCGCCGCATTCTTTATAAGTAGTTCTTCTTTGTCAGGATATATTTTTGAAAGAGTAAATAGTGAAGCTTTAAGGTTCCATATATTATACGACTCTTCTATATTTTCATTATTAAGCTCTTGGTAGAACTCTGACTCATCTTCTCCAAATGGATAGACTTGCTTAGTAATTTCTAGAGTTTTTAAATTATTGTCAGACATATTGAGGTAAAACTCTCCTCCATGCTTATTTATATAATCATATAAAGATGACTTTTCTTTTAGTACTCCACTTTCGTCTTTAAAAAACTCAAGATGTGCTGCTCCGACATTAGTAATCAAACCAAACTTTGGATTTGCAATATTACAAAGTACCTCTATTTCACCAGGATGATTAGTTCCCATTTCGATAATTGCGAGTTTGTGTTTATTCTTTATTCTTAGAACAGTAAGGGGTACTCCGATGTGATTATTAAAGTTACCGGCCGTGCAAAGAACTTTATCTTTTAAAATTATTTCAGCTTGAGCAAAAAGCAACTCTTTTGTCGTAGTTTTACCATTGGAGCCTGTTAGGCCAATTGTTATACCACCATTACTTTTTTGCCACTCTCTCATCCACCAAGAAGCTGAATCCTGAAGATATTTTAGAGTGTTACCCACAGCTATAAACAATACATCCTTGTATCTTTCTTTAAGACTTTTTACTATTTCTGTTCGCTCAGGAAGATGTGTATAAATAACAACTTCAACTCCTTTCTCAAGAGCAGGATTCATATAGTCAAACCCATCAAAGTTTTCACCTTTAAGAGCAAGGAAAACATTCTCACTCGTCATTGAACGAGAGTCCGTCGTGATACTAATTTCTGTATTTGAATATTCTCCATTGAACTCGATAATCCCTTGGATATTTTTAAAGTCACTAACCTTCACTTTTCATCTCACTTATAACGGTCTTAATTTCCTCAATATCACTAAAGTAATGTTTAACACCATTAACATCTTGATACTCTTCATGACCTTTTCCAGCGACAATTACGATCGTTTCATCACTGTAATCTCTCACGTACTTCTTTATGGCCGACTTTCTATCAAGAATTGTTTCGACCTTAGGGTTTTCAATATTTCCTTTAACTGCATCATCAATAATACTCTGAGGATCTTCAGTACGAGGGTTATCTGTTGTCACAACGATCTCATCACTAATTTCAAGAATTGCTTCAAGCATTCTCGGCCTCTTTAGTCTATCTCTGTCACCACCACATCCAAAGATAGTAATTATATGACTCTTAGGAAATGCTCTTCTTGTCTCGCTAACCACATTTGAGAGTGCATCTGGCGTATGTGCATAATCAACAACATAAAGAGATTTATTATATCTAAAACTATTATATCGTCCCTTAGGAAGAGAGATATCTTTAGGAATTTCTAACACTGAATTCGTCGCCCTATTAGCGAGTAAACTTGCTAGAGACAGATTCTTTTCATTATATGAAAGAGAGAAGCTATCATTTACTGATTTAACAGAAGCTTTCTTAGCTATTTCAAAATCAACATTATTTTCTGTTAGCATGCTTACAAGATCATCTTCATCATGGGGAACTATTAATGGCTTCTTAGACAAATCACCTATTAGTAACTTAGCTTTGAGATATTTATCCATAGTTCCATGGTAGTCCAAGTGATCTTGAGATAGATTTGTAAAACCAGAAACTTCTAGCTCAAAACCATTTAACCTTGCTTGATCTAAGGCATGACTACTTACCTCAATACAGGCATATTCATAACTTGATAGTTTATGGAGTATTCTTCTGAGGTCTACATAGGATGGTGTTGTAGCTCCAGGAGCAGGAAGAATCTCTTTCTCCCCTTCACAAATTCCAATCGTCCCAACCGTAAATGCCTTATGCCCACTCTTATTTAAAATTTCATGGCAAAGATGAACCACAGTAGACTTACCGTTGGTCCCAGTTATACCGATTAATTTTACATCAAAACTTTTTGGGTAGAGTTGATTACAGATTTCTTTTTGAAGATTAAAGAAATCATCATAGTTAATTACAACATATGGAATATTTATTTTACTACTGGGTTCACAATTTAAAATGAGAAGTCCAATCTCTTTATTCTCAATTCTACTTCTAAATAGATTCTGAGATATATCTGTATTGTTTAATCTATAGAAGACTATATGTTTTAAAGTACCATCTTGAAGATTAGTCGTAACTTCAACCAAATTGTCGAAGTTATCTAGAGGTACATCAATTCCAAATTTAGAAAATATTTTATTCATAAGTAGGAGGTGCGTATTTCAACCTAACAGTGGCATCTTTTGATAAAACAGTCCCTGCATCTAATGACTGAGATTTAACAACGCCAATACCAGAATGACTTAAATCAACACCCATTTTTTCAGCTAGTTTTGAAGCAGATTTCTTATCCAATCCTATAAAATTTGGAACATTTCCTGATCCAGTATTTCGCTTAGATGATTGCTTTAATTTAACAGAGTCAAACGCATCTTCATTCTTATAGGACTTATCATCCGCAAGTTTTTGAAACTCTTTATTTTTAAATAATAAGAACTCAGTTACTTTTCTAAAGACTGGCCCTGCAACGAGATTTCCGTAATACGGTTTCCCTGGTGCTGGATTATCAATATATGAATATACAACAAACTTACTGTCCACATCTACAGGGAATCCTAGGAATCCAGGAACATAACCACTGTATCGACCTGTTCCATCTGATCTTTGCGCTGTACTTGTCTTCGCTGCAATTTTAAAATATCTAATTTTTCCTTTCGATCCTGTACCACTTTCAACAGTTTGTAACATCATGTCTGTTAACTCTTTAGCTGTTTGTTCAGACATGATTCTCGTTTTTTCAACCTTTTTTCTATCTTTAACTTTTAGGATTGTCGGCTTAACGTAATTACCACCATTCGCAATAGCTGCATACGCTGCGAGCATCTGAATACCAGTGGTTGCAACTCCCTGACCAAAACTAATATTACTTAAAGAAAGAGGTGAAACATTCTTATCACTTGTAAAAATACCTCTGGACTCAGCAGGTATTTCAATCCCTGTCTTATGACCAACTTTAAACTTATCAAGAGTATTTTTAAGTTTTGGAAAGGTTAAATCAAATGCAATTTTTGTTGTTCCAACATTAGAACTATATTTAATAATATCTGTAACAGATAGCCATTCAAATTTCTTTCTAGATTCTGCTTCCGATATTATATGGTCTTCTACTTTTAATCGACCTTGTTCACAGTAGTAATTTGTTTCTGGTCGTACTATTTTATTTTCTAATGCAGAAGCTACGGTTAAAACTTTAAACGTCGATCCTGGCTCAAAAGGATCACTTACAAACGAGAGCTTTCGATGAGTATTCTTCGAGCTACTTAAATCGTTTGGATCAAAAGAAGGGTAGTTTGCAATCGCAATGACTTCCCCAGTTTCAGCATTCATTACACCAACTCCACCTCTAAAGGCATCAACACCTTCAACTGCTTCTTTAAGTGCTTTTTCTGCAACTGCTTGTACTTCCTTATCAATACTTAAATGGAGGTCAAGAGATCTATCTCCATTGTTTTGACTAACGTAGCGAACAGGTCTTCCCTTATTATCAATAAGGTACTTTATAATTTGAGGTTCCCCTCTCAATTCTTTATCAAATCTATGCTCTATTCCAGATAGACCATTATTATCAAGTCCTACAAAACCTAGAGTTTGTGATGCAAGTTCATGGTTCGGATAAAGTCTTTTAGGAATTACTTCCGTGTAAATCCCCTTAATTTTTTTAATAGATTCTAGCTGTTCAGTTGTAAGTTCAACTTTTCTTGCGACCCAGGTAAAGCGCTTCCTATTCTTCATTCTTCTTTTTATTTTATCTAAAGTTAAATGAGGAATTGCTTTAGCGAGCTTTTTAAAAGCTCCCTTGTCTTCAATATTTTTAGGAATAACAAAGATACTGTAAGTTCTGATATTGATAGCTAGAGGATTTCCACTTCTATCGTAAATATGACCACGACGTGGAAAGACCTTTCTTTCTCTAAAGAATTGTCTTTTCGCTCTAGTAAGTAGAGCTTGTTTATCAATGACTTGAACTTTAAAGGCCTTGAAGAATATTGCAGTAAATGCGACTGCGAATATACAAAAGGCTATTTTAATTCTCTTCTTTTCTATTTCTTCCATGAACCTACGGTATTACAATAATTTGTTTCTGTTTCGGCTGTTGAAGCTTATAGCTCTTTGCCATTTTTCTTAAATTGTTAACCGATAGCAATTTTGCTTTTTTCGCCTTTAATTCTTTTCCTTCAACTTTTACTTTTTCAATATCTTTAGAAATCGAAGATAGTTGATAATTCATTTCAACACCCTTCATTCTAAATAATACGAAAAGAATAGTTATAAGAACCAAACTCAGAACAATCGGTAGTCCTTGAGCACTAAAGAAAACTGACTTTAGCTTTTCTTTAATTGGGCTTTTCTTTACTGTTTTCTTAGATCTCGTCCTTGAGGCCACTTAAAATCTCCTATTTAACCGTGGAAAACTTCGCATACTTATTTTTTACTTTACGCTCACTTACTCTTTTTATAACTCTTAGTTTTGCACTTCGTGATCGAGGATTTTCATCTAGCTCAACCTCTCCCGGTACAATTGGTTTCTTTGTGACGACTTCATATATTTCGTCTTCACTATCAACACTATTTTTTTCAATCTTCTTAAACTCGTGTTTCACAATACGATCTTCAAGAGAGTGAAAGCTTATTACACATATTTTACCATTAATTTTCAATAAAGGTATTATCTGAGGAATAACCTCGGACAATACGTGTAATTCTCTATTAACTTCTATTCTCAGTGCTTGAAATGTTTTAGTGGCCGGATTAATACGTCCATACCTTAACTTAATCGGATAACAATATTTAACGAGCTCAGCTAATTCAAAAGTTGTTTCAATTGGCTTCTCTTCTCGCTGTTCAGCAATCTTTTTAGCAATTCTTTTTGAGAATTTTTCTTCACCAAATTCTTTGAATATTCTTTCTAGTTCTATCTCACTGTAAGTATTAACTATATGCTGTGCAGTTGGTACTTCATCATTATCACTATCCATTCTCATATCTAGTGGAGCATCAACTCTAAATGAAAATCCTCGATTACCTTCGTCGAAGTGATGACTCGAAACTCCCAAGTCCATAAGTATTGCAGAAAATCCACCACACTTATCTACAAGCTCCTGATACTGACCCTTAACGACTTCGCCAAAGTGACAAAAGTTTGAATCAACAAGGTGATGTCTATCTTCAAAACCTTTTTCTTTAATTAACTTTCTTCCATTTGCTAATGCATCAGGATCTTGATCAAAAGAAATTAAGTTTGCTCTCTTATCTCTTTCAACAATGGCAAGTGAGTGACCACCTCCACCAAAAGTTAAGTCTGCAAAAAGAAGGTTTTCTTCATTAGATTCTTCCCAATCAGCATACATGCTATCGAGACATTCTTTTTTTAATACTGAGTAGTGAGAAGTATAAGTCATTATTTTAGTAGAACCTTCATCCATTTACTTTGTTCTTCAGTCCATAGATTTTCTGGAGTCATTACACCTACGGCATTCTCTTTTCTGAATTCTATTGGGTTTTTAACAAGATCAGGAACAAGAGTCATCATAAGTTTTTGAATTGTCTCGTTATTTGTCTTCATAACCGCCATTACTGATTCAACTTCAACATGCTCTTCTTTCCAACAATCATAGTCAGTAACCATTGCAATAGTTGCATAGGCCATTCCCGCCTCTTTCGCTAAATAAGACTCGGGAACATTTGTCATACCAATTATATCTGCTCCAAACGATCTATATAGTTCTGACTCAGCTCTTGAAGAGAACTGAGGTCCTTCAATACATATGTAGCTTCCACCTTTGTGGGCCTTAATATCTAACTTTGAACAGTTTTCATGTATTCTTTCTTGAAGTGTTTTATTAATAGGATAGGCAGTTGATACATGTGCAACAATCCCATCACCAAAGAATGTTCTCTGCCTTCCACCCTTTGTCCAATCTATGAACTGGTCCGGAAGTACAAAGTGAGTAGGTGCATGTTCCTCTTTCAAAGAACCAACAGCTGAAACACTAACGATCACATCAACATCAAATGTTTTTAGAGCAAAGATATTCGCTCTATAATTTACTTCACTTGGGAGAATACTATGACCTCGTCCATGACGCGGCATAAAATAAACTTCGGCTCCATTTATCTCTGCCTGAATAACAGCGTCACTAGGCTTACCAAAAGGAGTATCAACAATATGCTCTGCAACAATCTTTATATTTTCTAAAGAATAGACTCCACTTCCGCCTATGATACCTAACTTTTGCATGAGATCCTCTCCAAAATTTGACTTATCTATTTCATCAATGACAAAATTTTACTCCCTGAAAAAAGGTTTTGAAAGGATTTCTTCAATATATATGACTGATTTAGATATTAGATTAAATAGAAAATTCTATGACAAAATTAATACTCTCAAGAGACGTACTTCTGAGTATAGGTCTCGTATTGTCAGATCTAAGAGCTTTCTTAAGAGTGCATCTCGATTGTCTAAAAAAGATCTCCAATTAAAAGTACAGGGCCTAAAAGAAAGACCAACTCCAAAAGAAGCAATATTTCTACTTCGTAATTTATTAAACTCTGGAGTATGGATAGGAAGGTCTTCAGTAAAGTATATCCATTCAATAGTCGACTTTACCTCAAAGGGAGATAACGAAGAGCTTACTCCCGCTCAAAGAAGTATTCTCAAACGAGTACAACAATTAAATGATATTGATGAATATGATGAAGAAGAGATCTTCAAGTGTATTTATGATGAAATGGAGTACTCACATTACTACCCTGAACATAAGCCTCTGCTAACTGTTCCCGAGATTAAATGTACACTAGTATTGATTCCAGGAGTTTTTAATGAACTCTTCTCTTCTGCTGCTTTTGAGAGGGCCGCTCAGCACTTACAAGATAAGACAGGGATAAAATACTTTGCTCCAAAAGTTAATGGATTCAAGGCATGCTCACATAATTCGAAGCTTCTAAAAGAACAAATCGACGAGTATGTTGAAAAACATCCCAATGAAAAGCTTTGGCTGATCTGTTATTCAAAAGGTGGCCTAGATGCTCTTCACTACCTCAAAGAAAATACAGAGCTTGCTAATGACAAAATCTTAGGGATTTCAACTATTGCATCTCCAATTATGGGATCAGATCACTTAAACCATAAAGTAATCAAGTTCCTAAATAATGTGCATAATTTTTCTGATACTAAAATGTATAAGCTCCTTGATAATAGAAGTGACGATATTCTAGCGAAAGAATTTCAGCAATCAATATCTTCTACTTACCAAAGGCCATGGCTTAGAAAGAATCATAATGAACTACCAGAAAATTTATTTTATACGGCACTGGGCTTTGAGAGTGAGTGGTATGAAAGTCACTTATGGATGGTTTTAACAAAAGCTATTTTTAAAAGTACGATGAAGAATGATGGTGTTGTAGATGCCGAGAATTCTCTTTATCCTTACTATTTCGATAGAGGTATAAACCTTGGGATAATGAGAGGGCATCACTTAGTTGGAACGAGATCTAGCTTTTTCTGCCAAGAGGCGTTGCTTGAGTCCCTCATTATATTTTTACACTATAGGGGACTAGTCTCCTAGTCCGCCTTTCAAGTTCATTAAAACTAATTTACTAATCATTTTCAGTGTTTCAAAAACACCAGGTCCTTCCGTCGCAATACCTTCGTATGCAGGACGCTTAAACCTATTTAAAGTAAGATTTAAATCTTCAACTGCTGAAACATTTGGAAGATCTCTTTTATTCCATTGAAGAACAAGAGGGATATTTTCAATATCATAACCTTGTTCAGCGAGATTATTTTCTAAACTCTTTAAGCTTTCAATATTTGCTTCCATTCTTTCAACTTGGCTATCAGCAACGAATACTACGCCGTCAACGCCTCTCAAGATAAGCTTACGAGAAGACTCATAGAAAACTTGTCCAGGAACAGTATAGAGATGAAACCTTGTTCTAAAGCCTCTTATTTCACCAAGATCTAAAGGTAGAAAATCAAAGAATATTGTTCTCTCATTTTCAGAATTTAGAGAGACCATTTCTCCCTTATTCCCACCCGCTGTTTTTTGATAAACATGCTGTATATTTGTTGTCTTACCACCTAAACCAGGTCCGTAATACACAATCTTACAATTGATCTCTTTTGTATTATAATTTACAAAAGACATTTTTCCTCCAAGTCTTTATTAACTAACAACATTAGAAAATAAGTCATCCATTTCATCATCTGAAATTTCATTAAATAAGAATATCTCATCATTTGATTGAAAGTTATTCTCTAACTTTTCTTCGATATAAGACGTTAGCTTACTTTCTAGTGACCTTACCCTCGCTTTCATTTTTGCAGGGTTAAGCATATCGAAATAAATAAAGCTCAAATATAAAGGTTCAAAATCACCGCAAAGTTCTACAATAAAAATACCGCGCGATGAAGTTTCATATGAAAATCTAAATTCTTCATTTTCATCATTTGGAATAAACTGTGTTAATGTTTCCGCCGCTTGCCAGATACCCCCAACAAGTGCTCCAACAGTAGAATCATTCCAATTTGAATCAAATTCTTTATAACTATAAAGAGGTACACCATCTCTTCTAGAGATTATGATAGCTGCGTTATCAATCCCTTCGAGCCCGGCGTATTCTTTAAAAAAGCTATGAATAACTAACTCCATGTTATCCATTTTATCTCCTACATTTTTCTTCTATTTTCCAATGCTTTTGAAATTGTCATTGAATCTAAGTAATCAAGATTTCCACCCATTGGAATTCCAAACCCGATTCTATCAACTTGCACATCTTCAGGCAAAAGCCCTTTAATATAACTACTAGTAGCATCTCCTTCAACAGAAGGACTGATGGCCAATACAAGACTCTGAACATTCAAGTCTTTTACTCTTTGAGCTAACTTATTTAATCTTAGCTCATCTGGCCCCACACCAAGAAGAGGATTTAAAACTCCTCCTAGAATGTGGTAAAGGCCACGATACTGACCACTTCTCTCAATTGCTAAACAATCAGTAATCGTTTCAACAACACAAAGCTCTTGTGATTTCTTTCTGTGGACATCATTACAAATTCCACAAATTGAATCATCAGCAAAAGTACCGCATTCCTGACAGTTTTGTAGAGTTCCAAGTTCATTTAAAACATTAGCAAATGTTTCAAGTTCCTTTTCAGACCACTTTGTTAACTGTAGTACATTACGAAGTGCCGTCTTTTCCCCAATTCCAGGGATTTTAGCAAACATATCAACTACATTTAAGATTTTATCAGGTAACTTCACTTAAGCCTCGAGACTAAAACATTCCAGGGATATTCATACCACCAGTAACTTTATTCATAGCAGAAGAAACCATGTCTTGTGATTCTTTTACTGCTTGATTTACTGCTGCTAGCACTAGATCTTCTAGCGTTTCAACATCTTCAGGATCTACTGCATCCTTATCAATTTTCATCTCTAGTATTTCTTGCTTTCCATTTATTTTAATTTTTACAGCGCCACCACCAGCAGAAACCTCAAGCTCTCTAGTCTCAAGTTCTTTTTGTAATGTTGCAATTTTCTGTTGCATCATTTGTGCTTGCTTCATTAAGTTATTCATACCTTTTGCCATAACTAGCTCCTGTTCTTTTCATTTAAAACGATTTTATCGATTGATGAACCAAATATATCTTCAGCATGTTTAATCATTTCATCTGAAGCAATTTCTTTTTCTTTATTTTGATTCACTATTTCTTCTTCTTTAACTTTAATTTCAAACTTTGATTGAAAACTTGTCTTCTCAGCTTCTGCCTTATTTACCAAGTTCAGAATTAACGAAACTTTCTCAAGCTCCACATCAAAATATTTTGCAATATTCGTTTTCAATTTCTCATATGCTTCCGCTTCATTTAGGTAATCAAAGAAAACCTTTGAACTTTGTGGAAAGCCTAGTGAGACAGCGACAGTTCCCTCTACATATGCAAGAGGTCTTGTGAGATTTCCTTGCTCCAGATTTGAACTTGAAGCCGGTGATACCCCAGTAAGGTAATTTAAAAAACCTTCCCAAGATTTATCACTATTATCTATAACTTCTTTTTCTTCAACTTTGTTTTCAGCTTCAGCACTCACAGTCTCCTCAACCTTCTCAGGGATTGGAATAACGATCTTCCTTGGTGCTTCAACGGTTTTTTCTACTATCTCTTCAACTTCTTTAGCTTCTTTAACTGCTTCGATAACTGGCTCAATAGGCTGTTCAAGAACTTGTACAACAGGCTTTTCTTCAACAACTTCTTCAATTACCTGTTCAAGCTCAGACGAGCTAGCTTGTGGCTTTCCCGAACTTGTCTGCTGACCTCCGCTTACCTCTGCAATGAAGTCATTTCGAAGAGCTACTTTTCTAATTACAATCTCAGTTGCATCCTCTGGAGCGATTGAAGTTAATGACCAAGCAAAATCCTGGGCCAAAACTTCATATATCCAATAAAGCTCTGCTCTTGATGCTTTATCAAAGACTTCTTTTGAGATTCGATCTGAAACTCTATTATAATCATTAAAATCTTTTGAACTTATAATCCCGAAAACACTTTCAAGAAGTGACTTTACGATATTCTTAAGAGAAACATTTTCAGCAATCATAGTTCTGTATGTTTCAGTGATTCTTTGAACATCTGCCTCTATGACACCTTCTATAATATTCTTTATTGCACTTGTTTTCGCTACACCAAGAGAACGTGAGAATACCTCTTCACTTATATTCTTATCTGTTGAAAAGCTTAAAACTTGATCGAGAAGTGATAGAGCATCTCTAAAAGATCCATTACCAAGTTTAGCAAGTTCAGTAATAAGAATCTCTTGCTCAAACTCAATTCCCTCTTTTACAGAAACTTTCCTAATATGATCTGCAAGGTCTTTAACTCCAGCATGTCTAAAATCAAATCTCTGACATCTCGACAAAACTGTTCCCAAAAGTTTCTCTGGTTCAGTTGTCGCCATAAGAAAAATAGCATGTTCAGGTGGTTCTTCCAGTGTCTTTAAAAGTGCATTAAAGGCCGGTGTTGAAAGCATATGAACTTCATCAATAATATAAACTTTATATTTTCCCGATGAAGGTAAGTATTGAATATTTCCAATTAGGTCTCTGATATCATCGACACCATTATTTGAGGCACCATCAATTTCAATTACATTCATTGAAGAGCTAGTATTAAAGTCTTCGCATGAACGACAAGATCCACAAGCGTCACCACTCTCAAGTCGTGTTTCACATCTAAGGGCCTTAGCAAATATACGTGCAATAGAAGTCTTACCAATTCCTCTCGTTCCAGAGAAGATATAGGCGTGTCCTACTCGGTCTTCTTTTAACGAGTTTTGTAATGATCTTACAATATGGCCTTGGCCAACAACATCTTCGAACTTTTGCGGACGCCAACGACGAGCCAATACCTGGTATGACATGGTGCTCCCATACTTAATATGTCTTTTACATTTTAGCTTCTATCAATTTAAAGGATTCTAATAGGGTAGGCAAATAGAAAAGGGGCAGCCGAACATAAACACAATGCAACAAAAGTTACCGTTGCTTCGTTCCCGACCTGGCGGAGTTCACCCAGTAAACACTTGCTCAGCCCGACTACCACGAGCATAATAAACAAATGGGTTGGTATGTGTCAATCTATTAGCTTAAAGCTGAATAATTATCGAGTTTTCAACTACTTTCACATTATCTACATTAATAAATTTCTTTACGATACTGAGCGCAAACTTTCTGGCCGAGATCTTTCCTACCTTCGCCTTGTCCACATCAATAATTATTCGCTTAGTTTTCTTATCGTGAGTTACTCGACCCTTAATATCTAGTGAGATATGCATCAAGAGTTTAACCTTCCCAGTAAGCTTAAAGTTTCCATTAGTGACTTTTAGCTTAAAGTCTTTAATGTCAGACATTTTCTTGTCAAGCTGACTGCCATTATCCATCTTATCCAGTCGAAAAGATGTATTTCTCATACAGCCATTTAAAATTGCATTAGGATTATTAATATCTGATACAACTGGATCTTTATCGCAAGTCAGTGCCATTCCAGAAACATAAGTCACTAATTCACCTGTTTTAAAACTTGCATAGTCTGCATTTAACTTCATACTATTGTCATCAAAACTAAGTGATGCTGTATTTATATGTGCGTTCAAACTTGGGATCTTGTACTTTAATTTTTCCCCAATTATTTTTGATCTTTTTAAACAACCATAAACTAAGTTTTCAACATCAATACTATTTAAATTAGGGTCTTTATAACAACTAAGCTGACCTCTACTAATACCGAAGAAGTTCTTTAGGTATTCGCCATTAATAGTATTAACTTCAATAAAAAGTTCATCATCTTTAATTGATAAAAGGTTTGTCTGAATATCCAGTTTATATTCTTTAGCCTTTGATAGATCTGAGAGGGTAATTGAACCAATCTCTTCATCATTAAATGGTTTGATAAGAGTGTCTTTAATGCAGGCTTCATCTATCGATGTCGTAAACTTCTCGACCTGGCATTTCATATTAATATTGTTAACAGCAAAGTCTACTGGCCCAAGATAGACATTGAACTCATCACCCTTGATGTCTATAACAGAACTCGATAATTCGATCTCAGCATTTTCAGCCTTAAGCATATCAATTGAATATAGAGGGTTGGTGTCTTCTAGCTCCGTTGAAAACTTCATGCCCTCTTTAATAAATGTAAATCTATCCGGCTCTAGGATTGCATGAGCAGTAAAGTAATCATCGTTTTGAGTTTGAATTTCAAACTCGTTTCCTTGCATATTCACATATATATGATTCGCGATAGCAGAACCTAGTAATGGTGATTCAGAGTTTTCTTTAGTCATGTTCATTGAACTAACTAAGAAATACATATAATTTTCACTCGCCATCGTTATCTGATTTAACAGAACGGCGGTCACTAATAGTATTAGTTTCATAAATTTCCCTTATAACTATATATGGGACTAAAATTTATTAATGTTGTAAAGAAGTGTCAGAATATTTAAGGCTGACCGGATACTTTGTAGCCTTTTCTTCTTTGCCTAAAGAAGTTTGATAGGGTTTTCGAGCACTTAAAATGCTCAACTCCACCAATTACATCGAATGTATGATTAAATCTTTGATCTAAATGGTAATTATATCCTAGCGAAATAGAGCCTGCTTTAGAGTCATATGCACCAAAGATAACTTTACTGACTCTCGCCTGCAAAAGTGCATACATACACATAGGACATGGCTCAAGAGTCACATAGACCGTATGATCTAATAATCTCCAGTCTTCCAAACTTTGGCTTGCTTCACGTATCGCTAACATCTCGGCGTGTGCAGTTGTATCATTAATCGATTCTTTCAGATTATGTGATCTTGAAACAATATTGTCGTTTGAATCAACAACGATACATCCAACAGGTACTTCGCCTTTTTTAAATGCTTTTTCTGCTTCTTCTAAAGCAAGGTTCATATACCAATTGTGATTTTTTAGACTCATGTGTTTCCGTTTTTAAACTTACTAAGCTTTTTATGCTTTCGTTCAAACTGCCAAAACTTTTGGAATTTGACAAAATCTTTCTTCTCTTCGATAGAGTCAAAATGAAATTTTAATCCATATGTATAAGGCCTACCAATTGAATGCTGTCTCTTCGACATGATTTCAACTTTAAAAGCTTTATCTAATTCATTATATTCAGGTCTTAGAATTACCTTGTCCCCAACTTCCAATTTTCCAAAGAATGAAAGTCCTCCATTCCCTCTTCGCAGATCTACAAGACGACCTTCACCTTCGTCTTCATCTTTAACTTTTACTTTTGTTACAATGTCATTTCTGTATCTGAAGTCATATTCCCACCAACTTACATTGGGGTAGAAAATAGGAGAATAGAGAAAGTATATAACTGCAAAGATTGCGGCCATAGATAAGAAATAAAAATAAAACAGCGATATATCTTCATACTTTTGAAGTGAAGAATACATATCTGTTATTATCGCAAAAATTGTAACTCCGGCCATCGTCCAAAAAGAGTAGTAAAGAAATCTAACCATGCGATAGAAAAATCTATAATATATGAACCAAATTATGAAACCTACAAATGAGAGTAAGCTAAACTCATAGCGAATGAACTCATAAACTTTGGCACATAAGAAGAGACCACCGTGTAAGATGAATAATGCGAGTATCTTATCGAACTCGTCCTTGAACTTTAAATTTGAAATTGATGTCATGAACATATGACAATTTTACACCGTCTGTGGCCAGAAAGGTAAAGGGAAGTATTTTCTCTGATATTTACGAGGTCTTGGTTTTAAGAAATTCATCAATAGCAATATATGACAGCAGAAATCCAAATGTACCAGTCATATAAGTTGAGGTACCAAGACCACCTGAACAATCTAGTTTAGTACTATTAGTTACATCACAGGTTTTTATCTTCTTAGAAGGCTCGAAACTGTAAACGCATTTAACCTTAGCCTTCCCGTTTCCCAGAGGATAGTTAAACTCTCTTCTTAATTTCTTCTTAATTGCTTTTATCAGCTTGTCTTGTTTTGTCTTTGTAATTTCTGCGACAGTAATCTTAGTTGGATCAGTCTTTCCACCAGCAGCTCCAGCAGTTACGACCTTCAAGCCTTTTCGGTAGCACAAATTTAGTAGAATTGTTTTTTCATCGATTGAGTCTATTCCATCAACAACCATTGAGTATTTCTTTGAAAGGATTTCGTCAGCATTTTTCTTATTGAAATAGCTCAATATAATTTCGACTTCACACTCTGGATTAATTAACTTTACTCTCTCAGCAAGAGCTTCCGCCTTCATTTTTCCATAATTTCCTTCATGAGCATGAAGTTGACGATTGGTATTGGAAACACAGATATCATCTAGGTCAACTAGAGTAAGCTTGCCCAGGCCTGAACGAACTAGAGACTCAACGGCCCAGGTTCCTACACCTCCAAGACCAATAACTAAGAAATGTGCATTCTTTAGTCTTTCAAGAGATTCATTACCAAGTAGCGATCCCACTCCTGCAAATCTAGTTTCATATCCAGTCATAACTTACCAAGTGTAGTTTATACAAAAAAGCCCTTATCGTTAAATAAGGGCTTTTTTTAAAATGGCGCACTCGGCAGGAGTCGAACCTGCGACCTTCGGGTCCGTAATCCGACGCTCTATCCAGCTGAGCTACGAATGCATAGATTTGATATATATAAGTTTTTAGCGTGCCTTGTCAAACAATATTTTACAGGTGCACGCCCCTCTCTGTAAGGTCACTTAGTATTCTATCTTTAATAAAATCAATATTTAACGGCTTTTTAAAGAAGAATTTGATGTCATGATTTTCTATCATATCTACATATTCATCTTGGTCATATGCCGAGCATAAATAGGCCAAAGCAAACTTAAAGCGACTCTTCTCACTATCGAGAGAAACTAGAACGTTATTATTTGGCATATTGATATCTGAGATAATCGATACTACGTCCGATTTAGTATCCTTAATATACTCTTCAAAGTCAGCTGAGGTACTAAACAAATGTAAATTTACACCATCAGCTTTTGCTAATTTTCTAAATCTTAATCTTACAAGATTTAGAATATCATCTTCATCATCTATAAAAACTATATCTGTATTCAAATTTAATCCCAATTTAACTTATAGGTATATTGATTTTGAACTTTGCTCCACTTCCAAGCTCAGATTCTAACTCAATATTACCACCATGCTTTTTTATTATATCATAAGTCATCGACATACCAAGACCTGTTCCATCTCCAGCAGGTTTCGTAGTAAAGAATGGATTAAATATACTCTTCTTTACTTCCTCAGGTATACCTTCCCCATTATCATTAATCTCTATAACAACCTCTTCGTCCTCTTTGTGGATATCGACAATTAATGTCGCCTTATACTCATCACCAACATTTAGACTATTTCTTTTCATAGAATAGAGAGCGTTATCAACAATATTTATTACGGCCCGACTTAGTTCGGTTTTATAAATAGGAATGCGATCCATTTTTAAATCCGCATTGAATCTTAAGCTACACGCAAACTGATTTTTTGACTTAAAGGCTTCATAGGCAAACTCAACGGCACTTTTAACCAGCTCACCAACATCTGTATTCTCTCTACTATCGTCAGACCCTCTACTTAGGGAAAGCATACTGTTAATAATATTTCCTACTCTGTCGCAAGACTTTTCAGATCTATTACAAAGGTCTTTAATTTCGGCCACTAGCTCTGTATCTACATCCTTTTTTACTTCTTCAGGAATCTCATCGACTAACTCATCAAGTAACTCTCTAATTAATGACATTGAATTTACAACAATATAAACAGGGTTCTTTATTTCATGGGCAATTCCCGAAGTCATTTTACCAAGAGAAGCAAGTCTCTCACTCGTAGCAAGTTGCTCATGTGCCTTTTCTAAATCCTCAATAACTTCGACAAGCTTCAAATTCTTATCTTTTAACTGATGGGTTCTTTCATCTACCTTTTTTTCAAGATCGTCATTCAATGTCTTAAGGCTTTGATTTAATCCAAAAATGTAATTTATAAATCCATTCATGTTCTTAACGAGAATTCCAAGCTCGTCATTTCTGTCTGCATCAAAAGGTATATTCTCTCCCTTACTCGTAGCATCTGGATGTGTGATAAGAAACTGACTCACTCTTCTCAAACTTCTCGTTATTAATAGCTCGTAGGCAAAGAAGAGAAGAATACAAACAAAGATCGCCTTAAGTCCCTGAATAAGAACTGTAACCATTACCCTTTTTAAGAACTTACCCTCGAGCAATGAAACATTTAGTCCAACTTCAAGCTCTCCTATTTTTTCATTCTTATAAGCAAGATCAAATCTTTTAGAGGTCTTTGTATCCTTTGTTCCTTTCTCAAAATAGACAACGTCCTCATCTATAATTTTAACGTATGAGACGTAGGGAAAACTAATTAAACTATTGGCCTGAGTCGTGATTATACTTTTATTCATAATCCACAAACTTTCAGATAAAGGCGCTACATAGAGATCATTAATAATATTGTATGTTTCATAGAGGTCATCTCGCTCGCCACGATACTCATAAATAATCTGTATCGTCGTAAACAGAATTGTAAATGCACTCGTGATAGTCCATGTAATCAACAATGTTTTAAATGAGAGTGATCTATCCTTAAACAATTCTATTCCTTATTCATTAACTTCCTAATTTTATGAAATTATAGTTATTTAGGATATAGGGAGATTCTTTCAATAACCTACTCCTGTAGTCAGAAGAGCTCTCTTAATTTTATTTATTTTTCTCCGAGAAGAGTAGTATGTATTAATCTAGCAAAGAGGGAATTATGTATTTAAAGACCATATTCTTGACTGTTATTATCAGTATTACTCCAGCTGCTTTCGCACAGGAAAGCTATTGCGTTACTCATGCTCAATGCCAAAACTTAACCGATGAATCTACAGCATGTTTTCTCGTTGAAACAGAAGATATATCTGACAAAGGAACTAAGACATGTGAAGTAAAGTGTCACAGAGTCTATGTTGGATCTTATTGTAAGTTTGAAGAAGGTAAATCTTATGGTGTTTGCGCAGAAGAAGACTACAAACAAGCCAAAGTAAGCAAGAAGAATGATTGTTCTAACGCAATCCCTGCGAAAATCTTAGAAGAGGTTTTTGTATTATAATCTAAAGAACTTTTCTTTTATCTCCCCGTATATAGATGTTAGTATTAACAAAAAATATTAACGATACGAGGAGTCTACTCTGGAACACTTAACCCGTTTTTTCTTAAAAAGACCGATGCTTGTCAATATTTTGATAGCCGCAGTTATTCTCTTAGGAATAAAGACAATATCAACAATTAAAAAAGAAAGTTATCCATCAGTTGCCATTAATAAGGTTGTTATAACAACTTTATATCACGGGGCATCTGCTAGAGATGTAGAAATCAATGTTACGAAAGTCATTGAAGAAGAGTTAGAAGATGTCTCAAGTGTGAAGGATATCTTATCTACCTCTCAAGAAGGTCTCTCGACAATCACGATAGAAGCTGAGGATGATCTTACGGAGAAACAATTCGACAAGGTCTATGATGAAGTAGGAAACGCTCTGGCTTCAATTAATAATCTTCCAACTGATTCAGAAACACCTTCATATAAATCCATCACTACAGATGATATGGGTATTTTAGAAATTTCCCTTACTGGTCCAAAAGATACATTAAGAAAGTTTGTTCCTTATCTTGAAGGCGAAATCAAAAAGGTAGAAGGTGTTTCGACAATCGATAGAGTTGGGTTTCCTGACGAAGAGTATCATATTCTCGTAGATGCTAAAAAAGCTAATGATCTCTATCTAGACTTAAGACAGGTTTCAAACGCATTAAGGAAGAGAAACGTTGAAGGCTCTGGAGGATCTCTTGAATCACATATCGGTGAAAGACAAATCGTAGCCTATTCAAAATTCCACGATGTGAAAGATTTAATGAATACCAATATCCGTAGAAACTTTGACGGTAAAGGTGTTCGTTTAAAAGACATTGCTAAGATTGAAAGAAGTGAACAAAACCTAAAGCTCCATGTTAGAAATAACGGTGAGCCAGGAATGTCTCTTTCACTTAAAAAGAAAACTAATGCCGACATGGTAGATACTATTGAAAAGGTTAGACAGAGAATCTCTGAGATCGAATTACCAGAGGGTGTAAAACTAATTTACTTCAATGACAAATCAGAGTTCACTAAATCAAGAATTAGCCTACTGGCTTCAAATGCTTTAATGGGGATGATTCTTGTTTTTGCAGTTCTTCTATTTATACTAGATTTAAAGACGGCTTTTTGGACTGCTTTCTCTATTCCATTATCATTTCTTGGTGCCATTATTATCATCGATCAAATGGGAATTACGTTTAACTCAATCGCTCTTGGTGGTTTTGTTCTTGTAATTGGTATGCTTGTAGATGATGCCATAGTCATTGCTGAACAGATAAACTCCGAAAAAGAAGATGGCCATAATGGTGAAGAAGCAAGTTTTAATGCCGTTAGAAAAGTATGGCTACCGATTCTAGGTGCTTCAATGACAACCATAATCGCCTATAGTCCTCTCATACAAATGGGTGGTATTTCAGGTAAATTTATCTGGCAAATGCCAGCTGTTATTGCAATTGCCCTAGTTGCATCTCTGATTGATACTTATATTTTACTTCCTGCTCACTTAGCACACGGAAAAGCAAAAAAAGTAGAGAAGAAACAATTTATCATTAAGTCAGAAAATGCTTATCGTAAGATGCTTGGACTTGTTAAAAAGTTTAGATATGGAGTTATTCTAGTTTTCATTATGCTGTTAGCTTCTTCTGTTTGGGTTTCTAAAAATAAGTTGAAAGTTGAACCTTTCCCACAAGATGCAGTTGAAACCTTCACAATTCAGGTAACACAACCGGCAGGGATCTCACCTAAGAAAGCTCTTAAAAATATTATTAGAATTGAAAAAATTATTCAGCAACTTCCAAAAGAAGAGCTTGTTGGAACTTCTTCAAGATTAGGTACTCATTCTCTACAGCCTCATACGGATAGAGGAACAGATACTCACCTTGCCGCGATCTTCGTATACTTAACTGAGTTTGAAAAAAGAGATCGTCTTGCAAGTGCTATACTAGAAGACCTTAGAGTTAAAATTAATAAGTCATTTGCTGATGAAGGTTCGACATTTGTTTTTGAACTTATAAAACAAGGTCCTCCTGTTGGTCACCCGTTTGAAGTCAGAGTAGCATCAAAGTTTGATAACTTAAGAAAGAAGAAAGTTGAAGAGGTTAAGAATTATCTAGCGACAGTATCAGGTGTCTATGACATAGAGGATAATGTACTTGTTGGAAAACCTGAAGTTAATCTTCTTATCAACTACGATCGAATTGCAGAGCTTGGTGTTACAGTTGAAGATATTCTCTTAACAATCAAAACAGCTTTTGACGGTGTCATCATCTCTAATATTGTTGAACATAATGAATCAATAGACTTTAGACTGAGAATTGATAAGAAGGGTGTTACCGATATAAGTTACCTTAAGAACTTAGGTGTAATGAACTCGACTGGTAATCTTATAAAGTTTTCTCGATTTATCACATTTGAAGAAAAAGATGCTCTTTCAGAAATCTACCATATTGCAGGTCAACGAACGACAAGCGTCTACGGACAACTCAATAAGAAAAAAATTAACCCTACTAAGATAATGACTCTTCTTGAGGACAGATTTAAATCTGACGGAAAAGTTAATATTGAAATTGCTGGTGAACCAAAAGAAAATGAAAAGATTTTTGGGGATCTTTCAATTGCAGCACTCATGGCAGTATTTGGAATATTCTTAACTATTTCATTAATTTTGAATTCATTTACACTTCCTATAATTGTTATGTCAGCTATTCCATTTGCTGTTATCGGAATAATGTATTCAGCATGGGGTCACGGCCTAGACATTTCAATGTTTGTAATGATGTCTGTTATTGGGTTAGCCGGAATTATTGTTAATGATTCAATCGTAATGGTATTCACAATACAAGGACTTCTTAAAGAAGGTGTAGCAGAGTTTAATAAAGTTATCGAAGGAGCTGTTTCAAGGCTTAGACCTGTTTGCTTAACAACTATAACAACTGTTCTTGGCTTACTTCCTACGGGATACGCTATAGGTGGTTATGATCCATTCATTTCACCAATGTGTTTAACTCTTGCTTATGGTTTATTGTTTGGAACAACAGTTGTTCTAATATTAGTACCGACATTTTACTTTATTAAAATAGATATAATTTCTCTTAAAGATAAATTCATCAAATAGTTTTTTGGGTCAGGTTACTCCTGGCCCTTTCTATTTCTTAATCCGTCGTAAAAAACAACAGCAATAATCGCCATTAGAACCAATCCAATAAACCCTTCCAGGATTGCCATCATTCTTCCAAATGTTGATACTGGAACTATATCTCCATAGCCAATGGACAACAAAGTTATACCACTAAAGTATAATGATCTATAAAAGTTTGGTCTATTTGTATAAGAAACCAAAACAGACTCTAGCTCTTCAAAATAATTCTTAGGCGTATCTACATTTAAGAAGATTTGATTTCTAATCTCACTCAAGTTCTCTCTTCGTACAATATCTAAAAAGTTTTTAGACAAGTTAGCATTCTTAACTTTTTTATTTTTAATTAGAGAGAAGTTAAGTGTCTTGGGAATTTCAACATAGAAGCCTCTTGTCTTTAGAATATACTGCTCAAGCTTAGGCCACTTTATTACCAACTGATCTTTTGAAAATTTTCTCTCTTTTTCGCTACTATCAAACAGATATAGAGAAGCATTAATTGAACTAGAATCTATTGAGTTAGTAGCAAGAACTATGTCGACCTTATCTGTTACACATACTTTACTATCATAACAAAACTCTCGAGCCTTTAATCTTGCTCGACAATAAATATTATCGTTTCTAAAATTACATTCTTGTTTTTCAATTTCAAATAGAGATTCAAGGACAAGTGATATTGTTACTTGAGACTTTTCTAGGAACAGCTCATCCCTTACATCGGTTACTTTAAAAGACTTAGGAACCAACCAGTAAATTACGCTAAATATAAGCCACGTAATTACAGTTATAACCAACCAAAAGCTAACTCGAGTATTAATGGGTTTCATTTGAACAAACTCCTTTAAAAGGCGAAAAAAAAGGCTAGCTGCTAAGCTAACCTTTTTAAATGGCGGAGACGGTGAGATTCGAACTCACGGTACAGTTTGACCCGTACGACGCCTTAGCAAGGCGTTGCCTTCGGCCACTCGGCCACGTCTCCATATATTGTAATTTGATTTTTCTGAAATGTAATGAAGTGTGTCAAAAACAGCTCAAAAAAATGGCGGAGGACACAGGATTCGAACCTGCGGACCCTTTCGGGTCAACGGTTTTCAAAACCGCCGCTTTCGACCACTCAGCCAATCCTCCGCATATAACTACGTAAACGTAAATTTAAAAGAGCTTTACTAAAAAAAGTAAGTTCTAAATTAATAAGGCTTTCTAACTTATTTGTCAAGACATTTACTGCATTTGTCTTATAAGTCTTTTGATTTTATTTTGATCTGGTGCAACAGGATTCAAGTTTAAATAAGTCTTAAATTCCTCAATACTCATAGCACTCTGTCCAATCTCTTTATATACATAGCCAAGTCTCTTATGAATCTCTGGGTCACTTGGTCTCTGCCTTAATGCTCTTTGATAGAGTTCACGAGCTGCTGGATAATAACCCTGCTTGAACTTTAACCAACCTAATGACAGTAAACATTCATAAAAGTCAGGACGTAATTGGATAGCTTTCTCTAGATTCTTTTTCGCCTGGGCATAATTCTTTGTTTTTAAATAAGTTTCTCCTAGAATATAGTATCCATATTCTGAAGATGGATTCAGCTCAATTTCTTTCTTAGCCGCAAACTCAGACTTCTTATAATCTCGATTTATAATATAAATCTTTGCTTTAAAATAATTAACCTTTGGATAAGAATTAAGGCGCTCTTCAACTTCATTTAGTTGATCTATTGCCGCCTGATGTTTTCCCATCCTTGTTAGAGAGCTGGCCAATGTCATTCTAATATCAAGACTTCCAGGTGATATGATTAATAACTTTTCAGCACTTTCTATTATCGACTTATCATTCTTCTCTAGTTCTGATGTTTCTACTAGGAATCGATAAAGACCTTCATCTTTTGTTGAGAGCCTCTCCAGTCTTTCTCGGTACTCTTTGTACTCTTCAATACTTTGATCTTTATAGTAGAAGACAGCTATCTGACCAAGAATCTGAGGACTATCCTTGAACTTTTCTAGTTGGTTTCTTAAATATCCAATAGCAGTTTCAATACCATCCTCTTCAAATATAATTTTACTGTATAAAATTTTATACTGAATATTTCTAGGGTCTAATAATTGTGCTTCATTTAGAAACTGCTTACACTTTTTAAACTTCTTGTTTACATAAGCAACTAACGCCATCTCATAGTAAATATCATCTCTTAACGGGTTCTTTTGAATGGCACCTTTAAATCTTTCAAATGAAAGTTTACTATTGCCTGCTAAAGCATAGTAATGCCCTAGGATCGCCAAGTACTCAAAAGAGCTTTTAAAGTTAGGTATTGTCGATAAAGTAGCAATAAGTCTCTTGGCTTCAGACTTTTTAAAAGATCTGATATTGGCCATTACCAACTCATAATTCACATGCCTGTTTGTTGGATATTTTTCTCTTAGATTATTCAATGTTTTAATGGCCGAGTTAAGATATCCTCGCCTTGATTGAATACTTGCCATATATAGCTGAGAGGCCAAATTCATTTCATCTAAATCACTCGCTTCCACTGCATATTGAAATGCCTTGTCCCATTCCAAGTTCTTTGCTTCAGCCATAGATTTTTTAATCAAGACTTCTATCTTGCTTTTCTTAATAATTTCTTTTGAAAGATCTGTACCTGCGATATCAAGAGATGCAAGAACACCTTTTAACTCTTCAGAATCATGATACTTTAATGATGCTTTAAAATACTTTGCAACATCTTCAGTCTTACCTTTATAGATTGCGATATAACCCATAAATTTTAATGCTTCTGAATATACGTAAGGTGATCCTCCTCCTTTATTTTCAATGAGGTACTTTGTTATTTTTACTAATTTCTTATAATTTTGTTTCTTTAATAATAAGTTTCCATATAGAGTTAAGAACTTATAGTTAGTTATATATTTTTCATGATAGCTTTGAGCTAATTTTAAAGCTTCATCAAGTTTTTCATTTGCTATATAAAACTTTGTTAAGGCCCTAATGACTTCAAACTTTTTGCGTTTTGCTTTTACTAACTTATCAAAGATTTTCTGGCCTTGAACATAGTTCCCAACCGCAAGTAGCTCTTCTAGATATCTTGCAAATAATAGAGGAGTTGGTTTATTAAGCCTTAAATAGTTTTCTATGTAATAAATTGCAGTGTCATGCTTGCCAAAGAACGAATAGAAACCTGCTGTACCTAGTGCCATATTCGAATCACTTAGAATCTTAGGCCTTTGAATATTAATTAGTTTGAATAAAGTCTTTCCATCTCGAAGAGCATTCCCTGATTCCGGAAGTAACTTACTATAGGCATAGATAAGGTATGAGAGAGCTTCGTTATCTCTAAACTGTAGTTCTAATGATCTTTTAAAGAAACCTGTAGATTTAATAGTATTGATGTATCCACCAACATAGAATTTCTCAATTCCTTCTTTTAATTTTTGCTTACTTTCTGCCGGCTTCTTATAAGCTTCAGCAACTGGAAATGATATTTTAGGACGAAGAACTTTTGTAACCTTTTCCTCTTTATCATCTGGCATTAAGAATACTAGAGCAATTACAAGAAATAGCGCAACACTAAGATTCTTCTTACTTTTTAGTTTTCCTTTTTCTTCTTTTCTTCTTTTTGGTTCTTTTTTCTTACTTCTTCTTTTTTGTTCTACGTTACCTTCAACTTCGGAGCTTCTAAGTTTACTTTCTATCTCTGCAATATCGTCTTCGATACTATTTGTTTCTGGCAGAAGATCTTTTACGTTAGCAATCATGGTCTTGTCGTCAGTACTAATTTCTTCAACAACTGGTTCTACCGGTTTTACAGGTTCCACTGGAGCAGCTTCAGATTCAACTTCACTATCAACATCATCTTCAATATCCACGTCTAGCTCAGCAAGGGTATTCTTATTAACAACAACGGTCTTATCGATATTCACTGGAGCAGAAGGCCTTTTAACGACGACCGTTTTATCAAATCCAGCAGGAACCTCTGGCTCAGTTTCCACTTCCGGCTTCATTTCTTTTTCAAAGTTTGAATAATCGACGGGTTCATCATTTTGATTACTAAATTTAAATTCCCTAAAAGCAGTATTCTCTTCAACAGGTGGCTTAGATTTTTCCTTTACCCCTGGATCTTTTTCCACTACAGGTATTGTCTTTGTTACAGTCTCTGCCTCAGCAGACATTTGAGCAAACACAGATTTAATTTCGCTAAGATCATTTAGTTTTTCCCAGTCACCAACAGGGAAGACTTGAAACAGACTTGTTTCAGATATTTGATTCTTTATATATAGTTCTTCAAGTTGACCTTTGGAGAATGGGCCCAAAACTCTACCGTCATCATTCTTAACTCGGTATTTCCTCATAATTACATTATGTTAATGCATTACAAAAAAATCAACCGTGGTTAAATTTGATCAGTTTTCGAGATAAGAATAATCTCTCTCTAAACATAAAATTTATCGCTATTAGACCAAATAATATAACTGTCGAAACTGTTACATATGGAGAACCATTTAAGTCAACTTTATAGATTAAGTAGAAAATATAGAGACAAACTGTTAAATGTGCGGCTGTATAAACTTGTCTCACGTAGTTCAATTTATATTTATCATAGATGAACACAGCACCATAAGCGACTAGCGACATTTGAGTTAACGTTGAAACACCTTCGTACGGTATTAGTACTAATGACCCAAAGATTAAACCAGTTGTTAAGTACTTCAGTTCTTCCGTTTTTAAATACATAAAAAGCGACACTAATTGACCTACAATAAGTAGTTTTACAAACGTTGAAGGCATCATTCCAAAATTGGCCAATGCCATATGGAAGACCCCAAGACACAAAAGATACTGGAGTAAATTACTGTGATGTTTTCTATCTTCATCTGGGATAGTTAATAATGCCAATAAAACAAAGAATAATTCGATAAGCCAATTTTTAAAAATAAGACCTTCTCCAACTCCAATTTGTGGAATCAAGTTATTGAAGAATACAAGACTCAACCAAATAACTAACTTTCCAATAACCATATTTGTTTTCTTATTGGCCATTAACAGAGGGATTACACCTAAAATTAAAAGTGTATCTGTAAAGCTGATAAAGCCCCAAATAAGAAGAAGCGATAACCAATAGTATGTGAAGTATTTATAAATATTAGATAGGGTTAAATCATCTTTAAAAATCGCTAAACTATAGATAATAGTTGTCATGAACAAGTAACCATTCTCAGTACTACTTACGACATAAGTTGAAAATAAACCATAAAACACAAAGAAGAATGATGTAAAAAGAAACTTCAACGATATCGACTCATCAATCTTCAACTTTTTAGACACTTGAAAAAGAGCATAAGAAATTGGGTATAAGAAAATTAGTAAATAATATTCAGATATCATTATAACCTCATCTCTTTAGTTTCCTCACTAACGTACCTAAAGGCCATAAGAAGTGGAAATACCAATAGTAATGCTTTTTGATGTGAACTATACAATATAAATATGTAGATAAATAGTTGAGTGGCCATTATAAGATTATTGATCTCAGGCTTGATTTCTATTTTACCAAGGCTCTTTCTATAGATTGAAAGAGCATAGATAGTTACTACTAAGTGAACAGGGAAGCCTGAAAACAAGGCCCAAAAAGCAAAGAGAGTTAATTCATCTCTTGAGTTTTCTTTTATACGACCTATAAGAAATACCAGAACAAAGAATATGTTATTCCACAATTCAGGAACTGCTCCAGGAAGCTGTAAAGTATTTATACAAAAGGCTAAAGAAATTATATCAAATACAATCGACGTTCTTTTAAACAAAGATCTAGCAGTTATGATTATAAACGGGACATAATATTGAATAGAGTAATCTGTAGCCCTTAAGAGTATTCCTATTAAAGCTATTGATATTAAAGTAAACAATAAGTTCTTCTTACCTCTTTGGTCATTCATTGCTGACAAAAGTAGATATGCCCATAGTATTTGAAAATAGATTGAGGGTGAAATTAAAAAGAGAATACTATAGATCAAGAACTGAAGGACACTATTTAACTTATATCCATTAGAAAAAGTTATACAAAAAGGTATAATCATTAATATTGTTAAATGATCTAATCCAATAAAAATATTAAAAAAGCTTTTAGAGAAATAAAGTTCGTATAAAGAAAGATTCGTTATCTCTTGAATTCCCATATTTACATATAAGAAAATACTTAAAACACTAATTATAACTAGTATTAAGTGTTTACTAATATTTGATAGGTTTAAGTTTTTCATATAGATACAACCATAGTGATTAAGAGTGAAAGAATTATTGCCCATACCGTAACAGGTAATCTCTCTGTTATAAATTCAGCAAAGATTAATAACATTTCAATAAATAATGGCCTACGATGCTTTATTTTTTTACGATCATATTTAGTTATATCTTTTTCTAGCATCAAATTTATATTGTTATATATTAATTCTGTTCTCTTACCATTTGTGAAATCGACCTTGAATACCATAGGGTCTAAAACCGCTTTAATCCTCTCACTTAGAATAAGAAAAATAATAGAAAAGATCGCAATAAGTACGTAGATTGTTACTGTTGTATTAGTCCAAGTTCCATACTCTAAAAACTCACTACTATTTAAGAACAGAAAGTTTCCAGAGCTATTACCAAAAGGCATAAATATTAATGTTATAAATAGGGAAGCTACTATTAGTTTCTGTAGGAATCTATCTTTTATATCTTTTGATATATCTGAGAATAGGATGTTTAAAACTATTACTACAGAAAGACAAATATTAGAAAAGGTTTGAAACTCACCACCATTGCCTATTACTAATAAGAATAGAATATGTGGAGATAAAACACTCCCTCTTCTGAGAAGATCTAGATATTCCTTACTGTTTTTTCTACCGTATTTATTAATTATAAACTCTACAAGATCACATAAGAATATATAAACAAAGTAAATGTTTAGCATGTTAATAATTTGCTTAGAACTTATGAAATAACTATTTACGATAATAAGAAAGATTAATCCATTTCTTTCAATATTTTTCTTACTTATGGACATTAAATACACAAGTAGTGCTAGACCAATAAGGTAAAAATTTAGTTGAGTACTTATATGAAGTGTCCCTGTACTTAAAAACAACATTACTACAACACTATATAGTTTTCTTAGGGCAAAGCTACTATTGCGACCATAGTCAAACAGCATTAGTCCAATCCCAAGTGAAATCATAATCGTTGATACATAGCTACTTTCAATATAAATTCCAACGATAAATATTACAGATTGTAAAAGGGATGTTCCACGATCCTCTCTATCACTACAAAAGTTCATGAAGTATATCATTTGAAAAATCAGAACTAGTTGGTTGTATCCAGGAACACAAAGTATGTATGACGGCAGTAAGCCAATTAACTTCTTATCAATAGTTAATTTAGTATCCAACAATAGAAATACAGTTAAAAGTATTGGCAAGTTGAATATTAGATCTAAGCTAATACCAGTGATATTTGCAAGTGGAATAATAGCTAGAGGAATTACTGTTAAGAGCCTAGAGATGTTTAATTTCTTTGATTTAAGAAAATGGTCTAATATGAGAATCAGTGTACATATGACGACTATATAAAACATTCTAATCCCTTAAGTTCTTCTTAAACTGTTCAAATATAAGAATAAGGATAACTAATAGAGGTACAATATAGATTAAAATATTAATCCCTCCTGATAGATCTGCTCTTTGAGCAATTTTTAAGTCTAACAGACCTACACTTGTAAAAATGAGAATGAATGAAAAGATAAGCCTCTTATGTAGGTTCTTAGCAAAAATTAAACCCGAAAAAGAGATCGATACGAGTATCGAAAGAAATAGAAAGTTATCTAAACTAATCACGACTTTCCCCCGTTTTCACCAAAGCAATTGTAATAAACATAAGGGTAATAGCTGTATACCTTAATATGTGCTCACTCTTAATATTAAAAATTAAGTTCCCCATTGTAACAACAGATTTATCTAAAATAAGTCCTGTTCTATATTGAATGTAATTTAGAAGTGTAAATCCAATTACCAATGAAGCACAAACGAATACTTTTGTTTTTCCATTTATATTAATACTGTAACCGGATACAACTGATGGAAAAGTTCGCCTGAAGAACATAAGAACAAATGCAATTACAAAAGAGAGCATAAGAACGTAGTTTTTATAGAATACAGTAAATGTCGGTACAGAAAGAACTAAAGAAACAATAAATACGACAAGAATGATCTCTCGCCATTTTCTTAATTCAAAGATCGCCAAGCATAATAGTAGCAATATTGTTAATAGCTGCAAAATTATCAAAACTGGGCCACCTTATATAGAGATATACAGATAAAAATAACTACAACAAATAGTGCTCTTTTCTTATAGAGCGATTCTATTTCTACAAGCTTCCTTGGGCCTACTAAACGTGTATATATTTTTCCAACTAGTAGAACTAAGATGAATTTTATTAAAAATAATATTAGCTCTAATGAGTTTATTCCCGTGTTATTAAAGTTAAATAGGTCAAAAAGTTCAAAGAAATTACCACCACCAAAAAAGAGAGTAATTGTTAATACTCCCCATGCAATATATCTAGCAGCATAAAGAAGTCTTGTCTGAAATCTATCAACTTCAGTTTCAAGCCTGTCTTCGGCCAATGACCTTACGCAATCAACAGAGTTGGCATTCCAAATGTAGAAGAGTGGCAATAGAACTATTGCATTCCATTGTGGAATTCCAGCGACTAACTCATTTTGGGCCAAAACAATATCAAGTATATTTATTCCTTGAACATTTACTATGAGCGAAGCAATAATCACCAAAGCTATCATTAACTCTAAAATAGCAATTCTTAAAAATGTGAGAATGTCGTGGCGTTGCTTAATGACACCGAGATGTACGATATAGAACAGTGTAATGTCTGCTACGATATACAGGCTAATACTTCCAGCATTGTAGCGGCTATTTAGTTCCTCGCCAAAGATACAATAGTATAAACCAAAGACAATCAATGCGAAGTTTACACCGACGGATGCTAAACGAATTAGAATAATTTTGCTATCTCTTAGTTCATCAAATTTTGCAAGAGTACAGTACCTCTGAATAGAGATATTCGATGAAACCATTTCGTGTTTCATAAACTTATAAATTATAAACAGTAGTGCTATTCCTACGGCCATTAACATAAAGTTAATCAAGCTATCCTCTCAATATTATTAAATAAGGAATAGTAAAATTGTAGCAACTGCAACAAGAAAAGCATATGTTTCTTTAGAGAATTCTAGAGAACTAGAGCTTGCAACCATTACATGAAACATTGCAGGAATGATAAGTGCGAAGATGAGTTTAAGGACTTTTGACAACTGAGGTCTATAAGTACTTCGGTGATAAACGAATTGTAAGTTAGACTGCGACTCTGTGTTTCTTTTAGAAAAAAATAAGGGGTAGATAAACACTACCCCTAATATGAAAAATAATATTGAAAATATTACTAATGCTTCTGTCATAACTACTGAATAAAGATCTTAGCTCCACCAGCAATAACAACTAGTTTCTCCCAGAAGATTCCTAATAGTAGAACAGGAAGAGTCATTATAGTAATTACTAATTGATTAGAGAATCCAAATCCTGGAATTGTCTCATCAGACTCAGCATCTTTGAAAACCATAATTCTTACAATCTTAAGATAATAGTAAAGTGATACAACTGAGTTTAGTACAGCAATAACTGCTAATACATAATACTTCTTAGCAATGATAGCTGCTAGAATATTAAACTTTGCAACAAATCCTGATAATGGTGGAAGACCAGCAAGTGAGAACATTACGGTAATCATAAGGATACTCATTAGAGGGTGCTTCGATATTAAACCATTAAATCTTTCAAAGTGATCGTTACCATAGTGGTCCTGAACAAATGAAGTAATGAAGAAAGCTACAAGTGTCATAAATAGGTACGTTACTGCGTAGAACAGGATTGCTCTAGCACCAAGGTCATCTATAACAAGTACACCAAGTAACATAACACCTGCGTGTGAGATACTTGAATACGCTAGCATTCTTTTAACAGATCTTTGTCCAATAGCTGAAACATTACCTACAGTCATTGTAAGAGCTGATGCGATCATAAGAAGACAAACCCAAGTTTCTCTCACTATTGACGTATCACCACCAAAGAATGTGTTTGTAATTCTAACTAAAGCAACTACACCAGCAATCTTTGGAACAATTGAAAAGAAGTTCGTTACAGGAAGTGGTGAACCTTCATAAACATCAGGTGACCACATGTGAAAAGGTACACAAGCAATCTTGTATCCAATTCCTGCGAAGAATAGAACGAATGCTGGCATAATTATCAGTGACTGCGTCTTAGTAAGAGCGGCCATTGCTGGGATTACTTCATTAAACTGAATTGTCCCTAATACACCAAAAATATGACTCATTCCGAATAGCATGATACCTGCAGTAATACCTCCATATAGAGAGTACTTCAGACCAGCTTCAGAAGATCTTTCATCATTTTTCTTAAGAGATGCCATTACATATGAAAGGATTGAAAGTGTTTCGATCCCAATATAGAAAATTAGCATATTATTTGCTGAGACAATTAACATCCCACCAATAAGAACACCGATTGCAAGTATTACAAATTCAGACTTAACCTCTTCGTAAATATCAAGAGATTGTCTTCCTAAGTAAATTGCAGCAGCTGTACCAACAACCATAACCATTTTGGCCAAAGTTCCAAAAGAGTCAATTACGATTGAGCCAGTAAAGATTTGTAGTGGCTCAGTTCCCATAGTTTTAAAGAGAGAAACAAAAGTAGCAAGTAGACCCAGGTAAGCACCTGCGTAAACCATTCCTTTTGCACGCCCTTTTACTTCTCTACCATATGTCGATTCGATCAAGATCAAACCGGCCATTGTTAGGCACAGAAGCATTTCAGGAATGTAGTGACTAATGCTTGCTAAATATCTTAAAGCCATTATTACACCTATTTATGAAAAGCTTGCTAGAAGCGAAACTAGTTTACCAACTGACGCCTTCATCATGTTAAGAAGCGGAGATGGCCATACACCAAATACGATAACTGCTATACAAAGTGGAGTCATATAGAAGATCTCTCGTGCATTCATATCTGTATATGACTTACACTCTTCAATAACCTCTCCAAAGAACATTCTCTTGAACATCCAAAGTAGGTAAGCAGCACCAAGTAGAAGACCAACAACTGCAATAACAGTAATTGTTGTAAATCTTTCGTAGATCCCTAGGAAGATTAGTGCTTCAGAGATGAAACCTGATAGTCCTGGAAGACCCATTGAAGCGAACATCGCGATAATGAATACGATAGAGTATTTTGGAAGTTGAGTATAAAGACCACCAAAACCTTTTGTACCGTCTGGTCTGATAATCCATCTGTGGTGAGATCTTTCATAAAGAATACCAATAAGAAGGAACATCATAGCTGTTGAAGTACCGTGGTTGAACATCTGTAGAACAGCTCCGTTCATACCTTGTACTGTCATAGCAGCAAGACCTAACATTACGAATCCCATGTGAGAAACTGAAGAATAAGCTACAAGTTTCTTTACATCATTTTGTGCCATTGCACAGAATGCTCCGTAAATTACGTTTATTAAACCAAGCCAAGCAATTGCATCTGCAAAATAAACAGAAGCACTTGGGAAGATTGGGAATGCAATTCTTAAGAATCCATATGTTCCCATTTTCAGAAGTACACCAGCTAGGATTACTGAAATCGCTGTAGGTGCCTGAACGTGAGCATGTGGAAGCCATGTATGAAATGGAAATACTGGAACTTTAATTGCGAAACCAATGAAAAGAGCTACGAAGAACACTTTAGCAAATGGTAGAACAAATCCAAATAATTCGACTGTCTTATCAGTAAACTGACCACCCGAAAGAGCTAAGATATTAAATGAGTCAACACCCTGACCTGTCATGAAGTATAGTGCAACCATACCAACAAGCATTAGGATCGATCCAAAGAATGTATATAAGAAGAACTTAACAGCTGCGTACTCTCTGTTCTCTCCACCCCAAATACCGATGAGGAAGAACATTGGAATAAGCATTACTTCCCAGTAAACATAGAATAGGAAGAAGTCCATTGCTAAGAAAACACCAAACACTGAAGACTGTAGAAACAGTAGAAGTGCAAAGTATCCCTTAATTTGTTTCTTAATTGTCCATGAAGACAGAATACAAATAAAGAATAGCAGTGAAGTTAAGAGAATCATTGGAAGAGAAATTCCATCTACCGCTAAGTGGTAGAAGATATTGAATTGCTTAATCCAAGGCATCTTAATTGTGAAAAATGATTGCATACCTGGTTGCGTGATGTCGAACTTCATATAAAGTACGGCACAAAGCCCCATAGTAACAACTGTGTTTAAGAGAGACCATACTCTGATCATCGTCTCTTTAGATCTTGGAATTAATAATGTTCCAAGAACACCAATAATAGGCATCCACAGAATCCAACTTAGTAAATTAGAATGACCACTCATTCGTTACTCCTTAATATCGTTTTACAACGCTAATATATAACCAAATAGTACTAATATAATAATAATAAAGTAGAACTGAATCTTACCAGACTGGATCGTTCTTAAAATTACGTTAAAGAAACGAACACTTGCCCCTGTACCATCTACCATGATTGTATCTACGAATAAGTTATCAAACCAGTTCGCTACTCTCATAATAAACTTAACAACTGAAGCTGAACCATCAACTACATATCTGTCATAAAGACCCATATCTAATTTAGCTAGCAAGTTGTTAAACGGTAACAGCATCCCTTGGATAAACCCTTTAATGTAGAAGTCATCCATGTGGTATTTGTTTTGTAAAATTCTGTAATATCTATTGAAGGTTCTAACCCAAAATCCTGGGTCCCACTTCTTCCATAGGTACATCATTGCAGCAATGAATACACCAGAGAAAGCAATTATGATTGAAGCGATAGCTCCAATAACGTGAACTTGATGTACATGATGAGACTCTTTTTCACTTAGACCATATGTACTGTCATACTTAGATTTTTCAAGGCTATTCTTAACTCTTGTATCCGTTGCTCCAAACTCTTCTCTTTGGTAATTTTTAAAGTTACCAACAGAAGGCTTAGCAATAAGAGTTTGAAACCACTCGTACTTACCGTTCTTATAATCAGCTAGTTTTACAAGACCTTGACCAGTTAAAGAACCTGAGAACCAAAGTCCTAGAGTAAATACCGATAGGAAAAGTAGAGGGATATTTCTATTCCATGAAAGTTTTTCTTCAGGAATATGATCATATAATTCTTTATCTCTTGGCTCACCGTGGAAAGCTAAGAACATCATTCTACACATGTAAAATGCTGTTAGAAGTGCTCCAAGGAATCCTAAGATTGCTGGCCCAATCATAACTGGGTTATGAGAAGCTGCAACTAAAGCATCACCAAGAATTCTATCTTTAGATACAAATCCAGAGAAGAATGGGATACCTGCGATTGCTAGAGTACAACACCACATTGCAATCCAAGTGTATTTCATCTTATGTCTTAGACCACCCATTCTCGGCATTTCTTGAACGTGAGCATGTGTATGGTGATCATGTAGTGAATGAATTACTGATCCAGCAGCTAGGAATAAACATGCTTTAAAGATGGCATGTGTAATTAAGTGCATAAATGCAGCGTTGTATGAACCAACACCAACACCTAGAACCATATATCCAAGTTGTGAAATAGTAGAAAAGGCAAGTACCGCTTTAAAGTCTGTTTGAACAAGTGCAATAGTTGCTGCACCAAAAGCTGTAATACCACCAATATAAGCAACAAGTGTTGTAAGTTGTCCGGCCTCAAGTAGAGGGTAAATTCTTAATGAAAGATAAACACCGGCTGCAACCATTGTCGCTGCGTGAATTAGTGCAGAACAAGGAGTTGGACCATTCATCGCATCTGGTAGCCAAACATTCAGTGGGAACTGAGCTGATTTACCAATTGTTCCCATGAAGATACAAGCTCCAGTGAACATTGCTAGAGGCATACCAAGAACTGTTGTATTAAGGAAAGCTCCTGTTTCAACAGCATTATAAATATCTACGAAAGCAACAGAACCGATTTGTGTCCAAAGAGCAACAATACCAAGTAGGAAGAAAACATCTCCAACTCTTGTTGTCATGAACGCTTTTACGTTTGCGTTACCAGTAACTTCTTTTTCGTAGTAATGACCGATTAGTGAGTAAGAACAGAATCCCATAAGTTCCCAGAAGATAAATACTGAGAAAAGGTTATCTGAAAGAACAAGACCTAACATAGCTGACGTGAAGAGAGACATATAAACAAAGAAACGTCCGTTTCTTCCGTAATTCATGTCATCTTTCATGTAGTAGGTAGAGAAAATGTGAATCATTGCAGCTACTACTGTTACCATCACAAGCATTACTGCTGTCATGTTATCAATGTAGATACCCATGTTTACATTAAAAGTCTGTCCACCACCATTCAGATCAAACCAAGTAAAAAACTTGTGAATGTGATAGTTCGTTGCATAGTTTCCAAAAACGAAGTCTTTGAAAATTCCTAAAGCATAAATAGCAGAACCGATAATTGAAGCACAGCTAATAAAAACTGCCGCTACAGTTGCTTTTCCACCAAGTCTTGCCAAGAACGCGTTTATAACGAAGGCAAAAAACGGTAGAAGTACAATCGGGGCTACACTTGAAATCGTATAATCCATCTTACTATATCCTTATATCCAATTAGCTCTGTAATTCAGTTGCATCATCAATGTGAATAGTTTCTTTAATTTGAAAGAAACGAATCACGATTGCTAAACCAACAGCTGCTTCTGCAGCTGCTATTACTATAATGAATAGAGACATGACGTGACCGTCAAGGTTCTGATTCACAAATCTTGTATATGCTACAAAGTTAATTGCAGCAGCATTGAGAATTAACTCAATACCTAAAAGCATAGCAATAATATTTTTACGGGCGATCATTACTGTCATACCCGCAATAAATAAACAAAATGAAATAATTAGGTAACTTGTTAAACTAATCACTTTCCTCTCCTTGGTCTAGAGATTACCGCTGCACCAACAAGAGCTCCAAGAAGTAATATCGAAGAGATCTCAAAAGCCAGGACATGGTCAGTTACTAGAAGAACACCAATTTCTTCTACAGTACTTGCGAAGGCTGGTAATTCACCTTGAACATTTGTTTTAAAGATTGGAGCTAGAACTTTCATTATAATGAATGCTGTGATGATCATACTTAATCCAGCAATCGTATAAGTCTTTCCGTTACCCATTGAAGGTACTTTATCTAATCCAAATTTATTAACAAAGTTTTGAATCCCACCTGTAAGCATAATCGCAAACAACATAAGAATTACAACACCACCAGCATAAACAACTAACTGAGTAGCAGCTAGAAAGTCTGCTCCAAGTGTTGCATAAAGACCGGCCACACCAAAAAGTGAAACAAGTAAGTACACACATGCATGCATTAGGTTCTTAGTGTAAGCAGTTAAAAAAGCCCCACCAAGTGTCATTGTTGCTGCAAGGATGAACATAATTTTTAGAAACATCTCTTATCCCTTATATTTAGTGGTGTCCGCCAGCTGCGGCCACTCCACTTTTAAAAATCATTGCCCACATCGACTTACCTTCAAATGCCCATAACCAAACGGCACAACCAACAAGGTTGAATAGAGCAATTGGAGTTAAGTATTTCCAACATAGAACCATAAGACTATCAACTCTTAATCTTGGAAGAGTCCATCTAATCCAGATAACTACATAATAAAGAGCTAGTGTCTTAAGAATGAAAGCTTTAAGTTGAAGTACATTTCCAATTTGCTTAGCAAGCATTGGATGAATTGCTGGGAAAGTTTTCGCGATCAGCTCACCATTTCCTAGATCAAATGGAACTTTATATCCACCTAAGAAAAGTGCGGCAACAACACCACAAACAACAAAGACTTCAACATATTCTGCTAAAGCGAAGAATGCGAATCTCATCCCAGAGAATTCTGTATGGTAACCAGATACAAGTTCCGACTCTGCTTCTGGTAAGTCAAAAGGAGCACGGTTTGTTTCAGCAAGAGCTCCGATGAATAGTACGAAGAATGCTATAAATGTAAATGGGTTATGAAATATGTACCACTGGTGAGGTAAACCACCTTGAGCATCTGTAATAACATTAAAAGATAAACTTCCTGTCATTAGTACGATTGCTAAGATTGAAAGTGTTACTGGAACTTCGTAAGAAATAATCTGTGAAGCACCCCTCATACCACCAAGCATTGACCACTTAGAATTTGCAGCGTAACCACCAAGGAAAATCCCTACTCCAACCAGTGACGAAACACCGATAAGGTAGAAAACACCAATATTTAAATTTGTTAAAGTAAGACCGCTTGAGAAAGGCACAACTGCAAGAGAAGCAAAAACACCAACCATACACATCAGTGGCGCGATTAAGAATAAAAATCTATCGGCCTGTGCTGGAAGGATATCTTCCTTTCCTAACATCTTTACACCATCAGCTAAGAATTGAAGTATACCAAATGGTCCAACTCTGTTTGGTCCCTGTCTCATCTGTAAGTCTGCAGAAATCTTTCTTTCTGCATACGTTCCAAGACCACCAATTGCTGACATTACGTTAACGACAACAAAACAAACTAGTGCAAATATTAAGAATGTAACAAAACCTTCAGCATCAAAACCAAAGAACTCTGATAGTTTTTCAACTAATAGAGCGTAGCCTGGTGCTTGAGATAAATATGATACAACTGTTTCGTTCATTATTTATCCTTTTCTTCGTTATAGTCAGTATCAACTTGGTAACTTTTAACCCAGTCCAGATCGCCTTTTTTCCAACAGTAAACAATACCTAAAACAAGTACTGAAACGAAGATAAGAAAGGTTCCAAGAATAGCTCCACCCTCTCCAATTTCTACGAATTTTTTGAAGACTGTTGCAACTGGAAACATAAGAGCACCTTCGACATCGAAGATGATAAACACTAGGGCAACAACATAGAATCTAACGTTAAAGTTAGACCATGCACTACCAATAGGTGCTTCACCACACTCATATGGTGCGTTCTTAAGTTCGGTTGGGTTCTGTGGTCTAACTAACTTCCCTACTAGAAGTGCTCCTAAGACCATGATTGCCGCAAATGCCATTAAAATTAATACAGGCATGTAGACGTCAAGATTGTGTGACGACATTCTTTAAACTCCATGTATAAGTAAACTAAGCATAACAAGGTTACACGAAAATTAGCACTTTGAAAACGCCTTGTCCTCCCTTTTTTTAAACGCTTAGCACAACTCACAAGAGAGTGTTTTGATCAACTTTGCGATGCAAATCTTATCTTTATATGTTATTTATTTTGCTCAATCTTTGAGGTTTAAAATGGATACTTTTTCGGCACTACGCACAAGACTTAACTCATGGCTCTCAAAGGGGCAGTCAACACTTACGCTAAGTGGCATTACGCCAGAGCAATGGGGACTTTATAGTTTTTTAAATGTTGACTCACATAAAGAAGATCAAATTTTTGTCTTTCAAACTAATGAAGATGCTGAGAGTTTCTATCATAGCGTCAAAAAGAATTTTCTTGAGAAGGTTAACTTTCTACACTTTTCTGGACTTGATGCGTCACCATATAGTGGCCTAATTTCTTCCGAACGTAGTCTTTTATTTAGATTTCGTGTTCTTGATACTCTTTTAAAAAATCAGAAGTTAAATACACCAAAGAAAACTATTCTTGTTGTATCTATTGAAGCTCTAGCACTAAGACAACCTCCAAAGTCTTTTTTTGCAGAGAATGCTTTAAATTTAGAAGAAAGTGATATTGTTTCACCTGATGAACTGGCCGGTAAACTCGTAGCCCTTGGCTATTCACACTCTCATACAATTGAAGAGCCTGGAACATTTTGTAAAAAAGGTGAGATATTTGATATCTACCCTATCTCTCATCACCCTGTTCGTATTCACTACTTCGACGATATGATTGAAGAAATTTATCTTGTAGATAAAGATACTCAAAAGACATTAAAAGATCACAAAGTAGAGTCTATTTCAATTTGTCCTGCTCCTGGAATTCTTACACAAAGCTCTTACGCGAATAACTTAAGAGGAAATATTGTAAGACCTCCCCTAGCTCAGAAAGAAAAGTTTGAAAAAAGGAAACAGATATTTTCACAAATTAGTGATAACCAACTTTTTGAAAACTACCCTGTTTATACTCCTCTATTTTTTGAAAAGACTTCTAATGTTTTTGATTTTTTTAATAAATCAAATACAGTCATTACCTTTATTAATAGTACTGAAATTGAAGAACGCGATACTGAGTATCAAGAAGAGTTACGTGTAGACTACGAAGAGACGTCTGTTAATGATGGAGAATCACTACTCCCCGATCCTTCGTATCTTTATGACTTAGATATTTTAGAAAAGCTTTCAAGTCAAAAATGTTTAAATGTTAATAATATCAATGTGTACTCTGAAATATTTGAAGAAGATATCGATCATCTGGAACTCAAGTTAGAGAACTCTCGCCACTACTTCTCACAACATATTAACTTAGCAACTCCAAAACATGAGTTACTAAAGAATACTTTAAACTTTTTAAAAGCTGAATTTAGACATAGTGGAAATATAATTTTCACAGTTCAAAACGATAATTCAAAAAATGAAATATTACATATTTTAGATCTCTTAGATTTTGATAGTAAATTACTTGGTCGTATCTCTTTTCTACCTTTTAAATTAGAGAACGGATTCTTCTATGAAAATGAAAAAACATTAGTTGTTTCAGATAGTGACCTCTTTGCAATCAAGCGTGATAAGGCAAAGGTTATAAAGAAAGCCGACTACGATTTATTTGCTGAGCAATTGGCATCTTTAAAATCTGGTGATTATATTATTCATTCAAAGCATGGAATTGGTCAGTACCAAGGCCTTGAGGCAATGGATATCGGTGGGTCAAAAACAGATTATCTAGTTCTTACGTTTAAAGGTAACGATAAGGTTTTCGTTCCTATTTACAAAATGAACTTAATCCAAAAGTATGCTGACTCAACTGCAACCGTTCATGTCGATAGTTTAAGAGCAAATAAATTTGGCGCTGTTAAGTCACGTGCAAAAGAATCGGCAAAGAAACTTGCGTTTGATCTACTTAAACTTCAGGCCGAAAGACAGTCCTCACCTGCTTTTGCGTACTCTGCACCAGATCATGAGTTTAAGGAATTTGAGTTAGATTTTCCTTTTAATGAAACTCCTGATCAGAAAAACGCAATAGACTCAGTAGTTGATAAAATGCAAAAGCCATTACCAATGGACTTTCTTGTATGCGGTGATGTTGGTTTTGGTAAAACAGAAGTAGCAATGAGGGCCGCCTACAAAGCAGTACTCGACGGGAAGCAGGTCGCCGTGCTTGTTCCTACAACGGTACTTGCGCTTCAACACTATAATTCTTTCGTTAAAAGATTTAAAAACTTCGCTGTTAATATCGATTATATTTCACGTTTTAAAACTGGAAAACAGGCAAAGGAAACGGGAGAAAATTTAGAAAGTGGAGAAATTGATATCCTTATTGGTACTCATAAAATTCTATCTAAAACTTTAAAGTTTAAAGACCTTGGTTTAGTTATCGTTGATGAAGAACAACGTTTTGGAGTTGCTCATAAGAATAAATTAAAGCTTCTAAAGTCGAGTGTCGATTTCTTAACTTTAACTGCAACACCAATTCCAAGAACACTTCAATTATCTTTTCTCGGTCTTAAAGATCTTGCGCTAATAAAAACTGCACCGCCAAGACGACAGTCAATTAAAACTTACCTAATTAAAGAAGATGATAATACCATTCAAAGCGCTTTAAATAGAGAGCTTAGAAGGGGAGGACAAGTCTTTATTGTTCATAACAGAGTTCAAGATATGGAGAACTATGTTGAATATATTAGAGGCTTAGTTCCTGATGCAAAAATAGTTTATGCTCATGGCCAGATGGCCGAAAAAGAACTTGAGTCTCGAATAACGGCCTTCTACAAAGGTGCTTATCAAATCCTCATTTCCACTACAATTATAGAGTCGGGGATTGATATTCCAAACGCTAACACTATGATCGTAGATCGTTCTGATATGTTTGGTCTTGCTCAGCTCCACCAATTAAGAGGACGTATTGGTAGAAGTGATAAAAAGGCATATTGTTACTTTGTAGTACCAAGTAATAGGGGAATAAGTGAAGTTGCACAAAAACGCCTTAAAGCTCTACAAACATATGCAGATATGGGTTCCGGATTTCAAATTGCAAACTGCGATTTAGAAATTAGAGGAGCAGGGGATATACTTGGAGCTAGTCAATCTGGTCATATTGAAGCGGTTGGGCTTGAACTTTATATGGAGCTTTTAACGGAAGCAATTCAAGAGCTACGTGGAGAGAAGAAGATTATCAAAAAAGATATAGAGATTAACACTCCTTATGCTTCATTCATTCCAAGTCACTTTGTTCAAGATGCATCAGAGAGACTTAAATTTTATAAGCAACTTTCAAATGCAAAATCGATCGGGGAGATTGAGCAACTACAAGAAACACTATTTGATATCTATGGCCCAATGCCAGATGAGTTAAATAATCTCTTCTCTATTCTGACTTCAAGGGCTCACCTCATGGCCTGCGCGATTAAAACTGTTCAGGTTATCGATACGAATATCATACTACATTTTGAAAAGAGTCTTCTCGATGTAAATGAAGATTTAAGAAATACAATCATTGATGCTTTTATAAAGAGAACTAGAAAATATCAATTCACACCGGACTTTAAACTCATATATGGACACGACAAAACTGTATCACCGAGTTATTTAGTAGAGTTCTGTAAGGAGATCGCTGAGCAAATTGTTCCATGTTAGTGTTATCATTAGAACTAAATCTATTTTTTGATACAATAGAAGTAAGTTTATAACCTAAAAAGGAAGAAGCAATGCTAAAGAAACTTATTCTCTGTACAGCTATCACTCTAAGTGCTTTCGCAGCGAAAGACCCTGTAGTAGCTGAGATCAATGGAAAAAAGATTCTAAAATCTGATCTTGATAAAGCATATTTACTAAACAAATATGTTGTTTCAAATAGCCCAGTAACAATGAAGAAGGTTCTTACGGATCTGATCAATAAAGAAATTGGGATTAAGAAAGCTAAGAAGGCAAAGTTACAAAATGATTCTGTCGTTAAAGCTAAAATGGAAGAAGTTCTTTTCCATGCTCAAGTTTCAAAAGACCTTGAACCAAAGTTTAAAAGAATTACGGTTACTGATAAAGACGTTAAAAGCTTCTACGGTGACTTTCCAGAATACAGAACGGCACATATTCTTTTAAGAGTTAGAGTTGCTCCTTCTGAACTAGAGATTCAAGAAGCTCAAAAGAAAATCTTTGAAATTTATAAAGATCTAAAAAATAACCCAAAGAAGTTTGGTGAGCTTGCTAACAAATACTCTCAATCTCCTAATGCTGAAACAGGCGGAGACATTGGTTATAAGCCAGCATTCTTTCTAGCTCCAGAGTATTTCAAGGCCATAAAAGGAAAAGCAGTTGGTCATATGACATCTCCAGTGAGAACTCAATATGGTTATCATATAATTAAGGTACTAGGTGTTAAGAAATTCAAAGAAATTGCTAAGCCACCATACCAGAAATTTGTATATGATAGAAAAAGAGACAAGATTATTGCAGATTATTTCGCAGCGTTACGAAAGAAAGCAAATATCAAAATCCACGACAAACAACTTAAGTAAAATACTTGTGCAAGCCTCATGGACAGGCTATCTTTAGACGTTAAATTTGTTAATGTTTAAAGTTAGGAGTGTCCGTGAGGCTTTTAATCGTTCTTGCCCTTACATTTTCTGTTCAAGCTAGATTACTTGATAAAATTGCAGCTGTTATTGATAGTGAAGTTGTCACTCTTTCAATGATTAAAAGAGTTCAGTCGAGCTTACCTGCCAGAAAAAATGTATCACCATTTATTTATAGAAAGAATACATATTCAAATGAAGAAGTTTCAGAGCTACTCGTTAGAAAACAGATCATCCGTTCTAAGCTAAAAGAACTTGGATATATTGTATCTGACGATCAAGTTGAATCAGAAATCAAAAGTAGAGAACAAAAGCTTGGTCTTTCTAGACCACAACTTTTAGCATTCTTAAAAAATAACAAAACAAACTATGAAGAATTTTTTGAAATCACTCGTGAAGCTATTGAGTTTAATAGATTCAATTCTTGGGTAATTCTTCCTCTTGTTTCTGTTTCTGAACAAGAAATAAAAAATAGATTCTTTAAAGAAAATGTTAACAACAAGACTGTTTCATTTAAATATACTCTTGTAGATTTTTCTATCGAGCCAAGTAAGCTTCCAAAAAAGAAGTGGAAGAGTTTTAAGCTTATGATGAAAGATTACCAAAAGGGTGGACCACTTCCAAAGAAGTATGCTTCTCTTGATTCATCAGTTCTCGGAGACATTACAGCGGAAGGTCTTACTAATGAACTTAGAAAGCTTTTAATTAAAACTCAGGAAGGTCAATTCACAGACCCTATAAATATGTTTGGTAAGACTCACATTTTCTTTATTAAAAATAGAGATGTGGTTGAGTCTGAGCTCTACATAAATTCTAAGAATATGCTTAGAGCTAAAATCTATGAAAAGAAAGCAATGGAAGTTACAGAGGTATGGTTTCAAAGAGAAGCTTCTAACCACTACATAAAAAACTTTCTCTAATGATTTTTGTCTCGGCCGGACACGAAGAAGGAATTGGTCTTGAAGTTTTCTTAAAGAGCTACCTTCTTCTGTCAAAGACTCAACAGAAGAAATTTCACTTAATCTCCAATGAAGATGTTTTAAAAAGAAATCTAGAGTTATGTAATATTTCTCTAGCTCACGATCCTCTTCAAACAACTTTCGTCACAAAAACTCCCCTTTCAACTTCGGCATTGGCAAAAGCAATTGAGCTTTGCTCTGAGACTGATATCTTACTTACTTTACCAACGAGTAAGGACCAGTTAACTCTTAATGGTGAAATGGTAGCGGGCCACACTGAATACTTTAGAAAGCTCTATAACTGTCCTGTTGATATGTTCTTTAAATCAAAGGACAGTAATGTTCTTTTAATCTCAGATCATATCCCTTTGAAAGAAGTGACTCACTACATAACAACTGAAAGGATCCAGCACAAAGTAAAACTCTGTGTTGATAACTACGAAAAATATTTTAATAAATTAAAGAATATCTACCTTACGGGAATCAACCCACACGCAGGTGAAGGTGGTATTTTAGGAACAGAAGAGTCTGTAATTAATGATGCAATTACTCACCTTCAAAAAAACCTTAAACAAGAAATTATTGGTCCACTTCCAGCAGATGGACTTTTAGTAAGTACTGACTTCGAAGCTGAAAAGCTATTCGTCTATATGTATCATGATCAAGGTCTTGCACCTTTTAAGAGTCTTTATAAAACTATAGGTGCCAATATCTCATTAGGTCTACCATACCTAAGAATGAGTGTAGATCATGGAACAGCATTTGAATTATATGGTAAGAACCAGGCCAATTACATGGGTTGCTACTATGTAATGAAGCTTGCACTAAGTGCACTAGAAGGTATTTCATGTCAAAACAAAATGACTTAATCAAAATTCACAAAGCTCGCGTACATAATCTAAAAGATGTGAGCATCGATATTCCAAAGAACACAATGACTGTTATCACTGGGCCATCTGGTTCAGGAAAGAGTTCATTAGCTTTTGATACTATTTATGCCGAAGGACAAAGGCGATATATAGAATCACTTTCTTCATATGCGAGACAGTTTCTTGGACAACAACAAGCACCTGATGTGGAATCTATTACAGGACTCTCTCCGGCAATTGCTATCGACCAAAAAACAACTAATAAAAATCCGAGATCTACAGTGGGTACTATAACTGAGATCTATGACTATTTAAGAGTTCTATTTGCAAGAGCAGGGGATTTATACTGTCCAACTTCTGGTGAACTGGTAAAGAGTTATAGTCCTGGCCAAATCACAACAGCGCTACTGAAGAACAAAGAAAAGACTAAGCTTCATATAATGATTTCTATAGATGAAAAGACTCTAAAGGAATCTAAGGCTCAAGTTACAAAATTCATGGGAATGGGATTTTCTAGATTTATGATTAATGGAGAAGTTAATCTTGCCGACGATGATACTTTAAAGAAGTTAAAAGCAAGTGATGAAGTCTATTCTATTGTAGATAGAGTTCTCGTTAAGGCCGGTATAGAAAAGCGTTTAACAGACTCTGTAGAATATGCTCTTAAGCTTGGTAATGGAATAACACATATACTTATTGATGATGAGATTGTTACTTATAGTGAGCATAATCTATCGCCTTCTACTGGAGAGAAATTTCCAGATCTAGAACCTAGACTTTTTTCTTTTAATTCACCTGTGGGTGCTTGTGGAAAGTGTAACGGGTTAGGTGAGTCTAAGACTTTTGATCTTGATACATTAATATTTGATGATTCTCTTCCTGTACTTGGTGGCGCAATTCCTGTCGTTACAAAGAAAAATAGCTTCATGAATAAGATGATTGAATGTGTAATGATTGAAGAGGGAATCGAGAGAGATACTCCACTCAAAAAAATTCCGAAGAAGTTTTTTAAAACTCTTTTTGAAGGAACATCAAAAGTTTATACATATAAATTTAAATCAGAAAACTCTAACTTTGAGTTTAGCAAACCATTTCCTGGAATTGTTGAATGGTTAGAGAAGAAATATAAAGAGACAAGTTCTGAGAAAGTTAGAATTGATCTTGAAAAAAGTATGAGCATAAAAAAATGCTCTGACTGTGATGGAAAGCGCTTAAACGAGATCGCTCTTAGCACAAAGCTTGATGGGAAAAATATTATCGACCTCTGTGAATGTCCTATAGAAGATACTCATGAATACTTTAAGACCTTAAAGTTAAAAGGTACTAAGGCCCAAATAGCGGAGAAGTTGTTAAAAGAAATTCGTAGTCGACTATCATTTCTAGTTGAAGTCGGTCTGGATTATTTAACATTAAATAGATCTGCGGGAACTCTTTCAGGTGGTGAATCTCAAAGAATTCGACTAGCAACTCAAATTGGTTCAGCTCTATCTGGTGTGCTCTATGTTTTAGATGAGCCTAGTATTGGTCTTCACCAAAGAGATAATGTTAAGTTGATAAAGACTTTAAGAGAGCTTAGAGATATTGGAAATACTGTAATCGTTGTTGAACACGACGAAGATACGATGATGGCATCTGACTATATTATCGATATGGGACCAGGTGCTGGAATTCATGGAGGAGAAGTTGTCTCCCATGGAAAGACTGCTGACTTTATAAAGAATAAAGATTCAATAACTGCTGAATATCTAAAAGGTAAAAAGCTTATACCTGTACCAAAGAAGCGTCGCGAACTTACTGAGTTTATAAAGTTAAAGGGTGCCAAGCATAATAACCTAAGTGGAATTGATGTTGAGATTCCACTCAATGTTCTGGCCTGTGTAACAGGAGTATCGGGTTCTGGTAAATCAACTCTTGTGCATGAAGTACTTATTCCAGCACTTAAGAGTAAACTTACTCGTGCCAATAAATCCCTTTATGAAAAGACAAACTACAAGTCCCTTACTGGTGAAGGGAAAATTAAAACAGTTATTGAGTTAGATCAAAGCCCTATTGGGCGAACTCCCAACTCAAATCCTGCAACATACACTGGCCTCTTTGATGATATTAGAAAACTATATGCTTCAACTCCAGAATCACAGATTCGTGGCTACAAACAAGGCCGATTCAGCTTCAATGTAAAAGGTGGACGCTGTGAAGAATGTGAAGGTAATGGCGTAAAGAAAATTGAAATGCACTTTCTTCCAGATGTTTATATCACTTGCCCTGAATGTCATGGAAAGAGATATAACAATGAAACACTATCTATTCTCTATAGAGGAAAGAGTGTTGCAGATATCCTGGCAATGACAATTGAAGAAGCACATGAGTTCTTAGCAAACCACCCAAGAATGGCGAGAATTCTAAAGACTATGAATGATGTAGGCCTTGGCTATATGAAACTTGGTCAAGCGGCCACAACTCTTTCAGGTGGTGAAGCTCAACGTTTAAAACTATCTAGAGAACTTGCTAAAAGAACCAAAGGTCACACTCTCTATGTTTTAGATGAACCAACGACAGGTCTTCACTTTGAAGATGTGGCTGTTCTTCTTGAAGCTATCAATAGCCTTGTTACTCAAGGTAACTCGGTTCTAATAATTGAGCACAACTTAGATGTAATTAAGGTCTCTGATTATATTATAGATCTTGGTCCAGAAGGTGGAACCGGAGGCGGACTTGTTGTTGCAACAGGTACACCTGAAGAAGTTTCCAAGGTGAAAGGATCTTATACTGGATCTTTTATTAAGAAAGTACTAAAGAAGTAATATGATAAAACTAGATACAATCGATGACTCTAGACTAGACGAGTTTAGAAATATTAAAGACAAGAATCTCCTTCCACAGAACCTAGTTGTGGCGGAAAGTCCTAAAGTCGTAATGAAGGCCCTTAACTCTAACTTTCAAGTTCTTAAGGTTCTAGCAACTCCAGAATTCTATTCTGAGAATAAGGACCTCATCGACGGAAAGGCCGAGAATATATTTATCATCGAAAAGTCTCATCTAGAATCTCTTGTCGCACACAAACTACATCATGGAATTATGGCACTTGTTAGAGTTCCAGACTTAGTTAAGCTTGAAGAGCTCGGTAATAGGGTTCTTATTTTTAATGGTGTTACATCTCCTGAAAATGTAGGAACGATGACCAGAGCAGCGATGGCCTTTGGCTTTGATTCTATTATCTATGACTACAAGAGTGCATCACCATTTCTTAGAAGATGTGCACGTGTTTCTATGGGTAATGTTTTCGAAGCGACAATCCACAAAAGTGACTATCTTCCTAGAACTATTTCTAAACTACAAGACGACGGTTATACAGTTGCAGCAACAGCTAACGAAGAAGGTGCCTTTAATCTTCCAGACTATAAGTATCCTGAAAAGTTTTGTTTAATTATTGGAAATGAAGGTAATGGAATGGATCGAGAGGTGATTGATGCTTGTGATGTTAAGTTATCAATTCCAATCACTAACTATGTTGCTCATTTAAATGCTGCAAGTGCTGCTTCAATTTTTCTATATCACTCAGTTTTAAAATAGAGCAAAAAAAAGGCCTCAATTAAGAGGCCCTATATTTTTCAATTACTTTTCTATAGTCTGAAGTAATGTCGCCATTTCAATAGCAGACATTGCAGCTTCCCAACCTTTATTACCGGCCTTAGTACCAGCTCTTTCGATTGCTTGCTCAATTGAATCAACAGTTAATACACCAAAAATAATTGGAGTATTAGTATCATAAGATGCTTTTGCTACACCTTTTGCAACTTCACCTGAAACATAGTCAAAGTGTGGAGTTGACCCTCTAATTACCGCACCTAAAGTGATGATTCCGTCATACTTTTTAGTATCAGCAAGTCTCTTAGCAATAAGAGATATTTCAAATGCACCTGGAACCCATGCAATATCTAGATCTTCAACGTTTCCGTCATGTCTCTTGATACAGTCAATTGCACCACCAAGTAGTTTACTTGTAATAAATTCGTTAAATCTTCCAGCTACGATTGCAAATCTTTTACCAGAAGCATTTAAATGTCCTTCTAAATTTCTAGGCATTTAAGACTCCATTTTCTTCAATTATAATTTCTGTATTGTCTTCTTCTTTAATAAGATCTTGTGCTTTCTTTCTATACTCAACAAGAGCTTCAATTGTAATGAACTTTAGGTCATGCTCTTTGGCCACTTCAAATAGCTTTGGAGTTGTTGCCATAGATCCATCATCATCCATAATTTCACAAATTACACCAGAAGGATGACATCCAGCAAGTCTCGCTAGGTCAATCGCCGCTTCAGTGTGACCATTACGAACGAGAACTCCACCATCTTGTGCGATTAATGGAAATATATGTCCTGGTCTCATTAGGTCATTTGGAACTGTTGTTGCTTGTGCAAGATCCATAATTGTTAGAGCTCTATCCCAACAAGAGATTCCCGTTGTTCCTTTTCTCGTATCAATAGAAACAGTGAAAGCTGTATCGTGATCCGCTTTGTCTTTAGATATCATAAGAGGAAGATCTAGTTCTTCAGCTCTTTGCTTTGTAATAGGTGTACAAATCAAACCCTTTCCAACAGATGCCATAAAGTTAATAGCTTCTGGAGTAACACGATCGGCCGCCATAACGAAGTCACCTTCATTTTCACGATCTTCATCATCGATTACAATAACCATTTTTCCTAGACGAATATCTTCTAGTGCTTCTTCTATGGTATTAAAATTATTCATTAGAAACCCTTATCCCTTAACCAAGACTCGGTCATTTGACTTTGAGCATTAGTAGCTTGCTTGCCGTGAAAAAGCAAGTTCTCTATATATTTTCCGAGGATATCAACCTCTATATTTATAAGACTTCCAACCCTACGATTACGTAGAACTGTATGGTCCCAAGTATGTGGAATAATTGAAACTTGAAACGAACAATCTTCTTTAAAGAGGTTCGAAACTGTTAGTGAAATTCCATCAATTGTAATCGATCCTTCCTTCACAATGTATTTCATTTGATCCGGAGAAACTCGAACTGTTACAACATAGTTCTTTCCAGTATTTTGGATATTGGCAATTGTTCCAACGTCATTTACATGACCCTGAACCATATGACCGCCAAGCCTGTCGCTTAATTGAAGCGCAAGTTCCATATTTACTTCATCACCGACGTTAAGTTTGCCAAGCGTCGTCTTATCTAGCGTTGTATGAACGGCCTGAACAATAAAAGAGTCTTCAGTAATTGTAACTGCTGTTTGGCATGCTCCGCTTATCGATACAGAGTCATCAATTGCAATCTCTGGAAGCAGGACTTTGGACTCGATTTCTAAAACCTTACCTTCAGCATTTTTGCTAACTCGTCTCACCTTTCCAATTTCTTTTACTAAACCTGTAAACATAATTATTCCGGATATAATTCAAACATTGCTTGGTTTCCAAGCTTCTTTATTTCTACATTATTAAAGTTAAGTGCTTCAGACATCTTTTCAAAACTCTGATTAAAATAACTAATTCCTGATCCAATAATTTTAGGCGCGATAAAAACGGTCGCTTTATCAATCAACTTTCTTTCAAGTAGGGAAGATGCCAGTGCTCCACCGCCTTCAACAAGAATAGAAGTGATTCCAAGATCACCTAACTTGTTAAGGCCTTCTTCAATGTCAACTTTGTCGTCTTTAATTGAAGTGAAGATGATTTGTATTTTCTTGTCTTTTATTAATTGTACTTTTTCATCAGAAGCATTCTGATAGTCTTCAATACTAGTAAGAACAATGGTTCTATTTGTATGCTCATCAGTGAAGATCTTCGTATTAAAATCTATCTTTCTAATATTTCCGACAACAATGCGGTAGGGGACTTTATCTTTTGAATCAATTCCCATTCTAATATTTAGTGATGGATTGTCGTTGTTAAGAGTATTTCTACCCACCATAACAGCATCGTATTGTAGACGCATTTGGTGAACCAGCGTTCTCGCATTTTCGTCAGTTATCCACTTCGAATCCCCAGACATTGTTGATAACTTTCCATCAAGTGTCTGTGCCATTTTCAAATGAACGTAAGGCTTCTTCGTAAGTATATTCTTAAAGAAAATCTCATTAAGTTTTTGAGACTCATCTTTTAAGACACCAACAGTTACTTCAATTCCTGCGCCTTCAAGAATCTTAACTCCATTACCTGCAACATTAGGATTTGGATCAAGCGTCGCAATCACAACTCTTTTAAATTTATTTTGAAGTATGGCATTAGTACAAGGAGGTGTTCTCTTATTCGTATGACAACAAGGCTCAAGCGTCACATAAATAGTGGCGTCTTCACAAGTCTCAATACAATCAGCAATTGCATTCGGTTCCGCATGCGGCCGACCAGGTTGAACGTGCCATCCCTTACCAAGAATAATATTATTCTTAACAATAACTGCCCCAACCATTGGGTTAGGTGCAACTGTTCCCATCCCACGTTTCGCGAGATCAAGGGCCATTTCCATGTATTTAATGTCTAGTGTATCTTGTAAATTCATAAGCTTATCCGCTTTCTACCTATCATGTATGAGAGGGATTGGCCTGCATTTTGTCCATGCCCTGCTATTTTTACATTGTTTAGGGCCACAACTTTCTCCAATTATCAAATAGTTAGCTTTGACCAATTTTTATACGGGCTAAGTAATAACTACTACCTTAAACAAAATGGAACCCTTTTTCCGTATAACTAAACTATGAAAAAACTTTTAGCGATAGCCCTCCTTCCATTAATGTTAGTTTCCTGTGGTGGAAAAAACACCGGTGATACAAGCCTTGGAAAGATCAAAAACGACAAGATGGTCCTACGAACAGCATCGGACCAGTTCTTCTCTTCATCGCTTAAATACTCATGTACAACGGCCGACTGTAATGAAAATGTCGTCCTTGTCGCAATCAAAAACAAAAAAGAATTAAATACTTGCACGGGAACCCAAGTCTCCCCTTCTGAAGTTCTCGTCGCAAGTACTTGTTTCACTCGCGAACTCGAAGAGCTAAACCGCGCCTGTGATCAAAAAATAGAAGTTCATGATGTTGATGGAAAAATCGCAAAATGCCAGAAAGTAACAAATAAATATACAAATTCATTGGGTGATAGCATTTATAAAATTAGTTTAAATTCTGATTTGAGAAATGTTGCTGAGCCGAAGTTCGGTGAGATTGAGAAAGGGAATACTGATGTAGATGTAATTAGTACTTCAAAAAGGAATCAACTAGTTACCCAAACTAAAACCAGTTGCAAATTATCATATCGATTAATTAATTTCCCTTCAGTAATTAGTAATAAAAGTGAGCTACAGAATATTGCTAAGTGTACTTTAGAAGCGGGAGATATTGTTACCCAGTCGAAGAGTCTACTTATTGCACAATCTAAAGATTATGGGACAAATTTATATTGTCTAGCAAACAAGTGTGAAAAAAGGGGTTATCTAAAAGAGAAGTTTATTAATTTAATAAATAGGTCAAAAAATCAAAAACATGTTCGTATGCTCTCTTTTCTTAAAAGAGAATCCATCGATAACTCCTACTCAATAGGTAAGCCAAATGTTATGGTTACTGATAGCTTAGTTATTTTTTATAACGAAATTTCATGCTTAAAAAACCATAAATTAAGACACTTCGACTATATGATGGCGCTACCTTATTCTGTTAAGAATAATGTTATTTCATTACACAGTACACCGAAGAGATTACAAAACAGGTACATACCAATTGGATTAACCTCTAATTATGACAGCTTTAAGCGTGCTTCACTAAGCTTTTCGACAGTAACAGCTTTGTCGAATACATCTAAGTTTTTTGTTTCAAAGAATGAAACTTACCGTCAATACGAGTTCACTCGAGACGGCAAGTTTATAGTAAAAAATGACTTATCAAAAGTTCAAGATATCAAGATCTGTAACTAAAGAAAATCTTCAAAGTTAAAAGGTAAGAGCTCTTGAGGGTTAATTCTTTCCTTAATCTTTAAAACTGCATTTTCTCTGGTGTCTTCGTAAAACATTTCGAAATCTACCATTTCTTTCATGTCTGTTTCTTTGTTTCTATAGCTTGAAATATCGTCGACTGACTTTACTGCGACGACTCTAGCTTTAGTCTTTAAAAGTAGAAGACCTGACTCTTTATCAATGTCAACAATACCATGCTTAAACTTTTTTAACTTAAAATTTGGTCTAATTTTAAGAACTTCATCTAAGTTAATTATACGTTTTCCTGTCGGCCAAGTCCCAGTACTTCCATAACCACCGGCAAATATATTTAAGCTCATTATTAGTGTTATAATTAATTTCATTCTATTCTCCACTCTTATATAAAGTTTACTATACTAGAAACAGCTACAAGCTGATCACCATGATTATTAGGATTTTTTAAAAGCTTCTGAACAGACATATGATAGTCTTCTGTTAGCGCTTTTAAATCATTGCCAATCTTTCCTAAATCAATTGATTCATAATGTAATGCTGTCATTCCGATACATTCTTCTCCGATATTATATTTCTGAGTAGCCTCTTCAAACATGTATTTTGAAATATTACACATCATCACATCTGTAACATAGACATCCTTAGAAGCAGCAAAGAATCGCCCATCACGATTAACCAAAACACCTTTAGCAGCAAGCTTCATGAATGTCTTATGACCAGCACGACCGAATTCCTGAAGGACATAGTTTTCATCAAGGCCACACTTAGATGTCGCAAGCATCATCATTTTATATGTTGATTCATCACAGAAGTATTTTTCAACTGATTCATCCAGTGTTTCTGTTTTTGAACTTTCTACGAAGTATTCGAAAAGGCCTTCGTGAATCTCTGGGTAATACATTCTGATGAAGTCTGCAACGTCTTCATTACTTCCACAGCCACGTAGTATTTTAACTGCCTGATCGATACTAGGGTTGCGAATATCGTTATTTTCTATTCTATTGAAAGAAGATGTCGCTACACCAAACTTTCGTGCTACTTGAGATGAGTTGAGTCTCGGGTGTTCTCTCTTGTACTGTCGAATGCGTGTGCGAAGGACCTCGCATGCATTCGGACGGTTCAAATAAACCTTGTCCATTACCATTCCCCTTAATTACCATTTTTGCCATTTTGTGTTTCACTAGTTCTACAATGAATCTTGTTCAGTAGTTCAAAAGTGAAAAACTTATACTTATTGTTTAGATATAAGTTGTTATAAATAGAATGGGTTAAGAAAACTTTAACTTTCCGCAGTGGGACAGCTTCTGTTTCAGATGGGAAATATTCATGAAGTAATTACAAAATTGTCTTCATATAGCATGTATTCAATGAGTTATGCCGCAATCTTAAAGTCTTCATTTTCAGAGGTATCTTCCAATAGAGCTCGATAAGATTCATCATGAGACTTATTAAAGATATTCTTAGTATAAAGCTTAAAGAATCTCTTCATTGCATTAAGGCCCATTTGGCGAACAAGCTCTTGGTTTTCAAATAAAATATTCATTGTTCTACTAAGACCTTCAGAATCTTTTGGAGGAATTATAAATGATGTTTCATTATGTTTTCCAACAAGAGGAACACCAGAATCTATTCGAGTAGTAATCATCGGTTTTCTACAATACATGGCCTCAAGTTGAACAACACCAAAATTTTCAGCATGTGTTGTAGAAGGTAGAACCATGAAATTAGATGCATGATAAAGAGCTGAAAAATAGTCCTCATCTAAAACCTTTCCAAGGAACTCTACGTTTTCAATACGAGAATCGAAAACTTTCTGCTCTAGCTTTTCCTGATCTGGTCCACCACCAACTATGAGTATTTTACCATTCGTTGTTTTGGCCGCCTCAACTAGATAGTCTAGTCCCTTATATGAAACTAAACGCCCAACAAAGAGAGCGTAGTTTCCATGTTTCTCACGAAGCTCTTTAATATGTGCCTCAACCTTTGGATTCTTATTAAATCTTGATTCATCGATAGTAAAAGGAATCACCTCGCACTTGTCTTTAAATGCTGGAAGAAATTTTGAATACTTAATATGATTCTCAGTTGCCACATAGATTTTGTCACAACGTTTTAAGAATGCATTATAGAGATGCTTGTAAAACTTTAAAAAAATCTTTTGTCTCTCAACATCTGCATGGTGAGTTGTAACGACTTTTATATTCTTTGGAATGAATAACGAAATTAGCTCAGCGAATGGATTTGGTGAATGAACATGAACGACATCAAAGTTCTTCACAATTTTATAAAGAGTTAGTGCAAGAAATAAGTTAATCGGTTGTGATAGAAGAACAAGAAGGCGAGATGAATATATAACATTCACTCCATTAATGTTTCTTTCTTCTGATTTATTTTTATCATTTGAGCAAAGTACAGTGACCTCATGACCTTTTGAAACCATTCCCTCACAAATATCTTTTGTGACTGTTTCAATTCCGCCTGTATATGGATGATAGTACTTTCCGAGATGCAATATTTTCACTAACCCTTCCTTGGTTTCTCACCAATTTATCGGCTAGTTAGGCCATATTTCTTAGTGAAAATATGGCCGAGTATTTTTGTTTTATTCGAATATAATCATTTCAACATTGGCTTCAACGTCTATTTCATAACTTACATTGTGACCAAACGAATTCTTATTAAGCCATTTACCATTTTGAGAGTCATGGTACCTTTTTGTTCTTCCCGAGCGACCCATATCAATATTGCTGTCTAGCCTAAAACCATAACTATTTTCGTAATGACTTAGGCCAATGAAGTATGTTCCATTCTTAGCAGATAAATCATATTCTAAAAGTTCGATCATATTACTCACCTGAATACTGTCTGAAAGGGTATATTCAAAACCTTTAAGACTTAAATCATGCCTTCTGTAATCTGTGGCAATAGTGATTGAACTTCCAGATCTTGATTTAGAAACATTGGTTGAGGTTATCTTATCTTGTACAATTGCTCTATTCTCGTAAACATCAAGTTTTCCAACAATTCGACTTGAAGGACAAACTTCATCAATCTCTCGAATATCTCCCTTATAATATCCAACCGGACACTTCATATTTGTAAGAGGAACCTCATCTTCTATATTTATACTTTCTACATTTCCAAGATCATCAAGCATGACAAGTTTAGTAACTGATAGATATTTCTTTCTTCCAAGAAAGTTAAAAATCTTTTCTTTGCCTTCGATTACAACTCTAAGGGTATTGCTGTTTCCTCCAATAAAGTGATCCTGTCTAAAGCCTTGTTCATGACCATCAACTAGAGAAAAATTAATCTCATCCAAGCGGTAGCCAATTTTTGTTTTAAATTCTTCTAATTCGATCTCCAGAATTAGCTTTTCGTCATTTCGAATTTCTCCAAGTTCTTCATCTACTCCAGCAAGCTCATAAAGAGACTTGCTTCTCACTTTTGTTTCTAGCTCAATTCCGTTAACTTTCGCTGATTTGATTTTCACACCTTCAAAGAAATCTAGACTCTCAAGTCTGTTTACCTCAAGGTTATTTCTAGCCCCCTTATCGTTAGAGTTTTCTCCACAACTCGTAATCATTAACAGTGAAAGTATTAAACCTAATAATTTATTCATAAACGCTCCTATTTTTCGTTTACGGAATAACTATAGGCATGACTCCATTAGCACCTTGATTTTCCACATAGGGATAAGAATTTGATTCCAATCTGGTATTATACTGACCCACTGCGAGATACTCTGCAGCTTTAATATTTACCGTAAACAGTATATAATCGTCCCATGGATTTATTACAAAGCATCAAAAACCCAATCGAACGTGATTATTTTGCAGGGCTTCTTTCAAAGAAGAACGCCAAAGCACAAAAACTCTCTATTCATACTGAAACAAACCCATCAGGGGTTTACCCAACAGCAATTGCTCCTAAAGAGTTGGTTGATGAACTGCCTTGGTGCCACTATGAAGATATTAAAGAGAAATATTCGGTTGAGGGAAAACTTGATGCTTCACTATGGCTTAGAAAAATGCATGGTGGAATTGGCTCAAGTATCAAACGAGATGATTACTTAAAGAAATTCGGTAGATCTTCTGTTGGTGCAAAAGGTACTGATCTTTATCTCGAAACAGAGAAGGGCCCTATCTCTATTGCAGAGGCACAACTAGTTCAAGCAAGTAAGAAGGTTAGTTCTTTTCAAGAAGTTATTTTTCAGGACATCCTTAATCAAGACGTTGAAGAGCTTTTCGAAACGATTTGGAACAAAGTTAAACCAGAAGGTGTTACGCGTTTCAAATCATTAATTCAATCACATGTACCTACACTTGATAGTGAAGGTGAGCTTACTCGCGAGAGACAAGCCCCAGCTGGACATGGTCTCTTTGGTTATGAAATTCTCAACACAATTTTTGATGAGACGCTAAGGCCAAAAACCAAGAATCTCGTTTGTTGTATTGGAAATGGTGAAGACCTAAGTTCTACTCCAGATCGTGCTGTTGTTAACTGGATGATTAAAGAAGAAGTTCCAATTTGCATGGTGACAACAACTAAAACTAAGAATGATATGAAAGGCGGCCAGATTTCTCTTTGGGATAAAGGCAATGATGGAGTTTTTCTTACAATAATTGAAAAGGCCCAGGCTGAAGAAGCTGACCAATTAGAGCTTTTTTCTGAAATTGGTCTTCGAGATGGGGATGCTGGTGCATTTTTTAACACGAACCTCGTGCTTTTAAATATTGATGTTCTTGTAAAAAAGCTATCTCACTTAAATAAGGATGAAGTTCTTAAGGCTTCACTACCTGATTTAATCCTTAATAAGAAAGAGCAGGGTGGTAAGCAGTTTACACAACTTGAAGGTGCGATGGGCTCTGTATTTTTAAACCTCGACACTTACTGGAGAGAAAACTTTAAGACTCCTCTAATCCACATAATGAATGTGTCCAAGGTTAATAGAACGAGATTTTTCTCTCCTATTAAAAGTGCTTTTGACTTTTTTATGCAATATCACTCTGATAGGTTTACTTTTAACCAAGACACTTTCCACTTAGTTAACAATTATCCTGGAAAGCTGCCAAGAGTCGAAATTCCTTCAGACTATAAAGACGTCTCAACTGTTCTTGAGGACTTTCAAGGGGCTAAAGTAGGTGAGTTAAAGTCTTTAGTTCTTGAGAAGAGAATGAATTTTTCTAATCAAAACTTGAGTGGACATATCCGTTAAATAACAGGCATATACACCCAGCGCATCATTCGGAAAATACATTAACTTGTGTTATGATCTCCCTGAATATTATATTTTCAGGAGAATAGAATGATCCCATTCATTGACCTTAAAGCACAATACAGACCAATCGAAGATAAAATTAAAAGTAGAATAAATGCAGTTCTAGAGCATGGACAATTTGTAATGGGTCCAGAAGTTAAAGAGCTTGAAAAAAACCTTGCTGAATATGTTGGTGTGAAGCATGCAATAGGATGTTCAAGTGGAACAGATGCTCTTTTACTCGCACTAATGGCATTAAATATTGGTCCAGGTGACGAAGTAATCGTTCCAGACTTTTCATTTTTTGCTACTTCAGAAGTTGTTAGTCTTCTAGGTGCAACGCCAGTATTCGTAGACGTTGATCCTAAGACTTATAATATGGATATCGAATCAATGAAAGCTGCTATTACTAAAGATACTAAAGCTATCATGCCAGTATCTCTATATGGACAATGCGCTGACTTTGACGAAATTAATGAAATCGCAGTGGCCAATGCACTCCCAGTTATTGAAGATGGAGCGCAAAGTTTTGGTGGAGAATATAAAGGTAAGAAATCTTGTGGACTATCAACTATTGGTTGTACATCATTCTTTCCTTCTAAGCCTTTAGGTGCTTATGGTGACGGTGGAGCTATTTTTACAAATGATGACGAATTAGCATCAAAAATGAGAGAGCTTTTAAATCACGGCCAGTCAGGTAGATATGTTCATACAAGAATAGGAATCAATGGAAGAATTGATACTATGCAAGCTGCAATCCTACTTGAGAAATTAGCGATTTTTCCAAAAGAAATTGAATTAAGACAAGTTGTAGCTAAGAGATACAATGATGCTCTAAGTAAGAAATTCAAAACACCAAGTGTTGAAGAACATAACCTTAGTGCATGGGCACAATATACGATTGAAGTTGAAGACAGAACAAATTTTCAAGATGAAATGAAGAAGCTAAATGTTCCAACTGCTGTTCATTACCCAGGGTCACTTAGCTCACAGCCTGTTTATCACGGAATGTATGATGTTGAGAACGAAGTTACTAATTCTGTTGCCAGCAAAGTTGTTTCACTTCCTTTTTACCCATATATGGATGAAGAGACTCAGAATAAAGTTATTGAAGCTGTTTTAAGTTTATAAGTATTACCAAAGGGGCCGTCAGGCCCTTTTAGTTTAAAGTTTTGTAACCACACTCATTAATCCAACAGACAGAGCGAGCAAACCACCAAGTTTAATCGTTAATTTATTTTCCAACTGAGTAAACCTTTGATTCATTTCTAATCTCAAACCATCAATTTTTTGATCTAACTCGTCAAAACGCTTATCAATTTTTTGGTCTAACCCATCACAACGCTTATCAAACTTTTGATCCAACTCATCACAACGCTTATCAAACTTTTGGTCCAGCTCATCGCAACGCTTTTCAAAAGAAAGACGCGTGTCTTTTAGATCAGCGCTTGTGATAAATGTGTGTTCACGTAAATCATGCTTTGTTGCGAAATTATATTCCATAAGATCCTGCCTGCGCTGGAACGCGTTAGCGTTTTAATGTCAGAGCTTTACCGTTGTGAATTGTGTCACCACAGTGACATCAATGCATGGGCGGATTGGCCTGTCTTCAGTATAGCTTAATGCATTAGTAACTTCACCCACCATATTCTACATAAACACACGTAATCACGATACGGACGCGCGTACCCCACAAAATAAATTTTGAATTTTGAATTTAACCAGAAACCCATGCTAGAATTCATAAGGTAGGTGAGTGCCATTTACACTCACCTCAAAGCCTACTTAAATAATTCTACAAGTGCTACAACTAGTTGCAGCATGAGAATTACAAGAGGGATTTCAAGAGTCAGCACCCTTATGAAGTCTTCCATAACTTTCCTTTGTTCAAGGGCTCCTCCATTGGAGCAAAAAATTACGGAAGACTTCATTTGTGTACATTACAGCAAGCCCTGTCACCACCACACATTCTTAAACACTTAGAGATTTTTCAATATTAAAGTCAGAACTTTCAAAGTAGAATACCTGCATGAGAACACTTTCATTCAAACTAACATTAGCTTCGATTTTTGTACTATGCGCAGGTGTTTTTACATCGATGAGCTTTAGTGCACTTTCACACATACTAATCGCAATTCCTGGCGGCTACTTTACATATGAATACGTAAAGAAAAAAGACTTTAGACTTCCAGGATCATTCTGGGCCGTAATAGCAATTATCGTTTCTATATTCTTATCAGTTGTTTTTAATTTAGATATACTTGAAAAGCCTGTAAAAAATCTTTTTAAGTTTAAATATTTCGTGCTCCCAGCAATGGGACTCTTTGCTTACTATTATCTTCTCAGAGATTACCTTGATGATAAAAAGAAGAAATTTCTGTTATACCTATTCATAACTGCAACAACTATTGCAACGATATCTGGACTAGTTGGACTCGCAACAGGTTTTAATCCATTAAAATTTAAAAACGCATGTCACGAAACGAGGGCCTGTGGACTGTACGGTATGTACATGACTTATGGTTATGGAATAGCTCTTTTTCAAATTCTACTTACTGGTCTCATTTTAAAAAGAGAAAAGTTTGCACCTAATATAAATAAGTACTTTCTTTATATTTCATGGCTTATAAACTTCGCTGGTTTGTTTCTTGCTTATGCTCGAGGTGGATGGATTGCCTTTTTAGTTGCAACTCCATTTTTTCTATTCAAAGAAAATAAGAAAGTCTTCCTTTCAATTATTGCTGTCTCAGTAATAGCGGCTGGAGCTATTTTTACGGGCTCGCAATCTGTTAGAGATACAGTTCTAAAAAGGAAAGGTTCGAACGCACAGAGAATAGCGTTCTATCATACTGCTTATAAAGCATTCTCAGAAAGACCACTTTTTGGTTTTGGATATAAGAACTTCGAGTCTAATTCCAAAGCCCTTAAGGAAAAGTATAATATTCCTTTTAAATACCAAAGTGGTCATGCCCATAACAACTTCCTTGAACACTTAGCTTCAACTGGAGCCGTTGGGGCAATAGCCTTCTTAGCATTTTGTCTTTTTTGGGGAATAGAAACGTATAAATACAGTTTTATAGGGTTTCCATTTTTTATTGGATTCTTCACTTCGGGATTGTTTCAATATACTTTTGGAGATGGAGAGAACATGTTTCTCATTATGGCCGTATGGGCATTCACTACAATTGAAACAATTAAGGCTAAATCATAATGAAGGTAGTACTCTTACATGATTGGTTAACTGGATTCAGAGGTGGAGAAAGAGTCTTAGAAGCTTTCTGTGAACTCTTTCCTGATGCACCTATCTATACTTTGATTCATGATCCTGGATCAACAAGTGAAATCATTGAATCTCGTGTAATTCACACTTCTTTTCTAAATAATATTCCAGGCATTTCTAAGCACTATAGAAAATTTCTTCCCTTTTTTCCTAAGGCTGCAGAGTCCTTAGTTATAAAGGAAGATGCAGATATAATTCTTAGTTCTTCACATTGTGTTATCAAGGGCGTGAAGAAACCAGAGGGCTCAAAACATATCTCATATATTCATTCTCCAATGAGGTACCTATATGATCAATTTGACGTATACTTTGGAGCTGATGCACCAATTTATCAGAGAATTGGAATAAAGTTCTTCAAAGATTACTTGGTCAACTGGGACTTAAAGAGCAACGAGAATGTTGATGTTCCTATTGGAAATAGTCATTTTGTCAGTCAGAGAATAAAGAAATACTACGGACTAGAATCTGATGTTATTCATCCATTTGTAGACTTAGATGATTTTAGACCATTTCAAAAAGAAAATATTGAAAAAGAAGATTACTATATAATGGTAACAGCATTTGCTCCTAATAAAAGAGTAGATCTTGCAATTGAAACTTTTAACAAACTTGGAAAGAAGCTTGTTATTATTGGTGGTGGTCAGCAAGAAGAAATGCTCAAAGAGATTGCCGGTCCAACTATTGAGTTTTTAGGGAATGTAAGTAGAGCAGAGGTCATCAATAGATTTTTAAAAGCTAAAGGCATGATCTTTCCTGGCGTTGAAGACTTTGGTATTACTCCACTCGAGTCACTTGCCTCTGGCACTCCTATCATTGCTTATAAAATTGGTGGTGTTCTTGAAACTTTAAATGATGAAGTATGCCAATTCTTTGAAGAACAATCTGTTTCAGAATTAACTAAAGCAATTGATCTCTTTGAGATGCGAGACTTTAATAAAGAAACTCTTTTTCAACGTGCTGAAGACTTTTCAAAAGAGGCATTTAAAGAGAGAATAATGAGCGAAGTTAATGCTCTTATGAAAAAGTAGGTTAGTTTTATGGCAAATATTTTGGTTACAGGCGGTGCTGGATATATTGGTTCTCATGTTGTTAAATTACTTGGAGAATCCGATCACAAGTTAACAATCATCGACGATCTAAGTACAGGAAAAAAAGAATCTGTCCTCTTTGGAAAATTTGTCGAACTTAACATCGGAAATACTGAGAAACTCGAAGAAGTCATTAAAAGTGGAAACTTTGATGCCTGCTTCCATTTTGCAGGAAGTATTGTTGTTCCAGAGTCTGTGACAGATCCTATTAAATATTATGAAAACAATACTAAGAATACTTTTGAGCTTTTAAAGCTTTGTCATAAGTATTCCGTCAATAAATTCATTTTCAGTTCCACTGCTGCCGTTTACGGTGATGTTGAAGGTGGTATTTGTAGTGAAGACACTCCAATTAACCCACTTAATCCTTATGGAAAAACGAAATATATGACTGAGTGGATGCTTGAAGACTTCGCTCATGCCTATAAGAGTTTTGAGTACGTTATCTTTAGATACTTCAATGTAGCCGGGGCTAATGTCGACGGAAAAATTGGCCAATGCACACCTAACGCTACACATTTGATTAAGATTGCCTCCCAAGTCGCAGCTGGAAAACGTGACAAGATGGTCATTTTTGGAACTGATTATCCAACACCGGATGGAACATGTATTCGTGATTACATACATGTTGATGATCTGGCTCAGGCCCATGTCGATGGTTTTAACTACCTTTTGAAAGGTGGAAAGTCTCAGGTCATGAATGCAGGCTATGGGCAAGGTTACTCGGTCAAAGAAGTTATTGAAACAGTGAGAGAAGTAACTGGCCACGATGTTCCAGTAGATCTAGGAGAGCGCAGAGCTGGAGATGCTGCCAAGCTTATTTCCAAAGCTGAAAAAATTGGTCATACGATTGGTTGGAAGCCTAAGTTTAATGACATTGAGCTTATTTGTAAGACTGCTAGTAATTGGGAAAAGAACCTTTCGTAACTCTATAAATTAATTTATACAGCTTATGTACTACGCTATGCTCCATAGCACTGATGTAACTGTGATTTCTAAACTCAAGTGATTGCCTTTGAATTTGCAGAAGTATATAGTTATGACCTATATAAATACTCTATTGGGTTAAATATGAAAAAAATCTCTATTGTAACGACTGCTTATAATGAAGAAGAAAGTGTTGAAGAGCTCGTTTCTCGTGTTCATGAATTAGCGCTTTCTGAACCAAGCTATCAATTTGAATTCATAGCTGTAGAAAATGGCAGTAAAGATAAGACTTTTGTGAAACTTACAGAGCTAAAAGAAAAATTTTCATTTCTTAGAATTGTAAAGCTCTCTAGGAACTTTCAGGCCCAAGGCGGTATGCTTGCAGGTATAAGTCAGGCAACAGGTGATGCTATTGTAACTATGGATGCTGATCTACAGCATCCACCAGAAGTCATTTCTTCTCTAATACGTAAATGGGAAGAAGGTTTCAAAATTGTTAATACTGAGAAGAAGAATAAATCATCAACTCTTTTAAGACTGATGGCAGATAAGTTTTTCTATGAATTAATGTATAAGTATAGTGGCCTTAGGTTTGGAGAGGCTGACTTTCGACTAATTGACCGTGAAGTTGCCAATGTGCTTGACCAACTTGATGAGTCAGAGAAATTTCTAAGAGGCTTAATTTCCTGGACGGGGTTTGAGTCTTCCACTGTTAAATATAGGGTTGAATTGAGAAAGCATGGAGTAACCAAGTTCTCTTCTCGACATTTGTTTGAGTTTGCCTTTCTAGGCTTGACTTCATTCTCTGTCGCCCCCTTAAGAAGCTTATTAAAACTAGGTTTTATAATTTTTGTTCCATCATTTATTTACTTACTTTTCTTTCTAACAATTGGAAGTATGAACTACTTTGGTGTTGCTGACTTTGATTTACCTCCTGGTCTTGCTACCTTAGTCGTAACAGTGATCTTCTTTGGCTCTATTCAGATTTTGTCAATTGGGGTACTTGGGGAGTATATTGGTCGAATCTATAAAGAAGTAAAAGGAAGACCAAATTTTGTAATAGAAGAAGAGGTTTAAAATGAAGCGTAGTAAATCAACCTTAATTGTAATGTGCGGTGGGCGTGGTTCTCGAATGGGGGAGAAGACTAAAGAACTCCCTAAACCCCTAGTCGTAGTTGATGGTCGTCCTATGCTAGACCACATATTAAGAAACTTGGATCGATTTATTTCTGGCGACCTTGTACTTGCAACAGGGTATAAAGCTGAAGCAATTGATGATTTCATTAAGGGAAGAGAATTTAATTTTAATTCACTAACTTTATCTAATAGTGGTTTAAACACGAGTATGCTTAAGCGTCTCTATGATGTAAAAGACAAACTAACTCCATTAAACCTTGTTTGTTACGGGGATACTTTTATTGACATTGACTATGTTAAGTTAATAAAAGAACTTGAAGAAGATGATGGAGCCCTTGCGACAATGGTTACAGGAAAAATCAGAAATCCATTTGGGATTATCAAAGTTGACGAAGAAGAAGGGCTCGTAACCTCTTTCGAAGAAAAGCCATTATTAAATTACTATATTGGATCATTTGTATTCAAAAAGAGTGCCTTTGACTTAATAGATCAAGAGCTTCTTGATCTACCTGATGGAGAGGGGCTGGTTCTACTATTTAAGAAATTAGTAAACTTGAAAAAATTAAAGTTCTATGCTCACGAGGGATTAAATATTTCTTTCAATACCCAAGATGAACATAGAGTAGCAGAGCAACATTTAAGAGATTATTATACCGTCGAGGAGGGTTAAAAAAATGTCTAACGAATTTAAACAATATAAAGGGAAAAAGGTTCTTGTTACTGGTGGTTCAGGATTCTTTGCTTCACAACTAGTAAAAAGACTTGATGAAGCAGGTGCTGATATTTACGTAGTAGTTAAATATAACTCAGTCATCGACAATATTCGATTAGTAAAACTTTGGGATAAAATTAATATTGTCGAAGCTGACATAAAGAATGCAGACTCTCTAACTCAAATTAAAGATATAGCGCCTCATTATGTTTTTCATTTTGCTGCATATAATCACGTTGGAGACAGTTTCTTACACGTTATGGAGTCAATGCAATCAAATGCTATTGGTTCAGTGAATATGTTAGAAGCATATGATGGATATGAAAGGTTTGTATATATTGATACTTCTGAAGCTTATGGATATCAAGCTGAAGTTCCTTTTACTGAGTCAATGACTCCTTTCCCAACTTCTCCTTACGCTGTCGGGAAATATACTGGTGAACTTTATGCTCAAATGAAACATCATGTTTCTAATTTGCCAATTACGATCCTAAGACCATTTAATGTATTTGGGCCGTATCAAAGCCCAAAAGCAATTATTGCTGAGGTTATACTCAAGTGCCTTAAAGGCGAAACGATTTACTCTACAGAAGGGATCCAAACAAGAGATTTCAACTACGTTACGAACTTATCTGATGGTGTTTTACAGGCAGCTCTTTGTGAAAAAACAATTGGTACAATGACAAACATTGGTTCAGGTGTTGAAATTACTATTAAGGATCTGATTTTAAAAATTCATGAATATACTAATTCAAAATCCGAACTTAAGATCGGTAGCCTAGATTATAGGCCAACTGAAATTTGGAGAATGCAGGCAGACAATAGAAAAGCTAAAGAACTTTTCAACTGGAGTCCTGAAGTTGACTTAGACGAAGGACTAAAACTTACTATTGAGTGGTACAAAAAATATTTAGAGATATTTGATAGCGAAAGCTCTCCACTTTTTGATCTTTAGAGATCAGAAAACCTAGAGAGTTTGAATTTCTTATTATCTAGAAAATCTTTGATTTCTGGACTAACGAGGGCTTCAAACTCACTAATTCTATTTTCATTATTCAAAAAATCTGTTTGAGTTTTAGCAAGATAGAAACCTGATGGTACTGCTGTTGATGGGTGAGTGATGATCTCTACTGATATATTATCGCCCCTCAGTAAGTTCATGCCATGCTTAATTGCATTCAAGCACATATTTCCTGTATGAGATATTCCTATTAAAGAATTGGTCGTTTTAAGGCCATACCTCTTAACGGAAAACCTATTAAAGACTGAGAAGATGTTAACAATTAGAACTTTTACAATGTTTAATGGCTCCGCTGGCTTTCTGTCAAAAAGTTCCCTAGGGAGCCTAATACCAGGAATCCCATATTCTTTACATAGTTTAGCTGCGATATTGAAAATAAGAGGAATTGAGTGGCTATGATTATGACTATCAACGTGATCAGGCAAAACTCCACTCGCCATCAGCTTTTCTATTTGTTTACGGTACTCTGCTTCGATTGAGTTTCTTATTTTTGGGCTAAATTGTAAAAAGAGTAATTTACCAAAATTGAGGTTTAGTATCTTCTCTGATGAACAGATAGGTACTTCTTCAGAGAGTGACTTGCCATCAGTAAGGTTCAGGTGCACACCTATCCCAAGTTTTCCCACTCGCTGTTTAGCAATATTAATTGCCTCATCATAATGGTCACCATTTGTGAGAATAGTCGCACTACTGAGTACACCTCTAGAATTTGCTAGTATAATAGCTTGATTAACTTCTGCGCAAACACCAAAGTCATCAGCATTTATAATTACTTTTTTCATAGGCAACCAGTCTTGTTTAAGTTACAATTTTAGTAAAATTATCAGAGATTTAGCTGTATGAATATAGAAGAATATCAAAGAAATTATGATTTAGAGAAAAACTACTGGTTTTTTGTAGGTATGCATAAAATGATTATGAACCTAGTTGGCTCTTCTCCACTAAAAAAACATGTGGATATTGGCTGTGGAACAGGTGGACTTCTAGAGACTCTATCTACGCAGACAGAGGAACTCTACGGTTTTGATATTTCTGACGAAGCTTTAAAGTTCTGTAAACAAAGAGGTTACCCAGAGCACTTGCTAATCAAGGGTGACGGTGTTGCACTACCATTTGAAGACAACAGCTTTGACTCAGTAACAGCAATTGGAGTTATTGAACACATCGAAGATGATCAAAAGTTTATTGAAGAATTATATCGAATTTTAAAGCCTGGCGGTGAGCTAGTCATGGTTACATCTTCATTTCAACTCTTATGGAGTAGTCACGATGTAGCAAATCATCACATAAGAAGATACACCCTAACTGGCTTAAGCAAACAAATGAGAATGAGTGGGTTTCAACAGCTAAAGCTTTCTCACTTTAACTTCTTTTTATTCCCTGCAATTGCTTTCGTTTTAATTATGGATCGCTTTTTTACTAAAAAAGGTGCCGAGGAAAGGATTCTCCCTATCCCAAACAAGCTCATAAATGGAATCTTAACTTCTATTCTTTCGGTCGAAGCACTCTTAATGAAATGGGTAAGACTACCATTTGGGATATCTCTAATTGGAAAATTTAAAAAGCCAAACTAATTTTTTCAAGAAGAACGAAACACTCAAGCTGTGCTTAATTGGATTATTTCTTTATTTGATCTTTTTTGGATTTAATTTCATCCAACATGGTGACATCGGGATCTTTGGTCACGATGCACTTGAGCGCTTTACAGCAAAGTTCTTCATGCTCAACAACGTCACCGGAGAGCTTTCTCCACCAATGTGGAATCCATATTCCGCAGGTGGCATGTCTTATCTAGAAAACCAATCCTATTGCAATTTCTATTTACTACATTTTCCAATGCTATTTCTACCATTAGGTGCTGCAGAAAGCGTCATTATGCTTATCCATATCCTCATGTGCATCTGGGCCGGATTCAAACTAAGTACGATATTTACAAAAGATACAAAACTATCTTTTCTTGCTGCAATTGCAATATCCTTCTGTGGAATCCTATCAACTAGGCACACTCACGGACACTTTCACGTTTTTTACACTTATACATGGTTCCCTGTTTGTACTTACTTCTTACTAAGCTACTTTAAAACCAAAAGCTTTTCTAAAATTAGTCTTTTGGCATTGGCCATGAGTATGCAGTTTTACGCAGGGTTTCCTCAAGTTACGATATATTCATTTATGATATATGGTGTAATTTATTTAATATCGATGTCTAAGAGTCAAACTTGGAAAAAAGATTTCTTATTTGGAATCTTATTACTTTTAATGTTCGTCGGCTTAAGTGCTATTGTAATTTTTCCAATGAGTGAACTTTCTGCAATTTCAGATAGAAAGATGGGTATGACACACAAGATGTTAAGTGAAGGCTCTTACCATCCATACCAGATAATTTCCTTGATTTTCCCATATAGACTACCATCAGCGGGTGTTTTTAGAGGTTTTGCCTATCCTCATGAAAGTAGCTTTTACTTTAGCATTCCACTATTAATATTTGCCATCGGGTCCTTATTTAAGAAACAAAATAAATTCAATCTTGTCCTTCTGGCCTTTATAGCTGGAATACTATTTTTATCATTTGGTCGATTTAATTTTATAAGTAAGCTCTACAATCAGTTTTTTCCGTTTAATATGTTTAGAATTCCATCGAGAATTGTAACTCTGCTACCTGTTTTTTGTGTGGGATACGTTGTTTTAAACATTAAAGATGAATTATCACTTAAAAATCTTAAAAAATATTCATGGGTTTCTACTCTTCTTCTATTTGTTTATCTTTGGTATTTAGCAGTTTTTTATAAATACCACTCAACATTTCTTAATAAGAACTTAGAGTTCGTTCTTGTACCGGGTGTGATTCTAGCTTTTATTACGCTATGCACTTTGATTTTTTACAAGAAAAACTGCCTTCCGAAGAAAATTATTTACTATATTACAGCTCTTGTCTTCGTAGACTACATAGCCCTAAACTTTATGACTTCTAAAGTGCGTCCTCACCTAAGTGAGTCAGAAGTATATAAGAGTGAGCCTGTTGTTAAATTCTTGAAACAGAAACTTGGTGAAGGACATGAAAGAGTTGTTAGTCATGATGGACGAAGCCCGATAGGTCTTGGTCGATTTAGTCCCTTCCAAAAAATCTCTGATCTCACTGGAAGTGTTGTCCCTGCTACGAAATGGATGAGATACCTTTATATGGCTTATCATGACGTAGGGCTAGAGCGAAGATATTCCCCATGGGGTGTGTCAGGCATCACTTACAGAAGTACCGATATCGATTCTACATTATTCGATCTATACAATGTTAAATATCATATTATTGATCAAACTAAACTTAAGCAAAAGCTTGATACTGTTTATGAAGATAAAGACTATGTGGTAGTCGAAAATAAAAACCGTTTCCCTTTTTGCATGTTTATAGACACCGCTATTGGTGAACCAGATGACAAACTTGTTGCAAAGAAAATCTTATCTAAAGGCTACAACCCTAGGAACCTTGTGTACTTAGCTAACAGTCAGAGCCCTAAGAAATCCTTTAGCTCTCTCAGTACTGTTAGAAATATCTCTTTCACAGGAGATTCTTACATCATCAATATGAACGTTAAAGGTAGCTCACGTCTTTATTGCTCAATTAGCTATAACCCTAAGTGGGAAGTTGTACGTAAAGACTCTAAGGTTATTGTTGATAGAGCTAATGTTGGGTTTATTTCTTTTGAGGTTGAGAGTGGTGATTCTGAAATCGAAATTAGATATTCTGATGCTACTTTAAAAAAGTCGATAGCCGTAAGTTTTATAAGTTTATTTCTAGTTATTGCTATGGCCTTATTTTTTAGAAAAAGACCCGAAGCAACATAGAGAGTTTACTAGTAGAGACTATTTTTATAAAGTTTAAATTAATTATATTATTATATCATCACTTATGAGGTTCAAATTGTTTAAATACATACGTTTTTTTGATTACTACTTATCAATAATTGCTAAAAGACTTGGTGGAAAGAGTGTTATAGAGCCTGAAAAAAATGGTGAGTATACTGTTCTTGAAAACATAGTAAAACTGAAAAAAGATCAGTCTAGCTTTTACTTTGTAGATGGCGGAGCTAATGTTGGTAATCATATCAAGCGATTTGATTCAAGCTGTAAAAAGTTCAACGTAAAGAATCCATCAATATTTGCTGTAGAGCCATTTCCTGATACAATTTCTGTTCTGACAAAGAATCTTGAACAAATGAAATATAAGTTAATAAAGGCAGCCCTTGGCGAAATCGATGGGCAAACATCGTTCTATTCTGAGCCAGAAAGTAAAACAAGTGGCCAAAACTCTACAATCAATCATTACTATCTAAGTAAGAAAATAGATGTTGATGCCATCACTCTCGACACTTTAGTATCTCAAGAGGGAATAGATCATATAGACTTTTTAAAGCTAGACATTGAGGGTGCAGAATACCGTGCCCTTTCCGGTGCAAGAAGTACTCTAGAGAAAGGGAAGATCGATTATATACAACTAGAGTATAATCAAACTTGGATTGAGGGTGGAGGAACAATTGCAAAGATTTTAGATCTATGTAATCAATATGGGTATAGCCTTTACAGAATCAGAAGTAGCGACCTTCTTTCTATCCCTAGCTATCACTTTACCTTAGATGATTTTGTTTTTTGTAACTACCTTCTAATAAAAAATGGTTGTAAATTACCACTTCCATGTCATAGAAAAGCTTCACCTATTTTAAGCTAAGTATAAATTGCTTTCTATATATGAATACAGATTAGTTATTATAACTAATCTGTATTATGAACAATCTGAGAAATTGAATTACACACTGTTTTAAAAGAGTATTTCTCAATATATTTAGATATATAGCTGTGTTCTAAGTGCGAAGTATCTCGAGTAAAATTTGAAAGGATCTTTGAAAGTTCCTCAATGTTTCCTTCAGTAAAACTTTCACCTGTTTTTGGTGTAACTAAGTCAAAACTACTACCAACAGTTGAAGATGAAACAATCGGAAGTCCATAACACATCGCCTCATTAACAACTAAGCCCCATGTTTCTCCTTGGCCAGAAGGAAGGATGAAACTATCAGCAATTGAGTAATACTTAGGAAGCTCACTTTGGTTTATAAAACCAGTTAAAATTACCTTATCACTCAAACCATACTCTTCCATAAGTCTACTTACTTCATCTTTAAGTTCACCATCTCCGACTAGAATCAATTTAAAGCTTCTATTTTTTACTTTATTTAAAGCTTCTATTATATCCAAAGGCCTCTTTTTTGAGATCAATTTACCAACAAACAAGAAGGCATGGTCTTCTTCTGTAATATTAAACTGAGATCTCAAACTCGTTCTTTCTTCTTTGTCCTTTATAGCCCTTTCTTTAAAGAAATTATTATCAATACAATAAGGAGCAAAAAAACATTTAGATTCTGGTATATTATAAAATCTATAAAACTCTTTGTTCTTATTTCCTATGTATAAGAAGTAATCAATACACTTAAATAGTAGGCTTCCTAATAATATCTTTTTTAAGAAAAGAATATGTTTTCTTTTTTTAATCTCTTGATGGTAGGGATTTTCACTTCGTAGAGCTACTTTAATCCCTAATAGACTTGCAAAGATAATCGCCATTATATGTGTTAAATATGACCAGCCATGAACAACTAACAGATCAGGCTTATCTTTATACAATTTTTTTAAAACTCCAAAATTTATTAAGCCGTATAGATTATTAAAGACTGACGGAAAAGGGGAGTAGTTCTTCAGGAAAACAAAGTTAAACCCCTGTAGCAGGGGTGTGTCATACTTGATCTTTCTTCCATATTGCCTATCAAAATATTCAGTGGCTCCTTCCTCAGAGCAAAATAGAACCGTTAAGTCTAAGTTCTCAAGAGTTGAAATTTCTCTCATCAATGGTGATTGATATTGTATAGGATGTGATAATAAATAAAATACTTTCTTCTTGATCTTCATTGGCGATATCTGCTCTTCGTACCCGTGATTGAGTACATAATTTGACAGTAGTCCCATTCTATTATATTTTTTTTAAAATAAAAATTATTCTCTACATTTAAACCTCAAAGGGAAAATGAAAGACCTCGCTTCTTTAAAAAATAAGAAAATTTTTATCTCCACTATCCTTCCGGAAAAAGGTGGAGTACCTCAACTATTAAGAAATGCTTTAGCATTGATTAAACCCTATACGTCTGAAATAACAGTTGGATACTATCAACCGAGATCAATTTCACCCGACTTATCAGTTTCAACTTGGGAACTATTCAGAAAGACTATTGGGCATATAGAATCAGAGAAAGATGGGGTCAAATACGTTGGAATCGGATCCTATCTTCCAGAATTGGAAAACTTCAATTACTACCCTAGTAAAACTTGGAAAGAATATATTAATCAGGCTGATATTTGTATTTGTATTTCAGGTAGTATTTTACAAGCACTTCCTTTTCATTTATTGAAAAAAAAATGTGTAACATGGTGTGCAACACCTTATAAAGAAGATCGTATCGATCGTGTTAGCTTAAGTTACGGAAAGTTAAGAAGAATATTTGATGCAATTTTTGTCATGCCATTCGGACTATTCTTAGAAAAAATACTATTAAGATCTAAATATATTAAAGTTCTTCCCTTGAGTGAATATACAAAAAAGGAACTATCTAAAGTAAGAGAGATTAAATCTCCAACTCTTGGCTCTCCTATAAATATGAAAGAGTTTACTCAAGTTCCAAAGTTTAAAGGGAAAGAAATTAGAATAGGCTTTGTAGGAAGACTAGCAGATCCAAGAAAGAACATAACAATACTCCTAAAAGCAATTGAAAAAGTTAGAGAAATAGTACCTAATATAAAACTTGTTTTTTGTGGTGAACAACTTTCTGACGAAGATAGAAAATATGTAGAAGAGAAAGGAATTAATCAAATTCTAGAACATCATTCATTTGTTACTAGAGAGGAGTTAATTACGATCTATGAAAGTATTGATCTTTTTGTTATTCCTTCACTACAAGAGGGGCTCGCTATAGTGGGCCTAGAGGCAATGGCCACTGGTTCTCCGATTATTACAACTAAATGTGGGGGGCCTGAAGAATATGTTATAAATGGGAAAAATGGCTACATCGTAGATTTCGATCATGAAGAATTAAAGGATCGGATTATCGATATAATAAACTTTAAAAACAAAGATGAACTTTCTAATAATTCTAGGAAAATTGTAGAAGACAATTATTCCATTGAAAGCTTCTCGAATAAGCTGTCGAATGCATTAAAGTTCGTTCTTAACTAAGAAAAGCCATGCAAAAAGTAAAAGCTCTAATCATTAGCAAACTAGCAAATAAAGACTTCATGCTTGCTTTGGCTGCGTCAATAATACCAATCTTAATTCGTATTGTTTATATTAGAAGTGTTTCTTACCTAATACCAACTGATGTTTTTGGAGCTATTTCAATCTCGCTAGTTTTAATTGCACTTCTTAGTCAATTATCTTTAGCCCTACCTTCTCAAGCATTCAGAAGATTCTATAATGAGAATATAGATCAATTAGATCATTTCCGTTCTGAATTTAGATTGTATTTGTTTTTCCTGATATTGTTTTCATTTTTTGTAGGCTTAGCATATTTCAAGGTTTCATTTAAAGATGAAGGCATCTACCTTTATTTATTAGTTTATTTCGCGTTTGTTATAGAAGCTATATATTCGCTTGCTCAAAGTGATCTACTACTCGGTCTTAAAAGAAAGAAGTTTTTAGTATATAAAATTGCACACTCAGTAATTTGGAATATAATTCCAGTTCTTTGTTATATCTATTTTAAAACAATAGAATCATTTTTTCTTGGTATTATTATTTCAGGAAGTTGCTTTTATATTTTTGCTCGACCTAAAGTAAAGCTAGAGTTCTCATTTTGTAAAATAAGAACGAAGAAGTATTTCACTTTTGCTTATCCTATTATCATTACAAGTATTGCCTCTTGGTCAATTATGGCGAGTGATAGATTTTTCATCGATCATTACATGGATAAAGCCTCCATTGGGGTTTATTCTATACTCTACCAAGTTGGAGCAATAGCATCTGTTTTCTCAATGGTCTTTATGACTTATGTTAATCCACTTGTTTTGAAAAAGTATGAGGAAAGCTCGAATGAAGGTATTGAATTACTCTATAGATATGCAAATATTTTCTCCGTTATTCTAGTTATATTTTTTGGAGTATTTCTATTCACACCAAGGTTTCTGCTAGAGCTCTTAATTAGTCCAAGTATATTAGAAGTCGAAGATGCTCGATTAACTTTAAACCTTATAACAATTTCCGTTATTTTTTCAATTCTACATACAACATATGGAATAGTTTTCTTCCTAAAGAAAAAGATTAGCTACATTGGGAACCTAACGCTACTTTGTGCAGTTATAAACTTCATTTGCAACTTTTCTATTTCAAAATATGGACTACTTGGTGCAGCAGGATCTACTTTTATATCTTATTTTTTGCTATTTATTTTAACAATCTATTATACTAATAAAGTTAAAGATACAGAACTGGAACCTGCAAATGGAAGACTATAAACAAGAATTTTTCGATCAATATAAGCAAGAAGACGATGAGGGTTTCTACTCTACTCTAGAGTCTAGAAAGCAGCTATATTCGTACATAGAAACTAACTACATTTCTAATATGGGAAATGAAGGTAACATTTTAGAACTTGGTTGTGGTTTTGGAACTTTTATATACTTTCTAGAACAGAATGGTTACACAAAACTAACTGGCGTAGATGCCTCCAAGGGCCAAATTGAAAATGGTACCAAGAAAGTCAAAGGAAAACTAATTGCTGGTGATGCCTTAGAAGTTCTAAAAGACATCGAAGATGAATCTTTAGACTGCATAGTCATGATTGATGTTTTAGAACATATAAAAGTTGATTATGTATCAACGCTCTTTAGAACCTTAGCTACAAAGCTTAAAAAAGGGGGACGCTTCATTACTCATCAGCCTAATGCACTGTCTCCAATTGTTGGAAGTGTATTAATGGGGGATCTAACTCACGAATTTGCATATACTCCAGAGTTAATCTCACTCCTTGGAAAGTCTAATGGCTATAGCAATGTTAGCTTCAGTGAATGTGGTCCATATGTTCACGGTATAAAGAGTATGGTCAGACTTTTATTGTGGAAGCTTATTGTAAAACCAATGATACGAATGATTTATCTAGTTGACGCTGGGGGTTGCATCCCTATCCTAACGCGCAACTTCTATGCCGTCCTTGTAAAGTGAATACGTAATTTATATTGTTTTTGTACTAGTTAGGATTTACTATGCTAGAGGCATCTATAGATTGAAAGACAAGGTCAAAACTAATATGAAAACAGCTTTTATTACTGGAATTACAGGTCAAGATGGATATTACCTTACGGAACTTTTACTTGAAAAAGGCTATAAAGTTTACGGGATGATTCGTAGAGGATCTCTACCTACAACAGATCGTTTAAAACCATTTTTTGATAATCCAAACTTAGTACTAAAGAATGGTGATCTCGCTGATTCCGCTGTTATCACAAGACTAATTGGTGAAATACAACCAGACGAAATATATAACCTAGGAGCGATGAGCCACGTAGGAATCTCCTTTGAAATACCAGAGTACACTGTCGATGTCGACGGGACAGGTACACTAAGGATCCTAGAGGCCATACGACACAATGGCCTAGAAGCTAAAACCAAGTTTTATCAAGCCTCTACTTCTGAACTTTATGGGAGAATTCAAGAAACTCCTCAAACTGAAAAAACTCCCTTTTACCCTAGAAGTCCGTACGGTGCTGCAAAAATGTATGCCTACTGGATTACTGTTAACTATAGAGAGTCTTATAATATCTTTGCATGTAACGGTATCTTATTTAATCATGAGTCGCCAATGAGAGGGTTAGGTTTTGTTACTAGAAAAATAACTAACACAGTTGTAAAGATTGTTCTTGGTAAAGAGACTCAGTTGAAAATTGGAAACTTGGACGCTTCTAGAGACTGGGGATATGCTAAAGAATACGTTGAGGGAATGTGGAGAATGCTTCAAGTTGATGAGCCTCAAGATTATGTTCTAGCAACCGGTGTGACTCAAACGGTTAGAAGTTTTGTAGAATCAGCCTTTAAGCACGCAGGGATTACTATTGAGTGGAAAGGAGAAAAGGGGACAGTTGACGAGTTTGGAATTTGTACTGAAACTGGAAAAACTCTTGTTGTTGTAGACCCACAGTTCTTTCGTCCAGCAGAGGTAGAACTCTTAATTGGTGATGCAACAAAAGCAAAAGAAGACCTTGGCTGGTCTCCAAAAGTTAACTGTGAAGAACTAGTTGGAATAATGTATAACGCAGATTTAGAATATGAAAAAAAACGCGGTTAAGATATGGCTAAGTTTGCTTTAATTACTGGTATCACTGGTCAAGATGGTTCATACCTAGCAGAGTTATTATTAAATAAAGAATATACTGTTATAGGTCTATCTCGCTATAGTCACAATGAAAGCCCTAGTTCTTTCTCAAAAATTTCACACCTGCTTGATAGAATAAATATTATAAAAGTTGATTATGCTAATAAATTAGACTTTGTAGATTTATTTTCGAAATACAATTTTGATGAAATATATCACCTTACTGGATTTTCAGAAGCTGGCATGTCTTTTGATAACCTTGAAAAGACACTTGTTACCAATCAAGAATCTTTTTTTAATTTATCAACAGCTGCAATTAACTCAGGAAAAAGCTTTAAGTTTTTTAACGCATCTTCTTCACATATTTTTGGAAAGATTGATGCTGAGTACATAGCTGAAGACGACTCGATTAATCCAATTTCACCCTATGGTATTTCGAAAGCCTACTCATATTTCTTATCGAAATATTATAGAGATAGTTTAAGCCAGTTTTTTGTAAATGGAATTCTTTTTAATCATGAATCTCCACGTAGAGGTGAAAGTTTCGTTACCAGTAAGATCATAAAAGCTGTTGCCAGTATCCACAAGGGAAGTTCATCTCCACTAAAGATTGGTAGTATCGATGTCTCAAGAGATTGGGGTCACGCTAAAGAGTATGTTGAGGCCATGTGGCTATCTCTCCAGCAGGAAATATCGGATGACTATGTCATCGCTACAGGTGTTTCTACTACTGTAAGAAGCTTTATTGAAAGTTCTTTTTTAAGTGTAGGTATCGAAATAGAATGGAAAGGTAACCGTGGAGAAATCGATGAGGTGGGCATAGATAAGTCTTCAGGAAATATAGTCGTTGTAATTGATCCAAGATTTTTCAGGAAAAATGACTATAAAGCTCAAGTAGGTGATTCTACTCGAGCACTTGAAAAGCTTAAATGGAGAGCACAAATTAGTGTAGCTGAACTGATTAAAGAAATGCTTGAAAAGCATGACGTGGATTAACTCTATGATTAAAAAGATCTCCTTTTTTATTTTGAAACACTTTTATTCAAGAGTTATATCTCCTAAGAATAAAATAGTTTTTATAAGTGAAGGTCACTCAGGCTGTAACTCAAGAGCACAATTCACGTATACAAAAACAAAAGAAATCTCATATGAAATTGAACTGATTGATAGTAAAAAGTATGACAAAAGTAGTTTTACAGGTTTTTGTTCTTTCATAAAAAAGCTATGTGAAGCTAAAGTTCTTGCTTCAACTCATGGTCCGATTATCCTTAAAGGGCGTAAAACATTTGATTTTTGGCATTCTGTTCATCTTAAAGCTACAGGCGCAATGGAAATCAAAAAAAACAGGGGTAGGATTAAGACCGATTGGGATTATGTTGATGGCTTAGCTTCTTATTCGTCATTTTATACTACTTCTATGAGTGCATGCTTCTTATCTGATCCACATAAATTTAAGATCACCGGTGTTCCTAGAAATGACCTACTCTACAATACTGATTCAAGAGAAAAACTATTAAAGGTTCTTAAATCAAAAAGGACGGATGCAAAAGTTCTTTTCTTTGCACCAACATTTAGACTTGGATACGGAGAAGATCAAGGTAACAAAGACTTTTCTAATATTTTTGGTTTGGAAAAATTTGATTCAAGTCTATTTAATAAGTTTTTAAAAGAAAATAACCACATTTTTGTATATAAACTTCACCCAAATGAAGAACCATTTCTAGGTCAGTATATAAATAACATAGATCCAGAGTTTAGCTTTAACTTATCAAATACTGTTTTGGAAAAAGAGAACCTTGATCTTTATGAAGTTCTTGGTGGTGTAGATTTATTAATTACTGATTACTCTGGTATCTATTTCGATTTTCTACTATTAAATCGTCCATGTGTTTTCTGCCCAATAGATTTAGAAGCCTATACGAAAAACAGAGGGTTCTTGATGGACCCTTATGATGACTGGACTCCAGGGCCCAAAGTCTATGGCCAATCAGATCTACAAGAAGAGATTGATAAGAGTATAAGTGACAAGCGTTATTTTGAAGAAGACCGCTTAAGACTCAATCGTATCATTAACCACTTTCATGATGGTAGGTCTCGTTCTAGAATACAGTCAGAGCTTGAAAAACTACTGCTCTAACTCGTTAATAATCAAGTTAATCATATCTTTGTGAGAATATTCGGAATCAAGACAGCGCTCTCTGGCTCTTTTCGATATATCTAATCTTTTTTCTTCATTGTTTAAGTACTTTATAACTTTACCTAGAAGATCTTCGTTAGATGTAAAATATACGGCTTCTTTATCGTTTTCGAAAAGTGCTCTATGCTCGTCAGTGTCTTCTGCAAGCATAAATCCACCACATGCCGGAATTTCAACAGAACGTGCAGTTTGTAGATCGTGATTTGCCTTTCGTAAAAAGCATAGAGAGATACGTGAATTAAAGACTTCATCAGCATAATCTTCCCCTCTCAGACCTTTTCCATGTAACTTTATGTTCTTATGTGAGGCATGACTAAACGACTTCCAACCATCACCCCAAATAGTCACAGGAACTCCACCTTCTGCAATATGAGCAATACTTGCAGCTCTTATTGGCTCATAAGAACCGATAAATAGAACTTCGTTTCGAAATCTCTTAGGCCATTCTTTTAAAGATGGTTTATGGATATTTTCATCATATGAATTATTAACAAAGAATATTTTCCTTATATCTTTCCGAATAGGCTCTGTGGATTCGAGGTTTTCCGACTTCGTTGTTACGAACAAATCAAAATATTTAACACATGATAAAAAATATTTACTTTGATTGTGCTTTAAAAATAAATTATCTTCTGTGTACATTAAAATTTTTACTTCAGGCTGAAGTCTCATTACCTTCTTAAGAGTTGAAGGCTTCAATACCAGTGCTTTGTCTACCCAAACATAATCATATTTATTGTTCGAAGCAAAATCTATAACCTGTTGGTTTACCTTGAGTACATCATAAGGGTAGCCAAGTTTATACGTAAGATTTAATAATTTTAGTTTCAAATATGGAAGTGCAATAGGGCCAAGGTTCACCGTAGTTACCTTATGTCCTAATTCGAGAAGGGAGTTCAGCCTTTGAAGTCCTCTTGATCCTGAATTTATTTCACCTATAAATAATATATTCAAAAAAATTCCTAGCTTAGTCTTTCTTTTATATTTTGTACGTATCTATCTCCGTAGTGTTCCCACGTAAAATTATTCAGTACTTTCTCTCTGCCTTTTCTACCCATTTCTTCAGTGAGTTCTCTGTTGTTCTTAAAGAATAAAATCTTCTCAGACAAAGCTCCGACATCTCGAATAGGAACTATAAAACCTTCTTTCCCTTCAGTAATTAAGTCAGAACCGCCGGTATTGGTTGTAGAAAGAATAGGAAGTGCACAGCACATGGCCTGTAATTGAACCATTGCCATACCTTCTGTTAAAGATGGAAGAACGAATGCGTGTGCTTCCCCGTAGTATTTATATAACTCGGCCTGAGGCTTAATTCCTCTATAACTAACTTTTGCATTGTAGTACTTTTCTCTAAAATGATTCATTTCTTCTGCAAAGTGACCTACATGTATAAGCTCAATTTCTGGATCATTTAGTTCATGTAGGGCCTGTAAAAGATAATGAAATCCTTTAGCTATTTTCCCACCTCCTACAAAGATAATCTTAAAATGTTCTGTTCTATTGTTTTCTACCGGGAACTGATCCACATCAACCCCGTAAGGATTAACAATCAATTTCTCCTTAGGAAATCCCTGCGAAAGGAAGCTCTCTAATACAAAAGTTGATGGTATAGAAACATAATCCGTTATCTCGTATTCTTTTTCGTCAAATTTAATTTTCTCAAAATCTAACTCTTGAGTTAATCCTAGACTTTCGAATTCCTCTTTTAAAAGAAGATTTTGGAATCTAACATGGCTTGAGCCTCTTTCAAGAATTGTTGGTATACCAAGCTTTTTTGCTCTAATCATTGAATTGAATGAAATTCCACTCCAACCTATAAAGACATCACTTTTAGAGACATATCTAGAACAGTTTTTATCGTGGAGTAACTTTACTAGATTATTAATTTTTTCATAATTGAGAAAAGAAAACTTTCTAGATAACCTTGCAAGAACTTCTAAAATCGCTTCAGAAATTACATGCGATCTAGGAATCCCAAACTTTTTGGCAACGAACTTTGGATATGTTGTCACTAACTTGTGTAAAATATTATGTTTATAAAGTGAGCGTGCTAAATCAAAAGCATGAAAGCGCCCAACTACTGATATTAAAACTTTCATACTAGTTTTCCTCTAAATCTTCTCAAAGATATTACCTGGAGTTCTCCACTTCAGATATGCATTTAGATCATCTTCAGTATCAACTTCATACCACTGGTCATCAATCTCAACAGCTCTTACCTTACAGTTATTTTTAATCATTTCGTTAAGTAAGCTTGTAAAATCAAACTTATCACGCTCTTGTTGAGTTCTCTCCTCTAAGAGCTTTGTAATGTCTTTAAATGAAGTTGGGGTAACCTTTATAAGACCCATAAACTGACCACGAATATCATTCAAGTCATCTGTTTTTTGTCCAATTTCTATAATATTACTATCTGTATCTAGCTTAAATGTTTCTGCATCAGAAAGTGGATCGTCCATACGAACTTTCCATAAATTATACCAATCAGGATCATATGATATTGCAAAATCTGACTTATCTTTCATAAGTTTTCTTATTGGTCTTGAAGAGAAGCATATATCAGAATAACTGACGATACACTCATCTTTGCTTAGCCATTCTTCTGCTTCCATAAGAGTCATAACCATATTTGTTTCTGACCAACGGTTATTATTAAAGTATGTAACTTGGTACTCAAACGTTTCTTTTAGATAGCCTGTGATTATTGCTATCTCATTAATACCCGCTTCTTTAAGGGCTAACAATTGCCAATCAATTAGCTCCTTTCCAAGAAACTCAGTTCTGCACTTTGGAAGATTATCAGTAAGGCTCCCCATTCTTGAACCTCGTCCTGCAGCTAATATAATTCCCTTCATTTAAACTCCAAAAAATAATTTTATTTGATTAATATCCGCCTCTATATATGGCGACTCCCTTTCAGGATGCCACATCTGTCCGAATATTTTTTTTTCAGTATTCTCAATTGCCATAACGATATTATTTTCTGATCTCGCAGACACTTTTAAATCACCTAACGTCTCTGTAGTTCCAAAGTCGTGAAATGCATTAACCGTTTCAAGAGACTTTAAATATGAAATATGGTTTCCTTTTACATCTTTTAACTTATGCCTTGTTGCCACATGCCCATCAACACTAAAGAGGTCGATTCCAAAATACCTTTGAATTATCTGCATTCCTCGACAAACTCCATATATTGGAAGCTTATTATCTATTGCATATTTAATAATAAAAAGCTCTACATCATCTCTTTCTGGAGCATCACCTCCATTTTCAATAAGACTATTACCACCTGTTAGTAAAACCCCATCTATCTGAATTTCACTAATTAAGCTTCTTACTATTGAAATATTATTAGGTACTAAAACAGGCAAAAGTTCAGATTTTTCTAATAAGGCCATCCAAGATTGATCGAGACAATCTCTTCTCTCGTTATAGCTTTTCTCTATTGAAACACGCTGTGAAACTAGAATTTTTTTCATTGAATTATCTCAACTTTCTTATTCGAGCAATCTATAGTTAAAACTTTTGCTTTTGACCATTTCTTATACATTAATTCACCTGCACCTATTATTGCTGGAATACTTAGTTCCCCAGCTCTAATGGCCATATGTGAGTTAGCTCCGCCATACATTGTAACAAAGCCTTTAATTTTATATGTAAAAATCCAATCAAAACCTGGGTCTGCGCTAGGTATCATTACAATACTATCATTCAGGTTTTCAAGGTTATCTAGATTTGTAATTCGAGCTGTTACTTGCTTTAAAGTTATAAAGTTAGGCTGGTTTTTAGGAAGTTCAAAGTTTTCAACAAAGCTTTCATCAATAATTAATGGAGGTAGAGTTATATTACTAGTAACTTTATTATATACCTTTTTACCCATACCTATTGACCAATTCAAAGTAGAACTAAGCTTATTAGTACTTGAGTAGAGATTATGAATAGCTTTTATATCGGCATATGAAAGTTCATCTCTTGTAAATCCGAATTTTTCTCCCATAAGGATAAGTGAATCCATTGAGGCCGATAAACTTTTTGTAAATAAGAACTTTGAATATTCTCTTCCCTCAATAGCTCCCTTTAAGAAGTCAAAAAAGTATTCTATATTCGTATTTAGTCCATGAGATTTTAAAGCTTTTTCTAGTTTTTTATTCTTTTCATCTGAAAGAACAAACGGCTCTTCCTCTTTTCGGTGATGACTTTTCTCTCCCCACTGAAAATATCTATCAGGATCCTCTTTATAACTAGGTGTTAATATATCATATGTACCTGGTCTTAAATGACCATACTTCTCAATGAAGTTCTCTTTATCTAATTCTTCAAAATCATGATTCATATCTGAACTAATTGTTCTAAGAGAATTCATAAAACTATCGTAGTCTTCTTGAGATAAAATACCCTCTGACACCATAGAGTTAAGAAGCTGGACAGCGATGAAGCCCGCTCTAGCAAGACCAGCAAATGGTAATGTTCCATACTTTTTACAATCTTCTATTAGCCAATAATTTTTTTCAATTTCATTTAAGTCGCTATTTAAAATCGTTTTTTGTCTTTCCTGAAGAACTTTCAAACTTTCAAAGTCTTGCTTCCAAAGACCTTCGTGGTTATCAATAATATTATTAGTTAACTTTGTAAGAGAGCTTGTTAGTTGGCTTACTTCCGTCTTATTAAAGCCATGATCCAATAACCTCAGTGCTCTTTTCTCCAGGTCAAAAGTAAAACACGAATATATAATTTCAAACTCTACTTTATCGTGATTGCTAGGATTTTCTCTCAATGCGTCTAAATAATGATTTACAAGCTTATTTGCTAACTCATCATTAATGTCCTTTGGTATAAAAGAATTAAAACTAACTCTAACATCCACATAAGGAATACCCCCAAGGGAAACAATTAGCGGGAAAGAGTGAAGGTTGCGATATCCACACCTATGTCTTGACTCTGCCCAAATCCCATCTGTTATTAGCTCCTTGTACAAAGACAATGCGAATGGCCTTGGACGAATACCAATAATTTCAGCAGGGTTCCAGTCTGGCATAACACCAAAAATTGACTTATCCCCAGCCAAGTAAGGAAACTTCTTACTTAAAGATGTAACTTTATTTTTAATTTGTCTAATGTACAAACGATGACTTTCTGAATCAACAAGAGATTCTTTATTAGCTAGAATTAATGGTCTAACTTGAAAAACATACAGATTTCCCTCACTGAATCCAAACTCAACATCTAGAGCACTTGAATCATATAATTCTTCAAGCTCTCTTATAGTCACAACAAGTTGTTGCTGCCAACCTGTTATCTTCTCAATTAAAGTTGATTTTGCAATATACAGTGTAGATAAGTTATCTGACTTTTCACCAGAAGTTACCGAGTCAGTTGACCCAGAAACCTCATCGTAATTAATTACGTAATAATGTGACGCATTTGAAATATCTCTAGAAAATACAACCCCAGAATTTTCTACATTTTCAAGCATGGGTTGAACTAATACTTGGTCTTCACCTGATAGAGATTCTTTATAAGAAGCTAATACTTCTTCCACTGCACTTATAATATTTTCATATTTTACATTTAATATTGAAGTAAAATGGCCAGCTAAACTTTCTTTTTCACTGTCTTCATTTTGAGAAGAACTTCTAACAACTAAATTCTTGTTCTTAAATTTTTCTAATCTTTCTAGAATTTTTTCTTTAGAGCTTTGCCATTCAGAAAATGAGAAATATTCTAAAGGCAGAATAGATGCACTTTTAAGGTTTGTTGATAGATCATCAAGGTTCTGGGCTTTCGTTTTAAATACTAATGACATGAGCGTAATCATACTACGAATCAGTGGTTACGTCTATTTTGCTAATTCTAATAATGGAACAATACAGCGCAACATATCTTCAAAATACCAATTAAATTTCTTCTGGCGAGAACTTTTTTTTGGCCATAATCTCTAGACCTTTTTTAATGCTAACTAGTGGCTTATAGTCAAAAAACTTTTGAGCTTTTTCATAATTTAAGTCAAACCTAAGGAAAGCTTGATCTTTAAGCTTTTCATCTTCAACATCAATAATGATCTTTCCTGCGTCATATATTTCAGTACAGTATTTTGCTAAGTCATATATAGATGTATTTGACTTAGCGGCTATATTATATACTCCCCAAGCTTCATTTCTTAGTGCCAAGATGACTGCGTTAGCAACATCATATGCATGTATTAAATTAACACTATTACTACTAGGAGCTTTAATTGTTATCTCTGAGTTCTTTTTTGCTCTAGCCAAGAAGTTTGCGACAAGTACATCGTCGCCCATTCCATATCCATATATCGACGAAGGACGTAAGGAAACTTGTCGTAAACCATTATGCGCAAAATGCGAAACAACCTGCTCAGCAAGGTATTTTGTGAAACCATAAAAACCTCCAAAATTATTTGTGGTTTTTAAAGCGTCTTCCTTTATGTCCACTGAATGAACACCTTTATATACAGTTGCACCTGAAATATAAACAATAGGAATATCCTTTTCGAGTGCATGCTCACATAAATTAGTAACACTTCTTATGTTTGAGTCAAATAGTGTTTGAATATTTTTTGGATTCGTCACGGAAGGAACTGCTGCTCCAATATGTATAAAAGCATCTATTCCATTAAATATTTCATCCAGCTCTTCACCTGTTTTCCAGTCACATAAGTCCCATGAGTTCCGATCAATAACCTTGCAATCAATGTCATTTTCACTAAGAACCACCTTCATGTGTGACCCCAACATTCCTCTAGCACCTGTAATTGCAACTTTTGTTAGTTTCAAAGCCTAATTCCTAAAGTGTTGATATTTTATGATCAGAAGGGTAAAGCTTTCCTTCAGCAGATAACTTTTCAATCTCAGTATTATCAATTACTGACTCTGTCCAATGCCGAAGAACAATCTTATTATAATCAACTGAGCTTTCGTATGTTTTACCTAGCGCACTTTTTAAGTAGAACTCGACAGGGTTAAATCCTAACTGTGAGCAAAATGGCGTTGTCCCTGAAAAGCGGCAGTTAATTTCAAATACTTTTGGCACATCATTGGTAAGTCTAAGCTGAAAGTTACATGAACCATTGATATTAAGAAGCTTAGTTAACTTCCGAACATAATTAGATATTGCTTCTGATTTTACTGGAGTAGCACGGTAAGTGTCTCCAGACCTAAGTGTTCGTCTTAAGATTAATGCTTCAGAAATTTGTCCATCATAAGATGCTACAGTACATGTGTACTCTTCATCATCTCTTCCTACTAGTTCTTGAACCATGAGTCCGCTTTCTGTAGACAATCTTGCCTGAAGCTCTTTCTCATTATTTGCAATCGATACACCAATTGATCGACAGCCAACTCTTGGTTTAACAATAATTGGATATTTTAAGTCTGCAGGAAGCTCATCTGGTAAATAACTTTCTGGTGCTGGTAAATTATTTTCAGATATAAACTTATAAGTTAGATATTTATCGTCTGCAATCTCAATGGAATTATATGGAGAAACAACTACAGTAGTATTTGATTCTTTTCTAAAAAAATCACTTTGCTCTGAAGATATTAATAGCTCTACATCAGTGCCCGGAAAATAAAAGTCTACTTTTTCTTTTTTAAAAATATTGACTAAAAAATCCGTATAACCATCGTCAGAAGCCTTTGGTATAAGGTAAGAACAATCTGTTTTATATAAGGCCGTAGCTAGTGGACTCATATCAGCAGATATAATCCTAATATCTAAATCTTCAACAAGTTTTAAAGATTTTATTATACCTTGGCCTACTCCTCCCCCAGCACCTGTTACAAATACAGTTATCATTAGCTACTCCTTAAGTAAGAAATTAGACGTTTCTTAGTTTCATCAGATAATGAACTTTCTTCTATTTCAGAAATTGTATTCGTATGATCTAAGTCAAGTTCTCTAATTATTACCTGAATATTTTTTTCGTTTATTAATAGTTTGATATAGGAAGGTTTAGTTCCTCTCGCTTGACCAATCGACCCTGTATTGAATATATATCTAGATTCTTCATCACTCTTATCAAGACTAAAAACCTTTTCAGTATTTTCAAAAAAAGTAAACTTCTTATCAGTATATATTCCAGCTTTATTACGATGGGTATGCCCAAAAAAAGAATACTTACAATTCAACTCTTCTAACTTAAGAGCCGCTCTAGTATGACTGTCCTTATCATTTAAATAGGTCCAATCTCCATAACCAAATGGGTTTGCGTGTGCAAAATAGCACTCATCAACAGTTAGACTCTCGACCCATTTAAACGAGCAGTTAAGATCTTTCTTCAGATTATTACCAGTCCAAAGAATTGCTTCTTTTACAAAGGCCGGTGGTTCATATGTAAAAGGCTCTTTACTAGATTGAATATTGAAATAAAATTCTTCGTGATTACCTTTTATAAAAATACACTCATACTCATTATTAAGCTCTTCAAGTAGCTCTACGACTTTATTTGGTCTACAGCCATAAGTTAGAAGATCTCCAAGGATTATAATTTGATCGACTTTTTCAATCGTACTAATCTCTTTCAATACCACTTCTAAAGCGTTTGCATTACCGTGAATATCAGAAATTAGTACGATTGATTTATTCATCTTGATCACTTTTTGACCCTTTAAATCGAGGCATTATCACTTCTTCAACTGCTGTAATTCCTTCTTTTATAAGAACTTTTTTTACTGTTAAAAAGAGTATCTTGATATCAAGGAGTATAGATCTATTGTCGACATACCATACATCTAGTCTAAATTTCTCTTCCCAGCTAATTGCATTTCGTCCATTTATCTGTGCCCAACCTGTTATCCCTGGTAAAACTTTGTGTCTACGTGCTTGCTCTTTTGAGTACAGAGGTAAATAATCCATTAAAAGTGGTCGAGGACCAACAAGACTCATCTCTCCCTTTAAAACATTAAAAAGGCCAGGAAGTTCATCGATGCTAGAGCTTCTAAGAAAACGTCCAAACTTTGTAATTCTTTGTTCGTCTGTTAGATGTTTATTGTCGGGCTTTAATGAGAACATGCTTCGAAACTTTTTAATATGAAATAGTTTACCGTCTTTACCAGCACGTGCTTGAGTAAAGAAAATAGGGGAGCCCATTGTAATTAAAACAACAATAGCACTTATCAAGATAATTGGACTCACAATAATCAAAATAAGAAAACTAAAGACAATATCTATAGCTCTTTTAAGCATTCTTACTCCTGGAATTATTTATAAATTTGTACCATTTTTACTAACATATGCAAATGATCTAAGCGTCAGATACCTATAAAACCAAGAAGTTAAAACAATAAGCCTAAAGCCACTCTGATAAAAATGCTTTCATTTACACTTTAGCTATTACAAGATAGTCTATTGATAATGCTATTTTCATCATTTGAGTTCCCAGTATTTTTTGCTTTGGTTTACCTATTGTATATAGTTCTTACACACCGTTATCAGAACATTCTACTTTTAGTTGCTAGTTATTTCTTTTATGGATGTTGGAGTGAAAAATTCTTAACTCTAATTTTCTTATCTACTGTTATTGACTTTTTTACAGGTCATGAAATTTATAAATCGAAAGAAAAAACTCGGAAGAAATTATTTTTAATGATTAGTGTCTTCTCAAACCTAGGGATGCTTGCATTTTTTAAATACTTTAACTTCTTTGCAGAGAATCTACATTTTCTACTCGAGTCAGTAGGGTTAAGTGCAAATATTACAACTCTTAATATCATTCTTCCTGTTGGAATATCATTTTATACTTTCCAAACGATGAGCTATACCATTGATATTTATAGAGGAACGTTAAAACCTACGGAGAAGTTTCTTGATTTTGCAGTATTTGTAGCCTTCTTTCCACAACTTGTTGCAGGGCCTATAGAGAGAGCATCTCACTTACTTCCTCAAATAGAGAAGATTAGAAAGATTAGATTATCTGATATTGAAAGAGGTCTTTGGTTAATTGCAAGAGGCTACATTAAAAAAGTGGTACTCGCAGACAACCTTGCTCCTTATGCGATGGAACTTTTTTCACAGCCTGAAGGAAAATATGGATTTGAAGTAATGCTAGGTATTTATGCATTTGCTTTTCAGATCTATGGAGACTTCTCTGGATATACAGACATAGCAAGAGGAATTTCTAGACTAATGGGATTCGACCTAATGGAGAACTTCAAAAGGCCATACTTTGCTGTCAGTCCTAGTGATTTTTGGAGAAGGTGGCATATTTCATTATCCACTTGGTTACGCGATTATTTATATATTCCACTTGGAGGAAACAAGCTTGGAAAGCTCAATACTTACAGAAATTTAATGATCACAATGGTTTTAGGTGGCGTTTGGCATGGTGCAGCCTGGAATTTTGTCCTTTGGGGAATTTATCATGGAGGACTTCTTGCAATTCATAGAATGATTTCACCATATTTAGAAAGGTTACAAAAAGCCTTAAGGCTTTCCAATAAAGCTTGGCACTTTATCTCAATGATTATTTTCTTTCAACTTACTTGTATTGGATGGATGCTTTTTGCTGCTCAATCAATTCCTGACATCTTAACAATTAGTCAGAACTTATTTAACTTCACTTCAGGAAGTAATATTCCTCTAGTGGCGCTAGCCACAATTTTAACTTTTGCTCTTCCGATTCTTTATATGGAAATATATGAAGAGAGGCATCATGATGAATATTTTATGGTGAATTTTAGCTACAAAAGAAAAGTCGCTATATATGCTCTTTTCAGTGTGTGTATTACTTTTTTAGGAGTCATAAGACCGTATGTTTTCATCTATTTTCAATTTTAATTATGCACATAAATATATGGCCTTACCTCCCGCTAAAAGGAGAAAGCATCAAGCACTAATAATTACGTGTGGACTAGCAATTGTTTTATTTTTAGTATCACGTATAGCAATCCGTATCTATATTTATGGTGAAGAATATTATCCACAACCTGAAGCAACAGCATTAACTCAAGACACTAAGATTGTGATGCTAGGTAGCTCACACGTACAGTATGGTATTGACCCAAGAGCTTTTTCAAAAAGTGTAATGAACTTAGGTTCTGGTGGATTAGGGGCCATTGCAATTGAACAACTAGTTAAGAAGCATTTTCATAAACTCCAAGATCTAGAAACAGTTTTCATAGAGTTTGACCATGTTCTTTTCACTCGTCACTTTAAGCATATGGGAAAAGATTTATATCTACTATGGAGAACAGGTGTTGAACCATGGGATATAAGAGAACATTTTAATACTAAAGAGTACTATTATCACTTTGTTAGGTGGCTTGCAGAACCAAATTTCTTACGCTTCAGATTAACAATTCCTCAAGTATGGTCTCAGTTCATTGAAAGAGAAAAACATATTCCTGGTTATACTGTTAAAGATGGTACAATTTCGGCAAAGACAGATGGTAAATCCAGAGTAAAAGGACATTATAACCAATATAACAGTTATAAATTCGACTGGAACCTAGCTATAAATTCATACTTTCGCATGGTGAAAATGTTTTCTGATCGTGGAATTAAAGTCATTTTCTTACGATTACCAAAGCATCACACCTACATGAAAGCATTCCCTCCGTTATTTGATAAGATTTACAACAAAGCCTTTGAAAGACTTTCTGTCTTACTTCAAGAGGAAGAGAATTTCGACTTTTGGGACTACACAAAGTTAAAAACGTATGAAGATGAGCTATTTTATGATGGTAACCATTTAAACAGAAAAGGAAACAAGGTTTTAAGTGAAATTATTGCTAAAAAGTTTTCTGAGACTCAACTGAACTAAATAGTTCATTATAATTTGAAGTCTTTAATATTGTCTTATATTTTTTCAAAGCATAATTATACGCTTTTTTATTTTTGTTATTAATTTCAAAAGTCTCTATATAATCTTCCAACTTCTTAGAGTCTGATACTTTATCAAGAGTTAGATTTATACCTACTTCATTCGAATTTAAATCTTGCCATGGAGTATCTATCCCTACGACAACATGGAGGTTTGAAGCAAAACACTCGAAAATAGAATGCCCGAAATTTTCACCCAAGGTCGGTTGAACTCCTACATGAGACTTCGATAAACATTCAAACTTATCACTAGATTTAAGAGCTCCAAGATATACAACCGAAAGAAGAGGATTTTCTATTTGCTCTATTTCTCTTTGGCATTGTTTCCAATAAGCTTGATCTTCTATATTTCCATAAATTAAAAATTCAACCTTCCTTTGAATATTTATCAAATTTAACAATTCTAAGAAATAGAGAAGGTTTTTCTTTGGCACAATACGACTATGATGTATCAGTTTCAAACATTCGGACCCAGCCTGGTTTAAAGAACCGTACTCTGGAAAGTCAGGAATATTTTGTGCCACATATACATTTTGCTTTGGAAATATTGATAAAATATTTGAAGTCTCTTCTGGTGAAGTTGATTGAAATATAACATTTGTTTTGTTCAAAAAATGTTTAAAAAACTTAATATAACAATTTTTCTTAAATGACTTTAACTTTAGAGCACGAGGGCTAAATTCTCCTCTAGGAGCAATTATAAGTTTTTTTCTTAGAAATACAGTCGCTAATAAAAACGATATAGTTAATGGCGAAAAGAAGCTATTGAGATAGATATCATCAAAATTTTTGACCATTTTTCTAATCTCTACTAAGTGAAAATGGCTTGCGTAGAAAACATCTGTACTTTCATATTTAACCCATTTATCAAACTCTATGTCTTTAAGTGTCTCAGAACTATTGACGTCATGGTTTCTTGTATAAATGGAAAAATCAAATTTATCCTTAAAATTAAGAACTAAGTTTTTTATAGAGATCAGTGGGCCACCTGCATTCTCAGAAGGAAAATAATGGTCAGTTACAATTAATATTTTAGACTTTTTATTATTCATTATAGTTATCAAACTTCTGGAGTAATTCTTTAACTCTTATCTTAGACCAATGAGCATCTTCTTGGTTCCCAGTTCGTTTATAGAAGTATGCAAACGGTAGTTCAAATCCCTTTTTTGGTCTAACGACAAGGCCTTCATTTAACTTCGTAGAAGAATTTTCAATTAACAGTTTCTTTTTTGGTGTTGTGATCTTTTGAACTGGTGATAATGATAATGTTCTATTAACAAGATCATTATCTAAAAACGGTATTCTTATTTCAATACTATTATACATACTATATACATCACTATCTCGCAAAAGCTGGTTCTTCATGTATTCACTAATCTCTAGTTTTGAAATCAGGTTTTCATCGTTAGAATTTATTTTTTTTTCAACTGTACAAAAGAAATCCTTAAATACTTTCTCAACTTCCTTGATATTTATTCCTAATATATTAGAAACCTCACTCGGAGAATTAATAGATCTTTGAACATAATAACTGCCTACAGTTTTGTTAATTTTAGCATACTCAAAACGCTTAAATTTTGCGGGAAGAAAACCAATCAAGAAACTAGGTAACAAAGATGAAATACTTTTTATTTTTTCATATCTTTCAAATGATGGGTATCCATAAAAGAGCTCATCACCCCCAACTCCACTTACCATAACTTTAAGGCCATTTTTTTTAGCCACGTTACTCGCTATAAATGAATTAAGTCCATCTATCGATGGTTGCTCCATAATTTGATCATACTCTTCTTTATATTTTGTAAATTCATCAAAGCTTATAAATTCACAAATATTTTCATGGGGATAGTCTTTAATAACCATGTCTTGATATTCTTTTTCATTGAGATTTCCAAATTCAAAGTTTATCGAAACAGTTCTTAGATTCTTATTTTCTTTAGTAAGCATCGAACTTAATATTGAAGAGTCTACTCCTCCTGACAAAAATGAGCCCAGAGGGGCATCAGAACGGTTAAATATATTAACGGCGTGAGAGATGGTTGATTTTAAGTCTACATTTTTTTCTGTTTGTTCTTGAAAAATAGAGAAGTAGGTCTGGAGAGATAATTTGTTATTTTTATATGTAGCATATGCTCCAGGCTCAAAAGACTTAACATTCTTATACAAAGTATATGGTTCAGGTATGTGTCCAAAACCCGAAAAAAGAATTTTGCTGTTGAGATCTACACCCGTTGAAAAGCCTTTAAGTGTTGAAATTTGAGATGAGAAAGTGATTCCGTTTTCATTATGGATATAATACAAAGGCTTAATTCCATATCTGTCTCTTGCAATAAGCAGTTCGTCCGTTTCCTTGTCATGAATAACGAAAGCAAACATACCATTGAGCTTATCAATGTTGCTCATCCCCTTATGAATTACCCAATTCAATAAAACTTCGGTATCTGATTCAGTATGAAACTTAACACCCTCTAGTTCTAGCTCTTTTCTTAGTTCTATATAATTATAAACTTCACCATTATATACAATTGAATAGCGTCCAGATTCATCTCTTAGCGGTTGATTTGATCGTTCATTAGTGTCTATTATAGTTAGTCGCGTATGGCCTAACAATGTCTCCCCAAGCTCTTCAATAGAGCTTGCATCTGGTCCTCTTTTTTCCAATGTTTTTAAAAGAGATTCAAATTCATTTTTATTTCTAACAAAGTTTTTAGAAACTAAGATTCCACACATTTGCTTACCGTTTATTAAAGCTACAATTTGCCTTATCAAAGCAATGATTGTCGCATTTATCCTAGATAATTTACACTTAAATTTATACAATATCGAAAAAGTTTACAAGTTAGGATATAATGGAAAGATTGAGCTTTGATAAATCAAAAGGTTATCGAGATAAAAAATTGTCGATATGTTTAATATCTCAGTGGTGCTATCCAGAGCCAGATCTAAAATGCCTACCACTTGCACAAAGTCTTTTAGAAAAAGGGCACAACGTAAAGATTATCACTGGATATCCAAATTATCCTGGTGGGAAGGTTCACAAAAACTACAAAATTGGCATTTTCTTCAAGGAAATTATTGGTGGCGTCCCAATTTATAGAGTTCCGCTCTATCCTAGCCACGATAGTAGCAAAATAAAAAGAATCTTAAACTATGGAAGCTTCTTTTTATTCTCTTTTCTGTATGGTCTTTTCATTGTTAGACGTAAAGAACTGCTATATGCATACCAACCTCCGATCACAACAGCACTAAGTGCACTTTTACTAAAATACTGCAAAGGCTCTAAGTTAGTCCTAGATATTCAAGATTTTTGGCCGGATACATTAAGCGCTACCGGTATGATTAACAACCCTTCCATTATCAAAAAAATCGGTATTTTGTGTGATTTCGTCTACAAAAGAGCTGACCACATTGCCCCCTTATCAAATGGATTCAAAAAGAAACTTATAGAAAGAGGTGTTGATAGTCATAAAATAACAGTTGTTCCCAATTGGTCTTTAAGTGAAAGTGGTCCAAAGACTGAACCCAGAGAAATACTTAGAGAAAAGTTTGGTATGAAAAAATTCACTGTTCTTTTCGCAGGAAATCATGGAAAAGCACAAGCATTGTCGACTCTCGTCAAAGCCGCTGAAAAGTTTCGCGAAAAAGATGTAGAATTTCTCTTTATTGGTGGTGGTTTACAAAAAGAATCTCTTATCAACCTAAGTAAAGAGCTTGATCTTAACAATGTAAGGTTTTTGGACTGGGTATCGAGTACCGAAGTTCAGGATTATTTTGAAGCAGCTGATTGCTTAATCGTTCACTTAAATAAAGACCCTCTTTTTGATATTACAATTCCTTCTAAAATTCAGGCATATTTACTTGCAGGAAGACCTTTGCTCGCCGGAATAAGAGGTGACGCCAAAGACATGATAGAAGAATCTGGTGCAGGATACTGCTTTGAGCCAGAAGATTCAATTGATCTAGCTCTAAAGTTAAATAGATTATTGGAACACTCCAATGATGAATTAACCAAAATGGGGAACAATGGCCAAAACTACTATGTTCAAAACTTGAGTCGATTATCTGGTGCACAAAAGTTTGAACGGATTTTTAAATCATTAGCCTAAATAGACATTCCAATAGTCTTCTCGATAGATTATAGTCATTGTAAATGATTTATATAGGTAGATTATGAAAGAATTTAATGGAAAGACTCTTTTGATTACAGGTGGTACCGGTTCGTTTGGAAGTACCGTTGTAAAACAATTACTAAATTTGGATGTGAGAGAGATCCGCATTTTCAGTCGTGATGAAAAGAAACAAGACGACATGAGAAATAACTTTAAAGACAATCGTCTTAAATTTTATATAGGTGATGTCCGCAATAAAGAAAGTCTAAGATTTGCAATGAGAGGTGTAAATTACGTTTTCCATGCGGCTGCTCTAAAGCAAGTTCCATCATGTGAATTTTACCCTATTGAAGCGTTAATGACGAATGCAATAGGAACAGAAAACGTTCTCAATAGTGCTATCGAAGAAGAGGTAGACAAGGTTATATGTCTTTCAACAGATAAAGCCGTCTATCCAATTAACGCCATGGGGATCACAAAAGCCCTCATGGAAAAAATAATGATCGCTAAGTCTAGAGTCGAATCAACGACAAGCCTTGTTTGTACACGATACGGAAACGTAATGGCTTCTCGTGGTTCAGTTATACCTTTATTTATTAAGCAAATGAAAGAAGGGAAAGATATTACTGTTACAGATCCTTTGATGACTCGTTTTATGATGTCTTTAGAAGAAGCTGTGGATCTTGTACTCTATGCCTTTCTCAACGGTGAAAATGGTGACACCTTCGTTCAAAAAGCTCCGGCTGCGACTGTTGAAACATTAGCTCTAGCACTTAAATCGATTTTTAATAGCGATTCAGATATCAAGGTTATTGGAACAAGACATGGTGAAAAACCATATGAAAGTTTACTTAGCCGAGAAGAACTTGCAAAGGCTCAAGACCTAGGTGACTACTTCCGTGTTCCAGTAGATGACCGTGATCTGAATTATCAGTTGTATTTCACAGAAGGCGAAGTCATAAAAGACCCAAATGAGGATTATAACTCATCTAATACAAAGATATTGAACGTAGAAGAGCTAAAGAAAGTTTTACTAAAACTGGACTATATCCAAAATGAACTTAAAAACTAAGAAAATTGTAATTACAGGTTCCAACGGATTTGTTGGAAAAAACTTCATCAACAGATTAAATCAATTAGAAATTTCAAATTACATTGAAATCACTAAAGACGCCTCAGAAAGTTTATTAAAGAGCTCCATTAAAGATGCTGATGTAATTTTTCACTTTGCTGGAGTAAATCGATCTGAGAAAAAGGACGACTTTGAATCTGTAAACAGTAATCTTACTCAAAGAATAGCTAATATTATCAAAGAAGACGATACTAAAGAAAGACTTGTTATACTTTCCTCTTCTCTGCAAGTTCACAAAAAAGGTATTTATGGTGAGTCAAAACTTGCAGGTGAGAATGCTCTAACCACAGGTCTTGAGAATACAAAATCTAAATATTTAATTTACCGATTTACCAATATTTTTGGGAAATGGTGTCGACCTAATTACAACTCTGTTATTGCTACCTTTTGTCACAATATTTCAAGAGGAATTGAAATTAAAATTAATGACGAAAATTCAATGTTAAAACTTCTTTATATAGAAGATTTAATAGATCAAGTTCTTAAAGATATAGAAAATAAAAAGCTCAATGAAATCATTGAAGAAACAGAAGTTGAATACAGTGTTTCCCTAGGGGATTTGGCCAATACCTTAGTTGCATTTAATGAATCCCGCAATAGCTTACTAGTACCTGACTTTTCAAACCTTTTAGTAAAAAAGCTATATTCGACATATCTAAGTTATTTACCTGAAGACAAGTTTGATTATCAAGTTCAATGCTACAATGACGACAGGGGCTCATTGTTTGAAATTGCTAAATCTCATCAATTTGGACAAATTTTCTTTTCAACGACAAACCCTGGCGTAACAAGAGGAAATCATTATCACAATACTAAGGTCGAAAAATTCATAGTCGTAAAAGGTGAAGCAATGATTCGCTTTCGCCATGTAATGAACAATAAAGTTTTAGAATATAAAGTTGCAGGCTCAGAAGCTAGAATCGTTGATATACCAATAGGATACACACATAGTATCGAAAATATTGGAAATGAAGAATTATGCGTGATCTTTTGTTCTAACGAAATATTTGACAGAGATAACCCTGATACATTTTTTGAGGAAGTGATAAAATGAAAAGGTTTAAAGTATTAACAGTAGTAGGTACAAGACCAGAAATAATTAGATTGTCTTGTGTTATCTCTGAGCTTCAATCTAATCCTGCTATTGATCACGTTTTAGTTCATACAGGTCAAAACTATGATTATGAGTTAAACCAAATATTCTTTGATGACCTACAAATAGAAAAGCCAAAACACTTTTTAGAATCTGCTACAGGAACAGCTCTTGGAACAATTGGAAATGTAATCACAAAGCTTGAAGACATTTTGAAAGCTGAAAAACCTGATTCTCTTTTAGTATTAGGGGATACAAATAGTTGTTTTGCAGCCTTATCCGCAAAGTTACTAAAAATTCCTGTTTTCCATATGGAAGCAGGGAATCGATGCTTTGACCAAAGAGTACCTGAAGAAATCAATAGAAAGGTAGTTGACCATATTAGTGATATCAACCTTTGCTATAGTGACATTGCAAGAGAGTACCTTTTACGAGAGGGGATTCCTCCTGAAAGAGTTATCAAAACGGGCTCTCCAATGTTTGAAGTATTAAAGAAGTATCGAAATGATATTGGTAAATCTAAAATTTTATCTACTCTTGATTTAGAGAAAGGTAAGTATTTTTTAGTTTCTTCTCATAGAGCTGAAAATGTAGATACTGAGAAGGGAATTAGAGACTTTGCAACATTACTGCAGAACCTAGAACGTCACTACAATCTCCCTGTAATTGTCTCGACACACCCTAGAACTAAAAACAAGCTAGCGGCCATCGATGTAGAATTTTCGAATAACATTTCTTTCTTAAAACCTTTTGGCTTCTTTGACTATATTAACCTTCAGACAAACTCTAAAGTAACACTGTCAGACAGTGGAACTATTTCTGAAGAATCTTCTATTCTCAACTTTTCTGCCTTAAACCTGCGTGCAGCGCACGAAAGACCTGAAGCAATGGAAGAAGGAACTGTTATTATGACAGGATACAATTGGGAACGTATTTTACAGGCCATCACGTCTATCTCCGAAGATAGCCAAGAAAATTATCATATTGTTAAAGACTACTCCCTAGATAATGTGTCAAAAAAAGTATGTAGAATAATGCTTTCCTACAAGGACTTCGTTAAGCAAAAAGTATGGTATGAATTTGACTAGTCTATGAAGGAAACACTTTTACTTGTACTTAAAGTATTAGTTATCAGTATGGGATTTTTTGTCATCTCATATGCTAATGAATATAAAGCTCGTAGTCTCCAACTAACAGCCCCCATATCCTTTGGAACTGGAGAAGTTGGACTATACAAAGATTGTATTATTAAGTATTCACCAAAGACAACAGAATCAAATCTAACCTATATTAAAGATGGAAGGTTTGCTCAATTTACCTTAACTAATCATCTTGGATTAACTAGTACAATTAAATTGAGAAAATGTTTTGAAGAGACATTTAATAAATCAAAGACTCAATTAAAAAGTTCGGTTGAAATCCTTCTAAACAGAAATAAACTCCCATTTGTCATTAAAGACACTCGCAGATTCTATAAATCAAATAATCGTTGCACAGACATTCTAAAGCTTGATAAATGTATATTACGAGATAACTCTAATCAGAAATTTGTCTTAAAGGGAGTGAATGATATAGAAAATGAAATTATTCAAGCAACGGCTGGCCCCATATTCTTAGAAAGGACTGCTGTAAATAAAACCAAGAAATATTTCCTGAAATCATTATTAGGTTTTATTTCATTTTTATTTCTTCTTCTTTATTTATTGAAAAATGTATTAATAAATAGGAAAACCAAAAGCCACTAAAACTAGTTGGCAAGTCTATCATATTCAGAAAAAAGCTCCAATAAACTATGATTAACATATAGTATTTTGCCAATCGAATATTACTAATTCGTTTATTATTAAAGGTATAGAAAATAAATAATAAAAGAAGTAGCAATGGAAAAAGACCTTTCTCCATTAGAATTTGGAGATAGGAATTATGAAGGTTTGGAGAAAAAATACCTAGAGAAATATAGTTTGTAAGAAGGTATTGCATTCCCTTTCCGCTAATTAGTACACCTGGCTCCATCACATCAATAGCCGCTCTCCACATCTCAGATCGTCCAGACATACTTAAATATCTCGTAAGCAGTAAAACAATTAATGAAAAAACGAAGAACATTGATAAGTCCTTCCACTTCTTATAGTAGTGAACTGACTTCTTAAAAAATAACTCATAACTAGCAACGAATAGAACTGATACTAATAACCCTTTAGAAAATGCGAACAATAGTAGAAGAGCATGTAGTCCAATTGAGATTCTAACAAACCAGCCCTTATTACCTTTATAGACATATTGATATAAAAGGATAGTCATAAAGACTAATGAAGATTCAGATAACGAGTGACAGTTAAAAAATACTCCAGACAGTCTCTCATACTGCTCAACATTGAAAGAATGTAATTCTACTTGATTATATAAATGCTTAATGAACAGAGGGAGCTGTAAATATGCTAACGAGTGGGAAAGCAATATCAGTGGTCTAAATTCTAATATAGATTTCACAGACGATGTCATTGCTGCAAAAAGGGGACAAGATAAGTATATAAAGAAAAGTCCAAAGTCATTCAAACTATCATTCATTAGACTAACACTGAATATACTTAATATATAGAAGATGAATATTTTATCCAATATAACCCTACTGCGACTCAAAAGAAGGATTGGAAGAATAAAAATCAAACTTAAATATAATGGATTAAAAGGTGGTGTTATTGTGGAGAACGGGGCACCTAGATTTAAAAGAGTAATAGAAATTACCATATAAAAGAATATATAATTTACGTAATTACCTTTAAAAATTATCATCCTCTAGAGTTCCGATAACTTATAACTAAGTCGTGTGTTCTATAATAACATTAGCGACTTCAATAACCTGTTCGTTTGTCATATCACAACTAGATGGCAGACAGATACTTGTATTAAAAAGTCTTTTAGATACATCTTCTTCATTGAAAAAATACTCAGTATCATCAAAAAGAGGCTGCATATGCATCGGTTTCCAAACATGCCTAGCTTCGATATTTCTTTGTCTCAAGTCATCGAATATTTTTTCTTTTTCATTATAATTTATTGTTGAAATTGTAACACAAGATAACCAATAGTTTGACTCTCTATCACTGTTTGGCTCTAGCAGCTTTATGTTGTCATATTTTTCAAAACAGCTTTTGTATATTTCAAAAATTCGTTTTTTCTCAAATATTTTATCGTTTAAGTTTTCAAATTGAGCAAGGCCAATCGCTGCCGATATATTCGATAAGCGATAATTAAAACCTAGTTCACTATGCTCGTAATGGTTTTGATCATCTCTCGCTTGAGTTATTAGAAATGTAACTTTGTCAGCCTCTTCCTTTGAATTACAAATTAAAGCACCACCACCTGATGTTGTGATGATTTTATTCCCATTAAATGAAAAGATTCCATAATCACCAAATGTTCCACATTTTTGGTTTTTATAGCTTGAACCAAGAGCTTCAGCTGAGTCCTCAATTATTGCAATATTATTCTCATCACAAATTTTTACAATTTCATCGTATTCCGCACTAATTCCAAACAAGTCAACGCATATAAGAGCTTTAATGTTCTTGTTTTCTTTCTTAAGCTCTTTGACAGCTTTACTTAGAGATTTTGGACATAATGACCAAGTATCTTCTTCACAATCTAAAAATACTGGTTCTGCACCAAGGTACAATATTGGATTACAACTACCTACAAATGTAAAAGATGAGCACAGAACAACATCTCCCTTACTAACACCAATTCTGTGTAGAGCTATATGGATTGCTGAAGTCCCGGTCGACATAAGAACACAATGCTTATCTTCACCCAAGTAAGTTTCTATCTCGTCTTCTAACTTATTTACATATGGACCAAGAGGAGCAATCCAGTTTGATTCAAGTGCATCTATTAAGTATTTAGCTTCATTTCCTGTAACATGAGGTTTAGCTAGGTAAATTTTATCCATTCGTTTGACCTATATTATTCAACGCTATTGAAGTTTACGCTCTTCTTCATTTTCATTTTCGTCTGTATCGTTATACGAGTAAGTTTTGACTGTTTCTTTAAGAAATTTTTTAGCTTCACAATTAGATAAGTTATTTAAGTACTCCTCTAACTGTTCCAAGTTTTCTTCTAGGTTTTCATCTTGTTGAAACGCCATTGCTTTATATACTAGCTTGTGGCTTGTTTTATCAAGTTTTTCTTTTGCATCAAAAAGTTCCTCATATAACTTTTCACCTGGACGTAAACCAGTAAAAGTAATTTTTATATCTTTATATGGCCTAAATCCCGATAGCTTAATTAAATCTTCAGCAAGAGTCACAATTTTAACAGGCTCACCCATATCTAGAACAAAGATATCATCTCCTTTACCTAGAGTTAGGGACTCAAGAACTAACTGGCATGCTTCTGGTATTGACATGAAATATCGAGTGATATCTTTATGGGTAATAGTAACTGGCCCGCCCATTTCAATTTGTTCTTTAAACAGAGGAACTACACTTCCTTTACTGGCTAATACATTTCCAAACCTAACAACTGTAAATCTAGTTTCTGACTTTCTAGCTAGCTTGTTCTGACAGATCATTTCTGCAGCTCTTTTACTTGCTCCCATTACATTTGTAGGGTTAACAGCCTTGTCTGTTGAAATTAGAATAAAATCTTCAATTTTATTATTGATACAGCATTCAACAAGCTTTTTGGTCCCAAATATATTGTTTTTTATACATTCCTTAACCGATTGCTCCATCAGAGGCACATGCTTAAAAGCCGCTGCATGAAAAACAATAGAAGGTGAGTACGTTTGAAATACTTCATATAATCTTTCAACATCAGTTACTGTACCAATAGTTGGAATAAATTCAATCTCAGGGAACTCCCTTTTAATATTCATTTCAAGTTTGTACAAACTATACTCTGAGATATCGAACATAATAACTTTGCTTGGGTTAAATCTAGCAATTTGTCTGCATAGTTCACTACCAATAGATCCTGCTGCACCTGTAATTAGGATTGCTTTTCCTGTAGTTATCTCTGCAATCTTTTCTTGATCTAGTCTAACGGGTCTTCTACCAAGTAAATCTTCAGGATCTACTTCTTTTACAAGAGAGAAGTCTACAGTTGGCTTAATCATTTGACTTAGAGGAGGTAAGATCTTTACACTCAAATCTTCTCTTTCTGGAACTTGATCTATAATTCTTCTAACTATTTCTGAATCTGCCGATGGAATAGCAATAATAATTACTTTAATAGAGTATTGATCAACGACTTTTCCGATATCATCAAAAGTTCCAGCTACAGGAAATCCATTAATGTACCTTTTATATTTTTCTTTATCATCATCTAGATAAGCTACTACGTTTAACCCTGATGAGTTTTCTGTCTTTATCGACTTTGCTAGCTGTGAACCTGCATTACCAGCTCCAACAATTAAGCAGTTATCACCAGATCTATTTGCTGTACTATCTTTATAAAGCCTATAAGCAAAACGTCCTCCAGAAAGACACAAAATGTTTATTGTCCAATAAATTATGAAACTTGTTCTAGGTACAAATTCCAATTGATTAAAAAAGAAGAAAATTATAATTATAAAAACTGTAGATGTACTGCTTGCTTTTACAATTTGAATTAGATCATGAGTACTAGCATATCTCCAAACACCTTTATATTGGCCGAAGATAACAAAAGTAAGCTGATTAATTATAAGTATAATGGCTAGCTTAATAAAAAGGTGTTCATTAAAGATTAAGGAACTTATATTTCCCATTCTCAAAAGGATTGCAATAGGAAATAATGCAACCGAAAAGACACTATCATAGATAAAAGCGAGAGCCTTTCTTTTCGCATAAGGGAGTTTATAGATTAGTTTATTCATTAAAATATATTAATAAAACTTATATAAAAAGCCCACATCTAAACTTGATTTATTTCACTATACTAAAGCTAGGGCTCATTAGATTTAATTATTGCTCCAATGGTAATGTATATCAGTATTTCATTCATAAAATTTAGAAAGAATGAACATAAGAATATTGTAACAACTGCATTACCATAAAATTTACACCTTTCCGGAATTTTAAAGTAAAAAAATAGTGATATAATATAGATATATATAAATATTCCAAAGTCGCTAACTAACTGAACAGACCCGTTATGTTGTTCAGTAATTCCGATATGTGTTATACCAAACTTCTTTTTAATAGATTCACTATTTTCCTTAATATACATCTTGTTAGCTTTTTTAGATCTAAAATAGCCACTACCAAAGACATTATTCTTTAAGTTTTCGACATATATCGTCTGTATATAATATCTTGAATAGTTCTTACTAAGTTTTTCTATTGTAGTCTTCGGCATCATGCTATTAGAAAAGTATAAAATAATAGGAAACGAAAAGAAGGCAATTGCTAATATTGCTATTATCCCTTTCTTATTTGAAAGAACTTGTATAAAAGCTAACATTAGAAGAGCTATCATTCCCATTCTTGACATGGTCATTAGTGTAAACAGAACTAAAGGTATTCTCAACTTATAGCTACTTTTAGAATCAATTAATAAACTTAGTAACAATACGTAGAAAAATGCCGAGAAATTTGGTTCACCAAGTATTAGCCTAAACCTTTTAATAGACATCATGTAATGAGTACTCATTAGCTCAGTTGCAAATAATTCATAAAATATTATTATTAATGTAAGTACTATTGTTACTTTAGTAAAATTCTTTAAATACTTTTTGTCAGCAATAGTCGAAAATAAGTCTATAGATAGCATTAAGCCCAATAATTGAAAGCTTCGTGCTATTGATTCTATATCTTTATTTATTGCTCCTAAAACAATAGAATACAAAGGCAAAATTACTATAAAACTTGTCACCTTCATTATTTTTTTTTCTTTAAAGAAGTTTAACCAACCCAAGAGAGGAAATAATAGTGGTAAAAATGTTTTATGGCCTGCTATTGTTTTTATATTAAATATAGGTATTAAGTAGGATATTTTTTTAAAGTAATTAATAAGCATTGTCATTTATGAAACCCTTTATAAATGTAAGAATAATTATTTTTATATCAAGCCAGATTGACCAGTTTCTAATATAAAAAATATCAAATTTTATTCTTTCCTCTATCGATGTATCACCACGGAGTCCATTAACTTGCGCCCAACCAGTAAGGCCAGCCTTCATTTTATGCCTTAACATATAGTTAGGTATTTCATTCTTAAATTTATTAACAAAGTGCGTTCTTTCTGGTCTTGGTCCAACAAGGCTCATATCGCCGAGAAGAATATTAAATAATTGTGGTAATTCATCTATAGATGTTTTTCTAAGAAAAGTACCAATTTTAGTAATTCTAGGATTTCCCTTAGATTCCCATGTATTAAGGTCTTCATTTTTTCTAGCTGGTCTCATCGATCTGAATTTCCACATATTGAATTTTCTGCCATTTTCAGTAATCCTCTCTTGTCCATAAAGTACTGGCCCTCTAGAAGTTAATTTAACAGCGAGCGCTATTGTAATTAATACAGGTGATATTAAAAATATACCAATTGAAACCACAACTTTGTCTATTATTGACTTTAAAAGCATTTCGAATAAAGAAAAGCTCGGTTCGTTATACGAAAGTAAAGGTACACCTTCAAAATCTTCTATCACATGACCTACTAGTGAATATGATAAATCTGGTATAATTTTTATAGGAGTTACACTATTATAATGATTTTTTAAAAATATTCCCTCTTTATGTTTATCTTCACTTTTATATGAGACAACATATAAGTCACTAATTGTACCTAGAGCTGAAATGTCACTTTCTTCGTTCAGTCCATCAGAGTCAAGCCAGTTTCCTATTTTTATGCCTGAATTTTTATGATTTCTGACAACATCAATATAAGTAAGTATATTAGGATTATTGCCTACAAGTGTAACAAAGCGAAGATTCTTACCTTTTTCTCTCATTCTCTTTAGGTAGTTTCTAATTAGAATTTTACTAATTACAAAGGCAAAAGTAGAAACTCCGAAGTATAACACAATTGTCATTCTAGATAGTCTATTCTCCGCAAAAAAATACAGTAATATAACGAATGTTACTATAGTATAAACATTAGCTTTTATAACTTTAAAGAGCTCAGAATAACTTGAATTGTATCTTTGAGAATAATAAAGTCCTTCTTTCAGGAAGTTCCAATATGTTAAAAAACATATTACAGGAGTAATACTCAAAAATAGTAAATCAAGTCCAACTTCCGCATTATCAAATAGCTTAAACCTAATGACATAAGCAAATAGCCAACAAAGACACACAAGTATAACATCAACTACCTTTTGAATATACGAAAAGGCTCTCTCGTACTCTTTCAACATAATACATCTAATCCTTTTTTACTTTCTGACTTTTTACAATATTATACCTATTTTTTAATGTTTTAAAGTATATAGGGTAATTGAAAGTAGATTAAGTAATGTTTCTCAAATAGAATAGAGCTATTATTAAATGAACTACTGAGATTACATTGTCTTCAACCAAGCTAAATATTAAAAATATCTCTTATCTTTTTAATCAGAACATATTTCGCCTGATAATATCTCTTTTCGTTGGAGCATGGGTAGCTCGCCACCTAGGTGTAGATAATTACGGAAAATTCAATTTCATTCTATCATTCTACTTTCTGTATAAACCACTTATGACTTTCGGTCTGGACGAAGTCATTCTAAGTGAGATTGCAAAAGGAAAGCATTCTGATAGAGAAATTTTAGGAACAACTTTTATATTCCGCTTTATTATTTTCTTTTTATTCTATTTATTAATCATTCCATCACTATTAGGGCTTAACGTTCAAAAAGATGTGATGTATTTAACTTTTTTGATCACAAGTGCATTTATAACAATCCCTTTTTCAAATACAGAAATGTATCTAAACGCAAAACACAATATTAAAGACCAAGCAAAAAGCAGAAGCCTTCTATTTTTTATTCTAGCTTTGTTAAAGGTTCTGTTTATTTACTTGAATTTAGACCTTTTATATTTTGTTATTATAAGTACTGCTGAGATTATAATAATGACACTAATAAGTTATTTATTGTTTATAAAGTCATATAAAAACTTACATTTTTCTGAATGGAAATTTAACAAAGTACTTCTTAAATTGCTTCTTAAGCAATCTCTTCCTGTTATGATAAGTCTTATTGTTTTTAGAGGTATGGCCAAAATTGATCAGATTTATATAGCTAAATATAGCACTATGAACCAATTAGGACTTTACAGTGCAGCTTCAAAACTCTTAGACTCCTGGCAATTTCTTCCATCAATTATTTCAACAATCTATTTATCAAAAATGGCTAAAGATAGAGATAGTATAAAAGAATATTTCTGCCTTTTAAATATAGGATCTATTGGACTTTCGGTAGGTTGTTACATATTTGGAGATCTTATAATTTCACTTTTTTATGGAGAGCAGTATTCTCAAGCTACAAAGTTTTTAAAGCTTTATTCATTACAGTTTATATTTGTCTTTTATGCTCTTGGTAGAATAAACTATTTCTTAACAAAGTCTGCAAACATCTTAAACCTAATACTAGCAACATCAATCCTTGTATTAAACCTAGTTTTTAATTATATCTTTATTCATAGACTTGGAACTATTGGTGTAATATATGCTTCAATTCTTTCAAATATTTTAGGACTTATTATTTTTTCGATATTTAATAAAGAGATCAGGGATTTAAATATAGAGTATCTCGTTTCAGTTTTTACTCTAAAAAAAATAATTATCAAACTAATTTGATAGGTCTTCTTTAATTTGAGAAGTAGAAATGCCATCAGTTCTTTTAAGATATTTTACTTCACATAGCTCAGATAGCTCATCAAATTCGTTCTCCCAGTCAGAGCCCATAACAAAAGTATCTATACTATACTTTTTAATATCTTCTTCTTTTTGAGTCCAGTTATCCTCAGGAATTACTTCATCTACATATCTAATCGCTTCTAGAATTAGTCTTCTCTCCTCATATTTATGAAAAGATTGTTTATGCTTTATTTTATTGAACTCATCACTAGATAATCCTACGATAAGATAATCTCCAAGTTCTCTGGCTCTTTTAAGTAGATTAACATGCCCCCAGTGCAACAAATCAAAGGTTCCATAAGTAATTACTTTCTTCATAGTTTCCGTTCTTTATTAGATGTGTTACCAATATAGTATGACTATTCTTGAACAAATAAAAGAGTTTATCGCTGTAATTGGACTACTTCCTCTTGTAAAAAAGTACTTTTCAAAGCCTATATATTACTTTGTAAACCTTAGGTTTAAAATGTCTTCAACATCTGCAATCAACCTACTTCATGAGGCAATACAAGAGTCCAGATCTGAAGTTTGGTTAGAGTTCGGTAGCTTTCTCGGCGCCTTTAGAAACAATTCTATAATTTCTCACGACTTTGATATCGACTTTGCTGTCAAAAGCATTAACGACCTAGTGCGTCTCGAAAAAGAGTTACTCAAAAGAGGATTTAAATTAATCAGAACTATAGTTTTAAAGAGTGATAATTCACTAGTAGAAAAAACTTATTCATACAAAGGAGCACATGTAGATTTCTTTGTAGTCAAAGAGGATGGGAGGTTTTTCACTACATATGACTTTTCAAGTATTCCTGGTAAGACTTGGGGTGAAACAATTAATTTCATTGGTGGCCTAAGAGCACACAAGAATACATTTTCAAAGTTTGACTTAGAACCTATTGAGTTTATGGGATTAAACTTTATGGCGCCTTCAAAAACTGATGCCGATAAGCACTTAAAAGAGTTATATGGTGATGATTACAAAGTCCCTAATTCTAAATGGAGTTTAGATCAAAGAAGTATTCGTATCTTAACTAAAGATGTCGGGCTCATTAAATAAATAACTTACGTGTTGAATTACACATACTTTCTAATGAAAAGTTTTCTTTAACGTTATTTAATGCCATTTTTGAATATTGCTCTTTCATTAATATTATTTCATGACACTCCTCAACAAAATCATCATAAAGTAAAACAGAGTTCATGATCTTATTGAATTCTCTATGTCCTTCAACATTACTTAATATACAAGGTTTACCTAATGACATAGCCTCTAGAACGCCTATCGGAAGCCCCTCCCATCGGCTCGTTGAGAAGTACACATCTATCCGATTTAGAAACTCTAGTGGTTTACTTACATTACCTAAAAATATTATCTTATCCTGTAAACCTAAATTATTAACCTTTTCTTTTAGAAACCTCTCTTCTTCACCTTCACCAGCAATAATGAATTTCCAATGGTTTGGTGTTTTATTCTTAGATAACTCATCTATTAAAATATCAATCCCTTTTTGATAACTAAGTCTAGCTAAGGTTCCAAACTCAACACCTTCTTTAGGGAATCCAATACTTAAAGAGTCTCTTATATTCAATATTGAAACTCCGTTATTTATTACACTTACTTTAGTATTACCAACAAAGTTCATCTCTTTAGCTTTATTGAACTCATCTTCAGAAACACAGATATAATTATCACAATTATTTTTTAAAAATTTATCAATCAAAACTTTAACTCTTCCAATGAAGTTATTATCATAATGGGCACCATGAAAAGTATGAATAACTCTTACTCCAAACAAGTATAATATACGGGAGTATAGCCCAGCACCTCTGCCATGAGAATGTATCAAATCAATTCCATTTTCTTTACAATAGTGTAAAATTTTAAATAATTTTATAAAAGAGAACTCTCTATGTTTCAATTCTATAAAACCTGTCGCTATTGATTGAAATTTTTCACCAAAAGGCAAAGTTGTTGGAGACGCGATATGAATCTCTATATCTTTTATCCCTGTACAAAGGTCCAGCAAGTGCTTAGGACCACCTCCTGTATCCGATCTTAAAGTAATAAATAAAACTTTTTTTATTTTCAAAGTCATTATATAGCCAATATGATTCACATAGAATTAGCTATTATGGTACATTATTACGACTTACAATCCAATTTTTAGGGAATAAATATGAAAAAATTATTATTCTGCTTCGGAACAAGACCAGAAGCAATTAAAATGGCACCAGTAATTAAAGAGACTATAGATAGAGGACATAAAGCAATCGTATGTCTAACTGGTCAGCACAGAGATATGATCATCCCATTTCTAGAGTTCTTCGAAATAATATCAGACTATGATTTAGATATTATGAAGCCTAATCAATCTCTTGCGGATATGACGGCAAATATATTAACAAAGATGTCTAATGTTCTTGATGAAGTAAAACCTGACTATGTCATGGTTCAAGGTGACACAACTACAACATTCACTTGTGGTCTTGCTGCTTTTTATCAAAAAATTCCAGTTGTACATATTGAGGCTGGACTTAGAACCGGTGATATTTATTCTCCTTTTCCTGAAGAAGCCAATAGAAGGCTAGTTACAGCTTTTGCTCAGTACTTCTTTCCTCCTACAGATGCTAGTGCGGCCAATTTGCACAAAGAAAATATAACTGAAAATGTCGTAGTAACTGGTAATACAAGTATTGATGCCTTAAGAATTACATCCGACTCGATTAATAATTCAGTCTTAGCTGATAAACTTTCTGAAAAGTATTCTTTCGTTGATCCAAGTAAGAAACTAGTTCTTGTTACAACGCATAGAAGAGAAAATCATGGAGAGCCACTTGTTAATATTTGTAAAGCTATCCTTGAGCTAAGTAAAAATAAAGATCTTCAATTTGTTCTACCTGTACATTTAAATCCTAATGTTAAAGATGTTATTCATGGTTATTTTGATGATGTTGATAATGTTCATCTACTAAAGCCTTTAGACTATGTTGATTTCTCATGGTTTATGAGTAAGTCATTCTTTATTTTAACAGATTCAGGTGGTGTACAAGAAGAAGGTCCATACTTTAAAAAACCAATTCTTGTCCTTAGAGAAAATACTGAAAGACCTGAAGGTGTTACTGCAAATGTATCGATACTTCTTGGCTCAAACAAAGAAATGATTATTGAAACTGCTAATAGACTTTTAGTTGATAAAGAATATTACTCTTCATTTTCACTAAACCAAAACCCATACGGTAACGGTTTTGCATCTAAAGTCATCCTAGACACTTTACTCTAGATTTTCTAAGCAATAGAGTTATTCACACTCTATTGCTTTAATATCCTTATATCTCTTTATTTCTCTACACCCTTCTGGAATGCCATCTGTGGCATAGAGAACTCCATATTTAGAAAATGTAGAGCCAACTCTTTCACGCAGGCATATAGCAAGTAGGGGATAGCCTTCATTTGAAGTCCTGAAGACTTCATTCTTACTCCAAGGAAAGTTCTTATTTTCAATTTTTAACTGCCTACACTGCTCTGTGATTCTCCAATGTCTTTTCTTAGATGAAAATATTGGCTTACTGTCACTATAAAAAACTTCTAGAGTGCGAAAAGTAAAAATCATTAAAACCAAGACAACTAACTTATTATTGATTTTATTTAAAACAGAAAAGCTCAGTAAAAGTAAAATAGGCACCATACCTAAAAAATAATAATCATGTGCATATACTTCCTTTCCACCGATTATAGCTATAGATAATAGTTGTAGAGACAGAATCATTAAGCTTCTTATTACAAATGAGTCACGTTTAAACAGTTTTATAATAATAAATGGAAACACTACTATTGAAGCAAAACGAATGAATAACATTTCGTTCAATAACTTAGGAAACTTATAAGAGTGTTTTACAAAATTTAATAGGCCTTTGCTTAAGCCTCTTACTTCGATAGCAAAAAGATTCATGCTCCCATGCTCAGTTATAAAAGCCACTCCAAGAGTATAATAAATAAGAGCAACTAATATCGGTACAAGCCATATATACCAATATCTAATTACAACTTCCTTAATATCTTTATATAAAAACAAGCCAAAACCAATTACAAGTACTGGCTTGATGAGAAGTGCTACTGATGCATAAAGCACACTTTCAATTTTTGGCTTATCCCAAGATCTTCCAACTGCAATTAGAATTAAAAAGAGTGCAATCGTATCTGGTATAAACTTACCTGCGTATATTGAAGTTAATGATAAGATAGGCATCCATAGGATGACATTCTTAACTTCAACTTTACCAATTTGTACTCCATCCCAAGACTTATAGCTAAGCCTCCATAGGATTATCGTTAATACAACGAAGACAAGTGTAACAATTGGGATATTAATGAGATCGCTACCAATAAAGAACGGTGCCAATAAGAGGTTAATAATTGGAAACTCCATTGGAGTAATACCATTTCCAGAGCCAGAGTTTATGACGGCAGGCAGTATCGTTTCTAAAGAAAATGACTCATGTGTCATTTTAAGCCAATACCTCATTGCGACGCCCAAAGTATCCACTTGTCTGTGAATATGAGGACTCACCATTTGATTAAATGACGCGATAAATATCAATGCTAACTTAGTTAGAATGACTGAAATTATTATTTTTCTATACTTTTCGTTTGTGTTAATCTTTTGGAAAATATTCATTAATCTAATATACTTAAAGGTCTTTTAAATATGAAGCCATATATTCTTGTTGCACTGCCATGTTATAACGAAGCTGAAAACCTTCCTCCGCTTATGGAGAACTTTGACAAACTTAACGCACTTCATGGCAATAGCTTTGAAACGAGAGTTATAATTATTAATGACTGCAGTAAAGATGATACTGACGAGGTTGTAAAAAACCTTAAATGTAATACAAAATTTGAATATGTTAAGCATGAAGTAAACAAAGGTTTAACAGGTGGAATAAATACTGCCTTAAATCTCTTTAACTCAGCTTGTAATTCTGAGACACCTCCATTTGCTTGTGGGCTAATGGATGGAGATAATTCACATCATCCAATTAACTTTGAAAGGATGATGCCTAGAATAGCGGAAGGTTACGACATTGTTGTAGCTTCGCGATATAGACCAGGAAGTAGAATCGAAGGTGTTGCATGGTGGAGACAAATTCTATCAGCTGGCCTTGGTCTACTCTTTAAACTATTAAGAAATATTCCGGGAGTAAAAGATTACTCTTGCGGTTACCGTTTATATTCACCAAATATTATTAAGAAAGTTGTTTCTAAATATGGTCCAGAAGTTGTACTCGAAAAGAGTTTCGCTTCAATGGTTGAAGTTCTTGTTAAGTGTCATAATGAAGGTGCCATCTGCACAGAAGTCCCTTTCTTATTAAGATATGACTTAAAGCTTGGTGAATCAAAAATGCCGTTTAAGAAAACAATAGTCGGTAACTTAAGGTTACTTAGTGCTGTAAGAAAATCATAATTAGGCTAAATATGAATTATCAAATTAAAAACAAGATACTCTTAATCTTAGCAGTAGTATTATGCTTGCTGCCGCTTATTCATATGATTAGAAGCTTAACCTTTAACTGTATGAGTGTTGTTGATTACACTATCTATCAACAGGCCATTTACGATCTTTCGCTTTTTGAGACATGGAACCCATTTAATACAATAAGAAATGTATTTATTTTTAATGAGCACTTTGATCCTGTTATATTTTTGGCTGCTCCATTTGTTCGTCTACTCTCTTATACACCATCTAGCCTTTTAATATTTGAGTGGCTTTGGTATTTAGCTTTTGCATTATTTATATTTACAAAGCAGCGTGAAAGTATTCAAAAACACCCATTGTTCTTTGTAGCTTTAATACTCTTTTCAAGAAGCATACTTGGTGGACTTTTATATCCTGCACACCCTGTAACATGGGCAATCCTACCTCTTGCATACTTAGTATACTCACTCTCTAAAGACTCTTTTAAAGGGGTTCTTATTGCTTGTATTTCTTTGTGCTTTTTTAAAGAAACATTTCCATTTGGTATTTTTGGACTTTCATTTGCCTTCTTACTAAGAAAGCAATATCAACGCTTTCTAATTCTTTTTGTAATTTCTACTTTCTTTATAATATTTGAACTAAAACTAAGAGCTATTTTAATTGGTAAAACTATAGGATATGGTAACCAATTCCTTGGTAATATTATAAGTGACCCTATTATCTATGGTACAAAGATTCTAAAAGAATTTCATTACAAAGACTTTTTCAAAGTCTTCTTTGCATATTTAATACCAGTATTTCTAGTGGCGCGTAAAGAGATTAAAAACCTCACCCAATTAAGACATCACTACTTTACATCTGTGCTTTGCTTCTTATTACCTCTAATAGCTATACATATAATAATAAATCGATATTCTTACCATCACGCATCTAAATTTGGTGCAGTTATGATTGCAACAGTGGCATTCTCTAATATCAAAAATCATTTAACTAATAAAAAGTTAAAATTTTTATGCATTCTATTACTAATTATTGGTGGTAGTTCAATGTATACTAAGATTTTTAAAAATTTTGTATTCAATAAAATAACTGCATGTAGCCCCAGCAAAGAAATGAGATCTACTAGTCAACTTGTGCACAATTCTATTTCTGAGTTACCACTCAACGCAAAGATCTATACTACTGGTGGTATTGGAGCGAAAGTTTTAAGACCAAATATGAGCTTACATCATCATAGATGGAGTCCATTAGAAGACTTCTATGACGTTATCATCCTAGAAACATCTGGTGTAAGTAACACCTGGCCTCTTGATAGAACAAAAATTCTATCGATTAAAAATAAGTGTAAAGAATTTAGTGATAAAATTTATATAAATACAGAACATATTTTCATGGCCAAGGGAAAGTTCCCTCAGTCTTGTATCTATTAGGAGTAATCTTGAAATTATCAGTCGTAATACCAGTTTATAACGAAGAAAGAACGGTAGTAGAATTAGTAAATACAGTTTTTAGAGCACTAGAGAGCTGTAAAGATATCATTTCTGATTATGAGTTAGTTATTGTTGAAGATGCTTCATCTGACAAAACGAAGACTGTACTAGAAGGAAACTTCTCAAATCACGATAAAGTAAAATTATTCTTCCAAGATTTTAATCAAGGTAAGGGTGCTGCAATTACTCGAGGATTCACTGAGATCTCTGGAGACATAGCGATAATTCAAGATGCAGATATGGAATATGATCCATTTGAGTACCCTGTATTACTAAAGCCAATTCTAAATGATAAAGCCGATGTTGTTTATGGTTCTCGTTTTAAAGGTGAAGCTTCAAGGGTTCTGTATTTTTGGCACTACAAAGGTAATCAGTTCTTAACATTACTTTCAAATATGTTCACAAACTTAAACCTATCAGACATGGAAACTTGTTATAAGGTTTTTAGAAGAGAAGTAATTCAGAACATGAAACTAACTTCAAAAAGATTTGGAATTGAACCAGAGATGACAGCTAAGATTGCTAAACTTCCAGAGATTAGAATTTATGAAGTTCCTATTTCTTATTACGGTAGAACTTACGCTGAAGGTAAAAAGATTGGTTGGAAAGATGGTTTTTCAGCACTTTGGTCAATCTTTAAATTCAATGTACTAACTTCTTTTGATGAGTCTTTTAAACCAGATATTAAAACGTTTATTGAAAAATCTAAGAGTCGTGTTAACAATATATTATGAAACGCTCTCTCTTTGTAATTTTTGGTATTATATTCTTACTAAAAACACTTGAAAGCTTTGTAATATACGGACATGTTGATGCGATAAACTATCATATAGTAATTGCAAAATATCTTTCAAATGGACTTTGGACTGAGGCCTGGACAACAATACCAGGCTCTCTCATGTCTGGTTTTTTTGAGTTCTTATATGTTATTCCACATTATATTTTTGATTATGGGCTTAAAGCTCATGTATCTTCTCAATTCCTACATTATTTCTTCTCTCTAGGAATTGGCTCAATTCTCGTCTTTAATTCTATTAAGAATAAAGACAAGGTATATGCCGCTTTAGCAGGTATTTCATTGCTAACTATCGCTAAAGGATCTTCTTTCTTTCTTTATGCTAAAAACGATGGCCCTTTGGCCCTATCAATCCTCTTACTCTATATCTTTTTCGAAAGAGTAAGAGTTAAAGATTCCCTTAGCAAAAAAGAGCTTATTACACTTGGGTTTCTATTAGGTTTAGCGCCTTCAATTAAGGGTTCAGGTATTCTCTACATAATACCAATTGCATTAACTTTTACTTATTTACATTTAAAGAAACCTCTTCAAGTTCTATCTGTTGCACTTATTGCTCTATTAACTTGGGGCCCTATACTTTTTAGAAATTACTATTATATTGGAAATCCTCTTTTTCCTGGTCTCATCGAACAAATCCCAGGATCAGCTTCTCAAGCAATGATTGATTATTATTCACATCATATGTCTTCAAAGCCTACTTTTGTTTCTATTATGATGAACATTAAAAGCTTATTTCTAGGCAAAGTTGTTTTTCTTTTATCCTTGGTATGTTTTGTTAAAAATATACTTGATAAGAGAAATGATTCTAATAAGGTTATGTACTTTTTATTTTCAAGTTTCGCTATAATGATGTTTCTAAATGGTGGTGTAACTGCAGTTAGATTCTTATTTCCAGCATATTTTGTATTGGTTTATTACATCTTTAGTAATATTAGCAATGTCCTTCCAAAGAAGACCTATGTGCCAATTATCCTACTCATACTCTGCCTGGTAGATTCTAAGATAGATAAATCATTTAGTAGAATTAAGAAGATGACTAAGAATTATATTAATCTAAGTGAAGATGAAGTTATCAAGAAAGTTATACCTCTAACTGCTTTTTGGAAGCATATAGACCCTTCATCTAAATCTCTCTTATATTCTGATAATTTGTCACAACAGTACTATGCGCCTTTGAATATGCGAGTAATTCAATATCAGCATAATCCTGCTGCTTATTTTACTAAAAGCTGTTCAAGCGATGAAAATTTAGAAGAGTTTAAAATGTTTAAGTATGCTCTTATAAGAGCTGATATTGATAATCCATGTTATTCATTAATTTTAAACTCTCAAAAGCTTTCAACAATTAATGAATATAGCTTATATAAACTTAGGTAGCCTTTAAGGTTATCTAAGGTTATCCAAATAAATATAATCAAGCTGCTTCCTATACTTATCTTCGATTTCATCGTTATTAATAGGACTCAGCTCATTTGGATCAGTCATTAAATCATATAAAAACCCACGATTTTTTCTCTTGGCCCAGACATATTTGTACGGCCACTTTACCACACTAAGAAACTGTCCATTATATGGCTGAACGAGATGCGCGAAGTTATTTTCTTCCCTTAATATTGAATCACCAACAAAATTATAAATACCGCTTTCACCTATAAGATCTAAAATTGTTGGCAAGATATCAACCTGCGATGACGTCTTATATTTTAGCCTCTGAGCTGAAAGTTTATCTTTCCATATCACAAGTAGGGGAGTTCTAAAAAATTCCTCATAGTGGCCAACCTGATTGTCATATAGCCCATGCTCTCCACCTGGGTAGCTATGGTCTCCAGTTATTATTATAATACTACTTTGATAGAGGTTATTTTTCTTCAACTCATTTATAAATGAAGATAGATACTTGTCGGAGAGATGTAGTGAATTTATAAAATCTTCTTTTTTTCCCGATTTGTTTTTGAAAATATATTTTTGAGAGTTAGGAACTTTGTTAAACTTCATGTGATGACTTATCGTGCTCATCATAGAAAAGACTGGTTTCTTACTTTTTTCTATTTCTTTAAAGTTTTGTACATATTGAATATAAGATAGATTGTCTTGTATTCCCCATCCCCAGATATTTTCGACCTGTTGTTTTTTTGTAAGTTTAGAACCTTCACTTCTAGTTAATAGATCAAAACCAATACCTTTCATAAATTTTTTCGTGTTATCAAAATCAAGGTTATGAAAAGAAGAGTGGTAGAATGAAGTATATCCTAACTCTTTTAATTTCTTTGGTGCGCAATCCAGCTTGCTTAAGTCCGCCTTATAACTGGCCTTTCCTTTTATATAAGGAATTCTTGAACAAAGTATAGAATAGTGTCCCTTTATGGTTTGAACTGAGTTTCCATAGAAGTTTTCAACATAGAGCCCTTCATTAATGAGACTGTTAAAAACTGGTGTAACAAATTTTCCATTTATCTTCTTTTCAACATAGAGACCGTTAAATGATTCCATTGCAACTAAGAATATATTAGGTTTTGATGATTCAAATTTTGACTCAATAACTTTTTTAAATAGATTCTTATTCTTTTCAAGAACTAGGTAATTATCTGACTTTCTAAAACCACCAAAGTGAAACTCATAAGCTGATTTGGCAATATATGATATCTCTCCAAAAGAAAATGGAGATATTATTATTAGAATTATATATGTAATTAACTTGGCTAAACCCATTTTTATATTAGCCGTTTTAATCTTAAAAATTTTCCACTTGATATGGGCCAAGATTAATAATGGTATGGCCATTAAGGCTTGATAGATATCTTTTGCTTTAAATGTTGAAAGTATGACATCTGCACTTTCCTTATTAAATAACTCATTAAAGTTTTCAATAAAGATCATGTAATCAAAATTCGTTTTAACTCTGTAGTGATACTTCGCTGCTAAAAGATAAGTTACTATGATGATTATTGAGAATGCTGCTCTTGCTATTGTATTCTTAACAAGCTTATTAAAGGATTCTGAATATAGGAAAATTAGAAGGTAACCTAAAGTGAAAATTAGATAATCAACTAAATCATATGAATTATAGAATCTCCATTTGATATAGAACCAAATATTAAAGAAACTATATAACGTCCAAAGAATCTTAGTTGTTATCCACATGTATTCCACCTAAAAAAAAAGGAAGCTCGAGAGCTTCCTAATCTTTACTTGAATTAAAATTCGAGTATCTTTGTAATTTAGTGGGGATTAACCTACTAGGAATACAGAGATAAGTACGAAGATTACAAGTGATTCCATAAGTGCAAGACCAAGAATCATTGGTGTTTGAATCTTGTCAGCAGCAGATGGGTTTCTTGCGATACCTTCTAGAGCTACAGAAGCAGCTTTTGATTGTGCAGCAGTTCCACCGTATGCAGCGATAGCCATTGCTAGGAAGTAGAACATGTACTTAACTGCAGCTGTGTTAGCAGTCCATGATGCGATAGTGTTTTCCATAATTTTCTCCTGTCGTTTTCCGACTATTAAGAATTTAGTTTATCTTAGTGTGCAGCGTGCTCATCATGATCGTGATGTGCAGTAGCAAGACTAATATAAACCATTGATAACATTGTAAATACATATGCTTGGATGAAACAAACTAGTAATCCAAGAATATAGAATGGTAGTGCAGCACCAAATGCTCCAACATTAACACCAAGAATCTCAAGGTTTAAGAATGTTGTAAGAACGTGGTGGTCACCCATCATATTTCCTCTAAGACGTAGTGCTAGAGAAAGAGGTCTAATAAGGTTTGAAAGAATCTCAATTGGGAAAATTAAGATTGCCATGTACCAAAGTGGACCAGCAAAGTGAGCTAAGTAATTCATTGTTCCTAACTCTTTACATCCTTTAATGTTGTAATAAACAAAAGACATCATACCAAGAGCAAGCGTCGTGTTGATGAATTCAGTAGGAGGTAAAAATCCTGGAACCAGACCAATTACATTTGAAATAAAAATCATAATGAAAAGGAATGAAATAAATTTAAAATATTTTGGAGCTATGTCTTCACCTAATACTGCTCTACATTGAGAGTAGATAAAGCTTCCGTAAGCTTCTACTAGGTTTCTAAGAGTGATTCCTTTTTCAGGGATAACTCTATTTTCTACAGATAGTTTTGAGATCTTTGCTCTATAAGCAAGACCAACAATTAAAAGTAGAAGCCCAACAAGTCCTGTCGTTAGAATATAAGTTGGAAAATGTAGGTGGAATTTATGAGCTATGACACCCAACCATTCAAAACCAGCCGCGTGAGCGCTTGTTGATAGTAGTGTTAAAAGCATTAGAGCAATTTTTTTCATTAAAAACCCTTATTTTTTTGCTTTACTGAGGCTTGCGCCCAGCACAAAAATATGAACAAAATAATTTAGTACAGGTATAATTATCTTACTTCCCATAATTTGTCGACCAAATATTATAGCAGAAATGAGAATCACTATCTTTCCTATGAAGAGAAATGCAAGTTTTCGCTTATTGCTTACATATCCCTCTTCAGTATAAGGCGCCGTTAACTCATAAACCGCCTCAGCAAACATAATTAAATAAATTACAGTTGCTACATAGACTGTTAAGACAGCAATCCACTCATCAGGATAGTTTGAAAAATATAGGCAAACGGCCGTCGGTGGTATCGACAGAGATATAAAAACCTTAGCGTTTATCTTTTCCAGAGTTCTTAAGTGCATAAACTACCATTGCTATTAGGATATTTCCTATGATCGCGAGAAAAATAAATACCGCAACGTTCTTTGAAATAACTTGTTTATCGACTAGTGTCCACAAAAACCATGCGGTCATTAATGCTGAAGAGGGGAGGCTCATGGCAAGTGCCATTGGTTTAACCCATTTTTTATCGAAAATCATACTACCTTCTTCTCGATATTCTTCGCTCGTAAACACTTTTTAATCTAGCTTGAATAACTTTAGTGTTTGGGTACTCACTAATTATTGAATAATAAATATTATATGCAGTTTTCAACTTTTCCATTGTTTCATATGCATTCCCCATAAGAAATTTAGCCTTAACAATCTTATCTCGTCTTTTTTCGCGTTTTATATATTCTCTTAAATAACTTACTGATTTTTGCCATTCTTGATTATGAAAATATAGTCTTCCGTAAAGATAAAATGCATCGGTATGGAACTTGTGATTAACATTATTCTGGAGAGGAATTAGATTCTTTTCTACCTCTTTAAATTTATTTCTGCTTAGTTGAGAGAAAACATAACGATATTCGTACAAATCAAAGTTATTAAGCTTTGGTCTGAATGAAATCAGTTCTTCGTAAATTGATTCACTTTTTTTATAATCTTTAATATATGTAAATGCTATTTCACCAACTCTTTCTTGCGTTTTAACAAGCCAAATTGGGTTATTAGTTAATTCTCTAATTTTTTCGTAGTAGTGGATACCTTTACGGTATTGTCCAAGAGAGATCGCATAGAGCTCTCCAAGTTGATAATAGATTTTAATCTTAATATCTTTTGAAGGAACTTCTTCTAAGATTTCGTGGTACTGCTTTACTGCTCTAGAATATTCTTGGTCTGTAATATATTTTTGAGCAACGAGAATCTGCTGGTGAATCCGCGGAGTGAAATCACATGAGGTAAAAAGAAATAAGGCCAGCAATAAGCTGGCCTTAAAGTTATTCTTTATTTTCATCTGTACTTGTTTCTTCAGTGCCTTCAATTGTATCTTCAGGCTCGATAATTTTTTCTACAGAAACTACTTTTTCATCATCTTTTGGATTTAGTATACGAACACCTTGTGTCGCTCTACCCATTAGAGATATTCCAGAAATTTTCGTTCTAATAACTTGTCCACGATCTGTTACAACCATTAAGTCATCTTTCTCAGTAACTGGTTTAATCTGAATGATCTCACCATTCTTCTCAGTAAGTCTCATTGCTAGGATACCTTTCCCACCACGAGTTTGCTTACGATACTGACTTGCAGAAGTTCTCTTACCGTAACCTCTATCAGTTACAGAAAGAATTTCAACATTATCATCAATTAGCTCCATACCAATGATCTTTTCAGTATCATCAATATTTATACCTTTAACACCTTGAGATACACGTCCCATCGGTCTTGCATCACCTTCGTCAAATCTAATAATTTTCCCAGCTGAAGAACATAGTAGAACGTCTTTAGTTCCATCAGAGATTCTAACACTTACAATATGATCACCATCTTGAAGTTTAATAGCTTTTAGACCTGATTGCTTAATATTTGAATAATCTTCTAAACTTGATTTCTTAACAAGTCCTTTATTAGTAGCAAAGATAAGATACTTTTCTTTCATGTCTGCATCTTTTGGAATACAGATAATCTCATTAACTTTATCTCCATTTGGAATCTGGATTAGGTTAGCAAGGTTTCTACCTTTAGAAGTTCTTGATCCTTCAGGAATTGTATAAACTTTCTTAGAGAATACTTGTCCACGGCTTGTGAAGAATAGAAGCGTATCATGAGTATTAGCTGTGAAGATGTTTGTGAAGAAATCATCATCGTTAGCTGCACCCTTAACACCTTTACCACCACGTTTCTGTGTACGGTAAGTATCTACTGGCATCCTTTTAACGTATCCCTTATGCGTAAAAGTAACGATAACTTCTTCCTGCTTAACGAGATCTTCAAGTTGAATTTCATCAGCTTTAGCAACAATATCAGTTCTTCTTTCATCACCGTACTTTTCGACGATTTCATTGAATTCCTCTTTAATGATACTCTTAATAAGTTCTTCACTATTTAGGATAGACTCTAATCTTCCGATTTCGGCCATAATAGCTTCATAGTCTGCAACAATCTTATCTCTTTCAAGACCAGTTAGACGTTGAAGTCTCATGTCTAGAATAGCTTGTGCCTGAATAGGTGATAGTGCATATATCGACATTAACTTCGATTTTGCATCTGCTGGACCTTCTGACTTTTTAACTAGCTCAACAACTGCGTCGATGTTTTCAACAGCAATTTTTAAACCTTCTAAGATATGTGCTTTCTCTTTTGCTTTCTTTAATTCGTAAACAGTTCTTCTAATTACAACTTCACGTCTGTGATCAATGAAGCATTCTAGTTGTTCTTTAATATTAAGAACTTTTGGTGATCCATTTACAATAGATAAGAAGATGATACCAAATGATGATTGAAGAGAAGTTTGCTTATATAGTTTATTAATAACTACATTTGCAATTTCACCTCTTTTTAAGTCAATCGCAACTCTGATACCTTCACGTGATGATTCATCTCTAATATCAGAAATACCTGTAAGGTTTTTCTCATTAACTAGAGCTGCAATTTTTTCAATTAGTTTTGCTTTGTTAACCTGGTACGGAAGTTCTGTAATTACGATTCTTTCTCTATCTTGAGATTTACCGTAAGCTTCTACATCCATTTTACCACGAGTCTGAATTACACCTTTACCAGTGTAGTATGCAGATCTTATTCCCTCTGTTCCATGAATAGAAGCAGCAGTTGGAAAGTCTGGCCCAGGAATGATTTCCATGATGTCAGCAATCGACATATCTCTCTTATCAATTAATGTAATAAGAGCTGTCATAACTTCTGTTAGATTATGTGGAGGAATATTTGTTGCCATACCAACGGCAATACCAGCTGATCCGTTCACAAGAAGTGTTGGAACTTTAGTAGGTAAAACTTTTGGCTCTTTTAAAGAGTCATCATAGTTAGGTTGCCAATCAACTGTTTCTTTATCAAGATCACGAAGCATTTCTTCTGAAAGCTTCTTCATTCTGATCTCTGTATACCTCATCGCCGCAGCGTTATCACCATCAATAGAACCAAAGTTTCCTTGTCCATCTACAAGTGGGTATCTCATTGAGAAGTCTTGCGCTAAACGTACGATAGTGTTGTAAACAGCAGAGTCACCATGTGGGTGATACTTACCAATAACGTCACCAACAACACGGGCAGACTTTAAGAATGGTTTATTATGATAGTTACCTAATGAGTTCATCGCATATAAAACTCTACGGTGAACTGGCTTTAGTCCGTCTCTTACATCTGGAAGAGCACGACCTACGATTACTGACATTGCGTAATCGAGGTAACAACTTTTCATTTCATCGCGAATACCAATCGTAGTGATGTTTCCGCTATTTTGTGGTGCATTTGTCTCGTCAGTCATTATTCAATCCCTAAATTAAACGACTTATACGTCTAAGTTTCTTGCATTAAGTGCATTTTGTTCAACAAATTCTCTTCTTGGCTCTACTTGATCACCCATAAGAACAGAGAATACTTGATCCGCTTCTACAGAATCTTCTACTTTTACTTGAAGAAGAGTTCTATTTTCTGGATTCATTGTTGTTTCCCAAAGTTGATCAGGGTTCATCTCTCCGAGTCCCTTATAACGTTGGATATATGCACCTTGTTTTCCATCTGCGATAATAAAATCAGCAAATGATTTAAGATCATTATATTCTTCAGTTCCTGTTTTCTCTTTAGTAACAGCAAATGAAAGAGCCATATACTTTTTGATTCCATCATATGTGTTTAAGAGATCAGCAAATTCTGGTGAGTCTAAAAAGTTACTTCCAAATTTAAACTTCTTAGTTCTTGCTGTAGTTTTAACAGTAATTCTAACAGTCTTTGTATGGTGAACTTCATCTTCATCTATATCAAATGAGTACTCTCTAAGAGTTTCAGCTTCAAGAGCTTTAAAATGAGTTGTTAATTTATCTAACTCAACTCTAAGCTTTGCTTCATCTTTTAATAGCTCACTATTGATTGCACCATCTTCAATTATCTTTCTAAGAAGTAGCGTATCGAAGTGAACATCATATGAAGCTAGAATACTTGAATAATTTCTATACTTGTTAACAAGAGAAATTGATTGCTCTTGTTCAAGGTTAGATCCTTCGACCATAACCTGACAATCTGCCACTGCACTTGTAATTAGAAATTCTTCTAATGATTTTTCATCTTTTAGATATGTTTCTTTTCTACCTTTCTTGTACTTATATAGTGGTGGTTGAGCGATATAGATATTTCCTTGCTCAATTAGTTCAGGGAACTGTCTATATAAAAGAGTTAGAATAAGAGTTCTAATGTGAGATCCATCGACATCGGCATCGGTCATAATAACAACTTTATGATATCTAAGTTTTGCGATATCGAAGTTACCTTTTCCAATCCCTGTACCAAGAGCTTGAATCATCATCTTAATTTCATTGTTACCAAGCATTTTATCGTAACGTGCTTTTTCAACGTTAAGAATCTTTCCTTTTAGAGGAAGTACAGCTTGATACTTTCTATCTCTACCTTGTTTTGCTGATCCACCGGCAGAGTCACCCTCTACAATATAGATTTCGCAAAGCTCAGGATTTTTTTCCTGACAATCGGCCATCTTACCTGGAAGACCACCCATATCAAGAACTGACTTACGTCTAGTTAATTCTCTTGCTCTTCTCGCTGCTTCTCTTGCTGCAGCAGCATCAACAGATTTTCTAATAATAGTTTTAGCTGTTGATGGGTTCTCTTCAAAGTATCTCTTAAGTGCATCACCAACTAGTGAGTTAACAATACCTTCAACTTCAGAGTTACCAAGCTTATCTTTTGTCTGTCCCTCAAACTGTAACTCTGGAAGTTTAACAGAGATGATGGCCGTTAGACCTTCTCTCATATCATCACCAGTCAGGTTTGATTTAAGACCTTTTAATAAATTATTATCTTTTGCGTAAGAATTTAAACAACGAGTTAAAGCTGTTTTAAATCCTGAAATGTGAGTTCCACCACCTGGAGTAGTAATAGCGTTAGCATATCCAGATAGAACTTCACTATATGAGTCTGTCCATTGCATAGAAATTTCTACTTCGTAATCTTCACGAGACTCTGCAATATAAATAGGTTTCTTATGAACAGGACTTTTTGCTCTGTTTAGATATTCAACGAATTCAATTAGTCCACCTTCGTAATGGAAAGTTTCTTTCTTGTCGTTTCTTTCATCCTTAACATTGATCTTTAGACCCTTATTAAGAAATGCCATCTCTCTAAATCTATTTGTTAAAGTATCATAGTTAAATTCATGTACTTCAAAGATTTCATTATCAGGCTTAAAAGTAACAGCTGTTCCTGTCTGACTAGGATCATCTAATTCACTTATTACTTTTAATGGCGCCTTAGCTTCACCACGAGCAAATTCAACAGTGTGAACTTTTCCGTGCTTTTTAATTTCTACTTTAACCCATTTAGAAAGTGCGTTTACAACTGCTGCACCAACACCATGAAGACCACCTGAAACTTTATAAGCTCCACCATCTTCGTTGAATTTTCCACCAGCGTGTAACTTTGTATAAACAAGCTCTGCTGCAGATACGTTTTCAACTGGGTGCATATCAACTGGAACACCACGACCATCATCAACGACAGTTACAGAATTATCAACATGTATAATTACATTAATTTCCGAACAAAATCCCGCTAATGCTTCATCAACTGCATTATCAACGATTTCATATACACAGTGATGAAGACCTCTATTTGAAGTATCACCAATATACATACCTGGTCTTTTTCTTACTGCTTCCAATCCTTCTAGGACTGTAATCTGGCTGGCATTATAAGTTTCTGAAACTTTACCAATTGAACCTGTCTGATTTTCCAAAATGGAACTCCTGCTTGTTAAATGATTGAGCCATTGTCGACGTAAATCTTATTTGCTCCATCAATTCGTTCTAATTCTTCCTTAAATTTTTCATTGGCCGTCGTAATTAAAACTTGAAACTTACTTGTTTCTAAAAAATTAATTAGTCTCGACCATCTGACTCTATCTAGCTCGCCTGAAACGTCATCGATTAAAACAATAGGATAGGTATTAAATTTATACCTAAAGAGCTCTATATAGGCAAATAAGAGGCTCAAATAACTCATTTTTTGTTGTCCTAGAGAGCAAAATTCGTAAGCATTGAGTCCATCGAAAAGAAGCACATAGTCATCTTTGTGAATTTGATACGTCGTATGACCTACAACTAAGTCTTTTTCTAGTCGACTTTGCATGTAGTCAAAAATTTGTTGTTGAGAAAATCCTAGGAATCTAGAATCAATATTTATTTTAAGCTGATGTTCTTCTGAAAAAATGTCTTTATAAATTTCTTCGCTTATAGGAGCTAAGTTATTAACAAAATCAATTCTCATATTAAGCATATCAAATGAGTATTCGCTCATCTGCTTATCAATTACATTCAACTGCTTCATAAAGTCAGTTGGCTTCTTAGAAAGTAATGTATTTCTAAATCTCAATGAAGAATTGTATCTATTTAGTACCTTTTTATATTCTCTATTACACATAGAAATATGATCATCAAACCATTTACGTCTAAATGAAGGAATATTGCTAAATGAATATGCATCAAATGGATTTATGAATACTAGTTCTGCTCCAACTTTTTTTCTTGTCGCTTTACCATCCATAAACCAAGTTGAACCATTTGGATCCATCTTTCCTGAATATGAAAGTTGGTCTCCTTCACAATCAAAAATTGATGTAAATAATATTTCAGGCTTATCCCCATCTATACCGAGGAACTGTGGAAAACTTGTATTTTTACGAAATGATTTTCTATTAGAGAGAACAAATAATGCTTCTAAGATATTTGTCTTACCATTTCCATTCTCTCCTAAGATACAATTTATATTTGGAGAGAATGTTATGATATCTGGTTCAAGATTTCTGAAGTTTGTAACTTGTAGTTTTGAAATCTTGATATTTTGCATTATTTAAAATCAGATTCTAAGTGGCATAATAATACCAATATAGTTCTGTAATTGATTTGATCTTACGATGACAGGACTTAACTCATTGTTAAGCTCTAGGATCACATCTTCGGCTTCTAAAATACTAAACGAATCCATTAAGTATTTTGCATTAAAACCTATTTCCATTTCTTTACCATCGTAATCTACTGGAATAGTTTCCATAGCATCACCAAGAGATGGGTGGTTGGCCATAACTGTTAAGCTATTATCTTTGATTAAAACTTTTACACCGTTTGATTTTTCATTCGACATAATTTTAATTCTTTTAACAGCGTTGAAGATTGCATCTTTATCAGCTGTTAAAGTGAATGTAGTTTTACCTGGAATAACAGATTGGTATTTAGGATATTCTCTTGCAATTAATCTAATACCTAAATGGTATTCTTCTTTTGCATTTATATACATGTATGAATCATCTACTGATACTTCAAGTGTTGTATTTGGATATGATTCAGCAACTTTTTTAATTTCGTAAACACCCTTTCTAGGAATGATTACTCCATTTGTAAGAGCTTCATTATTTTCTGTTGATAAGTCAGTTTCAATTAATGAAAGTCTATGTCCATCAGTTGCTACTGCTCTAAGTTTTGTTTCAACTTCTTGTAGGAAAATTCCATTGAAGTGAAGTCTTGTTTCATCATTAGAAATTGCATATGAAGTTTTGCTTATTAGATTAGATAAATTATCTGAATCAATTTGGAACTTGTTATCAGAACCAAAATGTAAATTAGGATATTCTTCACTTTCATAAATTAACAGTGAGTAATGTATGTCATTGCAATTTATTTTTAGGAGATTTTCACCATCTTCCAACTCCATGTGGATATCTGTGTTAGGAAGTTCTTTTAATATATCGAATAGATTTTTAGCATTTATACAAAAGCTAGCATTCCCTTCTGTTTCAGCGTTTAGTGAATACTTTGCTGATACTTCAAGATCTGTTGCTGATAAATATATTCTCTCATTGCTAACAGTGAAGAGTGTATATGTTAATATTGGTCTTGAATTTCTCTTATCAATTACAGTTAGAATTTTATTTAAAGCATCTCTTAAATTTTCTGTATCAATTTTTATTCTCATACAAGATTCCTGATGAATTATATTTACTAATTTTTATAATCCGAAGAACAACTAATCAAGTTAGTTTCTCTCTCTTTATATTTATATTATATATTATATATCCTGTGGATAAGTTGAAAACTATCAAACACCTATTAGTAATGCTTGTCTAGCCATTTCTGTCATTGTTGGCAGCTGTTGATCTTTTTTTTTCGACGCATATCTTAATACGTATATTATGTGGTTCATAACATATGGCCCCATTTATTAGAATCTTATCAACGGCCTTTTGTTGATAATTTAGGCCCGCGTTATTTTGTTTGGCCTTTTCATTGTTTTGGCCAGTCATTTACTCACAACTTCTAAACATGTTGATAACTTTTTTATTCACATGTGGGGAATGTTAACAATATATTTTCCCCGGCCGTGGATTAGTTTTCAACGAATGGCCCATTAAACCTGCAAATGAGGCCCTGGGCCATAGCATATTATCCACATGACTAGTCATAATTTGTGGATAAGTTAGTTGGGCCGTGGATAATAAAAAACCCCGGACAGTGCCGGGGTGACTAGTCAAAAGGCCTTGTGAATTAGTCGGCCATTATTTCGGAGTATTTCTATAAAGTATTTTCGATTGTCATGATGTCTTTAGATAAATTTACATCTGTTGCTAAGCGTAATGTGATTTTTTGCTCAGCGTGAACAACTGAAGAGTGATCGCGGCCACCATAGAATCTTCCAATTTCTTCATGTGTAGCATTTACGATCTTTCTTGATAGGTACATAGCTATGAATCTTGCGTTTGCAATATCCTTAGTTCGTGATTTTGACTTAAGATCTGCTATTGGAATTCTAAAGTGTTGTGATGTTGTTTTAGCAACAGATTCAAGTGTTACTTTTCTCTCTTCTTCATGTTCTTTAAGCGCTAAAACGTCTCTAACCATTTCTACATCAATACTTACACTCATGATGTCTGTAAACGCGCTCAGTTTGATTAGGGCACCTTCTAGTTCACGAATGCTTGTCTTTATATTACATGCAATAAGATTGATAATATCGTCTGTTAGATAGAGGTCTAGCTCATCAGCTTTTGTTTTAATAATAGCTAGTCTAGTCTCAAAGTCTGGTCTTTGAATATCTACAACAAGTCCCCATTGGAGTCTTGTTCTAATTCTATCTTCAAGTCCTTTTATTTCTTGTGGAGTCTTATCAGACGTGAAGATGAGCTGTTTTCCACGATTATAAAGCTCGTTAAAGATATGGAATATTTCTCTTTGTGTTCCTTCCTTACCACCAAGCTCATGAATATCATCGATCATAAGAACATCTACTTTTTCAGAATACTTCTTTCTGAAATCGTGAAGTCTTTCTTCTCTAATAGAGTCGATCATTTCTTTCATGAAATCTCTAGCCGTAATAAGACAGATTACAAAATGTGGGTAATTGTCTTTAATACCATTCGCCATTGCGTGGAGTAGGTGAGTCTTACCAAGTCCAGAATTTGAATGCATATAAAGAGAAGGGTATTTCCCTGATTTTCCAGGGTTTTTGCTAATAGCTATTGCCGCTGCATTGGCCAAGTTATTTGATGGACCAACAACGAAATTTGTAAATCTCTTAGATGGGTCAATAAGAATGCCTGAATATTCGGCTTCCATATGGTCAATGTACTTAGATTCAACTTTAGATCTTAGTTCATTCTTCTTTGGCTCTAAGTCTAGTGAAAAAGTTACTTCAGAAGCTCTTGTGGGCTTCATTGATGGAATATGAGTGTTTTGAGGTAAAGTACTGTTATTACTTGGTTCAGTAATTATCTCAATCTCATAAGCCTTACCTAAGGTATTGATAATAGAATCAGATATTTGCTCTAGATTCTTTTCAATCATTGTCTTAATAAAGGTAGTTGTTGTTGAGAATACAGCTTTTGTTTCCTCAATATTTTTTAGGTTAAATGAGCCCTCAAAGAACGCTGAGTACTTCTGAGGTGCTATAAGTGATATCAAAGACTTATGAATTTCAGTGTTCATCATAGCAATTTCTTCTTCGCTGAAGAAAGACTCTGTAAATGATTGATTATTCATTGGCTCTTGAACAGGTTCTGTAACTGTATCTTGAGCTATATTATTGATATTATTTTGGTTTGAACTGTCAGTTTTGAAAAACTGATCAAAAGGAAAGTTCCCCTGCATCGCGTGTTTCTCCCAAAAAGTGTTGTTGTGTTGTGTGGTGGAAATTTTTAGCACGGCCTCAGAATGAAGGCCATTAAAAAAACTGGTTTTTTACGCATGGCCATATATTCTCACAATTTATATCGACAAAAAATTTTATGGGCCATTGACCTTGTGGGCCAGAGAGTATATTAATAACTTTCAAAGTAATTTTTAACAATAAGCATTAACGTTATAGATAGGTAGGTTAATATGTCTAAGAGAACTTGGCAGCCAAAAAGAAAGAAAAGATTAAGAGTACACGGATTCCTAAAGAGAATGGCTTCTCCAGGTGGAAAAAATGTAATCAAGGCAAGAAGAGCTAAAGGTAGAAAGAACCTAACAGTTTCTGTCGGTAAGAAGTAATGCCTACAGCTGACAATGGCTTTGATAAATCATATCGATTATTGTCAGCTGAAGACTTTTCTTATTTAAGAAAAGATTCAAAAAATTTCTCAAATAAATGGATGCGCGTTTATTATAAGCCATCCAAAATCAATTCAAGTAAAACTCGAATCGGAATCACTGTAACTAAAAAAGTAGGTAAGGCTAACAAACGTAGTATTTGTAAGCGGACTATTCGTGAGTTTTTTAGACAGTCAGAATATAAGTCTCTCGGACTAGATATGTTGGTTCTAGTTTCTCCACGTTTATTTAAAAACTCCAAGGATGTAAAAGGGGACTTAAACAGTGCCTTAGAACACTCTTTTTCAAATATAGATAAACGTACCTTTAATACAAAAGATAATTAACAACTCAAATACTCCATGATAGATAGTATGAACTAATATTTTCCTACTAGGAGTTTATTCAAATGAATAACGATCAAAAGCGAACAGTCTTAGCGTTAGTGCTATCTGGTATTGTTCTATTTACTTGGCAAGCATTCTTTACACCAGAGAAAGCTTTCGAAGAAAGTGCACCTGTTACAACAACTGAAAAAGTAGAAGTTACTGGTACAACTACTCAAGCAACTGCACCAGTTGCAAAAGTAAAAACAGCACCTGTTAAACTTCAAGATCTTCAAGATGTAACTATTTCTAGAAATGGTTATTCTTTTACAATTAACTCTGACTTTTCAATTAAAGAAGCTAAAGGTCATGAAACAAACTTTAATCTTTTCGAGTTCTCTGGAGCTGAAAACTTTTTTAAAGTACGAACAGTTAATTCTCAAAATACTCTTGAGGCCTTTAATTTACAATTTGAAGAGATTGCAAATTCTTCTTCAATAACTGCTTATGATAACTCTAAAGGTATTAAAATTATCTTTGATATTTTAGATGATGGTAGACTTAGTTATAACTTATCTTCACAGAACCCAGTTAAATTAGCTTTCCATTTAAACTCAACTGAGAAGACATCAGCAAACAGAACTTACAGACAATATGTAATATTCCAAAAAGACGTTGAAAGAATTGATATTGAGAGTGATGATCGTGGTGAAGGAAAAACTGGTTGGTTAGGTGTTGATTTTGATCACCATTTATTTGCAAATGTATTCTCTAAAAAAGTTTCTATGAAATATGTTTCTACTGAATCTGGTAGTTTCTTTGTTCAGACTATTAATGCTTCTAATGAGTACAATGGTCACTTTCTATATGCTTTAAAGAACTTTGACTATTTAAGTAGCTTAAAAAATAAGACTGATCTTTCGATTGATTTTGGACTATTTGGAATACTAGCAGTTCCAATCTTAAAAGGTCTTAAGTATGTTTATAACTATGTAGGAAACTACGGTCTTGCGATTATTATCCTTACATTTATCATTCGTTTCTTAACTTTTCCTCTTCAGTACAAGTCTTTTAAAAGTATGAAGAAGATGCAAGTTGTTCAACCTGAACTTGCTAAAGTAAAAGAGAAATATAAGGACGATCCAGCAAGAGTTCAAAAAGAAACAATGGAACTTTTTAAAAGAGCAGGCGCAAACCCTTTAGGTGGTTGTCTTCCAATGCTTTTACAAGTTCCTATTTTTATCGCTTTCTATCAGTCTATTAATAACTCTGTAGAGCTTGTAGGTTCACCATTTTATGGTTGGATTTTTGATCTAAGTTCTAAAGATCCATACTATGTTCTTCCTGTTCTTATGGGATTAACAATGCTTGCTCAAACGAAGTTAAATCCTTCGACTACAGCAGATCCAAACCAGCAAAAAATTATGTATATTATGCCACTTGTTTTTTGTTTTATTATGAAAGACCTACCTGCTGGTCTTAACTTATACTTTTGTGTTTCCAATGTACTAGGTATAGCACAACAATTATTTGTATATAAAACGGTTGATTAATGAATTATATAACTGATGATCTTCCTATTGTTGCATGTTCGACAGGCCTGTCTGAAAATACAGCGATAGGGATCATCCGTTTATCTGGATTCCCTTCTCTCGATTACCTTAAAGATTTTTTTAAAATAAATATTTCAGAACTTGAAGAGCGTAAAGCTACGTTTTGTAATCTCTATTTTAATGAAATAGTTTTAGATGAAGTTGTAATAACTTTTTTTAAGGGCCCTAGAAGTTATAACGGTGAGAATATCTTAGAGATATCTGCCCATGGGAATATTTTTAACTTAAAGAGAATTATTGAATCATTTGTCGCTAGTGGATTATTTCGTTTAGCTAGCCAGGGTGAATTCACTTATAGAGCATTGCTTAACAAGAAGCTTACTTTGGCACAAGTTGAGGGCCTAGATGCATTATTAAATGCCTCCTCATCTCTTATGCTTGATCAAGGCTTAGATTTGCTGAATGGAAAGCTTTATAAGCGATATAAGGAACTTTCGGCCTCATATCTAAAGCTTAAGTCCGCCATTGAGATGAATATAGACTTTATGGAAGATGTTGGCGAAGAAGAGTCTGAAAAACTTTTAAAAGATTCAGTATCTAAGCTTTCATCAATAATTGAGTCACTTAATAAGTCTGTTTCGATATCAAGTAAAAGTCTCATGTCTCCAGACGTTGTTCTAGTAGGTGAGCCTAATGCTGGTAAGAGTAGTTTATTTAATCTTATTTTGAATGATTCGAGATCAATTGTTTCTGACATTGCTGGAACAACTCGAGATTTTATTACTGAGTATATAAGCTTAGGGACAAATACCTTTAGGTTAGTGGATACTGCAGGTCTAAGAGAAACAACTGATGTTATCGAAGAAGAGGGGATAAAGAGATCTGTAAATCTTCTTGATGAAGGTTTCTTTAAAGTACTTCTTGTTAATGTTAATGAAGTCGATGATTTTAAGTTTTCTGCTATAAAAGATACATCTTTTGACATGATAATTTTTACTCATGTTGATCAATTGACGAATAAAGTTAGTGTAAATGAATTAAGCTCAAAGCTGCCACAAGCTACACATTACTATGTTTCTAATACTTCTAGTAAAAACAATAATAGTGAATTATTAGAAGTTGGTCCTATGGGACCACTTAATAATGGTCCTACAGGGGCAGATAATTCTGGTCCTATAGAACCACTTAGTTCAGTTTCTGAATCTGGTCCTATGGGGGCAAAATTTCTTGGTCCTATAGAACCACAATCTCAAACTGGTCCTATAGAACCAGTTGCAGGTCTCTGTATTGTTTCTGAGTTAACAAAGAATGTTGTTTCGAAATATCAATTACTTAAGTCCTCTGATCCAATTCTAATTAGTAGGCATAGGATAAAGATTGAGGAAATCACTCAGGTATTTAGTGAGTTTCATCATAATATCAATAACTTAAGCGATATAGGTATCATCTCCTCAGAATCTCGGATTCTAGAAGGAAAGATTTCAGAACTTATTGGTGTTGTGTCACCTGATGATGTTCTAAATAATATTTTTTCTAATTTCTGTATAGGTAAGTAACCCCTGAAAACTATTCACTTTTAATGAATATACTGGACTTAAATGTCTATTTGGAATAATTGTTCCACGTAGAACTTTTATTAAAAAACTTAATGTGTTTGTTCCACGTGGAACAACAAGAGTGAACTATGGATAATAAAATTTTCGATATAGCCATTATTGGTGGTGGACACGCTGGTCTTGAAGCAGCATGGACTTCGGCTCAGTTTGGTTTAAATGTTGCGATCATAACAATGCCAGAAGTATCCATTGCTTCAGCTCCATGTAACCCAGCAGTTGGTGGAGTAGGTAAAGGACAAGTCGTAAGAGAAATTGATGCTCTTGGTGGAATAATGGGTAAACTGGCTGATAGATCTGCTATACAGTACAGAATCCTTAATGAGTCAAAAGGTTACGCAGTTCAATCTACTAGAGTACAAATCGACAAAGAGGTTTATACGCGTGAAGCAGAACAGATGGTTTCTGATAACCCAAATATTACCGTCATAAGAAAGAAGGTTAATAAAACATCATTAAAAGAAGGATGTTTCGAGATCGTAACAGATGGTGAGATTGTAAAGTCTAAGAAAGTCGTTGTAACAACAGGTACATTTCTTAGCGGCAAAATGCATGTGGGCGAAGAACAGTCTACTGGAGGTAGGGTAGATTGTGATACAGCGGGTTCGCTAGATGATGTATTTGAAGGTGTAAAAGCACTTCCCAAAAAATTCAAAACTGGAACACCTCCTAGACTTAAAAGACAAACAATAGACTTTTCTCAAATGGATGAGCAAGAAAGTGATCCATTGACGATGAACTTTCATTATTCTCACGACTCTAAAGAAAGATTTGTTGAACAAGTATCATGCCACCTAACCAGAACTAATGATAATACACTTGGAATAATAAGAGATAACAAAGAAAGATCTCCTATATTTAACGGACAAATTAAAGCTGTTGGACCTAGATATTGTCCTAGTATTGAAGATAAAGCCTACAGATATGAAGATAAGAATAGTCACCACGTCTTTGTAGAGCCAGAAAGCTTGGAATTAGACACGTTTTATCCAAATGGTATCTCTACATCACTACCAAAAGAGATACAACTAGACTTTATAAGAACTATTCCAGGACTGGAAAAAGCAGAAATTGAAATATATGGATATGCAGTTGAATATGATGTAGTCGACACAACAACATTAGACAGAAGTTTACAGTCACAAGATGTCCCTGGGTTGTATTTTGCAGGTCAAGTTAATGGTACTTCAGGTTATGAAGAAGCCGCGGGGCAAGGATTAGTTGCCGGTACTAATGCAGCATTGGCCTTATTGGAAAAAGAACCTTTAATCCTGGATAGAGAAGTATCATACATTGGTGTTATGGTTGAAGATCTTGTCTCAGACAAAAGGGATGAACCATACAGACTCTTTACTGCAAGATCTGAAAACAGACTTTATGTAAGAGAAGACAATACATTACTTCGAATTCTTCCTTTTAGAAAAGCATTGGGACTAGATTCAGACCTAGATAAGTATATGGATAAGTTTGAACTAGCTTTTAGTGTATTAACTGATCTATGTAAGAACACTACATATAAAGCGAACCCAAAAAATAAAGAATACTTTAAGAGTATGAATTATGGTCCATTAACTGCGAACATAACATTGTCTGAACTCATAAAAAGAGCACAACTAGATCCTGTTGAAACAATAACTAAAGAGTTGAAAGCTAACGGACTACTGTTCGATGAGAAGGTTATTAGAACAACGGCAATTTCTCTAAAGTATGAGGGATATATAAATAGAGCAGATATTGAGAACCAGAAAATACTACGTCTAGCTAAGAAAAGTATTAATTGGAATAAGATAGTATCTTCTGAAAATGTATCATATGAGTGCAAGCAAAGAATAACAGAAATAAGACCAGAAACATTTGGTCAATTACAAAGGATAACTGGCATCAGGCCAGCAACCTTAGCATATGTAGCAGGGAACTTAGTTTGAAAAATGAATTTTGTGATAAATACCTAGAACAGATAAATGGTCCTTTTGCTGGGATTAACCTAACAAGAATAAACTCTGCGGAAGAGTTTTACTACAAGCAGTACTTAGATAGTATTAAACCATTTAATGAACTAGACAGTCTAAAGAAGATATACGCGAAATCAAAGATCCATGTTGATATAGGATTTGGAGGTGGTTTCCCTTTATTACCACTTGCTAGTATAAATCCGGAAAAAAGGTATATCGGATTTGAAGCAAGAGGGAAGAAGTCAAAAGTAGTAAATCAAATTGCTGAAGCACTTGAATTAGACAACGTAAAAACTTATCACCAAAGATATGAAAATGTGTACTTCGATAGAGATGCAGTTGTTACATTTAAAGCAGTAAGTACAATTGAAAAACTTCTTCCACTATTTATAACAGACAAGACTTTGTATGTTGTATTCTATAAAGGTCCTAACTTTTATGAATTAGAGGACTTAGATGATCTATCAAAGGACTGGGAAATAGTCGATGAGACCCTTGTTGATATGCCTGAAACAGACGGTAGAATGATCATCGTTTTAAAGAATAAAAAAGTTCTACATGGAACAATGGTTAGACAAGCAAAGAAAAAAACCAATAAAAATCTTGTCAGTCTTTCTGAATTCCTCTAAAACTATATAGACACAACGGAATCTCAGGGAGACATAAGTGGCTAAAATCATAGCATTGATGAACCAGAAAGGTGGTGTTGGTAAGACAACTTCCACTATAAACCTAGCAGCATGTTTAGCAGTAGCCGAGAAAAGAACTCTAGTAATTGATCTTGACCCACAGGGGAACGGTTCAGTTAGTTTAGGTTTAGACTCGTCGCAGCATACGGCTTGTAATATTTATCACGCAATGATTGGAAACGCTGACATTAGAGAAGCGATCTATGAAACAGAACTTCCTAACCTTCACATATGTCCATCTGATAATAATTTATCTGGTGCTGAAATTGAGTTAGTTTCTGAATTCGCAAGAGAAGCGAAACTAAAGAATGCTTTTGTTTCAATTCAGGATGATTACGATTACATCCTAATCGATTGTCCACCATCACTAGGCCTACTAACAGTTAATGCTTTAAATGCAGCAAACTCATTCTTAGTACCAATGCAGACAGAATATCTTGCAATGGAAGGTCTGGCGCAATTAGTAAATACTGTAAAACTAATCAAGAATAATCTCAATCCTGCATTAGAGATGGAAGGAATTCTTTTAACAATGTTTGATGGTAGAGCAAGTTTACATAAGCAGGTTTCTGCAGAAATTAGAAGACACTTCGAAGATAAAGTTTTTGAAACTGTTATCCCAAGAAATGTAAAACTAGCAGAGTGTCCAAGTTTCGGTAAACCAATTATTCTTTACGATATTGAGTCTAAGGGTAGTGAAGCATACCTTGCTTTAGCAAAAGAAGTAATTCTAAAAGAAAGAGCTGCACAGGTAGATCAGGATCAAATTCCTGCAGTACCTAATGCAAGTCAGATAGATAATTCAGTAACACAACAACTACAATAGTAAGGGGATATCATGGCTAAGAAAATGGCACTTGGAAAAGGAATGGCATCACTACTAGATAATGGTGTTAATAATTCTGTTTTAAATAAAGCTAAAGCGGCAATGGATATGGGAGATGTAGCTAAACCTGCACAAACAATATCAAAACCGACAATTGAAACAAATCCATCAATGGTAGATGTTTCTCAAATTATAACTAATCCTAATCAACCAAGAAAAATATTTAAAGAAGAGCAACTTCAAGAACTTTCAAATTCAATTAAAGAGAACGGAGTTATCCAACCTTTGATTGTAGTAAAAGTTGAAAAAGGTTTTGAGTTAGTAGCAGGTGAGAGAAGATTACGTGCTTCAAAATTAGCTGGCTTAACTTCTGTACCAGTGGTTGTTAAAAGAGCAACTGACCGTGAAAAAATGGTTATGTCGATCATTGAAAACGTACAGAGAAGTGATCTGAACTGTGTTGAAGAAGCATTAGCATATTTTCAATTAATGGAAGACTTTAAACTTACTCAAGAAGAAGTTGCGAAAAAAGTAGGTAAAGAAAGATCTACTGTTGCAAACTTTTTAAGAATTCTAAAGCTTCCAAGAGATGTTGTAGAATTACTTCAAAAAGAGCTTCTGTCATTTGGTCATGCTAAAATTCTTGCGGCTGTAAAAGATAGAGAACACTGTATGAGAGTTGCTAACGAGGCCGTTGCAAAAAAACTTTCTATTAGAGAAACAGAAAAACTAATCAAAGCAAAAAAGAAAGTGGCCAAAGAAGAAGTTGAGCCAACAAATTCATTCTTTGAAGATAAGCTTGATACATACAAGCAAAAACTAGAGCAGAGAACTGGTTTTCATTTCGCAATGAAATCTAACAAGAAAGGTGGAGGACAAGTTTCTCTTAATTTTTCTAACGAAGCTGAGTTCAATGACATCTACGAATTCCTACTAAGTAACAGATAAAAAGAGTGGTCCCATAGGACCACTTTAATTTTTTGGTCCTATGGGACCACTACTGAAGTCGACGGAGAATATATGACACACAGTAACATGGCCGCAATTATTGAAGAGGGGTGCAAGCTTGAGGGAAACCTTTCGTTTAATGGCGTCGCAAGAATTGCAGGCTTAGTTAATGGTAGTATATTCTCAAATGACACAGTTATAATCTCTGAAGCCGCTGTGGTAAATGCTGACATTATTGCAGACGTTATTTTGATTAGTGGCGTCGTAAAAGGTAATATCAAAGCTTCATCTAGAGTAGAAATAATCAAACCAGCAAGATTCGAAGGTACAATCACAACACCATCACTTGTTGTAGAAGATGGAGTAATCTTCCACGGTACTACAAAGATGCACGAACATAATTAATACAGAGTGTTATCGTAGAAGTAGTGTCGGTTTATCTTGACTAAAAGCTCCCCAGATATTAATTATTAATGAACTTTATTTCGAAATAATTTTTAACCCTACCGTGGAGTAGATAGTCAATGGATGCTATTCTTAATATTTTTAAATCTCTGGATATCAATCAGACATTTTTTATCCAATTTGCACTTATTTCAATCCTTTATTTAGTAATGAGATCTTTACTGTTTGGAAAGCTTCAAGAAGTTCTAGACCTTAGAGAAGAAAGAACTACTAAGATGGAAGATGGAGCAGCTGATAAGCTTACTAAGGCTGAGAAGCTTGCAAAAGAGTATAAAGAGAAGATTGATAATGCTAGATCTGAAGCTTTTAAAGTAATCACTAGTCACAAGGACACAGTAATTGCTAGAGAGACTACAAAGGTCAAAGAGCATGAAGCAAAACTAGAAGCTGAAGCAAATTCAAAAAGATCTGAATTTGAAAAAGAGATTGAGAGCAAGAAAGATGCGATCATGAAAGAAGCTGATAGCTTATCACAAGAACTCGTAACAAAAATCGTTCAATAATAGGAAATTACTATGAAGTATTTAGCGCTTTTAATCCTACAAGGAACAGCTCTCGCAGCTGGTGGTGGACATGGACACATCTCTGATCTAATTGTACCTGCAGGAAACTTTTTAATAGTATTTGGTTTCATCGCTTTTAAAATGAAGGGACCAGTTAAAAGAATGTTTGATGAGAACTCTGTAAAAGTTAAAGAGCTTGTAGAGCTTGCACAAGAAAGAGACAAAGAAGCTCAAATCAAACTTGATATGTATGAGAAGAAGATGAGTGGTCTAACTTCTGAAGTAAATACCATTATGGAAAATGCTCAGAAAGATGGTCAGAACTTTGAAGCTTCATACTTAGAAGAAGTAAAAGAAACAATGGTTAAGATCTCTAGAGATACAGATTCAAAACTAGAAAGTGAAAAGAACAATATGATAAAGATGCTTAATACATCTTTACTAGATGAAGTAATAGCAAAAGCTAAAAGCAAGCTAACTTCTGATAGTTCACTTAATAAGAAAACAACTGAAAATATTCTAGCTAAACTGTAGTAGGTACATAATGAAAGAAAAAATTATTGCAAAGGCGTACGCAAAAGCTATTTTCGAATTAGGTACATCTAATAACGTAAATGTTGCAGACGAACTTACTAAGCTTACAGAAGTTATCAATATGAGTAATGATTTAGAAAATGTACTTTTTCTAGATGTATTTACTGTAGAAGAAAAACTTCTAGTACTAAACGACATTGTTGCTAAATTAGCTCTATCTCCAATTGTTATTTCTTCTATGAAGTATCTAATTGGTGAAACAAGACTTGGTTTACTTCCATTAATCTTTAAAGAAATCATTGTTATCGATGATCACAATAAAGGATTCATGAGAGGAACAATTGAAGGTTCAGCAGACAGTGTTGATGAAGTTATGATGACTAAAATTAAGTCATACCTTCAAGACAAGTTAGGTCTGAATCCTGAACTAGATTACAAGAAGAATGAAGCTATCTCAGCTGGTGTAAGAATCACTGTAGAAGATTATCAAATCGATGCTTCAATCGATAAACAACTTAAAGAATTTAAAGAATCTATTATAAATAACTAATAGACTAATACTGTAGAGGTAAGTGATGTCAATGAATCCAGAAGAAATTACCAGCATTATTAAGGAAAGAATTTCTAACTTCGAAACTAGATTACAAGTTGATGAAGTAGGAACTGTTCTTACTGTTGGTGACGGTGTTGCTCGTGTTTTCGGTCTTAAGAACGTAATGGCCGGAGAACTTGTTGAGTTCCATTCAGGTACTAAAGGTATGGTTCTTAACCTTGAAGCTAACAACGTTGGTGTTGTTATTCTTGGTGATGATCCAAAAATAACAGAAGGTTCAACTGTAAAAAGAACTGAAAAAATCGTAGAAGTTCCAGTAGGTGAAGCTCTACTTGGTCGTGTTGTAAACGCGATTGGTGAGCCAATTGATGGACAAGGTGAAATCAAAACTGATTCTGCAAGAAGAGTAGAGATTAAAGCTCCAGGTATTCTTGCTAGAAAATCTGTTCATGAGCCACTTCAAACAGGGATCAAAGCAATTGACTCTATGATTCCAATTGGTAGAGGGCAACGTGAGCTTATTATCGGTGACCGTAAGACTGGTAAAACAGCTGTTGCGATCGATACGATTATCAACCAAAAAGGTAAAGACGTTAAATGTATTTATGTAGCTATCGGACAAAAGCAGTCTACAGTTAGACAAGTACAACAAAAACTAAAAGAAGCTGGTGCTCTTGAGTATACAACTATTGTATCTGCAACTGCATCTGATTCAGCTCCACTTCAATACCTTGCTCCATATACTGGTGCAACAATGGGTGAGCACTATAGAGATAACGGGCAACATGCTCTTATCGTTTTTGATGATCTTACAAAGCAAGCACAAGCTTATAGACAGCTTTCACTTCTTTTAAGACGTCCACCAGGTCGTGAAGCATTCCCAGGGGATGTATTCTATATTCACTCAAGACTACTTGAGCGTGCGGCGAAACTTTCTGATGCTGAAGGTGGAGGGTCTTTAACAGCTCTTCCAGTTATTGAAACTCAAGAAGGTGACGTATCTGCATATGTTCCAACAAACGTAATTTCAATTACTGATGGTCAGATCTTCTTAGAAGGTGACCTTTTCAACTCTGGTATTAGACCAGCAGTAAACGTTGGTATCTCAGTATCAAGAGTTGGTGGTTCAGCTCAGGTAAAAGCAATGAAAAAAGTTGCTGGTACTTTAAGACTAGACCTAGCTCAGTACAGAGAACTTGCAGCATTCGCAGCGTTTGGTTCTGACCTTGATGAAGCGACACAAGCTCAGCTTTCAAAAGGTGAGAGACTTGTTGAATTATTAAAGCAAGATCAGTACTCACCATTTGGTGTTATTGACCAAGTTGTAGTAATTTACGCTGGTACGAAAGGACTACTTTCAGATGTTCCAGTAAGTAAGATTAAAGAGTGTGAAAAAGATCTTATTGATCACTTAAACACTTCTCATAAAGATCTTATGGATGAAATTAGAAAAGCAAATGCTATGTCTAAGGACAATGAGGTTAAGCTTACTAACATTGTTAAAGAACTTATTGTAAGTAAGAATTACTAATTAATAGATGGTGGCTTCGGCCGCCAACTAGATATTGAGGCACCTTATGGCAAATATTAAGGATCTTAAAAAACAAATCAAGAGTACCAAAGGTACTTTAAAGATTACACAAGCGATGAAACTTGTTTCAGCTGCAAAGCTAAACAGAGCACAATTGAGTATTCAAGGTGCACGTCCATACGCTGATGAACTTGATGAGTCTATTAAGACGATTTCTGCTTTAGTGCAGGGATACTCTCATTCATATCTAGAGGAGAAAGAAAGCGAGCAGGAAATCCTACTTGTAATCTCTTCTAATAAAGGACTATGTGGTGGTTATAACTCTCAACTTTCAAGAGTAGTTAAAAACTTCATAGCTTCTAAAGGTGAGAATCTAAAAGTTTATTTCATTGGAAAAAAAGTACGCGAACTTGTAGAGAAAGAAGCAAATGTTGGTAAATCATATACATTTGAAAAGTCTGACGCTTCTTTTGATGAAATGCAAAAGGTTGCAAGTGAACTTTCTTCTCTCTTCACTTCTGGTGAAGCTGGAAAAATTCATATTGCATATAATATTTTTGAATCAGCAATGTCGATAATACCTACTGTAAAGCAGATATTACCACTTTCTTTAGATGCATCAGTTAAAGAAGAACTTCAAGAAAAGTTCCCATTTGACTTTAAATACGATCCATCTCCAGAAGTAATTCTTGATTCACTAATACCAGAAGCATATACAAGTGCTGTTTGGACTGCTTTGCTTGATGCAACTGCAGCTGAGCATGGATCACGTATGACTGCCATGGATAGTGCTGTTGGAAACTGTAAAGAAGCAATTAAAACACTAACAATTAAAATGAACAAATTGAGACAAGCGGCAATTACAACTGAGTTAATCGAAGTTGTATCTGGTGCAGAATCTCTCAATGGTTAAGGAGCATACATGTCGGAAGCAAAAGGTGTAATTCGTCAGGTTATGGGGCCTGTAGTAGATGTAGAGTTTACAGATGGTAAACTACCTGCAATTTACAACGCTCTAACAGTTACAAATAAAACAATTAGTGATCAAGAGAACAACCTAGTATTAGAGGTTGCTTCACATCTTGGTGACAACGTAGTTAGAACAATCGCGATGGACTCTTCAGAAGGTCTTTCAAGAGGTCTAGCTGTTACGGATACAGGAAAGCCTATTCAAGCTCCTGTTGGTAGAGAATGTCTTGGACGTATCATCAACGTAGTTGGTGAGCCAATTGATGATGTGGGACCACTTGGTAACTCTAAGTCATATGATATCCATAGATCTGCTCCTTCATTCGAAGTACAATCTACAAAACTTGAGCCATTCTTTACTGGTATCAAGGTTATTGACCTTCTAGCTCCATACCTTAAGGGTGGAAAGATTGGTCTATTTGGTGGTGCTGGTGTTGGTAAAACAGTTCTAATTATGGAGCTTATTAACAACATTGCAACTCAACATGGTGGTTTCTCTGTTTTCGCTGGAGTTGGTGAAAGAACAAGAGAAGGTAACGACCTTTACTTCGAAATGAAGGAATCTGGGGTTATCGATAAAACTGCACTGGTATATGGTCAGATGAATGAGCCACCAGGGGCGAGAGCAAGAGTTGCACTTACTGGTCTATCAATGGCTGAGTACTTTAGAGATGAAGAAAAGCAAGATGTACTTTTCTTCGTAGATAATATCTTCCGTTTTACTCAAGCTGGTTCAGAGGTTTCTGCGCTACTTGGACGTATCCCTTCTGCCGTTGGTTACCAACCAACACTAGGTACAGAGATGGGTGCTATGCAGGAGCGTATTACTTCAACTAAAGATGGTTCTATTACTTCTATCCAAGCGGTATACGTACCAGCGGATGATTATACGGATCCAGCTCCAGCTACAACATTTGCTCACCTTGATGCAACAACTGAACTTTCACGTTCAATTGCTGAGAAGGGAATTTACCCAGCGGTAGATCCACTAACTTCTTCATCATCGGTTCTATCTCCAGCAATTCTTGGTGATGAGCACTACGATACAGCTAGAGAAGTACAGCAAGTTCTTCAAAAATATAAAGAACTTCAAGATATCATTGCGATTCTTGGTATGGACGAGCTTTCTGAAGATGATAAGCAACTTGTTGGTAGAGCACGTAAAGTTGAGAAGTTCCTTTCTCAACCATTCTTCGTAGCTCAACAGTTTACAGGTATTGAAGGTCAATTCGTACAGATCGAAGATACAATCAAAGCATTCAAAGCAATTTTAGCTGGTGAATGTGATGAAGTACCTGAGCAAGCTTTCTACCTAGTAGGTAACCTAGAAATGGTTTACTCGAAATGGGAAGAAATGAAGAAAGAAGCTAATTAATAGGCGGTTAAGATGAACAACTTTACAGTTGATATCCTTACACCAAGTAGAGTTATTGCTAAGAACGTTCCAGCTGAGAACGTTCTTATCCCTACTCTTCGTGGACAAATAGAAGTTAAAAAAGATCACACACATGTTGTGGAAAAACTAAGTACAGGAATTATTTCTATATTTGGTGGATCTGATGATGCGGATAAGCACTTTGTTGTAACAACTGGAGTATGTAAGATCTTAAATGATAAGATTACAATACTTTCAAACGTTGCTACTAGTGGGGTTGAAGTAGATGTTGAGAGAGCTCAGTTATCACTTGATAACGCACAAGAGATGCTTTCACAGACTCTATCTGACGACGAGCTTGTTAAGTACCGCAGAAAAGTTGAGAGAGCTCAACTTAGATTACAATTAGCAAAAACAGCTAAAAAATAATTAAAAGGAGACTTCGGTCTCCTTTTTTTTTGCCATTTTTTTGACTAGGCAGTATTTGCCTACCTATCTGATAGCAAGTAAACAGGTGAAAATAGTAGAGAATGCTATATTCCCTGAGAAAGCTATTTCTCACACTTATATTTATAATGACTACTCTACTGCCTCTTAGTGCAGGAGCTTCTTTGTTTACAGCTAAAGATCGTATTGAGCTTCGTGGTATCAGTATAGAAAGTAAGATAGAGCTCATTGATTGGAATAAAACCAATGCTATTTTAGAAAAGACAGATAAGGTGAGTAGTCAGTTATCTGCTACTAAGAAAAAAGCCAAACAAGAAGAAATGGTCTTCTTTTCATACGAAAGTAATAAAAAGAAATTAAAGACAAAGCGGCCTGTGGTATCGCTACCTGAGCTAAAAAAGCTAGGTTTTGACCCTTCAAAGAAGCCAGCAGCGCCCGTAATTGATTATAGTAAGATAATACAATCAGCTTATTCCAAAAAGTCTAAAGGACAATTCAAAGTTCAGCTAACAAGTATAGGAATTAAGGGAAAACAGATCGTAACTATATCAGACTTTGATTTAGTTCCCTATTATGATTTAAATAGTGTTGTTAGTGATAATGGGACAGGTAGTATAAGTATTCCAGTGACTAGTCATGGTAGTGACTATTCAACCTTTCGAGCTTCTGTGGCATCTCGTGGATTGGTACGCACAAATTTTGAGGTAAGTGCTCAAAAAGACCTACTTTTTAATATTCCTGTGTTTCAGACTGATGCCTTTTCACAAATCTTGGATAGTCAGAATGTATCTGAAGAGTATGGATCACATCTATTGATAGACTTAGGTAGTGATGTTGATTCCACCACCATCGAGGGTAAGTTTAAAAAGAAAATTTACCTTAATGAAAGATATAAAGTGGTTGATGAGGGTAGTAGATACCGTTTTGAGCTTTACCTTGATGTTATACCAGGTAATCATATGATTAAATATATGGACTTTAAGGGCAGAGTTGCGCAAAAAATTCTGCATATCACTCAAGGCGAGGTCACATATGATGAACCTCATCTAATAAAATCTAAGTATGTGGCAGTTGATCTATTTGAAGAGAATATTGTTGCAAAAACACTGGCTAAAATAGATATCGATCAGAAGTTCGTAAGCTTTTTTAATCGTGGTCAGACCTCAAAGAAGCTTGCGCTTAATAGATATAAGGTAAAGTTGCCGATAAGAGAGGCTTCGTTTAGGAATTATCTTGCGATAGGTGATGAAGAAGTTGTGTATCTAGGTTTTAGAAAGTCAAAAAAGGCCGTAATTCCATCAAGTGAATACGTAAATTATATTAAAAGACTTTTTAATATAATGGAGGGAGCGAACTCCTGCGTAATACAGATTAATTTGGATAAGAATTTAAAGGACTTTCGGGCAAATGTGTCTTCAGCCCAGGAGACGGGCTCGTATGACATTTATTTCATGGATAAAGACGGTACATTTAGTAGGGAGATGACGGGTATCTCCGAGCGAGCTTTTGTGGTTAGTCATGACTTTGGAGTAATAAATGCGAGAATAGACTTCACTAATGGTGAAACAAAGTATTTACAAAGTTTCTGCACAGAAAACTTATATCTGGTGGAACAAATTTAAGGAGAATATATGAAAAAGTTACTAATAGTACTTATGTTGGCAACTACAGCTTCAGCCGGCTTTCTAGTAGAACCATATCTTGGGTATAGAGTTGGGGATCTTGAGTCAACATCAGGTGGAACTATCGCATATGATACGTCAGGACATTCAATTGGAGCACGTCTTGGTGGGACATTTACAATGTTTATGGCCGGAATTGATTATAGCATGGGAAGTCTAAGTGCGGATCAAACAAAGGGTGGTAGCACAGACGTAGATCTTGATACAACTCAATTAGGAATCTTTGCAGGAATAGAGCTGCCAATACTATTGAGAGCTTGGGCAACATATTACTTGAGTGCGAATTTTGAAAACAGTAGTAATAACAATGAATGGAAAGGTGATGGAATCGGTCTTGGTGTTGGTTTTACTGGACTTCCATTTGTATCTCTAAATTTAGAGTATAAGAAGCTATCATATGATGAAGCACCTACGGGTAAAGCAAAATATGACGGAAGTGAAATTCAATTTGGTGTAAGCTTACCACTGAATTTATAAGATATTGCCCCTACGGGGGCACTATGCTTCCCACTCGTGTCTATTAAAAATTTCCAAAGTACGTTTATAACCAGCCTTAACCATTTTCGAAGTCTTATCTGGATTCAAAGTGAATGAATTAGTAAAAAACGTTTCATGTTGATCATGACTTGGAAAAATATCAACTAAGTGGACATTTGATTTATAAGACAGCTTTCTTTCTAAAATAGAAGTAATATTCTTTCTGTGTACTTCATCAAATTTATGCGTTTTTAAGTAACTGTTTACAGTGTCTAAGATGTCTTGAGATGCGATCCTTCTAGCCCTAGCTCCTACAATTTTCTTTTGAATCATAAGATAGATGGCCTGAACACAAATAGCTGGTAGACCGTAATTTACTAGTGATCCAATCTCATCTTGAAAGTGATATGGAGTGTGAGTCCAACTCGAAATGATAAAATCACATTTATTATCAATAGCAACATGAGTTGATAGAGTTTCACGAATTTCTCCATCAATATAGAAGTCTGTTGCGCCCGTATAATCATTTTTGACCGGGTATGGGGAATAAAATGGCGGAACACTCATACTTGCAGTAACTGCTTCTGAGACAGGGATACCTGTATAATAGTGTGCCGTAGAGTCATGGCCTGGGTTAGGATAATTATATTTTGAAAAAATAACTTTTCTAGAGTGATCAAGTTGTGTTGCAACAACAAACAAGTCAGCATCATACTCTGAAAAGTCGTTAGATTTGATTATATATTCTAACATATAGTCATGTAGCCCTTGAGTAGAAAAGAGGCCAGACATACTAGTTACGGGTTTAAGTAATTTCTTGAGAAGGCTGGGGTAGCCTTCAAAAGGATCATAAATTCCACTAGGAGTATGCTTAATATGCGGTTTTTTCAAGCTAAGCATCTCTTTATAACCGATAGGTCTTAATTTCGAATCGTTCTTGTGAACAAAAGAGTCAATAACATCAAGTGGAGAAAAACCAGCAGCTAAATACAAAGATATGAGTGCTCCAGCGCTTGATCCAACATAAGTAGATATCTCAAGTTCTGCATTAGGATCTGAAGAGTTATTCTTGAGTGAGAAGCCAATATCCTCAAGGGCCCAAGCAACACCTAAATGCCAAGCTGCTGCTTTAACCACACCACCAGAAAGAACCAACGCTGTCTTCTTATTCTTGAAATTTTCTATATCTACTCTTTGCATTTATAAATTATAACATCAAATAAAAGGGTGAGAGGAAATATTTGTAAGTAACTTTGGCAAAAATAGAATAACAAGGTAATATCTAGTAATGAAATGGCTTACAATTAATGACTATTCAAGTCTTAAAAATATATCGATATCTACAATACGTAGATATATCAAAAATCATAAAGTGATTTGGAAAAAAGAAGAGGGGAAATACTTTATTCAAGTACCTCTTACCGAAGTAAAAGTCTCTAATGATGACCAGTCTCAAAACTTAACAGTAGGCCTTCTACGTCAAGAAGTAGAAAAGCTATATCAACAATTAAGAGTTGTTCAAGAAGAGAACAACGAATTAAAAATGTTAGTAAAACTCTACGAAAGTGATAAAAATGAAAAAAATGAACTTCCTGAAATTCCTTTTAACTAGTTTAACTCTGCTTGTAATCTTATCGTCTCAAGTAAGTGCGTCTCCGAGTATGAGAAGATGTATGATTCTACCAATAAAAGATTCTGTTGGTGGTGCAATTGGTTATAAAGTTTTTAATAGAGTTGAGAGATATTTAAAGGGTAGCAAATGGTGCTACTACAAATCTAATTCTGAGATTATAAATATTCTTGGTAATTACAAGAATAGCTTAGATAAAGCATTGGAAAGTACAGATGTACTTAAAATTGTCTCTGATAAAACTAGGGCAGGGTCTTTAATAAAAGTAAACCTACAGTCACTACCAAAAGGTATGAAAGTTGATGTCAAAGTTATAGGACCAAATGGAAAAGATATATACTTTAATCAACAAACAGAGATTAATTCTGATGAAATTGGAGTAATTGCACAAACAGTAAATAACTGGCTTGATGTTTATGAAAAAAATATACCATATGATGCGAGAGTTATTGGAGTTCTAGGTCAGCAATTTACAATTGATATTGGAGAGCAAACAGGAATTTATAATGACTACACTATAAAAATTGTAAGGCCAGTTAGAAAGCAAAGACATCCCTTATTAAAAGAAATTGTAGAGTGGAGAACGATGCCCGTTGCGGAAGCAAAAATCTTCCATGTTGGAAAAACTCAGGCACAAGCTAAAGTTGTTAAGTATGATAGAGAGACTTTGATTCAACCTGAAGATTGGGTTTTAATTTCTAAAACAAATTCAAACGCGACAATAGAAAAATTAAAATACGCGCCAATAAAAGATAGTATGAATGATAAATTTTCTTTCGGGAAACTAGGTCAGCTTGGGTTATTCTTAAACTTAGGTTCAGGTTCAAATACAATCTCTGGTGGTAGTTTAAAAAAGATTGGCGGTTTTACTGGCGGCATCGGATTAACAGGTGAGATTTGGGCCACTAGAAATTACTGGATAGGGATGGATATAGATAAGCACTTTGGAAGCTTCTCTAAGAAAGAAGGTACATTTGAAAATGATTCTAATTCATTAAGCTATTCAGCATTTAAAATGAAAGTCGGCTATAAGTATCTTCCTCTAGGATTTTTCTATGGACCACAAGTTGATGGTTATGTTGGATACGCTAGTTATTCATATGGATTTGATACTCAGGAGTCAGATGAAATAACTGCCGTTAAGTTTAAGGGTCTAATGGTTGGAGTTAGAGGTAGTATGCCTCTAGTTAAGGATACAAGAATATATATGTTATTAGACTTCATCTTTAAGCCTGGTTACTCTGAGGAGATAACAATTTTTGGAGATGCCGACTCAACTAGTAACTTCAATCTTGAAGTTGGTGGAAACTATAAATATAGTCCAAATATGTACTTTGATGGAGGACTCAGTTTTGTAAGTAATAAAGCAAAATTTGAAAGTCCTGAAAGAGAAGTAAGTCTATCTAATACGAATATTAAAGTTGGGGCAAAGTTCAACTTCTAAGAAGATTCGAGGAATAAAATGGAAAGAGTAAAAGAACTTGAGATATTAATCAAGCAGCACAAAGCTTTGTATTATGCAGGTACTCCAGAAATATCAGATTTTGAATTTGATAAATTAGAAGAAGAACTAAAAAGTATTGCCCCAGACAACCCTATTTTATCTTTAGTTGGAAACGAATTAGTCTCTCATGACAAAGTTAAGCATGACAGTAAAATGCTATCTCTTGGTAAAACCTATGTTGTAGATGAGTTACTAAAATGGGCTGAAGGCAAAGAGGTACTTGCTATCTACAAAGTCGATGGGGTTAGCTGTTCTCTAGTTTATGATCAAGGTGTATTAGAGTTGGCGAAGACAAGGGGTGATGGACAATATGGTGAGAACATTACTAATAAAGTAAAGTGGATGGCCGGAATACCACAGACAATTCAAACTAAGGAAAGAATTGAAGTACGAGGGGAAATATATTGTGATGAATCTCAATTTATAAAGCTTTCAAATACTATGGTAGAGAATGGAATGGATAAGCCATCATCACAAAGAAATATAGTGGCCGGTCTCGTTGGAAGAAAAGAAAATATTGATCTATGTAGATTTTTAAACTTTAAAGCTTTTGATGTAATAGGTTTAGAATATAAAAAAGAAACAGAAAAATATGACTTTTTAATATCAAGTCACTTTGAATCATTAGAGTATAAATTACCAAAAAATAAAGAAGAATATAATCAATTGATTGATGAAGCAAAATCATTCATGAGTGAAGGAGACTATCTCATTGATGGTCTTGTATTTGTGTATAACGAAATTAGTCTACATAATGAATTAGGTGAAACAGCACATCACCCTAGATATAAAATGGCATTTAAATTCCAAGGTGAGACTAAGGTAACAACGATTAACTCTATTACCTGGCAAGTGTCACGTAATGGTTATTTAACTCCTGTTGGAGAAGTTGAACCGATAGATATAAGTGGTGCAAAAATATCTAGAGTAACACTACATAATTTTGGAATGGTTAAACAGTATAATTTAAAATGTGGAGACCAAATTGAAATTGTTAGATCTGGAGAGGTTATTCCCAAGTTCTTGCAGGTTATAAAGGAATCTGAAGCAGAATTTAAGGTACCATCTGAATGTCCATCGTGTAATGAATCAGTTATTGAAGATGATATTCGATTAGTTTGTAAAAATGACGTATGTCCAGCTCAGGTAAAAGAAAATATTCTTAACTTTATTCAGAAAATTGGAATAGATGATTTAAGCTCAAAGAGACTTGATGAAATGTTAAGAGTCAAAATGGTCACAAATATAGATGATATCTATAAGTTAACAATGGAAAGTCTTTTAGAACTAGATAAAGTAAAAGAAAAGTTAGCGACTAAACTTATAGAATCAATCAATAAGTCAAAGTCAGCTGATCTTGTTACTTTTTTGTCTGCACTTGGGATTAGTGGAGGCGCCTACAATAAGTGTGAGAAAGTTGTTACCGCTGGATTTGATAGTATTGAAAAACTTTTTTCAATGACAGCTGAAGAACTCGCACATACAGAAGGTTTTGCAGAAAAATCCGCAACAGATTTTATAAACTCTTTAAAATCAAAAAAAGAAATTGTGGACTCTCTTATAAAAAGAGGATTTAGCTTTGAAAAGATAGAACAAAGTGATTTAGCACTTTCAGGTTTGAAAATTTGTATTACTGGTTCACTATCGGAAAAAAGAAGTAATGTAGAATCCAAAATAAGACAGCTAGGTGGAGCGGTAGTAGGTTCAGTGAGTAAGAATACAAATATTCTTCTCACTAATGAAACTGAAGCTAAGTCATCGAAGTATAAAAAAGCTATAGATCTTGGTATCGATATCATTAATGAGGAGAAGCTAAATTCATTAATTGATGGGTAATCATGGTAAAGAGAAATTCTGTAATGTACGTTTGTAGTAACTGTGAGAGCACAATTGCTAAGTGGATAGGTAAATGTCACAAATGTAGCGAATGGAATAGTTTTATACCTATCAGTGAACATCAAAAGAATAGCACTTTATCTTTTGATGAAACCGAAATAACAAAAATCTCTGATATTGATATTGAAGAATACACTAGGCTAAATACTGGTTGTACTGAGTTTAATAGAGTAACTGGTGGTGGAATAGTTCCTGGCTCCTTAACTCTATTGGCAGGTGAGCCAGGTGTTGGTAAATCAACCTTAATTCTTTCTATTCTCGAAAAGTTGAATAAGAAAAAAACTCTGTATGTATCAGGTGAAGAATCAAAATCACAAGTCGCACAAAGGGCCAAAAGGCTTAAGCTAAATATCAATGATACCTATATAATTACCGATAATAAGTGGCACGAAGTCTTAGATAAGATCAAGTTCATTAAGCCAGAAATCATCATTATCGATTCAATACAAACTATGAAAATTGAAGAAATGTCAGGCAGTGCTGGATCTGTTTCCCAAATCAAAGAAGTGACCTCTGAACTAATAGAGCATATAAAGAAAAAAAATATTTCATGTATAGTAATTGGTCATATAAACAAAGAGGGATCGGTTGCTGGACCTAAAGTATTAGAACATATGGTTGATACTGTTCTTTACTTTGAGAATTCCATTGAAGAAGGCCATCGGATAATACGAACTGTAAAAAATAGATTTGGAAAAACGGGAGAAGTAGGTCTCTATGTAATGGATAAAGAAGGACTAAAAAAAGAAGCTCATGGCGACGACTCCACCAATACACTAATTAGCTCAGTTGGGAGCTCAAGAACACTAGTTAATAAAGGATCCAGATACTTTTATATAGAGTGTGAATCGTTAGTGAATAAGAACAAATCTGGACATGTGAAAAGAGTATGTAAAGGGGTAGATAATAGCAGAGTACAAATGTTACTAGCTGTTATAGAGAGAAACTTATCGATTAGCTTTGAATATAATGATCTTTATCTAAAATTAAAAGACTATGTAAAAACAGATGATTCAGATATGGATTTGTCGATTATAGCATCAATCATTAGTAGTTATAGTATTAAGAAGCTAAGCTCCGATACACTATTTATTGGAGAAGTAGCTTTAAATGGTGATATCAAAAGCTCTAGAAGAATTGAGGAAAAGCTTAATCACATAGATGTAAAGAGATATAAAAAGGTTATCCTAAATAGAGAAATCTCAAAAAAAATTAGTACTAACTATAATATTAAAATGATTGGACTAAAAAATATTAATGAACTACTTCATCATATATAGAAAAGGTAGTTTTATTTAAACAGCTTATTAATATAGCTATCCCATTGTTGTTCTTTATATGAGAAGTAATTGGAATTAGTATTATCATTAGATGAAATAAACTTCTTATCTTCTTTCCATATCGTTCTAATAGAATCCATCGTAATGAGATTGGCGCCAATGGCCGCGGCTAGGGCTGCGCCGTATGCAGTAGTCTCTATGACAGTAGGACGCACAATAGGAATTTTAGAAATTTCACTTTGTATTTGCATTAAGAGATCATTGGATACAGCTCCACCATCAACTTTGAATATGTCTAAGTCTGAACCCATGTCTTTTCTCATTGCCTTAATAAGATCGTTTATCGAAAAACAAATCCCTTCTAGGGCAACTCTAGAAATCTCTTCTTTACCAGTGTCTCTAGTAATTCCAACTAGTGCTGCTTTAGCATCAGCGATCCAGTGAGGTGAACCTAAGCCAGTAAAAAATGGTAAGAGTAAAAGGTCTCTTACTTTTGATAAATCATCAACTTTAAGAGCTAGAGCTTCTATCTCTGGAGATGATTCAAAAAACTGTAAATTATCTCTTAACCATTGAACACACGCTCCTGCAATATAGCATGAGCCTTCAAGTGCATAGGTCGTTTGATTATTATGCCTAAATGCTACAGTAGTAAGAAGTCCATTATCAGAATACTTTATTTCACTACCAGTATTAACCAGCATGAAAGCACCTGTACCGTAGGTACATTTCCCTTCACCTTTATTAAAACAAGCTTGTCCAAATAAGGCCGATTGTTGATCACCAAGAATTCCATTAATTGAAATACCATCTGGTAAAAAAGAAAGGTTCTTTGTTAAACCAAAACTATCAATACTATTGCAAATTGTAGGAAGTGTTTCTTTATCAATATCGAGGATATTTATGAGAGTCTTATCCCATTGGCTTGTTTCAAGATTCATCAATAAAGTTCTTGAAGCATTTGTTGCATCAGTCTTATGAGAAATATTTCCAGTTAGTTTATAAAGGAGATAAGTGTCAATTGTTCCAAAAAGGAGATTGTTTGCCTCATGCGCCTTCATCACATTTTCATTATTATTAAGTAACCAGTTTATTTTTGTACCAGAAAAATAAGGATCTAAAGGTAGTCCTGTTTTCTTTTTAAATTCTTCACTGTGCCCTTTTGAAACAAGGTCCTTACAGAAATCGTGTGTTCTTCTGTCTTGCCAAACAATAGCGTTAGCCAGGGGCTCACCATCTTTTGTGAAAGCACAAGTTGTCTCTCTTTGATTCGTTATACCAATAGTTTTGATAAGGTCTGTAGATACTTTATTAACTGCTAAAACTTTAGTTACTGTATTCTTAACGGTATTCCATATATCTTCTAAGTTATGCTCTACCCATCCCGGGTGTGGGTATATTTGCGGATACTCTTCATTGACCTTACCAACTATTTGTAAAGATTTAGCATCTACTAGGACTGCGGTTGTACCCGTTGTCCCTTGATCAATTGAGAGAATATACACAGTGACTCCTATAATTATTTTTTATGGTAATTCTATAGTTGTTGCTGATGGTTTTGCAATGACAGTTACAAAGGCTTGCCATCGATCAGCAATGAATCGATTTGATTGGGTTAAAAGAAGAAACGAAAGTGAAATCATAACAAAGAAAAGCATTAAAAACTCAATAAGAGTTTGGCCATCTTCTTTTACAATTCTTCGTTTATGCCTTAGAATAGTAAACCTAATTAGTCGGAAAACTCTGCACTGTTTCATATTAAGTTCGATCCTTGTATACTTACATGTTATTAGTGAAGCGCAAAGGCCTCAATGAAGAAAAAATTTCCATTAAAATATACACTTCTTGCTATCTCAATTATTGCGACTACTTTACTGTTTCCAGAAACAGGATACCTTTCAGCAAAGAAAAGTGATGTAACTAACAAGAAATACAAGCATTATGAAGCTGTTCTTAAGGATGTAGATTTTAAAACGATGAAAGGTAAGTCTTTTGAGAATAAAGATTTTTCTAAAGGTGTTGTTATCTTGAACTTTTGGGCATCATGGTGTCGTCCTTGTTTAGAGGAATTTCCATCACTGGTAAATCTTAGAAAGAAATACAAAACAGATAAACTCAAAATAATTACAGTTAACTCTGATGAAGAGAATATAAAGAAAAATATTAAAAGGATTACAAAAAAGTATAATTTGAATTTCGATATAGTGTCTGACAAAGATGGTATATTAACTGACAGGTTCATGGTGTCTGCTATACCAGTCTCAATTATATATTATAATGGAAAAGTTATTGAAGAGTCTCAGGGCGCTAAAGACTTTTATTCAGAAGAATTTCAAGAAACCATCGAAAAGATGCTTAAATAGAAACAGCCAAGTTTCGACCCCAGTTATAAGTAATTTCTGAAACCGACTTTACATCGAAGATTGTAAAACGCGGAGCTTTTCCTACTTCAATTGAACCTTGATTAGATATTCCTAAAGAAGCTGCAGCGTTAAGTGTAATCGCAGACCACATCTGTGCCATATTCATTGGATACATAGGCGCCGCCATAGATGCTATAAGTAGGAGATTATCACAATGACATGAACCTGGGTTATAGTCAGAAGCAATAGACACCTTACATCCAGAATCGAGCATTCTCTTGGCATTTGCCTGAGGTTTCCCTAGAAACCAACCAGTACCTGGAAGTACAGTTGCTACTGTTGAAGATTTTGCTAAGGTCTTGATGCCTTCATCTCCAGTGCATAGAAGATGATCAGCACTTAATGCACCAAACTTAGAAGCGATTATGGCACCGCCATTATCTCCAAATTCATCAGCATGTATCTTAACTTCTAGGTTAAGCTTTTTGCTCTCTTCAAATAGTAGTCTTGTATCTTCAAGAGTGAAGTATCCTTCTTCATGAAAGATATCAACTGCATCTATAATCTTCTTTGGTGCTAGCTCTTTGAGCAGAGGTATCACAACAGAGGTTAAGTAGTCAGTTGATGTTTCAAACTCTTTTGGTACTGCATGAGCAGCTAGGAATGTATTAAAAATATTAACTCTAGGATGGAAGTGCTTTTTTAATCTGTCGATAACTTCTGAACAAATCTTTTCTGATTCGTAGTTAAGAGCATATCCAGATTTAATTTCAATAGTTCCAACACCATAAGAAGCGATTCTCTCAATTCTCTCTGAAGTAATATTAAATAGCTCATCAGCAGATAGTGAGTTTGTACCCTTTGAAGTTGAAAGAATACCTCCACCAGCTTTTGCTATTGCTTGATAGTCAGCACCATTTAGACGCATTGAATATTCTTCAGCGCGGTTGCCACCAAAGATAGCGTGAGTATGAGAATCAACCATCTCAGGTGTTAAAACTTTATTTGAAAGATCAATGACTTTAGAACCTTCGAGCAGGTTAGAGGGAAGATCACCATCATGACCAACCCAAAGAACTTCTTCACTGTTAAAAACAACAGTGGCATTCTTTAATATAGAACAATCTTCAGGAAGCAAGTTTCTACCATCTTTTTTAGCTGCTGAGGATAGTGTTAATACTTCTGAGATATTTCTATATACAGTATTCATTATCTTAGTTCTCCAATAACTTCTTCTACCTTAGATAGTAACTCATTATTGTTAATAAGGGATTCGATACTGTTTATATCTTTATAAAATACTCTGTCGTCTTCGATCTTAGGTACTGTCTTTCTTACATGATCAAAAACAGCTTCAATAGCAGGTGATGATTTAAGAGGTCTATGGAACTCTAATGCTTGTGTATTACATAGAAACTCAATTGATAAACATGTCGTTAGATTCGTTAAAACTTCATGTAATTTTCTACCTGCAGTTACACCCATAGATACGTGATCTTCTTTATCAGTTGATGTTGGTACAGAGTCAACAGATGCAGGATGACATAGAAATTTATTTTCCGAAGTTAATGCTGCTGCAGTAACATGAGCAATCATAAGACCACTATTAAGACCTGAGTTTGGTGTTAAAAACGCAGGTAGATCAGAGAAAGTTGGGTTCATCATTTTCTCAACTCTTCTTTCAGAAATATTACATAATTCTGCTAAACCAATTGCTAAGTAATCCATCGCCATTGAAATAGCTTCACCGTGAAAGTTACCACCTGAGATAACTTCGTCTTCACCAATAAAGATTAGTGGATTATCTGTTACAGCATTTAACTCAAGAGTTATAACGTCTCTTGTATGTGCAAGAGTTTGTCTAGAAGCACCGTGTACTTGTGGAACACATCTTAAAGAATATGGATCTTGTACTTTTCCACATTCAGGGTGTGATTTAAGAATATCAGAGTCATCTAAAAGTTTATTTAAGTTTATTGAAGAAGCAAGTTGTCCTGGATGAGGCTTAAGTCCATGAATTTTATGATCATAGGCATTACTCGTACCTCTAACACCATCAACTGTACAAGCTGCTGCAATATCTGCAAGCTTAACAAGTCTCTCTGCTCTATGAACAGCTAAGGCACCTAGTGCGGCCATTACGGCAGTACCATTAATTAGTGCAAGTCCATCCTTCGGCCCTAAAACTACAGGCTCTTCACCTATGTCTCTAATGGCAAAGTCAGAACGAACCAACTTTCCATCATAAATAACTTCTCCTTCTCCAATTAATGCTAGAGCAATATGTGATAAAGGAGCAAGGTCACCTGATGCACCAACTGAACCCTTTTCTGGAACAACGGGAGTAATGTCATGATTTATGAATTTTAGAATTAATTCAATTGCACTAAGTGAAACACCTGAAAAACCAGAGGCTAAACAGTTTGCACGAAGGAGCATGATTGCTCTTGTTATTTCTCTAGAGAAAGGGCTTCCTACTCCAGTACAGTGAGATCTAATAAGGTTAACCTGTAAAGTTGAAAGGTCTTCTTTCTTGATGTGGACACTTGATAGTGCTCCAAATCCTGTATTAATTCCGTAGACAGGTTCACCCTTCTCTACGATTTTAGTAACGTAATCTTTTGCATTTAAAACTGACTGTCGTGATATGTCTGATAGCTTTAAAGTTAATTCACCTTTTTTAGCGTATGCTACATTGTATATATCTTTTACTGTTAGCCCATGGCCATCGATGATAATTTCTTTTGTCATGTTAACCTCAATTTATCTTAGAGTATTAATAATTTCTGAATATGATTCTTTTGAGTTTTTGAAAATATATGAACCAGCAACAAGATTGTCTGCCCCTGCTGCTATTGCTTTCTTAGAAGTCTCAAGGTTTACACCACCATCAATCTGAATCTTAAAATCGAGTGAATGAAGGTCTCTGAGCTCTGTTAATTCTTTCATCTTCTCGAGGCTTGAGTCCATAAACTTTTGACCACCAAACCCTGGCTCAACTGACATGACGAGAACCAAATCTACATGAGATAATAAATCTATATCAATTTCAGAAACAGATGTTCCAGGCTTAATTGAGATACCAACACTTGGATAGAACTGCTTTGCTAGCTCTACAAGCTTTAAAGGGTTAGACTCCGCTTCTAAGTGGAATGTTATATTTTGAATATTTATATCTTTAAGTTCAATTATGTGAAAGTTTGGATTTGTTACCATAAGGTGAACATCCAAAGGAATAGAAGTAATATTTGAAAGTTGTTTTATAATCGGAATACCAAAAGTCATATTAGGAACAAAGTGTCCGTCCATAACATCAAGGTGTAACCATAGATCATTGATTCCACTTAAAGCATCAACGTCTGACTTAAGATCCATGAAGTCTGCAGCTAAAATACTAGGAGAAATAGTAGTCATAACAATCCTTTATTTTATTACTATTGTGTCTTCGATTTGTTTTAAACCATTTGCTAACTTTACGTCTGAGCAAGGTTTCTTACCTTCAAGTTGAAGAAGAGTTAGGCGAACAGTCTTGTCGAGACTTCCAATTAAGATTTTTTGATCCATTAGTTTAAATTCGCCTGGGTTTAATTTAACTGTTGGGTATTCTTCAATTTCTATTATCTTAACTCTCTTTTCATTTAAAAAACAAAAAGTTCCTGGCCATGGCTTTAAAGCACGAACTTTATTCCATATCTTATCAAAGCTATCTTCACTAAATTTAATATGCCCATCTTCTTTTTTAAGAGTAGGAGCAAATGATACTTCATCCTCGTTTTGAGGAGTTACTGTAACATTGTCATTTATTAAATCAGTTATAAGATCATTTAAAGTAAGAGCAGCTTGTAGCTTTAAGCGAGTGTAGAGTTGTCCACCAGTTTCAGTTCTAGAAATGGCAATAGGTGAATCTTTTACAAGATCTCCAGCGTCCATTTTCTTAACCATTTTTTGAATAGAAACACCTGTCGTTTCATCACCATTAAGTAAAGCATACTGTATTGGAGCTGCACCTCTATACTTTGGAAGTAGAGATGTATGAATATTGTAACAACCTTGCTTTGGCAGATTTAGAACTTTTGAGCCAAGGAATTGTGCAAATGCTAGTACAACAAAGAAGTCAATTTTTTCACTCTCTAGTTGAGAAATAAACTCTGGCTCTTTATTAATATTTTCTGTTTGGAATACTTTTATCTTATTAGAGTTAGCATACTCAACAACAGGAGGAGATTTTAATTTTTGCCCTCTTCCTGCTGGTCTATCAGGCATACTAATTACGTATTTTAAATTTATATGTGGATGGTTGTTCAGTAATTCGAGTGTAGGAACAGAGAAGTCAGGAGTTCCACAAAATACAACGTTAAACTTCTTCATAGTCTTATCCTCGTTTCTTCTTTGCCTTTAAATATTTCTTTGTGAGAAAATTACGTTTTAATCCGCTAAGTCTTTCAAGAAATACGATTCCATCAAGGTGATCATTCTCATGTTGAATACAAACAGAAAGTAATCCATCAACATCAAGCGTTTGTTTTTCCCCGTCTACATTCTGATAAGTTACTTTAATGTGTTCAGTTCTTTTAACTTCTTCAAAGATTCCTGGCACAGATAAACAGCCTTCTTCGTATAGGATTTCACCATCAACTTTTTCAATTACAGGATTGATAAAAATCTTTGGTTGAAAGTTTGAAAGTTCATAGTCTGTAGAACCGTCTGCTTTAGTAACCTCTTCTCTGTTAAAATCTATGTCCATGACAAAGATTCTAAGCGATTCACCAACTTGTGGGGCCGCTAGGCCAATTCCTGGTGCGTGGTACATTGTATAAAGCATATTCTTACAAAGTAGCTTAAGCTCTTCATCGAATGTTTCAACAGGCTTTGCTACTTGTTTTAGAACAGGTGCTGGGAAGGTAACAATTTCTAAATTCTCTCCTTCGAGAGAGTAGTTTTCTATTAGATTATTTGAATTTGACATGGCCAACTTATAGCATGTGCGCATTGCGTTAGTCTAGTATATTATCTTGCACTTACAAAGAGTACATACTCTTGTCTTAGAGAGTTGATATTATCAGCATTTAAGGCTTCGATAATTTGCGAAACCCTTGTTCTTCTTCTCCAGATAGACCATTTATGAATAATCTTTGTTCTTTTTTTATCGACATGATTAATATAGTCCTCATATCGCAAGATATAAGCATTATTGTTATCTTTTAGTAAGGAGTTGATTTTATTAGGTCCTATGAGCGTAATCTCTTTATTGAGTGCTTCTTCAACGAAGAATGGCTTTCTAACATTAGCATAAACTTTCTTGTCAGAAGAAAGTTCAACAACTTTGTTAGGGATAAAAGCAGGGATAAACTTTGGTGCCACTACTACCCAAATCCATCCTATAAAAACAAGCGAAGAGAGTGCCTTGAGTGTAATATTATGAGATTTCAGATAGATAGTAATTGAACTAAATAAAATGATTAGAGTTAATATCATAAAGAAGGCCAAGTCTTTACCCGGAGAAATCGTATCTATGTAGTAAGTGATTAAACTAAATACTATAAGAAGTAAGAATGCCCCTATAGATACCACTATATTTGAGAAGATTAGAAAGCTCTTCCTCTTTGTATTTTCAACAGACTTAACCATACTCACAAGTAGTAGGGTAAGGAAGAACGGTAGTGCAGGAACTGCATAATGGTGTGATCTCTGCGAAGGTATTAACCAAACAACGAAGAAAATAAAAGCATGTATCATGAGAAAGATAATTAGGTCTTTCTTATCCGTGTTAATACCTTTAGTGCTAATGAAGTAGTCTCTAAAATTAAGGTAAGAAAATGGAAGATAGAGGCTCCAGGGAAGCGCGAAGATGATTAGCCCTTGGAAAACATGTCTAATAGGGTAACTCTTTGCTGTGAACTTACCAACATTTTCTCTGAGAAAGAAATAATCAAAGAATTCGCGTCCATAATTAATGTAACTTATAAAAAACCAAATTGATCCGAGCGCTAAAGAAATAGAAGCAACCAAAACAACTGGCCTTAGATTGAGTTGTTTATTCTTTAAGTAGTCATAGATAAAAAAGCACCCTATGGAAGCCATTGCTAAAATATATGAGACAGGACCTTTTATTAGAATTGAAGCTGCAATAAGCAAAGAAGGTATAACTAAGTCTTTAAGCTTTCGAGATTTGTAATAATCATAAAAGTATAAACAGCCTACAAAAGTAAGAAGTGAGAGGGGGATCTCCATCATATAAATACGTGCATACTTTATTAGTCCAACAGAAGATGCAAGAAAAAGAAATGAAGTATGTTTCTCAATATTAAAGTGACGCTTAATCCAGTTAGCAGTCATGATTAGCAGAAAGATGGCCAATAGTGCAATTGAAAGGCGTGCTGAAAAAATTGTTGAAAATAAACCAGTAGAATAGAATGGAAATGGAAGAACAAAGTGAAGTGGTGGTTTTGACCAATGTCTTACATCTCTATAGTAAGGAGTTAGGTAAGAGTCTTTTGCCGACATTTCTTTAGAAACTTGAAGGTAGAATCCTTCAGTTCCCTGCCTTAAAGCATCTAGGTTAGAGAGGTCGAAAATGTAAAAAAACGCTACTAGCACTATAGCTATAGCAAAGAAATACTTTTTGAGATTGTTCACTATGCAAGCTTCCTATTCTTATAAAATACAGCTGAAATAAATAATACAAATAACATAGGTACACTAAAACAAGCGACAAGAGCTGAAATTTTTAAGTTTCTACCAAGCTCGATAAAGTAACTTTGAACTAACCAATAGAGAAGTGTAAATATGAAAACGAATGTAGCACTTTTTCCAAAAGAGCTATTTCTTCTATTTGGATTAAATATTGATGTTGCTGCGAGTAAGGCAAAAATAATACAAATAACACTATCTGAAATATGTTTGTAAAACATAACAAGGTATTCACCAACATTAATACCACTTTCATTCAACTGAGAGATATAGCTATAAAGCCTCATAAAGCTGAGAGTGGTAATATCTGCTTCAATTTGTTTGAAGTCTGAAATTTGCTCGTTAATTTTAATTGGCTGTACTTTCTTTAATATGTCTGGGAAAGAGGGTTGGTTTAGTCCCTTATAGTCAATATGTTGATTGGGTTTCCATGACTTTGCTTCTTTAATATATGTAAGAGATTTAAACTGATCAATAGATTTGAGTTTATAAGTATTATCATAGTTATAAATACTAACATTATGAAGTTCTTCTTTTTTTGAATCAAAATGTGAAAAAGAAAAGTAATAATCATTACTCTTGTACCAAATCTTTCCTGAACCAATAGTAGAAGAACTCAAGCCTTGGCTATTCAAACTTCTAAACTTTCCTATCGAGTCTTGGAGTAGGTTGTGTCGTTGTGCCTTAAATAATGGAGTAATGTAGGCACTCATTAAAAATTGAAATATCGCTACATAGGTAGCAACCTGTAACAAGTCTGTAAAAAAAGTTTGCCTTGAGTAACCTGAAGCAAAGATAGCAGTTAGTTCGTTTCTGTTTTTAAGCTTATTGATACTAAAAAGACTAGCAATGAGACATGAGACAGGGGTAACTTGTGTAATAAATGTTGGTAACTGAATTAAATAACTTAATAGAACTTCTTTGTGAGAAACATTTCCTCGCAATAGTCCTGATACTAGATTACCAACTGTTAGCAGTAGTAACAAAACAAGTAATGAAGAAAAGAAAAAGCGAAGCCATTCTCTTGTAATTAATTGCCTAATAATTGCCATTAGAAAAGCTCTACTATTTTTGCAAAAGTATAAACAAAAGGTCTTATTACAAACTTATTAATAAAGTTATTAGTTCTGCTGTAATTGCTTAGTAGTGCTAAAAACTTTGGTGAATAATGGTAATAGTTTTGTACGAATAACTTACCGAGTTTATACCTGTAGATATCTACTTTAAATTTTCTAAGAGTAGTTAATACTAAATACTCATCGTTTGGGAATGCATGTGTTGCTATGTAGCAAGCTTTTGATTCGACATTTAAGCGATCTAGCGCCTGTTGAAATGCTTTTTTATTATGGGCCTTCTTACTTCTTAAAAACTTCTTAAGCATTTGAGCATTTACATGCTGATACTTATATCCAAGAGAGAATGAAACGAATTGCTGTAGGCATCTTACACATTCACCCTGTAGCCTTGGACTTCTATCATAGGACTTTGCAAGGTCCCAATAGACATTACTAATCAAAAGCATTTCAGTTAAGTTCTTATCTTGATCAAATAGCTTTGGAGATAGTCTTGCTTCTTCGGTTCTGTAGTATGTTGCGAGTATACCTAAATAATGAGTGTATTTCTCAACGGCTTTTGGAATCTCTCCGGCATGAGAATATTCTTGAGCATGGCGTAGGATTTTAAGTCTATCCTTATACGCATTTGCGACATTTTCCGGGATCTGTTCTTCTGGGTTTTCTGTTTCATCACTCATCGTTAAAATCTATATGCTAGAGAGAAAGAAGTTTCTTTAATATCTTCTTTGTTTTGTTGTAAAATTTCGTCTTCATTAACTTTAGTGTTTTTAATTGCGAAATCTATTACGAGTCTTGGCTGCACCCATCCTATACCAAAGCCAGAACCTCTTTCTTTAAGTGCTTTATCTTCAAAAGCTCCAAATCTCATGTAAAAATCAGAAAATATCTTAACTTGTGAAGCAGCACGTAGAACAGATGTTTCAGATAGTTCTTCTTTGTAATCAGCACCTGCATCAAGCATTAGAGATATATATCTTAAAAATTGATATTGCATACCTACTATTACCTTAGATTCTTTTGGGTTCTTTCTTAAAGGGTCGATAGCAACGACTCCTAGTGCAAACTCTCTTGAAATTGCATGATAAATTCCAGGGACTAATTGCTTATACTCTTCTTTAACTCTCTTGCCATTGTAGTCGTATTCCTTAAGAACTTTTCTGTAAGATATACCACCTGCCGTTTGTTTACCTAGGTTTGAAGCAAATGCAAGATTAAATAGTTTTTGCTTTTGAATACCATTCTTTGATTTTATATAAGCTATAGACCCTTTTAAATTTCTACTAGAGTCAGAGGCTATAAAAGCGTAATTTTCTGAATCAAATTGAGTCTCGCTTCCTTTTGTTGTAACTTTATGGTCCGCTGAGAATTTTTCAAAATAAATTGCACCCATATTAAAAAATGCTAATGGGGCAGGGTTTGATATCGTTGCTTCATTCATTAAAAGTGATGCAACACCAGCACCACCTGTAGATTTAAGTCTTGCAGTTTCAAAATTTAAAACCTTTGCTTGTGTCGTAAGTGCAAAAAGTAATACCAGAAGAATTTTCATATATAGCTCCAAAAATAAGATACTCAATATTATAGAATAAATATATTCGCACGTCATCATTGGATAGTTGCTGATGAAAACACTCGGTTATTAAGTAGTGGAGAGAGATTAAGCATTGAGGTAAAATAATGAGAAATTTGGAGAAACTATGAAATATATTTTATTAATACTTGCTTGTACATATTCCTTTGCATCAGTTCCAACTGTAGAAGGTCTATTTAGAAATTCTATTAACCCGGAGCTAGACGATAGTCTTGTTGTTTTGACGTTGAAGGGGAAGGTTCTAAAAGTACAGGATGAAGAAAGCTCAGAGGATAAAGAACCAATTTATACAGAGGCCTATTACAAATTTATTTTTGATAACTCTAATAAGAAAATTAAAAGAGTAATTAAAAGTAAGTACGAAAGTTCATCTATGGGATTTTCGGAAATTAAAGATCTGCAAATTTCAAAAGACATTCAATTAGAGGCAAATGAAGCAAACTCAAATAAGAGAATAATAAATGCCATTATTGGCATGTATGCAATGAACTCGTCAGTATTAATGAGTGATGTTTTTAAAACTTATAGTTCAGAATATATGACAAATGAAGAAGTATTAAACTCAGAAAAAAAAGAACTTCTGAATAAGTATAAAGAGTACCTTGTCATAAAGAATGAATACGACAAAAAATTAAAGAACTTAAAAAAGAGTGGTGCGGTTGAAGACGGCTCTGATATTGAAATTGCAGATGAGCCAAAATCTCCTTTAACAGCGGAAGAAGAGACGGAGAAGGAAAGAATCTCAAAGTTAATTAGTGACTCTATGTATAAGAAAAGTAGTCAGGTGAGATTAGCAAAAGAGGGAAAGGACTACTTTTGGATAATGGATATGTCTAATATATGGGCTAAGTTTACAAATGAAGACCATAGATTAAAGCACCTCAAGTTAACAGCACTAGATAAAGTTATTGAAGTTATTCCACATGAGGCAGTAACTTTTGCTGGAAAGTATAAGATGCCAAAAAATATAGAAGTATTAATAGATGATAAACAAATTACTTTAGAAATATTAAATTACTATACTCTTAAAAGTAAAAAGAAGAGTTATGAGCAAAGAGCGGCCGAGTACAAAAAGTACTTCGAAGAAAGTAGCGCACGAAAGAAGAAAAAAGTAGAAGCTACCGTAGAACCAGAAGTTCAGGAGCAGGTATCTCCTCAAATCTCTGACTATTTATTCTAAGTTAAGTAACTGTTTTTACTTAAAGTTCAATAATTCATGTCAAGTATTTATGTTCTCTACCGAATAGGTATTCGAGAACGTTTTATAATTGACGGGAATTAGAACTATGAAAAAGTATTTTGGAATTACAGGTGTAGTCTTATCTTTACTGGCACCGAGCACTTCTTTAGCAGGATTTAGATTGGGTTCTAAACCAAAGCCAGTACAAAGAAGTAGTCAGTCTAGCTCGAGCGGAAGAGACTACTCTGCCAAGCCTGCACAAACTGCAGATGTACAAAATGTATCATGCGATAAAGGAAACAGTGTTACTTATGACTTCATAAGCGCTATTTCAGGTGGAGAAATTACCTATACCGAAGAGGATGGAGGTTTGATTGTATCTATACCTGAATACTTTGAAGCATGTATTGGAAATATAGGTATAGACTCAAATGTCGGACCATATAATAACGTCTATGTGAAATTTGAAATCGAGCCAACTGAAGCAATGAAGAATGCTGAAGGTTCATCTCTAGAGCATAAGTACGAAAATTGTATTAAAACAAACTACGGTAATATTAAAAGTTGGGAAGATGCTGATAAAGCAGGACTTATTTCAAGAAATAAATTCAGAAAAAGAATATCTCTTGAGAATGTAGACAGTAAAAGAGATTCAGAAGTTATTATTGCTTCTCCAAATAAAGTATACGGATACGATCAGCAAGTATTTAGCGGCTCATTAATGAGTTTACCATCGTCAAGTGACTCTGAATGGAATTGTATGAGGTTTGAAGACCCTAGTACTACACCAGTGATGGCAAATAAAACTAAAACATATCAACTTAGAGAAGAGGCTGTTCTTCTTTGCCAATCTGACAATCCATCACTTGCTGATGTCGATGCTCAGTTAGCAAAGCTTAGAGATGAAGATACGGCCGGAAACTATCAATATCTCATTAAGCTTTTAGAAGAAATAAAAGATAAACTACTTGAAGAAGATGCAGATAAAATGGTTGCAAGGCTTGCAGAAATAGAAGAGGAGTTTGCGCCATCCGATGAAGATTTAGAAGAAGGGAGAAATATTGGTGTTAGTAAGTCAGAGGCAAAGAAATTAGCCAAAGAGTATGCAGGACTAATGAAGAAATTCTCTGAAGAAATGTCTCCCGCAATCACGAATGAGTTAGAAGCATTATTAAAAGAAAGATCAGATGCAACGGATAAGAGAGTTGAGGTAATAGATAAGAGAATAGCAAAACTAAATGAGATAACATCTGGTTTTTCTAGACAAAGTGGAGATGGACAAGAGAATTTTAAAGTACTTGTTCGTGGTTTAGAAAAGAATGGTCTTAAGTCATCTGCACGTTCAATATTTAAAGCTGTAACAAAAGCAAAATATCTCTCCAAAGTTTACGTCGGTGATGAGGACGAGAGAGGTAAACCTCTCAAGCTATCAGTAGCAGTCAAAAAAGCATCAGATTCTAATAAGAAGTTATCTCGAGAAGTCTTTGCAAGATGGGATGATGAGAAAGCACTTAGAAGTGGAAGTGATGCTCCGATCAAGAGACGTCAGAAAATAGCGAGAGAAATACAAAATAGAGGAAAGAAAGATTATACGAAATTTCAGGCTAACTTAGGTCAGTATGATAAGTATATGTCTGATTATACTAACCGTATGATTAAGCACTATTGTACTTCTGGTGGGGACATGCAGAAATGTCAGTATATGCAACAGCAATATGCACCATACTTAATGAATCAATATAACCAATACAAGAGTAAGAAATCTCAAAACTATGGTCAATATTGGAGTAATAAATATGGAAAGGCTATGTCACAACAAGACTCTATTCTTAGAAAGTATGAAGGTATTCATCAGCAAGCACAGTTTGATATAATGCAAAGAAAAATGGATAACGACTTTTCGAATAGCTTTGGATCTAACTCTGGAAGTGATTTTGAATTTTGGGTAAATGACGATTACTCATCGAGTACTGGATTTAATTTTGGTAACGACTTTAGTATGCAGCCACCTCAATTCAATCCTGGAGGAGGGCCGCAACAAGCCGTTCCTTATGATATGAGATCACCGGCTTCGGGAAACCAAAGTGGCAGTGGAATGTTTTCAAACCCTTATTATAGAGGAAGATAAAAAAAAAGCCCGCTTAACGCGGGCTTTATATTTTTTTAGAACTTAACGTTCGCAAATGCTTTTAAGACATAACTATCTTTTACAGTGTTCTTAGCTGCAGTATTAGTATAGGCGTAATAATCACCAGTCATCAAATAACCGAAACTACCACCAAGAGTTACAGAAGTATTCCACTTGTAAGTAAAATCAGAATCTATCTCAATCCCTAGATCATCTTCTTGGTTGAATGTAGCAGTAAATGTTTTATTTGTCTGATGGTTATAACCATTTTCTCCGGCCTTTGCTACTTCTTCAGCTTTTGCCCAGATTACACTATTAGTCCAGTTCCACTTCCCAGCTTCATAAGTATGAGCAAATTTTAGATAGAAAGTATTTGTTACATAAGAGTCATAGATATTTTGGTTAGTGTCAGAAACAGCAGCTGTATTATATCTAAATAGTACATTTGCAATTTGAAAGTTTGGGTTTAAGAATAGTGCTTCATAAGAATCTTGATTACCAGCATCTCCACTTACTTTACCAACATTGAAATTGAAAATATGGTTACTATTATGTGCATAAGTACTGTGAACTAAAATTGCTTTAGCTTTATAGTTCGCATTACCTGTTGCTGAATAGAGCTTACCAAGTTCACCAGACATAATTGGAACTTCAATCTCTGTAGAAAATTTTCCGAATGACTTCTTAAAATATAAATCTGTGATTTTAACATCAGTCTTTCCAAGATTAACTTTAGCAGTATTGTCTCCATCGATATCTTCAGATAGATTGGCAAAGTTAGAAGCCTTATTCTTAGCATATAGAATACCAAAGCTCATTTCTTGATCAAGGTTATTATATAGTAAAGAAATACCAGATTCTTTAATTCTCGTAGACTTTGTTAGAGAATCTCCAGATGAAATCTTAGCAGTATATGGAGAGATCATAAAGTTACCAATTTTGAAGTTAACTTTTAGACCATCTCTAATTGTTGCGTGATGACTTCCTAGTTCACTTCCGTCATTGTGAATAGCTCCTAGACCCCAGTTTGTAGCAAAGCGACCTAATTGGTATGTTGCTGCATCTGAATAAAAAGTAGCATAAGCCTGAGTTAGGTTAATAGAGTTATCTGAAACAGTATTATGAGAATAGAGTGCATTGGCAAACTCAGTTCCAGCTGTAGTAGGGACTTTCTTCTTTTGACTTGAATCTCCCCATACTCCACCATTTCCATACCCTGAAGTAAGAACTGCTTTTAGTGTTGTTGAGTCATTAACAATAATTTCTGGCATTAATTTAAAGATATAAGACTGAAAACTAGCATTAGATTTTTGTCCAGAACCAAGAGCTACCTCTTGAGTACCAGCGTTAGCAGCAGAGTTATCATCTGTGCTTTCTATTCTTCTAAATTCTTCAATTCTATTAGTATCTACTTGAAATTCACCATGCCAATCAATAGGTAGTGCAGTGGCAAAGTTTGCTGAAGCGACAGCAAGTGTTACAGGTATAAGTTTTTTCATGTGTTGTTCACCTTCTTTTATGGATAATCTGCATCGAAATAATATAAGATTACTAGTACTAAAGTCAAAATCTTATATAGAAGTGTGGGACACAGTGTTAAAAGCAATACTTAAATATTTATCAATATCTATCTTAGTGTCTCTAATAATTAGTATTCCATTTATCTATAGCGTCATATCAAGTAGTGAAATTGACTCTGCACTAAAATTCTTTCCTAAGTCTGACAGTAGCGCAAAAGTAGATTTTGAGGCCGGTGGACTAGTTAAGAAAGTAGACTTTGATTACTTCAGAGAGTTTAGTGAAGACAAGAGATTTAATAAGTACATATATCAAAACTTATCTGAAGAGAGTAACGGAGTATACGAGGTAAATAAAAATTTTGATTTAAGAATTCTAAGATTAAATGATTGTAAGCGATCTAGATGCCTACAATATAAAGTACCCTTTTCAAAAATACCTCTAATACTCACCAAGGGCTTAATTGGTATCGAAGATTATCGATTTTTGGAACATCATGGTGTTGATCCTGTTTCAATTGTTAGGGCCATATACCATGATCTTAAAGCCAGAAAGCTAGTTCAAGGAGGCTCAACACTTACTCAGCAACTTGCAAAAAACTTATTCTATAGTAATGAAAAATCATTTTTACGAAAAGTTAAAGAGGCGATTACAGCAATATATCTTGAATTAAATTTTGAAAAATCTGACATCCTGCAAACCTATTTTAATGAGGTCTTCTGGGGAAGTTTGAACGGTATAAGAATAAAAGGCGTTCAATCCGCCTCAATTATATATTTTGGAAAAGATGTTGAGGCCTTAAAACCATACGAAGTATCTATATTAGTATCAATGCTTAAGGGGCCTGGGTATTATCATCCAATCAGACGTCAAAGTAGACTAAGGAAAAGGGCTGAATTTATCTATGATAGATTAAGGGATTTAAAGCTCTATTCTGGTGCAAGAGATCGGTGGAGCGATGAGGATTGGTCCAAATGGAAAAAGCGACTAGTTCATTTACAAGAGAACCCTTATCTTGAGGCAATATACCTGACATCGAACAGCGACAAAGGAACAAGTGAATATCGTAGTTATAAGTTAATACTAAGCTCTAAACAGTTGTTAAAATCGAAATCAAAAGTCAGTAAAAACTTATCTGTAAAGAGTGTTTTTGGAAGTAAAAATAAATGGAATACATATTATTCAAGGTTTGAAAGGGATAAGAAAAAAGCAATATTCGAAGAGAGACACCAGATTGGGAGTACCATAAAACCGCTGATATACAGGATTACAATGGATCACGGACTAGAATTGGACGAGTTAATATCTCCTGCACCGATTACTTTAAATCTGTTATCTGGTAAATGGACACCACGAGAATCACATAAGGTGGAAGAAGAGAAAATAAGTTTTGAGCGAGCGCTAAGAGAGTCACTTAATATTCCAATTATAAAAGCAGTAAAAGAAATAGGATATAACAAGGTTGAAGCAGATTTAAAAAAGATTATACCGAGTTTGAAGATACCATTATCTGAATATCCATCACAACTTCTTGGAGCAATAGAGTTAAGTGTTGCAGGATTATTTCAGGTGTATGGAGACTTCTTATCGAAGGAGTGTAGTGGCAAGGGTGACATACTTAGGGTTCTTTCTAATCCGAATAGAACTACGATAAAAAGAGCCGTTAATAAGCAGCTATCTAAACAGGAGTTCTTTGGTAAGACAGGGACAACTAATAACGGATACGATAATTGGTTCGTTGGGCATGATGGTCATGACCTTTTTGTGATATGGACAGGGTATGAAGGCGTTCGAAAAGGACTAAAGAAGCTACCCTTATATGGCTCAAATACATCATTTCAAATTTTTCAAGATGTTATTCTCCATTCGGGTAAGAGAATAGGGTCGAGAAATTGCCAATTTTGACAAAAATTACTTGTCAAATAGAGCAAAATTTATTATATTTCATAAAACTCAATACATTGTTGGGGTGTCGACAAGTGGCTAAGTCAACAGATTTTGATTCTGTCATTCGAAGGTTCGAGTCCTTCCACCCCAGCCATTTTTTAGTGGGGAAGCTTCATGAAAAGGATTGTCCTAGTATCCGGAACTTCTAACCCAAAATTATCAAATGACATTTCCAATATATTAGATGTACCTCTGGTAGATCCTCAAATCGTAAGATTTGCAAACGGCGAAATCTTTTGTGAGATAGAAAAGAATGTTCGTGGTGCAGATGTCTTCATCTTGCAATCAACATGCCCTCCAGTTAATGACAATTTAATGGAGTTGCTAATAATGATTGATGCTCTTAAGAGAGCTTCCGCGGCATCAATAACAGCAGTAATCCCACATTATGGATATAGTCGACAAGACAGAAAAGCATCACCAAGAACTCCTATTTCTGCAAAGTTAGTTTCGGACTTAATTACTGTCGCTGGAGCATCTCGCGTTATAACAATGGATCTTCACGCAGGTCAGATTCAAGGATTCTTTAATATTCCTTTTGATAACATCTATGCTTCACCAGTTCTTTCAACATATATCCAACAAAACCTACTAACAGATAATACTGTTTTTGTATCACCTGACGCAGGTGGTGTAGATAGGGTTAGGCATTACGCTAAGAAGTCTAAGACTGAGATCGCTATGATTGATAAGCGTAGAACAGGGAAGAATGTTGCAAAGGCCATGAATGTCGTTGGTGATGTATATGGAAAAGACTGTGTCATTATTGATGATATGGTAGATACAGCTGGTACTCTGATAGAAGCATGCCAGGCATTAAAAGATAAGGGCGCTAAGAGTGTTGTTGCTTGTGCGACACACCCTGTGTTTTCAGGCCCTGCAATAAAGAGAATTAGAGCTTCTGCAGCACTGGATAAAATGATTGTTACTAATACGATCCCTTTGTGTGAAGAAGCAGAGAGTGTAGACAAGATAGTATGCATATCTGTAGCAGATATACTTTCTAAGGCAATACACAGAACATTTAACAACGACTCAGTTAGTTCATTATTTAGATAGGTTAAAAAATGTCATATTTAATTGTTGGTTTAGGAAATCCTGGTTCTGAATACGATAGAACACGACACAATATTGGTTGGGATGTATTTGAAAGCCTTCCTTTTTTTAAAGATCTCTTTTGGAAAGAAAAATCTAAGGGACTTTTTGCAAGTGTCGATTATGAAGGTGAAAAGTTTTACTTCTTGAAACCACAAACATACATGAATTTAAGTGGTGAAAGTGTTATACCTTTTGCAAACTACTTTAAAATACAAAAAGAAAACATACTAATCATTCATGATGAGTTAGATCTTCCATATGGAACGATTGCTTACAAGAATGGTGGAGGCCTTGCTGGTCACAATGGACTAAAGTCTATTGCGGCACAAATGGGTGATCAAAATTTTAAGCGATTAAGAATGGGGATTGGAAGACCCCCTAGAGGAAGTGTTAGTGACTGGGTACTTGGTCGCTTTCATGGAGACGAGGAAATTGCTTTAGAACAATATTTAGATAAGTCAGCAGTTGCAATACTATCATATATGAAGAATGGTTTTGGTACAGCTGCTCAAAGATACAGTAAGAAAAATTTAATTAGTTAGGGGATAAAATGGCGTTAAATTGTGGAATCGTAGGATTACCAAACGTAGGTAAATCAACAATCTTTCAAGCAGTAACATCTGCACCTGCTGAGGCAGCGAACTTTCCTTTTTGTACAATCGAACCAAATGTTGGAATTGTAAATGTAGGAGACGAAAGACTTAAGCAAATCGCAGATATTGTGGGACCGGAAAAGGTTATTCCAACAGTTGTTGAATTTGTAGATATTGCAGGACTAGTAAAAGGTGCTTCTAAAGGAGAAGGACTTGGAAATCAGTTCCTTGGAAATATTAGACAGGTAAATGCAATTGTTCATGTCGTTAGATGTTTTGATGACCCTAATGTTGTTCACGTTCATGGTGAAGTAAATCCAGTAGATGATATCGAAACAATTAATATGGAACTTGCATTAGCAGATCTAGAAGTAGCAGCAAGAAAGCAAGCTAACCTTCCTAAGTTAATGAAGAATCAAAACAAAGAAATATCAAGTAACGCAAAAATGTTAGTACCTGTTCTAGAGAAACTTGTTAAGCACCTTGAAGAAGGAAAAGCTGCACGTCTTCTTGATCTAGAAGAAGAGGATGTAGAGCTCCTTAGTGATATGAATCTTATTACTTTAAAGAAAACATTATATCTATGTAATGTAGATGAAGACTCTGTTGATGAAGATAACGAGTATGTTAAGAAAGTAATCGAGTTTGCTAAATCGGAGGGTTCTGAAACTTTAAAAATATGCGGAAAGCTAGAATCTGAAATTGCTGCACTAGAGTCTGAAGAAGATAAGAAAGACTTTATGGAAGCGGCTGGAATTGAAGTTTCTGGGCTAGAGCTTTTAACTCATGCTGCTTATAAAATGTTAGGTCTAAGAACTTACTTTACAGCAGGTGTAAAAGAAGTGAGAGCATGGACGTTTAAAGCAGGTGCTAAAGCTCCAGAGGCAGCTGGTGTTATCCATACTGACTTTGAAAGAGGATTTATTAAAGCTGAAATTTACCACTGTGATGATCTATTTGAATTTAAATCTGAATCTAAAGTTAAGGAAGCAGGTAAATTAAAAATGGAAGGTAAAGAGTACGTAGTTAAAGATGGTGATGTAATTCACTTTAGATTTAACGTATAATTTTTTTCATATTACGGTCACTTTGATTGAAAGTGATCGTAAATGTGTCTTTTAATTTGTCGTCTAAAAGATACTCATTCTTCTGAAGAGAGTAGAAAAATAAATTTCTATAAATTAATTTAACATACAATCTTGTTTCTCTATAAGGTATCTCTTCAACCATAAAAATTGGGTCATCTGTAGAGAATATATTTTTCATCCACCTCTTAACTTTAGTTGGCCCTGCATTATATGAACCTAGAGCTAGAACTAGATTCCCATCAAATCTCTTCAATAATTTCTTAAGATATAGAGAGCCAGCACGGACATTCTTCATCGGCTCATAAAGATCATTGAGTTTCTTTACTCGAACAAATCTTTTCGCCGTATTTGGCATTAGTTGCATTAGGCCTCTCGCACCAACACGAGACTTCGCTTCGTGATTAAAAGCAGACTCTTGTCTAATTAGTGAAAGCACTAAATTGTGATCAAGACCTGTTTTAGAAGCTCGTATTTCTTTCTCATATAGAGTTGGAAATAGATTTCTAATATTAATTAGAGATGACGAAACCATATTCATATCAATTGCCTTAGAAATGAATTTAAAGCTAGATAGAAAGTCTGAGTTTGATTTAAAAAGCTTCATGAAGAAGTTAAACTTTAGCGTCTTAAGTTCTTCATCATCATAGTCAGACAACAACTCTTTAGTTTGTACAACCTTAGACGGCTGAGCCTTAATAAAATCTTTAAGTAAAAGATCTACTTTAGAAATATAGTTTAGCTTCTTCCATACAAACATTTCATAAATAGATGACTTAAAAGGCTTGTTGAAATCATTGAGTGTTAATGAATCCGAAGCTATTTCGCGGTTTTTTAAATAAATATCTTTAGACTTCTCAGCGCCGTATGATGGAAGATACTTTTGAGAAATGATTGAGTAATAACTTAGTGGATTATTGTTAATAATTAACTTAAATAAATGTTTTGCTATAGATCTGTCACCCTCTGTATGAAGAGAGTAAGCTATCCAAAATTTAACTTTAGAGCTAAGTTTTGGAAAGGAATCAATGAGCTTTCGTTTTTCAATATCTTTAAGGGCCGTCTTATAATCTTTCTTATGAATACTACTCCATAATAATTGAAATAAAGACTCGTTATAAGTTTCAAAGTTATAGCTTAATGAAATAGTATGAGAGAAAATTTTTCTAGCACGTTCATTATAATTCTTTCGAAGTAACTTCTTACCTGTCACAACAAGACTTTTCCATGCTGTTTTTCCATAGATATACTTTGTATTCTCATTTTGAAAAGATAACAGTTGCTCAGATAGTTGAATGGCTTCTTTAATTTTGTTCTTCCTAATACTTCTTTTGAACTGTCTGTATAATTTTACAAACTCTTGAGTGAAAACTAGTTTGTTTCTTTTTATGTTGTGAAGACCCGTTTGCATAAAATGTGTAAGACCGTTGTTAAAGTCAATATGTGCAAAGAGCTTTTTATTTGGTGTTAATCCATGTTCAAGAACAAGGAAGATTATTTGAGATTTAATATATTTATATGCATTCTTTTCTTTATCAAGCTTTTCAATCTTTCTAACAAATAGACTTGGTGATCTTTTTAGATAATGTAAGATAGCGGAATTCAAGTCCACGAGCATCGATTTATTTTTAAGATTAAAATCGTCATTAATAAGATAACTATAAGCAGTCAAACAATAATTACTAAGATGCTTTAAGAATCTTTTGTGAACATTATTCTTATACTTAAATTGAATATTTTGATTACAAGAAAAATAAGTATTCTTTCTTAGGCTCTTTTTAATAGAAATTACCTTATCTAAATCATGAGCGTAATGAGAGTAAATACTACTTTTAAGAATCTCTTTTTTAGCACGTTTTAATTTACTTAAATAAACCTTAGATTTTCTAAACGATCTCTCAATTTCAACAATATACTTCGCGGCCTTGACATCCTTAGGTGAAACGGGATTTGCCATGGCCTGAAACGAAATAAATATTGAGATTAGAAGGAGCTTGAGCACTAGCCTATAAGCTCCTCGAACCTTTCCTCGATATCTTCGAGTTTATGAACAATTTCTCCAATAACAATTTTCTTGTCATCAGGTACTGTCTGGCTGAGATTTTTCAGGTAAGAGCTAGCTTCACTTAAATAAACAGTGTCTTCTTTAAATTGTTCTTGGAACGAAGAAACAGTTTCATTTACTTCATCAGCTACATCTTGAAAATAATCTCCACCTCTAAAATATAGGCTTCCTTCAATTCTTCCATCTCTAAGATTTGTAAGATACTTTTTAAGCTTATACATTGGGCCAGCAATTTTATGCGTGAACAATATACAAATAATAAAAGTAACTAGTCCAAAGCCAAGCTGCCAAAGAATAAGAACCATTTTGAGGCTTTCTTTCATTTCTTCGAGTTGACCTGCACTACCAGGAAACTTCTCTGTGAGATTAGAGATAAGTTGATAAATCACAAGTGGATAAAATGCACTTGAAATAAGCATAACAAGGCAAATCATCAAGCTAAACTTGATTTGAAATTTTGGGTCTACGATAAAAATCGATCTTTTATAAGCTTTGGGCACAATGAAACTCCATTTTCTTTATGACCATTAGTGGAATGTAATGTTAATATTATACGACCTAATCGAAGTTTATAGTAGGGCAAAATTTTCTAAGGGAACAATTGCCTGAATGGGCATTTTTTACTAATATCCAAGCAGATTAGTATAGTATTGACGCGGAGAGCACTATGGAAGAAATCAAAAATATTATTCACTCTATTAAAAACCCTAATTCAAATGAGACTTTATCATCTGAAGGGCGAATAAAGCAGTTAACATACGAAAATGATCAACTAACTCTAGTTTACAATAGAGATGGAATTAATCCAGATCAAAAAAGAAAAATCGAAGATGTTATTATAAATGAATTAAAAAACCTAGTTAATGAAAATAACATTATGGTCAAAACAGTTTCAACTAATTCTAGTGATGTTACGACTAAGAAACCAGAAACGAAGAAAGAAAATGCAAACCTTAAGGTTGGCCATGGAGCTCCTCTTCCACAAAAAAAGAGAGTTTCTAACGTTAAAAAAGTTATTGCTGTTTCATCTGGAAAAGGTGGTGTTGGAAAGTCTACAGTATCAACAAACTTAGCCTATGCTCTTAAGAATCAAGGGAAAACGGTAGGGCTACTAGATGCGGATATTTATGGACCATCAATACCAATGCTTGTCGGTAAAAGAGATGCGAAACCACTTTCATCTGATGACAAAAAAATACTTCCAATTGAAGCGGATGGAATTAAATTTATTAGCTTTGGACTTTTTATCTCCGAACAAGATCCTGTAATATGGCGTGGCCCAATGCTTGGTGGAGTACTAAATCAATTCCTATTTGATGTTGACTGGGGTGAGTTGGACTACCTTATTCTTGATTTACCTCCTGGGACAGGGGATGTTCAGCTATCAATGGTTCAGGCAACTGATGTTGACGGCATAATTGGTGTATCAACTCCACAAGATGTAGCACTACTTGATTCAAGAAAAGGCCTTAAAATGTTTGGTCAAGTAAATGTACCGGTTCTTGGTATTATTGAAAATATGAGTTACTTCTCTCCTGATGATATGCCTGAAAAGAAATACCATATCTTTGGTGAGGGTGGAGCCAAGAAAGCAGCTGAAGAACTAGGCGTTTCTTTCCTAGGAGATATTCCAATGGAGATAGCTCTTAGAGAGAGCTGTGATAATGGAAAGCCATACATGAATACTCTAAACTATGAAGGGCGACCAGTTTGGAATGCCTATACGGAAATAGCTAAAAAAGTAATTGATAATACCGATGAAAAAAAGAAAGGTTTCTTTAGCAAAATATTAGGGTAGTAAATGTCTGTATTAGAAGCAATTGAAGAGCAGTGCTCATTTGGGTTTACTGGAAGGATTAACGTACTAAAGAGTGTTGATCGTCAGTACCTAGGTGTCATTCTACTTTTGAACGGAAAGGTAGTGTCTTCACATTTTGCTAAAAAGACTGGGGCTACGGCCCTGTACTCTCTTGTGATATGTGATCTTGAGGACTTGGAAGATTTTAAATTGGTCGTTGAGCCGGAAATTGTTGAAGAAGAGGATGTTGAGTTCTCTCTTACTCTAAATGATCTTCGTAAAAAGGTTACGACGATATATGAAGATCATAATAAATCTAAGAAACTTAAGCCGCCTGAAAACCTAAGAGTTTTAATAAATCCAGGGTTTGTTGAAAAAGGTGAGAAGCCCACTAGTCTAGAGTTTTCGATACTTAAGGTTATGAGTGAGTTCAACAAAGTGGCTGATATTTATAAAAACTGTGATTTATTTGATTTTGAAATTACAAAAGGTTTAGTAAGCTTAAGAAAAAAAGGCGCAATAAAAGTATTTAAGTAATTAAGGAGTAGATATGAAAGGACAAGTACACAATCAAGGTGAGCTAAAAGAGCTTAAAGTAGAAATTGAGAAGGGCGTAGTTGAATCTATTGAAGGTATGGCAAATAACACGGGTTATTCTCTAAACGAGCTAGTTGTTATTGCACTAAAAAGGTTCAGAGCAAGTCACTCTGATTATGAGAAGAAAACAATTTCTTTAGACTAGTATTTTGGGAGACGTTGTCTCCCTTTTTTTTGTCTAAAATATAGACAGTGTTATCTTTTTTACAGTTCTACCTATACACCCCAACGAAATTTCAGTTACTTAGTTCAGTGTAATACATAAATTCTCTGATTATAGAGCATTGCTGATTGGCATGCGCGTTGCAATATAAATAGCAAATACAAATAACGGAGCTATTTATGAAAGCAGCAAACTTTTACAAAAAACTTACTCTTGCAGCAATTCTTTCAGGATCATTTATGGTCTTCGGTGGAATCTATCAGAGTATGAAAGTATCAGACTCTTCATATATGGATAACTCTGAAGTTAAATTTGTTAAGAGATTTGATGAGCAACAAGAACGTATTCTTGCTTCAGCAGAAAGAGAATTAAAAGCAATTCAGTACTTACCAGTAAATGAAAAGAACGAAGGTAAAGTAAATGGAAAGTGGCAAATTATTAGAATTGAAGATGAGAAAGGTGAAGAAATATATAATAAGAACAAAGAAGAGAAGAAGATAATCGTAGATTTCTCTTTAGTAAGTACAAGTCAAATTATGATCAATAATAATGATAAGTACCTTTTTGATTTGTCATTTCTTCATGAGTCAGCAAAAACGATTGCAATCTTTAGATCATTTGGAAAAGGTTATGAGATAATCGAAGCTAGAAGATACAAGGAAGAGAAATACATTCAAAATGTAACTAATATTGATACAGAAGAAGCTTTTGATAAGCTTGAAGATAAAGCTGAAGTAAGAGAAAGTGAAGCTACAAGTGAGCCATTAACACTTGAAAGAGCAATGATACCAGCACTAGGATCAAAACTACTAATCGGTGAAGAGTTTGTATCAGGTGATGTAACGGTAGCAGAAGGATCAATTCAAGGGTTATCATTTGAAGTAAGAAATGAAAAAGAAGAAGTGAAGTCATATGTATTAGGTGATATTGAACTTGAAGCAGGTGGAAGCTTTCTAACAGAAATCGATGGTGAAGAAGCAAGAGGAATTGTTACAAATAATGGTAAAGATTCTTATAGAATTAGATTTGCAACAGGACCACTGAAAGGTTCACTACTAAACTTTGTAACTCAAGATGAATTAGAAAGAATTCAAGAAGAAAGAGATGAAGTAGAAAGATTAAAGGAAGAAAAATCATATGAGTCAGAAATAGTATCAGAAGGACTAGATCAAGCACAGGTTGAGTCACAAGAATCTAGAAAGATGATAGATGCTAGTTATAAGTCAGAGATTGAAGAAGAAGAGTCATATGAGGAATCAGAAGAAAGTGAAGAAGCAATAGAAGACGAAGAAGAAATGAATAATGAAGTTGAAAGACAAGGTTACTCATTCTAATAACAAAAAATATAAAGTATGTATGGGCCCAATGAGGCCCTTTTTTTATTCCTACAGTAAAGAAATCTTAATTATACAGAGTTATTATTTAAGGTAAAATAGACCTTTGAATATAACAAGGTGAGTAATTTGGATAATTTGATATGGGAAGATGATAGAGAGTCAATATATGACTCAATAGAAAGAACCCTAGAAAATATTGATACAATCTTATTGTGGCAATTAACAAATGACGGAACTCGGATAAAAGAGAAGGCTTTAATACAAAAGTTTAACTTTGAAACAGGGACCTTATTGCTGTCAACGATTGATGAAAAAAGTAATGTCTTTAAAAAGCAAAATGAACTTTTTTTAAAATTTGAAGATAGGTCTCTCTTATTCAAAACTAAAATTGAGAAGTTAGGTGAAGGAAGGCTACAGGTTAAACTTCCAAAAAACTACAGGATTCTTGAAAATAGAAATCAAAAAAGACGAAAGATTCCAAAAGATGTATTAAAGCTTAAGATTGAAAAAAGTGATACAGAAATAATTGGTAAGACATCATTTGAATTAATAGTGTTAGACCTTTGTGAGAAAGGTGTCGGTCTTCTTTTTAGTGTTACAAAATTAAACTCATTCTGTATTGGTGAAAAGGTTTACCTCAAAAAATTTGGTAATACTGAAGTAAGAGTACCTCTATTATGTCGGATAGTTCACCTTACCGAATACGATAAAACAAAAAGTACAATGATGAAAAGAGATTATAAAATGGGATTAGAGTTTCTTGATGGAATCCCTGAGATCATTGAAAAAGAACTAGCAAAATAAAGGGCCTCAAGTGAGGCCCTTAAAATTATAAAATCTTTGAAAATTCTTCTTTTAGTAATGGTACAACTGTAAACAGGTCACCAACAATACCGTAATCAGCTTTTGTAAAGATTGGAGCATCAGGGTCAGTGTTGATAGCAACAATAACTTTAGATGTTCTCATACCTGCAAGGTGCTGAATAGCTCCTGAGATACCACAAGCAATATATAGAGAAGGAGAGACTGTTTTTCCTGTCTGCCCAACCTGCATTGAGTGTGCTGCATAACCAGAGTCAACTGCTGCTCTTGATGCACCAACTGTTGCACCTAGAACTTCTGCAAGTTCTTCAAGAACTTTAAAATTCTCAGCACTCTTCATTGCTCTACCACCGGAAACAATTATGTTAGCTTCTGTTAGGTCAAGCTTCTCTGAAGCACCTTTAATGATTTCTCTAATCGCCGCTTTGATTTCACCAGCATTTGCAGCAACTTCGTTAGAAGTACCAGCTCCAGCTGTTGGGTTCTCTGGAAGACCAAGTGCGTTTGGTCTAACTGTTACAAAGTGTGGCTTAGGACCAGATAATTCAACTTTTGCTAAAACTTTACCTGCAAAAAGAGGTCTCGTACCCGCAAAGTTATCACCATCAAAGTTGAAGTTTGTAACTTCAGAAGCCATACCAGCATCAAACATACCTGCTACTCTAGGCATTAAGTCTTTTGCAAGTGATGTTGCTCCTGCAAAAACATAATCATAGTTTGAACCAATGAATTCTTTAAGTGCGTTTCCATAACCTTCTGGTGAATACTTATCTAAGTCAGCACCTTTTAAATTATGAACATTTGCTGCTCCAAATTTTGCTAAATCTGCAACAGCGTTACTTCCCATATCTCCTACGATTGCTACATCAACTGAATGACCAGATAGCTTTCCCAGGATTTCAAAAGTAACAGACTTTACTGTATCTCCATTCGCTTCCGCGAATACTAAAACATTTGCCATTTTTTTCTCCTTACTAGATAACCTTAGCTTCTTCTCTTAGAAGCTTAACAACTTCTGAAACAACAGAAGCTTGATTTCCTTCGTCCATAGCGTCAAAAGACTTTCCAGCTGGTTTCTCTGGTGGAAGTTGGAAGTTAGAGTACTTAACTCTTGCATCAGAATCAGCAACACCAACATCAGAAAGAGAGTGTTGAGCAAGAGGCTTTCTCTTTGCTTTCATGATACCTGGTAGAGAAGCATATCTAGGAGTGTTAAGTCCTTTATTACATGCGATAACTGCCGGTGAACTTACGTCATAAACCTCAAGAGCTCCACCTTCAACTTCTCTTTTAAGAGTAAACTTACCACCTTCCTCAGAGCATTCAACTACTACTGATACAGATGGAAGTCCTAGCATCTGGGCTAGAAGTTGTGGAACTTGTAAACAGTCATCATCAATGGCTTGTTTACCAGTATAAATAACGTCAGGAGTATTTCCTGATTTTTCAATAGCACCTTTAAGAGCTTTTGCAGTCATGTATGAATCAAGATTATCTCCAGACTCAACTAGGATTGCATCATCAGCACCCATTGCTAGGGCCGTTCTTAGTGCTTCAGTGTCTTTTACTCCACCAACTCTTACAACTGTTACAGTAGAACCACTGTTAGCTGCTTTTGTTAATAGTGCTTGCTCTACTGCAAATTCATCATATGGATTCATAATCCACTTGATAGAACTTGTTTCAATGTAAGAACCATCACCGTTTGGTGTAATTTTAGTTTCCGTGTCAGGAACTTGCTTAATACATACAAAGATGTTCAATGTTAACTCCTTGAAAAAATTTCTTTAGCTATAACTAAACGTTGTATTTGTGAAGTACCTTCATAGATTTGTATGAGTTTTGCATCTCTCATAATTTTCTCTACTGGGTACTCTTTACTATATCCATATCCGCCAAAAATCTGAACGGCATCAGATGCAACATCCATAAACATATCAGCTGCTTTAGCTTTTGAATATGATGATACTTCTGGATTAGGTTTGTCTTGATCAAGATACCACGCCGCCTTTTGAACTAGAAGTCTCGCCGCTTCAATTTCGATTCCCATGTCGGCAATCATCATTTGAATTGCTTGATGCTTCGCAAGAGGCACACCAAATTGTATTCTTTCTCCGGCGTATTTTACAGCATGATCCATTGCACATTGGGCCCCTCCTACAGCACTCGAAGCGACCATCGGTCTCGAGTGATTAAGAGTCTTCATCGCAATTTTCCAGCCTTCACCGACATTACCTAATATATTCTCTTTCGGGACACGAACATTATTAAATGTTACTGCTCGTGTATCAGAACAACGATGCCCCATTTTATTTTCTTTTTCTCCAAGCTCAATACCTGCAGCTTTTCCATCAATTACAATAGCCGTAATACCTTTATGTTTTAAGCTTGCATCATAGGTTCCATATACAACAAAAAGGTCTGCATATCCTGCATTGGTAATCCACATCTTGTTTCCATTAACAATGAAGTCCTCACCATCTTCTTTAATTGTTGTTTTTATCCCAGCTGCATCAGAACCATTACCAGGCTCAGTTAAACAGAACGCAGCAATCTTATATGATTCCGTAAACGGAGTTAAAAATTTCTTTTTTTGATCTTCACTTCCACCTATAACTATTGGTAGCAGTGCCAGATCATTGGCCATGATAGCCGTATTCATACCTAAACAACCATATGCTAATGCTTCAGTAATGATCATTGCGTCTTGAGTTGTGAAGCCCGCACCACCATACTCAGCTGGAATACAGGTATTAACTAACCCAAGCTCCCAAGCTTTTTGTAGAATAGACATTGGCATTTCTGCTTTTTCGTCATACTCCATAGCCTTTGGCATCATTTCATTCTTGGCAAATTTCATTGCCATCTCATGAATCTCTTTCTGTTCCGTAGAAAGTTCAAAACTAATCATCTGAAATACATCCTGTAATTTAGTGAAGTGCGGCTATAGTATAATTAATAAACACCTGACACGCAAATGAATTGCAGTCAGTTAATTATTCCTACAGGATATTATTTGTCGGTTATAGTTGCGTCAATTTCGAACTGTGTTGGAAATTCAAAATGTTGGCTTAAAACTTTATAATAGGGAAGTTCTTGTAATGGTTTAACAACAAAACTCCTTTCCATTATACGGGGATGTGGAATTTCTAAGCTTTCTGATCTATATGTTTCAAGCCCATAATAAAGAACATCAATATCAATGAGGCGAGGTCCCCATCTCTTTAGTCTAATACGTCCCATTTCTAATTCTATTTTTAGGCAAATTTGAAGAATTTCTTCAACGTCGAGTTCTGGCCGTTTGAACTCGATAACCATATTGAAAAAATCGGGCTGATCAGTGACTCCTACAGCGCTAGATGTATATACTGAGCTAGATGCAACAGGTGAGTTAAATGCATTGGATAATAATTTAATGGCGTTTGTAAGATTGGAGCGTGAGTCTCCAATGTTGGAGCCAAGAGCAATGATAAGACTCATTACTTATTCTCTGTATCTTTTTTCTTTTTATTTATATTTTCAGAATCAATGGCACTTTCATCTGAAATATCAGAAATCATGGACTTCTTATACATATCAACTATTGAAGGAACGTCGTTAACACTGTCTGACTGAGGTGGAGCTTTTACTCCGCAACCAATACACAAAAATAAAATACAAATAGTTTTAAAATTCAAGGGCCAGTCCTAGAGCTAACATATCAGTACCTGCTTCGAGTCTTATAAACCAACCAGGAACAAGCCTTTTTAGCGCAGTAACACCTAGAATAACACCTCTTTCTTTTACATTTTCAACTAATTGTTCTTCAGCCTGAGCTTGCGTAGAAGTTGTCTCAGATCCTGCCCCAGGGCTTGTTGCATCAATTATCTGAAAACCTATATAGGGCATAAATATTGTATAGAGCGGTCCTTTTAGCGCATATTTTGCTCGAATTGAATAATTCTTAACTGCAGTATCAAGCCCAGTAGCTGGATAATCTTTTATCAAATGTTGACCGAATAAACCTTCAATCCAGATATTACTATCCATTTGGTAGGCCCAAGTAGCGTTAAACTGTTGGTTCTTGGCTTCATTACCACTCTCATCAAACCCTTCAACATATCCAACTCCAACAGAAACGACATTATCGTTTTTAATAACATCTTTTCTGTTATCACTATCAGATTGAAGGTCTTCATCAAGTATAGTTGTTTCATCGTAAAGATCATCTTCACTTGCGATTTTTGATTCGTCATCAAGGTTTTCTTTGGTTTTGCGATAGAAGCTATCATCCCCTCTGATAACTTGAACTTTCATTCTTTTAGAAAGAACCTTATAAAGTTCCATAGAATATATTTTAGTTATTTTAACAGCTGAAAGTTGTCCTGAAATCTTGGCAACAAGACCTCTCGCGATAGGTTTTTGATCTAGCAATATAGTTAAAAAGTCACCTCTGGCATAACTTTCAGATTTATTGGTAAGAAGGTAAATCCTCTTAGTCAGAGACATATTTACTATCTCTTCCGTTACTAGGTCATATGTTGGCATAGAAAAAGAAGTATCATCTGAGAGATCATCAATCGCAGACTGTGCGAAAGTAGTTGAGCAAAACAATAGGATAAAGGTCATTATATACAATTTCATACATAAAAATTGTACCACTAGAAGTTAATTTAAGTCTATAGAGACAAAACTAATGATTTAATTTTTAGTTCCGATATGACAAAAGAACAAACCAGGCAGGGAGGAATGATGAAGAAAGCAATTAGTCTAATACTAATCCTAGGGTTAGGAATAGGGATGACTTCTTGTTCTAACAAGAAAGTTAGAAAAGAAGAAGAAGTAAAAACAGATGTAGCAAATGAGGAATTAAATATTGATGACTCTGACTTTGTTGTAGATGCAGATGAAAAAGAAGAAATGACTGAAGAAAGTACAGATGTTGTAGACTCAATGGAGGAAACTCCTAAATCTCAGCCTGTAGAAATAGCCGGATCGGAAGAATATGAAGTTCAAAAGGGTGAAACACTAATGTGGATTGCATTTAAACTTTACGGTGACTATAGAAAATGGAAAGACTTAAAAGCTTCTAACGAAGAACTTGCACAAAGAGGTGTTAGAGCTGGTGACAAGCTTAAGTATTCTCCGAGTGAGTTTAACTGGGCTCCAAATGGACTACCTCACCTTATTAAAAATGGTGAAACATTGGGTACGATATCAAATGAAAAATATGGTACTGGTACAAAATGGAAAAGAATTTGGGAAAACAACAAAGAGATGATTAGAGACCCTAACCTGATTTTTGCTGGATTTACCCTTTACTATAGTCCAGAAGAAAGAGAAATAGCATCAGATAAAATGTAAAATATCACAAACCCCTCTTCTTTGAGGGGTTTTTTTCTTATATACTACCAAAATGAAACTTATAATTATCACGCTAGCAATAGCTCTGAGTAGCTGCTCTATTCTTCAAAATAATGAAGAAAGATATCCAACTGGTATTGAGAAAGAGTATACGTCTCAAGACTATATGAAACATCTTTATAGAATATCATCTCTATATCTTGAAAATAATAAAAAGGTGGTAAAGAAAGCATCGAAAAGATCACAAGCATATTTTTCTAAGATACAAAAAAGAATTGTACTTAATAATGAAAATATACTTACAGGAAAAGAAAAGCCTGAAATATATATTGTAAATGACCTACGACCTTTTTATTTTTCAGTACCAAATGGAAGATATTTCTTTTCAAGAGGTCTAATAAAAAAATATATAAAAAATGAAGACCTTTTTATTTCAATTTTTACTACAGAACTTTTGAGAAGCGAATTAGGTATTTTTGCAAAAAAGGTATTTGTACCATTCAAAAATGTAACTCTCAAAAGAATGCTTGCCTTATCAAGGCTAGATTTAAAAACAAAAGCACGACTGAATAATTTAACTTTTGAAGTTATGAAGAGAAGTGGCTTTGACCCTGAAGCTAAACTCTTGTGGTTACAAATGGAAAACAGAAATTCAATAGAGTTTTCTCTACAATATGAGAGTCCAAGTTTAATTTCTAAAGAAGAGTATTATATAAAAAACTATATGGTAAAACAGGACTCAAGTGAAGATATCTCTTATGAGAAAAATTCGAGTAGAGACTTTTACCTCTTCAGAAAATCCGTTGAAGGAATAAGATGAAAGAAAGAGTGAAAGAAATTATTCAAGATAAAGTTGGTTCAACAATTGAACGCATAGATCTAATGAGTGGCGATGCCTCTGCAAGATGTTATTACAAAGCAATAACTAATGAGGGGGAATCTTTCATTGTATGTACAGAATCACCAAACGGACAACAAAGTACAGACTTTATTAAAATGAATTCTATACTTAGTGAAAAAATTAAGAGACCAGCACTTGTCTATTATAATCTTGAAGAATCAATTGTAGTACAAGAAGATCTAGGATCTGAAAGCTTAAATTCATATTCTGGTAAACAAAGTAAAGAAGAAAGAATTAAAATATATAAAAAGGCAATTGATGGGATTATTGAATACCAAACCATAGATAAAAGTTGCTTGTCTATAGTAGGAGATCGCTCATTTGATTATGAGAAAATATCGTTTGAATTCGACCTTGCAGTAGAAAATTTCATTATAAAATATCTGAAATACAAACTAACAAACGAAGATCTAAAGACATTAAAAGAAACGAAAGATTACCTTATTGATTATTTTAAAATGAAGAATAAAGTCGTATGCCATAGAGACTTTCACGGTAGAAACTTAATGATACGTTCAAAAGAAGTGTATCACATAGACTTTCAAGACGCGAGAGTAGGTCCGGCGTCTTATGATTTATGTTCTTTACTTGATGACTGTTATTTTAAATTAAATGAATCTGATAAAAATATTCTTAAAGGTTATTATCTATCGAAGTCATCATTTTATAGAAATAGGGAAGAATTGGAATTGGAATATAATACAGTTGCAACACAAAGGATTTTTAAGGCCATTGGAAGTTTTACATATTTAAAATATGATAAAAATAAACCAGAATATGAAAGATATATTGCCTTTGCTTTTGAAAACCTTAGGGAAAAATTGGAAGAGTTACCAGTGCTTGAAAAATTTAGATCACTACTTAATAGAGCGTATTATGAATATTAAAAGTTGTTTAATTACTGCTGCTGGATTAGGCACAAGAATGGGAGAAATTGGTAAGAAGCTTCCAAAACCACTATGGCCAATATTTGATAAAAACCTATTAGATCTTCAAGTAGAATATGCAAAAAATCTGGGTGTGGAAAAGATATATATAAATACACATCATCATAAAGATAAAATCAACGATTGGGCACGAGACAAAGATGTTATTATTCTTGAGGAAGAACTACTTTTGGGAAGCGGTGGTTGTATCCATAATCTTAAAAATACAATAAAGGAAGATATCGGAATTATTTTAATAATAAACTCTGATCAATTCTACTTTGTAGAAAAAGAATTTATAAACGCCGCATACAGAATGATGCTTAGAGACGGAGTTAACTCACATTTAATCGGTATCGAAGTTGATAAAACAGAAAAATATAATGAAACATGCTTAGTTAATAATTATCTTAATGACATTAAAAAGCCTAGCGGAGAATCTAGCTATATTACATACTCAGGTGTTGGTCTTATCAATATTGATAATATTGAATATGTATCAGGAGAAAGTAGCTTTTTTAAAAGTGTTTGTGATTACAAGAAAGAAAAGGTGAGGCTAACGACTCCTACAAATCGAGAGTATTGGGACTTTGGAACAAAGGAAAAATATCTTGAAAATATTTTTAAGCTATTAGAAGACAAAGAGAATGAGATGTATAAGTTTCTTGTGTCTGCAAAAGCAATTCCCAAAAATATAATTGATCTAAAAGCTGTGCCTAATATAATTGAAATGTGCTCAGGTGAGTTGATTCTTTCTAAAAAAGAAAGCAGTTACAGTATTTCCTATAAAGAGTTGACTAGCCTTCCTTAGGAGTCTCTTTTATACATTCAACAGGACAAACCAATGTACAAGCATTACATAATGTACAACTCCATGTCTCAATTATATATTCGTCTTTATTCTTAAAAATAGAATTTTCGGGGCATATAAGTCTACAATTATCACAACCAATACATCGAGAGGTTATCTCTAAAAAATAATCCATAGTATTATGATAGCTTTATGTTTAAAATAGTGTGTAAGAATATTAACTGGGCAAAAAGAGTCATGCGAATACTTAAAAGAAGCAGTTTAATATATAACGAAGTCATATTTGTTATTTTGTCTATGGTATATCTTCACATATCTTTTTCTTTAGATGCAGATATATCAGCAATAGACTTTAAGAGATTGACTGAACTAGTTATAGGCTTACCTGCTCTTACTTTTTTATCAATTGTTGCTATCATTTCAATAATGCTTGTAAAGCGTATATCAATATATCTATTGTCTCTATTAACATTGTTAGTATTTTACAAAAGTTTTTCAACGTTCCTGTTGAGTTATGACAAAATTCTTTTAGTAATGAATGTTGCCTACATGATTGTAAGCTACAATATGATACTTCTTTTACGAGAAGAGTTATCTCTCGCGATCTATAAGCCCGGCTACAAGTCTAGCTCCATAGAGGTTGAAAATTATAAATCTCTACGTGCTATTATTTCAAATGGAAATGGTAGTTTCGAAGGTAATATTACAAATATGGATAAATGGGGAATTGTACTTAAGCTTGATGATCCCCAAAGTTTATCAGGTAGCGTCGATGTATGTATTAATTTTGAAGGTAATGAATTCCATGGAAGAGGGATTTTATCAACTAAGTTTGATACAGGTTATGGTGTAAAGCTGTTAACTAGTAAAAAAACGCCTAGTGTACTAGATTGGAAAGACCTCTATAATATATTCTATAGAAGAGGATATAAAATATGAGAAACCTGCTAATTGTTATAATTACATTCGTGAGCTTTGTTTCGTGTACGAAGAATAAAGGGCCCGAAAGTGTATTAAAAAGTTATATTGAAAACAGATTTAGTCAAAAAATTGAAAAATCAGATTTTACTGATTTTTTTGGTGGTGAGCTTCTAGAGGAAATGAATACCCTTGATAATGAAGCCATTGGAAAACTAAATCAGGTGAAAGGGCAGAAGAAAAAGTCTTTTAAGATTAACTTTAGAAGATGTGATAATGAAAAATGTTTCTTAACATATACGTTGGTTTTCGATACAACGGCCAAAGCCGAAGTGAATAGCTCAGGTACTAATGAGGCAGATGTAAGAGTTAAGGTCAAAAAGATAGCTGAATTGAGAAAAGTTGAAGAGAAATGGAAAATCTTTGGTATTTCCGACATAAAGACTCACTATGACTATAAAACTTTGAATAAATAATGCCGAAGAGATTCCTGTATGGAATCACACAGAAAAAACGACATTTCAATAAGAGTTTTAGTAGAAGAGACCTTGGGTAATACTGTTGATAAAAGATTTGATCAAGTCGAATACCAATCACTTCAAACATTCCAAATAAATAATGTAAAAGATGGCTTTTATACTGTTAGGTATAAAGATGAAATAATTGACTTTCCTAATGACTGGAGTGCTTTTGCTGTTGTTACAGAGGATAATGTCATAGATATCTCTGACTATGATGTGCTTTTAAATTCAGTGCTAGAAGAGTTCTTTGGGATGTCTGGCGACTTTAAATTAGTAAAGTCTTTAGATAGTATGTACTTTGTATTTTCGCCACAAGTCCAAAAAAAAGCGGCCTAAGCCGCTCAATTTCAGATTATAAACTTGCGTAATATTCTTTAAGCATTAGTGCATCATCTTCAAGGTTTGGACTGTTACAAATCATGTAACCACCACAGTTGTACTTCTTAAGAGATCTTAATAATGCTTTCCAATCAAATTTAGAGTCTGAAAGGTTTAAGTGCTTAAGGTCACCTTTAGAGTTAGTACTAATTCCTGAAATATGAATGTGCATATTCTGGATAGCTTCTGGTTGAAGTTCTTTATTTAGTACTTCAAGAACTTCATCAAACTCTTCTTCACTATTAAACTTACCAGTTCTAGCAAATAAGTGAGAGAAGTCCATGCAAGGACGACAAGATTCAACATTCTTAGTTAAGCTAATTAGTTCTTCGAGAGAACCAAATTGAGATGTTTTCCCTGTTAGTTCAGGTCTCAGTTCAATTTGAATATCTAGTCTACTTAGTCTTTCTTCAATAACATTCATGCTTTTCTCAACAAGATCGAAAACATCAAATGGTGAATCTTTCATATAGAAAGCCGCGTGGAAAGTCATAGACTCAGCACCACATAAATCAGAGATTTTAGCTGTTTGGATAATTCTCTCAACAGACGAGTCAATCTTATCTTGTTCTCTAGCATTGAGATTAATGTAATAAGGACCGTGAGAAGTTAAAGGTACACCTAATTCGTAAGAAATTTTTCTTAGACCAGATGAGATTTCTTCTTTCATTCTAACACCGTGTGCAAATTCAAGTTGCATACAGTCTAGACCAAGCTCATGGATTCTTTTAACACCGTCAATTGGGTTATTTTTCTTTGATGTTGAATTAGGAACACCAGCTGTTCCAAATAATAATTTACCGTCGTGCATCAACAATCCCCTAATATAATTTTTAAACAGGCACTTTCATACCATATATTGATGTTTGGTTGTAGCCGTGCCGCGTAAACTCTTTTTATTTTAAGTACTTAGCTTGGCTTTTAGTAGTCTTTGTTGCTAGACTTGGGTTATAGCTTCATTAGGAATTTTTGTCTATAATGGATGGAAAACTATGTAATATTAATATGGGGATAATCTTTGTTTAGATCAGTATTTGCATTTGTATTAGTCTTATTTTTTCAACTATTTCTGATAGTTATGGCCGCTTCTCTTACATCGCTTTGGATTGATGCGCTAAGTATAAAAATGTCAATCACTTCATATTTAATATTATGGATTATTTATTTAGTTGGTTCAGACTATATATTCTTTTATATCTATAAAGCTAGACGAGCGAAATTCAATAGCGAATTAAAACTAATCTTTAAGAATTTCTCATTTAGAAATAGAGAAAGAGACTTACAAATATTCTCATCTCCAAACTCACCCCTCTTTATGCGTATTGGCTTGTTTAACAGTGCAAGACTGGTGGTTAATAAAGAACTACTTTCAGGCTTCTCTGTCGATGAAGTTAGAGCATACCTTGACTTGGAGCTGTCATTTTCGAGAAAGATTTCAAGCTTCATTGAGGTTTTAACTCAAAGGGTATTTTTCGTAACCTGGTTACCACTTAAAAAAGTACTTAGTTTAGTCTTTGGGGATGTCGTTGCAAGTGTTTTAGTAAGTCCGTTAACTCTACTATATAAGTACGTTATTACATCTGTTCGCTCTGAATATGTGTATGAAGGAAAATTTGTCTCAACCTTACCTCAGATCATTTTTAAGGTGAAAATATTAGATATGTCACATGGTGTGATTCCACTATTTAACTTTTCTGAAAAATGTACTGACTTAATGCTAAAAGGAAAAGAAGGGGGAGCGATGATTACTCGCTTTGATCCAGATGAGATTTTTAGATGATTAACCTTTTTAAAAAAATTAAAAAGCTCGATTTAACTAGTTACTACCCATTAATATTTACAGTTGTATTTGTATCTGTACTTTTACAATATCGATTCCCTGGTCTGGAAGCAATTTTTTATGATCTAAGAATTAAGTATGATATTGGTGCAACTTACCAAGACAATATTGTAGTCATCGCTATAGATGAGGAAAGTGATGAGTTTTTAGGAGAAAACTTTCCATATACTTACACTACCTATAATAAGCTTTTAGATCGATTGTTAAAGGATAGGCCAAAGATAATAAATATGTTTGGCTCTTTAAGTGAGCCAATATCAGAAAGAGAAGAAAAAGCACTCTTATTACTGAAATCAAAAATTAAAAAGTATCAGGCAGAAGGTGGAATATTTAGGTTTGCTACTGAAGTAGATACATGGGGTGAAAGGGTACCACCTGAGGCCCTTAGAGAAATTGGATACTCACCGGCAATTATAAATATAGATAGCTCAAAGTTTGCTAAAGATGATGTGTCTAGAAGAGCTGTTCTCAATATCTCTGGTGAAGAAACATTACATTTTTGGACTGCTAATGAATATCGCTTAAGTAAGGGGGAAAAATCTCTTGGACTAAATGATATAAGCGGTGCTTATTATGTTCGTGAAGCTGATGCCAGTTTTAGTTTATTTAGATTCTATACGTCACCTATAGATAATAAAGGCCATCTTAAAAAAGTTCCATTTCATAGGGTAGTTGTTGGGAATGTTCCAAAAGGCTTCTTTAGTGATAAGGTTGTTCTTTTGGGTCCTGCATATGTTTCGAATATAAATGATTACGTACTTACCCCTTTTAATAAAGTGGAAGCCAATACTTCTAAGATGAGTATGCATGCAGAAATAATTCAATCATTGATAGGAAATAAAACTGTCCGCCAAATATCATTTACAGTTTCTAATATAATAGCACTAATCGTTGCGCTCTTTTTATCTGTTGTAATATCACGAATTCAGCCAGCTAAAGGACTGATGATAACTATCGGAACGATAGCGGCAACTATAATTTCCAGCTATATCCTGTTTGTGGCCTTTGGCCTATGGCTATATGTAACACATATATTACTAACGATATTTATAGTTTATTATATATGGGTACCATTTAGGGCCATTGGTGAGTATCAGAGAAGGTATGCAATACAAGAAGAAACCAAACTATTAAAAAGAGTTGAAAACTTAAAACAGAACTTCATATCTTTAATGAGTCACGACCTTAAAACTCCTGTAGCTAAAATTGCAGGTGTTGCGGATGTTATGATTCACAAGAATAGATCCAAGGTTGAGCCCTCTGTAATAGAAGGACTACAATCGATTATAGATTCAACAAAAGAGCTTAATGATTTTATTACTTCTATTTTAGACTTAACAAAAGTTGAGTCGCGAAAATTAACATTAAATATGACCTCTAAGGACGTAAATATACTAATTGAGGATGTTATTAACCAGTTTTCCTATGAAGCAAAGCAGGCAGAGATAAACATAGATAGTGAGCTTGGTCCATTATATCCAATAGACATGGATACGACTTTGATTAAGAGAGTATTATCAAACTTAATAGGTAATGCTCTTAAGTATTCGGGTAAAGATACAGTTGTATCTGTTAAAACTTGGGATGATCAAGAATGGGTTTATATAGAAATAAAAGATAATGGTGTTGGAATTAATGAAGAAGATTTAAATAATATCTTTGAGAAATTTTATCGGGTAAAAAATGATGCGAGTCACAGTATAAAGGGAAGCGGATTAGGACTTTATCTGGTAAAATATTTTGTAGAGTTACACGGTGGTGACATTACTGCTGAGTCTGCTCTTGGAAGTGGTACTACTTTCTTAGTTAAGTTAAAAAATCAGTAATTGGAGAAGTTATGCACAAGGTATTAGTTGTAGATGATGATAAAGTATTACAAGGGTCAGTTAAAGAGGCTCTAGAATTTCATCACTTCGCAGTTGATGTTGCAGACAATGGAAAAGAAGCACTAAGTGCTGTCTATAAAGAAAAGTATGACTTAGTTGTTATGGATGTGAATATGCCAGAGATGGATGGTATTCAGGCCTTAACAGAAATTAAGAAATATGACCCTAGTATTATTGTAATTATACTCACTGCATATTCTAACGTTGGTGACGCTGTAAAAGTCGTAAAAGAAGGTGCTTATAACTATCTTGAAAAGCCAATTACGTCTGACAATTTAGTTGCCTTAATAAAAAGAGCTCTTAAGGCAAGATCATTAGTCGAAACAGTTGGCTTCTCTGCACCAACACTTTCACTTGGTCATGGAAATGATCAATTTGTTGGTGAATCGGACGTTATGCAGAAAGTTTTCAATGTTATAGGAAAACTAGCCCAAGTGAATACTCCTGTACTTATCCGTGGTGAATCAGGAACAGGTAAAGAACTGGTTGCGAAAGCAATTCATTTTAATGGACCTAGGAAAGATGATAAGTTTGTAACAATTAACCTTGCGGCAATACCTGATAACCTTATTGAGTCAGAATTATTTGGTCATGAAAAAGGTGCCTTTACCGGGGCGACAGAAAGAAAGATTGGAAAGTTTCAATATGCAGATGGTGGAACTATCTTCTTAGATGAGATAGGGGATGTTTCTCCGACTATGCAGGTAAAATTACTTAGAGTTTTACAAGAAAAGACGTTTACCCCTGTAGGTGCAAATAGAGATATTAAATGTGATGTTAGAGTAATCGCGGCATCACATAAACCTTTTGAAGAAATGATAAAAGAAGGAACATTTAGAGAAGATTTATTTTATAGACTCAATGTTCTTCCTGTATACTTACCGCCGTTAAGAGATAGGACTTCAGATGTACCATTTCTAACTGATTACTATATTAACTACTTTAATAATGTACATAATCTAAATATCTCGGGTCTAACTAGTGATGCGATGGCATTAATGAAAAACTATGGATGGCCTGGTAATATTAGAGAACTTAGAAATGTGATTGAGCATGCGTTTATTATTGAATCTACTGACGAAATTAATATCTCATCACTACCAGACTCTGTAAAAAAGTCTGCTGGTAATAAGGTGGATAATGCAGCTGCAGATACTGAACAGTCTATTATTGATTATTCCGACATTAAAGATTCTGTTCTTGATGAACAGCCATCGAGAGAAATAGGTCAAAGCACAGGCGATTATAATTTTGTGTTTGCTACATTTGATGACGGAGGTGAAATTACTTTGAACTTCCAGAATGCTAAAGATATGTTCGAAAAAGAATTTATTAGTCAGGCGTTGAAATTAAATAAGGGTAAAATTAATCAAACGGCTCTAAAGGCAAACATTCCTAAGAAGACTTTGCTTAGAAAAATAGAGAAGTATGAAATTAACCCTAAAGATTATTACTAAATTAGGAACAGAATAAATGGATAGAATTTGGAAGATGAGTCTACTTATAGTAGCGATAATTCTTACTGATCAATTTTCAAAAGGTGCAATTCAAACTAACTTTAGACTAGGTGAGATTGTAGAAGTAATACCAGGCTTCTTTAACTTAACTTTTGTAAAAAACTCTGGAGTAGCATTTGGTATTGGAGGGTCGCTTTCTAGTGTTATAAGAATGGTGCTCTTTAAGATAATTCCTGTTTTTGCATGTTTTTGGTTTGTATACTTGATATGGGATACAAGAAGAAAATCTTTTCTCTTATGTTTATCATATTCGATGATCTTTGCAGGTGCTGTTGGAAATATAATAGATAGAATATCTATGGATTTCGTAGTCGATATGTTTGACTTTTATATTGGTACTTCACATTTTGCGACATTCAATGTTGCAGATGCATCGATATCTGTTGCTGCAGTACTCTTTCTTATTGATTACTATAATGAAGAAAAGAAGAAAAAGTTGTCGGGTGAATCTGAGACTGAATCTGAAAAGCAGGCATAAAAAAAGCACGCTCAAAAAGGCGTGCTATTGAATTATATAAAAATTAAAAATCTAGTTTGACTCTTCAACAACTGGCTTTTCTAAAGAGACACCATAGCTTTCATTAAGATTATTTAAACTATCTTCTTCAATATAAAGTTCTGACTTTAAAGTTTCAGCTCCCCATGCAATGAAGGCATCGTCATGTTGATACATCGTAATAGTTTCCCAAGGACAGTCTTGTGAACAATTTTGACAACCAATACATCTCGCTAAGTCAATTTCAACTGTTTGCATGAAGTTAGGGTTTGACGGGTTTGGGCCAGGAACGAGCTCAATAGAGTCTACTGGACAACCTTGAACACAAACTTCACAACCAGTACAACCAGACTGGTGTACAACAGCAAGTAACTTTGGTCCTTTTTTACCTTTTCTTAAAGGTTTAAGACGTGCTGTATGATACGGATTTTCAACTACTACTTGTGTTTCATCACTCATTCTAAATTTACCCTTGAAATATTCAAACCTTATTTTAACCCAACGAGGGCCATGGATAAAGCTTTTTTGCGTGTTTAAAATACATAAGTTATAGTGCATTATCAATAGCTTATTAGAAGCATGCCAAATGTAATATCAAGGACTTATCGATGAGACGTTTAAGATTTGTAACTGCGGCCAGTCTATTTGACGGTCATGACGTATCAATAAATATAATGAGAAGATTACTTCAATCAAAAGGTGTTGAGGTAATTCACTTAGGTCACAATAGATCTGCTCAAGAAGTAGTGGATGCCGTGTTGCATGAAGATGCTAATGCTGTAGCACTTTCTTCATACCAAGGTGGGCATAATGAATATTTCGCATATATTCGTGAACTACTGGATGACGCCGGAGCAGGCCATGTACGTATATTTGGTGGCGGTGGTGGTGTAATTACTCCACAGGAAATTAAAGACTTACACGATAAGGGTATTACGAAAATATATTCACCTGAAGACGGAATGAAATTAGGTCTTGAAGGTATTATCGATGACATGATTGATAAGGCTACTTACTCAACAATTGAGCAAGCTGACTTTAAAAGTATGAACCCTTCGAGCTTGAGTAATGTTCAGATTTCACAAGTAATTACACATATTGAAAACAATGGGGACTTACCCTTTGATATTGTTGATGGAAAAGTCCCTGTTCTGGGTATAACTGGTACAGGTGGTGCCGGAAAGTCATCCCTGATCGATGAAGTACTTCTTAGGTTTCATAGACACTTTTCTGATAAGAAGATCGCTCTTGTTTCAATTGATCCGACTAAAAAGAAGACTCAAGGTGCATTACTTGGAGATAGAATTAGACTTGGATCATCTTCGTTTGATACATTCTATATTAGGTCTCTAGCGACTAGAGATTCTAAAACAGAGTTATCACCACAAATTTCTAAAACAGTAGCTTTCTTAAAGTCTCAGGCATTCGATCTGATAATTGTTGAAACGTCGGGAATTGGTCAAGCGTCAGATGAAATTACAACTATCGCTGATAAGTGTACATATGTAATGACTCCTGAATATGGTGCTGCAACTCAACTTGAAAAAATCGAGATGCTAGAGCAGGCAGACTTTATAGTATTAAATAAATTTGAAAAGCCAAGATCAGAAGACTCTTTAAGAGACATCAGAAAACAATATAGAAGAAACTATAAACTATTTGCTGGTCATCCAGGTTCTCCTGAGGACGATGGACTTCCAATTTTTGGAACAATGGCATCAAAGTTTAATGATCCAGGAGTAAATGCACTTTTCTATGAAATTGCAGATACTTTTGACTTCGATATGAATAAATTAAGTGGACTTAAAAAAGAGAAGGCTCCGTCAGATAAAACAAAGATTATACCAGCGGAGAGAAGTTTATACCTAAGAGATATCTCTAAAACATGTCGTGATTACAATGCTGAAACTGAAAGAAGAGTTGAGCTTGTAAAAGATTATGAGGCATTAAAGAAGGTAAATGAGCTAGTAGATAACTCTGAAATTAAAGAAAAATTAGCTGAGGTGGAAGCGAGTCTTCCGGAAAACTTTCAAGAGGAACTAGATTTATATAACTCGACAGTTGAGCAATATAGATCAGGTCAATTTTCTTATACAGTAAGATCAAAAGAGATAAAGGTACCTTCTAAGTTTAAATCTCTAAGTGGTTTAGATATCTCAAAGGTTGCTTACCCTAACTTCGATTCTATTTCTGAGAAATATAGATATATGAGAAAGGCCAACCTTCCTGGTCACTTCCCTTATTGTGCAGGTATCTTCCCGTTTAAGAGAGCGGATGAAGATCCAAAGAGGATGTTTGCTGGAGAAGGTGGACCAGGTCGTACAAATGAAAGGTTTCACTACCTTTCGAAAAACGACAAGGCCAAAAGATTATCAACGGCATTTGATTCAGTAACTCTTTACGGAGAAGACCCTGATAAGAGACCTGATATCTTTGGGAAGATTGGTGAAGCAGGTGTAAATATCGCAACGGTTGAAGATATGAAGCAGCTTTTTGCAGGATTTAATCTAGCTGATCCTTATACTTCTGTTTCAATGACAATCAACGGACCAGCTCCAATTATCCTAGCGTTCTTTATGAATACAGCGATTAGTCAGAACCTTGAGGGTGATGACTTTTGGAATGAAGAAAAACGTCTTCAAGTAATGCAAAGTATTCGAGGAACAGTTCAAGCAGATATACTTAAAGAAGATCAAGCTCAGAATACATGTATCTTCTCATTAGATTTTGCTTTAAAAATGATGGGTGATGTTCAAGAGTTTTTCTGTCAAAGAAAAATAAAGAACTATTACACTGTTTCAATTAGTGGTTACCACATTGCTGAAGCTGGAGCGAACCCGATTACTCAAGTTGCATTTACTTTAGCAAATGGATTTACATACGTTGAATACTATCTAAGTCGTGGAATGAAAATTGATGAATTTTGTCAAAACTTATCATTCTTCTTCTCAAATGGTTTAGATGCAGAATATACAGTAATTGGTCGTGTTGCTAGAAAAATATGGGCAGTAACAATGAGAGACAAGTATCAAGCAAGTACTAAGTCTCAAATGTTCAAGTACCATGTTCAAACATCTGGACGATCTTTACATGCTCAAGAAATTGACTTCAATGATATTAGAACAACACTACAGGCATTTATGGCCCTTAGTGATAATTGTAACTCTCTTCATACAAATGCTTATGATGAAGCAATTACAACACCAACTGAAGAGTCTGTAAGAAGAGCAATGGCAATTCAAATGATCATTAATAGAGAGTTTGGATTAAATAAAACTGATAACCCAATGCAAGGTTCATACATCTACGAAGAATTATCAGACATTGTTGAGGAAGCAATCTTAGCAGAGTTTGAAAGAATATCTGACAAGGGTGGAGTACTTGGTGCAATGGAAAGTATGTATCAACGTAGTAAGATTCAAGAAGAATCTCTTCACTATGAAACTTTAAAAGATAATGGTGAGTTACCAATTATAGGTGTTAATACTTATATTGCTGATAATATTGACGAACAACTAAATCAAGAAATTGAATTATCAAGATGTTCAGATGAAGAAAAAATGGATCAGATTACACGTCTTAATAACTTTCACGAAGTAAATAAAGATAAGTCTCAAGATGCTTTAGAAAGATTAAGACAAGTAGCTTTAGATAATGGAAACATATTTGAAGAGCTCCTTAATACAACAAACTACTGTAGCTTAGGAGAAATCACTAATGTTCTCTACGAAGTTGGTGGGAAGTATAGAAGGAATATGTAATGACTGAGCCAACTAAAAAAGCAAAAGTTTATACTAGAACAGGTGATGCTGGGAAGACTGCACTAGTTGGTGGAGAAAGAATTTCTAAGTCAGATGACAGAATTGATTTATACGGTGAGGTTGATGAGTTAAATAGCTTTGTTGGCCTTGCTAGGTCTATAATGAGTAGTGATGAAAAAAGAGCGGAGTTCTTATACTTAGAAGAGCTCCAAGTGTTACTATTTGACATCGGTTCTAACTTTGCGTGTCTACAAGAAGGAAGAGAGAAATATAAATTACCACAGATCTCGGCTGAGAATGTTGATAAGCTCGAAAAATATATCGATGTTATCGAAGCAAAACTAGAACCTCTGAAGTACTTTATACTGCCTGCAGGGTCACAAATGTCTTCGACATTACATATATGTCGAACAGTTTCTCGTAGAGTAGAAAGAAAAGCGGTTAAATTTAATACTGTTCATCAAGATGATCTTCCAGAGGAAATCTTAAAATATCTTAATAGGTTGTCGGATTATTTCTTTGTATTAGCTAGATTAGCGAATAAAGATAATTCAGGTAAAGAAGTTTTTTGGATGCCAAGAAAGTAAATTTATAATTATTTAAAAATTGAAAATAATTTAGCAAAGAGGCTCTTTGGTTTTTCCTTCTTCTTTTTAGTTTTCTTTTTTCGAGCAGCCCCTGACTTTTTCTTTTTCGTCTTCTTAGAGCTAGTGCCTTCTTTATCGAGTTTTATAAACTGTGTGTCACCTGTGGATACATAGTTTGAGTTATCTATATCTTCCGTTGGCGAAAGCTCACTCTCTTTTATTATACCTGTATCAACTTCTGCATCTACTTCATCTTCTTGAGGAGCACTTTTTTGTATCTCACTTATATGTGTTCCATCTGGATTGAAGTTAATTTCAATGGACTTTTCTTCTTCGGCCAAAATTTTTTCAACTTTTGAAGCCTTTTTTACCTTACTCTTGGTATTTTCTGAGTACTCTTCATGTATATTTCTTTTGATTGAGAGAGTGTCTTGAGCCTTTGGAGCTTGAATATAGCGAACAGTTGTCCGTTCATTATTAGAGAAATGACTTCTTTCACCTGGATTTAAAGACTTCTTATCAAGACGTATTGACGTCTCACCAAGAGTAACCACATCACCTATGAACAACTTTGAAGACTCTTGCTGAGAGCCGTTTATGAAGGTTCCGTTTGTTGAGCCTAGGTCTTTGACTGTTATGACTTTGTTATCAGTCAGGGTTACAGAGCAATGCTGACCTGAAATCATGGTATCAGGTATAGTTATGTCACTTTTGGACGATCTTCCAAAAGTAAAAGTTCTATTTTTAAGGTTTAGTGTAGAACTTTGGTCTTTATGTTTAACTATTAATACAATTGCCATTGAAACTATCCTTAATTTTGAGTATATCATTGATAGAAATAAGCTTGTTAAACTAGGCAAAAAAGTAGGTAACATCCTGATTTATAGTGTGATTTACGCATGCTATAATAATGGAAAAGAGGAAAATAATGGAATCATTACTGACTATAACAGACAAAGCAATCGAGCATATTAATCAGATATTTGAATCTGAAGATAAAGACAGAGAGCTAATTGGTGTCAGGCTCGGTGTAATCGGTGGCGGATGCTCAGGATTATCGTATAAAATAGATTTTGGTGAAAAACTAGAAAAAGACAATGTTCTAATGTTTAACACAATCAAGATCTTTATCGATCCAAAATCATCTATTTATCTAAGAGGTGTCGAGTTAGACTTTAAAGATGGTCTTAATGGTAAAGGCTTCGTATTCTCTAACCCAAATGCACAGAATACTTGTGGATGTGGTGAATCTTTCTCTGTTTAAGGTTAACCAATGATAAATGAACTTCTTTATGGAGCAATCTCAGCTCCTTTAACTACCTATAGTGTATTAAAAATTATAGGTAGTGACTCTGCAGAATATCTTCAAAGACAATTTACAAATGACCTATCGAAAATTTCAGATAGGGAAGCGCAGCTTAGTTGTAGGCTTGATAGATCGGGACGAATCTACTCTTTCTTTTATGTCGGAAAACATAATGGTGATTTTTATATAATTATTGAAAACGCTCTTTGTGAAAATACGATTAGTGAATTGAATAAATTTATTATTATGGAAGATGTTGAAGTTCTTGTTACAGAGTCAAATGCTACAGTTGTAGTTGGACCCAGTGTAGAAGACAATATTAGTGAGGTTCACTTTAAGACAAAGTGGGCCGATCAAGATGCTTTCATCATTATTGATCCAAAGGAAGTACAGTACCCTGAAATTGATAAAGAGACATATAGGTTTGCTATTCTATCAACAGCATGGCCAGAACTTGGGTTGACTCTTAACGGAGACGAGCTAGTCAATGAAACTAGTTTAAATAAGCTTGCTGTTGATTATAAAAAGGGTTGTTTTCTTGGACAAGAGACAGCATCAAAAATTGAGTCCCGTAGGGGAGCTGCAAAATATCCAGTATTGTTAGAATCAGCTAAAGAGTCCAAATTTATAGATAACTCTATAAAGAAAGTGTGGGGTAGCTTTAGCTATGAAAATAAATATTATACTTTGGCTTCAGTTTCTAGAGATCTACAAGTTGAAGGAAAGAAACTTAAAAGTGACGATATAGAGTTAACTGTTAGAAATATTCCTCTAGTAAGTAGTGATAAAACTCAAAAGGCTGAAGACCTTTTTCATAAGGCCATTGAAGAGTTTCATAAAAAAGAAGAAGAGTCTGCTCTGAAATTGTTGGACCTTGCAATCCAGCTTGATCCTGGCTATGCAGATGCGTATGAATCAAAAGGGGCAATCCTAGGACAACTCGATAGATTTAAAGATGCCATTGAGGCAATGGATGAACTATTAAAAGTCGATAAGAACTCAGTAATGGCCCATACAAACAAATCTTTGTTCTATATGAAGATTGGTGAAATTGAGAAAGCAGAAGATGAAAAATCCCTTGCTACAGTAGCTAGCTTTCAAAAGCTTGGAGAAGAAGCTCAAGTTAAAAAGAAGATAGCTGAAGAAGAAGAGAAGAAAGCGGCAGAGCTTGCTAGAAGAGAGTCAATGTTTAAACAAGTTATTGAAATGGATGATAGAGACGCTATTGCCAATTATGGTATGGCAGATATTCTATTTCACCGTCATGAATATGATGAAGCCTATAAGCACTTGAAGATAGTTCTCGAAGAAAATAAAAAATATTCAACGGCATACGCTCTTCTTGGAAAGAGTTGTGAAAAAATAGGTAAAATAGATGAAGCATTAGATGTGTACAAAAAAGGAATTGAGGTGGCATCTGCGCAGGGCGATATGATGCCTGCTAATGAAATGCAATCTCGTCTAAATCAACTTTCTGTATAGTGCTCTCTCGTATCCTTTAAGTGCTTTTTAAGCTCAAGTATTTTTTCATAGTCCATTATTGAAGAATGCTTGAGTTCAGCCTCTATATCCGAAATTAGACCTTCTGAGATCGTACTAAGCTCATCGTTAATGAAGCTGATTACCTCAAGACCCTCATCTGAGATCTTACCTGCCTGATGAGCACTTAATAAATCCGGCCAGCAGAAATTTATCATATGATATTCTTCAAGAGTTCTTGATAGAATTTTAATAGTTTGTTGTTTACTAGGCTGAAAGCCTGCTAAGCTGTCGCTCTTATTTGCAACATATAGAGACTTGTACAGTATAAATGCCCAATAGAAAGTAAAGTAAGCATGATAAATACCTCGAACTGGTCTAAGGGCCCTTCTCCAAGGACTATAATAGATTTTCTCATCATCGTCTGAAATGAGCTCTTCTACATTTAAAAATGCATTCATGTAGTGATGCCCGTTTTCATGGAGAAGATCATCTAGTAGGTCTAGAAAGTCTCTCTCGTACATATTTATACTTGAGAATCCAGGGAGGTTTTGCATTGAATAACTAACAATACCTTTTTCATTAATTGGTACGATGGCCTTGGTAAAGTTAGTAAAGGTAGTAAATAGTTTAGGGTTGGCGTTATTTATAATTTGAAGCGCTTCTTCAATTCTTTGAAAGAAGTTTTCTCTATCTTTATCAAGAATAGAAGAGCTTAAGTGTAGAAAGCAACCACTTGATAGTTGTAGAGCATTATCACTAAAATTTACCTGCTCTCCGTTTATAACTAGATTACTTCCATCTTTATTAGATATTGTAAAAATAAAACGATCAGGGTCTTTAGACTCTAAGTTAAAGTAACTATGTGTTTTGGCGTTAAAAACTCTATCAGAACCGTCCCCAATCTCTGGAGTGTTATAAAAAGACACTTCATCAAACTTAACAGAGCCATCAATTTGAGTCGCAAAGAATGCAATTACTTGTCCTTCAAGTAAGTTTAAATGAAATTTAGAAGTCGCGAGAAGGTCTTTGGTTTCATTAATCATTTCAAGAAACGATTTCGCATAGTCGCTATCATGCCAAAAATTAAATAACTCATCCTCACTTTCAGATAACTCGAAATCACTATCATTTATAACAAGGTTTTCATGAAGATAGATTAAGTGAACAATACGTTCAATTAGTTTTAACCAATACCAATTAGTTGAATTAAATTCATTAAGACCGTTGTTATAAATGGCACCTTTAAAGAAGTTTTGAAAGTTAGCTGATAGGTGAGTATTTTCATAATCCTCATTAACATCATTTCTATATTCAGAGATAGTGTCAGAGTAAAAAAGTGACATAGACTTTATGGCATCTCTTTGAAATTCATCACTCAATATTTTATCTAGCTTCTTCATATTTAATATCATTGTTAAAGTTATTAATACTATCTACAAGATAACAAAAATCTCTTCTAGGAGATAGGTCATGTTTATGAATTTCGTGGAAAGAAAAAATGGCTGGGATGCGGAGATTCGAACTCCGGACCAATAGATTAACAGTCTACTGCGCTACCGCTGCGCCACATCCCAGTATTTATGATAAGTAAGTAATTTTATAATGATATTTTTCGGATATGTCTAGTAGGCATTTTAATTTAGTTGTACTTAACTAGCTGTTTTTTCGAAAAATATAAAGATTTTCTTAATTTTTTTATTAAAAAGCCGATTAGAATAGTCAGATATAAGGAAACTATATGGCAGCATTATCTTTATTGGCCGACATTTTAAGAATCATAACTCCAGAGGAAATCTCAGAGTTAACAGCATCGTCAAGTGGCTCCAACAGACTAGAGCTGACAGACATGCTCGATCAATTTGAAAGTGGGGAGAAGCTAAACTTTTCAGATGATGAAGAGGGCGCAAAGATTCTGCCATTTAAGAAAACGGAAGCCGATGAGGTCGAGTCTGTGGAGCCAGTTAGCACTGGTGCAGCCGTCATTGAATATATAAATCATTTTAATGAAAAATCTAGAATGGGTGATACAGCAAGAGGCAAAACAGGAGAAGCTGTTGAAACATCGGTCTTCATCTTAAAAGAGAAAGAACGTTTTAAATATGTTCAATCAAAGCTAAAGCAAAGAGAAGTTATGGGTCTGTATTTAAAAAATGCTGGTGTTGATATTGAGCAAGAAAAGACTTTAAAAGAAGATATGTCAAAGTCTTCTCGCTCAGGTGTATTAGTGAATAAAAAACAGTTCTGATTAATCCATTAAACCTACGATTGAACCACTTGGCTCAGTCTCTTGAACTTCTAAACTAGACATCTGATAAACACAACTATCAATAGTGGAAACTGCAGCAGGCTTATAATTTCCTGAATTCTTAACACCACCAAATGGAAGTTTTGCACTTGCTCCAACTGTGGACCTATTTAAATTAATTAAACCTGCATCAATATTTTTAACAGCGTGATCAAATTGTGATTGATCTTTTGTAAATACTGAAGCTGCTAGCCCATACTCTGTTTTATTAGCTATATCGATAGCTTCATCAAAATCGTTGTAAGTAATGAAAGTACAATTTGGTCCAAATATTTCTGAACTAAGGAAATGACTATTTTCATCGAATGACTTAGCCAAATGAATTGAAGGACTCACATAATATCCAGGAAACTTTTTATCAAGTTGCTTACCTCTCATAACTTCTTGAATACCTTCTCTCTTGGCCATACCCATATAGAGAAGGTATTGGTCTAAAGATCTTTGATCAACAAGAGGACCCATAAATGGCGTATTCTCATGCTCTATAGGATGATCAACAATGATCTTTTTAGCCATTTCGTGAAATTTAGAGATTAACTCTTCATGAATTGATTCGTGTACAGCAACTATTGCAGTAGATGTACAACGTTGTCCTGTTGTAAGAAATGATCCCTTAATTAACTCTTCAAGTACAAAGTCCATATTCGAGCTAGGATCAACTATTGCTGGGTTTTTACCACCAAGCTCAAGTGACACTAGCTTACTTAGATCTGAATAAGTACTTTCGATAATTTTTAAACCTACTTCCTTAGAACCAGTAAAGAAGACACCCTTTATATCTTTGCTTTTAAGAATTCTTCTGGCCGTCTCTCCATCTCCTTGAATGAGATTCACAACGCCGTCAGGGAAGCCAGCTTCAGCTAAACACTCAAACATGAGTTGAGAGCTATAGCATGTTTTTTCAGACGGCTTAAATATGATCGAATTACCTGAAATTAAAGCACTGAGTATTTGGCCGTTGGCGAGATGACAAGGAAAGTTAAATGGGCCAATAATAAAACAAGGACCAACCGGCTTGTAATGAACACTGCCTTTAGTGTTTGGCAGTATATCTTTATATTCTTTTGTATTAATACGTGGCAAAGAATCATTAATGGTAACATCAACCTTACTAACAAGTGCTGCAGCCTCAGTTTTAGCTTCCCAGAATGGCTTCCCAACTTCTAATGAAATTGCTGTTGCAATACGCTCTTGGTTTTTCTTTAGAGATTCTTGATATCTTTTTAGAACAGTAATTCGATCTTCAACACTTGTATTTCTCCAAGTTTTGAATCCCTTAATTGAAGCATCAATGATTTCATCAACATTTGAATAATCAACAGGAAGGTTCCATAACTCTAAATCAGTATTTGCAGGACATTCCCTTTTTACAAAGACTTCTGTAGCGCTTGGTCCACTTATGAGCGTTTGATGATATTTGTTATTAAAATAATTACCTTTCAATTCAAACATATAGGCCTCTTACAACGGGATGATTGTATTTGTTTTAAGTGTATTGTCTTTAAAAAGACTTTTAAATTTTTGATTAATTATGAGTGTTTCACCACTGAGTTTTCCTTGAACACAGAAAGCCTCAAAGTTGTCGGTAGTGTTATCTACGATGAACCAGCTAAAATCCTCTAAAGGTGAAAAATCTAGTTTAACATTCTTCATTCCCTTAACTGGTTTCAAATCAACTAATGGGCAACGATAATGTGGCCCACCATCGAATGGATCTACTTCATTGGTATATTTGAATCCTATCGATTCAATCATATTCTTTACAGGAAGAGTGTCGTCACCAACTTTGCCAACTGCGTTTCTTGCGTCAAGTGGAAGTAGTGTTTCGTAAATTACATCTGAGGGAAAGAGGCTAAGAATAAATTCTTTGTTCTTTCTACTGAGAAGATCAGCGTCATGATATTCCATATTCAAGAACCTTCTTCCAATCGCTTCCCATAGTGGCGATTTACCATCTTTATCAAATGGAGGCATAAGCTCAGTATGTACTTCTTTTTTAAATTGATTCTGATTCATGCCCATATACAAAAATCTCACAAAAGATAATTGCTTACCAAGTTTCATTGAGTTTCCTCGATAATCAGGGTTTAGAATAAGACCACCGATTTCAGACGGTCCATCAGTGTTATATCCTAGTTTTAATGTACCATGTATAAATCCAGTATTTATGGAGCTACTGAATTTATTCTCTTGTGACACTGTCAAATAAAAATGTGGTTCAATTTCAGTTCCATGCTGAGCATGTATCATTGAACAACCAACAACTTTAGAGTGTTCAATATCTTCGAGAACAAAAATATAATGGTTGTCGTCTAGGTTACTTGAAGGCTTTTCAAAGCTTCTTAAAGAAGCATCAACTTTCTTTTCGATTAAACTTAGGTCAGAAGGTAAATTGATAAAGGTATATAACTTACTCAATGTGAATAAGTCTTTTACATCGTTCTTTTCTACTGCCCTAAGCTTAAACATATAATTTCCTATTTAACTACTTCGTTTACTGTTTGATCTATAATTCTAAAGATCTCATCAATATTTTCATCTGTTAAAGAAAGCGGAAGTAAAAATCTAACTCTTGTTGGTCCACTACCGGCCATGAATGCTATTATGCCATTTTGGAATAGCTTTTTAATAAATGCGACAGTTACTTCTTTAGAAGCATCACCAACTTCAAAAGCAATCATTGTTCCAATTCCACCGGCATAGTTTATCTTGCCCTTACAGCTTGTTTTTGCAAGATGATTTAGCTTTGCGATAAAAGTTTTCTCAAGTTCTGATATACGTCCATTATCGCCGTAGAAGTTTCCTTCCGTAAGGTAACGAACAATTTTCTCACCAGCGTTTAAAGCTGTTAGAGATCCATTAAAAGTTCCTGCAATTAATCCCGGTTTAGGGTTTAGCTCTTCTGTAAATAAGGCTCCACACACTTGTAGTGCCTTTCCTACAGTCACGATATCTACATACTTTTCAACACCCATATTCTGAAATGCAAAAAGCTCTTTTGTTCTACCGAATGTTTGAACTTCATCAATCCATATATAAAGGTCGTTTTCTTTTGCCCATTCGAATACACCTTCATAGTACTCTTTAGGACCAAATATAAATCCACCTTCACCTTGAATAATTTCCATCATAAGTGCACAGTGCTGATTTGGGTTTGCCTTAACTGCTGCTTTTAAAGCATCAATTGTATTTTGAAGTGCATTCTCTGGATCATTGTGATCAAAGTGTGGCACGTGATCTACTTCAACTGACTGAGGCATTCCTTCTCTGTATGCTTGGTTATGTGTAATATCTTGTGTAGCAACACTTCGACCTGCAAATGCTTTAGTACAAGCAAGCATTCTGTATTTTGGCTCTTTCTTTTGCCATATCAGCTTAAGAGCAAGGTCGTTAGCGAAACTACCAGAACCTGTATACCAAAAGTGCTTTAATCTACTTCCTTCAACATTCTTAATTAATAAGTTTGTGAGTGCAGCAGCTTCTGGGTATGGTTGTAAGTTTCCACACATTACTGTGTCTGAACATGCGGACTCTAAATGTGCCTTAATATAAAGTGGATGAGAATGTCCTAGTATATTTGGTCCAATTCCACCAATGAGATCATACTTTATTGAACCATCTATTAGTTCTGTAAAAGGACCATGACCCCTTCCTGATGACATATAATTATAAAAGAAGCCTTTCCCTCTATTATTTGTGTATTCTTGTAACTGTGTTTCTACAAGATGAGCCTTTTCTTCATCAGCTTTCTTAACAAACATATACTTTTGTTGCTCAAGTAAGATTGAAGAGAATAGTTTATTCATTTGATCTTGTATTTCAGGTGTGTTGACTCTGATGTCCATATAAATTCCTTAATGAGGTAGAATTATCACTAGCTTGCAAAGCAATATCGAGCAGAGGATAATATTAATATCATGGCAAATACTAACATAAATAAAACCGTAAAAGAATTAGAACAACTCTATTTGGACGCAAAGTACGACGATTTGAGAAACAAATTAGTTAATGACCGTGACTCATTGAGTCCTGGTTTGTTTCATTATAATTTAGGTACGACTTTAGCAAAACAGGGCAACCTTGCAGCAGCAAGATATAACTTAGAGAAATCTAAAATATTAGGTTTTGAACACCCGGCGTTAAGTAAGAATCTTAAGTCTGTACTTAATGAAATAGAAGTAAAGGTATCTCCTGATCAGTCTCTTGGAGCTACTAGCTTAAAAGAGTTCACAAGTACTAGTGAGTCAGTTCTCTTGTTAATTGCCTTAATTATTTGTTTATTGGCTGCAGTTACATATAGATTTAAAGTTTTTAAGAGTAAGGTTGTAGCTATCTTAATTTTAATATTGGCATTTACACCTTTTCTAATAAAGAAGTATCACTATAGTACAAATTATATCGTTGGAATTAATCTTAAGGAATCTAAGGTCTTTGAGGGACCATCAGAGATATACCCAGTGCTAAAAAGTATAACTGAAGGCCAAAAGTTAATACTTGGAAAAAGCTTTGAAGATTGGATTTATATTTCTTGGCCACAAGAACATTCAGGTTGGATGAAACGTAAAGAGCTTGGTGTATTATAAGGAATTAGCATGTCATACGAGAATGAATTAACTTCAAAGGAAAATAACCCAGAGAAACTAGATATAGGTTTATTAAAATTCTTTTGGCAAACGAACCCATTCTTAAAGTCTGCAAAGAATACGATTCCTTCATTTCTTAAAAAACTAGAAGTCTTTAAAAATTTTACAGATTTAGAAATTTGGGAATTATCCAAAAGACTTCATACAAGAAACTTTGAAAAAGGTGAAATTATATTTAGAGAGGCTGATTTAGGAGTTGGTTTTTACTTCATTGTAAAAGGTGCCGTGGATATTGTTGTTCAAGACTCAAGTGAAGGCAGTTCTCGAGTTATTGTTAGCCTTGAAAGCAATGATTACTTTGGAGAGCTAGCAATGCTTCAGGATCGACATCTAAGAAATGCTGCAGCTATAGCAAAAGAGCCATGTCAGTTAGTGGGTATATTTAAACCAGACCTTGATTCAATGATTCATGAGAAGCCCGTAGTTGCTTCAAAGCTTCTTCAATCTGTTTCTCTAATCGTTGCGAATAGGTTGTATTCAGTCACTCAAGAAGTAAGAAGGTTGAAGAATAGACTAACAGTTCTGGAGTCGAAAGATGAAGCTTCGAACTAATGGCGGAAGAGAGAAGGCAAGACTTGTCATCTTTGTAAGTATTATAATTATGTCGATAGCAGGTATGTTTGCATTCCCTAGAATTGCGATACCTTTACTTGTTTCATATATTATAACTCTTATTCTATCACCATTAATGAATGCATTACTTAAAGTCGGTGTATCAAGGACTTTAGCGGCTTTTGGGATTCTCGTTGGAGTTCTGTTCTTCTCAATATATCCTATCGTTAAACTAGTTCCTGTTCTTAGTAATGAAGCAAAGAATATTCAATACTATGCTCCTAAAGTTGAGTCATATGTTAAAAAAGAATACTTTTATCTCAAAACAAAAGTTCAAGATAAAACTGGTTTTGAATTACAAGACAAGTACATAACAGATGGCTTTGGCTATGTTAGAGGAACGATAAGTGCATTCGTTTTAAATATACCGAATGTTCTAGCCTCTGTAATAGAATGGGTATTTGTCATTCCACTCTTTGTATTCTTCTTACTAAAAGATCTACCTTCGTTTAAAAGAACATTTTTAGAAATTACTCCCAATTCTATTTTTGAAAAATTCTATATCCTTTCTCACCAATTCAATAAACAGCTAGGTGACTATATTTTAGCGAAATCGATTGAAGCTACAATAATTGGAGTAATACTCACATCGGGATTACTTATATTAGATGTTAGATTCGCATATATATTTGGTCTTGTTGCTGCACTTACAAATGTTATTCCTTATCTCGGTCCATTACTTGGGACTGTTCCTGCTTTAATATTTGCAATAGCTGAATATGGTTTAGGCACAACTTTTGGTGCTGTCGTAATCTTATACTTAATAGCAAATGCCATTGATATCGCGATTGTTTTTCCAATTTTAGTTTCTAAAATTGTCGATCTACATCCAGTATTAGTTGTGGCCAGTGTTATTTTAGGCTCACAATTACTAGGTATTATGGGAATGATTATTTCAATTCCAGTTGCAGCTGCTATGAAATTGATTTTTACTGAAATAATCGAAGATATTTATAATTCTACCTCCACTTAATACCTAAGTCTTTGACTACTATATTGGGGCGGTGCTAAAATCTCTTATTGATTTTATATTCTTTAGGAGTGTACGTAGTGCGTCAGTTTCAAATATTATTATTCATCCTAGTATTCACATCTTGTGCTGTAGACAGACCGGTTGGTAAGACAGAGGCCGAAGTTTTATTTAAAGAGTCTCAGGAGCTTATGGCAGATAAACGCTATATTCTTGCTACTGAGAAGTTGAATACTCTTAGATCACAATATCCATATAGCTACTTTGCTACTTCAGCAGAGCTTGCTCAAGCAGATATATTATTCATGCAAGAAAGTTATGAAGAAGCGGCAGCTGCATATATCTTATTCAAGGACTTTCACCCTAAGAATAAGAAGATGGATTATGTAATCTGGAAGATTGCTGATTCATACTACAATCAAGTACCTTCTACTTTTGATAGAGATTTAGCACCGGCGATTAAAGCTATTAAATACTACAATGAACTAAGAAGCCTGTACCCGAACTCTAGTTACTTAAAAGATGCTTCAACTAAAATAAAAAAGTGTAATGAAATGTTGATAGCAAAAGAAAAATATATTGCTGACTTCTATTACAGAACAGAAGATTTTGATTCAGCAAAATTTAGATATACAAATATGGTATCTGTGTTTCACCAAAAAGAAATCAGAGAAATGGCTGTAACAAGACTTCTTGAAATAGGTCTTAAGACTAATGATGATAAACTTTGCCGTAAGTACTACTCACAATATAAGAGTGTATTTTCTAAAGAGAATAAAAAGAGTGCAGAAAAAACTTACTTTAAATGTTTAAAGAAATAGGAGCCTAAATGTTACATTCACTTGAACATGAGCAGTTACTTAATAAAGCACAGTCTGCATATTCTAATAAGGAATATTCAAAGTCTCTTGGATTCCTAAATGAAGTTTTAGAGTCTGATGCAAAGAACGTGCAGGCACTATTTTTAATAGCTAATATTTTTCATATTAAAGGTGAAATTTCAAAAGCTATTAAGGCCTTTAAAAGAGTTTTAGAAGTTGAAGAAAACCATACTGATGCATCAATAAGTCTATCAGTTCTTTATAATGATATCGGCTATTATGACGAAGCTAAGAAAATATTTCAAACAGCTAGTCAGAGAGTAAAAATAAATAGCGATGATGACTCGTTGGATGATAATCACATAAATAAGAAATTCTCTTTAAAGCACTATGAAATGGCAGAGCTGTATTTCACATACAATCGTTATGATGAAGCTCTATTCGAATATAATAAATCTATTAAATTAGATCCAGCAAACTTAGAGGCCAGAATAAAAATTGCTAAGGTTTATGCTAAGAAAGGATTTGTTAACAAGTCTTTAGATGAGCTAGTGAGGCTGAAGAATGAGGAGCCTAGTTATCTACCAGGAAGGATTGCATTAGGAGTTCTATACTATGGTAAGGGTGATGTATTAAGAGCTCAAACAGAGTGGGAGAAGGTTATCTCACTTGATCCAGTAAATAGTGAAGCTGGAATGTATATGAATCTAGCAAAGACTGCGACTGAAACTAATTTATAAAAGTAATTAATAATAATTTTAGACAAAAAAAAAGCCTCCATATGGAGGCTTTTTTTTATAGTTCTTGTAAGTTTTCTGATGTGGGAATTTGTGTCTCAACTGTTTGTTCAACAACTGATGGAGCAGAAGTTGCATTAGCTTTTGTTCTAACTGAGTCGTCAGAATGGTAGCTTACAATGTACTTCTTAAGCTCTGAGTACATTTCAAACTTAACTTCTAGTTTGCTATCTTGAAGTACTATCTGTCTTGCTTTCTTAGTCTTGTTATTGATAACAACAGGAGCTTTTAAGTTAGCAGACATAGTCGTAACGTCTTGAGGGATCGTTAGAATTGTATAGATACTTGCATTAGATAAGTTTTCAAGTTTAAGACTGTTAAGTTCAGCAGGTAATAAGTTAACTGTATAGTCCGGCTTAAAGATCTTAGGTTCAATCATTGGAAATGCAGTTGCACCATCTTCTGAAGATTGTAGCCAAAGAATTAGTGTTTGATCACCCGGATCTACAACAAAGAAATCCTTTAAGTTTTCAAATCCTAGAATACCTTCACCGAAAGTAATGATATCTTTCTTATCGACTTCTAGTTCACCAAATCTCGTTGTATTAATTTTCACTGTGTGCCTCCAAATTCCCGATGGGTTTAAACCCTGGCTAGATTCTAGCAGCCGTAGGGGCAGAAGTGCAAGCGGAATTTATTTCTTGTTGTGTAGTGCGTCGGCAAGGTCAGAGATCGTGTTTGTGTCGGCCTGTGAGGCTTCTACGTTCTGATCTTGGATCGCTTTATAGACTTCTTCTCTGTGAATTTTAGTTTCTTTGGGAGCTTTGATTCCAAGACGTACTTGTTTACCTTTTATTTGAACTACCACGATTTTGATGTTGTCATCAATCGCGATACTCTCTCCAAGCTTCCTTGTTAAAACTAGCATACATAAACCTCGTTCTGAACCGTCCTGATTCGGTTTGGTAATGGTTCATATATTACTACGCAATTAATAATGCAAGAAAAAACTAGAAAATAGGCCAAAATAAATAACATTTGCACTATTTGCTATGCGTTACCTTATAAAGTCTAATAATTTCTGATTTAGTAAACCCTGCGTAGACTTATATGTTGTTTTTAATACTTCTTGTTGTTTTGATAGATCAGTGAAAAGTTCGGCTATGTCGGCGTCGACAATTTTGCTTCTTCGTGATGCGTTATCAATATTATCTGATTCAATTGTATTTTTCGAGTTCATAACTGAACTTGATATTGAACCAACTCTTGTTCGCATAGTAATTAGTCTTGATTGAGCATCGTCGAAACGCTCAAGAAGGTTCTGAATTACATCTGCATCACCATTTTCTAGTGCATTAGCCAATGTTTCAAGTAGAGAAAATAAGTTCTCCCTCTTTTCAAATTGGTCTTTTTGATCATCAGTTGACGCCAGTTCTCTGGCTTTACCAATATCTTGGTTTTTTATGTCTTTTTGATCATTATTATCAGTTTTGTTCTTTAAGCTTTCTGGTGAAGAGTCCATCTCTGGAAATTCGTTTAATGGATGGTCTTGATTTGAATCAAATTTAGAGCTCGCATAGAAGACTTCAGCCCCATTAAGATTGGTTTGAACAAAGAAGTCTTTAGCAACTTCTAGAGTGATATGGCTATCGTCTCCACGGTAGTTTCCGGCCTTGTCAAAAGGTGTGTCGAGTGTTTTAAAACCGCCAAAAATATATCGTTGGCCAACTCTTTTGTTTGAAATTGAAAGCGCCATGTTTCTTAGTTGAATAACTTCGTTGGCCACGTTCTTTCTAACGTCAGGATTATAGATATCAGATGACTGAGCAATTGCTATCTCTTTAGCTTTTCCTACAATTTCGGTTAAGTTCTCGAGAGATTTCTCAGTGATATTCAATTGCATAAGTGCAAAGTCAGCATTACGCATATATTGATCATTGTCTTTTTTTAGGCTTGATAACTGCATTGCTTCAACATTTGAAACAGGATTATCTGATGGACTAGACATACTTTTGAGAGTCGAACCTTGAAGTTGGAGCTTCTCAAGCTTACGCTTGGTTTTGTTAATTGAATATTTGATAGCTGAAGATGAGCTACCTTCTGAAACCCTAGTCATTTATATCCTATCTCTTTATCGAGATTACTGTGTCAAACATCTCGTTTGCAGTCTGCATGATTTTAGCCGAAGCCTCATATGCATGTTGAAAACGAACCATATTTGCTGTTTCCTCATCAATGGAAACACCACTTATTCTTTCTCTTATTGTATTTGCCTGTGCAATCAGGCCTTCTGCTTGCTCACCGTCAAGTTTCGCTTTACCAGCTTCAAGCCCAACTTTACCAACTGTCTTTAAAAAATATTCTTCCATTGTTGCATTACCTTCGCCCATAACACGTTCGTGTTGAAGTTTAGATATTGCAATTGCCACACGGTTATCACCGGGACTATTAGGAGAAAGTGCTGTGGATATATTTGTTAAGTCATCTTTAACAGCTGCACTTAGATCCATTTGAAGTGCGGCTCCGTTTTTGCCTTGTGGTACTTTGAAAAAGTCAATTCCTGTAACAGGCCCTTTTGCATCAGCTGATTTAGCTACACCATTGGCATCTGTTTCAACCTTTCTATTTGCAAAACCTTTTCTATGAATTGAATTAACTAGATTCATGAAATTATAAGCAATTTCATCAACCTTATCCCTTAAGCCTTTTACGTCATCATTTCTAACTTTAATGATCGCAGCAAGGGATCCCTTTTGAATATTGTCTGTAACTTTTTGACCAGATCTGTTCTTATAGAAAACTTCTGCTGAACCGGCCATGTCATTAGATGATTCTTGCTTAGAGAAGTTGTGTGACTTTAGCTCCTGTGCTTGAGCCGCTGTAACAAGAGTACCTAATCCTGGCGCAGTAACAACATAGTTACCTCTTTCATCCTCATAGGTATGTATTTTGAGTTTTGTTGAAAGAGTCTTAATTGATAAATCTCTCTGGTCTCTTAAGTCACCAGTTTCTTCGTGAATAGCTTCGAGCTCACGAATTTTTGTGTTGAGTTTTGCAATAGAGTTAATTTCACGATTTATATCAGCTACATCACGTTCTATTTTTGTATCAATTCCTCTCGAAATTGATTCAAGAGTCTCACTTATTCTCTTAAAGTCTTTAACTACGAGCTGAGCTTTATCACGAACAACAGATCTAACTGTTTCGTTTTCTGGCTGATTTGCTAAGTCTCTAAATGAGTTAAAGAAAGTATTCATTACTTTATTTAAACCTTCATTATCAATTTCATTAAATATTTGTTCAACTTGGCTAAGTTGTTCAGCTCTATTTTGAAAGTATGATCCATCAGATTGAGTATCTCGAAGTCTTTTCTCTACGAATTTATCATGAACACGCGTAATACTTTTAACACGTACACCGGTACCAGCAATCAGACCATCTTTTGTGACAGGTACGTTTGTTGATTGGTTAACTTTCTGACGAGAGTAACCTTCAGTGTTAGCGTTAGAAATATTGTGCCCAGTCACTTCTAGTGACTTCTTTGAGGCATGTAACCCTGTGCTACCAATGTTTAATAAGTTAGACAATCCTTGTCTCCTTACGCATTTTGTTCAAGAGTACGATTACTGCGAACTCCTTTCGCATTGTAAGTACTCACTGTCGTAGTTCCTGTTGCTTCTTCTCTAATATTTCTTAATGAATTAATCGCTTTATTTATAAACAATTGATTCTTTTTATTTTGAGTTTGAATCTTAGAAATAATATCTAGTAAAAGAGCATTAAATCTAAAAAGATGCTTACTTTCTTTCTCTGCTGGAAATTCACCAAAGAAAGTTATTAAATCTGTAACTTTCTCTATCTTACTTTCTGGATAAGCTTTAGCCAGGTCAGTAAGTAGGCGAGAACGTTCTTCGTCATTAAGTTTTATAGTCGCAATGAGATTATTCTTTTGCGTTATTTTTTCTTCTAGATTATCTAGATCACTTTCTAGTAGAAGTGCATACTCATCACATGTAAGATCAAATAATTCTGAATGAAGTTCACAGTGCCTCTTCCAGATATCAGTGATTTGAAAATAATAGACCTTAAGTCTTTGTGTTTTATTGTCTAAATTCATACGCCAAATTCTTCACCTAAGATTTTGTCAGCAACTGCATCATAATCAACCTTATAAGTTCCAGCCGCAATTTGCTTCTTAAGTGCCTCGATTTTTTGAGTATTATCTATTTCTGCAGCGTCTGCGACCTTCTTAATTTTAGAAAAGTCTTTAACGGCCTCAGGAATATCAACTTTTGCATCACGTTTAGTATAACTATCAATGTAGCTTTTCTTGTCGTAAGAGTTTCTCTTAAGAGATACTTGATCAGTTCTTCCTGTAGTATTGGCTTTCGCCTTAGTACCAGGAAAAAAGTTAGATCTTGTAGCGTCGATGTTATTCATGACTGTCTCCAGAGTATTGTCCTAATGCTATTTTATTAGGACGAGTTGGGTGATCGTGCATATCAATATGGTTGCTCTTTTGAGGAACCTTAGACTTCGTATGGAAATCATAGTTCTGCTTATTTCTTAGATGTTCAGGATATATTTGATTTAAAATCATTTCTTGTATCCCTCCGCCATCTCTTGCGGCCATGGCCTTAGCCTTCTCATTTGTCATAAGACCTTCGTAAAACTTTGAAGCACTGTCTGTACCCTGCTTTGGAACGGTCTTATTCATCTCGTTGATCATAAGCTTTGCAAACTCTGACTCCATAGATTTTGCAAATTCTTTTACCTTACCAGGAATGTATTTCGTAGTGTCTTCAACCTGAGATTTAGGTTTGAGATTATGATTTTGAATGTGAGGTCTATGTATCTTTATGTCCGTCACAACTCTTCCTGAGTTTTGGCCCTTCAATCCTCGAAAAGCCCATTACTATTATATTTTAGCACTTTTAGCAAAAAAATCAAAAGATTATTGCTATATAAATATTACACAATTAAATAAGCTCTATCTCACCAATTAAAGCACCATTTCTTTTAAGTGCTTGGAATATAGAAATAAGATCCTCAGGTGTTGCCCCAAGAGCATTTAAGCTATTAACTAGATCATTTAGTGTAGTCTTTTTGTCAAGATAGTGAAGGCTGGCCTTCTTCCCTCCATCTTCATCTTCACCTTTGATTTCAATTGTTAAGTCACCGTGACTAATGGCCACAGGTTTAAGAGTAAAGTCACCACCTGCTACAATAGTTCCTGTTCTCTCATTAATGACAATTTTTGCACTTCTATCTGTGAAGACCTTGAAGTTCTCTACAATGGCCATTAACTGAACAACTTTACGCTGATATTGAACTGGAATAATTAGGTCAACAGTTGTTGCATCCTTAGCTGCAGCATAGCGTCCACCCAGTTCTTGGTTTATTGTTCTCTCTACTCTGGCAGCAGTAGTGAAATCAGGATTTTTGAGGCTTAATCTTAATGACTTTTTCTTATCAAAATTTACGGTAATTTCTCTTTCAATAGTTGCCCCCTGTGGAATAAGTCCCGTGGTTGCAAACTTCGCACCTTGCTTTAAGCCACCTATGGAAATAGAGCCGTTAGCAATAGCGTAAACATTACCATCACCACCTTTTAGAGGAGTTACTAAAAGAGTTCCTCCTGCTAGTGATGAAGCATCACCAATTGAAGAAATCGTAACATCTATTTTTTGTCCTTGCCTTGAAAATGGTGGTAACTTTGCAGTTACAATTACCGCCGCGACATTCTTAGAAGAGATTTCACTTTTTGGGTTAAGGCCGAGTTTTTGAAACATTCTTTTGAGGGAGGTGTTAGTGATCTCTCCTCCACCATCTCCTGTTCCGTTAAGTCCAATTACAAGTCCATAGCCAACAATTGGATTGTCTCTAACACCCTTTACTGTTGCTATCTCTTTAAGTCTCTCCATCTTGGCAATGGAGTTAAAAGAAAGCAATATACTTAAAATGATGAAAATGTTTTTCATAAATTACCTTAGTACCTGAATTGTTGATTCAAGGAATGAAGTTGAGTCGACAGTATCGTCATCTAAAATATCTTTTCTAGAAACCAGTGCTTGTATTTCAATTAAGTGTTTTCCATTTTTATATAGTAAGAATTTTTGTCCACGAACAAGTAGGTGGTCTTTACTAATTTCTTCAACAATTACACTTGAAACTTTATCGTAAGTTTTACCTTTCTCAGCACCTACGTCTTTTGGTTGTGCCGCTGGAGCAGGGGCAGCTGGAGCTGCAGCAGTTTTATCTTTCTTCTTTTTAGGCATTGAAGGAAAAGCACGTTTTAATTCTAAAGATATAAGTCTTTTTAGCTCGCTTTTAACGTTAATTAAGACAATGTCACCGTTTCTCTTCCATTTGTTCTTAGTGAAAAGATAGTTGTCATTTCCTGCTCCTGACCAGAGACTAGCACTATTAGTATTATCTACAAGATCATTTGCGGTATAACGTCTCTTTTGACTAGCTCTTTGTCCGTAGTTTCTTTTGACTGCAGGAAGAACATTGCCTCTTGCTGTAGAGCTTCCTCTTGGATTTCTTCTAGAGTTACGAAACTGGTCGAAAGTGTCAGCCTTTTCGCGTTTTCTTCTTGTTACTTTTCCGTCGTCTCTGTCAAACTCTGAGTGCATTTTATTAATATAATTTGCACATGAACTCAATGTTAGCATTGAAATTACAATGAGTAATTGTCTCATAACTCTACCTTTACTTTGTTTAAACCTATAACTTTACCAAAAAATATTTTCTTAGATTTTCTATTCTTAAGCCTTATTGTTTCTCCAAATTTTCCTGAAGACAGAGGAGTAGCTAAAAGATTCATATGTAAGAAACTATTTCTTACAGAAACCTTTACAGGGTTACCATGTCTCACAAGTTGAATCGGAGTTAAGTCTGAACTTAGAACTACGTGGCCCTTAGAAATGGACTTATTAAGACGGAAAAATGGAAGCTTTTGATTCTTTGGAAAAACATCATTCGGATTGTGAACAAAGATCTGCTTAATCTCAAAGTCATTACTATTAATACCACTAAAGTTTAGTTGAATATTATTTTTAGCAACGAACACTTTTACTGATGTTAGAACTTTTGCTTTAGCCCAGAAAACAATGCGTTTAATACCATTCGTTTTAGTTAACTTAATATTTCTGACACCACTTTTGTTACAATTTGAACAATGCACTTCAAAGAATTCATCACTCTCTAATTTCTTGAACTCTGATGGAAACTGTTGCTGAATAAACTCTATTTTCTTATTTGAAGATAAGTTTAAGCGAGACTGAACAATTTCTTCTAATTTTCTGACTCGAATAGTACTTGGACTCAAGGAAATATTAGAAAGACCTTCGATTCTTTTAAGGTGTCTTGACGAAAGAGTACCACTCGATTCTTTTAATATATTTTTAAAAGTAGATATTTGTTTCTCACTACATCCCTTAGAACTTAGAGGGAAGTTTTCTCCATTCTTGTGGAGAATGATCGTGTCTGCACCTGTAATAAAACAAGCACTTGAGCTGATAGTTAAGAATGTAAGAAAGAAAAACTTTAACATGTATTACCTAATATTATTTACTGTTTGAAGCATTTGATCTGCGACACCCATGACTTTAGAATTCATCTCATACGCACGTTGAGCTCTAATTAATGTAGTCATTTCATTCATAATTGTTACATTAGAAGACTCTAATGCCCCTTGCTGAATTCTTCCGGCATTACTTTGACCACCAATATTCTGTATTGCTTGGCCACTTGAAGCTGTGAGTTTGTATAAGTTTCCACCATATGACTTTAATCCAACTTGGTTTATAAAAGTGAAAACTGGTACTTGACCAGCAACATTAGGCTGAACCTGTCCTTGAAGGAATACCTCAACTGTTCCATCTTCGGTGATACTGACGCTCTTTGTACCCGGTGGAAATGTGAAACCAGGAAAAACCTTATATCCTTGCTTGTTCACAAGAGTTCCTGTGCTATCTACATTAAAAGATCCATCTCGAGTAAAAAGTGTTTCACCGTTTGGCGCTTGGATTCCGAAGAAACCTTCACCATTGATCATTAAATCAAAGGGGTTGTTAGTAATCTGTGGAGCCCCTTGAACAAATTCTTTTCTAACAGCACTAACTCTAGAGCCTGAACCGACTTGTAGACCGACATTATACATCGTGTTGTCAGCAGATCTTGCGCCCGCTTCGGTAACTGTTTCATATAATAAGTCTTCCATCTCAGCTCTCTGCTTTTTGTAGGCAGTAGTGTTGAGGTTGGCAACATTGTTGGATATGGTACTAACATTCATTTCTTGAGTGGCCATACCTGTAGCCGCAGTATTGAGGGCCCTCATCATTGAGAACGATGAAGAGCAGATAATTGCTGTTAGAATTAGTTTTTTCATATTATTCCTAGAATTTTGCGATTTCATTAACACCCTTCTGACTAACTTGATCATATGTTTTAATTACATTTTGAATCGCCTCAAAATGCCTATGGGCCTTTATTAATTCAGACATTTCATCAACTGCATTAACATTGGATTGTTCGACGAAGCCCTGATGAACACTAGTTGACTGTACTTTTTTAATGTTATTGAAATCTTTATTAATAAACAGAGAGCCACCTTCCTTTCGTAGGGCGTGCATATCATTAAACTCTGCAATATTTAATTTTCCAACAGGTTGATTATCAGCATAAAGATCACCTTGTAATGTAATAGCAATGTTTCTGGATGATGTTGGTAGCTTTATTTGGCGGCCTTCTGCTGGAGCCTGTGGATCATTGGACTTAGCTAAAACAGGATGTCCTTGATCAGTAATAAGAAGACCATCTGATCTTAATGATAAGATTCCTCTTCTTGTAAATCGAATTCCGTTCGGTGTTTGAACCTCTAAAAAGCCTTTTCCTCTCAGTCCAATATCAAGATTGTTTCCTGTTGGTGAAAGCTGGCCTTGTTGAAAATTAGTATAGTTTGCGTCTACTCTAACTTGCGAGTTTTCTGCACCATAGCTCTTATAGAAGTCTTGAGGTGCCCACTCCTTTCGTGGGAGATCGATATCATGATGTCCCTTATCTAGGGTAGTCATGTATTCTTTGAATGTAATGTGGTCCTTTTTGAAGCCTGGCGTATTAACGTTGGCAACATTGTTGGCAATAGTATCAACCTTCCTTTGTTGAGCTATTGCACCAGATAGTGGAACCCATAATTCTTTCATCTGCCCTCCTGGCAAACTTTACCTTTCTAATATACAACTTAGGGCGCCAAAATATCTACATGGGAAAAAATGACCCGCCACGTAACGTGCTGAATTAACTATAACCACTGTACTAAATAGTGTAGGATATCGTTAAAATGAGGAAAATATTTCTGTAAAAACTAAATGTGATATCAATTTTTTGACACGGTGTTTCCTATGGCGAAGAAAATAAATTTTGAAAAAAACTTAGAGAACCTTGAAACAATAGTTGCTGGACTTGAAACTGGAGAACTTTCTCTTGATGAAAGTATCAACAATTTTGAAGAGGGAGTTAAGCTTTATACGGATTGTAAAAAATATCTTGGTGAAGTAGAGAAGAAAATAACAGTTCTAACAGAAAGCCTTGAAGAGAAAGAGATTGATGCTTAAGAATACTGTTGCTGTTCTAGCATTCACCTTTCTTTTTTTTACATGTAGTACACATGATAAGAATAGCGAAAGTCAATTTGCTACCGTTGACCTACACCTTGATATTGAAAATGATGAGAGTCCAATTCTCAATACAAAAAATCAGGTTGGAAGGTACGGCCCAACTACAGATCAAAATGATACAAGTATCTCAAAAAAGGACAAAAAAATATTAGGTTTATTTCTGGGACCTTCTTTATATAAGTCAATTGACAGTATCGATGTATTAAAATGTTTCGAAAAGCTTGATATGAACGTAAATATCATCAGCGCTACAGGCTTTTCTTCTATAGTTGCAGGACTCTATGCTCAAGGGGATTCTCCAGAGACTATAAAATGGAAGATCTTCAAGACTCTAAGAAAATTTAAAGGATTGAAACCTTATTCTGAAGAATGGATTAGTATTTGGAATGAGTTCGTTGAAAAAAACATTTCCTTAAGAAAATTAAAAAAGTCAGAGAAGAGCTTATGGATGCCAAGGTTTGATAAGGGAACTTCTGAAGTTACCTATAGTTCTAAGGGAAATCTTATAAGTAGTATTAAAGATAATATTAATATTAACGAAGCATCATTTCCAATGAAGAAGAACTTCTTATATCAATCTTCTTTAAGCTCCATGCCTGTCGACAGACTGATTGTGATTAACACAATTCCAGATAACTTTACTTTAAAGCAGAGTGATGGACTTCTGTTAGGAATGTATGGAAAAATAATTTCGAAATTTAAGAAAATAACAAATAATAAGGTCCTTGTAATAAATGTAAAAACAGATGGGCCACTTGATAGTGAGCGAATTATTTCTAGAAAGAGAAATATCGTTCCATTTTGTAATAAGTTGGAAGAAGTTCTATGAAGAAGATTTTATCTCGATTAATCATATTTGGATCATTTGCGGCCCTCGTTGGTGGACTATTTGTCTTTTCAGTAATGATCTATTTTTCATTCAGTCTCCCGAAAATCTCTTCACTCGCAGATTATAAACCTGCAATAAAGTCGCAAATACTTTCTAAAGAGGGTGTTGTTCTTGCTGAGATTGGCATTGAAAATAGAGATATTGTTCAAATGGGAGAAATTCCTCCATTAATTATTGATGCTTTTCTATCTGCAGAGGATTCGGGATTCTATGAGCATACTGGTGTTGATTACCTAGGTGTAGCAAGGGCAATGCTCGCAAACTTAAAGGCCGGAAGAGTCGTACAGGGTGGAAGTACAATTACACAGCAGGTTGCCAAGTCGCTCTTACTTAGTCGTGAAAGATCAATTACAAGAAAAATTAAAGATTTCTTACTAGCTCAGAAAATTGAAAAAAGATTTAGTAAAGATGAGATCCTATTTTTGTATTTGAATCAAGTCTATCTGGGTGGAGGTTACTATGGAGTTAAATCTGCTTATCGCGGATACTTTTCTAAAGACTTGTCTGAAGGGAGTGTTGCCGAGGCTGCATTAGTAGCAGGTCTTCTCGTTGCTCCTGGAAAATATTCACCGTATGTAAATCCTAAATTCGCTAAGAAAAGACAGGGGTATGTGCTTGGCCGTATGTTAGCTAATGGAAAGATTACTAAAGAACAATATAAGGAAGCAATTGAAGAAAAGATTCAATATAGATTAAGAAGAGGTGGAAGATTTAAGGCCGGATACTTTACTGAGCATGTTAGGCAAAAAGTAATTGAGCTTGTTGGTGAAAAGAACTTCTTGAGAAATGGATTTAAAGTCATTACGACATTAAATTATGAATTACAAAAAGTTGCGGAAGAAGAAGTACTAAAAGGTGCGAGAGGAATTGATAAGAGGCAAGGGTATAAAGGCGCTATAAAAAACATCGCCGATACTGAGAGGTTGGCTTATCTACAGAGTTTCAGAAAAGACTTATACAAGAAGAAATCTCATTACTTTATTCTTAACTCCGAACTTAAAAGGGAATATGAAATCCCATATACAGAAAAAGAACTTTTAAAGGTAATTGAAGAAAAGAATAATAGCTTGTCTTCAATTTTTAATTCAAGATTTCAAGCAGGTTATACAGAGACAGATCCATTAGTTGAGCACTTAAAAGTATCAGAATATTATGAGGGAGTTGTTCAGTCAACAGACGATAGGGCCAGACTAATCTATGTAAGTCTTGGAGGAGTAACTGGAGTCATTCCTTATAGATATTTTCGCTGGGCACATGAAAGATCAATTTCTGAAGATCGTCAATTCTTTCCATATGTCACGTCCCCGTCATCTATCTTAAAGGTTGGTGACATTGTTAGAGTAAAACTATTAAAGAAATCTACAACTTTAAAAGCTCAGGTATGGAAGAACTTTAAGTCGTATCTAAACAAGAGTAGAGATAAGGAGTTTATTGATAAACAGAGGTATGTCTTACTATCTTTGGAACAAGAGCCTGAAGTTCAAGCAGCTCTTTTATCTTTAAATCCATTTAGTGGTGAAATTGTATCAATGGTTGGAGGGACAGATTTTAATAAAACAAAATTCAATCGTGCTCTTCAATCTAAAAGACAGCCTGGTTCATCATTTAAACCTGTACTGTTCGCAGCAGGGCTAGAGAATGGATATAAACCAAACACTCTAATTCTCGATACACCAGAAGCTCTTGGTGGGTCAGATAGTTCTTTAAATTGGAAACCTCGAAACTACGATGGAAAATTTAAAGGGGCGATGACTTTTAGAGAATCCCTTGAGCAGAGTCGTAATATTCCGACAATTAAAATTGCTCTGAGCCTAGGAATGAGCAAAATTTTTGAATACCTAAATAGAGTTAACTTTAAAGCAACAATGCCTAATGATTTAAGTATTTCATTAGGATCATTTGGAGCAACACTACTTGAAATGATTAAGACATATTCTGTTTACCCAAATGGTGGAAAGAAAGTTAAAGCGAAGTTTATAACTTCTGTAATTGATAGGGATGGAAAGGAATACCTTATTCAAGACGAAATAGAGACTGAAGAAAAGCCTGAAGAAGAGAATAAAGATGAGCTCTTAGCAGAGACTCCTCTAGAGACAGTGAAAGAAGAAAAAATAAATCCATATATGATGTCTTTAAGTGGAGAGCAAATATACGACCCACGTTTAGCATATACTATGACAAACTTACTAAAGGGTGTTGTACATCATGGAACAGGAAGACGAGCTAAGTCAGTGAGTAATTTTCTTGGCGGAAAAACAGGAACAACGAGTAGCTACGTAGATGCATGGTTCTTAGGATTTTCTCAAAATATTGTTACTGGAGTATGGGCTGGCTTTGACAATAATAAGACAATGGGCTGGGGTGAGACAGGGTCGAAATCTGCCCTACCAATTTGGTCGGCCTATATGAAAGAAAGTATTAAAAAGTATGGGGAAAGAGACTTTCAAATCCCACAAGGTATCATAAACGTTTATATTAACAAGAAAACAGGGAAGTCTGTTGAGCAAAGTGAAGCTCATGCATTCCTTGAATCATTTGTTGAAGGGACAGAGCCTGGTAATGAATCTATTAACTCTTTCTTTAATAAGAGTGACTCTTCACAGGTTGATGGAGATGTTTTTGAAGATGAAGAGTACTATAATAATCAATAAATAATAAAATTCTTAAATATTCAAAAATAAGATCCGATAAAGCTCCATAGGGACAGTGGTATAATCTCACCATTGTCTGAGGAGCTTTTGTGATTGATAAAAGAGAAAAGGCAAAGAGAATAATATGGATTGCGGCACTGGCCTCTTTTCTATTACACGTGTCCTTTCTACCTACAAAGTTCATTTTCAAAAAGTCTGAGATGCAAAAAACAGCGAAGAAAGAAAAGCGAATTAAGATTCGATTCAATAAGAAAAGAAATAAGAACAATGTTAAACAAATTGTAACAACAGAAAAACGTAATCTTGATATTCAAAAGGACGCGAAATACTTCAGTGAATTTAATAACTCAACTGAAAGGCAGACTAGAGCTTCAAATATAGGAAAGTTTAATAAAGCGGGTAAAGGTAACTCTAAAATTGATTCTCGTTCTCAAAAGGCCGTGGCCAAAAAAGAAGCTAAGAAAGTAGCAAAGAAGAAAGTAACAAAGAATAAACGTGGTAAAAAGAAGGTGAGCTTTAAGGACTTTGCATTTACCAAGCCTGCTAAGCAGCTTAAGCATACTAAGAACCTGGTTAAGGGAACTAAGAATGGTAGTAAGCAGAATAAAGGGCTAGCACAAAATAATGATTATCTTGATGACGTTCCTTTAGGTGACATGACTCAGCTGAATACAAAAGAATTTAAGTACTATGGATTCTATTACAGAATTAAGCAAAGACTTGAGCAGCACTGGGGAAAATCTCTAAAAGCCAAGATGGACAAGCTATATAAGAAAAAAGGTCGTTTCCCTGCCTCTGATAAGCATTTGACGTCTTTGAAAGTAGTTCTGGACTCTAAGGGTAATATCGTAGATGTTTTTGTTAGAAGCTCAAGTGGAGTTTCTGAGCTTGATGAAGCGGCCATTGAGTCGTTTAATAAAGCAGGTCCATTTCCTAATCCTCCAACTGGTATGATTAGAAACGGAAGAGCATCAATTGAGTGGGGCTTTGCAGTTACTCGAAGCTAAGGCTTAATGTCTATTTTGAGGACCACTTTGGTTATCTTTAAGCATTCTTTTGATATTATTAATACCTTCCATTAAAACGTAATCATTCCAAACTCTATCAAGCTCTTTGATTGTTTCTACAATTTGAATTGCAGCTTGGTCGTAAGAGATCTTCTCGCTTTCAGCAAGTTGAGAAATCGCACCACTAATCGCTTTGATAGCTGTAGACTCACAGGCCTTACTAAGTCTATCTTCATACGTTGTATCAATCTTCTTCTCTTTACCTTTGATGATTGCCGTATTGATTAGTTGAATAGATTCTTGATTCTCGATCATTTACTACCTTATTAATGAAGTATCTTTTGGTCCCTAGCCATGCTTGGGAGGTTCGCAGTATGCGATTATCTTGGTGTTTCGTAAAGGAAAAAAATATGAACCGTGCAATTTTTTTATTTAGTCGGGCGTTAAATGATTATTGTCACTTTTCAATGTAATTTGTTGTTTTTATTAAGGGATTGGAATTACTGAAATGACAAAAAAGCCGTTTGTAAAAGCTTCACAAACGGCTTTTTCTTACATATGACGAACTATTTATTCTTCACAAAGTGGAGCATAATCTTCAGCAGATAAAAGCTCTTCAAGCTCAGATGGGTTAGTTGTTTTTAACTTAACCATCCATGAACCATAAGGGTCAGAGTTTAATGCATCTGGGGTATCAACTAATGCTTCATTAATTTCTACAACTTCTCCAGTAATTGGACTGTAGAGATCTGATGCAGACTTAATTGATTCTACAACACCGAATGTACCCTCTTTATCAATTGAATCTCCAACTTCTGGAAGTTCAACGAAAACAATATCTCCAAGAGATGATTGTGCAAAGTCAGTGATTCCAACAGTGATAATCTCACCATCAAGTTTCGCCCACTCATGTTCTTTAGTGTATCTAAGTTCAGCTGGAATATTTGCCATTATTTGTGACCTCCGTTTACAAAAGCTTTTGTATGATAATTAGCGTTCATTATATTTTTTCTTACTTGAATTTTAAACTCTTTATTTTCTGGAAATTTGTCACGATCCACAAGTGCTAAACAGATCCCTTTACCAAGAACAACTGACATAGTACCTGAAGTTACAATACCAATTGAGTTTTCTTCAGAATCAAGAACTTCATAACCTTCTCTAGGAATTCCCTTATCTAGAGAAAGCTTAACGAGTCTTTTCTTTGAAGTTGTATCAACAAGAGCGCTTCTACCGATGAACTTTTCTTTTTTAGCTTTAACTGTCCATTTTAGGGCAGCATCCAAAGGAGTAAGTTCATCATTTAATTCATGACCGTATAATGGATAGCAAACTTCTAGTCTTAGAACGTCACGGGAAGCAAGCCCACAAGGAGTGACTCCTTCATTCATCATATCCGACCAAAGTTTAACAATCGTTTCATGAGATCCAAAGATTTCAAATCCGTCTTCGCCAGTATATCCAGTTCTTGCAAGGATGACATTGCTGCCATTCCATTTACTTTCAAAAGCACTGTAGTACTCTGCAGAAGTATTTTCAAAACCAAGTGACTTTAAAGTTTCTTCTGTCTTTGGCCCTTGAATCGCTAATAATGAAAACTCAGAAGACCTATTTGTAAGTTCAATATCAAAACCAGATTTTTGAGAATCAATCCAGTTCCAATCTTTATCTATATTTGCAGCATTTACACAAATCATGACTTTTTGATCTGCTAGCTTATAAGCTATCAGGTCATCAATTGTCGTACCATCTTCACGACAAAGTGGTGAATAAACTGCTTTGCCCATTTCTGCGCCAGCAAAATCATTTGTAACAATGTAATCTACAAATGAAATGGCATCTTTACCTTCGACAAAGAATTCTCCCATATGGCTAACATCGAAAACTCCAACATTTTCTCTAATAGCTATTACTTCGGCTTTTACACCTTCATATTGAATTGGCATTTCAAAACCAGCAAATGGTGCTAATTTCGCTTTAAGTGCAACGTGTTGTTCAAACAGAGAAGTTCTGCTCATATGACGCCTCCTAAGAAATAAGTATCAGATTTTTATAAGCTATTTTCTTGGGCCTGTAAAAGGTTTTGGGCAACAGAGAAGATGGTCATTGGGCCAACGCCTCTCGGTACTGGAGTGATGGCCTTAAGCTGGTCTTTGATTTGGTGAAAATCACAGTCTCCAGCAATTCCACCTTCTGGAAGACGAGAGATGCCTACATCAAATACGATTTGTGATTGGTCATCTCTAAAATATTGAGAATTAAATTTCTTAGGAGTACCACAGGCGGTAATAATAATATCAGCAGACTTAGTTAACTCTTTAAGATTCTTAGTTTTTGAGTGGGCCTGTGTAACCGTAGCATTGTGATTACCAAGTAAGAGAGCGAGTGGCTTTCCAACAATTAGACTTCTTCCAATGATGACTACATGCTGACCTTCAAGATCTATTCCGTAGTAATTGCACATTGTTAATATACCCTTAGGTGTACATGGTGTTAGGTTGTCGAGACCTTTGCCACCCCTAAACAGGCAAGCAATATTTGAGCTATGAAAACCATCAACATCTTTAGCTGGGTTTACAAGGTTCGTTGTATCAATATGTGAGAGGTGTTTAGGAAGTGGAAGCTGAATGAGAACACCATGAACTTGGTCATTAGTATTAACCTCATTAACTTTGGCAAGGAAGTCCTTTTCAGAAATATCCTCACTGAGTTTTATAATTTCACAATCAGCACCAATTTTATCGCAGAATTTCTTCTTGTTATTAGTATAGATAACGCTACCTTGATCCTGTCCGACAAGAATAACCTTTAAAGTCGCAACCTTACCACTGCTCTTTAGTTCGGAGCATTTCTTGGTTAGCTTTTCAACTTCGCTATCAATAACTGGTTTTGCATATAAAATCTTTTCCATAATATATGCAGCATATTATAGAAATTTGGTATGTTTGGCAATCGTCCCTATAAAGAGTATAAGTCTGAGATAAGGAGCTTTTATGTCGTTTTATTTAGGATTAGGTCTACAGCTTGTGGGCTTTGCAACAGTTGGTTTATGCCTATTTGCGGGTCTTTCTTCAGGTGATTACGGACAGTTAGAGCTTGTGCAGTTTATTGGTGGATCTGCTATGTTCTATATAGGCTCCGCTATTAAATCAAAACGCAGCTAGACCTTCATAATCAAGAAGTTATAGAATACTCATATGATAATTTTAGGTATAGATCCTGGCTCTCGAAAGACTGGCTGGGCAATAATCGAAATTCAAGGTCGAAAATTTAATTATATAGCTTCAGGGGTACTACGTTTTGATAAAACTCCAGAATTTCTAGATCGACTAGTAATCATTTCGGCATCAATTAAAGAGTTAGTTGAAAAATATCAACCAACAGAAGTTTCATTTGAATCCCTTATTTATGTTCAAAGTATTCCAGCATTATCAAAGCTTGCTCAAGCAAGAGGAGCAATGATCGCCGGTCTTGGTGATGGATATCAAGGAAAAGTATTTGAGTATGCACCAAGTCTTATAAAGTCGAGTGTCTCAGGACATGGGCAATCAACTAAAGAAGGTGTTGAAAAGACATTGAAAATGATCTTTGGAAATATCAAGTTTAAAACTAATGATGAGTCGGATGCCCTTGCTATAGCCCTTTGCCATGCTCTAAACCGCGGAAAGGGTCGTGGACAAAGCACTCAAAAGAAGGGACAATCTTCTTACTCAAAAGGACGCACACTCAAACAAGTATTTTCTAAGTAGGAAACATGATCGGACTTATTCAAGGTGAAGTTGTATTCAGTGATGGGTATGAAATTATACTTTTAACAAACTCTGGCATCGGCCATCAAATTTACTTCCAGCACGTAATGGCGGAAGGATCACGAGCAGCAATTTTTATATCTCATATAGTAAGAGAGGCGAGTGAAGATCTTTATGGATTTAAAACATTAAGAGAAAAAAAAATGTTCGAACTTTTAACAACAGTTAAAGGAGTAGGGCCTAAGTCTGCATTTGCACTGATTTCAAGTGTTGGTGTGAATAGCATAATTGATGCTGTTTTATTTGATAATAAAAAGACATTAACTAAAGCTCCTGGTGTTGGTGCTAAGGCCGCGAGTCAAATGATTCTTGATTTAAGTGGAAAAGTAACAAAAATAAAAATGTACGCGGGTAAATCTATCGTTATTAATGAGAGTAGATCAGAGGGAAATACAACTGATTCTCTTATCTCATTTTCTCTAGAAGCAGATGAAGAAGAAACTATTGATACACCAATATATGATGAGAGAATACTTCAGGATACACTTCTTGCCTGTAAAGAGCTTGGGTTCAAAGAAGATAAGATTGTACCTATTGCTCAAAAGATCTTAACTGAGAATCAAATCACTAGGCCTGAACAACTGGTTCATCTCGTATTAAAAGAGGTTTAAATGAGTGAGCGAATTTATGATACAGATTTAGGGGATGAGGAAGTAAAGAAAGAAGTCCTACTTCGTCCTGAGAACTTTTCCGAATATATTGGTCAAAAGAAAATAGTTCAAAATATAGATGTAATGGTTGAATCAGCAAAAATAAGAGAACAGTCAATGGACCATGTTCTCTTATCTGGTCCTCCGGGTCTTGGGAAAACTTCCCTTGCAATGATTATATCAAAAGCACTCGGTTCAGATCTCCATGTGATTTCTGGGCCAGCTATTGAAAAAAAAGGTGATCTTGCAGCACTCTTAACAAATCTTGAACCAAGAGACGTACTATTTATCGATGAGATCCATAGGCTTCCGGTAGCAGTAGAAGAAATACTCTACTCTGCAATGGAGGATTATAGACTTGATATTGTAATAGGAGAGGGAGCAGCTGCAAGAACGATGCAGATAGATATTGCGCCTTTTACACTTATTGGTGCAACGACTCGATCTGGATTATTATCAAATCCATTAAGAGATAGATTTATGGCACATCTTCATTTCGATTTCTATAGCCCTGAAGAACTTGCAAAAATTGTTGAAAATAACGCTAAAAAACTAACTCTCAAAATTGAAGATGAAGCACGTCTTAAAATGGCAAAGTGTTCTCGAGGGACACCAAGAATAGCAAATAGAATTCTTAGAAGAGTTCGTGACTTTGCAGTCGTTCGTAAATCTGATGAAGTTTCAATGACGGATGTCGAACACTCTCTTGATATGATGGAAATAGATTCAGAAGGACTAGATAGAATGGATAGAAAAATTTTATCCGTTATCACTGATTATTATAACGGTGGACCAGTCGGTGTAGAGGCCCTATGTGCAACACTTGGAGAAGACCGAAACACTATTGAAGATGTCTATGAGCCGTACTTATTAAAAGAAGGTTTTCTCATAAGAACACCACGTGGACGTGAGATATCAGAAAAAACTAGAAAGATCCTTGGTACAACACACCAAGGAACATTATTTGAATAGATAGGAAGAAATGAAAAATTTAATTTTATTCGTACTTGTACTGTATGCATTTAGTACTTTTGCAAAGAGTGACTACAGCTTACAAGGGACTATAAGATCATACCCGATGGGTGCAAGTATTGATGCCGATTTGGGGCACTCTTTAAAGCTGTGGAAAAGTAATAAAAATAAAGCATTCTATGGATATGTAAGACCATCTGTTTCATTTAAAACTAGTGGGCTTGTTAACTATGTTTCGCAGCAAGTAGATATATTTCCAATATCATTCTTTGGTGCGTATGTAGGTAGATCAAATGGTTTGAGAAACTTAAATGAGCTTCAGGGCTTTGATTGTGACACTGTTAATTGTGGATCTGATCTATCAAAAGGTTACTTTGGAGTGAATCTTGCTCTTGCTCATAAACAGTGGGTTTTCTTAAATCTCTATCGACATGAAGAACTTTCTTATGACGAATCTAGCGTAAAGAGCTTTGCGGAAGAAACTTCAAATCTTATAGTTAAAGACGAAGATACATTGAAAAGTAATACGACTGTATTGGGCTATAACATAAATGAAAAAATTATGATTGCCGCTTTAAGTGTACTTTATAAAACAAAGGAATTTAACCAAGAATCAAATATGTTAATGGGACTTGGTCAATACAAACTAGGAAAGCTGTCTTATCAACTCGGCCTAGGAAAGTTTAAAAATAGAAATGATAAAAACCATTTCAGCGGACTCTTCATTATTAAATGGAGTGGGAAAAAAGGACTAAGGTTATTCTAATGAAGTTAATATTGTTAGCAGTTGCAGTTTTATCACTAACTTCTTGTTCTAAGTTATATGACAAGCTTGGTGGTGACTTTAATCATGAACCAGAAGAAGCAGAAAGTGTTTTAAGCCCAAAGGCTAAGGCCTTAGTAACAGAGGCTTTCAAAGGTATTGATGAAGAAAAATTGCATGATATGCACTTTCACGTTGTTGGCCTTGGAAATTCTGATTCTGGGATAGAAATAAATCCATTAATGAAGATGTGGTGGAAGCACCTTGGAAAATACAATAGATACAGAGTTTACATGAGTGCTTCTGGTGTGACAGATAAATCAAAGGCAGATGAAAACTTTGTGGATCGTGTAATTAGGCTCAATAAGCATTTACCGATGAGGATCAAAACTCATATTTTGGCATTTGATAAACACTATAATCCTGATGGAACAGTTAACGCTGAACATACAGAATTTTATATTCCTAATAGCTATATTTGGAAACTATCTCAAAAATATCCTGAATACTTTATTCCTGTAATGTCTGTACATCCGTATAGAAAAGATGCCCTTGTTGAACTTGAGAAATGGGGAAAGAAAGGTGTGAAGTATATAAAGTGGCTACCGAATGCAATGGGAATGGATCCGGCATTGGATAGAGTAACTCCATTTTATAAAATGATGATAAAGTACAATATGGTTTTACTTTCTCATGCAGGTGAAGAAAAAGCAGTTGAAGGTGAGGCCTACCAGGAACTCGCAAATCCATTAAGATTAAGAAAGCCACTTGATATGGGACTTAAAGTTCTCGTCGCGCATTTAGCATCAAGAGGGCAATGTAAAGATACTGACAATAACTCAGTGTTAGTAGATTGCTTTGATCTTTTTTGGAGAATGTTCAATAACCAAAAGTATGTTGGGACACTTTATTCAGAAATTTCTAGTCTTCTAATTTATGAAAGATTAGGAAAACCTCTCGATACAATTCTAGAAAACCCAGCACTTCATAAAAGAGTTGCATATGGAAGTGATTATCCGCTACCAGCGATTAACTGGATCTATAGAACCAGTGATTTATTAAAGAAAGGGTACATAACTGAAGAAGAGAAAACTTTGGCAGATGAGATATACAGAGTTAATCCAGTTCTTTACCATTTTGTACTAAATAGAATAGTGAAGCATCCTAAGACAGGTCAAAAGTTTACACTTGATGCTTTTAAATATCCAGAAGGGCTCTAGCTTTCGTCTAGAGCGCCCCTTTCTCTTAGAATGCCTTCAAAGTAATTAATTACGAAATAAAAAGGCTTCATTATTGAATCGATAAGATTCCAATTAGAAGAAACTACTTTCGAGCGCTCAGCTTTTAGTAAGTCTTTCACTGCTTGGACGTCTTCATCTGAAAAGCCATGCTTTTTGAATAGCTTACTGAAAATAATTTGAACTTCTTTGTATTGAAAGTTAGTAATCGCCATTGGGTGATGGGCCCGATACATAGGTCTGCCCTTATATTCAATATTGCCACCAAGGGCGCGTGAAACAAATTGAGTTTGCAATATTATTAACCTATCAATATCAACACCAATAAAGTGTTGTGCTATTTCGGGATGATCACAGAGCTCTTTATAAAGATCAAAAATGATTTCATAAATAGTGTCATAACCACCGTACTTTTCATAAATTGTTTGCTTCATTCTATTTACTCACAACTGCCATAGTTAATCTTGAAATACATACTAACTTATCATCTTCGTTATAGATTTTTATATCCCAGATATGTGTTGTCTTACCTAGGTGAATATTTTGAGCGACTCCTCGAACTATTCCATCTCTTACTGGTCGGACATGATTAGCATTTATCTCTAATCCAACAGCATAGAACTTTGTATTATCAAGACAAAGGTTGGAAGCGATACTTCCAAGACTTTCAGCGAGAACGCAACTAGCACCACCGTGAAGAACCCCAAAGGGTTGGTGAGTTCTTTGATCAACAGGCATTGTGCCTTCAATTGAGTCATCCTCAAGTTTTGTTATTGAAATATCTAAGTGACTTACTAGTGTGTTTTTATTGAACTCGTTTATCTTTAATAAATCCAGTTCGTTAGCCCATATACTCATGGTGTTCCCTAGGTGAAGTTAAGTAAATTTTAATGATAAAACATCATTTATAGGCGATTTTATCCGAATAGTTATTTAGGTAAAAGGTTAAAATACTGTCAAAACCTTTGATATCTGGGGAAAAATTTCAAAACGAGCCCTTTCTCGTTTGAAAAAAGTGTATTCTTTGATAGAAAGCCTCTTCAATAACGAAAGGCAAGATTTACCGGTTGACCTCAAAATGACGAGATTTGCCAAAAAGGTACTTAAGATACTAAAATAGTACAAGTACCTAAAATCAATTGGATATTATTTAGATGTTGTATCAACGCACTATTGCAAAAAAAGTATCAATCACTGGAATCGGAATTCACTCTGGTGAGAAGGTAACAATGACGCTACATCCTGCGGATGCGGATAGCGGAATTAGCTTTAAGAGAATCGATCTTCCTAATGCGGAGATTCTCAGCGCAACTGCGGAAACTGTTGGAGCAACAGAAAATAATACAACAATTGGTAAAGGACTTAATTCTGTTCACACAGTTGAACATCTTCTCTCTGTTCTTTATGGACTAGGAATTAATAATGTATTCGTCGAAATCGATGGTCCTGAAGTTCCTACAATGGATGGTTCAGGTGCTTCATTCGTATTCGTTATTAAAGAGACAGGAATTCAGACACTGAATAAATCTAAGAAATTCTTAGTTGTCTTAAAACCAGTAGAAGTTAAGGTTGGTGATAAGTGGGCCAGAATTGAGCCAGCGGAAAAACTAATTATTGATTCAACTATTGTTTTTACGCACCCACTAATTAAAACTCAGAAAAAATCTTTTGAATTTTCTTGCGAGAACTATATTAGAGAAATCGGAAGGGCCAGAACATTTGGATTCTTAAAAGATGTAGACATGCTCAAGAGAAGAGGCCTAGCAAAAGGTGGTTCTCTGGATAATGCTGTCGTTCTTGATGATTTCAAAGTGATGAACCCAGACGGTCTTCGTTTCGCTGATGAATTTATTAGACATAAAATACTAGATACTATTGGTGATATCAGTCTTCTTGGACATGAAATCGCTGGAAAAATAACTACTTATAAGTCAGGTCACAACTTGCATAACCTATTATGTCGTAAGCTTCTTGAAACACCAGATGCCTACGAAGTTGTTTCAGCATCAGCTCTACAAAGAGAAGCATTAGAAGCTTTTGAGCTGCCCAGGGCCCTTGCGCCATTATTTAACTAATCTATAATAAATTTTGTAATCACTGATTCATTCGAGTATAACTCGAAAAAGTTCTAGACGCGCGTCTAGTTCAAGAAAGGATTTTTAATGAAACTAACAAAGAGTTTTTGGCAAACGTACAAAGAAGTTCCTGCTGATGCAGTAATTCCATCTCACCAGTTAATGATGAGAGCAGGTCTGATTCATAAGTCAGCTGCAGGTCTGTATAGCTACTTACCTATGGGGTACAGAGCAATCAGAAAAGTAGAACAAATCGTTCGAGAGGAAATGGATAAGGCCGGATGTCATGAACTATTGATGACTGTAGTAACTCCTGGTGAACTTTGGCAAGAAACTGGCCGTTGGGACAAAATGGGTGGAGAGATGCTTAAGTTTAAAGACAAAGCAGATCGTGACCTATGTATTAGTCCAACTAATGAAGAAGCAGTAACTGATATATTTAGAAAAACGGTAAAATCATATAAGGATTTACCAGTAGCTCTTTACCAAATTAATACAAAGTTTAGAGATGAAATTAGACCAAGGTTTGGTTTAATGCGTGGGCGTGAATTTACAATGAAAGATGCTTATTCATTTCATAGTGATAAAGAATGTCTTGATAATGTATATGATGACCTTTTTAAGGCTTATGAGAATATCTTTAATAGAATGGGGCTCGAGTTTTCAGCGGTTGTTGCTGATGGTGGTGCTATGGCCGATGGTGATGCCAAGACTCATGAGTTTCAAGTTATAGCTGACTCTGGTGAGGATGAGGTAATTTACTGTCAAGAAACTGGATATGCAGCAAATATTGAGACTGCACAAACTAAACGTGACATTGCCTTTAAGGCTGCTACTGGAGCCGCTGCAGAACTTGCGACACCAGATAAGTCTACAATTGAAGAAGTTTGTACTTTCCTAAATGAAGAACAACATCACTCACTAAAGTCATTAATATATAAGTCAGTAACAGGTGAGGAAGAGGAGTTTATATTCGCTGTCCTACTTGGAGATGATGAATTAAATGAGTTAAAGCTAGAGAAGTTTGCGAAAGGTGAGCACTTAACAGCTGCTACTGATAATGAGCTAAAAGCATTAGGTTTTGAAAAAGGCTACATCGGTCCAATGAACCTTCCTGAAAATGTAAAACTAGTAATGGATGAAGCTATAAGTATTGAAAGTGCATTCGTAGTTGGTGCAAATAAAGTTGATACTCACGTAAGTAACTTTGTTCCATCAAGGGATGCGGATAAGTTTGAAGTGTTTGATCTAAGGCTTGCAAAAGAAGGTGATAAAACAACTGATGGACAGGGTACTGTTAAAATAAAAAGAGGTATCGAAGTTGGACATATTTTCCAACTAGGCGATAAGTATACAAAAGGTATGAATACCACTGTTCTAGATAAGAATGGAAAAACTGTTCATCCTTTAATGGGTTGCTATGGAATTGGAGTTACAAGAGTTGTTGCTGCAGCAATCGAGCAGAACCATGATGAAAATGGAATTGTATGGCCGGCCTCAATTGCTCCATATGACCTTTCATTTGTAGCGATAGCTAAAAGTGAAGAATATAAGGCATTAGCAGAAGAGATATATCAAGAGCTCTTAAAAGAAGGATTTGATGCCTTATATGATGACAGAAAAGCAGGACCTGGATTTAAATTCAAGGATGCTGATTTACTTGGTTTACCTATTCAATTAGTTCTTGGTGAGAGAGATCATAAGTCTGATGGTCTACTTGAAATTAGAGTTAGAAAAACAGGTGAAAAGATTAAAGTGAAACGTGAAGAAGCCGTTACTAAAATAAAAGAACTGTTGAAAGGATTATAAAATGGAAAAGGATCTAGTTGTAGGTGTTCACTCAATAGTACACGCTATTAGAAACACTCAAAGACCAGTCTATGAGGTAATTGCGACTGAAGAGGGTTTAGAGAACCTAGCAAAAATGGGGGGAATGTCCCGTGATGAAATTGCTAAGATTCCTGTAAAATTAGTAGCACCTCATAAGCTTCAAGAACTTGCAAAAACACAATATACGGAACTAGGTTTTATGTATAACCGTGTTCCATCAGGAGTTCTTTTAGTTACAGCAAAAATTGATGTTGAAGATCCAAGTTGGGTTTTTGATCAAATTGATTCTGGAAGACACCTTAAAATTTTATGTCTTGATGGTGTAACAGATGTTCATAATGCTGCCGCAATCATGCGTACAGCGGCTTTCTATGATGTTGATTGCATTGTTATAGCAATGAAAAATAACTTTGGGCTAGGACCTTCATTTGCAAGAATTGCGTCTGGTGCACTTGAGTATGTGAGAGTCGTAAAATGTAGCTCTCTTCCAAGATTTGTAACGGCATTAAAGAAAAGAAATGTAGAACCTATTGGTCTTACTGAACATACAGATGAAAATGAATTTGTTGTACCAGATGGTAGTAGATGTTTAATACTAGGTGCAGAAGATAAAGGCTTATCAAATGCAACAGTAAGACTACTTGATAAAACGATTAGACTTGATCCAAAAGGTAAGATTCATTCGTTAAATGTTTCTGTTGCTGCAGCAATTGCAATGGAAAGAGTATTTATTTAATAAAAAAGATTTTATAAAAGTGAAATTAAAACTTGATTTATTAAAAGATTTTAATTATAAATTATTTCCACAACGAAGTAATTTGGGCTGGCATAGCTCAGTTGGCTAGAGCAGCGGTTTTGTAAACCGCAGGTCGTAGGTTCAAGTCCTATTGCCAGCTCCATTTTTTCTTCTTGTTGGGCGAGGTTGCCGAGTGGCCAAAGGCAACAGACTGTAAATCTGTCGGGTTTCCCTTCGATGGTTCGAATCCATCTCTCGCCACCACTTTTCTTTAAAAAAACCTTTACAGGTAATAAAAGAAAAGTTAAAACATTTAAAAATAAGCGGGCGTAACTCAGTTGGTAGAGTGTCAGCCTTCCAAGCTGAATGTCGCAAGTTCGAACCTTGTCGCCCGCTCCATTTTTTTAAAATCTAATCAAGCTTTTGCTTGATTTTTTTTTGCCTTTTTTCCAAAATAAATCATTAAAGAAATTTGAAAGCAGCCGATAAGTAGGCTCGTTGATAAAAATAAAAGCTGATATTTGACAATTTTTGTAAGAATTGGCCAGACAGCGTCGATTTTTATTGATAGGAAGGTTTTTAAAGCTTGAAAGCACGAGAATAATCGATGATACTATCCATCCGATTGGTATTGAATTTGATATAAAAACAGGCGACTAACGCTATAATTTTTTTTAGGAGATTTTGTCATGGCAAAAGAATCATTTGACAGAAGTAAGCCCCATGTAAACATTGGAACGATTGGGCACGTTGACCACGGTAAAACGACGTTAACAGCAGCTATT
>MPCU01000004.1 GCA_001874305.1 Bacteriovorax sp. MedPE-SWde | reverse complement strand
CTTTCTTCGTAGTTTTCTTAGCTACTTTCTTAGCAACTTTTTTTGCTGCTTTCTTCGTAGTTTTCTTAGCTACTTTCTTAGCAACTTTTTTCGCTGTTTTCTTTGTAGTTTTCTTTGCTACTTTTTTAGCAACTTTTTTCGCTGCTTTCTTTGTAGTTTTCTTCGCTACTTTCTTAGCAACTTTTTTTGCTGCTTTCTTAGTAGTTTTTTTAGCAACTTTCTTTGTCGCTTTCTTCGTAGCCTTCTTCTTTGAAGAAGTAGCTTTCTTTTTCTTTGCCACGTGTTATTCCTTGTTAAATATGTTCACTTTTTTAATTCTTGGTCAATATAGCTTAATAAAATTAGAGTTTTCAAGTTATTTTCTTTAGAAATTTAAGTCTCCAAACTCACTTAAGTCGCTAACGTTAAGAAAGTTAGTAATTGGCGTGCCGTTAAAGTCCGTCGGATTTCTAGGATTCGTTCCTGAAGAAGTCCCATCCGATTCTGTATAAATAAAGCTACCAGTATAGCCAGATGATGAATCCCTTACTGATTCGACGGCTACAAACTTAGTTGAGTAATAATTTCGCCTTGCGCTAGTAGGTGTTCCTGTCAGTACTAATGGGTTAGAAACTAGACCATCATCCGTAGCCCCTTGGGCTGTCCCTGGCAGGTAGGCTGTTGATACAGCATCATTCTTAAGAGCTGAGTCACCAAAAGTTGTGATATAGAACTTGGCCTGAGTATTATCGGCACCTAATTTAACAATATAGTCTTTTATTGAAGCTTTTAGAGGCAGTATGTCACAATTGTCAGTGTTGGCAATAAGATCCTCACTTGTGAAGAAGTGATTAAACTTTGCTGCGATACTGAGGTTATTACAGTCACTAAAGGTTGCTACTTCAGGAGTTGCCTGATCTTTATGTATTCCATTTGCTGCCGCTTCATAGGCTGTAGGGTCTGTTGATGTCTGATTCCTCATTTGATCAGCATAATCTTTTAGCGCCAGATTATAAGCAGAGACTGAAGTTGATAAACTCCCAATATAATCTCCGAGTACTTCTACGACTGTTGAGTCATTTCGATAGAGTGTTCCTTGTCCAAATAGAGGAGCGAAGTAAGAGTAGAGTGGCGCTCCACTTGGGCTTGTTTGAGCAAGAGGCTTAAGCGTTTCCTTACCTTCAATATCGCCAGGAAATCCCTTAACTGTTGGAATAAGGTAATTGAGAGCATCGTATGTAGTTGGAGCACGAGCTCTCTCAATAGATTGCTCTATTTCATCTTGAGTCATCGTCGCTTGAGTATCAACACCAGCTGGAAGAGCGGCCCTAAGTGACCTGTACTGTTCCATATCATAGAGACCTGCCGTTTCATTTGTTGAAGCAGTAGGAGAGTTATAAAATGATGTTGATGGAATAATATCAGTTGTCAGTGATCCTCCGCCTGAAGGAAAGCTGTAAATCATATTTGGAATTGCAAACCTCATGCTTGTTCCAATTGCTGTAGGCGTTCCGCCGAGTGGGTCATTATCGCTTTGGATGTAAAATGCTGAGTCACTCGGTATAGGTAGACCCGCTTTATCGCCTGTTGGCACAGCCCTAGGGTCTCCTGCCGTATTGAAACTAAATACGTAACTAGATGTTCTTCCGGGTTGACCACCAGCTGTTCTAGGCATGTTTAAGGTAGAGCTCTTTATATCACCGGCTTGATCTGGTCTAACCAATATTGGACCAATTCTTCCACCAAATGGCTTAGCCGCGGCATAGGCCTTTAAACTTATTGAAGCATTTCTAAAAGGGTTAAGAAGACCAACATAGTTAGCTTCACCTTTTACAGCATAGTAAGTTAAGACCTGTGGGTTCTTGTAAAAACCAACAATATATCCAGGAACAGGAAGTGCTGTTTTTGAAGATGCACAAGCTGCTTCCATTGGAGTTCCGGCCGCAACATTTATTTCGTCAGACAGTCCACTCTTAGTAGCAAATGTCGTAAAGAAAGTAGCGTAGTTAAATATCATTGGAACTAAATCAACATAGTGTTTTTGAGTTACAGGAGAACCACCAAGGTTTTGGAAGGTCGCACTCTGTGGAATAAGAAAGTTACTTAGCGCTGTAGGAGAGGCCTGATAAGGTCTTGGAGGAAGTTCAGTAAGCTTAAAGCTTCCAGCAAATCCGTCATTCTCTTTTTGAGTTCCACCACCAAGTGTTCTAAGGGCTGCTTTATACGCTTTGTAAGGCCTTTCGTTTATTGAGTAACCGTAGTTATTATTAGCATTAGTAAGATCTGTTTCAGTAATTCCACCACAATTAATACAGATACCATCAGTGATAGGCGGACGATTTAAAATCATCTCAAGATTTCTCATTCTAAGAGAGAGCTCCATTGCTTGCATCCAAGCACCTGGTCTATATGCCGCAACGATTGGAACATCCGTGAGAGATTGCTTCTTAGTCGAGAAAGCGTAGTTCATAGCAGCGGCAAAGTTATAGGCCGTTCTATCACTACAGTTCTTTGCTTTTTGAGCAACGAAAGCGTTAACAGCAGATTCAAATTGCTCACTAACATTTGGAAGTCCAGCAACTTGAAAACGAGGTAGTCCCGGAACTTGGTATACATTACAAATATTATGAGAAGATCCAAAGTGGATACAAACAGAAGGTAAGTTATAGCGATCGCCAATTGAACTTCCGGCAGCATCAAATCTTTTTAAACGAAAATCAACTCTATCTCCAGTAAGAGAAGGAGTGTGGGTTTTGGTATTAGACATTTGTCCCATGACATAATACTTAAACATCCACTCTTTATATGTGTTTCTCATTTCCCAGTTTACATAACCGATATTTGAGAGCTGTCTGGCCTGAACTGCAGCGCCTGACCATGCCGCGGAATCAACTGCATTTTGAAGATTTATCTTGGCCTTAACAAAGAGACCAACATTAGTGACAAATGCAACTAGCGTAAAAACCACAATCAGAGTGATTGAGAGAAATATACTTACTTGTCCTTTCTCGTCGGAAATAATTCTTTTCATAGTTTGTCTTTTTTGACCCTAGTGTTTTGGTAGCTAAATGCTACCGAAGGCCATCTGAAATGTCACCAGTTCATCGTTATTTCAAAGAGTTGAGAGTTGCGTCATTTGGCCCACTTCTTGAAATATAGAAGTTACCAGTTACGACAGCGGGAACTGGCCTGGTGGAACGTTGGCAGTACTGCTGTGTCCTGTCTTTATGACATATCTATATCGAGGTTGTGAAAACGGCCTTTGGTTTCAGCACGATCTAAGCCTGGGTGTCGCGGGGCATTCCGGGCTCCTTTTCGGAGTAATTTACCCGCTAAAAATGGAGACATAAAATTGCTAGAATGTAGGCTAGGTAGGAGGATAGAGCAATGTCTTTACAACAACGTGCGCCATTAGAATCGCGAACATTCAAGTTTAAAGATCCACATATGGAATTCTATTGTCCTCTTTGTGGAACTCAACGAGCGGTTGTCACAAATCCTCACCTTAATTTAAAGAACTATTTTCAGATGACACTAATAACTGTCGCAATTACAGCGTGTCTTTCTCCAGTGATGGGAATGAAGGGAATCTTTTCATTCTTTATCGTATGGGCGTGCTTTGAAGCAGCACTAAGATTAAATTTTCGCAAAGAGGTCCCTTGTCCTCATTGTGGGTTTGATGCTGCTTGGTACAAGAAAGATGTGAATGTAGCGAGAGAGAAAGTAGATGAATTCTGGAAGGTTAGAAATACCGACGACGATGTCTCTTTAGAGCACACACACAACTCTGATTTCGTCAGCGAACAAAATTATGAGGAAGACTCTGTCAGCTACTGATAGCGGTCTTTCTCTCTTTTCCTATTATTAATTCCTTAACGCACTCCTAAGTAAAATAACCTTGCACTCTGTTAAAAAGAACTTCTCAAAAGGGCATATTTCATACTATGTTTATGCCTCAAACCAACAAAACATGGTCTGTGGTAAGGGGAAATTGAAGTTTGTATCCCTTATTAAGACACAACGGAGGAATTTATGAGTGTTAACAAAGTTATTCTCGTAGGTAGATTAGGACAAGACCCAGAGTTAAAGTACACACCATCTGGTATGGCAGTTTGTAACTTTACTCTAGCAACAAGTGAATCATGGACTGACAAGTCAGGACAAAAACAAGAAAGAACTGAATGGCACAGAGTTGTTGTTTGGGGAAAACTTGCTGAGCTATGTGGACAATACCTTGGAAAAGGTCGTCAAGCTTACCTTGAAGGTGCTCTTCAGACTCGTTCATGGGAAGCAAAAGAAGGTGGTAAGAGATATACTACTGAGATCGTTGCAAAGACAGTTCAGTTCTTAGGTGGACAAGCTGGTGCATCTAACAATGCAGGTGCTGGTAACAACAATAACTACCAGAACAACAACCAAGGTTCTAATCAACAAGGTCCATCAAATAACAACAACGACATGATGAACCAAGATTACGACATTGCATCTGACGCATCTTTTACTGCTGATGATATTCCTTTTTAGACGCCCGCGTTCAAAATGCTAAAGCATTTTGACGACGGAGCTTTACCGTTGTGCGAGCGTCGAAAAAAGGCAAACGAAGTTCGCTTTTGACGATCAGCATGTGCGGATATAAATTTCAAAAATACAGAGGCCCTCTTTTTAGAGGGCTTTTTTTTTTATGAGCGAGTTATCATATTATATCTTATAACGTTTTGGATTGGTCTGCTGGCACCTAATCTAGGCAAAAAATAAGAGTGCTTTAAATACAGCGGTAAAGCTTGATGCATATAAGGAGCTATAAAAGATGAAAGTTTTTGGTTGTATAACCCTTTGGGGAAAAGATTTTAGCCCTGCGAAAGTAGAAGAAATAACTAATATAAAATTTTCCTCAAAAAATAAAAATGGAGATTTTGCTAAAAAGGGACGGTATAGGGATGAGCCCTATGACTATAGCTCTGGTACCATAGACTTATGCTCTTTTAATAAAAGGGATGAGGATTACTTTTTAGTTCCTGGAGAAGCATTAATTTTTTTAAATAAATTTAAAAAGAAGTTAGAATCAATAGGGGTTGAGGAATTTAGTATATCAGTAACTACAGCTTACAATAGTCAATGTAATCTAGAAATAGAGTCAGAGCTCATGGGGAAACTTTATACTTTAGGCGTAAGTTTAAGTATTAGCTGTTATGAAGATAGTGAGTAATAACTCAGATAGAAAAACTTCTGAAGTAAAATGACTGACTAATTTATAAGCATGGCACCTTCTGTAGAGGGCGGAGTTGTAACCCCAGGAGATTTATAATGAATAAGAAATTAGATGCCCGTACTTCCTTGTTAAAGCAGCTGCTGTTTATTGAGGATGATTTAGAATCAATTTCAAAGCAGTTAAGACAATTTGAATGGGACTGTGAAGAAGAACTAATTACTATCGAAAAAAATGTATTAGATAATTTATTCGATGGTTTCTTGAAGTGTAGATACACTCTAAAGACTATCAAACGATGGGCCGACTTAGTTGAGTGCCGTGAAGATATTGATTATGAGGACAAAAACTTAAACTTGATAAAAGAAGTTCTTGGTGTACTTGCTAATAAAGATATTGCTACTTCTGTTAATGAAGAAACTGTAAACAGTTGGGTCGATAGGTTAAAGTAATTTCGGAACCCTCTTCTTCGCACCCGCCTCAATCTCCATCATTTGGTCATTGAGGTTCTGGTCGTGCATTATAAGTGCCATGCATTTTTGGTTTCGCAGTTGCTATCTAAGAAAATCCAACATCCCAAACAGTAATCTCTTCCTTCTAAGAAAAAACCTCAAAATCATTTACAATTTTAACATCTAATTTTTATTAATTAATAGGGGATTGTTTGAAAATAGTGTCTAATTAGTCCTATCCTTATAAGGCAATTTTATCCAGTTAACAAATAGAGAGGATGACAATGATAAATGTACAAACTTTTATAAAAAATAACGATGAGTTTATTGAGATTTCTAAAGTGGTATCAGATTCTATTCATGAGGAATATATTGATGGTGCAATTTACTTAACTATTAACCATCAAAATATTATGTCTTTTGAGTTATGGGACACTATTGACGACCTTTGGGGATATATATGTAATGGTTTGGAAGAAGTTTCTAATGGTAAAGAGTTTGAATGTTTTTTTCCTGACCAACCTGTAAAGATAAAATTTTTCCCAGTTGGCTTCGACAGAGTATTAGTACAAGTTGGGGATAAGAAAGGCGTTTCTATTGATAAAATTGAGTTTCTCTCAGAGATGAAAAAAGGGGCTATTTTCTTTTTTGAAAATCTAAAACGAATTTCACCAACTAACAAAGAGCTGGCTAACGACATCATATCTCAAGTTGATTCGTTGTAAGAAACTCTCTTCTTAGCCCCTTCTTCAGTAGCTATTGTTTGGCCATTGAGGTTCTTGTAAGTGTTAATTTCTTCATCAGTCATGGAGTCAATCACGGCTTGGAGTTGACGACGTTTATCCTGTTCTTCCTTGACTCGGTTGTCTTCGATTATTTGCAATTTCTCAGACGAACCACCTCCACAGTATAGAAAGTATTTAATCATACTCAGATTGCCCTCCATTGCAAGCTTGTAGGTCTTATTGGCAATCTTATAAAGTGCTTTTGATTTAGCCATAGAGAGGGCCGCAGATAAGTCAATGTTACCTTCATTCATACGGTGGTATATATGTATTATATGTGCCATGCTCTTTTGGTTTCGCAGTTGCTAACAAACCCTTCTCGTTTTTCGGTTTTTAGGAAGTTTGAAAAATGGCCTTGAAACAGCTTTATTTATTCTGTCTTGTTCGACTACTGAAAATTCATTAATCCAAGCTAAAAATATATTCTGTTCTCCAATGATGGGATCATGAATTTCAAATCCAATATTCTTATCATTGATAAAATAGAACAAAGTACTATAGGGGTAGTTTTCACACTTATCTGCGAGATTAACCTCAAGTGGGTTTTGATAAATATATTTAAGAACATTCTGATAGTATGAATTACTATTGATTAAACTCCACTTATAACGATCACCAAATATTCTATTGATTCTTCCAGTTTCCTTCCTAATTGATCTACTAATGTTGGAATTCATCTCGAACATGAACTTATCGATATCACAATTAGGGGTCCACACCATTAAATGGTAGTGATTAGACATAAGAACAAATGCTTGAATTTTAACAGGAAGTTTTAATAAAGATTTCTTAATTGATTCGATACAAATATTCCAAATGATATCCATGGGTACATCAAACCATTCTTTAATATTAGTTCTAATCGTAATGTGATAGGGGAAAAGGTTTGTTCTAAAAAGATTCGTTCTAGGCATAAACCTTGGTACAATAAAAATATATGAAAACAAAAGAAAGAAGATAATCTTACTTAATAATTTTCATAATTAATTTCGCATTTGCGAAACCAAAGGTGCATGGCACCTTCTTTTCTAACAGGTCAATTTCAAGGGAATGGTCACCTTGACATAGTTGAATAAGGAATACTTTATGATGTCTGAAATAAAACAAATATTAGCTGAGTCAGAAGAATTTAATAAAAATTTTTGTCCAGAAGATATATATAATTTCAACTTTCTACTTAGGGTAATGATTGGTCCCAAGGGAGAACAAGGGGAAGAGTCTTTTGATGTTGAAGTTTATACTACAAAATGGATTGAAGATAATTTAGATGATAACGATGTTATGATTGGACGTCATAAAATTATCATGAAGGAGTATAACTATAAAATTTTGAATGATAAAGTTATAAAACTATTTGAGTCGAAATCTGGTGATAATTGGAAAGAAATCGCAGAGCAACTTTCTAAATATGCTTACTGGGAATTTGAAGATTACAAAGAGTAACAGAGAAGAATGGGTAAATAATGGATGTAAGTGGAACAATCCAGATGAGAAACCTGAGAATTGGTCTTTAGAAATCTCTTTAGCTAAAGCCCCAAAAACAGGTGATTAAAAATTGTTATATAAGTACCTTAATTTGAAACAAAGGTTATTTATGCTTTCTCAGTGAAAATTAGGTGAAGTATTATTATGAATATTCAAATTAATATTGAAATATTAAATCCCTGGGCGTCAAACAAAAGGTACTGGAGAACAGAAGTAAATAGAGCTTTAAAACAAAAAAGTTTCGGCATGTTAGATAACTCGATTGAAGCTAATATCATGATTGATAATATAAAATTTACTTCATTTCAAATTGTAGAATTTTACGAAAAATTATACACCTGGATGAAAAGTGATAATAACGACTTTAAGTTTTACTGTGATGAATATGATGAATCACAATCTGTAATTATCAGATTTAAAAAACTAAGTGATGCAGACTGTTGGAGGCTGACCTCTGAGATAGAAGCATTAAGTATCCAATTAAGTGATTCAGACTTTAGAGACTTTTTAGCAAATCTGTTATCGTTGATAGAAAAAAGTCTAAAAGATGAGCTTGATATAGATATTATAGATTTTACTTAAATTTAGGAATAAGGACGTGGTGTACTGCGTGTTTTTTTGTTAAATAAAGAGCTAGATAAAGCTAAAAAGAGTGTCTGTTTTAACATAATGGGTTGATTGGGTAACTCAGAGCCTTACAGGAACGAGTGTTCGGCTCATATTTAACAAAACTTGTACCTAGAACCATTTTAGACGCCCGCGTTCAAAGTGCTAAAGCATTTTGACGTCGGAGCTTTACCGTTGTGCGAGCGTCGAAAAAAGGCAAACGAAGTTTGCTTTTGACGATCAGCATGTGCGGATATAAATTTGAAAAATACAGAGGCCCTCTTTTTGAGGGCCTTTTTTTTCAAACTTTATTAAGAACACTTATAAGTCCAATCCCTATGGCCATCAAGCTTCCGAGCTTTATAGTCATTTTGTGAAACTCACCTTGAACATCTCTTCTTAAGTCCTTTATGTCAGAACTTAAAGAGTGATTCATATCTGTCATGTCAGACCTGATAGAACCTTCCATTTCCTTCATGTCCGATCTGATAGAGTTTTCCATTTCCTTCATGTCCGACCTGATAGAGTTTTCCATTTCTTTCATGTCCGATCTGATAGAGTTTTCCATTTCTTTCATGTCCGATCTGATCGCACTTTCCATTTCTTTCATATCTGATCTAAGAGAAATTTCTCCCTGTCGTAGGTCTGACTTAGTGGCAAAGTTGTCATTCATAAGATCCATCCAAATCTTAACAGAACTCTTGGCCTGCTCCGGTGTAAAACCTGCACTCTCAAGATCTTCTGTATACTTTAAAGCATTAATCATTTCTCCCTCCATTTTATGACTAACGCTCATATATGCAACGTATAAATGAGTGAGACGTAGCTAAGTTATCTAGATGAGGTGAAAGTTATTTTTGAAGATCATTAATTGATTCGTAATATGAATAATTTTGGCATTAAATTAGAAGTTGGATTAATATAATATTATTGTGTTGGAAGTGGAGATCTCGAATGAGAAAGAAAGTGTGGTTATTATTTTTGTTATTTTTATTTGTAAACTTAGGAACTGATGCGCGATATAAAAGGAGTTGGAAAATTGGTAGAATCTTGAAAGATGGTTCTTTCGATAGACCTATAAACGCTTTAAGGAACTTTGTATGGCAACACTATGTAGATTGTAGAGAGCTTCCCCAAAGATTGAAAAATGGAAAATTCTCTGTAGGCTGTAAAGGGTATGGTCAAGAAAAACACCTCCTACAGGCAATGTCACAAATGGCATATTTTGAAATAGAGAATAATACATATGTGGTAGCCTATAAAATTAAACCTGCTTCTGACCTTCTTGTTCTAAAGCGGAATAAAGGTCGCTTATCTTTAATATTGAGAAGCAGTAGACCAAATGAGATTAAATCATTCTGTAGCACTAGCACTCTTAAGTTTTGCAAAAGTAACTTTATAAAGAAAATGAATTAGACAGAGTAAAGAACCCCTATAAATAATCCAATATCGTACAGTCCTCTTTAATACAACTTTCTAAAACTGTTTTAAGTTGTTTCTTAAGTTTTCTAAGTTCTCTCTGCTTAATCTCTATTTCTAATATCTTTTCTTCGAGTAGCTTTTCAATCTTAGAAGTATTTTTACTCGTGTTTAAAATGTAGTTAAGAATTGGTTTGATTTCTTTGAGGGAGAAGCCGAATTCCTTACACCTCATAATAAACTTAAAGATATAGAGGTCTTGTTGAGAGTATGTTCGATAACCATTTAAAGATCTGTCTGGCTTCTTAGTTAAACCAATCTTTTCGTAATATCTTATGGTGTCCGATTTTACACCTAGCTGATTTGAAAAATCTTTTATTTTATACATTCAATTCCTTTAAAAACTTTTCTCTCTTCTCTTTTGTACTACTCTTTATATTAGAGAAGTTTATCCACTTTGTATTCTTAATACCAATGTCTCTAAGGATTCCCTTCTTAAAAACACCATTGATAAAATTCCCTTTAAATAACTTTATATACCAAGTAGGTCCCTCAGAAGTCGTAATAATCGTAGTCTTTCTTATATGAGATAATTTACCTTTTAGACCTGAGGGCGATTCTTCATAAGAAAACCCCTTAAGCATAACCTTATCAAAGAAACCTTTTAGTATGGCCGGAACTGAATACCACCAAATAGGGAAGATGATGATAAGCTCATCGATATTCTTTAATGTCTCTTGATACTTGAATACAATAGGGTCCAGTGCAACGCCATCTTTGTACTTAGATAACTCCTTTGCTGTATAGACAGGGTTAAAGTCGTCAGCATGAAGATCTATAACCTCAAAGTTGACTTGTCCTTCAGTAAACCCTTCTTTTAAAGCTTGAAGTATTGCGTGATTGAAACTCTCTTTCCATGGGTGTGCTATTATAATTCCTTTCTTCATTTTGGCTCCTTTTTATAGAAGTATAAAGGTTGGAGTATAGTCCAAGGTCAAGGAATTCTTTATCAATAGAATTATACATAAAATATTTTTATCATAATGATTAAATTTATCGATTATACTTATAATTAAGCGTTTTGTATTTTATATCCAACAAAGGGAGAGAAATATGAAATCAATTATTACATCACTACTTTTAATCACTTCACTTAATTCAAGCGCAATGCTTTGTGAGATAGAAGGATTAAGTCCATTTTTTAGCGAAAAATTAACTGTCGAAGTATCCAAGGATCATTCTGAATTACGTTTGAATGTTGATGGAAATGAGTCAATCAAGAAAATCAACTCTTCGGCTTGGGATGGTCATGTCGCAGGTATTATTACTGCTGACGATTTGAGTATAAAGTTTGAAAACCACTTTGGCTGCTTTAGAAATGTTGAACTTACTGGGTTGATTCCAGGTGACTTTCCAAGAGTTGGAAGTATCAAGTTTGGAAATTGCCGAGGAGGAAGTACTCCTGACGACTTATGTTTAAGGTAGGGTTAATACTTCATTTCCATACCGCCTGATATGATACGGCCTCTATTTACTTGGTGATTAGTTCTTACAAATGTTGAATTTAAGAATTCTTTATTTCCAAGATTAGAGGCACTTAGGTAGTAGTTTACGTCATCTATACTATATCCAATCTTTGAGTTGACTAAGAATAGTGAACTTTGATCAACGCCGTCGTAAGACCTGTGGTACTTGGTACTTACGTTGAAAGTAAAATTCTCCTTATTCCAGTTTAAAATCACAGCTCCGTTTACAAATGGATCTGGTGCAATCTGATCAGTTTTGTTGATTTTAAAAACATAGGAGTAGTTTCCTTTAACTGATAAATCTTTTGTTAAAATGGAAGTGAACTCAAACTCTAGACCTTCTCTTTTAGAGTTAGGCATATTTCTAAATGTTATATTTGATCCGTTTAGATATCCTTCAATTTGATTTTCGAATTGGCTAAGAAAGTATGTGAGTTGTAGACGTGTATTAGCAAAGTCCTGTGAAATAGCAGTTTCAAAAGTTCTTACTTTTTCAGGCTTTAGACTTGAATTACCCTGAATAAATGTATTTTGAAAGAACTCACTATAGGTTGGACCTCTAAAAGCCTCTCCATATTGTAGCTTGAGAACTGATCGAGATAAAAAACTTTTTATTATACTTAGACGAGGACTGATTGCATTTCCAAATATACTGTTATCATCAATTCGAACTCCAAATGTCGTATCAAGGTCTTTGGCCAAATTTGTTTGTCCTTGTACATAGAAACCATATTGCTTGATCCTAGGGCCTTTGTAGGCCGCACCATTGTCGACAATAGAGCCTTTGTGGTTACCGTCACTATCAAAGTTGCTGAGAACTTTGTCTTTAATTAAGCCTTCATTGTATACTTCAAATCCGCTCGCAATTTTAACCCTATTCTTTGCGTTTCTATAGTCACCAGTTAAGCGATATCTATTTTCTATTTGTTCTCCACCTGAAAAATTTTCAAAACCATTTTTTGTACCTCTTAAGCCAAATGGACTAAATCTAGACACTGTGTAGCCAAGGTTGATTTTGAGATCTTCTTTTTCACTTATTCTAAAGTTATAACCTGTATGAACTAATGTTTTCATAGGCTTTGAAATATTTTGATGTTTAGATAATACAAGAGCATCTGCAGATGTACCCCCACTGTATTTTCTTTGCATGTGAGATAAATTTAGATGGAATTGTCCTCTTTCTATTTTTAACTGTAGGTCGACTCTTTCTTTAGAGTCCTCTCCATTTGGTAATGTCTTGTTTGTTATAACAGTTCCATCTCCTGAAGAGGCACTTTGTGGATAAGATTTATATTTATAATCTTCATCCTGATAGAATTGAGAAAACATGGAGAGTTTAGTTTTTCCGATTTTCTTTGTGAATGATCCTGTAAACTCTTTCATCGAATTTTGACCAACTTCAAAGCTGTAGAATCGCTCGTTCTTAGTCGTTATTTTAATTACTCCGAGGTAAGCATTTGCTCCATATATTGCAGAACCTGGTCCACGAATAACTTCTACTTTCTTAACATTCTTTAAACTGATCTCTGGTGATGTTAGACCAAATCCGCCAAAAATAACCTCATTAACTTTTTGACCATCTATTAGCAGAAGAACTTGAGCATAGGACTTTGATCCACGAACACTTAGCGATATTCTGTCTGATAAGTTTGAAACGACAAAACCTGGGACATGACCTAGAAGTTGATCTAAGGTTTTTAGGCCCATGTTAGATATTTCGACATCGCTAAACATGGTAACTGTTGAAGAAGCCTTTGTAGTAGATTCTAGAAAGTTAGATGCTATTTCAACTTCGTAAGAGAGTAGGTTTTCTAGTGACATATCATAAGGGTCCTCAGTGTTTGCAACTGAGAATGTACTAAGAAGTATGAGTGCTATTACAGTAAGTTGTTTCATTTTATTCCTCATTAGATTTTGTTTATTATATAAGACCGTGAACCCTTCTGTTAGAGTGAATATAATTCTTTAAGTGAAGTTGTGTATCGAGCCATTGAGGATCAGTACTTGATCAAAATAGTGTAAATAGTATATGTTGCAGCACAAATCGATGTAATTTCGTTATATTGACCTATATTTAACTTACTGGATTTACATGAAAAATACTCTATTAGCTATATTCTTAATGTCACTTCTATCTTCAGCGTTTGCTCTTTCTAAGAAGCACATAGATCTTCCAAGTCTAGACAAGAGTAGAGATAGCATAAAGCTGTACCTTCCAAAAAATTATAAAGATCAAGAACGTTGGCCACTAGTGATATCACTACATGGATATACAGGTAGTAAGAATTTTCAAGATGGTCATATTAAATTGAGAAACTATGTATCGAAAGCTGGCTTCGTTTTAGCTCTTCCCAATGGACTAGAGAATAGTGAAGAAAAGAGATATTGGAATGCTTCAAACTTCTGTTGTGACTTTGAAGATACGAATGTTGATGATTCAAAATATATAAAGAGTATCATTGAGCAAGTATCAAACTCTTCAAGATATGGTCGTATCGACCCTTCTCGAATTTACCTTGTTGGTTATTCCAATGGTGCATTTATGGCAAATAAGCTGGCCTGTGAAATAGACTCTAAAATTGCAGGGTTAATTACAGTATCTGGAACAGCTGACCTTAGAGATGAGAATGAGAAATTGATAACTAAGGGGCTTGCGGCCTGTAAGCATAATAGGGCAATTAAGCATCTTCATATTCATGGTACGAATGACAAAACTATTAGTTACAATGGACTTGATAACGGTAGAACAGGACTTCAAGGTGTCGATGAATATATGGAGAGTTGGAGAAAGCAAAATAACTGCCTCAAGACAGAAGTCGTAAATGAAAAAATCAATGTTAGTAAGTTAAACTTTGGTAAGGAAACTATTCATACTAAGTGGAAAGGTTGTGATGCGAAGCTAGAGCTGATGAAAGTAAAGAAGGCCGGTCATTTAATAATCTTTAAAAAGAAGGCCATTAAAAATATGGCTAAATTCTTAATACAGCCCTAGAAAAATCATTGTTATGAGTCAGCAAGGTTTTGAGCCATACTTATTAGATTCGCAAAAAGAATTTCTACGAAATTTGAATATTAAACACTAAAGTTAGATTACTTTAAGTAATTCAACTTCAAATATCATTGTCGCATTGGGAGGCACATTTGCTTTCCCTTTTGCGCCATAGGCCTGATCAGGTGAAATAGTAAACTTTCTAATTTCGCCTTCTTTCATTCCGATCATTCCTGCTTCCCATCCAGGGATAACCTGACGTCGTCCCATTGTAAATGAGAACACCTCATTCTTGTCATAGGATGAGTCAACCTTCTTTCCATTCGTTAAAAATGCATTGTAATGAACTCTTACAACCTTTCCTGAGACTGCTGGATTCCCGGACCCTTCTTTAAGGACATCAACATTGACCCCTTCTTTAGGAGTGCTACTAGAGATTACTTTTACTGACTTCAAGGCAGGGGTCTTCTTCTTTTGAAAACTATCAAAAATAATTTTAGCAATTATAAGGCCAAGAAGAATGTAGAAAATTATTAGTAAGTAGGACATTAACAACGATTATATAGGTAAGTAATTTTGGCCGCAAACTTAATCAAGTATATTAATCTTTGTAGATGCCATAAAAATTTGGGACTAGTATTACTTTCAGTTTTACTTAAGTGCTTGAAAAGATTGAGCTTCTATACTTTTTCTTTGATAAGATTCCATATGTGCCGATAATAACTATTGAGAGGCACTTATGTATAAAAACTTATTCTTTGTTTTAACGATATTATCATTTCCAATTTATTCAGATGAAGTTAAGCCCACTAGGATTTCTACTGGGGTTGCAATCTTCGAGATGTGTAATAGTGGTGCACGAATAAGCCTAAACTCCATAGAGTGTGAAAACTTAAAAAGAAAGTATGAATCTGGAGCTATATCAGAAAGTGATGTACTAAAAGTATTAAATGATAATCGACGAGCAGGTCCAGCTTTAGCTCAAGATGAACTGACGAGAAGAAGTATTGCCTTTCAAAAAAGATCAGACTCTGTGATTGCTCAAGTCCAAAAAGATATTAAGAGTGACCATGAAGAGAAATATAAGTCTCAGCAAGAAAGTTTAACTGAAAAAAAGAAAGGTGAACTTGCACTTCAATTTAAAGAAAGCTGTTACAAATCTGATATGTTGAACACCGATTGTGACAAACTTGTTAATGGTGGAAATGCTCATAAGTTTGCTTTTGTATCTGTTGAAAAGATGAATGAGATGGCAAAAGAAAAATATAAGTCAAAAAGTACTCGTACAAAGAGTGTAGAAATTCCAACAAATGGTGATGTTAGTGTTGTTGTTACAGATAAGTCGAAGAGTACAATAAAAACTCCGACGACTGTATCTCAAGAGGAATCATTTTCTGCGACATTATCAGGAGCTCTTTCGAGCGAGGACATGCAAAAGTGTAGTGGCAAATTTGGTATTGATAGGCAAATATGTGTTGCTGACTTAAGAACTGCTAAAGCTAGAGAACAAGCATTTGGAAATAATTCAATAGTAAACCCAGTACCGGTCATCGAGAGACCTGTAATTGCTGCGCCGACAGTAATAGATAAGAAAAAGAGCGGAACTATTTCTTTAACCACGGCACCAAAACCTACAATTATTGTTACAGAGAAGTCGAGTAGCACAATAAAAACTCCTACAACGATATCTCAAGAACAATCATTTTCTGCGACATTATCAGGAGCTCTTTCGAGCGAGGATATGCAAAAGTGTAGTGGTAAACTTGGTATTGATAGGCAAATATGTATTGCCGACTTAAAAACTGCAAAGGCTAGAGAACAAGCATTTGGAAATGACTTGAAAAATAAAGGGCATATATTCGAAGCTCCTATTGTCGATGAGCCAACTGAAAAAGCAGAAAAATCGGCAGTTGTTGTTGCACAAACACAGGTCGAGAAAACTCCAACTAATATGCTTAAGCTAAAATGTGAGGAAGCTGAAAAATTAGATGTCGTTAGGAGTGTTGAGAAGTGTATTAATAATGTAAATAAAGACGTTTTAGAGTTAGCAAAACTAGATAAGAAAATAGAAAAAGAAAATATTGATATTCACTATAAAGAGTTAGTTAAGGCTGAAAAGAAAGAGTGTCAGAAAATTAATAAAAGAGTAAAGAGAAAGGAATGTAAGAAAGAAGTTGTCTCAAAAGCGAGAAAGAGCAAGAAGGAAGAGCTTAAGCTTGTCGATGCGAGCTTTGGAATAAAAGAAAGAAAGATTGAAAAAATCAATGATCTTTATGATTCAAAACTATCTGTTGAAATAAAGAATAAGTGTGGAAGAAGACCTTTTGGATCTAGGGCAGACCGTTCTGAAAAGGCTGCCTATAGAAAGTGTAAAAAAGAAACAAAACAAGAATTCATGACGACATTTGGTGATGAAATAAATGCGAAGTTAGCTGAAGTAAACTCTAGTGATAATGAGACTAAGTTAGTTGCTAAAGAATGTAGTAAGGGTCTTTTTAATATTGTTAGTAATAATTTTCAGGAATGTATCGATAAACAGGTCCTAGCAGCTGCAGAAATTGAAAAAGAGGCAGAGAGGCTTAAAGAGCTAGCATTAAAAGAAGAAAAAGAAAAAGAAGAGAATATGAGAGAAGTTGCAAATGCTCAAAGACAAGAATGTGATGACTTGGTAGAGAAAGAACTTCAAGATCTTCTTTCTAATGATCAAAAAAATATCATTGGGAGACAATTTCATGTGACCTCTCTAAAACTTGCGAATGAAGTTCTTAAGAAGAAGAGTAATAAGAAACTTTCTTCATTAGAAGAACTTGTTAAAGACACTGAGAAGAAGATTGTGGCCGATGATGAGAATGGTCTTATGAAAAAGAAAATGTTGAATTTCTATAGAACACACGGAAAAATTGATGATGCAAATTATATTGATTCTCAACTTACATCGTTTAAAAGTTCTGTGTATCTTGCAAAAGGAAAAAGACTGAATAATGAAAATATCTCGGCATATATTCTTGCTGACTCTATTAAGAATGAATCATCGTCATTTACAGAAAGAGATGCTGCTGCCGCTTGGCTTGTTTCAAAGATACGCAAAGGGAAGAACTTCAGAGATGGTTCAAAAGAAGGGAACCTTTTAAATATGTCAGTTCAGGCCTATCGTAATATCAACCTTATTTCAGACAGTAAGGCTGACAGCGCTAAGATAGTAAAAGAGAAACTGGCTTCTTCACAGGAGTCATTAGATAAAGACTTTAAAGAGCTAAAGTCTTCTATAGAGCAAAAATATCAAACTCAATGTGGTGCTGACTATTTTGAAAGTGATTGTTGGTCTCATGATGCTTTTAATAAAAAGCTCGTAAACACATTCGCTAGTATTTCTAATGGAATGTCTAAGATCGATGTCAATAATGAGTTAAAGGGTAGCATTGATGGAAACTTTAAGTTCGACTTTGTTCCTGATGAATTCATGAAGTAACTCTTCGTAATTACAGCTATTTATGACTTGCTACTCTTATTGAGTATGAAAATACTCCTGTTCATATTCCCTTATATTTAAGGTGTGTTAGAACACCTTATGAATAAAATTCCACTCTTAGTCTTATTGATTACCCTCTGTGCCAGTGCATTTTCTATGCAGTATTCTCTATATCCAGAAGATGGATCTGTGGAGATGAACTACTGGTATTACTCTGGTGGACAAAGTGGTCCACAAATAAAAAAAGAAGTTATTGAGGATATAGAGAAGGCATTTAGAAGTGAGGGCGTTGAGCCTGTTGTCTTTGCAAATTACTCTTGGATGCAGGATATCTTATTCTTTGATGAAGTTGGAAATTTTGTAGAGCTTGCAAATCTTCCCTTGAATGAAGATTACTATGGTGGCCTTACGATGGGAGTTTTTGAAAGCTTTGGATGGGGATCTGCAGAGTTAACTCGTGTTACTGGAAGTGACTTTTCTCCCTATGACAAAAAAGTTCAAAATCTAAGCTTAGCTTTTCTTGAAGGTGGAGCAACTATTACTGGTAAGTTTGCTAATGGAGAGAGTTACTTAATTACTTACGAATCTCGCTTTAATGGAATGGCCAAAGCTTATCGTGACTTAATAAGTAATAGTGCTGATTCTGAAGAAATCCATAACTACCTAGCAAATGATTTAAATTTAAAACCTGAAAATTTAATATTTATTCCAACAAAAGCGGGCTCTGAACATCTTGATCTCTTTATGAAAGCTCTACCTGGTGGAGTAATACTTATAGATGATCCAAGTCGAAGAGTTGAAGTTGCAAGTAGTGCCTTAAAAAATAGTTCGTCGAATACTCTTAATAATATTATGGCGTACGAAGAGGGCGATAATTATAGCTGGCAAAAGAATAACTATAAGAAGAAGATAAACTTAGTAACAAGTCTATTAGAGAAAAAGTTTAAGATTATCTCTATTACTGGGCGCTTCTTTGAATACTTTACAAATGTTAATGGAGTAACTACTGGTCAGGAACTTATAAACTTCTTTAACGGTGTTTCTGGAGTTAATAAACAAGGTAACCCATTCTATATAACTAATATGGCCGAAAATGATCCTGAACTAGAAGACTACTGGAGCAAGGAGCTAAGTGTTCTTGGCTTTGATAGTAAGAATATTCACTATCCTGGTGAGTATAGTAATGGATCTGGTCTAGACTGTATGGGCTCTCCTACGATTTAAGAGAGCTATGTTCTGAAGGAATAAAGAGAAAATCTGTTAAACCTTCAGTAACAGTATATGCTTTAGGATCGTTAAGAACTTTAAAAGTATTATCTTGCTCAATCGCTACAGTGTAGTCTAGTGCCATAAAGAAATCGAAGTAATCCTGTTCTGTAAAACCAAGATTATTAACCCAATATTTATTAAACTCAGATTGAATAATTGGTCTGTGTTTAGAAATAAACTCTTTTCCACCTTCAAATACAAAGAGCTCTGCTCCTTCAATATCTATTTTTATAAAGTCACAATCAGTAATATTGTTTTCTTTTGCCCACTCATCAAGCTTAACGAGTTTCACTTTCTTAGTGATCGTTGAATTCGATTTATCTTCAAAAACATTCTTTCCTACAGCATTACCAACAAAGTCATCACTAGGTAGATTAAACTCTAGCTCACCATTCTCTTTTCCAAAGGCAATATGATATGGAGTGATATTTGAAAATGAATTGATAGAGATATTTTTCTCTAGTCTTGTATAGTTAGTATCAACAGCTTCAATGGCATGGATTTTTAGTTTAAGATTTTCAAAGTACTGAGCATAAGCACAAGTGTAGAGGCCTATATTTGCACCAATATCTAAGACTGTAGAACCTTCTTTGATAAAGTGTCTTAATAGGAAAGTGTTGTCATCATGATAAGCACGATTAATTAGAGCAAACTTGAGATAGTTCTGAGTTGTTGGTAATTCTATTTTATGACCAAGTCTCATCTTTGTTGTATGAATCTTTTGAGGAGAAGTTTTTAAATACATTAACCTTCTGAATAACCACATAGGCATACGAAAGAGTTTAGAGTAGCTAAAAGATTGCATTGCACCTTCATACTTATTAATAATCATATGACTTCCTTGTATTTAATTTCTCTATCTTAGAGCTTATCGGTAACACTCTTTAAATTTTAATTAGTTATTCAGATGAGTTGGACGTGTCCGACCTTTTGAGTCGGTCATAAATATTCAATTCCCCCTTCATATATGATTTTTGTAAATGTAAAATATTTATAGAGAGAGAATCAAAGAAGGAGAAGCTATGCGCTCGATTATTTTATTAATAGTAACACTGGTATCATTTTCAACAATGGCCAAGGACAAAAGTTCAGGGTGTGGGCCCGGTTGGTATATTATGAAGAAGAACTCGATTCTTTCTTCGGCACTTCGTATTACAACGAATGCGGTACTTTTTCCATCTGTAACACTTGGTATGACATTCGGTACATCAAATTGCTCTAAGCACAGTATTGTAAAAACTGAAAAAAAGAGTCTGCACTTTGTAGTGCAAAACTTCTATGAGCTAAAAGGAGATACTGCCAAAGGTGGTGGAGATTTCATTGCAGCATATGGAAAAACTATTGGTTGTAAGTCTCAAGATTTAGATTACTTTTCAAAGAAGCTACAAAACGATTATAAGCATGTATTTAAAAAGAGCATAAAGAGCGAAGATGTATTACTAGAAACGTATAAAGTAATTTTAACAGATCCTGTTCTTGTTAAATCTTGTTCTCTTTCTTAAAAAAAATATTACTAATATTGATAATTACGCCATCTCTGCTCTATGGAGTAGATGAGGCGTGGTTACGTTTGCTCTACTATGAAAAGTCTGGAGACAGTTATAAGAACGATGCGTCTCATGATTATTTCTTTGTTACAAAAGAGGGAAGATCAAATCCACAATTAGAATGGGACAACTCTATTCTTGCTATTAAAGATCGCAGAAAAGTTGGACAACTAAAGAAAGAATTTCAATGTGCATTTCCTGCGCGATATGAACTTATCATAAAGAAAAACCCAAAATTAAAAGAGAGTAGAGATTGTCCTGAATTTAATGAATGGAAGAATGAAATAGGTGCTAAAGAAATCTATCTCGTCTATGCAAGTAGTTATGTCTCTAATCCTGCATCAATGTTTGGTCATTCATTTCTAAGATTTTCCAGAGGTGGAAAAAAGAGGAGTGACTCTCTTCTCGACTATAGTGTTGGATTTATGGCCCTAACAAACCCTGATGATAACGCCATTATGTACTCTGTAAAAGGAATCGTTGGAGGCTATATTGGACACTTCGACATTAAACCTTTTTATATGCAAGTCGGGCTTTATCAAAATGCTGAAGATAGGGATCTTTGGGAATATAAACTACCTCTAAGTACCCAAGAGGTTGATCTTGTCATTAAGCATATGTGGGAAGTATCACGAAATACTGGTTTTCCTTACTACTTCTTTGATGAAAACTGTTCCTACTATGTAATTAAATTAATCGAAGCGGTTAATAAGAATTGGAATATTACAAATAAGAGAAGTTATATTTTTGCTCACCCAATAGAGACTCTAAAGTGGGTAAAAAAGCGAAAGGGTCTATTAGAAAGACAACACTTTGAAAGTATCAATAAAGTACTAAGAAGACGTATTTCTCAAATGAGCAAAGACGAAAAGAAAGACTTCAAAAAAGCCAAGTCAAACTTAGAGGTATTAAAAAAGATTAAGTCTATTGCAGTTCTTGATGCTCTTATTGATTACTGGAAATTTGAAAACTACGACAAGAAAACCATTTTGACTAAGAAAGAACATGCTCTCATGGATACAACTTTTTCAATGAGAGCACAAAGTCGAAATAGATTAAAAGATGAAAAAACCATTCTCAAAGAAAGAGGACAGGACCCACAATTCTTTCATGATCCAAATAAACTAACACTAGGTCTCTCTCAAACCTCTGGAGAATCAGTGGAGCTAGAAGGGACTTACGCTCTTGGGTATCACGGTCTAATAGATAACCCTAGAGGACATGATGACTTTTCTTATATTGATTACTTTAGCTTTAGTTTTAAGTTAAAAAAATCCTTCAAGATAAAAAGAGTTAAGCTTATAGAGATTAACTCACATGCTCCTTTCTACTGGGAGTTACCAAAGCTCTCTTGGAGATTTAATAGCTACTACGATAATGAAAAAATAGTTTTAAGAAAGAAAAACTCCGTACTAGAAGGTGGCCTAGGCTTAACTCTATTTATTAGTGAGAGAAGTTTTCAGTATAGCTTTGTGAATATACAAAATAGAATACATTCAAGGGGAGTCAGACTTCTTCCTGAGTTTAGAACAGGACTTAAACTAGTTTTTAATAACTTCATCATAAACCCAGAGTACTCATTGATTGAATTGAACTCTAAAGAGAGACATTCGGCAAAGAGTGATTTTGCATATTATTGGAATGAGAATAATGGGGTAATTGGGTATCTCAAAAACACTGTGGGTGATTCTCAGCAATTTGAGTTTGGGATGAAGTATAGAATTTATCTTTAGTAAAAGGCAAAAAAAAAGCTCCTTTCGGAGCTTAAAAATTATTTAGCTGCTGGAGCTTCTTTTGCTTTTGGAGCAACCTTTGTTGCTGGGGCAGATTTCTTTGCCTGATCAGAACTAAGTGGAGCTGCTATTGGTGTCTCACCTTGAAGTAGAGACTTAGATTCTTTACCTGATTGCATTTTTGCTAGAACTAAACAGTTCCCAATAAATACAAGTGAAAGAAGAATAGTAACTTTTTGAAGAATATTTCCTTGTTGTGCTCCAGTGAAAACTGCTTCACTTGCTCCACCAAGAAGACCTGCTTCAGCTCCCTTACCAAATTGAAGAAGAACAGAAACAATAAGTAGTACAGAAATTACTGCGTGAAAAACCATTAAGCTGGTAACCATATTCGCAATCCTTTTTATATGCGGTTTAAATAATCAAATAGTTATAACAAACAAACCCTAGAATTGACAAGTTTTGAGTCAGAGACGTTCGTAAGTGTCTGGAATTACGATTTTAAAAGTGAACAATAAATATTGTTTTAAGGGTAAAATATATTATATGCATTTATGAGAGGGAATCTATGGAACTATTAACGTGGTTTGAGGCCAATCCTTATCTAGGTTCAGGTCTAATTGTCATTGGAATCTTGGGCCTTATCTTTATACATGATGTCTTTATTCAAAAGAAGTATGCCATCCTTCACAACTTTCCAGTAGTCGGCCACCTGAGGTATTTGATGATGATGGTAGGCCCTGAAATGAGACAGTATTGGGTTGCTAACGATAAAGAAGAACAGCCGTTTAATAGATCTGAACGCGAATGGATTTACTCTTCGGCGGATAATGAAAATAATAATTTTGGCTTTGGTACAAGTGAGGTCATTTATACAATTGGTTACCCGATTATTAAGAATGCGGGAATCCCTTTAGCATCAGATAAAGCATATAAGCAAAAGGAAGATCCTACAGCAATACCTTGCTTAAAAGTAATGGGTGAAAGTCATGGAAGAAAGAAGAAATTTCGTCCACGATCTATTATTAACATATCAGGAATGTCATTTGGTTCATTAGGTATGAGGGCAATTAGTGCTTTTAATAAAGGTGCAAGTCTTGCTGGATGTTATCACAACACAGGAGAAGGTGGTGTGAGTGACTATCATCTTTTAGGTGGAGACGTCATGTGGCAACTAGGAACAGGTTATTTTGGATGTCGTGATGAAGAAGGGAATTTTGATCTTGATAAGCTTGTTAGTAAGGCCAATGCAAATAAAAGTGTTAAGGCCATTGAAATAAAACTTTCTCAAGGGGCAAAGCCAGGTAAAGGAGGGATTCTTCCTGGAGCTAAAGTAACGACAGAGATTTCTAACATTAGAGGAATTCCAAAAGGAGTAGATTGTATCTCTCCTAATTCTCATAAAGAGTTCTCAACACCAAGTGAGTTAATTGATTTTGTAGAAAGAATTGCGCAAGCATCAGGACTACCAGTTGGAATTAAAGCAGCAATTGGAAAAGAAGATTTTTGGATTGAGCTTGCAGATTTAATGAAGGAAAGAAATGAGGGACCTGACTTTATAACAATTGATGGGGGAGAAGGGGGAACAGGCGCAGCACCTCTAACTTTTTCAGATCATGTTTCACTACCTTTTAAGATTGGTTTTTCTCGCGTTTATCAAATCTTTCAAAAAAGAGGAATAAGTGGAGACATTGTTTGGATTGGTTCAGGGAAGTTAGGTTTTCCAGATAGAACGATAGTCGCTCTAACAATGGGATGTGACATCGTTCATATCGCCCGTGAGGTTATGTTGAGCATTGGGTGTATTCAAGCACAGAAGTGTCATACAGGGCACTGTCCCGCCGGAATTGCGACTCAGAATAGTTGGCTTGAAGCGGGAATTGACGTTAATAAAAAAGCTCAAAATTTAAAAAACTATATTGATCACTATAGAAAAGAGCTCATTCAAATCTCTCATGCTTCTGGTTATGAGCATCCATCTCAGTTTGTAGCTTCTGATATAGAGTTTAGCTCAGGAGTTAATAAGTTTAGTAACCTTGGGGAGATTCTTGGTTATGAAAGAGATAAGATTACTTTCAGTGGAATGAAGGAACTCTTGAAATGACAGGTGTATAAAGTCTAGTCAATACTCACTTTAATAAGCTTTATAACACACTGGAAATTCATATAAATGCTGGCATAGAAATTGCTCTTATATAAAGTGTACAACTTTAATAAGAGGTTACTATGAAAAAGCTAATGCTTTCATTAATTATCATGTCATCATTCTATTCAAGCGCTTCTGGCCTATTTGCAAATGGTTTTCAACCATCAAACTTAGGAGAGGCCATTTCTCATGTAGGAAGTAGGATTAGGTCTGCACACTCTGGTGGTGGATATGGTGATGTTTCAGCTCTTGCTAATATTACAACCGAACAGTGGGAAAAAAGATATATGTATGTTCATGATGATGAAAATCTTAAGGAGACAGATCCTAGAAGGAACGTACTAGAAGAGTATCAAGCACTACAACAAGAAATTTTTCAAGTAGAGTTCTCTGAAAATAGAAGAGAAGAAATGCTAGATAAAATTGAAGAAAATATCTCTGATCTAGAGAGAAGAATTAAACTTGGTCTTCACTACTATTATGATATGGAAGACGATGCTTGTATCATTAGATGTCATAATGAAACGGACTTTAGAAATATTTCATGTCTAAGATTGGAAGTTGAAAAGAGAACTGAATGTAATGAAAGCTCTGTTTTTAACCCGGCAAGACACTTGTGTAATTATAATGCAGGAAAAGAATTCGAAGAGTGTCGAAATGGAGACTCTTGGGGATTTCAAGAATGTCAGGCAGATTGTTTAAATAACTAAGAAATTATAACAAAAGGGCCCTCTATTAGAGGGCCTTTTTAGTTTTTATCATTCATTTCCATTGCTTCAACTTCAAACTTATCTTCAACCGGCTTATCAAACCTTTTCTTCTTCCAGTCTTTTATTAAGAGGTGGATATCATCTTCAATTTCTTTAAAAAGATCGAGTACTTCTTGACCCTCTTTCATTGAGTTAAATTGAGCTTTGATATTTTTGACTTCAAGGCTTCCGATATACTTTTCATTTTTAAGAGCAAAATTTAAATGTAGCGTGGAGTTAAGCGGAGCTATATCTGACATATAGTTTAAACGACTATTGATATGTCTTAAATCTTCTCGCGTTAGCTCAAAATTTTCTGCGATTACTTTTATTTCTTCGCCATCAGTGAATTCTGCCATTTTCTTCTCCAGCTATACTTACTATATGAAAAGCCCTTTATATGTCTCGGCCTTTAGAGATGCTCCTCCAACGAGGCCACCGTCAATGTCTTCACATGCTAATAGCTCTTTGACATTAGATGGTTTTACACTTCCTCCATACAGAATAACAGTCTTATCAGCATTTAAGTTAGTTTCTTTTGCTAAGAACTTTCTAATAAAGGCATGAGTGTCTTGAGCCTGTTCAGGACTTGCTGTAACACCTGTACCAATTGCCCAAACTGGTTCATAGGCCAAGATTACTTTATCGCTAGCGACATCTTTAAGACCTTTAGAGATCTGCTCAGATAGAACTTCTTCAACTTTGCCAGCTTCTCTTTCTTCAAGCGTTTCACCTATACAGAAGATAACTGTGAGATCATTATCGAGTGCCTTCTTTGCCTTCTTATTGAGAACTTCATGAGTTTCTCCAAAGATTGATCTTCTCTCACTATGACCAATGATTGTGAAATGTAGTCCCATATCTTTAATACTCTTAGGAGATATCTCTCCAGTAAAAGCACCATTGTCTTCATATGCACTATTTTGTGTTCCAACTTTGAACTTATCAGTAGCTAACTCTTTTACAAGTCCTAGGTGTAGGGCCTGTGGAGCAATCCACGCTTCACTAGTTAGTGATTCATTTGCAAGCTCATTGAAGAAAGACTTTATTTCTTCAGTACTTTGATTCATTTTCCAGTTACCAACGATATGTGTTTTTCTCATAATTTCCCCTTAGGCAAAAAAAAAGGCCACTCTCGCGGCCTTATAATATTTAAAAACTTATTCGATTCCAAATCTTAGAGCATGGATTCCTGGAAGAGTTGATTTCTCTATATATTCTAGAGAAGCTCCACCACCAGTCGAGACATGACTCATTTTATCAGCAAGTCCTGCTTGGTTAACAGCACTAACTGAATCACCACCACCAACAAGAGTGAAAGCATTTTCCATTTCAGCAAGAGTTTGAGCTACACCAAAAGTTCCTTTGTTGTAGTTATCATTTTCAAACATTCCCATTGGACCATTCCAAAGAACTGTTTTTGCACCTCTAAGTTTCTCCGAAAAGATCTGAACTGTTTTAGGCCCAATATCTAGTCCCATAACATCTTCAGACATATTCATTTGAGATACTTCAATAGGTTCACCACCAAATTCTTTAGAAGCAATATGATCATGAGGAAGCTCAATCTTATGTGCTGTTTTCTCTTTTAAAATCTTTGTTGCAAGTGCCACGTCTTCATCAGAACAAAGTGAAGTTCCTACTTCATAACCTTTGGCCTTTAAGAATGGGTATGCCATTGCTCCACCAATTAGAAGGTGAGATACAGTAGGTAGAAGAGATTCAATTACTTTAATCTTATCACTTACCTTTGCTCCACCTAGAATCGCAACAAATGGACTCTTTGGTTTCTCAACGATTTGATCTAGCGCTTCTAGCTCTTTTCTAATTAAGCTTCCAGCGTATGCATTTCTTTTAAAGAATGCGTTGATTTCAAAAGTTGATGAGTGCTTTCTGTGAGCGGTACCAAAGGCATCGTTTACATAGACATCACCGTATTCAGATAGTTTTCTTGCGAAATCTCTATCGTTCTTAGTTTCCTCTGCATGAAACCTTACGTTTTCAAGAAGGATTACACGAGACTCGTTTAAAGTTAGAAGAGTCTTAATTCCTCTGTCTAAACAAGACTCACTAAGTACAACATCTTCACCTAGCTTTTCAGCAAGATAAGTTGCAACTGGCTCAAGAGAAAACTTCTTATTAACTTTTCCCTTAGGTCTACCAAGGTGAGAAATAAGAACTAGTTTTTGAGCACCGTTATCTAAAATTGTTCTAATCGTTTCAAGAGCATTATCAATTCTTGTCGTATCAGTTATTTTTGATGAATCATTTTTATCAAGTGGAACATTGAAGTCAAAACGAGCTACAACATTCTTTTCAGTTAAATCTACAGAGTCAATATATTGAATGGCCATTACAGTTGTTTCCCAATGTGTAGTGCAAGATCAATTACTCTGTTAGAGAAACCAGCTTCATTATCATACCAAGCAACGACCTTAACGTTTGTTCCATCGATAACATTTGTAAGCTTAGCATCTACACAAGAAGATTCTCTCATTCCCATGTAATCAATAGAAACTAACTCTTCTTCTTCAAATTTAAGAATACCTTTAAGAGCACCGTTACTAGCCTCGTTAAGAGCTGCATTTACTTCTTCGATTGTTGTTGGAGTACTAACTGTTACATTTAAGTCAACTAGAGAAACATTTGGAGTAGGAACTCTAATTGCAAAACCATCAAGCTTTCCTTGAAGCTCAGGGATTACTAGTCCAACTGATTTCGCAGCACCTGTAGTTGTTGGGATCATAGAAACAGCAGCTGATCTTGCTCTTCTATTATCAGAGTGTGATGAATCTAGGATTCTTTGATCCCCTGTATATGAGTGAACTGTAGTCATGAAACCTGACTCAATTCCAAACTTATCGTTAAGAACTTTTGCTACTGGTGCAAGACAGTTTGTTGTACAAGATGCATTCGAAAGAACAGTATGCTCTTCTGCATTGTAGTTATCTTCGTTAATACCCATAACGATAGTTTCGTCCATTTTCTTTCCTGGACAACAAAGGATAACTTTTTTAACAGAACCTCTAATATGCTTAGAAAGTGATTTCTTATCTTTGAAAACACCTGTTGCATCAATAACAAGGTCAACGCTATCATTTGGCCAAGGAATTTCTGCTGGGTCTCTATATTTATGAAAAGTTATTTTATGTCCATTAATGTCTAGGATATGTCCGTCATTAACTGAAACATCTGCATCAAATCTTCCAAATACTGAATCGTATTTTAGTAAGTGGATGTATTGTTCTGGATCACCTGGAGAGTTAACAGCTACGATCTCAAGATCTTCAATATTTCTGTTAACGATTTCTCTGATTACTGTTCTACCGATACGACCAAGGCCGTTAATACCAACTCTGATTTTCTGAGACATTCCTGACTCCATTATAAGGTTATTAATATAAAAACTGCCCCTAATATGCCATAACTACTATCAAATGCCTACCTAATGTGAACTTTTACCACCTGCACAAAAGCTCTCAATAAATCTATAATAGATGTATGGCGAATGCATCTGGAATAAAACATTATGGTTCACGCGAAGATTATATAAAGAGAAGGGGAGCTTCCTCTGCAAAGAGTCTTGTGGACTCTCAACCAAAGTCCGAAATCGCTGAAAAATTATCTAAGAAAGCACATAAAGTTGAGCTTTCTGATGATGTAAAAAAGCAGATCAAAGATGATGGAAAGACTCTAAAAAAGGCGGGAAACCACTTAGTGTCAGATGCCGCTTCGACTCTGGCCAAGGCCTTGCCAAGTCCTATACCAATTTCAATTCCAACATTTAAAGGCTCCAAATCAGTAAAAGATGTCAAAAGTGTTAGTGATATCAAAGAGTTGATGCCTATAGAGAAACCTGCAGTCTTCTTTGTTAGTGGGCTTCACCTAGGTAGTGTAAGCTCGGATGATGGGGGATTACCTGATATGGCAAAGGCCGTAAAAGACGGGGAGCATTTCTCATGGCAAGACGAAGACAAGGTTTTTAGTGAGATCATGCGAAGACCTTCTGAAGAGCCAGTTGTTCTGGTTGGACACTCTCTTGGTGGCGATGCTGTCGTAAATTTAGCAAATAGACTTAATACTCTTGAGGGCGGCTTTCGAAAGGTTAACCTTCTAGTAACACTGGATTCTGTTGGCTTTGGTAATGACATCATTCCAAAAAATGTTGATAAGAATCTTAATTTTATAAGCGATAAGGATTACCTCTTCAATGATGGGCCTAATATTGCACGAAGCGTAAAAAACACTGAAGTCATTAATCATCTTAGATCTGAAAACCATACTGAGATAGATGAGTCTCAAGATGTACACTTCGAAATCATGACAAATATTACAAATGTATTGAAAGAACATAAGACACAATCGAAATTTCAAAGACTTACTGATCTTTTCCTCTCAATGACACCATCCGAAAAAGGTTAAGATACGTTGAACTCTGACTCATAGCGTGCTACAAGTGGTCCATCTGTGAACACGTTGCAATCGCTTTGGAGATTTCTTGCGTAAATATTTACTCCTTACTCTATTAATAGCTATTTTAGTTTCCTGTGTGGAAAATAAAGACGCTTCGACTGTCATGAGTCCTAGTGCGATAGTTGGTGGAGAAGTGGTAAAAGGAAAAGAGTTTCAAGGAGTGGTAGCAATTGTTAGAGGTGGCGACATCATTTGTTCAGGTGTTGTTATTGATAAGAGAACAGTTCTAACTGCTGCTCATTGCTTAGTTAATCAATATCATTCAGGACTTAGTATTTTAACAGGGAATGGAGTTTCACTTCCTTCTCATCAAAGATACTTAAAAGGACAATATAAAGTTCTCAGAGTTAAGTTCTTCCCAAAACTAGATATTAAACCTCATCATGGAATTACTAATTATGGTGACTTCAACGCTAATGATGTTGGAATTCTTACTGTTGATAGAAATTTCTTAAATATTAAGCCTTACAAGATTGCGACCAAAGTAGAAACAATTAAAGAAAGCTTAGTAGTAGGTAAAGAACTTACAATAGTTGGCTTTGGTTATACAGGTGAAGATTATGGCTATACTACTGCAGAGAGAATCATCGAGTATGGAGTTAAGAGAAAAGTTTCAGTTCCTGTCGTTTCTTTTAATAACCATGAAGTAGATGCGAGAGCAGACGGTAAAGATTCTTGCTATGTTGATAGTGGCGCTCCTGCCTTTATTAAGACAAGAACGGGCTATCAAGTCTTAGGTATTGTTAGTGGTTCTGACGGACTTTGTGGTGAAAATGAATTTCCTGCTTACTATTCTTTGGCCTTTGATTCTGCTTGCTGGATAGGAAAGATAACAGGCTTAAGCTTTGAAGATGAAAAATTTCACTGTGAGAGAAGTCTATATATTGATAAAAAATGTTCTGAATATGGAGCTAGATCGGACGCTAAAGAGTGTGCGGCCGAAACTAGCCAAATCATATTTGATGAATATTAGAGATTAAATAATTCTATTGCGTTCTGCTTTGTAACTTTTAAAACTTCCTGAATATCTATATCTTTTTCTTCTGCAATCTTTTCGGCCACAAAAGGTAGATAGAATGGAGCATTCTCTTTACCTCTATAAGGTACAGGAGTAAGAAATGGAGCATCCGTCTCGACTAAGATTCTATCGAGAGGAGTTTCTCTAAGTACTTCTCTTACATTCTCGGCCTTGTTAAATGTAATAATACCATTAAAGCCAAGAGAGAACCCTTCATTGAGACAGAACCTTGCTAAGTCTAGTGAAGAGGTAAAGCTATGAATGACACCTTTCTTTTTTAAAGTACTAGAGAAGTTAGACAGTACGGCAATTGTATCTTCGTCAGCATCTCTCGTATGAATAACAACAGGCTTGTCATAGTCACAAGCTATTTGAAGTTGCTTTTCAAATACATCAATTTGCTTTTCTCGTGGAGACTTATCGTAGTAGTAATCTAGACCAATTTCTCCGACAGCAATGATTTTTGGATCATTAATATGTGAGCGTATTTCTTGAAGCACTTCGTCAGTCACTTCCTTTGCTTCATGAGGATGAACACCCTGAGTACCGTAAACCGTTTCATTCTCTGTTACGAGTTGCCTAACTGTCGCAAGATTCTTTGGGGCAACGGCAATAGTTACAATCTTTTCCACAAAATGCTCATGGGATTTGTGGATAATATTTTTTAGCTCATCATCTGAAAGATAATCTAAATGACAATGGGTCTCTATGAGACCCACATCGTATTTAGGAATGTCTTTTCTTTTTTTCTTACTCATTATTTTCCAGCTTTCTTAAGGATATCATCCATAAAGGCATAGTAGTCACGAAGTTGTCTAACACCTTCAATCTTAACACCATTTAGAAGTTGAGTAGGAGTAGATTTAACAGTAAAGCTATCAGCTTGATTAATCATATCTACAACTGCTTGTTTTGTTTCTGGTTTATTCATACATTCAGTTACATTGAGCTTCTTTGCGTAATCATTAATCCAAGTTTCCGACAAGCTTGATTGTGCCTCAAAAATTTCGTCATGGATACGTGCGAATTTTTCTGGACCTGCACATGATGCAAAGTATGCTGCTTTACAAGCAAGAGTGTGAAGAGGGCGATCCATACTTGGATTACAATTATGATCTAGTGGATAGAAGAAATACTGAATATTAATCTTCCCTTTATATCTTTCCTTAATCTTAGGAATAATTTTATTAAATGCATTACAAGCAGGACACTGAAAGTCAGAGAATATTGAAAACTGAATAGGAGCATCAGTGAATTTCTCTGTTGATGAAACTAGTCTAAAAGGTGATGATTTTTCAGGTGCACCAAGACTTTGAAGTTCGTTGAACATTTTTACAAGTTGTTGAGCTCTTTGTTCGTGCTTTCCTTCCCAGTTGTTAATCATTCCAAAACTTGCTCCGGCAACAACTAGTGTCGAAACAGCGTAGATTGATAAGTGCTTCGGAGCAATCGATCTACAGTCAGATAACTTGTGGAGTAGAGCAAATGCTATAATTGAACAAACATAGTAGAGTGAGCACATTGGACAAAGGTGACCCAGGCCAATAAGTGAGTATAGGAATAATACAACACAACCAACGACATTTACCGCTAGAATTGTGTAGAGAGTACCTTCTGTTTCTTCACTCTTAGTAAGAAAAGATAGAGATACAAAAAGTCCCATTAAAATACCAAAGATTGAAATTGGTATTCCTGCAATATTTCCAAAGGCCGATAATGTTGTCGCATCACAGTTAAAGAATGAGCTGATGTTACAAATAGATCCAGCTTCAAAACCAGTAGGGTACTTCGCTGAGAAGTAATGGCTCGTTAGGTAGATTGAAAAGATGGCCATAAGTACACCCATAGCAAAGAATATAACTTGCTGATTGAATGTGGCCTTTTTGAAAAATGATTTTTCGGTCATGATTAATTCCTTTTAATGATATTCCAGTTTCTAATATTTGTTTTATCTCTTCTATAGCTATTGTATTCTAGGTCTTGGTAGGTACATACGTTAGATGTAATGACCTCGATATTTTTAAACTTACTCTTAATTTGTCTTATTGCTTCTTCTTCCATATTAAAAAATAACTTTCCATTATTTTCTTTAAAGAACGGAGAGTTGGGAAAGTTCTCTTTAAAGTCATCACTAACCTCAAAAGAGACTTCTCTTATATGGGCACCAATATATACATGAGTTGGCTTAATCTGCTCAATGAGATCATTGAGTAGTATTTCTTTTGCAAGACCTCTCCAACCAGCATGAATATTTGCGACACCTTCCTCTCCAATGAAAATAATTGGAAGGCAATCTGCAGTTCTAATTGCCAGAGGTGTTTTTAAATCACTTGAAATAATTCCATCTGCTTTAGAGTTAGAATTAACTTCAAAGTCGTTAAGAATATCATTCTCATGAACTTGATTGACTTCAATAACTTTGAAATCGGGACGGTCACTATATGTTTCAATTACATAGTTATTTATACGTAGAGAACTTAGGCATTTTGTCATTATTCACCCTTCGCTAGACTAATAACGTCTTGAAAGAGTTGAGGGGGATCCACTTCAAAGAAAAGTTTTTCTTTTGTTATTGGGTGAATTAACCCAAGTATCTTTGCATGAAGAAATGGATGTTCATAATCTTTAATAAGTGACTTGTATTCGCCACCAAGCCTATTAAGATGTTCTTTTGGATTTCCATATAGAGGATCACAGAGAATAGGGCGCTTTAGAAGCTGGCTTAGGTGAACTCTAATTTGATGAGTTCTACCGGTTTCAAGCTTCATTTCCATTCGACTAAATTTGTCATAGAATTCTAGTGCTTTAAAATAAGTGATAGCGTTCTTTCCGCCTTTAACATTGGCCGCCATCTTAAGTCTATTTTGTGGGTGTCGTGCAATTGTAGATTCAAGTCTTCCACTTGCATCAATTCGAGTTCCCATAACAAGGGCTTCATAAACTCTATCGATATCGTGAGTCGAGAAGAGCTTTACAAGACCTTCGTGGCACTTTTGTTCTTTTGCCACAACCATTATTCCACTTGTTCCCTTGTCTAGTCTGTGAACAATTCCTGGACGTTTCTGATCACCAACACCCTTTAAATCAGGGCAATGGTGAAGTATTGCGTTCACTAAGGTTCCCGTATAGTTTCCTGGTGCTGGATGAGTAACCATTCCTGCTGGTTTATTAACAAAGACAAGGTGTTCATCTTCGTAAATTATTTCTAAGGGAATATTTTCAGGTTGAGCATCAGCTTCTCTTGGAGGAGGAATAACAACAGTTACTTCCGTTCCAACAGGAGGAAGTCTCTTTATCTCTATTTTTATCGGAGCTGTGACATGTCCTTTTAAAAAGAGCTCTTTAAGAAATGATCTACTTTGATCGACGAGGTAATGGGCAAGGAATTGATCTAATCTCTTAAACCGAGTCACATCTTCTTCACTAATTGTTAGTTTGGAGACTTTTGACTCGGCCATATTCTATGCTTCTTCTTTAAGTTTCTTTAATCTATAAATAAAAGAGTTAGCAACTAATTCAGGGTTTAGCTTTAAGCATTTTGCGTACTGATATACAAAACCTCTTACATAAACAATTGCAGGCATCTTTGTAATTTCTTCTTCTTCGATATATCTAATATAGGTTTTAGAAATTTTAGTCATGTCGGCAAGTCTCTTAATGTCGACATTCTTATATTCTCTGATTTTCTTAAGGAACTCACCAGTGAACTCTGTACACTGCTCAATCTCTTTTTCGAATTCGCTATTCTCTTGGTACTCGAGACCATATCTCTTTTTTGCAACAAGCTTATTCATTTCACCGCTAGCGTTTTTATTCTGCTTAAAGTCTGAATCTTCATCAGTAGGATCAATAGCAGATATTACTGAATCGGTTTCAATTCCTCTTGCAATATTATATTGTTTCCTCTTTGTTGGATCACTAAGAATATTGTGGGCCTCTTCTATAAGTTCCAGAACTTTTCTTGCTTCATCTTGAGAGAGGAGTGAGTAAAGAGCGAGGCTATCACCTGTGTAAGCATTCTTCGCTCTCGTGTAGGCCTGTTGTATTTCTTGGTTTGATGCGTTCGTTTGAACTTCAAGAACCTCATAATAGTTTTTTAAAGCGTCGTTCACGTTAAGGACTCCTATCCTACTTATTTAGAAAGATTTAGTATTCTATGAATAATACTTTCAAAGTTTTTTACTAGTGTTGAACTTGGAAACTCTAAAAGTAGAGGCCTCTTCTTTTTAACACTTTGCCAAACTGTTGCATCGTACTCAAGAAAGCCTACGTAGTCTAAGTTAAGACCAAAGTACTTCTTTGAGATGATTTTCATCGAGAATCCAATGTCTATATCTGCTTGAGTTCTTACTTGGTTAATAACAAGCTTTGGAGAGAATGATTGAACTTCTCGCTTTAGCTTTTCTCCCATTACAGGATCAATCTGCATTGCCTTTTCAATAATTTCAGCAGGAGTATTATTCTCTCCAAGTTTACTGTTAAGGACTTTATCAATAACTGGTGACACTTCAAGAAAGTCTTCAAGCAGTGCTAGTTTTCTATGGAAAACAGACTTAATAAACCTATATGTATTTTCAATAGATGTAGGTTCTGGAAGAGTGACTAAAATTCCTTGATCTGCGTACAGAAAGAAATCGAGAGTATTATTAGTTGTACCTGCTCCAAGATCTAGAAGGATATAGTCAGCATCTAGTTCTCTAAGTTGTTTTAATAGTTTTGTTCTGTGTACCTGTCTAAGGTTCGCTATTCCAACTTCATCTTGAGCACCACTTATTAGGCTCAGGTTCTTTAGTGGAGTAGGAGTTATTAGTTCAGATAATTTAGTGTGAGATTTTTGAAAGTAATCGCTTAAAGTTTTTTCAGGTATTGGACAACCTAGGCAAGTGTGTAAATTGGCACCACCAAGGTCCATGTCGATAACTATAACTTTCATTCCAAGTAGAGAGAGGCAAATTGCCAAGTTTGATGTAACTAGACTTTTTCCAACTCCACCTTTTCCTCCACCAATGGCCCAGATTTTTTGGTTACCATTTTGGGTACCGAGAAGGTCACTTGCATCTTTTATATGTGAACTCGTAGAACTATTCAAAAAATATTCCCCTAGCAATTTTAATAGCCTACTAATTATAGACTTATTTAAAAGGCCTCGAAAACCATTTTAATGAACTTTCTTAAGGGAATTTAAAGGTGTATGAAACTAGTCGGGTATTCTTGAAAAGTCAGTGGGCACATTTTGAGATTTTGTCTATGCTCATAAAATCTTTCATCGCATCAGAGACCAATAGATCTTCTTGGATTGGAAGGCTATCTTTGATTAATGCATTAAGAAGATGGACTCTTTCTACGAAGCTACTATTTTCAAGTAACAGTTGTCTGATTTGCTTATCTTTGACGAGGAATGTCGTTACATAGTCTATGATATGCTTGTCGCTCTTCATTGTTGAGATGAATTGTTCTCGCTCAGTTTGATTGGTCACATTTTCAGTGAGCCAATTAATAAGAATTAGCCTTAATCTTTCTATTTTCGTCATGACCCAACGAGTATCTTCGGTGTCATCTTTTAAAACCTCTGACCAGTAGACTGGGTAGGGAGATTCATATTCAAGCTCAATTAGACGAATTTTACCAATTCCTTTCATAAGGACTTTTAAGACACCATCTTCCATTCTCTCTAGGATGAGGGGCGTTCCAATTCCACATATTTCAGAAGGCTCTTGGAATTCACCTTCCATTGAGTGCTCATCGGCATTGAGTGATACGGCCACGGGGGAACCATCAGCAATGGCATCTTTTATTAATTGCTCGTAAATTGGATCGACGACATACAAAGGCAGTGAAGTATTAGGAAAGAATACAACATTCGACAATGTGACGACTGGGACTTTTTGAAACTGCCTCATGTTCATATTGTATCTCGATTCCCAATGGCAAAAAGGTAAAGATAGTATAAAATTGGTTATATTAGCTAGTTAGCATCTACTCTTGCATGAAAGTTCAGTAATTGAGATGATTTAGAACTAGGCCATATATTGATTAGACATTCTTTAGGAGAACTAGTTGAAAATAGATAAACTTGTACCACATTTAACGTATAAAGTTTGGGGTGGTGAGAAACTTCAAAAACTTAAGTCGCCAAAAATGATAGGCGAACAGAGCGATCCTCTTGGGGAGACGTGGGAGGTTTCTAGGCATAGAGATGGAAGTTCAAAGACTTTGAATGGGGCAAGCCTGGCAGAGCTCTACTCTGAAAAAGAGCTACCTTATCTCGTGAAGTTTATCGATACAGCGGCGAATCTCTCTGTACAGGTACACCCTGATGATGCGTATGCACGTAAGAACGAGAATGACCTTGGAAAGACTGAGTGTTGGATAATTATTGATGCTGCTCCAGGTGCAGGAATTTATCTCGGTCTAAAAGAAGGCGTTACAAAAGATCAATTTGAAAAATATATTAAAGAGAATAAGAATGTAAATGAGCTGCTTAACTTCTACGAAGTGAAAAGTGGGGATTTCTTCTTTGTTCCGGCGCAAACAATTCACGCAATAGGGGAGAATGTAACCCTGTGCGAGGTTCAACAGAGCTCAGGGATTACTTATAGAGTCTGGGATTGGAATAGGCTTGGTCTTGACGGAAAGCCAAGAGAGCTTCATGTTGAAAAGGCGCTTGATGTTATTGATTTTTCGAAGGATCACAATAGAGATAGTTACTTTCAATATCAAGAGAATTGCTGGAAGGAGAGTACGCTTGAACTCGCAAATCATGCTGACTTTAAGGTTGACTGCTTCAATATGAAAAAAGGGGAAGAGTTAAAACTTGAAAGCAATAGTAGAGTATCTTCCCTCGTTTTAATTGAAGGCTCCCTAGAAGTAGGAGAGTTAAAATTAGGAAAATATGAATGTATGGCAGTTAGCAACATTAAAGATGATCTCTATGTTAAACTAAGTGGAGATTCTAAGTTTATAGTTGTTAGTTAAAGGGGTTGGACATGTTAGGAAGAGTTATTTTACTATGTGGAATTATTATCCTGGCACAATCTTGTACTAAACACTCTGAAATTAAGTTCACTGATAATGCATTCTATATCAATCCAGAGAGTACTGGTCTAAGCGATTACCGAATTGAGAAGTGGAGAGTTGGACCACTTCGAAAGCAAGAGTTATCTAAGGGAGTAACAGTGTTCATCTCCTTTCCTCAGCTTAAAAGACCAGACCTTGAAAAATTAATCTCTAAGTACGGAATTGATTCTTGGCTTGTTAAAGTTAGGAAGAGATCATTTTCTGTTAATACGGTCTTAGGTTATCTCTATATCCCTTTGGTTATTCCGGGAACTCAAGGAAGAAATAAGCATAGAAGGCATCAAATTAAAAAGGGTGCGTTTTCTATCTATTACTCTGCTGCGGCGATTTCAAAAAGGTTTGAGGGATTTGAATGTCCTGCTTTTGAGCATGACCGCTATATCGATAAGGTTGAAATTCACAAGAGGGCACTTAACCTCGACCAGATCTACGCTGGCGCACTTGAGGAGTCGTATATAGGCCCAAAGGTAACAGAGTTCGGATATAGTGGAAATATTCTCAATGGTGGAGCTTCAATCGAAGGTGAGTACACTGTTGAGATTGCTCTTTATAATCACAAGAATAAGAAGAAGAAGAGTAATTATATAGAACTTGTAGAGTCTGCAAATATTACATCGGAAAAAAGAAGACAGATTTCTGGTTGCGAAGGATTTAAGATCCCAACGAAAGAAGAAGATGTGGATAAGATGAAGCTCTTTCGTTGGAATTAAGTTTAGTACTTTTTACAAGTAAGAGGAAAAGTCATTTCGTGACCTTTACGTGACTTGATATTTACGAAATCTTCTAATTCGTTAAAGCTATTTTTATCATTAAGGTGAATAGTGTGTTTCTCACCGGCCACATAGAATATTTTTGTAATTGAACTTCCTGATAACTTTGTTCTTTGAGCAACAGTTTCTGCTGGGAAGCGTCCATCAAGTGAAAGATTATTTCCATTAATTTTGATAACTACATTACTTCTAGGAGTCGAGCACTTTACTTTAATTGGTGCTGCAAAGCTCATGGAAGCTGAAATTAGTAATGTTGTGAGTAGTATTTTTTTCATCTTATCCCCTTGATGAGTGTTCATAGTATTCATTCTATTAAGAGCAAGTATCGTACCAACTTTGAAATTGTGATATTGAGGGGTTATAACAATCTTCTCTGTCTAAAGTTTTGACAGTAAAAAGAATTGTCAAAAAATAGGGCAAGTTTTTTAAAGAAATAAAGTTGATACTCCTGTAAGATAGTGAAAGTGAAATTATTTCGTAAATACTCTTTAAAGCATCGAATTCTCTTACTTACAATTCTTGTAAGTTCGATACTTAGTACCATTTTCACATTCATCTCCTTATCCGTGGATTATAAGCTTGGTGTTAAGAAAATGGATCAAAGGATAAGGAATATAGAAATAACGACTCTTGGCTCATTAAAGGGAGCTCTTTGGGACTTGAATATGAAGATTATTCAGGTTCAGCTGACTGACCTTGCTGAGGTAGAAGGTATTACTTGGGTTCAGCTAATCGACGAAAGTAGTGCAACTCTCTTTGAAAAGAAAAGTGTGAGAAATGCGGGAAAAGGGCTTAGTTTTAGCTCATTTAAAAAGACGTATCCTCTTTACTTTGAGATTGATGGACAGAGAATATATGGTGGGAAACTTCTTATTAATTATTCTCGTGAACATATTTATAAAGAAGTTATTCGAAGAGCATTGATTGTCTTTATCTCTCAAGCTGCTAAGACATTCTTTGTTTCATTCCTACTTGTTCTACTCTATGAAAAACTTATTACCAATGACCTGGTAAATATATCGTCTGTACTAAAAGGGCTGAAGCTTTCTTCGACAAAGGAGAGCACACTCTTTCCCAAAAAAAGAGAAGGTGAAGATGAGATTACCATTTTACAGCATCAGATTGAAGAGATGTATCAACGGATCTCCCAGATAAATAAAGAGAATGCAGACTTATTAACGGCGGCAAATAATGAAAAAAGACAACAGGAAGCCAAGGCTCAGAATGCTGCACGACTGGCTTCTTTAGGTGAGATGGCCGCAGGTATTGCACACGAGATTAATAACCCTCTTACAATTGTAAAAGGGAATGTCCACGCAATAACTAAGAAGATTAGATCTGGTGTGGATATAAACAATGAAAGTATTCTAAAAACTTTTGGAAAAATTGATACTGCTGTTGAGAGAATTACTAAAATAATACGAAATATGAAAAAGATATCACGTGATGGAAGCCAAGAGGCGCTAAGCGATATTGTTTTAAAAGATCTTATTTTTGATACACTAGAATATTACGAAGAGAAATTTAGAAAAGCCGATATTAGTTTTAATGTTAGCTTTGGAAATCCAGTTACTGTTAGTGTCAGAGAAGTGGAGCTTTGCCAGGTTCTTGTTAATATAATGAATAACGCAAATGATGCTATTTGTGATAATCCTAATAAATGGATAAATGTTGATATTGATGAGAACGAAAGTCATGTCTTTATAAGAATCACTGATTCTGGCTCTGGTATCGGACAGGATGCTACTCAGAAAATCTTTAATCCATTCTATACGACTAAAGATGTTGGAAAGGGGACAGGTCTAGGGCTCTCAATTTCTAAGGATGCAATGGGACAAATGGGCGGTGATCTTTTAATAAATGAAGATTGTGAAAATACGCAGTTTGTACTTACTTTAAAAAAGTCAGGTAATATTTCCTAAATATCTAAATCACCGTATTTTTCGAGAAGTTCTTCCGCAATATCTTGATCAGAGACTTCAACTTGGTCTTTACCGAGAAGTTCAACTGGAGTATTTGGGTCAACTTCTGAGGCCGAGAATCCAAACGGACAGTCTTCGCAGCCACTCTTACAACAGAACTTTTTTTGAATTTTTGGCTTAGTCATAATGATCATTGTAGATTACTTAGGCCCCTTATTCAAAGGGCCCTCATAAAGATGTGTGTGTTTGTTTTATCCTAAAACGAGACGTTTATAGCCTCCGAAACTAGTAAGTGCAAGAACTAAAATGATTTTATTGCTATTATCAATGACTTGCAGGCATTCGATGCTTATTGAAGAAGTGTTAAAACTCTAATAATATAGAGAATATTTATTTTAATTAGGATGAGACAACTTTAATAGAGAGAGGAATAAAGATGGGAAAACCATGGCTTAATGAATATGAAAGTGGGGTACCTCACGAAATTAACGCGGATGCATATAACTCTATTCCAGAGATTCTTGAAGAAAGTTTTGAGAAATTTGCAAAGAACGATGCTTTTCACTGTATGGGGAAGACTTTAACTTATGGAGAGATAGATTATCTTTCTAGAAAGTTTGCATCTTACCTACAGAATAATTTAGGTCTTAAGAAGGGCGACAGAGTTGCTATTATGATGCCTAATATTCTTCAGTACCCAGTAGCTCTTTTTGGAATTCTTAGAGCAGGTATGGTTTGTGTAAATGTTAACCCTCTGTATACAGCGAGAGAGCTTGAACATCAGTTAAAAGACTCTGGAGCTAAGACTATTATAATCTTTGAAAACTCTATGAGTGTTCTCGAAGAAGTTATTGATAAAACTCCTGTAGAGCACGTTCTTGTTACTCAAATTGGTGACATGTTAAAGTTCCCAAAATCACTAATTGTTAACTTTGTTATTAAGCACGTTAAGAAGATGGTTCCAAAGTGGAATATTAAAAATACAATTCCATTTCTAAGAACTCTAGATGAAGGTGACGAGTCTAAGTTTCAAAGAGTAGAAATTAAAAATGATGAAACGGCTTTTCTTCAGTACACGGGTGGAACAACTGGTGTTTCTAAGGGAGCAGACCTTACTCATAGAAATATCGTTGCAAACTTAACTCAAGCAAAGGCTTGGATTTCTCAAAAGACTGAAGAAGGAAAAGAGATTATTATTACTCCTCTTCCTCTTTATCATATCTTCTCATTGACTGCGAACTGCTTTACGTTCTCTACAATTGGGGCACTTAATATTTTAATTACAAACCCAAGAGATATTCCAGGGTTTATTAAAGAACTTAAGAATTGGAAGTTTACGGCATTTACAGGTGTAAACACACTATTTAATGGAATGTTAAATAATCCAGAGTTTAAGAATGTTGATTTCTCTTCACTAAAGTTAACTTTAGGTGGTGGAATGGCCGTTCAAAGACCTGTTGCAGATAAGTGGAAGGAAGTAACAAAGTCTCCTCTAATTGAGGCATACGGACTGACTGAAACATCTCCTGCTGCTTGTATAAACCCAATGGACCTACCAGAGTATAATGGAAATATCGGACTTCCTATTTCTTCAACAGAAGTATGTATTAAAGATGATGATGAAAAAACATTAGGAGCTGGTGAGATCGGAGAAATCTGTATCAAAGGGCCTCAAGTAATGAGAGGTTATTGGAATAGACCTGAAGAAACTGAGAAAGTTATGACTTCAGATGGATACTTCAAGTCTGGTGATATTGGAATTATGGATGAGAAAGGTTTCTTTAAGATTGTAGATCGTAAGAAAGATATGATTCTTGTGTCTGGATTCAATGTATATCCAAATGAAATTGAAGATGTAATTTGTGGTTATGATAAAGTTTTTGAGTGTGCTGCAGTTGGTGCACCAGATGCTAAGTCAGGTGAAATCGTAAAACTATTCGTAGTAAAAAATGATGACACTCTAACAGAAGCAGAACTTAAAGCTTACTGTAAAGAAAACCTAACAGGTTATAAAGTTCCTAAGATTTTTGAATTTAGAACAGAGCTTCCGAAGTCAAATGTAGGAAAAATTTTAAGAAAAGACCTAAGAGGTCAGTAGATAAAATGGCCGGATTTATTCCGGCCTTTTTTTTAATCTTTATTATTAATACACTTCTTTATTGCATCTATTAATTCAATATTACCAACAATTAAAGTTCCAATATTTCCCTGCCAGGTGTCGGTATTTATTTTTCGACAGCCACCATGGGTATGAATCCCTATAATTCTATTAGTTAAGTTTTCAATTATCGCTGAGCCGGAGTTTCCTGCCGTTGTATCAACCTTGTGTTGAATTGTTTTTTTCTTTTGGTCAGTGGCCAGTAAATCCCCATGTGAGCTTTGCTGAACATTTCTCTTTTCATCACTGGCCGTTAGTCCATAACCTGTGACTGTTAACATCGATAGCTTCGTGACAGATTCAGTTTCAACTTCATAAAACCCTCTTTCTTGACCAGGGTTAAGACCTGTAACCTCATTAGGATTTACTGAAAATACCATCCAGTCTTTACCGTGATGAGCATTCTTTCTTCCAAATATTTTTTTCAGAGAGAATGAGTTTTCTTCAAGAGAGGGCATGAGTTTTCCAGTGTCACTATCTGATAGAGGAACATCAAATTCAATTAACCCTGTCTCTTGTCCTTCTTCATAACAGTGGCCTGCAGTAATAAGACAACTTTCGCTAATTAGAGTTGCCGTACATGGATGCATCGACTTAGCTGATGATCTTATTCTTGCAATTTTGCTATCAAACGATAGTTTACGATTGTCTTCTTTACAGAGACTCTTATGGTTTGCGAGTACTGAAGCTTGTATGAATAGGAGAATGAGAATAACTTTCACAGGTTAGTTCTAGCAAAGCGAATATAGCGCTACAAGCGACTATAGAATAATTACTTAAGTGACTTGAGAAATTTTAATGTCTGCTGATGATAGAGATTTACACGAAGACTTGTGTAGGCAGCGTCTTTGACAACATGGGGGATGAACTCTTTCTTCGTTGCTCCAGTTAGTCCATCAACCATCTCTGTTGGGTGCTTAACTGTTTGAAATATCGATGGGTTGAGCATGAGAATTACATCTAGTGAATCATAGTCTTTGTCTAGAAATGGAGCATGGAACTTCTTGGTAAGTCCTGGATGTGATTTCAATTTCTTAAGAACAACTTCTTTAGAGTAAAAGAGCGTAAAAACTACTGGGAGACAGGCGCTATCACAGCCTGTTGTAGTTTTAACTTCTCGAATATAGCCAAGGATATTCTTTTCTTTATCAAGGGCCTTGTAAACCACTGTGTTTATGGGCTTATCGCTAATTGGATCAGGGATTTTAATAGAGACTGTATCAGTTAGCTTTGGCATTACTTTCTTAAAGAAATTGGACTTCGATAGCTCTGGTGAGCTGAGTACATTTTGAGTAAATAAAGTAAGGGCCATTAAAATTGATATCTTCGTTCTTCTCATGCTTCAATATTAGTCCATCCTAGAGAAATTGACAAAATTTCATACTGATTAAACTTTTGACAGCGACTAATTATTAACAATAGTTAGGTTGTTTTATACGGTGATTTCAGCTGTTTACGTGTGATGGGGATAGTGCTGAGTTGGCCCTTCTCTTGCAATATATAACCCACTAGGGGAAATCTATGAAAGTTATTAGTAAACTAATTACTACACTTATTATCTGTCTTTGTTCATTTCAAATGGCCTTTGCTGAATCAGCATCGAATTTGAGAAGATACGAAAATGCTATGGATACAGAAGAGCTTTACGAAGCAATGACTGCTTTTAAAGAAGTTGTAAGAGGCGAGCCTGTTTGTGATGCTGCTTCAGAATCCAAAGAGGAAGAAGATAATTCTGATCAAACAGTTGATGAAGAGTTAGAAGAGATAATCGACTCTAGTGAAGACGAAGTAATGACTTCTGTTAATAGCTCATATGGTAGCTTCATTGAAGACCTAAAGAAGAATGCTTGTCATGCTCAAAAATCAACAGCAGATGCAGGATACGAACAAGAAGAAGCGGATGATTGTAAGAAAGGAAGATCCGTTGTTGAGAAACTTGTAAAGGAGCTTTCAAAGTTAGAAGTAGAAGATGTAAGTAAGGAACTTGACCTAAAGAAATATGATAGATTAATTTCAACAATTCTTAGAAAGGCTGCAAGATATAGAGCAGAAGTTCAAAACTTTGTTAATAGTGGTGCAGATGAAGATGAGAAAAGAAAGCTAGTACTTGAGTACATTGAAAATGTTGCTGTAAGTATGAGAGATCTTTATGTCGTACTTAAGCCAAACTCTAGACTTGCTAATAAGTTTGCAAATAATTACCTAATTACAATACCAACAGATCTATTTGAAGAATTTACTGATGAGCATGACTTCTTACTATCTGGTAAGAACCCAGCTCAAGATCCAATATTTATTGAACTGGTAGTAGATGGTGATATCACAAAGCTCGTTTTTGATGAGCACTCTATGATTAAGAGAGATATTCAAACAATTCTTCAATACCCACTGGCAAAGAACTATCTCTATGCTTTAAGACTTATGACAATTCAGATGATGGTGTCACAGGTTAAAACATATGATGTTCTTATGGGAAATAATAAGGCACCAGTTGTAATGCCAAAGTCATGTACTACTCGAAAAGAAAATGGAGTATGGCCAAAAGAACTTAATATAAAGATTAAAGATGAGTTGAGTGAAGGTTACTTAGATTCTGTACTAGAGAATCATGGGCTATTTTATAACTACAGTAATGACCTTGTTCTTAACTACTTTCTTGAAGACTCTTCAGTTAACCCACTTAAAGATGCTCTTTTTGGAAGTGTCGAATTCAATAATTACACTAATGGGAATGAAGCCCTAAATGGAAATAACTATTATAGTGTAGCTATTAAGCCATCTTTTGATGATGTAACAGCATGGAAAGATTACTTTGAGATGAAGAAGCCACAAGCGGAATGGGTTTATAAGTTTGAAAGTAAAGCAAATGGACGTTCTCGAATTAAGAAGAAGTCACATATGAGAACTTTTAAGGATGCAGAGCTATTCCAAGAAATCATTGGTGAAGAAAGTCCTTATAAATTTGTAGAGATTACAAAGAAACTAAAAGAAGGTGATCGAAAAGAACAAGTTAGACCATTTGTTCTTAACGCATCTCCATATTTAACTAATAAGATGATTCAGTTAGGTACAGATAATATTGAAGAGCTAATTGATACAGCAACAGAAAAGAAGTTAAAGAGAAATATTATCAATATGGATATGCCAACTCTTTATTCTCCAAGTGCTAACAGAAACTGGGGATTAAGAAGACTTCAGCAGGCAGTTGCTTCTCTTAAAGGTAGTAAAGATCTTAAAACGACTAGGGCAATTACTAATGCTTGTATAATGTCTCGATCAACATTCTGTGCTGAAAACCGTGGGAAAGATCTCTATGCAGAGTTAGAGAGTTACCTAGATTCTCTTGCTATAGACGGTAGGTTCATGCCTATTCAAAAACTAGAAGAAAAGAATTTAAAGGGAATGTATACACTACTGTCACAATTATGGAGACAGTTCAGAGATAACTTAAAAATTATTCCAGAAGCTAAGGTTGTAGAATATAACTACCTTATTGATCAAATGGGAGCTCTTAATCCAATCGCAAGAATGAGACTAGGATACCTTCTTGCTAGACAGGAACTTCTAAGCCTTAAGGCAGGAAAGCTTCCAACATATAAGCAGACAGCTAGAGGAAGAAGAGTAAATCACGACTACACTTGTTTTCAAGCAAATGTTGGATCTCAAATCGATAGACTAGATGAAGCAGCTTCAAAGCTACTACTAAATAAGCCTCTATCTCCAAACTTTTTAACAAAGTTTGTTTCTAAAGATGACTATAAAGAGCTTTGGGGAAAAATTGTTGATGGTGCTAACGGTAATAGTTCTCAACTATTTACTGCAAAATTCAATGGTAAAAAAGTTTATGACTTCGTAGAGAAGATTTCTTATAAAACTATTTTAGATGATCGCCAGGTAGATAATGCTGTAAACGATATTTTAGAAGGAGATATCTCTGGTGAAACAAGAGATGCAATAGATGAAGATCTAGATAACCAAGAAGTTGATAGAATCTCTTTCTTTAAAGAGTTAATGGAAACTAAGAATCACGAAAAAAGAAAAGAAATGTACTTAGATAGAGCTAAGGACTTTGGAATTGATGACGACTTAACATTAAAAGAGCAAGTACTAGCTGTAGATATGTCTCTAAAGAGACACCTTTATAGAGATGTTCTAAAGAAGTCTGCTGCAATTAGAAAGAAAGAAACAATGAAGAAGCTTAATGATATTTGTCTATCAGACGAGTCTGATCATGAAGGCTTAAGAGAATCTTTTTATGGAACAATGAAGATTCAGGATAGTTTAAATCAGATGATTGGACTTCCTGCTGCTCCAAAAGCATTAATGGATCAGATCAATTCTCAAAGTTTTGAAGAACTTATGAATGCTGGACTTGCAATGGGTGGATTCATTGTTGGAATGGCCGGAGTCATGTTAGCTGGATCATGTGCTGTATTAACTGGTGGACTATGTGGAATTCTTGTTGTGGGAATGGTTGGTTCTGCTGTTGGAATGCAAGGGTATGTATTTAATAGTGAAGTTGATATGAAGCTTAGAGCAAATGAAGCAGTATCTCATGTTGATGAGATGGCGGATCTTGGATATTCAAACTCAACAGCTTCAGAGAATGTATCAAGAAGTTGGGCATGGGCAATAATTGAAGGAGTTAGTATTATTCCGCTAGTGGGGCTTTTCACTAGGGGAGTTGCAATGGGCTCTAAGATGACAAAACAAGCAATAAAGACAATTGTCATCAACTCAAAGAAAGTAGGTTTTAAAAACGCTTATAAAATGGGTGGAAAGGCCGCAAGAACTGTTGCCGATGAAGCCGATGTAGAACTATCAAAACTAGTTCTTGGCTTTAGAAGTTATAAAGATAAAATTAAAGCGGTATTTAAAGGCGTTGATATTGAAGATGCATCAAAAGCATTGAGAAATGTAGATATGCCAGCAGATTCTGCAGCAAAGATACAATCAAAAATAACTCGTATTAAGAAGCTTCAGGCAACTGGTCGAATTAGTAATAAGAAAGTTAAGTCTTTAACTAATAAGCTAATGAAAGAAATTAGAGAGCAACTAGCTAAGAATCCAAATGCTCTTTATAAGTACACGAGTACAGTATCAACTAATATTGGATTCAAGTCTGTTGATACAAATACTGCAAAAACTGTTGCAAAGTACTTTGGGGGAAACCCTTCTGAGTTAAGAGGATTCATGGGAACTTATATTAAGAAGTTCTATCCAAAGAAGGGAATTTTTGGAACTGCAAAATCTTCTTATCTAGCAAAAGCAAGAGCAGGTTATATTAAAGCAAAACAGGGAAGGTACTTAAAGGGTACTAACTGGATTCGCCAGGCGTGGTATGAGAATACTTATAACATGGCAAAGAATAGAGCAAAGTATCTTAGAATCTTTGACGAGTTATCAAAGCTTCCAAAGGGAGAGTTTGAAAGCTACCTTCTAAAAAATATGGATGATCTAACTGATGTATTTGTTAAATCACCACTTAGAAAGAGAGACTTTCCATACTTACTAATTCAAGGTGGACCACATCTTGGAGGACTACTTAAGGGAAGACGAATTCCTGGATTACAAGAAATTGGTGAAGCTGTAGTTGTAAGAAAGATATTTAATGCAAGAGCAAGACTTATATCTGAAGCTGCTAAGGCCCAAGCAAGATCATTACTTGGAATGAAGAAAGTTGTTGTTGCTGACACTCTATCTAATATCTTTAAAGGCTTCTATAGTGCTTCAAGAGAAGAGGCAAAGAGGCTAGGTGGTAAAGAAGGAGCAAAAGCACTAAAGGAACTTGCAACAGTTAGAATGCATGTTGCTAATGAGATGTTTACTGCACTATCAAAGCATCCAAAGTATATACAACTCTTAGAAAAAGAAGGCGTTAATATCTTTATTGATGGAAAAGTGAATAAGAAGCTATTAAACGAGTTACTTTTTAATGCTAAAACGATTAAAGGGGAAACTCTCTCTGATATGCTTTGGGGACTAGTTGATCTTGAAAAGGTTTTTGCTAAAGATGAGTTTCAATTCTTAGCTTATAAAGTAATGAGGGAGAAGATGTCAGACTCTTCTGTAATAGGACTTCAGAAATACTTAAATGCTGTGAAGGTACTTATGATTAGAGACGGAAGCGCTCTAGGTAACGTAGAAATATTCTAAAAAAAAAGCCCTCGTAGTGAGGGCCTTATATTATTTTGAAAAACAACCTTCTTTTTTTATAAAATCAAGCTTTGCTAGTAGATCAGCTTTTTCAGCTTCATCTGTTACGCCATCAGCTCTCTTTTGTAGAACAGAGTAGAAAGCATCAATTGTTCCTAGGTTCTCATCATCCATAACTTTAGCAGTGTCATCAAGTAGCTCTTCCCAAAGGTTTAGCTCAGATGAACTTAAGTTATCTGAAAAGATATTAAAGAACTTATGACCATTGTCTGGGTCAAATAGATCAGTCGCTCCATTTTTAGTCTTACTTACTTTTAGCATTGAATTATATACTCTTTTTTGATCAGCAGTTCCGTGTCTTGGAATTAGAAGCATATAAATTAGCGCTTCTTCTTCGTGTGCCTTTACATTGGCAACCTTTCCAACTTTCTGCTTTCTAATTTGCGTATTAATAAATTTTGCTGAAGTTGTCGGGTTTTTAGCTTTTCTACTCATTTCAGCAAAGATCTTCTTAGATGAAGCACCCTTTAACTCATTTAGAGTGAATGAGAATCCAGCTTCTGAAAGTTCTTTGTTAACACAAGGTGCACATGCAAGAATTGCTTTCTTCTTTAATCCATATCTCTGAGATAGAAAAACAAGACTATTGATTGAATCTACTAATTCAGATCTTGTTACCTTTGAAGAATCTTTTGAAAAACTCTTCATCATTTTGTTGTATCTTTTAACGTCCTGCGGAGACTTAATATACTTTCTCATTGCTTTGACGTCGCTCATCGAAGCAGTTCCTGACTTTGCGATATCTTGAAGAGAGTAGCGAACATTCTTTCTCACTTGTCCAATAACCCCTCGGTTCATGATTCCTCTAGAGTTTAGAAGAACTTCAAACTGTGACTTATCTAGCAAGACATCGAAAACTTTTATTACCGAAGCCTGGGCAGTGATAGAAAAGCTTAGTAGTGCAGAGAGTGTTATTGCCTTTAAAAACTTCATTTATTGTACTCCTATTTGTGACATCAAAATTGTTCTCCATATCTTTTCGGGTATTTGCAGAAAGTCTTTAGTTTTTGCAGCGCAAAATGTTGATAAATGTAATAATAAAGTGTCAATTAAAAGGTAATTTCAGTAACTTAGAGTATCAGATGAATTTGCTCATCCATTGTCGTGAGGGTATGCTTTTCGCATAAGAAAAATCACACTCGGGGAGAGATTTTTGCTTTTACTAAAAGGCCTTAGGGCAACATTAGTGATGTTTACTTTTGCGTTCATTGCGAATGCGGGTGAACTCGAAATTGAGCAATGCCAGGAACTGAGAGGATTTTTAAATTCTAAGCTTGGCGATATCGATTGCCTTGATCAGTACCACCACTTTAACTCTAGTGGATCTCGAAACTTTTATACAACACAGAACTCTCTAACTAAGAGACAGGTTCGAATTTCAACTTTCAATGTTTATCAGGCCGGTTCAACTAGAACTGAGTTCAAAGACTATGAGTTGATGGCGAAGATGATTAACCATTGGGACGTGATTGGTACTACTGAACTAGTCAACGTTATTGGGATTGATAAACGCCATAATGAAGCAGTAACAAATCACTATAAGAAGCTACTTCAGCACTATAGAGAATTAGTGAAGACAAAAGCACCTAAGAAAGAACAATCTAAAGTATTATCTAAGATATCTCTTTTAAAGAAGCAGTATGAATTACCTGGTTATGTAAAAATTCTTACAGAACTTCAAAAACTAGACCCTTCTTGGTCACTTCTCTTATCTGGAAATACTGAAGGAACTAAGACAGCTACAATAAGAGAGCTTTCAGGTTACTTCTATAGATCATCTAGTGTTAAGCCAGTGATCAACGAGTATTGTAAGAAGTATTATAAATTTTCTAAGGCATATGGTTGTTATCCAAAGTTTAATAAAGAAACTTACGGACATGACGTTGCAGATCTATTTGCAAGAAGACCTTTTATCGGAAGTTTTAAGAGTGGAAACTTTGATTTCACGCTAGTTACTACTCATGTTGTTTTCAATGCACCATCAGATGAAAACCTTAGAAAGAGAATCATTAAAGCTGCTTTTGGTGTTGATCACTATACTGAGATAGGCGAGGGTGTTACTTCAAGAACCTATGCAAGATTTGCTGAAATGACTCATATATTAAATTTTATGAGAAATTATAAAATGAGTTTTAAAGAGAATGATCTTATTCTTCTTGGAGACTTTAATCTCGAGGCCAAAAACCCATACTGGAAAGCTCTCTTTGATGAAAATCCAGGAATGGAGATAAAGATTGAAGGAGCGACTTCATTATCACAATCGAAGACTCTGTCTGACGGAAGTAGTACTCATGGAACATCTAATAACTATGATCACTTTGTTCTTGATACAAAGATAACTTCACAATGTGCTGGAAAGAAGAATGCTAAAATCTTTAACTTTCTAGAGAACTCTTTTAGAAAATTAATTGATAAGAAATACCTCGTAAGAACAGATAATGCCTATGTTCATCCTGATACAGGTCTTGATATGTTCTATCTCGATCAAAAGGGTAAGAACAAGGCCCTTAAAATTACTGAGAAAATTGTTAAGAGATTAAAGAGTAAATATACTGTTAGAAGAGGTGAGATTGTTCCAAGATTTGACCTTGAAAAAAAGGCCGAGGATGTAGTTAGAAAACTAATTGAGCCTCAGTTGTTTGAGCGATCGTACTACCGCTACTTTCAAGAAACAATCAGCGACCACTTGCCAGTATTTATGAATTGCTCAAATCAGCAAGATGATGATTAATTAGGCCCCGTAGTTCTTAAGATTATTTTCCATATCAGTTACAGTCCATCCACATTTTTCACCTTTTTTGATAGGTGCTATGTCTCTAATATCGCCCTTGATTTCCATGGTCATAATCACTTTTCTAATTGCAGTATGGGCCTGCTTTGTGGCGTCGTACCTTTCCTTGTCTCCAGGTATTGCGTTCCTTCGGTACTTCTTCATAAGTGCCTCCAGCCCTTTTGCAATATCCTCAATGGTTTCTTTGGTCATCATCGTTAGTCCCTTTAATCAAGATTTCTTGATTGTAGAGGGTCTTCGGCAAAATCTAGAATATATTTTAGGTAAATTTATGTTGAAGTCATAAATAGTTGTAATGCTGTAAAACTTTAGTGAGATAGTATTTAGTGTTCACTATTTTTTGTAGAGATTTATACTGAAACTTGCCCATTTGATAGGGCAAGCTTCAGTATAGATGCGTTATTTGTCGATTTTTGGAAATAGAGCTTCCGGGTGTTGAAGCGTATATTTGGCCTTACCAAACTCTAGAAGGTCACTTCCTTCAATATCTGCTCCGATATATGTTGTAGCAGTTTCTGTTGTTTGAGGGACAAATGCCTGAAGAAGGTAAGTCGCAGCACTCATTCCGTAGAGGCAGTTATAGATAATTGGGGTAAAGTTCTCTATGTCTTCTTTGAACTTCCACGGAGCTTTCTCATTCACATACTGATTCATGTGATTAACTAGCTCCCAGATTGTATCCATTGCTTTGTTGTGCTCACGTTTGTCCATGAACTCACTTGCTCTTTTTACAATATCTTCAACTTCTATTTCTTGCTTGATTCCTTCTCCTGTAAAAACAGTGTCAGGCATAACCTTTCTTGCGAGTTTAATAACTCTCATTAATAAGTTTCCGTAATCATTTCCAAGCTCGGCATTATGCTTTGCTATGAGCTCATCAACAGAGAACTTACCGTCAGAGTTAGCTGAAATATTTCTAAGGAGGTAGTAGCGAACAGTATCAACTGGAAACCTATCAAGCATATCAAATGGGTCAACAACATTACCAAGAGACTTACTCATTTTCTTTCCATCTTCTGCCAAGATCATTCCATGAACATAGACTTGCTTTGGAAGAGGTAGGTCAGCAGCCTTTAGCATACATGGCCAGATTACTGAGTGAAACCAAAGAATGTCCTTACCAATAACGTGCATGTCTGCTGGCCAGAACTCTCTTTGTTCTTTAGAAAGTGCCGAGTAGTAATTAATTAGAGCATCAAACCAAGTATACATAACAAATTTGTCATTACCCGGAACTGGAACTCCCCAGTTTTGAGTTGGTCTTGAAATCGCAAGATCTCTTAAGTCGTCTGCTTCAAGTCTACTTAGGATTTCTTTATATCTTGATTTTGGAACGATAAAATCTGGGTTGGCCTTAAGGTGATCAACAATCCATGAGTGATAGTCGGATAGTTTAAAGAAGTAACCTTCTTCTTCTTTCTTCTCTAGTGGCTTGTGATGTTCTGGGCAGTCACCCTCTGGTGCTTGAAGTTCAGTGTAGAATGATTCACAGGCAATGCAATACATTCCTGAGTAATGACCATGATATACAAGTCCTTTAGATTCAAGTTTTGTCCAAATGTCTTTAGCTGCAACATGATGTCTTTGCTCAGTTGTTCTAATAAAATCATCATACTGAATATTAGCTCTTACACATAGCTCTTTAAAAATTTCTACATTCTCAGAAACAAATGCTGCTGTATCTTTACCTGCCGCCTCAGCAGACTCAATAAGCTTTTGTCCATTCTCGTCAGTACCTGTTAGGAAGTGAGTGTCCATTCCCTTCATTTTGTACCAACGGTTATAACTATCAGTTACAATCTTTTCATATGCGTGACCTATATGTGGTCTACCGTTTGGATAATCAATTGCAGTTGTGCAGTAGAATTTATTTGTCATTTCTAATTAACCTTTTACTACGATGTTACAGATTCTTCCTGGAACATAGATTTCTTTAACAATATTACCTGTAAGGAATTTACTTACTTTTTCATCCGCTTTTGCTTGAGCGAGAAAATCTTCTTTTGAAATATCAGCAGGAACTTCAATAGTTGTTCTAGTCTTACCATTAACTTGAACTGCCATTGTTATTAGATCATCTTTAGCAAGTGCCGCATCAAACTTTGGCCATTGTGCATAAGCTAAAGTTTCCTTTTCTCCAAGGTTTGCCCAGATCTCTTCCGCAGCATGTGGTGCCATAGGACTTAGAAGAAGAGCAAAACTCTTAGCTGTTTCTACAGAAACATTTCCTTTTTTAATAACTTCGTTATTCATTACCATTAGAGCAGAGATAGCAGTATTAAATCTCATGTTCTCAATATCTTCAGTTACTTTCTTAATTGTTTTATGAAGAGTCTTTAATGTGTCTTGATCTTTCTCTTCACCTTCGTAAGTATTCTCTTTATTTCCATAGAATCCATAAGATTTCCTAAGGAATGTATGAACACCTTTTACACCTTTTGTTTGCCATGGTTTAACTTTTTCAAGTGGACCCATGAACATTTCATATAGTCTTAGTGAATCAGCTCCAAACTCATTAACAATATCATCTGGGTTGATAACATTACCACGAGACTTACTCATCTTTTCTCCATCTGGAGCAAGAATCATTCCTTGGTTGACTAGTTTCTTAAAAGGCTCTTTTGTCGAAACAAAGCCTAGATCAAAAAGAACTTTGTGCCAGAATCTAGCATAGAGTAGGTGTAGAACAGCATGTTCAATTCCACCAACATAGAGATCAACTGGCATCCAGTATTTTTCTAAATCTTCATCCCACGGCTTATCTGGATTCTTTGGATCGATATATCTTAGATAGTACCAACAAGACCCTGCCCAGTTAGGCATTGTATTAGTCTCACGTTTAGCTTTCTTTCCTGTTTTAGGATCTGTGATATATAACCACTCATCAATTTTCGCTAGTGGAGATTCACCAGTTCCTGATGGTTCATACTTTTCAACTTCTGGAAGAACTACTGGTAGTTCATCTTCATCGAGGCATCTTACAGATCCATCTTCATACTTAAGAACTGGGAATGGTTCACCCCAATATCTTTGGCGAGAGAATAACCAGTCTCTAAGCTTATAATTAATTTTCTTAGTTCCAAGATCCTTTTCTTCAAGCCAAGAGATAGCTTTAGAAACGGCTTCTTCTTTACCAAGTCCGTCTAGGAAGTCAGAGTTAACGTGCTCGCCGTCTCCAGTAAATGCCGCTTCATTTACATCTCCACCTTTGAGAACTTCAATAATTGGTAGGTCGTACTTCTTAGCAAATTCCCAGTCTCTTTCGTCGTGAGCAGGAACTGCCATAATGGCCCCTGTTCCGTACGAGATTAGTACATAATCTGCTACCCAAATAGGAACTTTCTTTCCATTTACTGGATTCGTAGCATAAGCGCCAGTGAATACACCTGACTTATCTTTGTTAAGATCTGTTCTTTCAAGATCAGACTTAAGAGCTGTTTTCTTTAAGTATGCTTCAACTGAAGATTTGTTCTCTTCAGTTGTAATTTTTGAAACAAGATCGTGCTCTGGAGCAACTACCATATAAGTAGCACCAAAGAGAGTATCTGGGCGAGTTGTGAAAACCTCTAGTTCTCCGTGTCCACCATCTACTGAAAATTTAACTGTGGCACCTTCACTTCTTCCGATCCAGTTTCTTTGAAGTTCTTTAATACCTTCTGGCCAATCAACATCATCAAGATCGTCAATAAGTCTGTCAGCATATTCAGTAATTTTTAGCATCCACTGTTTCATTGGGCGTCTTTCTACCGGATGTCCTCCGACCTCAGACTTTCCATCGACAACTTCTTCATTGGCGAGAACTGTTTTAAGTTCAGGGCACCAGTTAACTGAAATTTCATCTTCGTATGCAAGACCCTTATTATAGAGTTGAACAAATATCCACTGCGTCCACTTGTAGTAATCAACATTACTCGTAGCAATTTCTCTCGACCAATCGTAAGAGAAGCCAAGTGTTTTAAGTTGTCTTGTAAATGTACCAATATTCTTTTGAGTAGTTTCTTCTGGATGAGTTCCTGTTTTTATAGCGTAGTTTTCAGCTGGAAGACCAAATGAATCCCATCCCATAGGATGAAGAACGTTATATCCATTCATTCTCTTGTAGCGAGACATAATATCTGTCGCTGTATAACCTTCTGGGTGTCCAACATGGAGACCAGCTCCTGAAGGAAATGGAAACATATCTAGGGCATAGTACTTTGGTTTAGAACGGTCACTTGAGTCCGTCTTAAAAGTCTGGTTTTCTTCCCAGTATTGCTGCCATTTTTTTTCAATATCACCAAAGTTGTACTGCATCATTTCCTCGCAAAAATTATCTATTTGATCTAAACTAAAAGTCATCCGATACTATCAGAAAGAATAAGTTTTAAAAAGGTTTTAGGCCTTTGGAGAGGGGATAAAATGAGAACCGCTTTTTGCGTTGCGTTTACAATATTACTAAGTATTTCAACACTGGGAAAGACCCTCGAACTTCCAATAATAAAAGCTGTTGGGCCACTAGTTATAACTCAATTTAAAATTGATGGAAAAGACTATAAGTTTCTTCTTGATACAGGTTCGAATGCAAACTTTATCGAACCTTCATCAGGTAAAAACTTTAGAAAGATATTAACTCGGAAACCTGAAAAAGATACTTACGTAAATACCTTTGCTGGAAAACAAAAGTCCGAAGCATATACGATTGATTTAAAGCTAGGGGATTTTCTCTACAAGGACATGCTCAGTTATGCTATGTCGACTAATAAGTTTAACGAAGAGCAGGACGGGATTAATTGTTGTGATGGAATCCTTGGAATAGATTTTTTAAAGAAATACCCAGTTGAAGTAAATATAAAAAAGAAAGTAATAACGATCCACAAAGAATTTAAATTAAAAGGAAAGTGGAAGAGACTTCCTATAATTATGAAAGGAAAGAATGTTATTACATTTGAATGCTCTTTAGATAATCATAAATTTAGTTTTCGACTCGATTCTGGAAGTGAAGTCCCTGTGATTTTCCATACGCATGAGGTTGATAAACTACTTCTAAGAGAGCAGATGTTTTCCCAAGGGTATCACGGTGGAGGTCTACCATTCTTTAATTTAAACGACCTCGAATGTGGAGAACTTAAAATTCCTAAACTTAGCTCTACGTACTTCTATGGCTCAAAAGGAGCACTATCCCATAAGTTTATAGATGGAAATGTTGGAGCTCACCTGTTGGGGGATAGATATATATTAGACCTTCAAAATAATGCTATTTGGGTGAGAAATAAACCTCTTGATTTTAAAGTTCCTGGAAAAAGTTTCGAGTACGATACAAAGTTTAATTTTGTTAAAGGTCACCGCTCAATCATTAACCAGGCCGTCGCACTTACTATAAACTCATGTGCCAAAAATAGTCAGTTTCAAGATTGCATGAGTAAACTTTGTGAAATAGAAGGAAAAAAGTTGTGTGTCTTTAAAGAGACAAGACGAAACTTTGATGACTTTGTTGGATATATGTTTCCAGTTCAAACTAGGGATTGCTCAATTGCGAGACTTGTATCAGAGCTAAGATATAAGCCTGTTCGTTACAATTTTTGTTGGTACAAATTAAGTGAAGTAAATCAGAGTTTCTATGCGAAGAAATTTGATAAAATTTCTCTAAAGGGAATACTAAATAAATACAACAATAACATTACAGCTCTAAAGGTTACAAACCCGGTTATGTTAACAAGGGACTTTTATTGTTATGCCATATCTCAAGGGATTGTAAGTATGAGTTCTCTACCTGCTCCTTTATTTGGACTATCAGTAAAAGGGCTGAGTCTTTCTAATAAGAAACTAGACTCATATAGGAAGTGGCTGAGTTCTTCTGATGGGCTTGCGTGCCAAAGAGCGGTAGAAGAAACTGTAGGTCAGAAAGTTGATGGTAACTTGGAAAAGTATTTTTCAAGTAGTCATCTCATTTTGATTAATCCTTATACCATTCTTGGGGATGGGGCGCGTCATTATAAAGAGAATTGGCAGAGATCTTTAAATCATGAGCTTCTCCATGCTATTTATTCACTTTCTCCTGAGGCAAAGTCCTTAGCAAAGAAGGATTGGGGCGGTCTAAGTGCAAAAGCTAAAGGTGAGTTTAAGAAGTCCCACAAGGACTACAACTTTAATAATGAAAGTATCTTATTGAGAGAGTATTTCTCTTATACTTATGAGAAGAAACTAGATGGACTTAGATTTTTAAAGTGATGCATCACGAAAGAATTGAGGGACTCATTTGGTTGCCAATTCTAAGGCCTTGGCTTATACTGTTGAACTTATAAGGCATAATTTTTTAATTTTTTGGAGAAACGATGACACGTTTGGTAATTTTTTGTCTATTTCTTGGTGGACTTACACTTGTAATGAATCTTTCAAGCTACAATGATGTAAAGATAGATAATAAGCGTTTTGATATAAAGAAGGCTCAAGAAGGTCACGCTCTACATGTAAAAGAGCTAAAAGAACTTGCTAAGATGCACCTTGAAGCTACGACTCCAAAAGTTATCTCTGATGATGTTGAAATCGTAGAGAAAACAATTATTCCTCTAGATACTCCACAACTTGTAAGAGCTAATAAACTTTATAAGCAATGTATTTCTTGTCACGGAAAATCTGGTGAAGGAAAGAAAGCAAATAAGGCACCTAAGATTGGTGGACAGATGGATTGGTATGTAGAAAAGCAACTATCTGATATGAAGTCGAAGATAAGAGTTAATAAGAATATGGCGACTGTCGTTTCGAAACTTTCAGTTGAAGATATTAAAGACCTTTCAGTTTTTATCTCTAAGTTACCTTGGTAATGTAAAAAGAAATTCACAATATATTGGAAGGGAGCTAATCGCTCCCTTTTTTTGTGCCTTCAAATCTATGATATAATTCTCCTAACAGGAGAAATAATGAAGAAAATTCTACCATTTATATTACTGGTCTCATTAGTATCGTGTTCATCTAACCCTGTCTTATACCCTAATAAAAAGTATAAGAAGGTAGGGAAGGAAGCTGCGAAAAAAGATGCCGATAAGTGTATGGCCGATGCTGATAAGTTTATTGAATCAAGCAAAGGGAAGAAGATGCTTAAGGGCGCAGGTAAAGGGGCCTTTGTTGGTGCAGCGATGGGAGCTGTTTCAGGTTTGCTCTTTGGTGACTTCAAGAAGGCCGCAATTTCTGGAGCTGCAATTGGTGGTACCGGTGGAGCTGCTGGTTCGGCAATTACCCCAGATGTTTTAAAGCAAAGATATACGAATAAGTGCTTGGCCAGAAAGGGCTATGAAATAGTTGGTTGGGATTAGATATGTCTCAATACTCTTTTAAAGGTATAAGTCCGGAAGTTGGTGAAGGATGCTTTATAGCTGACTCGGCGGATATTATAGGAAAAGTCTTTCTTGGTGCAAATTCAAATCTATGGTTCTCTACAGTTGCTAGAGGAGATGTGAACGAGATTCATGTTGGTGAAAATACAAATATTCAAGACCTTTGCATGCTTCATGTTGTTGATGAGTTTAAGTTAATTATCGGCAAGAATGTTAGTGTCGGTCACTCTGTAACTCTTCATGCCTGTAAAGTAGGTGATGGTTGTCTAATTGGTATGGGCTCAACGATTCTTGATGGTGCTGAGATTGGAGAGAACTCCTTAGTTGCTGCGGGAAGTGTTGTTCCTCCTGGAAAATCATATCCTCCTGGGAGTTTTATTATTGGTTCTCCGGCCAAGGTAAAGAGACAGCTAACTGAAGAAGAAATAGAGAAGTACTCAAATCATTACAAGACTTATATAGTCGCAAAGAATGAATTTTTAAATAATGTCGTGAGGCTATAAAAAAAGCCCCCGTGGAGAACGGGAGCTTAAAAGGTAAATCTATAAGGTCGTTAGAGATTATTCTTGAAGAGCTTATTAATTGATTTACCCTCGAGAGATCTAACGTGTAGTAGTATTTTCTCTTTTTCGATTTCATCTGGAACAATCATTTCAAGTTCAAAAGGAACCATCTTCATTGGACAGAAGTCAGAGACTTGTTTCATTTGAGGTTTGATAGAGTAGGCATCTTTGTTATTAGACTCTACATCGATTCTATCTTGTACTAGACAGTCACTTGCATTTTGTCCTTTAAGTTTAATGATTCTACTTCCTTCCTCAACTTCGACAACTTCAACATTTGCTAGGATTTCATCTTCTAATCCATTTGAATCAAACTCTTCAACATGAAGATCTGATCTTTGTTCTCCGTTGATCATGACTCGGTACCAGCCTTTATCAAGAAGTCCAACCTTTGCTCCTTTTAAGAATGGTACTACCATCTCTGCACAAGCAACATTTGGGTTATTATTCTTTTGGGCCTTAATGTCGATGATGACATCTTTTCCATCAATCCTAACTTCAGATTTTACATTTTTATAACATAGGTTTGGGAGTACTCCTTCAACAACAACTTCTACATCGTCATTGGAGTTGTATCCTTTTGGTGAATAGACATGATTAATTGGAACTGCTTCAAACTTTACCGCTTGTGCACTTAGTGCTCCAATCATCAGTAATGGTAATAATAGTTTTTTTGCTTTCATTTTAGGTTCCTCCCTTTGATTTCTTACAAACATATATTCACTCTAAGTGAACGAGTCGTATCTGTTGTAGGAGATAAATAAAATTGATTATAGGATCTAAAAAATCTGATCTATATCAGGTACACCTTTTTGACTAAATGGCACTATGCATTCGAGTAGTATAGTCACTATTTAACAAGGAGTGCATATGCAAAAACTTTCATTTATTTCAATCATTCTATCCATGGCCTTTCTTCCTCTAAATAGTTTAGCGGTTGAAAATTGTTTTCCTGAAAATAATGTTAAAATCCCTACAGGGCTAAAGTCCTTTGGTGGAGGTGGTATCGCTCAGTTTCAATTTCATCAAGTGATTGATCAATTTGAAAGAGTTTGGAAACCTATTGTAAAAGAGAAGTATGGAAAAGATCTTAAGGTCGAAAGATTGTGGGATGAAGCTAGGGTTAACGCCCATGCGACTCGTGATGATGATAATAACCCAGTAATCGTTATCAACGGTGGCCTTGCTAGGCATCGTGATATGAGTCCTGATTCACTCTTACTAATTATGTGTCATGAACTAGGACACCACTATGGGGGAGCACCAAAGAACTTTAGAGGTAAGTCAACTCGAAGAAGTTGGTCATCCGCTGAAGGTCAGGCAGATTACTTTGCTTCGAATAAGTGTATGAGGAAATTGATTGAGGAAAATAACGATAATAAATCAGTTAACTTCGCTGATAAGATGACTATGTCTGAAATTGAGAAAGTTTGTATGAGTGAAAGTTGTAAGAGAACTTCGGTTGCAGCTTTAGCTTTAGGGAGAGTATTTGCTTCATTAAAGTATGACTGGCATCCGCCTAAAGTTAATGGGAAGTCTAAGGTCGTTGTTGATAATACTTTCTACAAGCACCCTGAGCCTCAGTGTCGATTCGATACTTTTGTAGCAGGTCTTCTATGTGATGAAGAAAAGTATTCCGATTTTGATAACTCGGACCACTCAATAGGTGCATGTATTAGAGACAGGGGACAACCTGGAGCAAGACCACTGTGTTGGTTCTCTCCAGAGTCTTATTAATTTATAAAACACTTCTTTAGAAGATCAATTGTTTGGTGAAGGATTTTTTTATCGTGCTTTGAATATAAGAATTGAAATATCTCTTTAAGCTTAATGGCTTCATTCATTTCTTTTCTCTTTAAAAGCTCGATAGAGAAGTCTTCACAAATTCTAAATATAATAATCAACTTATGGTTTTGTGTGGATAACTGACTAGAAAATCCAACCCCTGTCTTATTTCCATGATGTTCTAATATAAACATATCGGCATCTTGAGGCTTGTCTTTATCGGCCTGAACAAGATTGAATGCATCTAAAGCATGATGATAAATATTCTTCTTTTCTTCATCACTAAAGCTAGACTTTAAAAGGTTTTGCTCATCAGTAATAAAAATCATCTCTTCTTTTGGGAGAGTGACATTACCAAGTAGTGCCGTGTAGATTAAAATTTCTTGATGCGTATGGGTACTCCAGGAAGACATTTGTAAAATCCTCATAGAGAGTAGAGACGTAAGGTTTGCAAGTTTGTAATACCTAGAGGATTTAGAGTTTAGAAGATCTTTAATTATACTTAGATCTTTTCCTTTCTTCTTTGTCAGAGACTTGTTTATATTATCAATGACGCCGTCTAGCAGCTGAGTAGAAGTAGAGTTAAAACCTATTTCTTTTAGTAATGTTATGGATACATCTAGGGACTTTCCTACAACTTGTTCTGTTGGACTCTCTATCATTTGAGAGTACAGGTTATTAGATATAGTATTGAGAAATTGTAATTTATCATCAGTTAAGATATTTGCGTGGGATACACCTTTGTCGAGGTACTTTTCTACTGTCACTAAATCAATCTTTTCATTCTTGTGAAATAGCTTGATATGATGTGGTTTTCCATCTTTGGTAATCTCTAAATATATATCACAGACAGGAGTCTCGATAGACTTTAGTAAGTGAAATGGAACTGTTGAGTATTCAAGAGGCTCATCTGTAGCATCAAGCTCATCTACAATTCCTTTGCAGACCTCTTGCCATGAGGATTTTTCAAAGCAGTCCCAATCTGGAACAACACTATTTGTCTTATTAAAGAGAATTTTCTTTGGGATTGCATTCAGCTTTGACTGATCAAGTGTAGAGTAGTGGTCTTCATCCACAATGAGAAGTTGTGGTACTCCGATAAAGTCGATTGTATTCATTAGGGAAGCAGTATCTTTTTCCATGAAGACTTGAAGTTCTTTATGGCCTGAAAGGGCCATTTCTAAAAGACTATCTAGGCCATCATGTTTTACGCAAATATATAGAGTTTTCATATACTTGCGTATCGGAGACTTGGAAAAAATTAGTAGTCGTTTTGGTAGAATTTAAATCTGATCTCTTCTATCAACTTCTTACCCTTATCATTTCCAAATATTGAACCTTTAGAAACTTGCGATCTAATGTGGATCTTACGATCTTTTTGATTTGCTATAAACTCTAGGTGAGTACGCTCAGTGAATGCATAGAGGTAATTCCCTTCAAGCTTAACAATTTTGATATCGCCCATCTTTCTAATAAGTTTTGAAATATTAAGGATATTTTGTTGTTCATTTTCTCCCATCATTTTAAAAGCTAGGATATTTTTCTCGCCTGTTTCTTTACTTGAAAGACAATTCTCCTTTGACTGACAAATAAAACTACCTAGCATTTTACTTTGAGTAACTTCAAACTCTTTACATGATGTTAGTGTTATAAGAGATAGTATTATTAAAATCGATTTCATTGAAGCTCATCTTGTTTAACTTGAATAAGAACATAAGGTTGAACAATTAAGTAATTGAACTTAACGTCTTGTTCTTTCCATACTTTAATTTGTTCTTCATTTGGGCGGGCCATACTTCCATCTGTTAACCAACCTCTAATATATTCAATCTGATCTTTGGCCATTGCCATACCAACAGGAGCAAGCTCTAGATCTGATGAGAGAAGGTAGGCCGATTCTCTATTATGGTGAGGTTCAATAATTTCCCAAATTGCTTCATCTATATCATTTTGAAGTCTTTCAAGCAGGTCTTGATCTTCATTCTTTGGTGTATCGTCAGTCATTTTAAGCTCCGAATTGTTGAAGGTCTTCATTTACTTTCTTGTTAGCAAGCTCTTTATCTTTAAGATTAAATAGCTTCATTCCAACTGCAGTAAGCTGGTCAAGAACTTCATTACTTTGATTCTTTTTATATTCTGAAAGTAGTTTAAAATAATCTCTTTCTAGTTGAGTTTTTGCAATTTCACGTTTTCTGATCACAGGGGCAAAAAGAAATAGAATTGCTAGGATTGTCATCATTGATGCGACAATATGGAAAACTTTCATAAATAATCTCCAAAAGTGGTATCTCTTGAAGATAGCATATTAATTAAGCAATGTTAAAGCTTGTGCTCTGAAATTTGACCGTTCGCGCTAAAAATGACTTTGTGCTTAATAGGAGAGAGGTCCCCGCCCTTAAGTTTCTTATCGTAAACAACTGAAAACGAATCTAAAGTCTCTTGGTAGTCAATTGAGAGGTAAGAGTTAATGATTTTTATTGGCTTTGAGCCTTTCTTAGAAAGGTCGAAAACTTCAACGGTTGTACCATGTGCACCCTTCTTCCAAAAGGTAATGAGGTACTTTGAGTTGTCTGATATTAGACTCTTTATTTTAAGCTTCTTAAAGCCTTCAAGTGCAAGAGCTCTCTCTCTCGTTAGAATGAGCTTTTCGCTTTCATTGTAGACACTTAATTTTGCCATTCCTTGATTCTTCGTAATCAAGAACTTATAGGGAACTTCTCCATGAATAACAGTTTCATAATGAAGAACTCCTTTAGATTCAATTTCCTTAGGAGTCATTGCCAATAAATTGAAGCTTAGAGCTATTAAGAGAAAGTATTTCATTATTTCACCATCTTGTTGTGACAAGAGACAGGATCTCCGCCATTCTTTTTAATATTCTTCATACATGGAACACATGTTCGAACAACATTCTTAAGATAAGCTTCTTTATCATCACCATCATATTTAAGAACTCCCCATTCGAGAGTCTTTTGAACATTTGACTTTAACTTCTTCTGCCAATTGTAATGCTTGAGAGTGTAGTTTAAAGTTCTGGCCATTAATTCCATTTGAACTTCCTTGCTATCACTTAGCGCATAAATCATCTTATCAACACTCATATTTGGCTTTAGCTTTAGTCCATTCACTTCACTTACTGTTGTTATAGGAAGTTGATTTACGGCCTTTTTGTGAGGTTTATAATATCTTAGATCTGAGAGAGTTGTTCTCGTGATCATTGATAAACCAAAAGCGGTTGATCTCATCGGGTTTCTTTGTTCACAGTAGCTGTAGTTCATCGCCTGTGGATCGAGTTTTCCCTTCGTCTCTTGAAAAGCAATACAAGACATTAGCTCAGGCGAAAGAAGTGGATGAATCATATGAGGATTATGTGTTTCTCCAAAGCCTGTACTATTTGATTTCTTCTTTGTTACCTTCGAATGATTAATTAACTTCGAAAACGTAGCCTTAGATTGTTTATAGATTTCGGATGCTCTCTTTTTGAGACTGACATCACTTCCCCAAATATTACCATTTCTCTTCTTTTCGTAGTTACGAAGAGCTGAAAGACATTTACCTACTGTTGGATAGGTCTTTAGAAACCAGGCCCTTTTTTCCATCATCGTTTCATAGGTAGATTTTAATTTCTTCTTTGGTTTAGGTTTTGGCTTAGGAACAGGTTTCTTTGCAACAACAGGTTTCGGCTTCTTTACTGGTGAAGCTTGAACTTTTAGAGGCGCCTGTACATTTGCTCCGAGATCAGTGTAGCTATCAAGAAGTGGAACACTGAAGTTTGTTGGGCAATAGAAAGTATCAAAAGGGTCGCTATTAACTTTATTTAAATTGTTAATCATTCCTTCCGCCATATGATAATCAAATATCTTAGTAGAAAGTCTATAATATCTGAAAGGTGCATCTGGTGGAGCAATACCATTGTGATCAACATTTCTTCCGTCACTATCTACAAAGTATATCTGTAAATAGTCCCAACCATTTTTTACATAGCGCCCTTCGACAACAAAGTTTAAGTCCTTCTTAGGGAGAACATTTTCTTTGTTTAAAGTATCTGCAACTTTTTGTGATGGTGGAAGAGAGAGCGCAACATTTTCCATCAATGTTTTCTTACTCGTCTTATACTTCTTGTTATTTACTTTAGTTCCGGCCTTAGTCATCATACTAACTTCGACAAACCAACTTGGGTTATTGGCCATTTCTTTAGGGTTTGTTTCTACTTTTAGATATGTAAATCCATCAGACATAAACTGATGCTGTCTTCCTGATTTAGGGTCTTGGAGCGTTACACTATGGCGAGGGGCCAGTAAAGATGGAGTGGCCCAAATAGAAAATGAGTATAAACATATAGTTATAATAGTGAGTAGTCGCTTCATCTCACTACTTATCGTCCTAAGGACTTGAAAACTTTAAGGATTTCGCAGATCTAAATCGTCAATTATATGGTTTAACTCGTCAGGAATTGAGGATCTAATTGTTACCCATTTATTATCGAAGGGGTGGAAAAACTTGAACTCATAAGAGTGAAGAAAAAGTCTATAGAACTTGTACTTCATTTTAAAGATATTGTTGATTGCGCTTCTTCCGTACTTAGAGTCTCCAATGATATTGAACATTCTACGGGAAAAGTGCCGCCTGATTTGATGCATCCTGCCTGTCTTGATTTCAACATCAACAAGACTATATTCACCATTTGTGGCGATTCTCTTATAGAGTGTTAGTGCCTCTTGAGGGCCCCTATCGCCTTTTAAGTCGAAGTCGAATTTTCCTTCTTCATCAATCTCACCACGACATAGAGTGATATATCTCTTTTGTGTAAGCTCAGTATTCCACTGTTCTTTTATCCTTCTTGTCGCCTCTTTTGAAAGACCAAAGAGAACAACTCCAGAGACCGGTTTATCAAGTCTATGAACAGGGTAGAGATAGAGGTCAGTCTGCTTTTTTACAGATCTCATGAGATGACTTCTATCTTTTGAGCGCTCTTTGAATGGGTGAACGAGTAGGCCAGCAGGCTTAGTTACGGCTATGTAGTGCTCATCCCAATATAGGACTTCAATTCTTTTCATACTAACTTTTTATACGAATGAGTTACTTTTGCCAACTGCCATATATGATGGCCAAATACTCATCTAAGTACCTTATATTACTTCAATTTGATATCAGACACTTAGGCTTGGTATATCGGGAAAAGATGAATTTTCGGAGCTTCGCTAAATTTAGTTTATACTGAATGAGAACAAATTGGAGTTGCTATGACAGGAAAGTACAAGTTTCTATTGGTTGATGATGAGCCGGATATTAGAGAAATCTATGAGATTTTTCTTTCAAATATACTGGGTAAGGACTTCAAATTTCACTTCTTCCTTAATGGTGAAGAATGCATGAAGTTTATGCAAAATAACTGTACTCCTGAAGATAAGGTATTTGTTATTACTGATATTAATATGCCAGTCATGGATGGTTTTACACTTTTGAAGAACCTGAAAGAGAGCTTTCAAAAGGTAGAGGTTGCTCTTTGTAGTGCCTATGATACCAACGACTACAAGTGTAAGGGTCGAGACCTTGGGGCGATAGAATTCCTTCCAAAGCCAGTTGATTTTGAAAGGGTTGCGAGCATGATTGAAGAGAGAATTTCATCATAATTGTCTAAACTTTAGACGGTATTAAAGATATTTCAAAAAATCAAAGCGTAGAGCTATCTAATGCTAGTATAACTCTATGATTTTTAAACATTCTAATAAAGATTTACTGCTTGTATTAATATGCTTCTCCAATATTACACTGCTTGTGTTTGGAGCATTATTTTTTAATGAGCTAAGTGTTATTCAAAACATTCTTGCAGGAGTTGCTCTAGTCGCATTCTACTGCACAAACTACCAATGTGTTTCACATAATTTTATTCATAATAATTTCTTTAAATCTGGGATACTTAATAAGGTTTTCTCAATAATAAACTCAATGGCAATGGGGCTTCCGCAAACTCTATACTATCATCATCATATGAATCATCATCGCCATACTAATGGTGAAAAAGATATATCGTCATTATTCACGCATTCAAAGAATGATAAAGAAGAGGGAATACTATCTTACTCATTCATAGGTTTTTTTAGGATAGACCTATTAGCGTTAGCAAAGAAAACTAAGAAGAGCGCCGATAAGCAACTTCTTGTTATGGAGATTTTGGGTGTCCTTTCTTTTTGGCTAGTTCTGGTTGCTATTAGTTGGAAATTCTTTGTCTTTTTTTACTTACCTGTTTGGTATCTTGGACAAGTTGCGGCCTTGATGGAAAACTACTTTGAGCACTATGGTGCAGCTCCTGGAGATCGAAAGACGGATTCAGTTAGTTGTTATAGTCGTTTATATAATATTCTTTGGTTTAATAATGGATATCATCAAGAGCATCATTACGCTCCAACAGTTCATTGGACGAAAATAGAGGATGTTACAAATAAACTTCCTAACATCGATGATAGAGTCGTTGTGAATACAGCTCATTTTATGAACAACCCGTTAAAGAGGTCTTAGTGCTAAAGTTTGTAACAGTACTACTAATACTTTTTTCTTTTAAATCTTATTCTATGGATAAGAAAGAAATTCTCTCTGCTTGGAAAGATGTTAATATTGCTTTCTTTGAAGAGTTAAAAGATTTAGATGAAACCGTAAAGGTTATTTGGACTAATGAAGAAATTACTTCAGTTGCCGCGATGAGCTCTACTAGGCCCCGTGAACTATATATATCTTCGAGCTTACTTGATCTTCCTAATCTTAAAAAAACGCACTTGTATAATTTATTTTGTCACGAGCTTGGTCATATTGTTGGTGGTGCTCCATATGTCATAGAATTTGCCGGAGACAATAGAAAGATATCAACAGAAGGGCAAGCAGACTATTTTACGACTAAGAATTGTATGAAACGATTAATTGACGTTAATGAAATCGAATCGATCCATGACCAAATAGCTTTAGAGGATATAAGGTCATTGACTGTTCGAGGCTGTGTTGGAAAAACGTGCCAAGCTCTTTCAATAGTCTCAAAAGAAGCATTAGAAGTTATTGGAGGCTTTGAAGATATCTCCTTTGAGAGTGTCGACACTTTTAAAGTTCCATTAACTTACTTGTATCAGAATAATCCTCAGTGTCGTCTCGATACATTTATTGCTGGGGCAATTTCTAGTAACTCATATAAGACATTTAACTTTCAAATGACATTCTCTTCATCCGGAGGGAAAAGACCGTCCTGTTGGTATAGAGAACTGTTTTAAAATGAATTGAGCTTTGGTAGGATAGTAATCTGACAAGCAGGAGGACTATCTTGAAAGTAAAAGGCTTTAACTCTTTAAAACCAATCATTGGCGTAATTTATCTTGCTCCATCACTGGGATATGCAAATCATCCAGGGATGAGTCAAGTTATAGACTTGGCAGTGGAAGATCTTGAGGTCTTAAAAAAATGTGGTGTTGAAGGTGCCCTTCTTGAGAATGAAAATGATCGTCCGTATACAGTCCTCGCTGGTCCTGAAGTTATCGCTTCTATGAGTGTTACTGCTAATGAAATTATTAAACATTGTTCAAGTGATATTGTTCTAGGGTCAGAGTTTCTTATTAATGATCCTGAAGCTTCTCTTGCGGTCGCTAAAGCCAGTGGCTGCTCCTTTATAAGGACAGATTACTTTGTCGATAGAATGAGCCGAGAAGAGTATGGGGGAGAGATGAGAATTAATCCTGAAGAAGTTATGAACTTTAAAAATAGAATTGGAGCGAGTGATATTGCCTTCTTCTCAGATATCCAAGTTAAATATGCAACAATGCTAGAGGAAAAGACCTTAGGCGAGAGTGCAAAAGAAGCCTTTGAAAAAGGTAGTGATGGAGCAGTTATTTCTGGAAGAATAACTGGAGTTGCACCACAAGTGAGTGACCTTTTAGAGGCACGAAAGGGAAGTACTGATATACCTCTTATTATCGGTTCAGGTTTAGCTCTAGATAATATTGCTGAGCTAATGCCAGTCTGTGATGGCGCAATAGTAGGAACGGCATTTATGACAAATGATAATAGAATGGACTACGAGAAAATAGCGCCATTCATGGACATGGTTAGGAGAGTACGTGCTTAATATTTTCTGTGTTGGAGATGTTGGTATTGATACCTATCCAAACGAGCACAAGAGCTATATTGGTGGTTGTGCTTATAATGTTGCGTTCTTATTAAATGAACTTGGATCTAATAAGGTAACTTTAATAGGAACACTTGGCCTAGACCGATGGACAGGTAAGCTCATCGAAAAGATTGAATCGCATAATATACCTTTCATACCTCTTAAAAGAACTGAAGATAATTTAACTCTGAAGATTACTCACACTGATGGAGAGAAGGCTTTTGGACATTTTGAAGATAAACTTTTAAGAGAATTTCAGTGGAAGACTAGTGAAATAGAAAAGCTAGACTCAGCTGATCTATTAATAGCTCCATACTTTGAAGAAATTCGACCTATGGTAGATTCGATTATAGACCTACATGGAGACAAAGTAGTATTAGATCTTCACGAAGTTAAACATATTTCTTTGGAGAGATTTAACGAGCTTGCTAGTAAGGTTAAAATTCTCCACTTTGGAAATAAGTTTGAGTCTGATGAGTTCTATATTCGTACTTCTAAAATGAGTGATGTCATTATTTCTATCACTCTAGGAAGTCTTGGTTCTGAATTATTTATAAATGGAGTTAAGTACGACTGCACACCATTAGTCTCTGAAAATATCGTTGATACAACTGGTGCAGGTGATGCCTATCTTTCTCGATTCATTCATGGTTACTCAAATGGTGAAACTATTGAAAACTTATTAGAAGGTTCTAATCAATATGGAGCAATGGCACTAACTTACTTTGGAGCAACACCTGGATCTCAATTATAATCCATACTATCTCACACCAAGATAAAGTTTTACTTCGCCAATTTTGAGTTCATGAGAGTAAATATCTACTATTATTTTATTAAAACCTGTTGGGCCTTTCGAAGAAAAAGTGAGAGTGTCTGAAGTAAGCCTATAGCTAAATAGATCTGAACTATGGTTTACTTTGAACTTTACTTCTTTAAAGTGCTTTAATATTTTCTTGGCAACTTTGAATTCGAAAACAATATCCTCACCCTTATTGATCCAGTAGCGATTCGATTTGCTCAGTTTTCTACTTCTTGGAGTCAATATCGTCTGTTCCGTAGACCTTAAGAAACATGCAGATTTAGTGAAACTTCCTAGTTTAGAACCTTCCTTAATAAAGCTAATAATATCTTTCCAATTATAGTTATTTTTAATAAGAAACGAGGAAAGTGCGCTACCTTTCAAATGAGGTGTCGATACAAGATTGTAGCAAAGCTCATTCTTATAAAATCTTAGAAAAGGGAAGTCTATTCTATAATTCTCTCCAAAGAAATTATCTGGTGACAACTGATAAGAGAAGTAATCGGCAAGTCCTTCGTGGATAGATTGAATATGTATATTTCCAATCATATTCTCGTTACAAAAATCAGGAAGAGATCGACATAATAAATAGTGGAATGCTTCGTGATGAATTATATCTAATGAGTTTATCCCCATTCTTAAAGTACTTTTACTTGAGCAGAAATTGATTACTTTCTTATTGTAGTTATATCCTGTCCTAAAACAATTTTGAGGATTTATTAAAATATTTATAGGGAAATCAGTCGGTATGATTTTTTGAAAATGTGCGTGAGCATTTCTAATACTTAATTCTAGGAAGCTTTTTTCTGATTTAGTCAGAGTTTGATTTCTATCTTCTATATTAATTAAGACAGATGCACATACGTGAAAGGTAATGAGAAATAAGAGTATAAGACGACTTAAGATCATTTCTTCCTACATGATGATAGAACTTGCATTGCTGCTTTTATTAAGTCAGGTCGCCACATTGTTGCAATCACTGTTGCTGTGACTCTTGCCTTATCTTTGTTTGAAAGCTCACAATATCCAGAATTTATATAACAAGGGACATGCTGAGAAACGGCGGCCCTTTTAAACTGCTTACAGTTAAGGCCTTCTTCAAGTTCATCTATACTAGTAATGAGACAAGTTTTAGTGTCCTCAATCCAGTTCTTTCCTTGTGAGGAAAATTTATGCTCCCATTTCGCAAACTTATGACAATACTTTCTACCAAAGCTCTCGAAATATGAGCGCTTTCCACATTTTTTGATTTTATTAATACATGTGTAGTACTCACAATCAGATAGGAGATTCTGGCACTCTTCAAAGGCGAATGTATTTAGTGAAAAAAGTGAAAAGATAATCAAAAGTAATTTCATAGTTATGTATAATAGAAAGAGGTCAAATGTGTCTGTTAACAAGTAATCTTTATACGTGTACAGATCGTTTAACTAGCCGATATCTTAAGGGATAACATGTTTAAGTCAGATAAATTTATATTTAGAAGGTTCCGAGTTGAAGATCTAGATGAACTTCATAAAATGGAAGGGGACCAAGAAGTTATGAAGTTTACTGGTCCAGGAAGGGCACAGTCATTTTCTGAGTCTGAGATTAGGCTAAAGAAAGTCTTAGAGTATATCCCAGAGTCGGAAGTTATGGGATTTTGGGCGCCTATAGAAAGGGAGACCAACAAGCTTATTGGCTGGTTTATGTTAGTGAAAACGAAAGAGAATATACCTGAACTTGGATTTATGATTGCAAAAGAATATTGGGGAAAAGGATATGCTACAGAGCTTTCAAAGTACTTATGTAATCTAGCTATTACTGAGTTTGGTATAGATAAAATTATTGCTCGTACAGATAGAAATAATCAAGCGTCAATTAAGGTGTTGGAGAAAGTTGGTTTTAAACTATCTGGAGAGGATAAGAAGGGTTATAGGTTTCTACTTGAGTCAAAAAAGTAATCGCCCTAGTATGAACTAGAGCTTTTCACACGATAACTTTAAAGACACATCATTTGTCCAGCCACCAAGAAAGAACTTACTTGTTGAAAACTTCAAATCAAAAGTAAGTGTCATTGCTTCTTTATCTAACACGGCTACTTCTTCACGGTAACAAGCAGACCCAGGGTTAAGAATACAGCCAGTTATCGATTTAGACTTATCTCTTAGTTTAAGTACTTTACTATTGTTCTTTATAACATTAGTAATATTTCTTTTTTTCCAGTTGAATATATCGTCAGAAAGATTTTCAGAAGTTAGATACATTTCACTTTGAAGTCCACCAGAACCAATACAGACTTCAACGTCTGAAATATTTCGATCTTGGCCAGATAATGAAATTATTTGATTACACTTATACGCTAAATTCTTAATCGATTCACATCCGTTATTATCGTAAGAAAAAGCAGACGTACTAAGTACAGATAGTATTAAAACAATATATTTTTTCATAAATTTCTCCTGAGAGTGCTGTGTAGTCCGATTTCTCGAAGTAATCTATTGAGTTGAAATAAATACATATTGTTAACTGGGACTTTAGGTAAAAAAAGACCGCAGAAGCGATCAAAGAAGAAAAAGAGAATGGCGGGAGTGGTCAGACTTGATAGCGAGACAAGGTATCATTCATTCTAGTTTTAGTGTTCTTTATCTTCTTCTAAAATATAAAAATAAGCCTGTTGAGCTTATAGCTAATAGTGCTAAGGCCAAAACTATACCAATATACTTTGCTCCATATTCCCAATTGTGAAGCCCTATTAAGAGGCCCTTAACTTCTTTAGAATAGAGATCATCCTTTCTGAAGAATAGGGGGATTGCTGTTAGACTTGAGAGAATGAAAAATGGTGCGAAAATAACACCTAATTTTTTGTGAATTTTTAAGATAGAAGAGCGTTTCATATTATAGTCCTTGTGAAGTATTCTTTAGTTTTAAGTCAAAATTAACGCGAATCTGATCTTCAATGGAGAATCCAAAAAGAGAAGGTTGCTCTATATCGAAGTGGCTTAACTTTATATTTAAGAAGCCTTTTGCATGAGTGTCTTGAAGTTTGATTTTAAAGTCTTTATCAGTATAAAAGTACTTTTTGTTCATTATTGAGACTTGGATTTTAGAGAAGTTTTTATCATTGCTCTTTCCCGAGACTGTAATTATAGGAAACTGATTAGCTTTTAAAAGATGCCACATTTTTACGTCGCGATTCCCATCTTTCGAGACAAATGATTTTGTTGGAGTAGCAGCTAAGAAGCTACATTCTAGATCCGTACAATCTATTTTACCTTTTACATTAGTAGACGTTGCATAAATAGTTTTTAAAGGGTGATTTACTGTGTAAGTAAGGCTTCCTTCTTGAACAGTATAGTCTTTGGTGAAGGCCGTTAGGCTTATGAATAAGAGTATTATATATTTCATGGTGTCTCCTAGAAATCGAAAGTAATAACGGCTAGCGATGAAAGAAAAGAATAAAAGGCTACAGCAGCGAGAGGCTTATGTAGCTTGGCTATACCGTGAATATCTTCACCCTTATTCAATTGTCTTTCTGCAATAACTCCAAGAGCAGGAGCTAAAATCATTAGTGGTCCATGAATCCATGCGAGTCTCTTATGCCAGAGACTTGAGCCTGATTTTGTAGCACCTTCTACTTCGGGAGCATTGATTGCATAATAAGCTGTTGCGTAATATGAAAGACCTGCTGTGATCCCGAGGTATTTGTGAGTGTTTGTGACATCTCCTTCCTTGCCTGTGATCATAGTCGCTGTAAGTAATGCCGCTGTAAGATAGCCTAGGTTCTGATGCGTCTCTAGCATACCGGCCCTTTTTGTCTGAAGATCTTGTAATAGGGTTGATGTCGATAGGTCTTGATTTGAAAAGCTTAGATCCTCTAGAGTGATTTCCTTAGCATAACTAATTGAGCTAATTAATTGCATGATTGATAAGATAATAAACATCTTCATGTATTCTCCTTCTTTGTTCATTTAAACTTATTTGACTTAGATCATTTTATCTATCGGACAAATGACCTATAATGATCTAAGTGTTTGAAAATAGGATGTCGTATGGGAGAGTTCTTTTCACGAATTGATGAGAAAAAGTTTGTTCTTTTAATTCTTTTTATTGCACCGACATTAACTTTATTTGATGTCTTTGCAGACTTAAAAGAAGGAGTATCTCTATCTCACATTATAGTTGAGATAGGAATTGTCACGTCAGGGGTTTTGGCGATAGTTATGGTGGCCTTATTACTTAGAACTAAGAGTGAGATTTTAAAAAGTTCTTTAGTTGAAACTAAAGAAGAGCTCAATAAGGTTAGTTTGGATATTAAAGAAATCAAAGAAGGAATTCATAATCGTGTTGTAAAAGACATGCAAGAGTGGTCATTGACCATTGCTGAGCAGGATGTTGCCTTTCTACTTTTAAAAGGCATGTCTACAAAAGATATGGCCCTGACAAGAGGAAGTGCTGAAAAAACCGTTCGCCATCAACTCTCATCAATTTATCAAAAATCTAAATTATCAAATAAGGGAGAGTTTCAAGCCTACTTCTTAGAAGATATATTTTAATACGCGCCGCTCAGGAAAGTATCACGGAAAAAAGGCAAAAAAAAAGACCGCAGAAGCGATCAAAGAAACAAAAGAAAATGGCGGGAGCGAAGGGACTCGAACCCTCGGCCTTCTGCGTGACAGGCAGACGTTATAACCAGCTTAACTACGCCCCCGCATTGCTTTTGTAAGACTTAATATAGGGGAGCTCTTTTTATCCGTCAATACTTTTTTTAAAATAATTGCGAATAAAATATTTTTAAAGAAACGATAGTTAGAAGCCCTGCGAAAAGTTTCTTAGCTAATTTCTCTGGCATTTTCTTGGAGAATTTTACCCCATAACCCGATGTCGTCATTGCTCCCAGAACAAGAGCTAGAGTTATAGCTATATTGATTTGACCTATTTGAAAACTTTGAATAATTGCAAGGTCTCCTGGAAGGGTAGGCGTTGCTGCATTAAAATAGGCAAGTGAGCCAAATAGTGTACCTACTGCCATGGAGAACTGACTATAGGGTGAAATGAGTTTTAGGGGTAGGCTTAGTAAAGTGATCATTAATGGGACCAGGACAGCTCCGCCACCAAGGCCTGTTAAGCCAGAGACGACTCCACCAATAAAGCCAGTAAGAACGCACTTAAACCAAAACATTCCTGTGAGTACGCTTGGTAGCTCGGAAGTTTGCTTCTTCTTAAAGACAATAATTTTAACAGCGATGAGTAAGATGATCGTAGCGAAAATTAATTTTATTGTCTGGGCATCAAGTTGAAGAACAAATTTTCCACCAAGGATTACTCCTATTGTCATTGCACATGAAATTACACCTGCGATGTTTAACTTGATTTCAACGTTATTTCTTTTGAATTTCCAGGTGTTTATGATGCTGTTTAGGCAAATCATGAACAGGGAACAGCCAACAATAGTCTGAGCAGGGAGGCCTGAAGCGACTGCGTGCATTGAAGGTACGGCTATGATTCCACCTCCGACTCCAAATACAGGAGCAAAGATTCCAATGAAAAGCCCTGCTAATATAAGAAATATAAACGTCACTTGGAATAACCCCTTTAATGATGTAGATAAGATAGTATCGTTACTACGGCAAATTGACGAAGGAAAAATTATGGAGTTCATACAAGCTCTTTGGAAATACACGCTAACTGCGGCACCATTTTTAATGTTTGGATTATTTATATCTGGACTAATTCATGTATTCGTTTCTACTGAAAGAATAAAGAAGTCTCTTGGTGGTAAAGGAATTTTTGGTGTAATTAAAGCATCACTATTCGGAATACCTCTGCCTTTATGTAGCTGTGCAGTTGTGCCAACTGCCGTAACTTTAAAAAAGAATGGCGCTTCAAATAGTGCGACTTCTTCTTTCTTAATTTCCACTCCTGAATCTGGTGTTGATTCTATTGCTATGACATATGGAATGATGGATTTACCGATGACAATCATCCGTCCAGTTGCTGCCTTCTTTTCTGCTTTCGTGGCCGGTGTTCTGCAGATAATATTTAACTCTGAAGATGTGGCCCCTGTTGAAAATGAGAAAGAGGCCAAGAGTACTGGTTGTTGTGCGAAGAAAAGTTGTGACTCAGAAGAAGTAAAAGAGAGCTTTGGTTCCAAGATGAATAAAGTATTTAAGTTTTCATTCTTTGAACTAATTGATGACTTTGCATTTTGGCTAACTCTTGGAATCGTTGCTGGAGCATTTATTGATTTCATCGTTCCGCCAAACTTCTTTGAAAGCCTAAGTGGTTGGAGTGGAAGACTCATTATTCTTGGGATTGGAATACCATTATATATCTGTGCATCAGCGACTACGCCAATTGCTGCATCTCTTGTAATGAAGGGAATGAGTCCGGGAACTTCACTTTTAATTCTATTAGTTGGACCAGCTACAAATATTTCAAATCTATTAGTAATAGCTCAGTATATTGGAAAGAAAGGTGTCATATTAAATATTATTGCGATTGCTGGGGTAGCCTTAGGTATGTCGTTCTTAGTTGATTATCTCTATGCTATGTTTGCTTGGCCTTTAAATTTTAATATTCATGCACACGCTCATGAGGGGTCTTCTTGGCTTGAGTTAGCTTTAACAGTCTCGTTTATTATTTTACTTGGAAAGTCCCTTGTGATGAAGGAACTTCCCAAGCTTATAAAAATGATTACTTCTAAAAAGTCTTCAAAGAGTTCTGGCTGTTGTGGCTAGAATCTCTTTTCAAGTTCGTCCTTCGCTCTTAGTATTTTAGCTAAGACAGAGTTAAGTAAAGCAGACGTTTTCTTGTCTAAAAGCTTTCCAAGTAGGTTAGCTTTAAAGTTTTCAATATCTAGCTTTTCCATTTTCTCAGCATCTCTCCAATCTTTTTTAAATCGTTTTTCAAATGCTAGGACTTCTTTTTGATCATAGACTTGAGCCCCAAACTCTCTAAAGCTTCCTTGAAGAGTATCAGGATTAATATTTGAAGAACCTCCTAATACAATCTTTCCATCAACAGAAGTGATTTTTCTGTGGTTTTCTTGGTGATATTCTTTCTTCGTTCCATCCGGAAAGTGTGCTTCTATCCCGTATGTTTTTCTTGCCCTAACGGCGATACCGGCATCAACAAGCTCCTTGATAAAAATGGTATTCGGTAAACCATTGAGACCGAAGTTTCCATTGTGATCAATAACTAATCTAATATCAATATCAGGACTCTGCGCTTTCTTCTTAAGAAGAACGTCGGTAATATATGGATCATAGAGAAAGAGTTGTTCCATATAAATATTCTTCTCTGCACGCATAATCATATCAACTAACATATTTCGTACGTTCTTAATCGTACCATCAACATCGGCCTCTGTTATACGAATGACACTATCTCCATTGTACTTATACTCTTTCTTAGTGATTTTAATTTGATCTAGTAATGCCTGTTTCTTTGGTAGATATTCAACATTATCTAGCTTTAGCTCTTTATAGTAAAAACGGCTAAGCTCAAATTTATCTTCAGTAAGTGCTGCTTCAATATCCCTGTAGTAGGATGCTTGAACAAGACCTGCTGCGGGACCTGTAACATAGATCGCATCATCGTAATAATAACCACCACTATGATCAGTCCAGTTCTTAGAGCCAAAATAAGCTTCAGCATCATCGTGATTTCCATCGACAACAATTACCTTAGAGTGATCAATCTTAGATTCGTAATAAGTATTTCCACCCTCAAAGTATTTAAATGAGTCAGGTGTTTTTGGAATCAGCTCAGTTATACCAAAAGGGATACCTGGTGGGTGTCTCTGAATATTTGCTTGTAGCATTGATACAGACTTATTCAATAATGGTTCTTCTTTAATCCTCTTTTGGATATATTGAAAAATAGGAACCATTTCTTCAACCATATTATAGTTTGTTGCATAGTCATGAAGTATCATTACTTTAAAGTCTGGATTGGCTTTTACCTTCTTAATCGTTTCATCAAGTAGATATTCGGAAAGAGTTGCACCAAGAGTACCACCAAAGAGAAAAATATCAATGAAGACAGACTTTTCTGCTCTATCAATCATCTCTCTAATTTTCATATAGATTGGGTCTTCCTGGAAAACAACATTTCCAGTAGGGTCTTCTTTCGTAGGCATTTTTACATAAGGTGCATCGAAATCAAGCTTACCACCTGAAAATATAACTCTGTCATTAAACCAATCAATTCTTTCAAGTGAACTTACATTTTCTGAAACAATTTCAGTCTTATTACCTGGAATAAATCCTACTGCTGAAAGAGAGTATGGAGTAATTCCTGGAATTGAAGTTTCAATGTCTTCAGAAATAATATTGTCAGACTTAACTGCCTGAATGAATGAGTTATCATTCTTTATATTTGCAAGAGCATTTGAAATACGTCTTAATTTATTAAAATGAAGTGAGATACTATTACTGTCGACAGTACTATCGCCAACAAGATCTCTCAGCTTCTTTAGAGCAAGTGCCTTTCCTTGCGATGAAGTAAGAGGATTATCAATATGGTCTCTTAAAATAAACGTTTTATAAACCATATAGTAATGAAGAACGTCAGAGACATTTCCTGGGTTCTTATTGATGTGTCTCCAGTGTATAAGAGCTCTCGCAATTTTATCTGGAAAGATATCGTCTACGCCTTTTATAAACTTCAGGACAGGTTTCTTTTTAAAATGTGACATTCTTTCTATTTTCTTTAGAAATGTCGTTTTATGTGCAAAGTCTCTTTGCCCAAAAACTGATTTATAATTATCAAGAAGTACTTTCTGGGATAAAACTCTATCTTCTATGTTGAAGCTCGCACCAAAACATGTTGAGGAGAGTAATGCCGCTAGAATTAAATTTGTCTTAATCTTCATCGTTATCTCTCTTATATTTTTTTACTTTGGATTAGTTGTTCAAGCTTAAGTGCTTTTATAAAATCATCTTCCTTTTCTTTAAGGAGAATCTTTTTAATTTTTCTAGAAATTTGTCCATTTATAGATGATGTATCTGAGTGAGTTCTGAACTGAGAACGTGATTCAAATTTCTTATCTTTGAAGTCATAGACAAGTTTCTTAATCTTAGTTTTAAACTTGTGATTTTTTGCCATTGATGAAAATTTACCTTCTACGTAATAATCTGCAGTTTTAATGTCATTACTCTTTTTAAGAATAGAGAAAATTCGCTTAATAAGATTGTCATGTGACTTGTCTAGCGAAACGACTTCTCCAAGGTGGATAATAACCTTTTCTTTTTGAGGCATTAAATTAGCAAGGTTGTATTTGTAAATTACATCAACTGTAATGTAAGGAGATGTGTGCCCCTTTCTTTTTTTGAAATGAGTTTGTGATCCCTTTAGGTTTCTTGAGTCTAATAAAGATGAAACATCAAGGTCTGCTGTATGGTTAACTCTATAGTACTTTCTAAACCTAACTTGTCCTTTAACTGCATTCTTCTTAGTTTCAGGAATCGGTTGAGATATTCTCCAGTTAGTATCTAGAACTTCGGCAGATAAAGTAATTGCACCTCCAACGTATTGAAACATATGTCCTGTACTTGGAATATTTGCAGCTAAGACTTTCTCTGGAAGTGTCTGTTCTATTTTATTTAAACTCTTTAGTAGTTGACCTTTATTTTCTAGATGAACAAGTTGGTTTGAAGCTAGCTCATTCTTATAGTCAGAGTTATGGATATTTCGAGGAGAGAATGTAAAGTCTAATTCAAAATTTGTGTCAATTAGCTTTACGGCCTTAATTGTATAAACAAATCTTTTAAGAAATGATTTCATGATTTGTTTTGGTGCTTCCGAAGGTAGCTTCTTATCACCCTTATTATTATTTTTAATTATTTCATAGAAAGAATTTTTAAGACCTTCTTCAAGGGCTTTTTTTCCATTTCTAGCAAAATACTTTTCACCTTTATCGGTCCAAAAATTAACACCAAGATCATAGTTTACATAGCCCGCATATGTATCGTGCTGAAAGTAATCAGTCATGACATCGAGAGCAGGTAACTTCGTATCCGATAATGAAGCAGGACCCCTGGCTTTGCTCTGGTTTTGATAATAAGGTCCAGGTTCAGGCCTAAAGAATTGGTCATACGCGACATAGTTGGCGTAAACAACTGCAACAAGTAGTGCTGTCCATTTAAATTGATGCATTGGCTTCAACATTGATCTCCAGTTAGAGTTTGTCTCTATTCTGGCTTATCGGTTGAAGGAGAGAAATACTTGAGCATTGTTCACGGTTATGTGAATTCGGTTACTTACTCTCTTGGAGGTGTTTCTTCTTGAGGTTCAAGCCAAAATTGCTCAAATTCCTCAATATATGAGAGCTTCGAAATATCAGATATCTTATCAATATATAGCGCCCCAAATAGGTGGTCTAATTCATGTTGAAAGACAGTGGCCAGGAAACCTTCTGGCTCTATGACTTGAGGCTTTGCATGTTGATCAAGATACTCTATTCGTACCTGTTTAGGTCTTTGAACATAACCACGTAGCCCTGGAACAGACAGACAACCTTCCCAAAAACCTTGTAGCTCTTCATTGATTGTCGTTATAACTGGATTAAATATAACAAGTAGAGGAGTTGATTCAGCTTCTTCGTATCGAGTTTGTTCTGAGTCGATTGCTATAAGTGTGACTTGTTTAGATATTCCAATTTGTGGAGCAGCAATCCCTATACCACCTTCGGCCTCCATGGTGTCGATCATGTCTTGAAGAAGCTCCTTTGTTTCATCAGAGAGAATCTCTTCTTTTGACATTGGCTTGGCCAATTCTCTTAATGTGGGATGTCCCATTCTTAGAACTTTTTTGATCGTCATATATACTCCGAATTTATTTGAATATAAGTTTGAATGAAAGAGGGCAGTGATCAGAAACAAATCGATTATAAAAAGATGAGTTTGCAAATCGCGTTGCTCTCTTTGAATAAATATTACAAGTCTTACCTATGACAACATCACTATACTCAAGGCCCTTAGAAAGCCAGGCATGATCTAGAAGAAGTCTATTAGATCTACTTTTGAATGAATATTTATAGTTATGTTTAACTTTGCCAAGATTAGCTTTAGACAATATTGTTTCAAACTCTTGAACGTCTGTTCCGTATGAGTTGAAATCTCCAAGAACAACAACTGGTATATTGTCTTGTATTTTATCGATAGACTCTTTTACGATATTTATTTGTTTGATTCTCGTTTTTGAATCACTATTATTCGCCTTCAGATGTAGACCAATAATATGGAATAATTTCTTCTGACTTTTTCTATAGGATACAATTCCGTGAATAGCAGGTCTTAACCAGCCATTTGTAACATCGACTTCTTCAAGAATGAAGTTGTCGTCTGAGTTCTCTTTTAATAACTCATAATCATTATCTAAGCATAGAGCTATGTGCTGATGTTTCTTTTTGGAGTGATCATAAGAGATACATGACATATTGAGGTCATCCATCATCTCATTAAGTGCACTTATATCGACAATCTCTTGAAAGAGAATTCCTTTAGTATTAGGAAAGTTAGTTTCGAGATATTCTTTTATCCAACGTGACCTATACTCATCTCCAATTGCTCCGGCCATTTCTCCACCAAGACCAAACCATTTCACATTGAAAGTAATGATATTGAAGTTCGCTCCCTTAGCAAAACAGCTAAGTGAGAGTAGTAATAGAGTAATTAACTGAAGAGACTTCTTCATTGAACATCCTTGTCCTAAAAATTGTAGGAAAGGCTATCTGGTCTGTCCAAGTATTATTTCTAAAATTTCCTATACTTAAGTCGAACCTAAGTACTTGATAAATCGGTATTAGTGAGGGCCCCTATGTAAAAACTTTATTTACTCTTTGCCATGGTGTGTCTTGTGCGATATGTAATCATAAATTTGATGGGAGACAGTATGAAAAGCATTATTAGTTTAATCTTAGTATCTATTTCATTTTTGACATATGGGGCTGAAACAGGATTCAGTGCGTTATTTTCTCCACATCAAGGGGAAGAGGCCTTTCAGAGAATTTACGATAGGGTCGGTGCTGCAAAATCAAAAGTTTATGCAACTATATATAGCTGGTCAGACTCAAAGGTAAGAGACGCCTTTAAAGAAGCTCTTAATAATAACTCAGAAGTAAAAATTATCCTTCATCCATCACTTTCTAAGAAGAAGAGAGTTATTGGTTATATTAATGAATTAGAAGGCCTAGGTGCTGACGTTAAAATAGCCAAAATGAATATGCACGAGAAGTTTATCATTGTTGATGATCAGTGGTTAATGAACTCAAGTGCAAATATGTCAGGTGGAGCAAAGTCACGCTATAGTGAGAATTTTATTTTTCATAAAGGTGACTCAGTATCAATGAAGAAATTGGTAAATGAATTTAATGATGAATTTGCTGTTCTTTGGAACTCTTCAAAAGATTATTATTCTAATGGAGAAGAGAATGCTGAATCTCTAGTGATTAAGGATAATACAAATCTTCCTAAAGCTGGAAATCCTTCTTTATATTCATCATCTACTAACTTTACTATTAAAGATTATAAGCAAAGCTCTAAAGCATATATATCTGGGAAGTATATTGCTCTTTCTCGAAGAGGTGGAAAGAAAAACCAGACATGGAATGTAACTCAGAAAATTATTGATGAAATAAACGCTGCAAAAACTAATATCTTTTTAAATCTCAATCACCTTAATATTGAAAGCGTTGCCAGAGCACTTGTCGCAGCATCTAAGCGTGGTATCGATGTTAGAATGGTTGTTGATAATCAAGAGTTTAAAAAGTCTTTAAAGGCAAAAGAGAAAACCCCATTATTTGTATCTCTTTGGAAGAAACTTCCTGGAAATAAGTCTAAGGAAGCACCAGTTAGAGTGAAGTATTACTCTCTAGCTCCATCTCCAATGTATTGGAAGTTAAATCATCATAAGTATCTTCTTATAGACTACAACGAACAAGATCTATCAAATACAGTCCTAATATCAGGGTCTCATAATATATCGAGAACTGCTGAGCATAATCAATTTGATAATCAAGTCATATATAAAGGAAATGAGTTCTCTCAATTACACAAAGCTTTCAAAGCTGAGTTTGATAACCTTTGGAATCTCAACCGTGATGAATCAGATAAGCCTTCTAAGTCAATCTATAGAAAGATGACAACGGCCTATAAAGGGTTGGTATACCTACATAATCAAAAGGCCATTTCTCTTACATGGTCTGAAGTATCTAAAGTCAGAAGTACAATTTTTAAGCTTGCTCCTGGGATCTTTAAAAATACTTATAAGAATAGAAATTGTAAGTACTTTATCCTTGAATCATCTTCTTTTGGTGGTTGCCCAGGAAAGTAATTTCTTTTGACAGTTTCGCGCACTCCGAGTGAAAATATAGTAGCTATTACTTATTGATCTTTAGGAGTGCCCTTGAGGAAAATTCTCTTCGTTTGCCTAGGAAATATTTGTCGCTCTCCAGCTGCTGATGGAGTAATGCTTCACGAGCTTAAAAGGCTTGGTCTAGAGGCAAACTATCTTATCGATTCTTGTGGAACTAGCGCGCATCATGTGGGAGAGCCTGCAGATAAAAGAATGCGTAGTCATGCAATGAAAAGAGGTATTGAGCTTCCTAGTATTTCACGTGCTTTTAATTCATCTGAAGATTTTGAGAAGTTTGATCTTATTCTTGCAATGGATAAGAAGAACTTTCGTGATTTAAAAAGTATGGATTCTTCAGGTCTTAATTCGGCCAAAATAAAACTATTCTGTGATTACTGTAGTAATCGAAATGAGACCGAGGTTCCAGATCCTTACTATGGGGGAGCAAAAGGTTTTGAGGATGTTCTTGATATTGTAGAGGATGGAATCAAGGGTATAATCAAGTCCTATGAAAAGTAGTAAGAAGAACTATACGACTAAGAACGGTTTTGAAAAATACCGCTCGGAGCTGAATCATCTCGTCAAAGTAGAGAGGCCTGAAGTTACAAAAGTTGTAACGTGGGCAGCTTCATTAGGAGATAGGTCGGAAAACGCTGACTATAAGTACGGGAAAATGAAGTTAAGAGAAATTGATAAGAGAATTCGATTTCTTACAGCACGAATTGAAGATGCCGTGGTTGTTGATCCATTAGAAATAACATCTGATAAAATTCAGTTTGCAGCAACTGTTAAAACTATTGATGAGGATGGATTTGAAAAAGTTTATAGTATCGTAGGGATTGATGAATCGAACCCTTCTCTTGGTTTAGTTAGCTGGAGATCACCAATAGGTAAATGCTTACTTGGTAAAGAAGAAGGTGATGAGGTGACTATAAAGACACCAAGTGGTCTTTTAGAATTAGAAATTTTAGAAGTTAAATATATCGAAATAAAGGACTCAGTATGAAAATTTATTGTTCAGTCTCTCTTGGGGAGTTAATTGATAAGCTTACGATTTTGGAAATTAAAATTGAGCGCATAAATGACATTACTAAGGTTGAAAATGCGAAGAACGAACATGAACAGCTTACACTTCAGTTAAATGAACTAAACCTCGATAATAAAGAAAACTTGTCGAATTTAAGAGGTGAGTTGAAGCAGATAAATGAGAAACTTTGGGTGATTGAAGACGATATACGTCTAAAAGAAAGTGATAATGTATTTGATCAGGAGTTTATTGACTTGGCGCGCTCTGTTTATATTACAAATGATCAAAGATTTGAGGTTAAAAATTCAATCAATATGGGTTACAATTCTGAGATTAAAGAAGTGAAATCCTATAAGGGCTAAGAAAGGGCAAAACATGAGTAAGATTCCATCAAATCTCAAGTATCAACTATATGAATCATCGGTACAAAACCATGAGTGTGATATTGAATTTATCAATAAGCAATATAAGAAATTCTTTAAGAAGCCAGCTCTAACTTTTAGAGAAGACTTTGGTGGGACAGCTGCAATGGCCTGTGATTGGGTAAAGCAAAGTCCAGATCACAAAGCATGGGGTATTGACTTAGACCCTGAGCCAATAGCTTATGGAAAAGAGAACCATTACTCGAGATTAAATGATAATCAAAAAAGTAGAATGGAATATATAGAAGGAAATGTTCTAGCGGACTATCCTTTTAAAGCAGATATTACGGTTGCATTTAACTTTTCATATTTTATCTTTAAAGAGCGTAGACTTCTTGTTGAGTACTTTGCAAAGGTAAAAGAAGGACTAAGTAAAGACGGTGTATTCTTTGTAGATATTTTTGGTGGAACAGAAGCAAGACAAGAGCTTCAAGAGGAAACTGAACACGACAACCACACTTACTTCTGGGACTGTGATAGCTACAATACTTTAACTGAAGAAGTTCTTTACTATATTCACTTCAAAGACCACAAAGACGGTAAAATGTATAGAAAGGCCTTTACGTACGATTGGCGTATGTGGAGTGTTGGAGAAATAAAAGATGCAATGCTTGATGCAGGCTTTTCTAATGTTGTTACATATTGGGAAGGTACTGATGATGATGGTACTGGAGACGGTGAATTCTATTCTTCTAAAGATGAAGAAAACTGTGAGTCTTGGGTTACTTATATTGCAGCAATGCCTTAACTATTCAGTGCGATTTTCTTAGTCGCACTCAAGTGAAATGGCCTAGTTCAAGGCCAGTCTAGAAATTATAATGATATTGATGAATATTCTTGCGGAGAGTGTCTCCGCAAGTGTTGATTATACTAGAAGTTAAACTTTCCAATAACTGGATCGTGATCCGAAGTTCTACCCATATAATCTGAGTTGATATGAAGTACTTCAAACTTTGCATCTCTTTCAAGAATCTCTTTCGTTGCAAAAATATAGTCAAGAGCTTGAGAGTTACCATTGAAGTTTGTAGAGTACCTCTTTTTTGGTGGAAGCATTCTCATCATATTAACTAAGACGTTTCCTTCAAGTACTCGCATCGAGTTCTCTTTCATATTAGCATTGAAGTCACCCATAACGAATACGTGAGAACCAGGGCTTTTCGCTTTTATCGTATTCACGAATTGATTAAGCATTCTTCCTTTTGGAACCCTCTTTGTTTCAGAACCTGAAACAAATGGTTGGATCGCTCCATTTCTATCTCTATCACCAAGTTTAGAGTTAAGGTGGTTACCGATAACGAAGAGTTTTTCTCCCTTAAAAGTAAACTCTGTAACGATACTCTTTCTTGAGCCCTTAAAGGCCCTATGGTTAGGGAATACACGTCCTGGGTTATTCGATATAGAACCATTATTCATAACTACTGTATCAGCTAATGGGTCCAGATTACTTCTTGGGTTAAATCCTAGCTTCGAAGAATTATAAATTAGTGCAACACGGATATTACCACCTGGTTGTCCACCTTCTGCGTGTACAACTGGATCAATGTTGGCCATTTGATAATTACCGGCACAGTTAATATTACTGATGATCTTAGTTAGTGTTCTGTATGCAGATGATCCACCGTTAAAGTTCTCACCGTTATCATCTTGTACTTCAACAAGAGTTAGAATATCAGGACATTTTAAGTTCGTTTCAATAACTCTTGCTAAGTTCGCTAGTCTTTCGCTTGCAGCTTTATTTCCTGCAAGGTTCTCGATATTAAATGCAGCAATAGTCACTGAGTTTTCATCTGAAACTAGAGTTGTCTTAGGCCTGTCACTAAATTTGAAGCCTGTGTTATTTCTTTTGATCTCGGATAGAGGCTTCTGCTCTTCAGGAAGAACTAGAGTATATTCACCACCACCAAAAAGGTTTTTCTGGTAAGTAAATAATCCTTCAATTCTACCTTCAATTGTATCACCAACTTTGTAGAAGTGATTCATTTCAAGTCCAACAGTGTGATCACTTGTTGCAATTGAAAAAACCTCTGGATTATAGTCATTAGTATCTTCATTGATAATTATTCCACCTGCATCAGTTTCGTTATCTGATTTTAGATGTCCATCAGCTCTTGCATATAATGTAAGGTGTCTTTTCGCGTTCTTATCGGTAACGTCTGTCTTACCACCTCTAAATCCTAAGATTCTTGGGTTATTAACAGCAACTCTCATACCTTCTAAACTTTCGTTGAAGTCTAGTCCTTGTCTAAGGTCTAGCTCTTTTTTGTCATTTAGGTTTCCGTTATAATTAGAGAATACTTTCTTAGGGATCTCTCTTCCGCCTTGTCCAATTAGCACTGCTTCTGGAAGAGGGTTACCTCTAGTTAATGTCTTAACAGCTGTTACTTCACGAATCGAAGTTAGACTTAAACCAGTAGGTCTAATTCCTTCATAGATGACACCAGTAACTTCGATCTCATCTCCAAGCTTATACGTTTCATCTTTTCCAACATACTTATGAAAGTAGCTAGATGATGGTAGATAGACCATGATAGCATCAGAGGTTTTGGCATCCCCATCACCATTTGGGTTTTGGATATAGATCTCAAGACCTTTAGGAAACCATTGTACATTTCCTAGGGAAGTAATAATTCCTTTAGTCGTTACAGTTTTTCCGTAGTGCTCAGAAGTGAATCTCTTTCCTTGGATTTGAGGGATTGTCATTTTTCCAGCATTTCCAAGAACGAACTTTGTAACTTTCGCTCTTTCTTCTTTAAGAATTGGCATCTCTTCGAATTTACTTAAGTAGCTTTGAAGAGATTTTTGAGCAGAGATTTTTCTACCAGAGTATCTAAATCTATAACTCATAGAGTTTCTGTACTCATATCTAGGGAATACATTTCCATTCTTATAGTAGTACTCGTTTATCGCTACTTTATATCTTTTGTTATCTTCAAGTTTTCCTCTCTTTTTAGAGAAGTTCTTAAATCTAGGGACACCACCTACAAAGTGAATGTGATATTGAATACCAGCAACTTGAAATGGATTATTATACTTCTCTGTAGCTCTTTCGAAGATAAAAGACTTAATGTCCTTTCCTTTCATCGTTCCGACTCTAAACTGATCTTTTTGACCAAGTTGAGGAAAGAGACTTTGAATATTATTTATTGTTGATTCACCTGGGGAAACTGAAAGAGTTGTAATTGACTCAGGAGAACGTATCTCTTCAGTAGGGTAGAGAACGACATCGAGCTTGTTCTCTTCCTTAATTGCTGTGGCCATTAAGTTTCCAGCAGTAGAAGATCCTTGAGTACCATTTAGGGCATCAATTGCGATATTGCTATCATCAAGTCTATAGCTCTTTTGTTCTGAGCAGCTAGATAGAAGAGCTGTACCTATGAATAAGTAAACTAGTGGTCTTAGTAATTTCACTTTGTTTCTCCCATATCAACACCTTTAATATTCCAAGAAAAGTATGTATAACTTCCATCATTTATAAAAGGCTTGTAAGCAAATACAACTCTAAAGTCATCAAACGGGATATCTTCAAGTTTAATATCTTTATTACCTTCTTTATTTCTAATCTCAAATTTCTTAAGGACACCTGGGTTATCTGTAATAACTTCTTCAATCTCACTTACTGAAGAATAAGATGAAGGAATAAGATAAATTGCCGCGGCCTTAACTTTTAAATCAGACCCATGAAGAACAGATTGCTTAATCTTTAGTCCATTTGCAGTTAATGAACTCTTTGTAATTGTTTTTGTAGTAACGAAGTTTAGGCCTTCTGCCTGTTCGCTACATCTGTGGGCATTGAACTTTATCTCGTAGTCAAAAATCTTCGTGATATCTTTACTTCCACAGTTAACAACCTTTTTAAACTCAAGAGACTCTTCAATCTTAATTGGAGCAACCGCTGTGCTGTCAAAAGGATTTTCTACCTTTGTAAGGCTTTCTATAGATCCCTTCTTTGCTTGAATTTCGAAAGAACCAATCTGCCAAATTTCATCAGCACTAGCTCCCTTTAATTCATCGATAAAGAAACGTACTACAAATGGCTTCTCAATATCTTCTTGATCAAGTTTAAGGTTGATAAAGAAAGATTCCCAGTTTGTGAAAACATCCTTCTTTGGAATATCGAACTCAACATCTTTCCAAGTCTTTAAGCTCATATCTCCATTTTCGTAATCTGAACTAATTTGAATTTTAATTCTTTTACTTTGAAGTTCTCTAGCTTGATTAATAATGCTGATCTTTACTTCTTCAGCATTTTTCATCTTTATTCTAGGAGAAAGTAGTACTGCAGATTTAAGATCTGTGACCTTTACGTTTGCATTACCTCTTTGACCATCATGTCTCCAAGACTGAGTCTTTGTACTATTGAATAGTCCAAAATCTTGAGCAAAATTTTCTATGAATAAATCAATTGGAGCTTCTCTTTTAACAATAGAGTTAAAAGTCTTTTGAGTATTTAGAGAAAAGTTATAAAGACTCCAGTAAGGATTAAAGAGGTTAGCAACTGGCTTAAACTTAAAAGCAATGACAACGTCTTCGTTTATAAAATCATTTAAGTTAAACTTAGATTCAATCGTATGATTATTTCTTCCTGAAGGAAGAGAGGATGTAGGAAAAACTGATTTATCATTTAAAGAAGTCCAAGTAACTTCTTCAGAGTTTGGATCACCTTTAATATAATCTGTACTAACTAGTATTTGGAAAGTCTTATTTGCTGCATCGGCCTCTAGTGTACGTCCTCTTGATGCTTCGAATCTTGTTTGATGAGTTATAACTAAGTCAGCAAGACCTGCACCATCAAGATTGAAAGTCGGTGAGATTAACCACGTTTCCCCAGATCCCTTTGATGAAATCATCGTGTCTTCATTTCTTGCAGAAAGTTCCCAAGATCCACCTTCTTTGTGGACAGTGAATTCTCTCATATCGTCAATGAAGTCATTAAAGTAGGCTCTTGATGTTGTGTTTCCACGATCTACACCAATTCTTGCTCCAATTGAAAAGGCAATCTTTCCAATCTTTTCAAAGAATAGAGGAATAGTATCACCATCTCTTACTTCAGTATCTGTATTATTAAATAGCTCAATTTGTTGGATTAGCTGCTCAACTGCATATTTATTATTGCTGTCGACTCTTAACTTTCTAAGAGAACCAAGTGATCTTCTTATGGCCACTACTATCGCACTCTTATCTACTTCGGCCGAACCAGAAAGAATATTCCCTTGAGAGATCAGCTTTTGAATATTCTCACCTTCTTTAATAGATGATGAAATATTTGCAGCTTCACCTGTACTTAGTCCAATATACTCGTACTTGTCGTGGATAACTTCTTTGTCATTTGAACAAGAAGTCATTCCAATTGATGTCGATAAAAGTAGAGCGCTTAATAATAATGATCTCATTTGGATCTCCAAGTATGATCTAGAAACTAAAAAGTTCCTGACCTCCAAAATCATAGTTAACTTCTAAATATAGTAAGTAATCATTTTTAACAAATGAGCTGTTAATTCTGTCTGCTCTTAAATCAGAAGAATTAGTAAATACTGGATTCTTAGCTTTTAAAACTTCAAATTCTGGATTGATTGAGAAGTTACCAGCTCTGATCTTAGTACCAAGTCCGTATCTTGTTAGACCACCGTGAGATAGTGAATCATCTGCAGTTCTTAGTCTGTGTGCTGATTCTCTTTCAATGAATACAAAGTGCTCACCCTGTTGTCTTACAAATACGTATGGAGTTTGTTTTTCCATAACAACTCCTGCCTTAATAGCAAATGCTGTATCTGATTTTCCAACCCAGTCCTGAACATTGCTTGAAGTGTCAGCGTAGATTGGTTGAAATGGTGCAGTTTCATTAAACCAGTTACCACTTCTTGAAACATTCCAAGGAGCTTTACCAGCTTTAGAGTAAGTTACTTCAGCTTCTAAAAGAATATTCTTTGGTAGTTTCATTAAAAGGTTAGCAGATGCTGCAGTTTCAAGTAGAGAACCTGCTTCCTCAGCTTCTGTGTGAGTTACATAGTCAAATGTTAGCTTAAGTGATTTGTCGTTATCGTAAGAGAAACCAAATTTATAACCTGTGTCTTCTCTTCTTTCCCATCTTGTAGCAACTGCATTGTTAACAAGATCATATGATGCATTTACTGGGTATTCGTAAGTCGCCTTACCGATACCTGCATATGCTTTATAGTCGTCTTTTGCGAATGTTAGTACGAAACCTGGAACAGTTTTTTCTGCGACTTTCTCGTCACCACTTTGTGTTCCAGCGATAGCACTTGGTTGTCCATCGATGAAGTAGATTCTTGTTACATCCCAAGTGTTAAACTCTTCACCAACTTCTCCGTCAAAGTTAAATGGGAAGAATGTAAGGTTGAAGTTACTGTTGATATCATACGAGATATAAGTTGCTTCAGAATCAAGATCTAGTCCAAATGATGTTCCACCTGAAGAGTCTTCATTTGTTTGAAATTCACCATCTAGTTGGATAGTGAAAGCGTTATATTTATGACCTACACGAGTTTCAAACTTTGATGTCTTATTATCAAATCTGTTATCTTCTGGTCTTGTTTCAAATCTTAATTTTGCAAAAGTGTCTTTGTTGAAGTTGTACTTTAGTGCCATTTCAAGTTCTACTTGATCACCAACTTCAGTTTTCTTTGAATCTGAATAGATATACTCTTCGTAGTTAGCATAATCTACAAAGATTTTTTCAATTGGCTCTTCAGCAGCAAAGGCTCCTGTTGATAGTAGTGTAACGAGTGCAGACGTACCGATAGTTTTGAAATTCAAGGGAGCTCCTTAGTCCATGCGATCTAAATTTTATATACTTCGTCCTTATATCGAATCTCTAGGCATTTAGCTACATTTAGATCGATCCGTGAAATTTTTTTACTGTTCAGAATTCGCTAAGTAACTGAAATTAACTACTTGTTTTTATTGTTAGAAAATTGATTTTGTATGGATTAAATTCAAACTAATGGGATGCTTAGACGGTGTAAGGGCAAGCTAATAATAAAACTACTTTCTAAGAGAGATGACATCATATAGTATGCGCGCATGCGATCATTCTATTCATTAAATTATTCCGAATTAAAGGAGCTTCTTCAAGTTGAAGGTCTAAATATTAGTGGGGCAAATCTACTCTTTAATTGGCATTACAAGAAGAAGAACTTTGATGTGTGTAGGAAGGATCTTTCTAAAACGACTCAAGTCTTTTTAGAAGAGAATTTTCAATTTGATCTTCCTAAAATAGATACAGTTCATATGGCCGATGACAAAACGGTTAAGTTTCTCTTTGAACTAAAAGATGGTCGTAAGGTTGAGTCTGTTTTAATTCCATTTCATAATAAATATTCTATCTGTTTGTCTTCACAAGTTGGCTGCGCAATGAATTGCTCATTTTGTTTTACAGGTACCCAAGGACTTAAGAGAAATCTTGAGACTGAGGAAGTCGTTGGACAATTTCTTGGAGCATGGAAGTGGCTAAGAGAGAATAGACCCGGTGAAGAGAGAATTTTAAATATTGTCTTTATGGGTCAAGGAGAGCCTCTCCATAATTTCGATACAGTAAAAAAAGCTTGTGAAATTTTTCAAGCGCAAGAGGGGACTAGTATTGGAACACAGAAAATAACTATTTCAACTTCGGGCTACCTTCCAGGACTAAAGAGATGGAAGGATGAAATTCCTGGAGTAAATCTCGCTCTATCCCTGCATTCCCCATTTGAAGAAAAGAGAAATGAGTTAATCCCAATAAATAAGCGCTTCCCATTAGATGAAGTCCTCAAATATATTGATGATATTCCTCTTAAGAAGAAGCAATTTGTTACCTATGAATATCTTTTAATAGATCAATTTAATGATAGTGAAGAAGATGCTCACATTACGGGGAAGTTATTGGCCGGTAAACGTGCCTATATTAACCTTATTCCATTTAATCCATTTCCTGGATCAGAGTATAAGAGACCGAGTCAAAGTCGTGTAGAGGCCTTTAAAGAGGTCCTTGATACTTATAAAATACCTACTCTTATTAGAACGACAAAGGGTGATGATGTTCTGGCCGCCTGTGGTCAATTGAATACAGCTGATTAGTAAGAAAACTCTCTAATTGTGAGGTCACTCTTCTTAACAACTTCTGGGAGTTTGAAGCTCTTAGGGTAAATTACGGCAAGGTTCTTCTGACTATGATTACCAAGTTTAGATAGTATCATTTTGAAGTCATTGAAGTCTTTCTTAGAGAACTCATGAGAGATGCATGTGTTGAATAAAATGAAAGGAGAATCAAAATTGTGGGAAATGAAAAAGTTATTTTCTTTTTCAGTCTCTATATTATTTTCTTTTGTAAACTCTACGAACTCTCTCAGTTGTCCATCCACAATATAGTCAAATATCTCATTAACTTCTGTTGGTTCAGAGAGAGTGCTTTCACTGAACCATATAACACCGACAGTATCAGTATTTATATGGGCCAGTATATTATTATAGAGTTCTGAATTCATTACTACTTTGTCTCTTTGTTCACTTTATCAAGGATACCATTGATAAATGCAAATGACTCTTTAGTTCCAAATTTCTTTGCTAAGTTGATGTACTCATTGATTACAACTTTACTTGGAGTCTCTGTAAACTGTAGTTCGTATACACCAAGAGTAAGAACGGCTTTTTCAATATTTCCAATTGAAGAAAAGCTTCTCTTCTGTAGAAATGTTCCAATGAGATCAATTACTTGAGCTTCTTTCGCAACATAACCAGAGATTAATGTCTTAGCGTAGTTTTGAATTGAAGGGTTTAGTTCATTGTCTAAATGCTCTTCATCTTCTTTTATATAGCTATCTTCGAACTCTAGGATTGCTTGATCCATAACAATAGAGTCAGATACCATCTTCTCTTTTTCCATAGAAAAATCTTTTAAAAAGAGCTTATAGATAAATTTAAAAGCGTACTCTCTTGAAACTGTTTTATTGCTGAAGCTGGGTTGGTTCACTTGCATTTCCTTTACTTATTTGTCCGATACTTTTTTGTAAACTGTGGATAAAACCGTTAATATCCTTAAAATTCCAATAGAATGAAGCATATCTAACATATGCAACAGGGTCTTGAAGGTAGAGCTTTTCCATTGTGATCTCACCAACAATTTTAGCAGAAACTTCACCTGGATGATTCTCAGCTAAAGTTCTTTCTATATCATCAATAAGTCTGTTTATTTCCTGAGTTGTTACAGGACGTTTTTGACAGGCCTTATTGATACCCTTACTCATCTTTTCTCTATTAAAAGGTTCACGTCTTTTATCATTCTTTACAATAGCTGGCATCTGCAATTGTAATTTTTCATAGGTAGTAAATCGTTTTTCACAAACCTGACAAGCGCGGCGTCGACGTACAGCTAGACCGTCCGAGAGATGTCTCGAGTCTATTACTTTAGTGTCTTGTGCGTTGCATGATGGGCAGAACATAAATAAACCTCTAAGCTATAAGTACTAGAAAGAAGCTCACTCTGACAATTGATAATTTAGCTGTATAAAATTAGATAGTTAAGGGATAAATAGGGGCCAGTTTTGCTTGGCCCCACTTATTTCTTAGTAAACTGGAAACTGCTTACAAAGTTCGGTTACATTCTTTTTGATATTCTCAAGTTCAGCCGGTTTGTCATGAGACTTCAGGGCCTGAACGATCCAGTTCGCAACTAATTTCATTTGATCTTCTTTTAGACCTCTCGTTGTGATTGCTGGAGTTCCTAGTCTTACACCAGAAGTTACAAAAGGAGACCTTGAGTCACCTGGAATCATATTCTTATTACAAGTGATCCCTGCCGCTTCAAGAGTTTGCTCTGCAACTTTCCCTGTCAGCCCTGCTGGGTCAGTTTTCATAAGAATAAGGTGATTATCAGTACCGCCAGAAACAACTTCCATTCCAAGTCCAATTAAAGACTCTGAAAGAGTTTTGGCGTTAGCTATAACTTGCTTTTGATACTCTACATATTCTGGGCAAAGAGCTTCTTTAAATGAAACTGCCTTGGCAGCAATTACGTGCTCAAGTGGACCACCTTGAATACCTGGAAAGATATTAAAGTTAATCTTCTTTGCTAGCTCTTCATCGTTTGTGAGAATTAGACCACCTCTTGGACCTCTTAAAGTCTTGTGAGTTGTCGTCGTCACAATATGTGCGTGTTCAATTGGACTTTCGTGTACACCTGCTGCAACTAGACCTGCGATATGTGCCATATCAACAAGTAGGTAGGCCCCAACTTCATCTGCAATTTCTCTAAACTTTTTAAAGTCTATTGATCTTGGATAAGCACTTGCACCGGCAACAATTAATTTTGGTTTCTCTTTTAGAGCAACTTCTCTAATCAGGTCATAGTCTAAAACTTCTGCTTCAACATCAAGACCATAGGATACGATATCAAATAGTCTTCCTGAGAAGTTTACAGGGGAGCCATGTGTAAGATGCCCACCTTGAGCAAGGTCCATTCCCATAACTTTGTCACCTGGTTGAATGATCGCAAAGTATGCTCCCATATTCGCCTGTGAACCAGAGTGAGGTTGAACGTTTGCAAACTTACATTTGAAAAGTTCTTTTGCTCTATCGATTGCTATTTGTTCAATATTATCTACAACTTCACATCCACCGTAGTATCTCTTCTTCGGTAAACCTTCTGCATACTTATTAGTTAGAATTGAACCTTGTGCTTGCATAACTGCTTTTGAGGCATAGTTCTCTGATGCAATTAACTCTAAACCAAGTTCTTGTCTTTCAAGCTCTTGATTAGTTAGAGAAAAAATCTCTGCATCCATTGTTTCTAAACTTTGAGAATCTTCGTGAAACATATTACCCCTTAATTATTCTGTATATCTTTTTAAGACTAGTGATGAGTTTGTAGAACCAAAACCAAATGAGTTGTTAAGTGCATAATCAACTTGCTTCTCAACAGCTTTATTCGCAGTGTAGTTCAGATCGCAATCAGGATCTTGGTCGTCTAAGTTTATTGTTGGAGGGATTACCCCTGTATGTAGAGTCATCGCAGTAAATACAGTTTCAACACCACCAGCTGCACCAAGTAGGTGACCAACCATTGATTTTGTCGAACTTACATTAATAGACTTTGCGTGCTCCTCTCCAAGAACCATTTTAATGGCCTTAGTTTCGGCCTTGTCTCCAAGTGGAGTAGAAGTTCCGTGAGCGTTAACATATCCAATATCTTCTGGCTTGATTCCAGCATCTTCAATTGCTTTTTTCATACAACCAAATGCACCGGCACCTTCTGGATGTGGAGCTGTAATATGGTGAGCATCTGAAGAAGCTCCATGACCTACGATTTCTGCGTAGATTGTCGCTCCTCTTTTCTTTGCACTTTCAAGGTCTTCTAGAATAATTACTCCTGCACCTTCACCCATTACAAAACCATCTCTTCCTGTATCAAAAGGTCGTGATGCTTTTTGAGGTTCGTCTGTTCTCTTAGAGAATGCCTTCATATTGATGAATCCACCCATTGCAAGATTACAAACAACAGCTTCTGTACCACCAGTGATCATAACGTCATGACGTCCTGATTTTATTTCTTCTACAGCATTTGAAATAGCGTGACATGAAGAAGCACAAGCTGAAGCAACAGTGTAGTTAACACCCATGAATCCGTATTTAATACTTAGGATACCTGTTGCCATATTTGGAATAATTCCTGGAATAAAGAAAGGAGAAATTCTTCTTGGTCCCTTCTCTACAAAAGTTCTTCCTGTTTGTTCTGTAATAGGGAAACCTCCCATACCAACACCTAAGATAGATCCAACTTTATATGGATCATAAGACTTAAGATCAATTCCAGAATTCTTTAAAGCTTCATCTGTAGCATGGAGACCGAAGTGAATGAAACGGTCGTAGCGTGGAGCTTCTTTTGGTTCAAGAAGCTCTTCAGAGATTTCGAAGTCTTTTACTTCACCAGCAATTTTGATTGCTAGTTTATCAATATCATAATTCTCAACTTGAGAAATTCCAGAACGTCCTTCAGTTAGTCCATTCCATACATCATTTAAATTATGTCCTAGGGCACAGATGGTCCCCATTCCCGTGATTGCCACTCGTCTTGTCATATTTCCTCCTCGTTTGGCGATTGCGGTTTAAGTGACTATTTCAGCTCGATAGAGGTCCTTTGGCAAGTCCAGAATCATATAAATTTCAACTATTTGTGCAAGACCGAGCGGGATTCTTACAATATTTTTGGGTGATGCAAAAATTGACGTTTAAACTCAAGTATTTAGAAGAAACTGACGATGAGTCACTTATGAGAAGAGTTATATTATTTCTGCTACTGATGCAGTCTATATCAATTTATGCCTACAAAATTAACCTTGCTGGTCATCCCTCCCTTACTAATTGTAAGGGAAATGAAGCTGAGAAGTATTTCTATTGTAAAGATGATGAAGGGAGCGAGTACCTCATTAAAGAAATGGGTTGGTCTTTTGCAGCGGCAAAGAAGACTAAAGATGGAAAGGTTAAACGTTTAGAAGTTAACGAAATATATACAGATGATGGAACGGACCTCTTTGTTGCGGAAATTTCTAGGGCCACATTATTTGATGAAGATAACAAGCCTCCATATGTAGGAGGCTTTGCTGATTATGCTGATGAATTAGAATATCTCTATAGTGATTTTTTTAGATATGCACAGCCAGGTGAAATAGATCCGGAAGATAAAGAGATTAGTAAACTAGCATCAACCATTAAAATGAATATTGAAAAGCAGGAAAAACATTACGGCGATTTACTAAAAAGTAATAATCTCAAAGTAGAGCTTGGTAATGGAGAGAATCTAAATTGTTCTCGTAACAATAAGTATCCTGCATGCCCACTTCTTTCATGTGGGAAAGACTCGTATGGAAATGATATTATTATCCTTAAAGATAAAGCTACACATACAAGTTACTTTGGAGCTTTTGCATTTAAAGATGGAAAGTTGGCAAAAGATCATAGTGGGATTGAGAGCCTTTTAGCTTATACTGGCGAAGTTCTCTTAACAAAGTCGCGTGAAGAAAAAAGTAGTAATCCTTTTAAAAAGGAAATGCTCGTACCTTCTCGCTACAAAGACGATCCTGATCTCTTTAAAAATCTTACTGATCACTCTTATGTTAACTACCTATTAAATGAAGTTTCAACTTGTGGAAAACAAATGGTTCCATACTTTAAAAAAGTTGTGGAGCAAGCGAACGAAGATCGAATCAATTCAGAGATGGTTCAGCTAATTGATTTTGCGAATGGTTCTTTAGAGAGTTACTACGTTAATGAAGATAGCCTGCCTGAGTTTGCCTGCGTTCATAAGGGTGTATATTACAGCCCTGAAGGCTACAAGAAGAGTAAAGATATTCGTGGATCATCTAAGAAATCAATTTCAGCTAAGAAAGCACAAGAGATATTTGATAAGGCCAGAGCGCGTAAAGATATAGCTTGGAATTATACTTTTGACGGGTGCTATGCAAGAGCACACTTAATGGCGCGAATGTTTGAAGAAGAGGGGATTCATGTTGATAAAGCGTGGTTAAGAGGAAGCTTACAAGTTCCTGGAGAGTCTCCGCAAATGAAGTGGGGCTACCACGTTGCACCTCTTGTCTATGTTGATGATGGTAAAGGTGGTGTCGAAGAAATGATTATAGACCCTTCTATTTCAGATAAACCTTTAAGTGCAAAAGAATGGGCCTTAAAGATGGAAGTTGATTTTTCTAAGTCAGATAAAGTTGTTTATCCTACTCCGACTAATACGGCATTCTTTAACAAAACTAGCTTTGCAGTGACTAGTTCTGAACCATATTGGCCGTTACTTGATATGGAACTTACAGAGGATCAAAAGATCTCAATGGCAAAAGATACAATGGAACAATACTCAGGTGGCCTTGACCACTGGGGCGAGGAGCATGAGCAATGGTAATGAGAGTAGTTGTGTTGTTGTTATTTGTAACAAATCTTGCGTCAGCAAAGTCATTAAGTCGAAGATTACATGTATCAAAAGTAAGGAAAATATCTAAATCGAGAAGATATACTGTTACCTTTAAAGAGATGGCAGCATATTATTATGCAGACAAGAATACAGCTAAATGTCTTGCCGGATCTGCTCGTGATAGAAGTCCAGTCTTAGTAAAATGGAATATAAAGACACTTGAAATAGAGAAGTGTAAAAAGTAAATGGTGCCAAAGTTCGCCTAGTGTTATTTTATCCCAAAAAATTACCGCAAATATCAAAATTCCAGTGTCAGTCTGGCACTAAACCCTCGTCTCTTGTCCGCTATTTTTGGCACAGCCCTTGCTTTACTCTGGTTAATCAAAACAAAAGCAATGACTGCCAAGTTTTAAGATATCACCTAATAGTTATAAGGAGAGGGATGACTATGAAAAAGACAATTGTAACTGCTATTTTATGTACGTTTGTGACTGCTGGAGCTGGAGCTAATTTTCAACAAGATTTTAAAATCTGTTCACCACACAAAATCATAGTCGATGATATCGTAGGCGAAATTGAAGAACTAAGAGATCAGGATCTTAATGGTCAAATTCAGGACCTAAGATTTCAAAAGAGTGAAAAAGAAAATGAAATTCATTCTATTGCAAATAGTGTTTCAAGTGCAAGAAGTAGGGCGAATCAACTTGAAAGTCGATTGCAAGTTTTGACAACTAAGATGGGACAACTTCAAAAAGCTGAAAAGTCTAAAATTAGACAGGCGCAAAATGAAGTTGTTGCAGGACAAAAAGAGAGAGCACATAACCAGATGAAAAAAGATGGTTGTAAGAGTGGAATTAGAGGAACTTTTTGTAGAAAGAAATACAGAAGTAGAATCAAGAAGGCAGAGCAAAAAGTTGCTCAAGCTCAACAGAAGAAAGCAAGAGCTCAAAAAGTACTTGTAAATCTTCCAAAGGAAAAAGCTGCACTTCCAGCTAAAATTGCTAGAGTTCAAGCGGATGTATCAAGCCTTCAGGGTCAGTTAACATCAGCTAGAACGGCAAAACCAACAGTTGTTCAATTAAGAAAGAAGATTGACCACCTTGAGGAAAGAAACAGAAATCTTCATGTTGAAATTGATAACCTTGAAGCTGACTTAGGTATGGCAGAAAAGACTCTTGGTTCATGTCAGAAAATGAAGAAACTTGCTAAGGCATACAAAGTATTACAAAGAAAGGCCGCTCAATTTAAAGCAGAACCAGTACTTTGTGACAATGTTGATACAATGATTGATATGGCAGATAAAGCATTTCAAAAGAAAGGAATTAACGATGCCCATAAGATTGTTTGTGAAGGTAGTGAAGTTATAGGAGATGATTTTCAAGTAAGTGCATTATAAGAAAATACGGTTATATAGAATGAGAGAGGCTCCTAATAAGGAGCCTTTTTTTATCGTTCTGATGATCTTGAAGGTGATTCAGTATATTCAGAAGGAGTAACTTCTTCGCCACCACGATACTGCTTTCTTCTTGTTTGAATACTTTGCTTATAGCATTGCTCATCACTAGCTAAGTGCTCGTTATAAAAATATCTAAAGTTATGATCTTGCCCTGATGGTCCAACTGTAATTCCGTCTTTTCCCCAACAGCCAATAAGACTAAGTCGACCACATTCATACTCTTGGGTTGCCGAACATTTAACTTCATGCTTTTTCCCGTCAACACCGGTAAAAGTCATTTTTATATCTGCATGCCTTTGTCTGTCACTTTTCTTAATATGATCAACATCTCTAATATCATCTAGAGTAGAGATAATATTGGAAACAAAGTTCTTTGTTCCTGAACTATCGACTTCTATTTTAACTCTTAATTGACCGGCCATATCTTTTGCGAGACCAAGATTTTTTGGTCTGCTGCCGGAACGGTCTTCAAAGAAACCACCAGGGTTTTCATTCATTGCCATTATTATGGCGTCTTTAATTGTTTCAGAGGCCATAATGGGAAAGGCCATAAATATTAGGATTAGTAGCTTTTTCATAACTCTCATATCGGTAATTTAATACGATAGTTAAGTAGTCGGAAAAGCTACCTGAATTTAAATGGTTAGAGACTTTTAGGTAAGAGGTTTTCTCTCTTATGTGCCATTTATTTAGGCAAAGAAAAAGCTCCGCTAGGAGCTAATTTCTAAAGTTGTTTTAAAAGGTCAGCTTCTTTCTTATTCGCTTCTTCTTTATTAAATTTAAAGTAGTAGCTTAACTCAGAGGCCTTATCTGGTATTGTATAGTTTAGCGTTTTTTCTAAGTCGACCGGACTTTTGTTTGAAAGTATTTTAAGTCCTTTTCCTTTAACTAAAGAAAGCCAATCTAGTGAAAGCTCTACTGGTTGAATAACTCGAGTTATAATTTCAACTTTTAATGAAGACTTATCTTTAGAGATATACTTTCCTTTAATGATTTTGTCTGAATCTACAATGATAAACTCTTTTCTATCATTTTTGATTACGTGATACTTAGAAGTGAATATCTTATCTTTAGCACCGCTAAAATCAAGGTTTAAGAGGTTAAAACCTATATCATTACTAGTCATGTAGAACTTATTATTAAAGGTAAATCCTTCTTCAAGCTTCTCTCTATTCTTGTCTTGAGCATCTGGTTTTGGCATACGAGGGTCGGCCGAAACCATAATAAATTTACCATCAGTAATAGAGTTATCTTTTAGGGATGCATCTACCTTATTGAAAAGTTCTTTAAGAGAGTAGTTATAAGTATATTTGTCTAGGTCATTACTCATTCTTTGATGAACCTTGGCCTTGTTAAGAACTGAACATGATGTGAAAAGTGCAATTGTTGTTATAAAAAGAACTAGTTTCATATTTTCTCCTTTGGACAAAAAAAAAGCTCCGTTAGGAGCTCTTTATTTTAATTACTGCTTTTTTTCTAAGTAAGTAACTACGTCTTTTACAGACTTAAGACCTTCAGCATCTTCCTCAGGAATTTCAACACCAAATTCGTCTTCCATTTTCATCATAAGTTCAACGATATCTAGTGAATCAAGGTTAAGATCATCAACGAATGAAGTCTCAAGGCTGATTTTTGCTAGGTCAATTTTTGTTGCGTCACTAATTAGTTTAATTACTTGTTCTTGCATCTGTCTCTCCTGATTTTTAAAACAGTTTATAAATTTTTATATAAATTAAATGTAAAGTCCACCATCAACTTTAATAACTTCTCCAGTTATATATGCTGAAGATTGGCTCATTAGAAAACAAACTAAATTAGCTACATCTTCTGCCTTACCGAAGTCTCCAACTGGAATCGAAGAAAGATACGCTTCTTTTGCCTTTTCTTCAAGTGCATCGGTCATATCTGTCTGAATAAAACCAGGGCATACTGCGTTACATCTGATATTTCGACTACCTAGCTCTTTTGCCACGGACTTAGTGAAGCCAATCATACCAGCTTTTGATGCAGCGTATGCAGCTTGTGAAATATTCCCCATTAGTCCGACAATAGAACTAATGTTAACGATACTTACGTTCTCGGCCTTTAAGAATTGTCTCGAAAGAATACTTGTAAGCATCATTCCACCCTTAAGGTTTGTATCGATAATTGAGTCAACGTCAGCTCTTTTAAGTCTCATAAGAAGAGAGTCCTTAGAAACACCAGCATTGTTAACTAGTCCTTCAATAGGTCCAACTTCTTTAGCAAAATTAGTAACGGCTTCTTTCATTTGGGCTTCATTGTTAAGATCAAATAAAAGCCCTGTTACGTCACTTGCACCAAGCTCTTTAAGTTCATTTTCAATTTTCTTTGCTACTTCTTCTTTACCTTCACGGTAATTGAAAATAACGTGAGCATTTTGTTTCGCTAACATCTTAGCGATCTCTAAACCGATTCCTCGGCTTGCACCCGTTACTAAAACTCTCTTTCCTTCAAGATCTTTAAATTGTGCGATCATGATAGAACCTCCTTTAGTTCGTCAAATGCTCCATCTTTATCTAGTGAGATAACTTTAATACCTCTATTGATTTTTCTAGCTAGTCCCATAAGAACTCTACCTGGTCCAACTTCAAGACAAAGAGTATCTTCATCTAATTGTTGAAAACTTTGAGTCCATAAAACGGCACCATCAATTTGCTTGATAAGGTTTTCTTTTACAACGTCACCAGACGTTCCAGCTTCATATCTCTTTGCATCGATATTAGCGATGTAGGGAACCTTTGTGTCAGTGAAGTTAATTCCTCCAAAGAATGTTGCCATATTCTCTCTTGCTGGAAGCATTAGAGAAGAATGGAAAGGAGCACTAACTTTTAAAGGAACCATTTTATGTGGCTCAGTGTAGTTCTCAGTAATCCATGCAACAGCTTTATCACAGGCCTCTGCATGACCAGAGATAACAATCTGTCCTGGCTCATTGAAGTTTGCTGGCATAACCTTATTTTCATCAGTTGAAGCAGCGTCACAAGCTTTCTTAACAACATCAGCAGGTACTTTTAGGACTGCATACATTTTACCCATTCCTGCAGGAACAGCTTCTTGCATGAATTTACCTCTATTATTTACCGCTTTAACAGCATCTTCAAAACTAAGAGCTCCGGCAGCAACTAGGGCAGGGTACTCACCAACTGAGTGTCCCATAACAGCTGAGACTTCAATCCCTTTCTCATCAAGAATTTCTTTGGCCTTTTGGTAAAGTCCTAGAGAGTGAGTAAGGATTGCTGGTTGAGTATTTTGAGTCATTGTAAGATCTTCTTCTGGACCCTCTAACATAATTTTAGAGATATCATATCCAAGAACATCATTAGCTTTCTTTAATAAGTCATATGAAGCGTGTCCTTCAAGGTTCTTACCCATTCCGACATACTGTGCACCTTGACCTGGAAATATAAGTACTATTTTCTTTGTCATAATTTATCCCTAATTTCTTAGTAACGTAATAAAGTTGCCCCAGTCGTTAGACCAGCACCGAATGCATCTAAAAGAAGTAGTTGTCCTCTTTCAATTCTTCCATCCGTTATTGCTTCGTGCATTGCGATTGGAACCGTAGCAGCAGAGGTATTAGCATACTTATCAATGTTGATAATAACTTTCTCAGGATCAATTCCTAAAAGCTTACCTGTTGTTTCTATAATTCTAACGTTTGCTTGATGTGGGATTAACCAATCAACATTTTCAAGCTTTTCATCAGCTCTATCTAGTACAATTCTTGCATTCTCTGCAAGAGTTCTCGTTGCAACTTTGAACATCTCACGACCTTTCATTTGCATAAAGTGAGAGCTTTCTTCAATATGTGTCGGAGTGATAGGCTCAACGGCTCCACCTACAGGTTGGTCAAAGAACTCTTTTCCTTTTCCATCAGCACCAAGGTGTAGTGAAAGTACGTCTGATGAATCAGATGCGTCTTCGTTTGCTCCAACTATTGCAACACCACAACCATCACCAAAAAGGATACATGTGTTACGATCTTTCCAATTGATTTCACGACTAAGCATTTCAGAACCAATGATAAGAGCGTTCTTAATTGCTCCCATCTTTATAAGTCCTGTTGCCATATTGAGTCCGTAAACAAACCCCGAACATGCTGCTGCGATATCAAGTGCAGCACACTTATTAGTTATTCCAAGTTTCTGTTGAAGGATACAAGCAGTGTTGGGAAGCTTGTGGTCTGGAGTAACTGAGGCAAATAAAATCATGTCGATATCATTTGGTTCTAAGTTAGCAGCTTTAAGTGCATCAAGTGTTGCATGATATGCCATATCACTTGGCCACTCGCCACCTTCTGTTGAACAAATATGTCTTTGCTTAATTCCTGTTCTTTCAAAAATCCACTCGTCAGATGTTTCGACAATTTTTTCAAGGTCAAAGTTTGTTACAACTTTCTTAGGAGCATAAATTCCCGTACCTTTGATTTTGACTTTTATATCCATGACTACCTCAATAGGGATTGACCTTAATGGTCAAAAAAAAAGAGCTTAAGTTAAAAAATAACGTAAGCTCTCGGCATGTATTCTTCTAATAAAAACCTACCTTGGCAAGCTGTTATGCAATAAAATGACGAATAAAAACAATGACCTACGGTCAACAAGCTGTATGTAATTGAAGGTAGGTGAGTTATTTTTGAGTGCTGTGTGTCAAGAAAGGGATACCTAGTACCTTTCTACTAGGTCTTTCACTTATAATAGAGTTGTAGAAAGAATATATTTCAAGGAAGAAATAATGGCGAAAGTATTTGGAAGTTTTGTAGAACTTGTAGAATCTAACAAGGGTCTTTTTGAAAAGGCCAAGAAGAATAATCAAATGGGGATTTGTGAAGCCATTTGGAATTCAAGAACTACTGAAGTTAGCCAGCTACAATTAGAGGTTCAAGAAATACTATCAGCTCAAAAAATGTTAAAGGCCGAATCAGCACTTGCTCAGCAAGATATGAAAAATGCCATCAAAAAGCATGAAGAAAGCGAAGACCAATTAAGCATTGCACAAAGACAGCTACAAGACGTCTCTCTTGAACTAGAGGCAGTTAAGGCCGAAAATGCTGATATCAATGCAGTTGTACAAAAGAGTGAGCTCTTAACTGAAACGATAGTTTCTGAAAAAGACTTCTTACTTGCTCAAATCGCTAAGCTCGAAAATGAGCTGAAACTAAAAACAGTAGAGAGTGAAGAATTAATGGATCAGGTGGATACATTAACTTCTCATAACTGCGAGATTGAACTTGATTTAAAAGAAGAAACTCTAAAGTCTAAAAGTTTAGATCAAGATTGCCATCAATTAGAAGATGAGAAAGCAAAAGTTATTAAGGCCTATAAGATAATGAAGGCCCAAGCCGAAGAGTTGGACCAGTTAAGAGAGTCCCACGAAATGAGAATCGAAGGTCTTGAAAAATCTAATCAAAACCTTGAGATTGAAAGAAACTCTTTAAAGCAGTCTGTGGCCCAAGCAAGATCTCAGATTATGCACTTTCAAGAATCATTTGAGATTTTTAAGTCAAATGTATCACCCTCTCAAAAAGCACCACTGACAGATAGAAATCGAGAAGTTAATCAATAAGAAGTTTAACTCTCATAGTCTAGTCTTTGAATTGAAGTCCCTTGATCACTTTGATCAGTATTGTGATGCAATTGATAGAATGCAGCCTAGAAAGAATCGACAGGATATCGATAAAGATAAGCAAACAGTCCTCTTGCTAGGCTTTGAAGTTCTTATTGAGGCCACTCAAAAAAAAGCGGAAAATAGAGAGACCTATTCATTCTTTGTTTTTGAAAATAATGAAATCGTCGGGGAGCTTATTCTTTCAAAGCTAGACCCAACTCCATTTTTATCCTGTGAGCTGGGGTATAGAGTATATAATAATCACTGGGGTAAGGGACTTGGTTCGAAGATTGCTAAGGCCGGAGTTGATTATGCATTTAAGGACTTAGAGCTACATCGAGTCGAGGCCCTAATAGAAGTAGACAATAAACCTTCTATAAAGATTGCGGAAAAAGCAGGACTTAGGATTGAGGGGATAAGTGAGAAGCGTATTTTCAGTGAAGGTCAATGGAGAGATATGCAGGTTCGAGCAATCACATTGGAAGACCTGGAATAACAGACAAGCCTAAGACTTGTCTGCGCAAACCAGTATTTTGGATGTTCTTAGTTTCTACTTACATATTTTAGCGCTAGGTTTGATCTCGCAAAGTATTTCCTTCATGGCCTTAGTCTCTGATTTCAACTTTTCATTTTCAATTTTTATACTAGCTATCTCTCGTCCATGATCTTTTTTTAGTTCCTTAAGAGCTTCGACGAGAATTGGCGCAAGTTTTGAGTACTTCACTCCTTTAAAACCATCACTGCCTGTAACAACTATTTCTGGAATGATTCTTTCAACTTCTTGTGCACTAAAACCTATTTGTTTTTTCGAAGAGAAGTTTTTGTCTGGGAACTCATCTCTTCTCCAGTCATAGAAATAACCTTGAAGGTTAACAATTAACTCAAGAGCACTTTCAATTTTTTCAAAATTATTCTTCCATCTCTCATCTGATGAGTAGACGAAGTCTACAGCTTTTACGTCTCCACTTACTTCTAATTTTTCTGTAGGGGTTGTCGTTCCAATTCCGATATAACCAGTATCGAACTTTCCAAAGATTAGAGGTGTTTTCGTATCGAGATCATCGTTAGCAATAATAAGGGTATTGCTAAAGTCTTTAGTTAAACTAGGACTATATCCTGCCTTATAACCTAAGAAGACATTTCCATCACCCTCTGTATATGTTCCATTTGGCTTATTGTCTCCATAACCAGCTTGATAACCGACGGCCACAGAGTGATTGTAAGAGTGACTTTGGTAACCAAGGGAAACACCTTTGATATAAGCGCTCGCATAGTAACCAAGCGCCGCTGCGCCAGAATTTGCATTGGCCCTATATCCTAATGCTGATCCTGCATTTTGTGCTTGAGTTCCACTACCTAAGAATACATTCTCATCAAGTGCTCCAGCTTCACCACCAAATGGACTTGCCATAACCCAATTCGCACCATCATAAATCATTTGAGAGTAACCACCTGCATAAATAGTATCAAGTGTTGTGGCCCCTTGCTTGATAGTCAAATACCTTGAGTCTGTACCATTGTTTTTGATATTAAAAAGAGCTCCAGCATAAGCACTGGCAGTATCTAATGTTATATTTCTTGATGTACCATTTGGATCTAAGTATTGAAATTTTACATTTGTACCTGCAACAAGAGTCTTGTCTAGGGTTAATGTTTCTTTGTTCATTAAGTTACTATCTACCTGGCTTAAGCAGTTCCCACCATCAATACAGATATCACTTGGAGCTGATACTTTTATATTTCCTGCAATTTCGAGTTTTTCAGTAGGAGTCGCTATACCAATTCCAACGTTTCCTGCTGAATAATTTATGCCTCCAATAGCTGTATCCCACTTTTCGTTGGCGCTTGCTAATTTACTATCTAGCTGCGCTTGAATATTTCCTGTGACATCTGTTAGGTAGTTAAGTTTTGTTTCTGTAATTGCACTCGCATCAACAGCTGTTGTTCCATTCCAAAGAGAGACTCTATTATCAGTTCCTGTACCAGTCACTGGATTTGTAATTATGTTTTGCTTTAGTGCTAGAGCATCAAAAACAGCATTTTGTGTTGGTGCTAAAGTTGTAACGGTATCAGCAATAGCATCACTAATCGTTGCGACTCTTGCTCTGGAAACAGTGAAGTATTCGTTCGTACCTTCAGGGACTACTGTTGTATTTAAAGTTGCCTTTGTTAAGTCGGCCCTTAGGTATTCTGTTGTTGTACCAGTTGTTATTGTCGCTTGCTTTCCTGCTAGTGCAGTAGTTAGCCCTGAAATCTTTGACTGTGCAATTGCTGCTGAAGCATTAATGTCAGCATCTACTATTGAGTCATTTTGAATTTCCGAAGAAGTTACAGAACCGGCACCACCGTTTGAGAGATCATCATTAATAACCCAGGCCGATCCGTTCCACTTTAATATTTTTCCTGCAGCTACACCTGTCATATCAACATCGGCCACATCTCCAATTGAAGAAGTAGTTTTATCTATTTGATTCCAAGTATAATCATTTGCTAGTGGAGTAACAGTTCCTGATCGACCATTAAAAGTTTTAACTCCTGTGGAGTTATCAATCTTGTCCCAGATAAGTCCATTCCAAATTACCCAATCACCAATGGTCCAAATATTTGTTCCATCTATGTCAACTGTTCCGGAAGTATTAACAATGTAGTAATCACCTGGACTACCTCCTGCTCCTGCGTCAGGTCCAACTCCCGGAGCTGTTGCATCCCAGGTTCCAAGATAGGCGAGTCCCGATAGGTCAACACCTTGCCACGTTGATCCACTCCACTGTAGTACCTGTCCTGTTGTTAGTCCCATTGAGTCAAGGTCGGAGGCCTTGACTTCCTTGTCTCCTATCTTTGCACTTGTTATAGAGTCGTCGACTAAATTGAAAGTTACAGGTACGGAAGCTGCTCCGTATGAGTTCTCAATGACTAAATTTAGAGCTGTATTAAGAGCAAGGACAATAGAGCCTGCTGCAGAGAGAACTAATGTTGAGCCATCGTTTGATATGACAGAGAGGTTATTAGAATTAATTTTTACGGAGTTTAGGTTTGAAAAATTTGAGCCGGTAACTGTTAGTTGATCATTGATAAGAGTTACATTCGAAATAACAGGCTGAGCTTCATTCTCTATAATGGAGTTCTTGATATCAATATCAGTCACTCCCTTTTCAAATGGGCTAAGGCATGAGGTTAGGAACAGTAATGTCGTTAATATTCTTACTTTCATCATAAATCCACCAAACTTGTTTAGTTAATTTACTTTCGGTTTGAAAAGAGATCGCCTTAAGGTGATCTCGATAAGAGTGATACAAGTAGCTTGTATCGCACTTAAGTAAATATGCTAATTGATAGCGTAATATGATTTCTAGATGTTACAAAGAGAGTGTACCTCTTTAGTAGATAGGCCAGTTAAAAACAATAGTTTGGAAGGTCGCTATATTGGGTTTCGCGCTGGCCCAAACAACAAAAGCCCACTAAAAGTGGGCTCATTATATGTGATAATTAATTATCGAATGATTACTCTGCAGTTTCTTCTTTGTCTGCTTTAGTATCGAAAATTTTCTTACCTTTCCAGTAACCAGAAGGAGAAATATGTCCTTTCTTAGTTAGTTCACCAGTTGTTTCGTCAGAAAGAACTACGTTATTTGCGTATAATTTATGGTGTTGTCCAGCTCTTCTAAGTCCTTTTCTACTTACACTGGTTTTTTTCTTAGGTACTGCCATCTTTAACTCCGTTATATTCAACTACAAGATTAATTAATTTATATTCGAGGCTACATTGGTACATGCTTTAATACACAATGACAACCTATTTTTACTCTAATGTTTACAAGTCTCTGTATTTAGGTCAATCCCACAAGTGTGGCAAAGCCCTTTGCAGTCCTCATCGTGAAGAGGGTAGCGAGTCGTTCCCAAGAAGCAAGCTTCTGTTACGATATCAACTAAATCTGCTTTACCTCTGTCATGGAAAAAGAGATCTGCCGTCTCATTATTGATGAATATCTCATCAACTTCTTCATATTCAGGATCATCTTCATATCTTTTATTAACGTAAGCACCCTTAAACTCTTTTTCAAAAGTAAGTGGCGTATCAACAAGACATTTTACACATGTTGCTTGGTAACCACCTCTAGCAACACCCTCCAGGTAGAGGTATTCACCAAATGTTGAGTTTGAGTCTCTTTTAAGAGTCAGCTCTATTTCAATATTTTCAGTACCTTCTGGAACTGAATCTGGCTCAAACTCGTTCTTGATGTTGTCGAGAATCTTTGTAAGCCAAGGAGCATTCTCTCGGTTTAAAACAAAGCTTGTCTCTTCAGCGTCTCTGAACTTGCTGATTAGTATAACAGATTCTGCAAGAGGATTATCTTTAATATTGTGTTCCATTTTTACCTTCTATTAATTTTAAAAATTGCTCCTGTATTTACTCCAGATAACGCGGGTTGTATAGTGTGAGCATACTTTTTACAAGGATTTCAAGAGCATGACTCAGCAAAAATTATTTCTTTGTGGTTTCTCCGGTGCAGGAAAGACCACTTTTGGCGATAAACTTTCAAAAAGTTCTCAATTTCAGGTCTTTGACCTAGATGACGAAATCTTCAACCGTATGGGCTCAGGATATGACCACCTTAGTGAGTATATTGAAGAAATAGGAATCGAGGAGTTTCGAAAAGACGAACTTGATATGCTGAAGCTACTTGATCAGAACTTTAAGGATAATTATCTCATTATTCTTGGGGGTGGCGCACTTGAAACACCTGAAGTCGCAGAGTTCATTAACTCTGTTGATGGAAAACTTATATATCTCGAAGCTACGTTTGCTGAATGCTGGCAAAGAATAAAGAAACAGGGTGGTAGACCTTTGGCCAAGAAAGGCGAGGCCTTTATGTCTCAACTATTTGAAAGTAGGCTGCCTCTATATAAGAAAGCGCAGGTTCTTTTGACTCAGGAAAATGCTAGCGCAGTTGATACCATTGAGGATCTTGTCCCTTTTCTCTGATTAGTATATTACCCCGTGTCAAAATTGGACGTGGTGTGTTTTTTGTGTTCAGATATTTAAGGGAATTATTAAGGAGTAGGTAGTGATGACGCGACCAAAGGTAGCAATTTTATTAGATAACTTAAAAGTTGCAAATGAAATGGGAAAAGTTTTTAGAAAACTGAATATTATCCCTGATTGCTTTGACTCAGCAGAGAGCTTTTTAATTGCTCAAATTGAGTCCTCTTATGACCTTTGTGTTTTAGATATTGAAAAATGTCTTTATGAGGGATCACCTATTGTTTCCCGCAGAGAGATGTCTTCTTTAAAATTAGGTTTCTATTTTAATGAAGAGTCGGCGCCAATGCTAGTTCATACCTATGGAATGGATCATCTTGGTTATGTTGATCAAGATAGAGATCTTGTTGGACAGATTAAAAACCTTCTTGTTCGTTATAATTCTCAGGCAAACACTTCTAATGAAATGACTTATCTTAAGAATTTTCATCACGAGTATAAAACAAGACAGTCTAAATTAGTGGCAAATAATCAGGCACAAAAAGAAAAACTATTCTTTAAAGAAATGCTTTTTGACCTGGTAAAAGATATTCAAGTAAATGCACAGAATGGTTTCTTTTCGGAAGTCATACCGGCGGTACTAGATAAGAAAGACTTTGTATTAAGTTATTCTTTCTTTGAGTTAAATGAAACTAAGAATAAATTAATCTCTATGGATATGGATGGTACTAAGAAATTAGAAACACCTCCTCTGTGGCTAGGACATACTCTTGTTGATGGAATAGGGGATCATGCAATTGCTATGACTCAAAATGTTCTCTCATCACTTGTTACAAATCCTGTCGTTGCCATCTCTTTATCTAAGGACGCACTTCAGACTAATGGTCTGCTAATGCTAGAAGTTAAAGACGAAGTCTTATTTTCATTAGACTGGGAAGTTGCAGAAATTGTTCTAAACGGACTTTACGCACAAACATATGTGAAGAAAATGGAGAGACTAAGCGTTGTTGAATCAAAAACTTCTTTTGATTTAATGGCAAGATTATCTCAAGCTTCTGACAACACACATCTCATAGGAATAGACCTTTCTGATATATTAGACTTTCAAGAGATTAAAGCTGATGCTCACTTTAAGTGGGATAAGTTTTGGAATGACTTTAGAATTTACTTAAGTCCAATTATTGAAAGTGGAGATATTTATAACGTCGCTGTTGATTCAGTTGTCTTTCCTGTTTCATCACATATTTTCAATGAAGCATTTGTTGCAACGAAGGATCTTTGTAGTAGATTCTCTATTGCTAAATACTTTGATGGAGCTCAAAAAATAGATCTTCAAAATATCAAACTACATGTGAGAGAAATACCATGTTCACAATATGGGTTAATTAATCATCTTGATGGCAAAGGTCTAGAGGCCGGTGCTGCTGGAGAAGTTACTCTATGAGAATGAGGAGTCAAATGGAGATAGACTTATCTCTGTTGGCATCAAATTATGAGTCGCTAAAGAAAATTGCCCCGAATAATGAAGTTCTCTTTATGGTGAAGGCCGATGCTTATGGCCACGGAATGGTTCCCGTTACAAGATTCTCCCATCACGAGCTTGGGATTAAAGAATTTGGTTGCGCCTCTATAGGAGAGGCATTAAGGCTTCGAGAAGAGATTCCTGATGGAGAGTTTGAAATCTATGTCTTCTCTGATGTTCAACTCATGCTTAAGCAAGCAACAGAAATTTACCTTAATTATAGAGTCATTCCTGTTATCTCAAATGAATCTAATCTTGATTACTTTCTTGAAACTGAAGAGTTTAAGAATTTTCCACTTTGTTTGAAATTTAACACGGGAATGAATCGACTGGGAATAGACGATTCCAAAGCCGAAGAAGTGATAGATAAGATTAAGAGAAATGGAAGACGTGAAGTTTATCATCTACTCTCACACTTTTCTTCTGCATCTCTTCCAATGGACTCGAATAAGAAAAACCTTGATCAAAAGAAGAGATTTAAAGAGCTTAAGCAAAAGTTCATTGATAGTGGAATAGAATTAAAGAAAACTTCTCTTTCTAATTCTGGAGCAATAGAGCAGGGCGCAGGACTAGATGAAACCCATATTAGACCAGGCCTAATGATGTTTGGCCCAACTTCTTTGATTCCAAAGTACCGAGAAAAAAGTAAATGGGATGGAAAACTTATCTCATCTCTTGAGACAGTTATTATAAATAGTTTTGATATTCAAAAGGGAACACCTATTGGCTATGGTGCGACACCTTGTCCTGGAAATGGGGCGATTGCAATTATAGCTCTAGGTTATGGTGATGGTTTTTCTACTCGCTATCAGGGAGTAAAATTATTACATGATGGAATGGAAGGTCAAATTGCAGGCCGTGTAAATATGGATATGGCACAAGTTTTCTTTGAAAAGCAAAAGGCAGAACAGCTTAATATTGGTGATAAGTTTGTCGTTTGGGATCACTCTTCAGAGAACTTTATGCGTATCTGTGATCAGTCTCGAACTATTCCATATGAAGTCTTTATTCATGTTACTCAACGAGTTCCAAAAGTATATAAGATATAAAAGTGTACCACTCTGGCACACTTCTATATCTTCTCTTAATTAAAATTAGTCATTTATAGTGGCATCTAAAGTGCAACTCCCTGAGTAAAGAGAGGTTGTATGAATATTTTAGCTATATGTAGGCGATCCTTATTTCTATTATTCTTCATTCCCATTTTATCTACTTGCATTCAGAGTGAAAGTGAAAAGGATAAGGAGCTGGCATCGCAAAGTAAGGCAAATAATACCAAACTGTATACGACAAATAGCTTTAAATATGAGATGTCGAGAGTTATTAATATTGATGTTCTTATAGAGTGGCGTAAGCGTGCACTAGCTAATCGAGTAGTCGAAGTCTTTGATGGAGAGCCTAATTTGGGAGGGAAGTTTCTAGGAAAAAGAATCTCAGACAAAGATGGATATATAACTTTAAAAATAAAAATACCAAAAACTATCAAGGCCATCTTCATAAGATATTCATTCCTAGGAAAGAAGTATGTAAAAAGAATATCTACAGTTATGAAAAGTAGAAAGCTGTCTTCTCGCAATATTGTATCTTGGTTACTTAATAAATTCTTTCCATATGCCTATGCCAAGGTACCTTGTGTACAATCTATAAGTCCCTGGGAAAGTAAGTACAGTTTTTTAGCCGAAACTTATAACTCTATTGGAGTACCAGATAATATTATAAAAGGCGACGAAGTTATCACGCAAAGTTTCCTTGAAAGAGTCGATATATCTTTACCTGAAAGAAAGCCTGTTCCTTTATATCATCCTGAGTTTATTACTGAAGGTGTCTATGCAAACTTGAAGCTTATAGATACTGGAGATGTTTGGATAACTTATTTAACCGAAGGTGCAGGTTATAAAAATACTCTAGGTTTCTTTAGTTATCCAACAGAAAGCCCTCCTTCGTCTGCAGAAGATATAGATAATCTACAAATTATTTTTCCTAACGTAAGTAACTCTGGAAGCGGAGGAGGACTTATTCCTGGTGATAAAGTATATTTGGGGCAATTTGATGGCGGAACGACAATATCCTATTTCTTAACAGCAAATGGTTGGAACTCGAGTAGTAGTTGTATTCGATTCTATGATCAAAGTTGGAATTATACGGTATTTAGTGTTCCCGAGTTTAACCCTGAGGCTAGTCCAGAGTTTCAGAAACACAACGTTTTATTTTATGACTCAGAAGAGGAGAAAATTGTAATTGGTTTTGAAGATTTAGTTCGAGATGCAGGTTCTGATGAAGACTTTAATGACGCAATATTTTATATGAAGGTCAATCCAATTTCAGCAATTAGTACTGATGCAATTACACCAATTGATGAAACAAGAGATAGTGATAATGATGGTGTTGATGACGAGTATGACGATTATCCAGATGATGATACTAAGGCATTTGACAACTATTACCCTTCAAAGGGGAACTATGGAACTTTATTATTTGAGGACCTTTGGCCTTTTTTAGGAGATTATGACTTCAATGATTTAGTCCTTTTTTATAATTATCAATATGTAACAAATGCTACAGGAGGAGTTATTCAAATAAGAGGAGAATTTCAAATCGTTGCAACAGGAGCTAGTCAGTCTAATGGTTTTGCTATCAAATTGCCTATTTCCCCAACACTCGTCTCTTCAGTAACAGGTCAGGCAATTTCTACTAACAAGATTATTTTTAACTCGAATGGAACAGAGATGAATCAAAATGATGCAGTTATTGTTGTTAGTGATAATGTAAACCAGAGCTTTCCTAAGTTTTCTAATGTGTATAGGTCAAGGTCGGTTGAGAGTGACTCTATTAACATCACGATAAATCTTAATGAAGCTGTTAATATTGGACAGATAGGATTACCACCTTATGATCCATTCCTTATTAAGGGACAAAAAAGAAGTGACGAGATACATCAAATTGGTTTTGGTCCAACATCATTAGGGGATTCGAACTTACTTGGAAAACATGATGACACATCTAGTGTTACTCAAGGGGTTTATTATCGTACTACTAATTATCTTCCATGGGTAATAAACGTCCCTTCAAAAATTCCTCATCCCAAGGAGAGAATTCCGATATTTAACGCTTTTAACTACTTTGCAATATGGGCAAGTAGTGAGGGATCACTATTTGAAGATTGGTACGAAAATAATGCACAAAATATTCAAAGTAATAAAGTTGTACCGCTAGACTAATAAATATCTTCATTTCTGTTTGACTACTCAAACAAAAGCTTGTGTAATATTCTGCGCATAAGATTGATTGAGGACAAAATGAAGATACTTTATAAGATACTATTGGCAATGGTTCTATTTTTAGGCTGTTACGCATCTAATAACGATGTTGAACTCCAAAACTACATCAATAGGTTTCGCTTTAAGGCCGTAGCAAAACCTACTGGAATGAATCGAGACATCTTTAATTTAGGAAAGAAAATCTTCTTTGATAATGAGATATCTGGAAATAGAAATATTAGCTGTGCAGGTTGCCACGATCCTAAAAAAGGAACAGGCGATGGACTTGTGCTTTCTCTTGGAGAAGATGGGAAAACTATTATTCCTCGAAATTCTCCAGCGCTATTTAATTTAGATCATCCAGAAATGAGAACTCTATTTTGGGATGGACGTGTTGCCTATGACAGAAGAGGGGAAGTTTATACAACACCATCGGAAGTTTTAAATGGTGACTACCCTGAGAGATGGGATATTACAGATGAGTTAGGAAGTGCTCTTGCTGCACAAGCTCTTTTTCCGATACTCTCTCATGAAGAGATGAGAGGTGCGAAGGGAACTAATGAAATTGCTGATGCAAAAACCGATGAAGAGGCATGGAAGAGAGTTATGGCCAGACTACTTGATAAGTCTGAATATCAAGAGCTCTTTTCTAAAGCATTTCCCAACGTTGTGGAGTTAAATATTGGTCACGTTGGTAATGCTCTAGCACATTTTCAAAAATTTGAATTCGCTTCGTATAATACTCCTTGGGATAAATATCTTAGAGGTCAAATTCAGGCGCTTAGTGAAGCTGAAAAACGTGGGGCGATTGTCTTTGCTACAAGTGGGCGCTGTATCGTGTGTCATGGACAAACTTTATTAGGTGGAAATGCCATGGCAAATATCGCGGCACCTCAAGTAGGACCAGGTAAAGATATTCACCATAATGATCAGGGGCGATTTGAATTTACAGGACAGGAAAGACATCGCTATGTATTTAGAGCGCCACCTCTAAGAAATGTCGCTTTAACTGCACCGTATTTTCATTCAGGGGCTTATCAAAAACTAGAAGATGTTGTTAATCATTATGCTGGAGGATTAAAATCTCTGGATGATTACAATTCGAGATGGCTTGATGCCTTTGATGATATCTATGCTGGTAAGTTGTTTGTTGAAACAAATCACTACCGTCTTTTTAGAAAAAAAGAAGTCGCTCATCCTGTGATGAAGAGAAATATGATTAATTTAACGGATACTCAAAAGAAGGACTTGGTTCTCTTTTTAAAGAAGTCCCTAACAGATCCAAAATTTAAATAATGAAGATCAACTGTTAAGTTATTGAAAGTATAAGACTTCTAACTTGAAGTTGAATCAAAAAACTCCCAATAGGTGTAGGCGGGAGGTGTTGGCCTTGGTATTGTGGAGCCCGCAAGCATTGAACACTTTGGAACACAATATGATTGATAAGGCCTACGATATCCTTAAGGGCGTTTTTGGATATGATGATTTTCGTTTAAATCAAAAACAAGCAATTGAAAGCATTCTCGAAGAAAGAGACACTTTCGTATTGATGCCTACTGGTGGTGGTAAGTCCCTTTGTTACCAAGTTCCAGCTCTTTGTCTTGATGGCTTAACAATTGTTATTTCCCCCTTAATTTCACTTATGAAAAACCAGGTCGATGCACTTAAAATAAATGGTGTATCTGCTGAGTATCTCAATTCAACACTTGATATGGATGTTTGGAATGAAATCTATCAGAATGTCGTAGATGGGAATGTGAAAATGCTCTACCTATCTCCTGAAGGTTTAGCGTCTCAAAAAATAAAGAATCTTTTAAAAATATCAAATGTATCGCTTGTTGCTGTTGATGAGGCCCACTGTGTTTCTCAATGGGGACACGAGTTTAGAAGTGATTATATGACTCTTGGCTCTTTAAGAGACTTGCTGCCTAATACTCCGATGATGGCCTTGACAGCAACGGCCGATGAGAAAGTTAGACAGGATATTGTTACGAATCTTAGATTCAATAACCCTTTAGAGCTAGTCTCAAGTTTTGATCGCTCTAATATTCGCTATGAAATTAAACCTAAAGATAATGGAATGAAGCAGCTGCTTGAATTCCTAAGTAATCATAAAGGTGAAACAGGTATAGTTTATTGTGGTACTCGAAAGAGAGTTGATCAGGTTTGTGAGAAACTAAGAGAGAAGGGTCGTAATGCCTTTGCATATCATGCGGGACTTTCTGATGAAGACCGCTCAATGGCGCAGGATAAATTTGAAAAAGAAGAAGATATTATAATTGTCGCAACCATTGCTTTTGGAATGGGAATCGACAAACCAAATGTACGCTTTGTGGCCCATATGGGACTTTCAAAAAATATTGAGAGCTACTACCAGGAAACGGGTCGTGCCGGAAGAGATGGTGAGGCCGCAGTCGCTTGGATGGTTTTTGGCCTAGATGATCTTGTCAGAAATAAAGGTTTCTTGGATAGATCTGATGCACAAGGTGTTTATAAAGAAATCGCGAGTGCTAAGATCGATTCAATGCTTAGTTTTTGTGAGCTTACGACTTGTCGAAGAAAATACCTACTCTCGTACTTTGGAGAGGAGTATCCACAGGATTGTGGAAATTGTGACTGTTGTTTAAATGACTTTGAAACGCATGATGCAACTCTTGAAGCTAAGAAGTTCTTATCTACAGTTTTTAGAACTGGGCAAACTTTTGGGGCCAAGTATATTATAGATGTTCTAAGAGGCTCTAAAGATGAAAAACTACTGAGCAGGGGACATGATCAACTCTCTGTCTATGGGATAGGCAAGGATACTCCGGCAAAAGAATGGAACTTTATTGTTAGAAATTTACTCTTTAGAGAGGTTCTTCAGTATAGAAGTTTAGAGTATCGAACTCTTGGACTAGGGCCAAAAGCAGTAGGAATCTTAAAAGAAGGTGAAAGCTTTGAAGTTAATCGACCTCTTAAGAAGGCCAATGGTTCATTTAATAAAGTTAGAAAAACTATTGAAAAAGATGGTGTTCACGACGTACTTGTTGAAAAACTAACAGACAAGCGAAGTGCCTTAGCAAAAGAACTTAAGGTTCCTCCATATCAAGTCTTTAGTAACAAGACTTTGATTGATATGGCATCACTACTTCCAAAGGATGAAGTAGAGTTTCTTGAAGTACATGGTGTGGGTGAAAAGAAGTGTCAGAAGTTTGCAAATGACTTCTTACCAATCATTGCTGAATTTAATCAAGCATCACTTTAAAATATCCTTATAGAGCTTCTTTATAAAGAAATTACTGGGAATTTTAACTTCTTCATCTTCTATTAGGTTTAGTAGGAAGTTAAGGTCTACTCCAGTATTGGAGAGGACGACTATTGCGCGATCTTTTTTTCTATCTACAGCTAGAAATGAGCTATGTCCTAATGTTTGACCAGCATGAGTTATAAGATCTCCACTTAGAGACACTCCCCAAAAATAACCTATCGCAAAATCTCCTATAGGGAATAATGGTGCAAAGGTACTAGTTTGCTTAGTGCTTAAAAGAAAGTTTGAGAACTTAATTTGGTCTTCAAGACTAGAAGAGATTGCTCCTGAAGATTCCGCAACTCCTAAATCCCAGGGACCCGTTTTATTTAGCCAACCAGTATATCCTTGAATAATATCTTTTGATAATAAAGAACTAGAGTTCATTTGTAGTTCAGTAAATAATTCGTCCAGAAGATCTGAATACTTTCGACCAGAGATTTCTTCTATCAGTAGGCCCACAAGTGCTGTACCTATATTTGAATAAATGAAGCCTTTCTTATTAAGGCTAACTTCATTTATAAAAGAGATTAACTTCTCCTTAGAATAATTCTTATATGGGTTAGATCTCTTATGAAGGTCATCGCCATCTGTTGGAAGACCAGAGGTATGTGTAACTAGCTCTTTTAAGGTTATTTCACCAATCTCTTTATTAAGATTTTTTATATGCGCACCAAGAGTCGTATCTAGAGATAGGACACCTTTGTCTACAAGACGAGAAACCACTACACCAGTATAACCTTTTGTTAATGACCCGATTTGAAATAAGTGTTTTGTACTAATTTCTTTCGGCCCATTAGACACAATCTCATACTGATCTCCATCTTTAATATATGCCACGTATGAGTGGATGAAGTTACTTTCTTCAATCGTATTAAGAACTTCAATTGATTTTTGTATAAAACTTGCGTGAGTATTATTCATTGTTAACCCTATTAAAGCGAGCAAGATCCAGCGGTACATTTCAATCTCCAATTAGACTTTAGTATATAGCGATCATAGATCCAAGTTCCAACTCTTGTTTTCTCTAGCAAGTATATCATTGGAAAGAGTGGAATTAAAATTTTAAGACTATAGAGAATCTGAGCGATAGAGTTAAAACCAGTGTATTCCTTTTCTTCTGAGTAAGAATGTAGAGTTGGAAGATAGTGTGAATCTTCTTGAGCATCTCTAATGGTAATGGATTCAGAAAAATCGATGACTTTTACAGCTTTTGCAAATTGCATGCACTTTACACATTGACTATCGAAGAAGACAGTTAGAGGCCTTGATTTAAATAAGTTTATAATATTTTTGGATTTCTCGTCTTCATAGAAAGAGATATAAGAAGCAGACATTATAAATCCAAAAGTTATCAAGCCCATTAAAAGAGATATTTGTAAGTGAATTAATGACCCAATTAGAATAACTAATGGACGAGTTTTCTTATTCCAAACAAGATAAGGGAAAGAGAGTTGAAATATTAACGTACCTAGTGAAGATAGAGTTATAAAGAGAGAACTCTTTGCAAGTGAGCCCTGAACTATAGGTAAAGAGAACTGATCAACTTGAAGCGCATAGTAAGTAGCTACACCTCTCGTCCATAACTTACCATTCGCCTTGGCCAAACCTGCTGATAAATATATAAAGCAAACTTGTAATTGAATAAGTAGTAGAATGAAGTTGTTGATAAACTTCTTTACCTCAGTACTTCCATTTGTAAAAAGAGTCGAATAGAAATAAAAGATTAGTATAATCGCACAACCACCATCAGCAATTGAAGGGCAGTAGTAGTTTAGAACTCCATAGAGGTACCATGAGGTCAGTTTTGAAAATGTTGTTTGTTTTGCTGATAAGTTAATTAATAGAGATACAATATATGTGGCGATAACAGGAATATAGTTATATTTCCAAGTGAAAATGCGAAAGAGATCAAAAATGAAAGTGATTCCTCCATTGTCTCCACTTTCTAATATCTTGTGAGGACTGCCGTAGAAGAGTTCAATATTTGGAAGTCTTAATAATATCTCTAAGAGCCCAATACTATATAGTGCAATTTGAAATAGCCTGATGGTATTTGAATTATCTTTATCGAATAGATATTTTTTAATTTCAGAAATCATATAACTTCTCCAACCTTGCTAATAGGGTAGTGTCTCGTAATTATCTTAGTATTTGATTTAGGTGTATTTCTCTTTGAATATGGAATTGGATATATCGTAAGAGATCTAAATTGAATGTATGTAAAGTCTGTCTTGTATTCGGCCTTACATAGATCCTTAACGATATTACTCATTGATTTATATTCTTTAAGTTTTGTAAGCTTTGCGATTGTTTTATCGTAGCAAGCTCTGTCTTTCTTGTCTGTGCAGCCCAATTCTTTACCAATTAAAGAATGTGAGTTGTTTATGTATCTAATTGAATCTTTATAGTATCTGACTAGATATTGATCAGTACTAAAGCGATTTTTATGGTGGTTGGATAGGTGGGTTTCAACTGGATCGTTCCAATGCGACCATTCTTTATTATCTAGAGAGCAACGATAATGAAATCGATGACTATACTTTGGTGGCTCCGGTGCAAATAACATCCACTTCTGTGGAAAGAAGCCACTATCTAGTTTTCTTACGATGGAGCTGTAGTGTTTTGAAATAGGGTTAACTGGTATTAGTTTTAAAACCTGGAGGGAGAGATGAGTCCCTCCTACTAAGAAAGTAAATAGTATAATGAGTTTCTTCATCTCGTCCTCCAAGGTCTAATCAGTTTTTAAAGAATTATCTTAACTGTTGTAGTTCAGCTTCATTTACATCAAAGTAAACTTCTTCTCTTTCCATATTTGCAGTCATATCTTGTTTGATAACCGTTCCGATAGTTACCCATCTTGAACAAGCTGCTGTCATATCTGGAACGAATGCTCCTGAATCCATGAATCTTCTTTGTGCGCCAAACAACTCTGTCTTATCTTCTTCAGATAGATCTCTATAAAGTTGAGAGTAGATGTTTGGGTTCTTTGTAAGATCGATTGTTTGTTCTTTCTTTGCAGCTGCTACTAATTTATCAAGAGTTGCTTGATCAATTGCTGATGCTGAAAGAGTTGTAAGTGCTGTTAGTACTAGTAGTGTAAGTGTTTTCATTTTCTCTCCTTGGATTGTCTCTTTCGAGATCTTTATGTTTTGTTTCAATGAAATGATTTCTACGAGCTCAGGGGAGGTATGAAAATATAAAATAGAAAAAAGGAATGAGTTTCTGACACAAGATAAGTCAGGAAATAGGTACTTAGGTCATAAGTGTTTGGAAAATAATTACATGGTGACTTTACATGGGTCAGAGGGGTTTATATAAGGATTGTTGAGAGGATTAAATTGGATATTAACGTTACTGAAAGTCATACACATTCAAGTATTTCTGTTAGAGAACAGTCTCCTGTTGCCAAGGCAATAAGAGACGAAATTACGTCGTATCTTGCTGATAATCCACAGCTATCCCTTCGTGCAATGGCGCAAAGAGATAGTGAATTAAGTCGTGAATATATAAGAAAGCTTGCAAAGGCCGAGATATCAGACGAAAAGTTAAATCAAGACAAAGTTCTTAGAATTCTTCAAATTATTTCAAAAAAACAGAAGCTTACAGATGTTATTAATCACTTTAATTCGAATATTTCACAATATTTGAAAGAGAGTTACAAGGTAACCTATGAGCACGAAGTAGAGATAACTTCTGAGTCTATAGAAAAGGCATTAAATGAAAGTGATGATCTTTGTATTGCATATCATCTCGCACATACTTCAGCGGGGATAACTGCCCAGAGGGCGAATGAAGTAATGGGTGTTAGAGGTGAGAGTGCTCTTCAAACTCTTGAAGGTAGAGGCCTTATTGAAAAGGACTCTCGAATTTATAAGGCGAAATCTTCAAACTTTTTTATTCCTGCACTAGAAACAATGCATAAAATTGCGCAGACACTAATGCGCTTATATAGAACAAAGCACTTTGGCAGAAAAAGAAATTATATAATGACAATAACTGGCTCACTAAATCAAATGGGTATTGAAGCTGAGCAGGAGCTTTTTAGAAAGTTTCATAAAGATTTGCTAAACCTATATGAAGACGGTAAGAATCAGGGAGATATTCCATGTTTCGCAACGGCGGCCATGGATAGCTTTACTGTACTGAAGGATGATAATGAAAAATTACATTAGAGTTTCGACATTCATTTTCATATCTCTATTGTCACAAGTTTCTCTTGCGACAACTGGTTGGCGTCTTGATAAGACAAGTATATTGAATATTCAAAAAATAATTACTCATGAAGAAAATGAAATCTTAAGTGGAACGATTAAGAAGTATAATCTACATAAAAATATTCCAATGATTTCTGAAATTCAATCAGTTGAATTAATGAATGGGGACTTTGTTTATGAAGAAGATATTAAAGAAGTTAAGAAGGTAGTGTTTAAACCTTTAAATGTAGAGCTTTTAAGAAAGCCATTAAATATTGATTTTGCAGAACAACCAACTTCTCTTGAATTGAATTTAGGAGGGAAACTTGACCTTGTAAATTCAGGTCAAAGTCAGATTCACGATTTTGATTTAGAAAGTTTTGGAAGAGTTGAAAATGAAGCACAAGCTAACTTCTCTGCTTCGGAATTATTTAGACAAGAAGTTGAAAGGTTTAAAATTCCTAATCGTTTTCAAGAAATGATTGATCAGCAAAATGCCTTAAGAAACTTTGAACAGAATCTTCAACTAGGTCCAAACCCATTATTAAACAATAATGGAGAAGAGTTTCTTCAACTTTTAAATGGAAATGGCGGTGGCGGAGGTTAACCCTCTAAAAAAACTTAAGGTTTGTGCGTTGCGCACGTAAAACAATGCTAGGCTCACAGTCAAAAGTGCATTAAAATATTCCCGATGCAATTAGTTATGGATAACTTTAAAAGATTCACGGAAGGAATCGGCAAAATCGTTATAAAGAACGTTTCAGGTCTTGGTTTAATTTGTCGATACATTCTAAGTTTTTTCTATTGGGCGGTAAGACCTCCCTACAGGGCAAAGCTGTTTTTTGAGCAGATGCACTTTATAGGAAATAAGAGTTTATTTATTATAACTCTCGCAGGTTCATTCACTGGTATGGTTATGGCCTATCAGACATACTTTGGATTCAAACTCATCAATGTTGACTCTCTTGTAGGGCCAGTTGTTGCACTCTCTTTAGCTAAAGAACTTGCACCAGTGTTAACTGGGTTAATTGTTGCAGGACGTGCAGGAGCCGCTATGGCAGCGCAAATAGGAACAATGAAAGTAACAGAGCAGGTTGATGCCCTAGAAGTTATGGGTGTTAATAGTATGCAATATCTCGCTGTTCCAAGAATCTTGGCAGCGACTCTTTCTGTACCAATGTTAAGTATTTTCTTCTTATTCATCGGTAATATCGGATCATATATTGTAGGGACGCAGGCACTTTTAATAGATGAATCAATCTACTTATCTAAGCTTGGAAACTTTATGTATGTTAGTGACATTGCCCAGGGTGCTATTAAAGCGCTAGTCTTTGGTTTTGTTATAGCGATAATTGGGACTTACTTTGGTTTCTCAGTTTCAAAAGGAGCTGAGGGAGTTGGTAAGGGGACAAACCTAGCTGTTGTTTGGGGAATGATTTCAGTTCTCGTTCTTGATTACTTTTTAACAAGCTTTTTAGTACAGGTTTTATAGGAGGCATGGATGCTTAGTTTTGAAAATCCGGCCGTCGGAATCGAACAACTCACAAAGACTTTTGGAACTCATACAGTTTTAAACGAACTAAATTTTGATATTCCTAAAGGTAAAATTACTACAATCCTAGGCTTTTCTGGAGCGGGAAAGTCAACTTTATTAAAGCATATACTTGGTCTTCATAAGCCAACAAGTGGAACGATATCCGTACTAGGAAACGATCTCAGTGAACTTGAAGAAGTTGATATGAGAGAGTTTAGACAGAATTTTGGAATGCTCTTTCAATACGCGGCACTCTTTGATTCAATGACTACTTTTGGAAATGTGGCATTCCCTCTAAGAGAATTTACCAAGTCTAGTGAAGAAGAAATAACGCTAAAGGTCCATGGTCTACTGAAGTCTGTTGGTCTCGAAGAAGTTTCTTTTGATAAACTTCCAAGTGAACTGTCAGGTGGGATGAGAAAGAGAGTTGGTCTTGCTAGAGCTTTGGCCCTTAGTCCAAAGATCATGCTCTATGATGAGCCGACTACAGGCCTTGATCCAATCACGACAAAAATGGTCAATGATTTAATTGTTGAAACAGGTCAACTACATAAAGAAAATGAATTAACTTCAATAATAATTTCTCACGATGTTAAGGCGACATTAGAAATTTCCGACTATGTGGCATTTTTAAATCGTGGTAATATTGTTGAGTACTTACCTGCAAAAGAATTTGCAAATTCTGACCATCCACTGGTTAAAGAATTTATAAACCTCTAGGGAGAGGGATTAAATGAATGAGTTTAAAGTTGGGTTAATGGCCCTCTGCTCAATGTTAGCAGTTGTAGTAATGTCTTTAGCTATTACATCAAACCAGTCTGGGTTTGGTGACTATGCTACATATAGAACTATTATTAATGATGCTTCAGGTATTTTTCCAAAGACACCTATTAAGGTAGCGGGGATTAACGCCGGACGTATTAAAGATATTGAGCTTCAAGGAAATAAAGCATTAATTACTTTTGAAGTTCTTAAAAGAGTAAAAATCACTGAAAATTCTCAGCTTAAAATTAAGTCTGTTGGTTTCTTAGGGGACAAGTATCTTGAGATTTATGTTGGTAACTCACAAAAACGCCTGTCTAGTAACGCTTTCTTAGAATCTGTTGAAGGTGGGGGTGTCGAAGCTCTTGTTAAAGATGCTGGTGAGGTAATGAAGGACGTAAAGGTTATTGTCCAGTCTATAAAGGACTCAATAGCTCCTCCAGGTGAGAAACCACCAATTAAACTAATTCTTGATGATGTAAAAGAACTTGTAAGTAATACTAAAACAGTTACAGCGACACTTAAGCGAGTTGTTACTGGAAATGAGCAAAAACTTAATAATATTGTTGATAACTTAGAAGGATTCTCTGAGCAACTGGCATATCACTTTGATAAAGATGAGCCGGAAAGTGCCATCTCAGATGTTAAAGAGATCTTAGCTAAAACAGACAATATGATGGGTGACTTAAAAAGTATTGTTCGTGACGTAAGAAATGGTAAGGGGACAGTTGGAAAGCTTCTTGTTGAAGAAGAGATCGCTGATGAAGTTAAGCAAACTTTAGCTAGTGTAAAAAAGATTGTTTCTAAAGTTGATAATATAAGAACTGAAGTTGAAGTTTTTGCAGGGGCAAATACAACAGCTGGTAAAGGTGAATCAACTGCAGAGTTAAGAATTTTTCCATCTCCTGAGAGATTCTATATCTTAGGAATCGCTGCTTCAGAACTTGGACCAAAGCTTACTACTCAAACAACAACTTCTACCGATGGTGGAACTGAGACAGTACAAATTGAAGAAAAGAGAAAGAAAGACACATATAGGTTTACGGCAGTTATTGGTCGTCGTGTTCAAAACTGGTCATTTAAAGGTGGATTCATTGAGTCTTCTGGTGGTCTAGGCGTTGACTATGATTTCTTCTCTGCGGGGACAAGATTATCTCTAGAGGTTTTCGATTATAGAGATGATATTGGTGCAAATATTAGATTCTCAATTGATCAGAGAATCCTAAGTGCATTTTACTTAAGAGCACAAGCTGAAGATATATCTAACGATGCAAACTTTATCTTTAGTGGTGGTTTAAAATTTAACGATGAAGACCTTAAAGGTCTAATAGGATTTTTTCTTTAAATAATAATGAATACTGAAAACAACTGGCTAATTAGAACTAAACAGAACAAGATCCTTGGTCCGGTGACTAAGGAGAAGGTTATTGAGTTGCTTAACTCAGGTTCTCTTACGGACGAAGACGAAGTCTGTAGTGGTAATGGCTATTGGTTTTGGGTTAAAGAGAAAGACCTTGTTCAAAAATATTTACATGATAATCAAAAGCAAACCTTTAATCCAGTTGCTGAGGCATTTACCAGTCTTGCAAATGCACAAGTGGAGCCAGTTACTCCGGAATCAATATTAAATTTAAAAGATACAGCACATAGTACTGAAGTTAATAAAGCTCCTAGTGCCTCTGATATTCCTGCGACACCTAGTACTTCTGAGTCTAGTGAGTCAGCGGATGAAGAGCCAATAGTTTTCCCTGAGGATGATGACCTCGACTACCCTGATATGGTCTCTAATGAAAGCTCTAATAGCCTTCTTGATGAGATTAAGGAAATGGACTATAAGAAGCCAACTCCTGTCGCTAGCACTCCAGTGGAAAAGAAAGAGCAAAAAGTAGAAAGCACCGCTGATGTTGATGGTGAAGAAGAAGGGGAAACTATTTTTCCAGATGATGATGATCTTGAATTTCCCGATCTCATTACACCTGAGGCTAAAGAAATAACTGAAGACAGTGCTATAGAAAGTAAAGCAGAAGAAAAAGTTGAAGAGCTAGACCTTGCAGTGGAGCTCTCTCTTGATTCTCCATCTGAGGAAGTAGTGGAAGAGAGTGCTGAGTCTGAGGAGGAAGGACCTCTACAACTTCCTGTAGAAGATGACCTTGAGTATCCCGATATGAGTCTAGGCGAGTCGTCTCCTGAAGAGACTAGTGAGTCTGATTCAAGTGATGGACTTGATCTTGATATCTCTGGCTTAGATGATACTAGTCCAAGTGAGAATGAAGTAGCTGAAATAGAAGACGATATAAACAATATTTTAAATGAAGAAAAAAGTAGCCTTGAGGAAAGTATTCCTGAGGTAAAAGAAGTAGAAGAGATCGAGTCTAGTGATGTAAAGACGGCTTCTTCTCCTGAAGAAATGCCCCGCCCAAAAAAGAAAAAGAGAAGAAGAAAGAAGAAGAAGGTAAACTCCGACGAAATTGAAGCACCAAAAAGAAATGATCGATTAATTATGTATGTTTTCATTCTTTTAATTGCTGGAATTCTATATGGTGTTTACTTCTACTATACTCAAGTTCTTGGACAACAGCTTTTTGGAATGAAAGACACTCTTCTTATTAACTCTGCTCAAGCACAAGAAAAGTCGTTCGACGTAAAAAAAAAATCCCTTTAAAATGGGGCGAGGTAGAGCTTAAGTATAACCTCTATGGTCATGGTTTTAATATCTCTGAATTCAAGGGAATCCCTAAAGAGTGTAATGAAATTAATGATTACCAAACGCGTCTCTTTTTCTTTTTAATGAGAAAAACAAATAATCTTGATAAGTGGAAAGAGTACTATCAGAAATGTATAGGACAGTTTCCTGTGGAGATTAAGTTGTTGCTAGATCAGTCGATGGATCGAAGCCAATTATTAAATTCATTAAAACAAATATCTTCGACTCAAGAAGATTATAAATTCCTCAAAAAGATAAGTGTAGACAAAGATAAGGTTCAAAAGAGCAGATACATAGGCCTTTTTAGAGATATTGATAAACTTAGCAGAGATAAAAATCATAGTTTATCTAAAGGTGTATTTGAACAAGTGAAGGGAGTATCCTATCTTGATTTAGTTATGAAAATGTTCTTTGCCCTTGAGGTCGGAAACAAATTTTTAATGAATAAAGTATTATCAGAGTTAGTAAAAATTCCTGCCGTTTATTTACCTCTTGGAATTGATAAGAAAATAAATTTTAAAGATAGAAAGTTTTTTGCGAATCTATTCATGAAGAATATTGAAAGAATATGGAACTTTGATTGTGATGAAAATTTAAAGAAAATGTATTTTCAGAGATTATTGGATATTGAAGATATTGAATTAAATAAGATAATTAACTCTTTGTTAGGAGAGTTCTTTGTTTCTAAAATTACATTTGATAAATCTAATTATACATACGGAGTATCTTATCCAAGTTATTGGATCGATACTATTAGTGATAATCTTGAAAGAACTCAATATTTATATGACTTTTTTAAGTCTCCAGCTCAAATTAAAATGATACCTAGTGAATTTGGCATCTTACGTTACCACCTACCTGTGAATGAAAAGATCCGAAAGAGATTATCATCTCAGATTGCTTCTAACTTTCAACGTTACGAAAATTATGAAGTGGAGGCAGTTTTACAAGCAATTGAAAATCCGACATTTAAGAAATATATCGCAAAAAAAGATCCACGATTTAGAAAACCTGCGTTTACAATAAAGAAGAATACTTACTTATCTGGTCTTAAAAAAGATAAGTTTGGTCTTTATGGATTTTTTGAATTAATAAAGCTAGGTTATGAAGAAAAACTCTTTTTATGGTGGATCCTATGAGTAACAAAATCTTTATTTATCCAACGGATACAGTGTGGGGAATTGGCGGGAATGCATATAAGGAAGAGACTTATATTAAGATATCTCAGATAAAGAAAAGTCCTGTAAATAAGCCTCTATCGATTCTTTTTTCCTCAGTAGATCAGTTAACTGGACATGTAGAACTAAGTGACTCTCTTAAGGAGTTAATCCTAGAGTTAATGCAATATGAAATTACTTTTGGGCTAGATAAGATTCTTTTTAAGAATGATCTTCCTAGTGTTGCTTTTAGTGAGACTGACTTTGTTTGTATTCGAGTTTTAGATAGTGAAATTGTTAATAATATTATTTCTGAAGTTGAAGCACCAATAACTACAACTAGCTTAAATATATCAGGTGAACAACCTATTACTGATGAAGTTGATGCAAAGGATTTCTGGAAGAAGTATGCTTCAAACGAGCTGATTGTTACTACTACTTATAATAAAGAAGTAACGGGGAATTCATCGACAATAGTTGTCTTATCAGGAAGTGAATATAAGTTTCTTCGAAAGGGCTCGAAACATAAAGAGATTGAAGAAGTCTTACAGAAGTATCTTCACTATCATGCTTAAATACTCTCAACCAAAATTCTATAAGTTTTCTGAGGACTCAACTCAACTTGCAAACCTCGTCATTAAAGATGCGCCTAAAGGTGGTAGTCTTTTAGATATATGTTGTGGTTCAGGTATTGTGGGAATTGAAATTTCAAAAGGTCTCAATATATCAAGGGCAAGCTTTGTCGAAAAACAAACTGATTTTAAAGAACATATTGAACTAAATTTATCACAGTTTCGCACAGAGAATTTTTCAGAGGTAGTCGTTGGTGACTTCATCAAAATTGATATGGTCGAGGACTTTGATATTATAGTTATGAATCCACCATACTTTAATCGTGCTCACCATAGGACCTCTCCAAATCGAAATAAAGATCTTTGTCGGGCCTTCGATTCAGGAGAGATTAGTGCACTTGTTAAAAAGGCATTGTCTCTCTTAACTCGTAAGGGGAGCTTCTATATTGTTCTTCGAGATAATGATGCATTAAAAGAAATAGATGATGCGATTAAAGGAATTGCTGAAAAAAGAGTATTGAAGAGATCTAAAGAAGTATTATTTCTCAGGCTTAGAGGATTGAATAAAAATTGATTTCAAAGATTCTTTCATTGTCTCATCTGTAATATCTGAAAATAATTCATTCGCCTGGGCCATAAGCCTCTTGTATTGAGGAGACTCTTTATGCCACTTTTGCTCAAATTCTTCTTTCTTAACTTTCTTTACTGAGTGCAGTTCTTTCTTTTGTTGAAAGTGTCTATTATCAGCTTGAAAGAATATTTTTTTAATTTGTCCCGGAATCGAAGGAAAGCACTTCGCAATCTTTTCGATGATTGCCGTTTCCATGAAAGAAAGTTGCTGTGCAAATACAGGGTGGGAAGTTAAGACTGTAAGGTTTCTATTTTTTAACTTCAGAGGGATTGTATGTTCAACAAGTTTAGGTCCAACTACTTTTTCCCAATTATTTATCATCTCAAGGAAATCGAAAATATCTGCTGAGTCTTTGACTTTTGCACGTGATATTCTATTCGAAAATTCATTGTCCCCAAGGACATCTTTTAATGACTTCATTGATGGCCATCATATAGTAAGAGTCGCGTCAAAGAAAGAAAAAATAGACTAATAGACGGTACTTAAGGCATAGTTAAAGCATGAGGAACGCCATTTTATTTTTGTTTATTTCACTGTTTTTAAGCTCTTGTGCTGGCTATAAATTTCGTAATCAATCTAACCCTTTCACATCTCAAGGGGTTAGGAGTATGGCCATTCCAATGTTCATAAATAAGACCTCTTTGTCACATATTACGCCGGCCTATACTAAGGCCGTTCATCAGGTTCTTTCTTCATACTCTGACCTTAAGGTAAACTCAGGATCAATTGAAAATGAAGACGCTGTTATATTAGGAATTATCACTTCCAAAAATGATGTGAATAAAGAAGTTCGCTATTCAAATAGTACTCTTATGAATACTGAGCAGCAGGATACTATTGGTGAAAGAAATGCATTCTATCTACCTACTTCAGGTGCTTATGACTTAAATGTTCAAATAGTCGTTCTAAAAAGACCAACAAAGGAAGAGATAGATTTCTTTGTAAATTATTTTAAGTTTTCAAAATCTTCATTCCCTAGAACAATATTTTCAAAATCTTTCACTGTTAGTGGATCATATACAATTGAGAATGAGGTCGGTGGTATAGATTCTTCAGCACCTGTTAGGGGAACGAAGAACCGTGGAAATTTAAGAAAGTCACTAATTGATAGTGCGGACTCCTTAGCGGAAAGTCTTAGAGAGGTACTTGCAAATGCCTACTAAGCCTACTGTAACTAAGGTCCCATTTGGTCAAAACGATAAGGTTCTTGCGGCGATAAAAAAATCTCGTGCATCATTTGTTATCTTTCCTGACTGTTTTGTAGAAAGAATCATCATACAATCTCTTGAGGCCACATATACAAAGGCCTATGGACCAGACTTAACTGTAGGCTGGATAGAGGATAATATCCTGTCTCCAGGTCTCTTTGGTAGCTCAGGACCATGTGTAGTTTTAGAATCAGATAAGATTAATGTGAAGGTAAAGAAGTTTCTTATAGAAGCTGATTTAAGCAATACTTTACCTGAAGATACTAAGTTACTTCTGTTTTCAAATAAGAAAATTGCAGATAAGGAATTAGCAAAGTCACTCGATTCAATACAGTACGAAGCTCCAAGATTTTGGGAAATGAATAAGTATGTAGACGTCTTGGCCGACTTCTTTGAGATAAAGCTTATTCCGCAAGTTCGAAACTATCTTGTGAACTCTCTAGAGCCAACGGCTGAGAGTTATTATAATGCTTTGATGATACTTTCGGCCCATAAGTCAGATGGTATTATTAGCTTTGAAACGGTGAAGGGGCTTATTAGAGCGCAGCACCTAGATAACTTTGCTCAGGCAGACTTATTTAATACGAAGAATATGAAGAGATTCTTTCTGTCACTTCTTGTTATAGAGAATGACTATGAAGTCTATCGATCGTTCTTTTCATTCATTCAGGGACATATTTTAAAGATGCTTGATCCAGGCTATGCTTCAGCAAAGAAGAAGCCGTCAAAGTATGACTTATCTCTTGAAAATGCAGCGAGAAGATGGAGGCCTGAAGAGCTCTTGAGTTATATGGAGCTTTTTACTGAATTAGAGATTCTATCTAAGCAAAAGAGTGACTGGTTACGAGATGAAATTCGTAAGAACTACCTAAAGTACTAAGAGATAATTTTGAAATTGAACGCAAAAAAGCAGAGTAATAAATTACTCTGCTTTATATATTTTTAGCAATTAACTAATAAGTTTCTAGCGGACTAGAGCTTGTTAATTTGTCCAGCAAGACGTGAAGTCTTTCTTGCAGCAGTATTACCTTTGATAATTCCGTGCTTAGCTAGTTTTGCGAAAACTTTCTGTGCACCAACAAGTAGTGTAGCAGCAGTTTCTTTATTACCTTCAGAGATTGCAGTTCTAACTTTCTTTACAGCAGTTTTCATTGCAGATCTTTTGATTGTATTTCTTGCGTTTCTTACGATTGTTTGTCTTGCTCTTTTCTTTGCAGATTTGTGGTTTGCCACAATCAACTCCTAACGTTAGCTATTTATTTCTAGATTCAACTTTAATTTGAGACTGTTTTTATAGGGCCTATTATGACAAATGGCAAGGGTTTTGTGAAGCCTCTTTTTTTTATGGCCTTGCGTGTCGTGTAAGAAGTGCATAGTTTATGGGGGCTTAGAGAGTTGTTCATTGTGAAATCAGTATGTTGCATGGCCCAAAAAAGTTGTTAAAGGACCTTTCGGTGTGTATGATCACCACGATTTTTATCCAAATTAATTCTCAATTAAAGGAGTTTATATGTCTTCAAGTAAAGATACTGAAGTGAAGCTCATCGGTGTCGTTGGTGCTGGTCAAATGGGTCGTGGAATTGCGCAGGTCGCAGCAATGAGTGATTTTCAAGTAGTTCTTTTTGATATTAATAAAGAGGGACTAGACTTTGGTCACAACTTTATTAAGAAGCAACTTGCTAGAGGTGTTGAGAAAGGTAAGTGGGATAATGCTTTCGCTGATAAGGCGCTTGCGAATCTTAAGGCCACAACAGTTATGGCAGATCTGAAAGATTGTGATCTTGTTGTTGAGGCCGCAACTGAAAATAAGAAAATTAAATTTGAAATATTTAAGCAGTTAGATGAAGTAGTAAAACCTGAAGCGATTCTTGCTTCAAATACTTCATCAATTTCTATTACGGAGATCGCTGCTGCGACAAATCGTGTAGGGAAAGTTGCTGGTATGCACTTTATGAATCCTGTTCCTGTAATGAAGCTTGTAGAGACGATCACTGGTCTTGAAACAGATGAGGCAACAATTAATGCTGTTGAAGCTGCTGCAGAAAAAATGGGTAAGACTGTTGTTAGAGCAGATGATGTTGCTGGTTTTGCTGTAAATAGAATTTTAATGCCAATGATTAATGAAGCATTTTATACATTATATGAAGGTGTAGCGGAAGCTCGTGGAATCGATACGGCAATGAAGCTTGGTTGTAATCAGCCAATGGGTCCATTTGAATTAGCAGACTTTATTGGACTAGATACTTGTCTTGCAATTATGGAAGTTCTACACGAGGGACTCGGTGATACAAAGTATAGACCATGTCCATTATTAAAGAAGTATGTAACTGCTGGTAGATACGGTAGAAAAGTTGGGAAGGGTGTTTATGAGTACTAATTTCGAAACAATTAAATTTGAGAAGAATGGTGATTTTGCTGTTCTAACGATTAATAGAGAAAAGAGTCTAAACGCTTTAAACTCTCAGGTTCATATGGAGCTTAAGGATCTACTATCTGTTTTAAAAGAAAATGTAGATGGTATTAAAGGGATGATTCTTACTGGTGCAGGTGAGAAGGCTTTTATTGCTGGGGCCGATATTGTTGAGATGACAGATATGACGTCTGATGAGGCCTATGATTTTGCAACTCTTGGACAAGAGAATACTCTTCTTATGGAAGAGCTTCCATTTCCAGTAATTGCCTGTGTGAACGGTTTTGCACTTGGTGGTGGATGTGAGATGGCAATGTCATGTGACTTTATCTATGCAACTGAAACAGCTGTATTTGGTCAGCCAGAAGTTAAGTTAGGGCTTATTCCTGGGTTTGGTGGAACACAGAGACTAGCAAAATTAGTCGGTAGAAATAAGGCGAAAGAAATTCTCTATACAGGTAGAAATATTAAGATAGATGAAGCTAAAGATATGGGGCTAGTTGTAAAGTCATTTTCTTCAATTGAAGACATGATGAATGCGGCCAACGAGACACTGACTAAGATTAGTCATAACTCACCACTTGCTGTAGCTCTATCTAAGCATGTTATGAATACAGGTAATGATCTTACTGTGTCAGAGGGTTTAGAAGTTGAAGCAAAGTACTTTGGCGAGATCTTTAGTTCATACGATATGAAGGAAGGAACAAAGGCCTTCGTTGAAAAGCGTAGAGCAGAGTTTAAAGGTAAGTAAAAAGTTAATAATTGGGAGAAATATATGATGTTAAGTGATTATAAAGAAATTAGAGATATGGTTTCGAAATTCGCAGATAGCGAAGTTGGGCCAATAGCTGCAGATATAGATAAGAATGGAGAGATTCCTTCTTCATTAGTTGCAAAGCTTGGAGAGAATGGTTTCTTAGGAAGCTATATTCCTGAAGAGTATGGTGGTGCCGGAATGGATTACACTGCGTACTCAATTATTGTAGAAGAGATTTCTAGAGCTTGTGGTTCAACAGGTGTTCTTGTTTCAGCTCACACATCTCTTTGTGTTTATCCAATCCTTGCTTTTGGAAATGAAGATCAAAAGAAACAATATCTTCCTAAGCTTGCTACAGGTGAGCATATTGGTTGTTTTTGTTTAAGTGAGCCAAATGCTGGCTCAGATGCTGGTTCACTAACTACTTTTGCTGAAGACAAAGGTGATTACTATGAAATCACAGGAACGAAGAACTTCATCACAAATGGTAAAGAAGCAAATATCGCTATCGTTTTCGCTAAGACAACGAAGACACCAAACCATAAAGGGATATCGGCATTCATTGTTGAGACAGACTCTGAAGGTTTTGAAGTAATGAAGCTTGAAGATAAGCTTGGAATTAAAGGATCTTCAACGGCACAAATAGCACTAGATAAAGTTAGAGTTCCAAAAGAGAACTTACTAGGTACATACGAAAAAGGCTTTAGAGTAGCAATGGGGACACTTGATGGTGGAAGAATTGGTATTGCTTCTCAAGCACTAGGGATTGCTGAAGCAGCATTTCGTTACGCTAAGAAATATTCAACTGAGAGAATCCAGTTTGGAAAGCCACTTTCAGATCTTCAAGCGATTCAGTTTATGCTTGCAGATATGAGTACAAAAATTGCTGCGTCACGTCTCCTTATATGGGAAGCTTCGAGACTTAAAGATGAAGGAGCTTCATATTCTTTAGCAAGTGCTCAGGCAAAGCTATTTGCAGCTGAATCTGCAATGTGGGTAACAACGAAAGCTATTCAAGTTTGTGGTGGAAATGGATACACTAGAGAGTATCCTGTTGAAAGATACTTCCGCGACGCGAAAATCACTGAAATATATGAAGGTACATCTGAAGTTCAGAGAATTGTAATTGCTGCTAATGAGCTTAAAAACATTCAGTAGTTGCGAAGAACTGTCAGAAATGATACTTAAATAACTTAGTTCTATATTAAATGGGGTCGTTTGGCCCCCCTTATTGGAATATCGCCTTGTTTAAAAAAATCTTGGAGAAAGTAGGTATGGCAAAGAAGAAAACTGCTAAAAAAGTGGCTAAAAAAGCTGCGAAGAAAACTACGAAGAAGACAGCAACTTCTTCTGCTAAGAAGAAGGTAGCGAAAAAGGCTGCTAAAAAGACGGCGAAAAAGGTAACTAAAAAAGTTACAAAAAAAGTAGCGAAAAAAGTTACAAAAAAAGTTGCGAAGAAAGTAGCTAAAAAAGTAGCAAAAAAAGTTACAAAAAAAGCAGCTAAGAAAGTAGCAAAAAAAGTTACGAAGAAAGTAGCGAAGAAAGTAGCGAAGAAAGTTGCAAAAAAAGTAGCTAAAAAAGTTACGAAAAAAGTAGCTAAAAAAGTTACGAAAAAAGTAGCGAAGAAAGTAGCAAAAAAAGTAGCAACTTCTTCTGCTAAGAAGAAGGTAGCAAAGAAAGTTGAAAAAGTTGTTGAGGCTCCAGTTAAGAAAGCTATAGCTAAAAAGAAAACAACGAAGAAGGCAGATAAGGCTCAAGGTGAATTGAACTTCAATTCAAAGAAAGAGTCTAAGAAAGTTATTGCTAAGGTTAAAGAAGCAGTTGTTGAGGAAGTTGAGATACTTTCGGAAGATCACGCTCTTCAGGAAATCTTTGATGCAATAAGTTCGGTAAGTTTCTTTGTGTCGACTTCAGACGAGTGTTCTGAAAGAGGATGTGATAATCCTTCGACAACTCTAGGTTACTGTCGTTACCACTATATCCTTAACTGGAAAAATATTAAGAGAAAGCAAGCAATACTCGAAGAAGGAAAGCTTCAACAGTTCATAGAAGAGCTAATTGAAAAGTATCCGCCTAAGTTTATTGAGAGTATCTTAGCTGACCTAGAAGATAATAAGACTTTCATTTCAGTATTAAGAGAACTTAATATTGAATCAGACGAAGGTTTTGATGATGTTGATGATCTTGATGGTGAAGATGATCAAGATATGGCCTTTGAGACTAAGAGTTCTGTTAAGTCTATAAACGATGAAGAATAGGTTCATAAATATATAATATCTAGTAAGGAGATCTTATTGATCTCCTTTTTTTTTCTTAATTTTTTCTTAATGCCTCTTATTCTCTAATAAGAATATCAATACTTCCGATACAATAGAGTATGGAAAAAATCTTAAACAATATTGATCTATTCGTTGACTACTTCTACAAGGATTTCTTTGAGGAGACTCCTGAGATCGTAGAAACTTTTAGAAATACAAACTTATCACTCCAAAAGAAAGAGCTTAAGTTTGGTTTAAAGAAAGTGTTCTCTCTTATTGAAAAGAGGGAAGAGCTAGATGAGTTTCTATTTGAGCTTGGAGTTAGGCATGTCTCTTATGAGGTAACACCTAAGCATTACCAAATAGTAAAAAGATCATTAATGAAGTCTTTTCGTCATGTACTTGCAGAAGATTGGGATGAAGAGATTGAGTCACGTGTAGGTAGTTTAATTGAGCATATTTGTTCAAAAATGCATGATGGTGCTTTAACCGTTTCTAAAGCGGCATAGGTTTTTAATATGGATGAAAAAGAAAAAAAGAGAAAAGAAGAATTTGAGAAGCTTGGTGGCAGGGGAATGCTTATCAAGGTTAGTAAATTATTCTATGACAAAGTATATGAGCACCCTTGGATTGGATTATATTTTCAAGAGGTTCCTCAAGATAGAATTGAAGCTCAGCAAGTTGATTTTATGACAAGTACACTTGGTGGCGGAAGTGTTTACATGGGCCGTCTACCGGTTCCTGCACACAAGCATATGTTCATAAGTGAAGAGTTATTTGATTTACGACAGGATCTGCTTCAAGAAGCTTTTGTAGAAGCTAAGGCGAGTAAAGAGTTAATTGAAAAGTGGAATAAGATTGATGAAGCCTTTAGGGCCAGACTTGTTAAAAAGAACTTAGGTGACTGTGAGAAGAGATTCTTCACAGATGAAATCAACTATCATAAAGATCCAACGAAGAAAGTAGCATAAAAAAAGGGAAGCTTAAAGCTTCCCTGTACCTTACCTTTTTAGGTGATTCCTAATATCTAGGATATGGTCTTCTATGTCTTGGTGGCACAGTAAAGGCCCTACAAGATGCAGACATTACATATGGGGAATTTCTTGGTCCTGTGAATCTTTGGAATGAGTATGGGTTTATCCTACAGTTAAATTGACAAGGTACATTTCGAGTTTCAGTCATTCCCGTAGTATATGTAATTGTGTATTGATAAGAGCGAACTAACTCTGGTCTATGTGACGAATTATAGACTTCGCAGTTTATATAAGGACCCCAGTTGATCATTCCTTCTACAACTGCAGACCATGCTGATTGAGTTAATAGAACAAGTGCTAATAGACATAGTAGTTTCTTCATCTCTTCCTCGTAACGTTCTTAAATTTATTAATTATTAAAATGTTAGTTGAGAAAATAGTAAATGCCTTGGGTTAGTGCACAATATGTCTTACCTCCGAAGTAACTTGTTGATTTTGCGAACATGTTCTATATATTGTAAAATTTTGAAATAAACTATTATAGCAAAGTGTCATATGCGCTTAGAATAGGGTTATGAGAAACGAATTCGTACAAATTAAATATCTTATACAGAAGATAATGGTAAAGAATGAGTTTCTGTACATTCTTGCCGTAGTCTATTTCTTTCTTATGACTTGGCCATTTGTCTCTGTTGATAATATGAATCACCCGAAGGCAATTATCGTTTATATCTTTTGCATATGGGGCTCTCTTATCTTCATATTATTTTGTATTTCGAGAATAAAGAGAAAGATGCAAGGGAATAAGAAGTGATTAATATACAGACTTTAGTATTTTGTATTTTCTCATATGCAGCAGTAATGTTTCTGATCGCATTCTTTGTGGACAAAAAAGTTACTCAAAATCCTCAAAGTAAAATTGTTAATAACTCATTTGTGTATTGCTTGTCCTTGGCCGTCTATTGTACGAGTTGGACATTCTATGGGTCAGTTGGCAAAGCATCAAACTCAGGTTTACTTTTCTTAACAATCTATCTTGGCTCAACCTTAATGGTTTTATTTTGGGGAATTCTATTAAAGAGACTTGTTAAAATAAAGGAAGGGTTACATGTCACAAGCATTGTTGACTTTGTCTCTGCAAGATATGACAAGTCTGTTTCAATAGGTGTTGTTGGAGCTCTCGTTGTTGTTCTGGCAACAATTCCTTATCTCGCACTTCAGTTTAAGGCACTAATTTCGACCTTTATGACAATTGTAAAAGTTGATGGAAGTATCTCCCTTGTCGATATGAAGTTTTATGTTGCAATTGGTTTTGCCTTAATAATGTCAGTATTTACAATACTGTTTGGAATTAGAAAGCTAGACCCTACAGAAAGGCATCCCGGGATGATTTTTGTTCTTGCAGTTGAGTGTTTATTTAAACTCTTTGTTTTTATAGTTGTGGGAATCTTTTCTTGCTACGTAATTAATGATGGATATTTTTCAGTTTTAGATCAATTAACAGAAGTGGTTTCTAAGGATTATTCTTTTATGGGTAAGAACTCCGGCTCAGTTACTACTTGGATCACTTATATGATTCTTTCTGCCAGTGCAATTATCTTTCTTCCTCGACAGTTTCATGTTGCTGTCATTGAAAACTCAAACACCGAGCATATTGAAAATACTATTTGGGGATTCCCATTATACCTATTTCTAATCAATCTATTTGTAATACCAGTAAGTATCGTTGGACTATCATTAGGTGGAGTGGGAGGAGCAGATCGTTTTGTTCTGACAATTCCATTTACTCATGGCTATGTTAACTTGACGCTACTTACATTCTTAGGTGGATTTGCTGCCGCTTCAGGTATGATCATGATTTCGACGATGACTGTTACTACAATCATTACGAATCATCTCTATCTTCCTCTTATTTCAAAGGTCGAGTCTGGAACATTTTTAACTCGAACAATACTTCCATTTCGTTGGCTAACAGCAACCTGCTTAATTGTTCTGGCGGTAATATATGTTTTTGTGGCCGGAGAAGATGTTGCGCTAGTGTCAATGGGAATGGTTTCTTTTGCAGGAGCCCTTCAGTTCGCACCAATTATTATAGGTGCTCTTTTTTGGAGAAAGGCCAATAAGAATGGAGCTCTTGTTGGAATAGCTCTAGGGGCTTTAGTTTGGTTTTATACATTATACTTACCGGCATTTATTAAGAGTGGGTATTTTGGAAGTGACTTATTAAAAAATGGTCTCTTGGGAATTAGTATGTTAAAGCCTGAAAGCCTTTTTGGTCTAGAGGGGATTGATCCTTTATCTCACGCTGTATTTTGGTCAATGTTTTTTAACGTAGGTTCTTTTTTAGGGATTTCATTATTGTCTACAAGGGGAGTATCAGAAGATCAAATTGCGAATGATTTTGCAGAAGCATTTAACGATGAAGATCTCATTGAAATTGAAGACGAAAATATTAAAACAAATATTGATATGAAAAAGAAGAAGCGAATTCTTCGATCAATACTTAATAGATATTATGACAAGGAAAAGGCTGAAGAAATATTCTTGAAAGTCTTAAGAAAAGTAGGTGTAGATAATAAAGATAGGATTGGGATTGTTAAACTATTTGAGCTTTCACAAGAGTTTGAAAAGAGACTAACTGGAGTCATCGGTGCAGCAATGGCCCACCGTGCAGTAGTACAAGCGGGCTTACTTACCAAGCGCGAAAAAGATGAGCTCTATAACTACTATAGTGAGTCACTCGCTGAGTATAGAATTTCTCCTAAAGAGCTACATACAAGAATTAGCTTCTATAAAGAAAAAGAAGAAATAATGAATAATCAGTTTAAAGAGCTTGAAAGTCTAATCAGTATAAGAACACAGGAGTTGCAGACGAAGAATTCGCAACTATATGAAAGTTTAAAAAGAATTGAAGAGATGCAGGATCAGTTAGTATCTCAAGAAAAAATGGCTTCGTTAGGTCTCCTGGCCTCTGGGATTGCACATGAAATAAAGAACCCTTTAAACTTTATTAATAATGGTGCGGAGTTAATAAATAAATCTATTGATACAATATTAAATGACGAAGGTACTTCATTAGTAGAAAAGAAAGAGTTTCAAAATATATTATTTTCTTCAGATCTTATAAAGAAGCATGGAATAAGAGTTGATAAAATTATTTCTAAAATGCAGACTCTATCGGAGTCTAGCTCGGACTATGAAAGTACAAATGTTAAATATTTCTATGAGGCAATATGTAAGAGAGAGGTTGAAAAACTTAAGAACTTATATGACCTAGATCTTGAAGTGAAGTGGGATTTATCTGATGTCGGAGAACTTCTTATTTCTCATAGTGCTATTGGCCAAGTCTTGTCGATTGTAATTGATAATGCCTTGTATGAACTTTCGCTGAGTAAGAAAGAAAAAGAAATTCTTTTTAGATGTTATATTGAAAAAGGATTTGTTGTTTTGGAAGTCTCTGACAATGGAATGGGAATACCGTATGAGATTTTAAAAGATGTTTTTGAGCCATTTGTCACGACAAAGCAATCAGAAATAGGCTCAGGCTTAGGACTATGTATTGCTAATGATATTATGCGATCCCATGTAGGGGATATACTCATAGATTCTAAAGTTGGGGAATATACAATTGTAAAAGTTAGGCTACCTAATAACTAAGTAGCCCTAAAAGAAGTCTACTGATTAAGAAGTTGGTCGGCCTTGATTGTTAGCCCAATATTTTCTCTATTAATTTTATAAAAGATATCGAGGTCCTTGAACTTTTCTGATTGCCACTGATCTTGGTAATCCATCCAGTCTTTAGTTGCAAAGAAAACATCAAAGAATGCACCAATTGAATCAACTAGAGAATCAAGAAGCTTAGTATGATCTTGACCATCTTCTAAATCCATTGAAACAAAGTATGTCGTAGCTATCGCAAACTCTTCTGTAGGGTTTACAAGGCTAGCTATAACAAGAACTTCTCCTTTATATATCTTACCGTAAACTTCGAAAACTCTACCTTCATCAACAAGTTGTTGGCGATAAGAGTCTTGTAGAAGCTCTGTAACTTTATCTACCCATTCAATAGGTAGGTCGATGAGAAATGGTGAGTCTTTTCTTGAAAGCATGGATTTTTTCCTCTTGAGTAAGTATTTTTGGGAAGATAACGCACTTTGGTAGTAGCGTCAATGCTTGAAACGTGACTTACTTTTCTCAATATGGTTAAATGCCTGAAATTAATTATATAAGGAGATGACTATGAGCGTCTATATTCTATCTGGAGCAAGAACTCCAAGTGGCAGCTTTCTTGGAGCACTATCAACAGTTTCAGCACCTAATCTTGGTGCAACTGCAATTAGAGGAGCCCTTGAAAAAGCCGGTATTTCTGGTGATAAAATTGATGAAGTATTTATGGGAAATGTTGTAACTGCTGGTGTTGGACAAGCTCCTGCTAGACAAGCTGCAATCTTTGCTGAGTTACCAAAGTCTGTTCCATGTACGACTTTAAATAAGGTCTGCGGATCAGGAATGAAAACTATTATTACTGGTGCTCAGACTATTCTTGCTGGAGACAACCAAGTTGTTGTTGCTGGTGGAATGGAAAATATGTCACAAGCGCCACACTTAATAATGAACTCAAGAACTGGTGTTTCTAAGTTTGGTCCTGCGGCGATGAAAGATTCTATGCAATGGGATGGATTATGGGATGTTTATTCAGATCGCCCAATGGGAAATTGTGCGGAAGAATGTACTAAGAAATATGAGCTTACTCGTGAACAACAAGACGAGTTTTCTATTGAATCATTTAAAAGAGCACAAGCTGCAATTAACGAAGGTATTTTTGCTAAAGAAGTAGTTCCTGTAACTATTAAGGGTAGAAAAGGGGATACTGTTGTTGAGCAAGATGAAGGACCTTTTAAAGCAAAATTTGATAAGATTCCTCAGTTAAGACCAGCTTTTGATAAGGAAGGTACTATTACTGCAGCAAACGCCTCTACTATAAATGATGGTGCTGCAGCAGTTATTCTTGCTGGTGAAGAATATAAAGATCAAGCAGATTTTAAAATTGTTGCTTATGCAAATCATGCACAAGAACCTACATGGTTTTCTACAGCACCTATTGAAGCAATGAAAAAGAACTTAGTTAAAGCAAAACTTAAGATTGAAGATATTGACCTCTTCGAAATTAATGAAGCTTTTGCGGCCGTTCCAATGGCAGCAATGAAGGAAATGAATATCCCTCATGATAAAGTTAATATCTATGGTTCAGGTGTTTCTCTTGGACATCCTATTGGTTGTTCAGGAACTCGAATAGTCGTAACACTTATGTCGGCCATGAAAAATAGAAACGCTAAGTACGGAATGGCCTCTATTTGCATCGGCGGCGGTGAAGCGTTATCATTAATACTAGAAAAAATTAAGTAAAAGTAGCACCTTAGGTGCTGCTTTATTCTTTCTTAGGAAGAGAGGGAAATATGGCTCAAGCGCCTAAGGCCGGTGGAAAATCAGGTCTCATTCAGTACAAACCAGGTGATGTCATGTTCAATCAGAACGACACCGCTGATTGTTTGTATATAATTCAGAAAGGTCAAATTCGTTTATTCGTCCCTAAAGGGAAGGGCTTTGTTGATATCGCAATTTTGCGATCCGGTGAAGTTATTGGTGAAATGGCCTACTTTGATGCTAAGGCCGCTAGAAGAAGTTGTTCTGCAACAGCAATCGTTTCAACAGATGTTATTCGAGTATCGTTTAAGGCATTTGACAAGGCCATGATGGGTTTAAACCCTTGGTTTAAGACTATTGTAAATACTCTTGCAGATAGACTTAGAAAAACAAATGATAAAGTTCGTGAGCTTGAGAATAATTCTGTTGGCTTTGGTGCTGGTGGAAAAGTTGGTGGTTACAAGTTCTTTCATACAGTAGATATTTTAAAAGTTCTTGGAACTCTCTATCTTGTTGCTAAGACCCATGGTGAAGAAGTTGATGGTAGACACCAAATCCATATAAATAAATTAAAGTATTACCTATTTGATATCTATAGTATTCAAGAAATAAAATATGAAGAGCTTTTTAATGTTTTAAAAGAAGAGCATTATCTTGAGCTTGTTAATGATGAAGAAAACTTACCTAAAGTTGTTCAGTTCCACGATATAGAAGGTTTAAGAAGTATCCTTGTTTTCTTTAATCAAGAACGACTTAAAGAAGATGATAAGAAAATGAGAGTTTCTCCTAAGTGTGAACGACTATTAGGAAAGATTATGGAACAATTTAAAGTAGCAAATTTTGAAGGGGACAAGGGTCCTGTGAACCTAAGTGCAATTTTAGAAGAGTTTAAAGAAAAACAAATTGCGATATCTGATGAAGATCTTAAAGATGCTATTAATGTCGGTCTCTGCGATGATATTGTTGTAGGAGAGTTCAATAAACTTTCATGTCTTGTGTATTATAAGAAACTGAAGAAAATATTTCCGGCCCTTAGATTACAGAATGCAATTGATGCACATAATTCTAAGAAGGCCGGAGCAAAGTATGCTTAATTAGCGGAAGGTGAATAACTAATTTCAACTTTCGCATTATTACTGTAAACAGCACTTCCATTAAGCTTAACGAAGTATCCTGTTTTAAGGGTTCCCGGGGTCTTTGGATTATAGTTTCCAGGACCTTGAATTCTAATATTGAAGTTACTATGCCATTGTGGTGATGATCCAGATTTAATTAACTCCCAACCATTCGTTCCACCTTTTGGAATAACGTTACCATTTATCTTAAGGCTAATTGTAGCTTCATTTGGTCTATCGGCCATGTGTACGTAACCAAAGTATGAGTCTGGTTCTGAATAAGTTGTAAGTATACATGCAGGGTAAGTAACTTTTGCTGTTCCAAAGAGTTCAATTACGCGACCAGTGAATGCTTCTCCTGGGGTTGGTAGAAATCTTGTATTAACTGTAGTTGGATTACTTACAAGTCGATAACCATTAACTGGATTTCCATAGTTATCCCTATCATTCTTACCAAAGTCATCTCTAATAATACTTACACTATTAGGAATTTGATCAAATGTACTACCATTAGACATCGTAACAGTTAGTGATGACTCATCAAGCTCTGTAGAGGAGTCTGAAGTTACTGGCCAGTACTTGTAAACGTGAGCAATAACAGCATCTGTAATTGCATTATTCACGCCATCGAAGATATTTGTAAAGTTACCACGACAAATATTAAAGTGATCCGAATGTTCTTCAGGATTAACAACTACCGCTGGTGGAAAGGTAAATCCATTTGAGTAAGAAGTTCCATAAATATATTCCGAAATTCTCTTGTAAACATAGTTCTGTGTAAGCTGACTCGAAACAGAACATGAGTTTTGAGAAAAAAGTGCAGAAATTGAAACATATCTCATCATAATTGCATCTAACTTAGGAGCATTAGAGCAACTCGAATTAAATGTTGAGAATGTACTATTGTATAGACTTGATGGAGTGTAATTTCCTCTCATACAAAGCAAGTCATGTGCCTTTGCCTTTGTGTACAAGTCTCTTCTATAAGGATCAAATTCAAAACTTGAGCTAGGATCAACCCAAGAATTGTCATCATCATTAGACATTGTAATAACGAGTGTATAAGCATTCTTTCTAAAAACGCCGTTACTTTGATTATTTCTTATTAAATCAACAGATCTTTGAACACCATTCTCTCCAGAACCATTAACCTTACTAAATTGGTCAATATAGGTACCTGCAGATGCTTGTGAAATTGTTGTGATTCCACTACCTGGATTGTGGCCTGAACGACTGAAGAAAACGGCTTCATTATTTCCGTTACCCATTAATGGTGCCATCATTACCTGATAATCAAATCTTTCACTAATGTAGCCAACAACACTATTAAGTGCTTGCTTCGTTTGATCATTAATATAGATACTACTTGTAGAGTTGTCCCATAGAAAGAGAAGGTCTACAGGAGGTCTGACATAGGTGAACTGAGCACAGGATTGTGAGCTTCCTGTTTTCTTTTCAGCAGTCTGTGTAGTGTCAAAGTTATTAGGAGGAATGAACTCCTGTTTGGCACATGAATAAAGCATTAATGTCAGAATTATAAATATTAGTCGTTTCATAAGCTAATTATCGGAAGCTTGAGTAAAAAACTTTAGTACCATCTGCTAGGAACATAACTCCTAGGATATTCCTAAGAAATTCAAAGGGTTAAAATAGAAGTATATTAGTATATGGAGATCAAAAAATGACTAAATGGTATTATGTTGAAAATGGTGAAAGAGTTGGACCAGTTGAGGAGTCAGACTTAGAGTCTTTAATTAAAACTGGCACACTAAATAGTGATGGCTACGTTTGGAAGAAAGGCTTTGATAACTGGGTTAAACTTCAGGATGTTGAAGAACTTACACACTTACTTAATATCGTTGATGATGAACCTCCTGTTATGAATGCAATGCCTCCGGTTATTGATGAAGTTGAAGCTAAAGAATTTAGTTGGGATAGTCTCAAAAATACAGATAAGGTTATCTCAATAAAGATTGGACTTGATAGGGGAAGTGATCAAGTTGAATATGGTCCATATACATTAAATGAATTAAAAAAGTCTTATGATGAGAATAGGATTAATGATAAAACTCTTGTCTTTATTCCTGGTATGAAAGAATGGATCTTTCTTGCTGAAACACCTATATATGAAAACGTATTTGGAGGCTTGCCTCCGGCCATAGATGAAGTTGAGAAGAGAAGCAATGATCGTAAACCATTTGTTGCGAGAATGTTCTTTCATGATAGCAAAGATGTTTTTGAAGGAGTCTGCCGTGATATCTCAATTGGTGGAATGCAGATTCTTGTGTCTAATCTACCGTGCCAAGAGGGAGATGAAATATCTCTTAATGTTCACCCTGATAACGACAATTACCACTTTGTAGCTACTGGCCTTGTTGTTAGAACTCTGAATGGAAATCAAGGCTTTGCTCTTCGTTTCATAGATCTATCAGATGAAGCAGAGAGAGCAATATCTAGTTATGTCCAAGAAAACTAAGAAGAAAATTTCAGAAAGAAATGAAAGTGTAGAACTCTCTCCAAATGGAGAGAGTCTATATGTTAAATTCTTAGGTTTAAAAGAATTTAAAAAGCAGGTGATATTCTTTCATGATGTAGGAGAGTATCATGATCGTTATCTACCTTTTGCAAAGTTTCTTAATGAGCACAAAATAGGTTGCACATTTATTGATATGAGAGGACATGGCTTAAGTAGTGGAACAAGAGGCCATGTTGATGATTTTCATATATTTAAATCTGATTATTTAAAATTCTGGGAAGTATTCGAAAGTCATTATGAAGATAAAGAGCTCGTCACAATTGGTCACGGTGTTGGTTGTCTTGTGGCGATGATGTTTCTTCTTGAGAAGATAGAAATACTTGGAATGGCGTTAATAAATCCTACTGTCCATTTTAAAAAATCTAAGACATTTCATATAGAAGAATTGATCGGAAGAAGTTCGATTGCTGATAAAGTAAAAATTAATGCAAAATTTATGGGTGAAGATGTAACATCAGAAAAGAATCTTGCTCAAAATTACGATCATGATCCCCTTATTAATAAGAAAATAACCGTTGGGATGTACAAGGCATTACTTGAGTTATTTTCTTCAGTTAAGAGATCGGCATACTATATAAATAGACCTGTTTTTATGGCCTTGGGTCTTGAAGATCGGGTCGTAGATAGAGAAAAGAGTGAGCTATTTGCCTCTAGTATTGATGAAAACCACTTAACTCTAAAGAAATATAAAGATTTAGGACACGAATTTTTTAATGAAATTGATCGAGACAACGCATTTAAAGATATTTATAATTGGATAGACAAAAGTTTTACTCATGGGAATAAGAATGAATAAATTTATATTATTAGTTTCAATAGCAGCATTAACATCATGTGCTTCTCTAAATAAGAATATGACAAAAGTAGGTACGGCTAAAATTAGAGGTGGTATTTACAAGAATACAAAGTGGGACAGTTCTTTAGAGTTTAAGAGAGTTTCATGGTTTCAAGAACTAACAATGCTTTACGATGTAATTTATACTGAAATTCCTGAAGAAAGTTCATTCAGAACTTGGTTCTCAAGAGATGAAAGAAGAAGACTAAAAGACTGCGGTCAAGTCTTTCTTTCAATGAACTATTCATATACGTCTGAGAAGATTTCTCACTCCTTATTTAAGGCCCAAATGAGAGATCATAGGTATGAGCATGTCGTTGCGCCAGACTTCACGAGATCACTAAAAATGCACCCAGACTTTCAACAGCTCTCCCTTTCGCTTCACAAAGTGAATCTCTATTGTAGAAAAAATAAGCTAGAAGACCCTATTTTTATTAACTTTCCTAATTTTGAAGAGCTGAAATTATAAAAAAAGTTAAGAATTGACCTGAATACTCCGATAAAATATTGAAGGAGTATGAAGGTATGACTGACGAGAAAAAGTTTGATCGGTTCGGACGTTATTTAATTTTAGATCATCTTGTTGATGGTGGTATGGCAAAAATTTGTCGCGCACGTTTTCTTGGAGAACAGGCGGATAAAGTTGTTGCGATTAAAATGGTACAACCCCAATTTTCAAAAGATGATTCATTTAAAACAATGTTTATGGATGAAATTAAGACCACATTTGGTCTTTTACACCCAAATATTGTTCAAACCTATGATTACGGCCTTCAAAATGATCAACTCTTTGTTGCAATGGAATATTGTGATGGAAGAAACCTTAAAGAATACCTCGATCAATTAAAGAAAAGAAACTATGTTTTTCCTGTTGAGATATCTGTTTATATTACGATTCAATCTTGTCAGGGTCTACATTACGCACATACATTTACAGATAAGCTTACAGGTAAGCCAGCTAATATTGTCCATAGAGATATTTCTCCGCACAATATTATGCTTACATTCGATGGTTCAATTAAAGTCATCGATTTTGGTATTGCAAAATCTGAAACGAACTCTGAGGCAACTCAGGCGGGTACAATTAAAGGTAAGCTATCTTATTTAGCTCCTGAGTATCTTGATGGACATGAGCTTGATCCTCGCTATGACTTATTTGCAGTAGGGATTACTCTGTGGGAAATGCTTTGTAGTAGAAAACTATTTAAAGCATCAAATGATCTTGCTGTCCTTAAAAAGATTCAAGAATGTAAAATACCAAAACCTTCATCAATTAATCCTAATGTTCCAGAGGAACTAGATAAAATTGTAATGAAGGCACTGCACAAAGATAGAAATAAGAGATATCAAACTCTAGAAGAGTTCGGTCGTGCTCTTAATAAATTTCTCTATTCAACTTTTCCTGACTTCAATGCTTCAGATCTTTCATACTTTGCGAAAGAACTCTTCAAAGAAGAGATTAAAAAAGATAGAGAAAGATTATATCAATTTGGACAAGTTGATATCAGTCCATATCTTTCAGACCTTAAGAGAGAGCTTGAAACAGGAACAAACTCTAATTCCGGTGATTCTGCTCCCTCTGGCGGGGCCGTAACTCAAGATGGCGACGCTACTAAAAAACGTAAAGGTCTAGAGCAAGAACTAGACTTTGGCTTTGGTGGAGATAGTGAAGATGTCTCGCTTGGAAGTGATGATAGTGGAACTGGAACTTTGTCTGAAGTTACCTTAGGTAATAAGAAAGTTGACCTTACTAAAACAAGAACCAAAGTTAAAAAGCTTGATATGTCAGATAAGACTAAGAAAACAAAGATCAAGCGTGTAAAAAAGAAGAAGAAAACTGAGGCAAAGGGAAATTCAAAGGCGGCGATACTAGTTGCTGGTCTTGGTATTGTTCTCTCTGTTTTCGCTTATAAGTACTCAACTGAAATCATGAACTTTGGTGGCTCGAGTGATGTACAAGTAGTTCAAAAGAAAGAGGCGAATCATCGAAAGAGAAAGCCTGCTAATAAGAAAGAATATGTTCGAACAGCAGAGGTTAAACTCTTAAATTTCGAAAGACGTAGAGACAAGCTCTTTGTAAATGGTAAGAAAATTAAGGTAGATGTTCTTAACAATGCTTCAATTCCTATTGGTGCCGGACAAACTATTAGAGTTGAAAGACCGAAGAGGGAGCACTTTATCTTGAAGAACTTTACTGCAACGACAGGAGTAGTAAAGGAAATTGAAATTGATGAGACTCCTCAGGCAGCATTTGGGTATTTGATGACAAGTCGTGCATGCTTTGTGGGAAATATTAGCTTTGAGATGTTTGGTGAGCAAAGAGAAGAGGTTGTTCCAATTAGGAAAAAGCCTGGAATTAGATTTGCGACAACTCTTAATAGCGAAGGAGCTTCTGTTGATAAAGAATATGAGGTTTATATCCAAAAGAACAACAAAGGTCCAAGAAAGAGTATTCAAATAACGATAGGTGAGTCTCGAGTTGTTGATCTGTGTAAATTACTTTAATAGTAATAGAAAAATCAGCCACTTAACTAATGAACTTTATATATACTTACACAAAAATAATTAAGAAGTTTGGACATTTAGGTTATAGCTACCTTCATGAACAAACTTCTTTTTATTTCACTATTCCTTTTCAATACTTACGCTTTTAATTTTGGAAATAACTTTGGTCTTGATATCGATCATTCTCCGCAGTGGAGGACATATCGTGATAACCAAAAGCTTGAAGTTTCTAAATGTGAAATTGAACTTTTCAATTCGAATGTATCCCTTAATTCAAAAGGACAACTTGAAAAGGCCTTTGACATTGTATTAGAAGTTGACCCTGCTATTGGAAAGCAGATTAACGTACTTAGAAAAAATAGCGAAGTCTCAATAAATGAATTCACGGCAGCAATTAGAAGAAAATATGGAATTGATAATAAGACTTCTGCACTCTATATTCACGAGGAGAAGGCGATATATGTAAATAGCTCTGACGAATTAGGATTATTGGTAATATTTCTCTATCATGAAATAAGTCATGCTCTAGACTCTAAAATAGAAGTAGAGCTTTCAGAAGTTTTTAAACTATATGATCAATACTCTGAGAACTATCAAATGATGCAAGTGATTGCTACTGAAAGAGGACATACTGGTAATGGGGATTTCTCTACTTTCTTAAGTGATACTGAAAGAGTAATATTAAGTAATGAATACAGGAGTTATATTAACCTCGATCAATTATACCGATTCAGAGCTGAGAGATTTGCATTTACTAAACAAGACACCTTTGTGAATAGACTTTTTACTAACTATTCTTGTTATCAAGACTATATAGAAGAGCACAAGAAACTTAATGGGCTTAAGCTCTTTGTTGAAACTCCTGACAGTTATATATTTGATGCCTATGGAATCAATTCAAGTATCCTAGAGTAGAGGTTTAATTCCTTCGAAATAAATAAGAGCACCATTTACTAAGACCATGAGAGCTACGATTGAGTAGCTAATAAAGTTGTACATAACTGTGTTTGTATATTCACCCATAATTTCCGGATCATTACAGAGGTTTATGATATAGAGAAGAATAATAGGTATTAGTATTCCATTTGCAACCTGGGACCAGATTAAAATACTGAATAAGTTTATACCTGGAATAAGAACCATTGCAGCTCCAATTAATATAAGAGCTGTAAAAATTGAAAAGAAGTGTGGTGCTTCTTCAAAGTTTTTATCCACGCCAGATTCCCATCCCATACCCTCACAAACATAGTAGCTCGTAGCTAGGGGAAGTAGTGCTGCTGCAAAAATGGACGCATTAAAAAGTCCAACTCCAAATAAGACTGTTGAATAGTCTCCTGCCAAGGGTCTTAGTGCTAGTGCCGCATCCTTGGCACCTGTTATCTGTATTCCTGCTTCATGTAGTGTTACAGCACAACAAATAATAATAAACATAGTGACCGTAACCATAAAAGTACAACCAACAATGATATCTATCTTAGATTCCCATAAGTGCTTAATGGATATCCCTTTTTCGACAACAGCGGACTGAATATAGAACTGCATCCAGGGGGTGATAGAGGTACCAATTAACCCTACAATTATAGGCATATCTTTAGCATTAATAGATTGAGCTGTAGGTACAAAGGTTGCATTTAACACCTCAAGCCAATCTGGCTTCATCATTACACCAGAAATAATATATGACAGATAAACAGTACACCCCAAGAGGAATACTCTCTCTACTATTTTATAATCACCTTTTAAAATGAGAAGCCATACAAAGAGTGAGCTGATGGGAACAGATAAGTATTTTGAAATACCAAAGATTTCTCCGGCCGCGGCGATTCCCGCAAACTCTGCCATGGTATTTCCAAGGTCGGCAAAGATTAAAAAGAATAGAGTATAGAAAGTAATCTTAAGACCAAACTTCTCTCTGATAAGGTCTGCTAAGCCTTTTCCTGATACAATTCCCATTCTCGCAGACATTTCTTGGACCATAATAAGAGCAATGGTAATTGGAATAAGTGTCCATAACAGACGATAACCTGTTTGCGCACCAGCAAGTGAGTATGTTGCTATCCCTCCTGCGTCATTATCAATATTGGCAGTAATAAGGCCTGGTCCAACAACACTAAGTAGAATAATAATCTTCTTTAGAAAAGGAGGAACATTATAGCGTTTTATTTTATCTTTAAGTTCTGGCATTACTTATAATCTCTTTTTTAACTTCTCTCGTTTAAAAGCCAGTGAAGGACATCATCAACGGATACTATTCCTAGAATCTCATTATCCTTTAAAACAGGAACAGTGAGCAGGCTATATTTACTCATATAAGTTGCGACTTCTTTCCATGGGTCATCTGGTTCAACAGATTTAATGTCTGAGGTATTCATAATATCTTTAACTATAATATTTTCTTTTGAAGACAGTAGCTCTGATAGAGGGAGAGTACCCAGAAGTTTTTCATTAGTATCAATGATGTAAAGATCATAAATAGTTTCAACATCGTCAAAGATTTGAGGAATTCTCTCTAGAATTTCTTCTTTTGTTTCCTCTGATCTTACTTCAAAGAACTCTGATGACATAAGACCACCGGCCGTATCATCCTTATAGACCATGAGCTCTTGAAGTTCTTCCTTGTGCTCATCATCTTGAATATTAGATATAATTTTCTCTGCTCGATCGTCATCTAGGTCATGAAGGATATCAGCTGCATCATCAGTATCCATCTCTTCAATGATTTTTGCAGCTTCTTCTGGTGACTCATTCTTTATGAACGAAGACTGAAGATCCTCATCAACTTCTGAAAGTGTTTCAGCTTTTGCTCTTGCATCTAGTCCTGAAAAGATAACTCCTCGTCCATAGGAATCTAAGTCCTCTAGGATATCGGCTAGATCAGCTGGGTGTATATTTTTAATATCGTCATTTGTGAGATTGAGTTTTACATTACTGTGTATATTTCTATTTGGTATTGCGTGAACATACTTCCAGTTAATAAGTTGAGTTTTAGTTAGGTAATTGGATTTGGGTCTAATAAGCTTTACAATACCATCGGTGATTTTTTCATATCCAAGTCTACGTAACATGCTTCGAATACCAATCTCTGCATGTGTGACTCTTAAAAACTGTCCAACTTTGATTATTTGAATATCATTTACACGAACAACTTTTTTACCAGAGGTATCAACAATTTGTTTGTCTAGAATAACTTTTCCAAGAGGAGGGTATTCGATTGCCTCTGTGAATTGATTGGCAAGTATACTTGTAATTACTTTTTTTTCACTAATCTTTGGGTAGGTTCTACTGTGACCTTCTTCAGCAGAGTCTTTGATAACGATATTCTTATAATTGAATAGAACAATGTCAGTCCAGTTAATATAAAAAAATCTTCCGTTACGCTTATATTGTATGGCTATAACTATTGGGTAAATTTCTTCGTAGTCTACAAAGAAGTCACATAACTTACCAACTACTTTTCCTGACTCATTGGTCACCTTAGTATTAATACAAGATGAAAAGTGTACTGAAATTTCGTTAAAGTTCTTAAATATACCCATTATTCATCGTCTTCATTACTCTTAAGTTGTTTAAAAATATTATTCTTTCTCATATTTAAAAGCTTCATAATGTCTGAAGCAGTTTCTTCAAGTGCCTTGTCTGTAACATTGAATATTGGCCATCGTTTATTAGATTTGAAAATTTGATTGGCCCATTCTATTTCTTCTGTAACTTTGCTCGTTTCCGCATAGTCTCCAGTGTGCTGTTCAGCCCCTAATTTATTGAGTCTGTTCTTTCTAATAGAGTAGAGTGCGTCAGGATCAATTGTTAGTGCAAATATTTTTCTTTGATCAACTTCAAATAGGTGTTTAGGTAAGTCTTGTCCGTTGATAATAGGAATATTAACGACCTTTATTCCATGTTGAGATAGATACACAGATAAAGGAGTTTTTGATGTTCTCGAAATTCCAACCAGAATGACATCTGCAAGGTGTAGAGTACTTAAGTTTCTTCCGTCATCATGATTTAAAGTGAATTCCATAGCGGCAACTCTGTCAAAGTATTCACTATTAACTTGGTGAAGAAGACCAGGGATAGATTCAGGTTCTTGCTCAAAGTAATTAGAGAATGTTGTAATAACAGGACCCATTAAGTCGAGTGCTCTTACATGTTTTAATCTTGATATCTCAGAAATATAATCTCTTAACTCAGAGCTAACAATTGTATATATAACAAGGTCGTGGTGGATAGCTGCTTCTTCAAATATTGATTTAATCTGATCCTTAGATCGGACATTTTTAAATCTCGTGAAGTAAACATCTTTGTCTGGAAATTGAGTCATAACGGCACGAGAAATGGCCTTTGCCGTTTCACCTGTACCATCTGAGATGATAATAATTTTCATCCTTTTAACTGAAGACATATAAAATCCTTATGTGTGATTGTAACATTAAAAAGTAAGCGAAACTACGAGGTGAATTTCTTTCAACTATTGAGAAACCTACTTACTAAGTCGAATATTTTATCTCTTTCCTCAAGAGTATGGAAAGTTTCTTTTGGAGTTATTTTCTTTAGGAATGTCTTCTGGGACTTTGCTAATCTTCTCGTATTAATAAAGACTCTTTCCACTAGTTCTTTCTTACTAGTTAAGTCTCCTGATAGGTGAGCTAGTGTTTCTTTATAGCCAATAGATTGCATTGGTTTTTCATGCCCAGTATGGCCTTGTGCGAGTAATTCCTTAACTTCTTCGATGAGACCAGTGTCAATCATCTCTTTAGCCCTCTTTTCCATTATTTGCCAATGGAGCTCTTTTGGTAACTCTAAAGAGATATGGAGCATATCCCAATCAGGACGAATATTCTTTGAGAAGTCATAAGGATTATTTTCATCATAGGATTTCTTTTGTACTGATATAGGAGATCCTGTCGTCTTATAATGTTCATAGGCCCTCATTAGACGATAGTGATCATTTTCATGTAATTGCTGAAGTGACTCAGGATCATTTTTAGAAAGGAAGTTTATAAAAGGAGCTATGCCTTCTTTCTTATAGAGTATTTCAATCTCTTCTTTAAGTTCATCAGTCGGAGAGGGAGATTCATACATCCCCTTAATTAAGCTTCGTACATAGAATGTACTTCCACCAACGAGTATTGGTATTTTTCCTTGTTCATGGAGTTCATTAATTTTTTCTTCAGCTAGTTTTACAAAGTCATTTGCGTTTATTTCTTTTGAAATTGATCCAACATTTACGAGGTGATGTTCTACAGCTTGCATTTCCTCAATAGTAGGTTTTGCAGTACCAATATTAAGTTCTTTATAGAAGAGAAGACTATCAAAATTAACGACAGAGAATTTATTATTATTAAACTTCTTCGATATATCGATACTAAGACCTGTCTTCCCTGTTGCGGTGGCACCAGAGAGAATAATAAGTTTATTTTTTCTTTGTGCCATATATCTTCTTTTTTAACTCTCTACCTGAGACTTTCTTTGCAACACCATCTTTTATTAGATTAATTAGATCTCTCGACTTTATAAATTCAACTGTATTTTCTTGAGAAACATTTATATTTGAAAAATCTATTTTAGCTAGATCTAGAGATTTAGCCATCTGCTCAAGAATACATTCTATGATAACTTTATAACTAAATGTTTCGAGAGCTGTAGGTGTTGTTCTTAGTACTAAAGTATGACTATCAATTCGATCTATTTCAAAACCAAGTAGTTTAAGTTCTTCAAGAGCTTCTGATTCGTTGTCACGGACTTCAAATGATAGAGGCTCACTTATAAGTAGAGGTGTCAAAGGGATATCCTCAACATCAACAAGAGATAGGAGTATTGATCTCAATCCTTCATCCATATTTACAAAGTATGGACCACTATCAGAAGTATTAAGTATGAAGAGGTTTGCTCCACATGGTATTACTTCACTTTCTGATTTATTTGTAAAAAGATCAACTTGGCCAATTTTATTTGTAGCGTGAGAATACTGTGAGTCTTCAAAGAAGCTTGATTGACCTTGTCCATGGCCTGTTGAGCTTGCCCAGACTGGTGAGTTTAGAATCCCATCTAAAGATCTATTCTCTCCAAACTCCATCGTAGGAGCTTGTGACATTTCAGTGTGTGATTCATCTTGATTTTCTTTGATAAGTTTTTTAATCGAAGCAGAAATAAGAGAGAAGACTTCATTGGCCTTTAAGAATTTTATTAGTGTTTTATTAGGGTGTACATTTACATCTATTTCATGTTCTGGGACATTCAGTTCAATAAAGTAATGACCTGTTTGTCCATAGGTCCAAAACTTTTCCATATTTCTAATAATAATTTGATGTATTTTCTTATCGGTAAAAAGGCGGTTATTAACAAATAGGTAGTGCTGCTTTCCTACATATCCTTTAGAAGAACCTTTGGAGACAAAGCAGCGAACGGAGTTACTAAGGTAGCTATTCGTGCTCTCCATTATCTCTAAACCTGTTTTCTTTCTCGAGATAACATTCTTTATTCTTTGTGATTTATCTTCATCTGAGAACGAAGGGAAAATCTCCCTATCTTTATCATCCCATGTTACTGAAAATTTAACTTGAGGATATGAAACAAGAAATGCATTTATAATTCTCTTTAAAGCATTCTTTTCGCTTACTTTTGACTTAACAAATTTAAGTCGAACAGGTGTGTTGTAGAAGAGATCTTTTACAAATGTAGAGGTACCATGTTTATTAGGTCTAAAATAAGAATGATCAACAGTTTGAGCTCCATGTATAACTAACTTTCCTCCCTGCTCTAGGTCGGCTTTGGGCGCCGAATGACAAGAGATTCGTGATACACTGGAGATACTTGCAAGGGCTTCGCCTCTAAATCCAAAAGTATTTAATTTGTAGATATCTTCGAAGCTATTTATCTTAGAAGTAGCATGTCTACAAAATGCATAGGGGAGTTCTTCAAAGAACATTCCATTACCATTGTCTTCTATTGCTATAAGATCTAGGCCATTTTCTTGAATTGTTATCTTGATGTCTGTTGAGCCTGCATCGATAGAGTTTTCGAGAAGCTCTTTGAGAACATTGGCCGGTCGTTCAACAACTTCACCGGCCTTTATTTGATCAACTAAGTGTTCTGGTAATAGGTTTATTCGGTTATTTTCGGTCTCGAAATCCATTTTCTACTCACGGTAGAAGTTTACTTGATTTCTACCACCTTCTTTAGATTTATAAACTGACTCATCTGCACGCTTGAAAAGGTCTGTTCCAGTTGAAACTCCTTTTCTGTAGTCTGCAACACCAATTGAAGCCGTTACAGGAAGCTTGTTAGCTTCATAGATAAAGTCGTGAGATTCTACAACTTTTCTCAGTCTTTCGGCAATCTCATATGACTGCTTTAGGTTCGTTTTAGGAAGTAAAATTACAAATTCTTCTCCACCGTAACGAGCAAAAATATCATTGTCTCTAACGCCATTGTTTCTAATCAGTTCTGCAAGTTCTTTTAAAACGTAGTCTCCTGCATCATGACCATAGTTATCATTTAAATTCTTGAAGTGATCAAGATCGAAAACGATAAGAGAAAGTGGGGCACCTGTTACTTTAGACTTCTTAACTTCAAGATTAATCTTATTGTTAAAGTAAGTCTTATTGAAACAACCAGTATGTCCATCAGTATTAGCTTCTAGGTTTAGCTTATCGTAAGTTAGTCTCTCAGGATCACCCTTTGGAAGAAACTTAAGGGCCACTGCGCCAACTTTGATCATATCACCTTTCTTTAAAGAGACTGGTGCATCAAGTTTTTCATTATTTAAGAAAGTTCCGTTTCTTGAACCTGCATCTTGAACATCGTAGCCATCATCGCTAGCTGTTAGCTTGAAGTGCTCTCTTGATATTCCATTAAAATCTAGTGTGATTTCATTCTTTGCACTTCGTCCGCAAATAACTTCTTCTGCCGTTAAGTCAAATAGGGAACCGTTAAGTTCGCCACCAACAACTAGTAGGGCCGCAGGCTTTTCTGAAGCCTCTTTTTCGGCCGAAGCCAAAGCTGCTTTAATGTCGGTTAGTACAACCGTTGCATCATCACCCATGATAAAAACCTCGTAACTTTTTGAAATGATTAAAAATAGCTACTAGAATTTTAACCCTGCCTAGTATTAAACGCAACAGGGTATATGCTTCCTAAGCTCTATTTTAGGGACTTTTCAAGCCACTCAAATGAATATACTTTACCTGCTTCAACGCCCGGTTGATCAAAAGGGTCAAGCTCTAGGCTGATACCTGTGATTGCAGTGAGTATCTCGAAAAATAATATAAGCTCAGATAGAGATTTCTCGTTAATTTTTTCTATTCCCATATGGATGTAGTTAACACCTTGCTCATCAAGAGCTTTTAAAGTGCCAAAAAATTCTGCATCCATTAGGTTTTTAAGAGAATATTGTTTAAGCTTTTGAAGCTTTCCGTGGTTAAAATTATTTTCAAGGCTAATTGTGTTTTCACATTCTTCAACGTGAAGCATGAACATTAGTTTGTTAATTGGCCCTTCCATAAAGAGTTGCATTTGAGAATGCTGATCGGTCGCACCATATGAAGGAATTGGCGTAAGACCAATTCTCTTTCCATTAATATTCTTCCCAAGACTTTCTGCCCATAGTTGAACAAACCAAAATGAGAGTTCTCTTAATTTCGAACTGTATGGCATTAGTACCGTTTGGTTAACACCATCACTATATAAGTTTAAAACTGACTGCGTTGTTTTTTTAAGCTCTTCAGAGTCTATAAACTTAGTCGCGAAGTCATGTGCTGAATTAACGAGTAGTTCAATATCTATTCCTGCGAATAGGGCAGGTAGAAGACCAACTGGAGTTAGAACACTAAATCTTCCTCCAACATTAGATGGAACGTGGAGCATGTCGATACCAAGTTCTTCTCCAAGGTCTTTAAGTGTACTTTTAACTGGATCAGTACAGAATACGAAGTAGTTTGGTAGATCGGATTCTTGAATACCTGCTTCTATGAGTCGATTTGTAACAATCGCCATTTGTGCCATTGTTTCAGCTGTACCGCCAGATTTTGAAACAACATAGAAGAGTGCATTCTTAAGATCAATTTTATTTAATGTTTCAAATGTATTATCTGTATCTATATTATTTAAGAAATAGAAGTTTACGTCTGTTCTATTAATGGCCTTGATTAGCATTTCAGGGCCTAGAGAGCTTCCTCCAATCCCAATCTGTACAAAGTCTTTTCTATCTTTGAATTTACTGAAAACTTCAATAGTACTTTTTATAAGATTCTTATCTTCTAAGGTTCTGATGAAGTCATATCTCTCAGATTTTTTGAAGGACTCTACTGAGGTATTTATTGTCTCGAGAGAGTAAGTATCACTCGTGCTATTTGTTTGAAAGTTAAGCTTCATTTCTTTCCTTAGATTAGTTTTCGTATTTCTTTTTCAGTTGCCTTGCAATGACAACTTTTTGAATTTGATTCGTACCTTCTACAATTTGTAGAACTTTGGCATCCCTCATAAATCTTTCAACTGGATACTCTTTAGTATATCCAACTCCTCCTAAGATTTGAACAGCATCAGTTGTTACCTTCATTGCTGTATCAGTAGCTTTCATTTTTGCCATTGATGCCACTGTTTGATTTGGAGTACCCGCATCAAATGATTGAGCAGCACTATGTACTAAGAGTCTTGATGCTTCAACTTCTGTGGCCATGTCTGCCATCATGAACTGAAGTCCTTGGAATTTGAAAATTTCTTGCTTAAACTGCTTTCTTTCAAGAGAGTATTTTACTGCCTCATCAAGAGCACGTTGTGCACAACCAACACCGATGGCACCAATTGTAATTCTTCCTCTATCCAGGGCACTCATTGCTACTTTAAATCCAAACCCTTCTTCTTTTAAAAGGTCTGAGTCTGGTACAAAGCAATTTTCAAATACTAATTCACGAGTTGGAGAGATATTCCATCCCATTTTGCTTTCTTTTTTTCCATAGCTAAAGCCTTCTGTACCATCTTGCACGATAAATGCAGAAATACCTTTAGCTCCTTCAACACCAGTTCTCGCCATAACAATATAAGTCTTAGCAATACCACCAGAAGTGATCCAAAGCTTAGTTCCATTTAATATATAACCGCCATCAACTTTCTTAGCAGTTGTTTTCAATGCTGCCGCATCTGAACCAGATCCTGACTCAGATAGTGCGAAGGCACCAATTCCTTTTCCACTTGTAAGGTCTGGAAGGTACTTCTTTTTTTGATCATCATTACCAAAAGCATTAATAATTGCTTGAGTCATAGATGATACCGAAATTGTTACAGCGTACGAAATAGAGCTCTTAGAGATTTCTTCAAGTGCGTAACAGAAGTCTTCATATGAAAGGCCTGCACCGCCGTATTCTTCAGGAATAGTCATACCTGTGAATCCAAGTTCACCCATCTCATTAAAGAGTTCCATTCTAAATTTACACTCCTGATCGTCGTGCTCCATCAGTGGTTCAATTTTGTCCATACGGTATCTATTTAGACCTGCTACAATTTCCTGCTGCATCTCATTCATATTTCTGCCTTTATTAGTTAAATTTTTGAGAGATTACCAAATTCTGTTGGCAATCGTGAATAAAAAAATTTCCTAGTGAGTGAACTAATTCGTCGAAATTATTACATCTTCTGTCACTAAATAGTATTTAGATGATTTGTGTCATATAATATAGTCTGATGTCTATCAAGGAGGGCAACTTGAGAGATCAAAGAGAAATAGGAACAAATACAAGTGTTTACACTAGTGAAGAGACTATTACTGATAGCTTTCCACTCATGATTATCATAATGACGTTCTTTGTCATTACTGCTTTTCATCTTTTTATCCATCCAAACGCAAAAGCATTTGCCAATTTCTTCGCTTTTTAAAGAAATTGGCCAGTAGGCTACTTAATTCTAAAGTACTTCTCGTAAGAGTCATCTACGTCTATTTCTAGGTCATCACTAGTTGGTTTCTTTGGTTTAATTAACTGTGCCTTAATCTCTTGATTAAGTTGCGCAACTTCCTTCTTGCTACTTTCTATATCAATTGCCTGAAATCCTTTCTTTGCATCAAGTATTAATCCTTTTGGCGCAATATAATCCCCTGATTTCGCAACATCACCTTTCTTAGGTTTGATCTTATAGATATTCAGTTTCTCATCGTAGTTCTTTTTTACAATTGTCGGAGGAACGTAGATTCCTGAACCAAAATCTATAAGCCCGCCAGAGGTTGGTCTAAAAGTCCTCTTTTTTGCAGAGTATTCACGAGAGGCCAATAGATTCTTCTTCTTTTCTACTTTAGAAATTTCTTTATAGAGAGTTATTGTTTTCTTAAGCTCTTTTTCAAAAACCTTCTTTAGTGGGGCCTTTACCTCTTCCTTTAATTCTGTATTGAGTTTGATTCTCGTGTATTGAATAGGTGAAATTTTAATAGGTGTTGTTGCCTTAACTAGGTTAGTACTTACTGAAGAGAATTTTCCTTTCTTTACTTCAATTGTCTCTTTAGATTTGAGCTCTTTTATAATCTCTTCTTTTTTTTCTATCTTCTTGTCATTAATTTTTTTTAGAGCAACATTACCTTTAAAGGTAATAAGGTTTGTTATTTTATTTTCGGGGTTATAGCTAGTTCTAAAATCTGTACCTCTTACTCCTAGTGCCGCTGTACGAGTCTTGATAATAAGTTTATTTTTTTTGGAATTAACTTTCTTCTTAACAGTTGATCTTAATTGACCTTTTAATAGTGTTATAAATCCCGCTTTGCTTTTTGAGATGTTATCAATGAGCATTTTACTATTAGGACCAACAGAGATTTTTGATTTATCGAGAAGTGAGATTTGAACAAAACTTCTTCTTCCTGTGAGGATAGAAGTATCCTTTCTAATTTTCATACCCTTTTTTATTTTTACAGCATCACGACTTCCTATGAATAGTGCCGATGCCTTTCCTCTTACTTTCTTAACAACTCCAATAACAGGAAGTGCGGCATGGGAGAGTGAGTGAATGATAAAAACTGAGAGAAATAATTTGGTAATATTAGTAATCAAAATTGCCCCTAAAAAAATGGATACCCTCAAGTACAATTGAAGAGTATTATTTAATGAAATATATTTAGATATTAAACAATAGATCAAAGGAAATTATAACAATGAAAATCTTTCGTTATTTTATGATTACTACATTAGTCTCATCAAGCTTTTCTGTCGCCGCAGCTGAAAGTGCATATAGTTATCCTGAGTTGCAGGTAAGACCGCTGGCTACACAGAGAGTAAAAATGCAGGCAAAGAAAGAGGAGAGTAGAGGACTTGTTTTCCAGCCTTCAATGCAGATCTCTGCCATTGCGACTTTATCTGCCGGTATTCTACAGTTTGGCAATGTTGATGAGTCAAGTGATACAGAAAAAAGATCTCCTCTTATTGGAACTGTTGTTGGTGCTTCATGGCTTGGGATAAACTACTTTGTTGGTCAAAAGCTTAAAGTATATCAAGAAACTCTAAATGAGGTAAAAAGACTACCTAATAAGACTGCTGAGCATAAACTTATTAGAGAGAGAATCGCTGAAGAGGGTATTAATAGAGCAGCGAAACTTTCAAAGAGAATGAAATGGCTATCTGTTCTTACTAATGCTGGGGCAAATGCATATATGATGTCTCATGCAGAGAAGGATTCAACTTCAGAAGTCTTTAATGCTGTTTCACTTGCAGCGGCCTTTGGGCCACTATTATTTAGTACTGATTGGGAAGATATAGCTAAGGATCAGGCAAAGTATAAGAAGAGAATTTATGGGCCAATCCTAACTTCCAGTATCTTTAGAGTTGGAGAGAAAGAATTGGCACCAGGTGTTTTATTCTCTATGAGATTCTAATTTAATTTTTGAACTTCTAAGGGCCATAGTTTTTCCAAACTCTATGGCCTTCATATTTGTTAAATCTAAATTCTTCTTTTCTCTCGCAAATTCAAATCCATCTTTAAAATTCTTAAGAGCGTAAGGTCCATTCTTTATAAGTTCCAACGATAAGTTTATCGCCTGGTATGTTGCTAAATTTGTTCCTTTCTTAGACGTTGCGTATTTGAACATTTTAAGAAATGTTGGAGCAAGCTCTACATTATACTTTGCTCCACTTGTCACAACCTTTGTTGCAATGTCTGCACATTTTGGACCGGTTAAATTGATTTCCTTATCATCGATACAAAAAGAAACTGTCTTTTGAAAATCCTTCTTGATCTTAGTAATATCTCCATCAAGGTCTAGTGCTAACTTTTTTGAAATATTAACGGCATCTTTGATATTAAGATCAAGATACTTTTCAAGAAAAGATTCCGAAAAGAGAGTGAGAAATGTCTTACTATGCTCATCCGTTTTTAGTGAGAATTCAGTTGCAAGGTTAATGGCATTGCTCGCTTCAAGACCTGACCTTGTAAGAACGCTATATATTTTAATAAACCTCTTTGCTGAATGCTTACAACCATTTGAAACCTCATTCGCTATTTTCTGTATATCTCCTGATTTTAGAGAAACAACCTTATTCTCTTTGAGAAAATTATAGGTCGTAATATACTCTTTAGCTGAGTGACATGAATCATATTTGGATGATGTTGAGGCAAGTGTTGTTGCACTAATTGCTAATAATAGAGCTGCTTTCATATTTCTTCCTTGAATTATTTGTGGCGTACTATATTTTATATTTAAATGACAAATTGTTCAATGGTGGTATGTTGGGCTAAGTTTTTTAGTAAAAGGAAAGAAAATGGAAGAATTTAAGTTAAATGGTCATGAATATGTACAACTATGTGATCTTTTAAAGAGAAAAGGACTTTGCCAAACAGGTGGGCACGCTAAACTTGTTATTAGTGAAGGTGAAGTAAAAGTTGATGGGAATGTTGAACTAAGAAAGAGATGTAAGATCGTTGCCGATCAAGTTGTTGAATATGATGGGCAGAGAATTAAAGTTCTCGCAGAATAAAAAAATCCCTCTTATGCAGAGGGAGTTTTATTTGCTTCTGTAGTCTTCTTTTTAGGTCGTCTTCTTTTTTGAAAAGGCTTCTTTCCAGGTTTTGAATTACCACTGCCCTTTGCTTGATTTGCGGACTTTGGTCTTCTTGATTGACCTGTCGCTGCACCTGTCTTTACAACATGTGGTGCAACTCCGTGAAATGGGTGAGCTATATCAACCGGAATATCAAGCTTTATAAATTTTTGAATTTGCTTAAGTAGTTTTTCTTCTTCTTTATCACAAAAAGAAATTGCAACACCTTCACGTCCAGCTCTTGCAGTTCTTCCGATTCGGTGAACGTAACTTTCTGGCTCGTGAGGAAGGTCATAGTTAATCACGTGACTAACTTGCTTAACATCAATTCCTCTTGCTGCAATATCTGTCGCAACAAGAACACGAATTCTTCCAGCTCTAAAGTCTCCAAGAGCTCTCTCTCTTGCACTTTGTGACTTATTACCATGAATGGCCGCCGACGCAATTGAGTCGGCAAGAAGATGCTTAACTACTCTGTTTGCTCCATGCTTAGTTCTTGTAAAAACTAAAACACTCTTTATCTCTTTGTCTTTTAAGATACTTTTTAAAAGTAGAGGCTTATTAGACTTTTCAACCTTATTAATTCTTTGATCAATTTTTTCAACAGTCGTTGCTTGAGGAGTAACTTCCACTTTAACAGGATTCTTTAGAAGAGATGTTGCAAGTGAAGAAATTCCCGTCGGCATTGTTGCTGAAAAAAGTAGCGTTTGCTTCTTTTTAGGAAGATAAGAAATAATCTTTTTTATATCTCTAATAAATCCCATATCTAGCATTCTATCTGCTTCATCTAGTACGAATACATCTAGTTGATCGTAGTTAATGTGCCCATCATTCATTAAATCAAGAAGTCTACCAGGTGTCGCAACAAGAATATCTACACCTTTAGACATTGTTTGAATTTGTGGCCTGTGACCAACTCCACCGAATATAACAGTACTTCTCGTACCCAGTCCTTGAGCATAGGTTTTAATATTTTGATCAATTTGAGATGCAAGTTCTCTTGTTGGAGTAAGTATAAGTACTCTTGTTCTTGAGGGCTTAACTTTCTTTTTATTCTTTCCAAGAAAATTTAAAATGGGTAATGAAAATGCCGCTGTCTTTCCTGTTCCAGTTTGTGCGATCCCTAAAAGGTCACGTCCCTCTAGAAGATGAGGTATTGCTTGCTCTTGAATTGGAGTAGGGTTCTTATAACCTTTCTTATTTAGAGCATCCATTATAGATGGAAGTAAGTTTAGTGATTTGAATTCTGTCATATATTCCTTAATTATTCACGAAGTCCAGCAAGGATTCGGTCGTAGTAGACTGTAATTGGCATGTCTGAGAAGTTGTTAATATAGTCGAAACTAATTTCTCCATAGCCTTTATTTCCCCATTTCTCTGACCAGCTATTCTTAAAGAAGAAAACCTTCTTGTCTGTATCATAACCAGTTAGGAGAACTGCGTGACCATAGCAAGTATATGTACCATCGTCACACTTTTTATCTGTATCTGCTGTATATTCAACTCTGGTATTATCCCAAAGTGGAGCATAGACTTTTACAGTTATAACAACGGGTCTTTTCTTCTTGATATTGTCTTGAATAAGTTCAGCTCGGCTCTTTCCAAAGCTCCACATTCCCGTTATCCACTCAACTTTGAGGCCATCAAGTCTTACATAGTTATAGTCTGATCTATCGACTGGACCTTGAGAGTAGCAAAATGAAGGCGCTACGGTATCAAATGGGTCCTCATTCTCACAGGGCTGACCTGGCTCGAAGAAAGATGATTGATATGGAAGATCTTCTTCTTTTACAAAGAAGTACTGTCTCGCGAAGTTCTGTGCGATATCATAAGTACTTCCAAACTCTTTATCTACATACTCACCAAAGTGATCTTTCCCATATGCAATTTGAAATTGCTCTGAGATATCGAAGCTTTTATTGAACTTTACTTTGATAGATGACTCAACGAGTGCTGTCACTGCAAAGTAGGCACATGTATTTCTGTCTTTCTGATTTTTTACAGGTGTTTGATACTTTTTTAGATCAACAATCTCTGCGCTAATAGATGTCGCTATTAATAACGAAGCTAATAATTTTAACATTTTATCCCCTTTGAGACTTCATATAGAGAATTTGAGTGCTTAGCAATGAAAGTGAACTTTTTATATAAATAATGAGAGTTGATATGATAGGATTTCATAATAAAATCAAGGAGATGCTATGAAGTTTATGATCACGATACTTACACTATTTATGTCATTCAATATTTTTGCCATGACTGATAAAGAGAAGATGGTTAAGGCAACTAAGGACCTGAAAGCATCAGGAATTGAGAAGTCTGCCGTTAACGTCGGAATGAAGCTTCCAAACTTTAAGGTTGGAGGAAAGAGTATAAGTCATTTTTATGAAAAATCACCAGTTGTTCTAAAGTTCTATAGGGGAGGATGGTGTCCTTACTGTATGAAGGAGCTTAAAGACTATCAAGGTCTTTTATCTCAGTTTGAGCAAAGTGGATGTAAGGTAATTGGGATTACTCCTGATATAAGAAAGGAAATTTCTAAAACTAAGAAGAAGCACTCTCTAGGTTTTGAAATCTATCCAGATAAAGACAATAAAATCGCTAAGAAGTTTGGTCTTGCTTTTAAACTTAATAAAGACCTTCTACCTATTTATAAGAAGTTTGGAATTGAGCTCAGTAAGAGTCAAGGAAACTCAAATAATGAGCTTCCTATGCCTGGAACATACGTCGTAGATAAGAATGGAAAAATTCGCTACGCCTTCTTAGATGCTGACTACAGTGTAAGAGCCGCGGCTAAAGATATTTTGAAAGAGTGTAAGAAGTTATAGTTTTAAAAAGGAGCCTTAGGGCTCCCTCTTATTATTTAACAATGCATTTTAAAGTTCTTGAACCACCCCAGTGGTCAGCAATATAAGACATTATAGTAACAGCGTTAAACTCGTCACCTGACTCTGTGTTATCCAATTCTTTCATAGGAATAAGGAAGTCTAAAGAACCAAATAGTCCATAAGGAGCAGGTCTTTCGTCTTCGTAACCTTCCATTTCGGAATCAATATAGAACTTAGCAAAGCCTTTGTATTTTCTTGGTCTGTAGTTCTCATCGTTACTGATACTAACTTGAGAAGAACCAGTAAATGAGTACCAAGAGTAGTCTGTCCCATGATCCATTCTAAGGCTTAGTGTACGGCTCGCTAAAGTGTAGCTACCTTCTTCATTTCTTGTAATATCGGCCGTGATTTTAATTTCGACAGGCATATCCCAATCTACTTGGTAGAAGGTCTCACAAGAAATTGATTTTGTATTTGCTGTTGCGCTAAGGCTTGCTAGCCCAATAAGTAGTAGTTTAAAAAAGTTCATCTTATCTCCTCTCTCTTTTAATTAAAGGCTTTATAGCTGAGGATAGGGGCGAGGTAAAATAGATTGATTATATGTTACTGATCTAGAAATAAGATAGTAGCTTTGGGTAAAGAAAAGGGGAACCTCTAGATTCCCCTGTATTTCTTGTACTTATACTTGAGCTTGTTTTAATAAGTTCTTAGCGATGATCATAATCATAACCTCATTAGTTCCAGCACCAATTTCGTTAAGTTTATTATCTCTCATCATTCTCTCAACAGGGAACTCTCTAGAGTAACCATATCCTCCAAGAAGTTGGATTGCGTCGAGGGCAATTTTTGTCGCCATCTTTGGAATTGCAAGTTTAACTTGAGCAGCAACAACTGGACCTTTGTCACCTTGGTCATATCTGTAAGCAACATTGTAGAGGAAGTTTCTCATCATCTCTGTTTCCGTTGCCATTTCAGCTAGCATCTTTTGGATAAGTTGGTAGTTACCAATTGTTTTTCCAAATTGCTCTCTTTCGTTAGCATATTTAATACATTGATCAACACAGGCTTGAGCTATACCAAGAGAGATTCCTGAAATAGTTATTCTTTCAAGCTCAAGGTTTTTCATCATGTGATAGATTGAGTCACCTTCGTTACCTACAAGTTGATCTAGACCAACTTTTGCATTATCAAACACTAACTCACCTGTAGGAGAAGCTCTCATTCCCATTTTGTGAATTGGCTTACCAAAAGTGAAGTGCCCCTTATCTTTTTCAAGGATGAATGTTGATAGGTTCTTTCTTTCTGGACCTGTTCTTGTATAAACATAAGCGATGTCAGAGTACTGTGCATTTGTGATCCACATTTTCGTTCCGTTAAGAAGATAGTGATCATCCTTCTTATCGGCCTTTGTTTGGATCCCTACAGCATCTGAACCATATTCAGGCTCACTCATACCCATACAACCAATATGTTCACCAGTGATTAGCTTAGGTAGATATTTTTCTTTTTGCTCTTGTGAAGCATTGTTTTGGATATTATTAACACAAAGGATTGAGTGAGCTAGGAAAGATAGAGTTGAAGAAGCACAGGCCTTTCCAAATTCTTCCATAACGATAGTTGCCGATAGGGCACCCATTCCTGCTCCACCATATTCAGGATCTGCAGTAATTCCAAGAACTCCAATTTCACCCATTTTCTTGAAGGCATCCATATTAAAAGATTCTTCATGATCATGCTTTTCCGCAAACGGTGCTAGTTCATTATTAGCAAAGTCACGACACATTTGTTGAATTTGTTTTTCTTCTTCGGAAAAGTACCACATAGTTCAATCCATCCTTTTTAATGTTTGGCGTAAAGCCTATAACTTCTTACACGATCTGACATGACGCAACGCTTTGCAACATTAAAGATTTATATATTTATTATATCAACAGTATCCAATGTATATATTTCTCAGTCTATAGACATATTTGTATAACTTGCTGCATCTTAACTTAAATAATTTTTGAGGGGTTTTATGAAGTTCTTAATTTTAGCGGCTACGCTAGTTTCACTATCTACTTATGCAAATGACTTATCACAAAGAGAGGCCAGTACCTGGTCTGAGGAAATTGATAATATTTGTGGAGATACCTGGTGTGAAGGTGAGTTTAACTGGAGCTTCTATGACGCTAAGTGTGATTTTGAGTCAGGTACTTGCACAATGGAAATGACTTTAATGGAGTCAATCTACGATAGTGAGCAATCTTATATTGCTGAAATTAGAAGCTACCCAGGTGTAGATGTAGATCGTGATTATATGGATGAAGAAGTTAATGTCTATTACGGAACATGCACAATGAAAGGCATGACTTCAATTAGTGATGTTTTAAACGCGAGCAAGAATTCATATTCTGAAAAGTCTTACGATATGATTTCTAATTGTGTAACTGAACTCGAAGAAGAATATTATCAGCTTCAGGATAAGGCCTTTGTCCTTAGCCGTCTTAAGACTTGTTCTAAAGAGATAACAGCATCTAACTACGAAGCGGATATTTTAGACTCTTCTACCTACGGTAGAAAGTTCTATGATGAAAAGAAAGAATTTGAAAACCTCAAAGAATATGTGAGTAGAATTCATAAAAAAGAAATGGTGTATGACAACTCTCTTGATCAAATATACTTTGCAAAAGAAAAGGAAAACCCTGCTTGTATGGCGGCCTTAAACGAGATCAAAGACGAGTACTTTGTACTGGCCTTCAAGCTAAGCAATAGTTGGCAAAATAAAGACATGAGTGTCAGGCTAACAAGAAAGAGAAGTTGGAGAGATCAAGACTCTATTAACCTCACGCTAAAGAAATAATACCGAAATATAACGACCTCTGAGTAATTTTAGTCAGTTAGGAAGTATTTAAGGGCGCTCATTTGGGCGCCCTTTCTTATTTTTGGCCGACAAAACTCTAAACACCCCCTGTAATTCCTTCTTGAGAGACCATTGTCATGTCTCGTTCGCTCTATACTACTGACAATATATTTATCGACTAGAAGAGGATTAATTGATGAAGAGTAAACTCTTTCCATTCTTATCTACACTGTTTTTCTTAGGCAGTGTTTCAGCTGCGCCTGTTTATCTCTGGGATAATCAGGAGGGACTTATTAAAGGGGAGTCATGTGAAGTCATGGCCCGTGAAAATATACCCTTTCGAATAAGTGGCTTTTGGGGCCGTGGAATGAATAAGAGTACTGAAAACTTAAGAAACTATAAGGGTGTACGTCAGTCTCATTTAGTGAATGGTTCTCTGGTAAAGATCATTAAAGGTCGAAAAAAGAAGTATTACGATAAAGTTGAAGTGGTAGGAAAGAATATAACATCTTCAGTACAAGCAAGCCGCTGGTTTTCTGAGAGGCTCGATAAAGGCTATCTCTTTAGTAAGTCCTTATTGCCTATGGAAGATTATATCCTGACAGTGAATAATAAAAATCTTGGAGAAGACTCTGCGAAGACCTTAGGTGTTAGCAAAGAATCCTTTTGGAGAGTTGAGTCTCAAGCAAGTTATTTCAATATGAAGTGTGCCAATAAGCGAGACAGAGAATATACCGTATTTAGAGTTTACGATTCTCTTGAGGATGCAGATCCTACTGCTTTTGTAGGTGTCTATTGGGATGAAACTAAACTATTTAAAGAAATAGGAACACAGACCTATGAGGCTTTTAGAGATGAAAATTTAGAGCTTGGAAGGGCCTATAACCTTCAAGGTTTAGCTGAAAGTAGTGACCTAAAGTATGTTGAGAATGCTGAAGATATTAATACTTCATCAAGTGAAAAAGCGCTAGATCTACTGGCCCTAAATAAGTCACTTCCTTTTGGAAATAAGTCCTTTAATAAGTCAGCGCCCTCTAACTTTGTAGAGGATAAGAAGAAAAACAAAGAGGATCGCAAGGAAACTGAAGAACTGGACACACCTGTAGCTTCAATAGAAAGTGAAGTCTGTGTGGCAGGTGATACCCTTAATGTAAGATCTGAAAAATTAAACAGCGTTGTATTTAGGGCCAAGCAAAGTGAGAAAGTTAAAATATTTCAAGATTGGGAAGGCAGTAGTAGTCAAGTTAAGAGTATTGACGGTGTCGAATATACCTTTGTGAAAGTCGAATTCGCCCAACGAGAAGAGTCTGATCAGAAAGTAGGTTGGATAGCTGAAAAGTTCATTAGTCCAAAAGGACAGTGTAAATATACTAAAGATATAAGTAATCGTGGAACACCTGTTGATACAACTATTACGGGTCTAGATGATCCAAAGTGTTGTGAGTTTCCAACAGTTAAGAAGCCGACACATAGTTATACTTCAGGAATGAGAAGGTTCAATGCTAGAAGAGGTGGTGGAAAGAGAAGCCATGCTGCCTGTGATTTATATAGGTATAAAGATGAACCAACATTAGCGGTTGCGCCTGGAAAAGTTATAAGAAATTTATACTACTTTTATCAAGGGACATACGCGCTTGAAGTTAAGCATAGTGGTGGATTCATTGTTCGCTATGGAGAGCTAACAGGAAAGCAGGAAAATGGTGTCTCTAAAGGAAAATCTCTAAAGATGGGACAGAGAATTGGTTATATTGGAAAAGTTAATTCTAATTGCTGTCGTCCAATGTTACATTTTGAATTATTTAAAGGAACAGGGAAAGGACCACTTTCAACAGGCGGTAATAAGTATAAGAGAAGATCTGACTTATTAAATCCAACTAACTACTTACTTAAGTGGGAAGGAAAGAACTTTTAATGAATAAGAAAAATATTGCTATATTAATATTGGTCATTGGTGCAATCGTCATTGGTTATCAAAAGATAAACCTTTCGACAGAGGAGTTTAAAGAAACTTCTGGCACAATAGCTGATATTGAAAAAGTTAACAGAGACTTGAAGGCTCCTAAACAGAAAGTCGAGTCGCATGCTCATATTTCTAATCATCAAGGTGTATCAAATACCGACGGTAACTTTAAAGTAGCTAAGGTGGAAATACCTAGAGACCGACACGGTGAATCTCTGGTTTCTTTATCTTCTGTTATTTCGGAGTTTGGAAAAAAAGATATTGAAGTCGGCAATATAACTAAGCGTCTTAAAGTGATGGGATTAAGTCCTGTTGTTGCACTAGACAAGAATGAAGATACTGGAGACATGCATACGATTAGAACAAAGAACTCCTTACCTGGAGCAAGATATTTTCATGCACAAATATTTACAGGTAAAGAAGGAAAGCAATTCGTTCAGCACATGTCTTTTGAGTATAGACCCGGCAAACAAGCCTTTGCTCAGGGAGTTGCGACTGCCATTAGAGAGTTTGGACTAAGTGAGAAAGCAGTAGTTCAAAAAGATGGGTTTTACTCATGGAATACATTTGATGGTTATGTTGTTTGGGTAAAGAGAATGACAGCTGAAGATTTAAAGTCAGATCCTTTTAATGCATATTCTCAAAAAGATATTGGAACAATAAGAATTGCCAAGGAAATTGAAATCCATGGACAAGATGAAGGGCATGAGCACTAATTAATGAATAAGTTTATCCTCGTTATATTTTCATTATTTTTAATAACTTGTGGTTATATCGTATCACTAGTTCCAGTTACGGATATTTTGAAGCTTAAGAATGGTTATGTTCTAAAAAGTTATGATAAAGAAAAAGGGATTACATACACAGTAGTTGATAAGAAGCCACGTTCTTGGATTAAATTAAATAGAATAGAAAAGAAGTCTTATTCAGCAATCGTGATAAGTGAGGACTGGTCATTCTATACGCATGATGGGGTTGATTTTAATCAATTGACTGAGGCGCTAGAAGATACCTTAAAAGGAAAGAGAGTCCGTGGAGCATCAACAATCTCTCAACAAGTTGTGAAAAACCTTTTTACAAATGGAGAGAGGACAATATCTCGAAAGATTAGAGAATTGCTAGGTACTCTATTTTTGGAAAAACAACTCTCTAAAGATAAAATACTCGAAACATATTTAAACGTCATTCAATATGGTGACGGGCTTTATGGTATTACCAATGCATCACAGTTTTATTTTAAAAAGAATGCGAGTAAGTTATCCGTAAAAGAATCAGCTTTTCTTGCGATGTTATTACCTAGTCCTGTTAGATATTCCCAGTCATTTAGAGAGAAGAAGTTAACGGACTATGCCGAAAATACAGTAAATACAATCCTAGATAAGTTAGCTGTCGCTAAATACATCACTAAAAATGAGGCAGTTAAGCTTAAAAATATAAGACTATCTTTTGAAAAATCATTGGAGTTTCAAGACCTCGTTGATTATTTCGACTCATTATAACAAAGCCCCCTTATAGATTCCCTATATAACACATCTGAATTAGATAGAAGTTATTCTCTCTGTGCTAAATTAAGAAAAATCACTGATCAATTTATTAACCTGTTCATTGTACTTACCTTAAAATGGCAATGAAAGAGGAGATCAAATGCATATATTCTTATCAGATAAAGAAGGTAACTTGGAGCTTCTCAGTGGAAACTGTGAGTTGAAGACAGTTGAAGAACTACAGAAGAAGTATTCAGATAATTTAATTTCCGTTATTGAGATGCCAGACACAGAAAAGAGACTGATTGTTTTAGAGACAATTGGCTCGAGAGGTGGCCTTGAAGATTGTCTATCGGAAATTAGACATGAGATTGCGAATCCTCTTAATTTAATAAAAGTTATGGTTCATATTATCCATGAAGGAACTGTTGATGGAAAGAAGGCCAACGAACTCTTAGGAAATATTGAGAAAAATATAGATAAAATAACTGATATACTTTCAAGCCTTACAGATAAGTATGTTGATGAAGATGACCAGGTTAATAAAATCCATGTAAATGACTTTATAGATAGTATTTTAGATATGTTTCGCTATGTCTTTAAGGATAGCAATGTCCTTTTAGATATACGAAAATCACGTGAAGTGAGTCTTTGTAATATCCATTCCGTTGGGACAACTTTAACTCAGGCGATCTTTAACCTAATAAAGAATTCATTTCACATATTGAAGAAATCTAATCAAGAATTAAAGATCGTTAAACTAGTTTTTGAAAGAGTTGATAATAAGCTACATATAACAATTGAAGATAATGGACCTGGTTTTAGTGAAAGAGCTATGGAGTCAATTTTTTATAAGAATATAACAACAAATACTGAAGAGGATGGACATGGGCTAGGACTTCAACTTGTACGTGAATATATCCAAAAAAATAAAGGAGAAATAAATTTAGATACAAGCTTTAAGGCCGGAGCAAGATTTAAGATAAAACTTCCTGTTGAAGGTGTTGAAAAGAAAAGTATTCTCATTATAGATGATATTGAAGATATTCTGAGTAGCATTCAAACGACACTTGGCGAACAGTATGAAGTTAAGGCCTGCTCAAATACAAAAGTCGCTTATCAGTACCTTCTAACACATAATGTAGACTTAATTATTAGTGATTTAAGAATGCCTGAGGAATCGGGTTTAGATTTCTATAAAAAGTCTTCACGTGAATTTCCTACTATTCCATTCATACTCTTTACTGCATATCCAAATGCAGTAGTTGGTGAGGAGATGGAAAAGAATAAGAGTGGTTTTAGGCTCGTGTCAAAACCTCATCTTGATGAACTAGAGGACGAGGTTGAAAAAATCTTTAAAGTGGCATCCTAACCATTGCTAATGTTCGAAGATTCTTGCTAGAATATTCAGATAGGAGACGATGGAATGTTAACTACCCCAGTGATCAAGGATGATGATCTCGTATTTCCAGGAGAAGGATGGTTCCTTTACTGGAAAACTTCAGCATCACTATGGCAAACAAAACTTGAAGAGTTATCTGGTACAACCAAGGTAATAATACCAATTAATTGGAGTTTTCACTCTGATACTGGTGATCGTTTTGATTTTGCAAATGAAAAGCCCGAAACAGATTTAAAGAAATTATCTGAAATATGTAAGCAACTTGGAAAAGAAGTTATCTTCTTGCTTCCAGTTTCGCCAATGCCATTTCTTCCAAATGGAGGAATTCCATTTATATTATCTCGTAATCATGCAAAGAATGAGAATGGTGTTGTTAAGGCCTATGCTGATGGCGAAGGCAATATCAATCAACTCTATTCTTTTTATGATCCGAGAATTTTTACGGCCTTTACTCTTTTTTGTAATAAACTTGCTGAATATTTTTCTACTTCAGGTATTGATGGTGGAGTCTGGGCAACTGAATGTGGACATATGAATAATGGTGAATATTCTTCTTACTTAGAGGATCATTCGCGGGCATTTGATAATGGCTTCTCTCGCTTTGTTCAAGCGAAGAAAGAAGAGGGGGTTATTGGTTCAGATGGAATTCACGCGGATATGGAGCTCTCCCTTAAGAAAGAGTATCAGCTAATGATACGTGATCTCTACGTTCAAGGGGCGGAAAAGGAGCTTGAGACTTATTGGCAGGGGTTTAAAAGGTATGGATTCCTCTTAGGAAACTCGAATGAAGTATTCCTAAGAACTATTGATCATTTATCTGATATTGAAATTATGGATGAAGCTTTGGATCTGTTAGGAAGTGGAATTTACCCGTCTTCAATTCTTTTACCTAGTAGAAGAAAGAAGGGAGTTTTTAAATCCTTTCAAAATAAATTCTTATCTCGAGAGAGTGTTGAGCACTTCTTTAATGATAAAACTCTAACAACATCACATGATTACTTCTTTAAACAGTCATTCTCTGTAAAAGTCTTTTACCATGAAAATTCTCAGGATAAGAAAAAGTACTTAGAGGAATCAGGCTTTATTGGTTTCTGTGAGAACTTCTTCGCTTGGGATCATTGCTTTGCTTCTTATAAAGATTTTGAATGGGAAGATGAGCTTGATTCAGAACATCAGTTCTACTACTTTTCTGGAAATGATCTTGATATGAAGACGTTAAGTAGTGCACTTAGAATGTTTATGAATGGTATTAATATCATCATAGACAAGAGGGGCATGAATGATGGTATCAGAAGAAGACTTGAATCTTTCTACCTTGAAAATGAGCTAGAAATAGAGAAGATTAGATACCTTACACAAATTGAAACAATATCAATGGGAGAGGGAAGACTCTTTATCTATGATAGCGAAGAGCTATTAAATATCGATACGAAAGAAGAGAAGAAACACCAGTTCTGGTCAAAGGTGTTTAATAGTTTAGATTTTGATTATTGTGAAATTGATGCTGAGAGCGGTATTCGTTATGCTTGGCATGAGAGAAATGTTGGTCCTAGTGAGCTTAAGTTTGATAAAGTGAGAAGGCTAAATATCTTTAATCCATCTAGTTATAAGAGAAAGATCAAAATTAAATATCCGGCGTCCCTTGTTTTTCAAAAGATAATTGATGAGCAGAGTGTGGAGATGTCCAATACTACACATGAAATAGAGTTAAATTTTATGCCAAAGGGAAGCGTCTCTCTTGATTTTGGAGTAATTTCACAATGAATATAGAAAAAGTTCTCTTTGTTATTTATTCTATTGAAAATAAAAGTGGCATGAATCGATTTATAGACTTGGCCTACTCTCTAAAGGGTCTTGTTCAGTTTGATGAACTACAATTACTAAAAGATGAATACGCCCAATTCTATAAGAATGATCGTATAGGGCCGTTTGATACGGAAGAAGAATTGATCCGATTTTCATACCTTCTGAGTGAAAAATCTCGAATGGAAGCGGTTTGTCTTTGTGGTAGCGAAGCTATTAATACAGCTCTAACTAAAGTATCTAAGGTTTCTGATTTAAACGAAGCTCTTTTTGAAGTTGGTGAAATTTTAGAGAACCCCGAAGAAAAGAAACGTGGTCTCTTCTCGGGGCTATTAAATTAATTAAGCTGCTTTCTTTCCGTGTAGGTTTGCAAATTCACTATCAATAGTTTGATAGATTTCTTGCCTTACTCTTTCTCTAATTTTTGCCTTGATTGAATCATCAATAATTGATTCTAATTGGTCTTCAATTAGTTTTTGACAAATGTTTTGAATTTTATCTTGGATATCTACTGGAGATGGAGCAAATTCCTTTGCACCTTCAATCATTGTATTCGCAATAAACTCATATGCCCATAGCCATTGTTGCTGAAGTTCTGGAGTCCAAGCATCACCAAAGAAGTGTGCAAAAGTTTTAATGAGAGTATTACCAACTAGAGGGTAGTGTTCTTCTTTCGTTCCATATTTTACGTGTCTTTGACCTGATGACTTCAAGTATTTCGTTAGCTCTTCTGGCTTGTCCAGAGAATCAACAATATGGCTTAGCCCACCCATTAGTTGTTTCTTTTGTTTTGCCATATTTACATTTTCAAAAAGTGGTTGGGCCGCAGGATAGTCTGCAAATAGAAACTCGTAGAACTTGTCTGCGACTTGATCGGCAATTGGCTTTGCTTGTGCAAATGAATCTCGAATGATTTTAATATCTAGTGACATGTGTACTCCTTGTAACAGTATTTGTTTATTTATCGTCACAAGGAGTAAAAGCTGTAGGTGATTTTAATTGAGTGAAAAAGTTGCGACTAGTGGTTTATGATCAGCTCCTTGGATCTCCCCAAGAACTTTCGCTGAGTTAAGAGTTAAACCTCTATAGAAAATATAATCTAACTTATTTCCCATGAATGTCATGCGGTCATCTTTTCCTGTGAATTCTACTTCTGTAAGTCCGACCATTTTGTTTATTGTTCTCACGTAACTAAGTTTCTTATTAGTCCAAGTGTTAAAGTCTCCTGCAAAAATAGCTGGACCTTTGTGATCTCTAATCTCCCTCGCAATTGTATCAACTTGTCTTCTAAGCTTTTGAGCAGAGACAAAGTTAATTGCATGAATATTTGCAACGAGGAGCTCTTCTCCATTAGCGAGAGGGTATTTAGTAATAAGAACTACTTTTGGAGTTAGGACGACAGGCTCTTTGTTTTTAGATCTTATAAACTTTTTAGAGGTTGAGACGGTATCTGATATTGTCGCGACACCAGTTCTCGTTTTCTTATATAGGTAAAAAGATGTAGCAGTTGCGTATTCAAAATCACCAAAGTTTTTAAATACATTTTGCATTCTTCCATCAAGACGCATTTCTTGAGCTATAACTAGATTTGCATCAGAGGCAAGATTTTTAAAGTCACTTTCCCAGGACTCATTCTCACCCTTATACATATTCCAAACAACTATTTTAAATTCATCAGATTGTGATAATTTTCCAGATGGAGTACCTGTATTATATGTTCTTATGACATTCTCATTCTTTGGTATCTTATGTATAAGACCACGAGTTTGTGCGAGACCAAACTGAGTAGTAAGGGCGAGAGCTAACACCTTAAGTGTGTTCATAACAAATCCTTTTGTTTTATGAAAAATCCTTTTATTTTAAATAGTTTACCAAGATTATGTAGGAAGTAAAATTTTTGAATAATATCAGATAGATAGGCGACCGTTGGTCATCTCAGTATCGTATAGTTATTACTTAAGTCATTGCTATTATGTTGATAATTCACTACATTGGCGATCTATGAAACCAATTTTTGAAAAGCCATCACTATATTCTTATACGCTACCAATGTTTAAAGACCTCCTTAAGGAAAATGGGTTTAAACCTTTCGTTGCGGATCAACTTTACTCTTGGGTCTATGTAAAGTTTGAGTTTGATATGGAGAAGTGGACTAATATCCCAAAGGCATTGAAAGAGTTTATTAAAGAAAACTTAGATACATCTATTCCTAAGATTGTTTGGAATGGACTTTCAAAAGATGGCACGAGAAAATTCTTAGTGGCATTTAGAGATGATAAAACTGTTGAAACAGTTATGATTCCTGCCAAGAATAATAGAAAGACTCTCTGTGTATCTTCTCAAGTTGGTTGTGCTATTGGATGCACTTTCTGCCATACTGGAACAATGGGCTTAACTCGCCACCTTGAAGCAGGTGAGATCGTAGGACAGTTTCTAGCAGTAACAAAGTTTTTAAAAATTAATGACGGTGAAGAATCAAGACTTTCAAATCTTGTGTATATGGGTCAAGGTGAGCCTCTACATAATTTTGAAAATGTTAAACTTGCCACTGAAGTTTTACTAGAGCCGAAGGGTCTAGGGATTAGTCAGAGAAGGGTTACGCTCTCTACTTCTGGACTCGTTCCACAAATAGAAAAGCTCACTGAGTTCCCTCCAATAAATTGGGCAATTTCTCTTCATGCTGCTCATAATGAAATTCGAAGTGAATTAATGCCGATAAATAAGGCATATGACCTTGATAGACTTCTTGGTGCTATAAAAAAGATTCCTTTAAAAGCACATAGACATATTACATACGAATATCTTCTTATTGATAAATATAACGATAGAAAAGAAGATATTGAAGCGCTTGTTAACTTACTCCCAAAAAGAGTTTCTAAAGTTAACCTTATTCCTTTTAATGAATATCCAGAGTCCTCATTCAAGAGACCTTCTGTATCACGTATTACGTGGTTCAAGGACCAGCTTGAATCTAATGGAATAACTTGTACTGTTAGGACTCAAAAGGGTGATGACATTCTTGCGGCCTGTGGGCAACTAAAAAGTGAAATGGATAAGAAGTTAAATCTATGGGATGGGGAAGAAGAGAACTCTTAAGCTCTACTTCACTACTTGAAAATCCCAATATTTGGGTTTCTTCGTTTCATCACCAGAAGAAGGTTTTCTTTCTGGATTATCTCCGTTTTCAACGGTCCCAGTTTCTTTTAATTGATAATCAGATACCCAAGGATTGGCCTTAGGTTGTGGAGTTTTTTTGTCAACTTTTTCCCAGTGTAGTCTCTGAACTTTTGGTGCTTTGTATTCTTCTGCAAAAGTTGAAAAACTTAGAAATGTTAAAAGGCAAATTATTGTTTTCATTACTTTTCTCCACGTATTACATCTAACTTATCGGCCCGTATCAGCTAATTACTTAGCGATAGGCGTTAATTACTCGGAAAAAGTTGTCGTATCCTAATGTTTTTGGGAAGATAGAGGGGTATTTATTAAAGCTCAGGGAGGATGCTTTGTCTGGAGATAAACAGAAGAATAAGGCCGTGTTAGGACTTATGGCCATGGTTGGTGTCTTTTTCGTAGTACTCATTATTTTTTCAATTTATACAGTTAAAGTGTTTAAGGGCGCAGAGAAAAGTGGCGGCGTTAGCTTTGGTGGATCATCATCTGATGAGAAGATAGCAATCATTGAAGTTGAAGGCGTTATAATGAAGTCTAAGCTAACAATTGAGCACCTTCATAAAGCTGAAGAAAGAAAAGATGTTAAAGCAATTATCTTAAGGATTAATTCTCCTGGTGGTGCCGTTGCTCCAACACAAGAAATCTATAATGAAATTAGAAGAATTGATGAAGCCTACACTAAATCAAAAGGAAAAGAGAGTAAGCCTATATATGCGAGCTTCTCTTCAATGGCCGCTAGTGGTGGATACTATCTAGGTGCAGCTACTCGAAAGATTTGTGCGCTACCTGGAACAATTACTGGCTCCATCGGTGTGATAATGCAATTTATGGATTTATCTAAACTCTATGACTTTGCGAAACTTAACCCTCAAACAATTAAGGCCGGTAGATACAAAGATATCGGACAACCTACTAGACCTCTTTCAGATGAAGAAAGAGGGATCATGGACAATATGATTAAAGGTGTTCATAAGCAATTTATCTCAGACATTAATAAAACGAGAAAAGAAAAAATAAAAGGAAGCCTTCTTGATCATGCACAAGGACAAATCTTTTCAGGTGAAGATGCTAAAAGCCTAGGCCTAGTAGATGAGTTATCTGGTCTTTGGGGATGTGCTAGAGGAATTCAAAAAGAGTTAAAGATCAAAGGTGATAAACCAGATCTCATTTACATTAAAAAGAAAAAGAAATTTAACTTCCTAGAAATGATGGGAGAGTTAGAAGAAGCATCAACATTTATTAAGGATATGGTTAAGAGTTCTAATACTCCAGTCATGATGTATAAGTAATATGGAAATATATCTTCAATGGTTACAAAATAATTTACTCTCTGTTGTTGCAGTTGGTTTTACAATTGTACTGATTTATCACTACTTGATAGAGAAGGACACAGGAGCAAAGTTATCAAAGCGTTATCGTAATTCAATTTATGAAGCGCAATCAAAAGTATTCTTAAATGCTACACAATACCTAATTAAAGGGGATCGTGACTTGGCCATTAAAGAGTTCTTAAGTGCTGTTGATATTAATCGTGAAACTATTGAAACATACTTTGCTCTAGGTGGTCTTTTTAGAAGTAATGGTGAGATTGAAAAAGCAATCTCAATTCATAGAAGTCTCATCGCGAGAGAGAATATTTCTGAAGCACATAGGCTACGTGCTCTAACAGAGCTTGCTGTTGACTTTGATAAAGGTGGATTTGTAGATAAAGCGATTGAAACATATAAAGATGTTTTAAGAATAAATAGAGACCAATTCCAGGTAATTCACGCTCTTTGTAGAATTTATGAAGATGTCGGAGACTGGGACTCAGCTTATAACTACAGGATTATGCTTTCTAAGGTTGGACATGAAAGCCAGTCTGAAACAATTTCTCACATACTAGTTCAAAAAGCTAAGAGTCAGTTTGAAAATGGCCAAATCAGAAAGTGTGAAGAGGACTTAGAGGATGCATTTCGTTTTGCTCCAAGTGTATCAGCAAAAATATTAAAACTAAGAGTTCTTTTAAGTGAAGGGAATGTTGATGAAGCTAAGTTTTATCTTCTAGAACTTTTAAAGGAACAACCAATGTATGCTTCATTTGCATTTGAATCTTTAGAGGAAGGCTTTAAAGGTGAAGATGATGTAAAAGAAAAGTACTTTCAAAGACTGATTATGTTAACGGACTACTTTTTGAATTTAGAAGACGAGGATCTTGTTAAGTCTGAGTCAGTTGTTCTTACAAAGGTGCGTCTCTTTAAGGCCAAAAATGAGTTAGATAACGCATATAAACTTCTCAAGACTTGGATGGAAAACAATGGACATCAGTCAGAGGTTTTAAAGTCTGAGTATATTAAGATTCTTATAGATATGAATCAAAACGATGAAGCAGTGTCGCAAGTTAAAGAGCTTCTGCAAAATATGCATCAAACGTTAACAAAGCATTACTGTAAAGAATGTGGATATAACTCTGATGATATCTTTTGGCGCTGCCCTCAATGCCACGAATGGGAAACAATTCAGTTCCGTTGGAAGGTGTAATGAAGACAAGTATTTTAATGACATTTTTTCTTTTACTTATGGCGGCACCAGTTTCTGCTAAGAAATTAAAGAAAGCAAAGCCTGTGAGATATCTGAATAAAATCTATGGGCAGGTTCATCAAAATAGCTCACGTTTTTCCCGTGTAATCTCAACTTTTGAATGTGGACAACCTTTTAAAGTTCAACATTTTGGAGATGATGAGTTCTCTAAAGTAACTTATGCAAGTTATGAGGGCTATATTTTAACATCACATCTTTCTAAGAGAAGACCGAAGGACTGTTGGCAAGATCAGTATCGAAAGTATTTCGATTTTCTAAACCTTGGGATTTCAGAGATGCACCATTGGGGAAGATTACAAGATCTCTTTATTGAAGGGAGTGTGATGCCATGAAGAAAATATTAATCTTCACACTATTACTTAGTGGGAATACATCAACTTTATCTCAGGAAAAAGCTCTACCGGTTAAAAATGACTTTGTAGATTTTAATAATATTAAATCTGTATTAAAGAAAGACGGTCTTGCTAAAACCGTTAAGAAAAAACAGATCAAGCATAAGAAAAAAGTAAAAATAAAAAAGAATAAGACAAAGCAGTTTTACAACCTTCCTCACAATGATGTCTTTTGGAAGATGATGACAGAGTATTGGCTGGTAAAGAATAGTGTTATTTTGAAATGGGACTTTCATAAGCCAGACTATGGGTTAGGGGACTACTTCGAACAGTTTCTTAAAAATATGGGAGAGTATGGAGTAAAGTATAAAATTCTCTATATCAACTCTTCAAATATTACTCACTTCGGATTCCCATTTGGAAAAGACGAATATCTCTTTGTAATATCAGTGCCCTTTATAAAGATAATGGACCTGTCGAAGTTACAAATATCAATATTACTATACGAAGATCTAACTCGTTTAAAATTCAATCAATTTAAGTCAAAGTTTGACCCTGTACTTCTAGGAAAACTTAAAGAAGGGAACTTCTATCAAAAGAAGTTTCCAGCGGCGGAGATAAAAACATTTCAAGAAAAAGTAGATAAAGTTGTATTTGAAAGTGGCTTTAATTTTCAGGAACAGTATCAGGTAACAAAGCACTTAAATAATGTTTTTAAGAGTAATAAGAAGTTTTGGCAGAATTACTACTCTCTTCTTGAAAAAATTGATGATTTAACAAAGCAAAACCTCATGTATAAGAATTATGTGAAAATTTACCCATCACCGGAATTACAATTAAATTGGATTAACCCAATAAAGAAATAATGGATAAAATTAATAGATATTTTCCACATTTTTATTTGAAGTTTTCTATCTTCTATCTTTTTGCATGGCTTATTCACATTGTTGTGATTTCGGGTGTCGCTTTCTTTCATTTTAGATTAGATCATAGATTAATTGTAATAGAGAATTGGATTCTTGATTATGCTTGGCCACTGAATTTACTGTCTAAGTCTGTCGCACTATTTTGTTTCTTTAAATACTTCTATGACAGTAAACATAAGAGTATTGGAGATATTTTATTTTCAGGAAAGAGAATGCTTCCTTCATTTCATGCACTCGCTCTTGCCGTAATGAATATAGTATTCTTTGTGTTCTTTATAAAGCCAGTTCTTGTGGATAATGTTTTATTTGGAATTGATCGTTTAACAGTACATACTACTTCGATTGTCATAACTATGTTAATCGATTTTATAGTTATTCTAATAATTGAGAAGAGTGAAGAAAGTTCTGGTGAAGCTATTCCTAAGATTTTATATTGCTCAGTTATTGTTTTTGTATATTTCTTGGCCTGCTTTCCAATGATTAAGAATATATCGTATTCTACAGTTTTTCTATTAGTTCTCAACTTCTCATACTTCTTTCTATTTAAGAGGTCGATCGCAGTTAGTCTTACGTTCATAGGAGTAGTTCTACTTCCACTTTATTGTATAATTGGATTCGATCCGGTTTGGGGTAGTAAGTTTTCATTATTTAAATCATCAATATATTCAATCGATTTACATAGTTTTAGTCTAGTAACAGTGTTCTTAGGCTACTTCTATTTTTTATACCGTAAAAGGAGTTCTATATGAGTGCTACTCATGGATTAAGTATTTATCAAATAATGTTAGATGCGAGTATTGTCGTAAAACTAGATTTACTTCTTCTCGTTCTTGCCTCCGTTGTATCATGGGGAATAATATTCAAGAAAATGGCATTTTTTAAGTCTCTAAATGAAGCGAATGATCAATTTATAAATCTTTTTAATAACTCTTCAAGCTTAAAAGAGATTCACGATCATAGTAAGAAAATGGAAATGTCTCCATATAGAGTTTTATTTGAAGCTGGTTATGATGAGTTTTTAAAGATGAGAGATGCTAACGGAGGGGACCTCTATCAGTTAAAAGATCACTTTAAAGACTTTGGAATGGTCTCTTTAGAGCGCTCACTAAATGCTTCAATGGTAAAAGTTGAAGAAGATATGGGTGATTCTCTAACAACTTTAGCAAGTATCGGCTCAATTTCACCATTTGTAGGTTTATTTGGAACCGTTTGGGGGATTATAGATTCATTTGCTAGTCTTTCTTCTGGTGGAGCTACAATTGAAACAGTTGCTCCTGGAATTGCCGAGGCACTTGTTGCTACAGCAGTAGGTCTAGTTGCTGCAATCCCTGCGGTATGGTTTTACAATAAGTTTGGTAGTCGTAAATCTAAAATGAGGGAATCTCTTGTTTCATTTGGTGAACACTTTTTAAATGAAGTTGAGAGAATCCTTGTTAAGAAAACAAAAGAGTAGATATGGCATTTGGCGGAAGAAATGATAATGGACCAGTTTCAGAGATAAATGTAACACCACTTGTTGATGTTATGCTCGTTCTACTTGTTATCTTTATGGTAACTGCTCCTTTAATGTTTAATGGTATTGAGATGACTCTTCCTAAGACTGAAGAGTCTAATGCCGTGAACTTGAATTCATCACAAGTGATCTTGAGCTACACTCTGGCCGGTGAGTTCTATATTGGTAAAGATAAGATTCTTAAGAGCGAGTTGGTTAAGTTAGTGATGGATAAGTTTGGTGAAACTAAAACAGGAACACTTTTTTTAAGAGCTGATTATAAACTTGATTACGGAAAAGTGGCCAAATTAATGTCTTTTTTAAAAGCAAATAATATAAATCAAATTGCTCTTGTGACGGAGATAGAAAACCAGAAATGACAGGCTATAGAATAATACCTTACCATTTATTTTCTTTCGGGATCCATGCACTCCTCTTTGCCTTAGTATTTACATTTTCAGATATTGAGTTTTTTAATAGTGATAAGGTTCCTGCAATATCTAAGAAAATGAGAGTTATTGGAAAGGCGATTAAAGTAGATGTTGTTGCTATGCCGAAGCTTACAATTCAAGAACTTAAGAATATGAATCCTGCTCCAGGAAAAATATTGAAGGTTGAAAAAGTTAAAAAGGCTCCAAAGGGTGGAGATGAGAATACGGTATTTAAAAAGAAGGTAAAGAAAACGTCTTTTGCAGATATGCTTAAAGGATTAAGTAAGAGAAATATTAAAAAGTCTAAGACTAAGAAAGTTAAAAGAAAGAAGAAAGTTACGGGTACATCTGGAAATGGTGGAATCAGAGGAAAGAATCTTAAAAAGATCTTAGCTCTTGGAAATCAAATAAGTGAAGGGAATAGTTATACTGGAGGTGCTGGAGTAAATTCAGGTGATCTCTTTGATACTTATGCTACTTCTGTCTCCGAGGTTATTAGACAAAATTGGAAATTACCTGGGTACCTTCTTGGTAAGGATCTGAAGTGTCGAATACAAGTTTTTATTAGTTCTCGTGGAAAATTATTAAAATTTAAAGTTATAGAATCTAGTGGAAACACTGATTATGATCAAAGGGCCCTCGTGGCCATTAAAAAGGTTGGCTCTTTTCCTATTCCTGAAAAAGAGATTGCTGCAAGGATTGCGGCAGGGGATATTGCACTTGCATTCCCTTTATAAAAAGGAGTCTTTATGAAATTTATTCTATCACTATCTATATTCTTTACTATTAACTGTTTCGCGCAGAATGGACTAACTGTTGTTGCTGTTGGCGAAGCTGAAGTTGTTAAAGAAAAGATTCTCATTGAGAGTGCTTATAAGGACGCTTCAGTTAAAGCTATTGACCTTAAGAAAATAGATAAAATCTTAAATATAGTTAGAAACGACTTTCGTTTCTATGCAAATTACTTTCATGTACTTCCTAAGATGATAGGTCAAAAAGATTTAAATGATGTTAGCTATACGGCCTTGAAGTCGAGAGAAGTTAATTACCTTATAAGAACTGGAACGAAGAGAGTTGCGAATCAATTAACTTTAGAAGTTAAGTTGTTTGGAATCAACGAAGAAAAAGAACTTCTATCTCGTAGTATTCCTTTAGCGCTTGATATTAGAGAGATTGCACATTCAATCTCTGATAGTACTTATAAGAAAATTGTCGGAAAGGAGCCAGTCTTTCTTCATAAGATTGTCTTTGTGTCAGATGCTAAAAGAAGAAGTGGGACTAAAGAGCTCTATATAATGGACTTTGATGGGGCCAATATAAAACAACTAACGAGACATGGTGGGATTGTAATCTCTCCTGCTGTTTCTCCTGACGGAAGATCTATTCTATACTCTCTTATTGATGAGACTAAGAAGAGGGGAAGAAATATCAACCTTAGACTTCTTGATGTTAAGACGAAGAAATCTCGACTCATCTCTAGTAAGAAAGGGATTAACTCTGGCGGTGTCTTTACTTCAGATGGTAAGTCGATCATTCTCACGCTCTCTCATCAAGGGAATGCTGAGTTATATAAGATGAGTATTGCGACAGGAGCTCTGCAAAGACTTACAAAGCACGGAGCACCAGATGTTGATCCATCTATTACAAGTGACGGCTCTTTAATGACATTTCTCTCTGGAAGGCCCGGAAAGCCGATGATTTATACAATGAACCCTCTAAGTATTGAAAATAAGGTGAAGCGTATCAGTTACGTTGGAAAATTCAATGCAACACCTCGTTTTTCTCCAGATGGGCGTGAAATAGTCTTCTCTTCTTGGCTAGATAGCCGTTTTGACCTCTTTAAGATCAATAGTGATGGCTCAGGTTTAGGTCGTTTGACTAAGGATTTTGGCTCAAATGAGGACCCAGACTATTCAAAAGATGGACAGTTCATTATTTTTACAAGTCAGAGGGTTCTGTCCCAAAGAAAGGCCATTCAGAATGTCTATATTATGGACACTGAGGGCAAGGTGATAGGTTCTCTTACTGAAAATTTTGGAAAGTGTATAAGTCCTAGATGGTTTAAGTCATTGAAAATCTAAGAAATTAGTAAATTTTTTAAACACCCGAGTGTTTTAGTCTTGTAAAAATTTCAGACGCACTGTATTATGGTTTTAGATCAACGCTTAGCGTTATTAAAAAAACAAAAACTAAAAATACAACGGGAGACAGGCAATGACAAACACAGTGGCTAAAGAGTTAACAAAAATCGACACTCTATCGTCTAAACTTCTTTCAACTTTAGATGAAGCAGTTTTCTTCGGTGAACTTACTAAATTCTTTGGAAAAGTTATCGCTTGTGATGAAATTGTTCTTAACCTTGTACATGAAGATAATAGCTGCAGAAGAGTAGCTAAGAACGGTAGGGCCGTTAAAAAGTCAGTTAGAAAGACAAAAGGTCTTGGAGCTGCAGGTTACGTAGTAAAGACAAAGAGACCATACTTTTCAAATAATGTTTCAAGAGACCCAATCTTTGCATCAGCTGGTGAAACAGATGTTGTATCAGAACTATGTGTTCCAGTATCAGTAGATGGAATCATCATCGGAACAGTACACTTTAGAGTAAAAGATGACTCAAGAAAGTTTGAAAGATCAGATATCAATACAGTAGTAGAAATTTTAAATGAAATTCAAGGTCCATTAGCAAATATGAAGATGTATCTTTCTGCTAAGTTCTTAAATGAATCACTTCAAAAGAAGATTGAAGAGAAGGAGACAGAACTTAATAAGAAGAAAGGCGGACTTGATCTTGTTGATACATACAGAATTGAAGAAAAAGAGATTGTTGGAAACTCTGGAGTAATGAAAGAGATTCTTTCAACAGTAGATAGAGTTGCAGCAACTGATGTAAACGTACTAATTAACGGTGAGTCAGGTGTTGGAAAAGAAATGATCGCCAGAAGAATTCACTGTAGAAGTAAGAGAAATCAAAGAGCATTTATCTCTGTAGATTGTTCAATGGGATCAGAAGAGCAACTTGAATCAGAAATCTTTGGAAGAGAAGAGCTAGATGTAATTAAAGGTTTAAGAATACATAAAGGTGTATGTGAAGCAGCAGATGGCGGAACAGTATTCCTTAACAATATTGATAAAATGCCAGTAAGACTACAGGCAAAAGTAATGAATTTTATTAAAGAAGGGATCTTCTTTAGAGCTGGAACACAAGTTCCACTAAGATCAAGCTTAAGAGTAATCGTAGCTTCATCAAAAGATATAGCGACATGTGTTGAAGAAGGAACATTTAGAGAAGACTTATACTTCTCAGTATCAACAATGTCTTTAAGAGTGCCGTCTCTTAGAGAAAGACATGAAGATATTGAAGTTCTTGCATCACACTTTTTAAATGTAGGAAAGTCAGCTGACTCTCAAAAATCAATGTCACCAGGTGTAATCAAGTTACTTTCTGATTATCACTGGCCAGGAAATGTTAGAGAGCTTCATTCAATTATGGAAAGAGCATATATTCTTTCTCCAAGTTCAATTATTGAAAGAGACCACCTAGCAGATAGTATTAAAGTTGAAATGTTTGAAGAAGAAGCAGAAGCAGTTGAAGAAAGAGGATTTAGAGAAATGACTCTAAATGACCTTGAAAGAGAGCATATTTGTAGAACTCTTGAGCACCTTAGCGGAAATAAAACTAAAACAGCTAAGACATTAGGAATTACAGTAAAGACTCTATATAACAAGCTTCATAGCTACGGAATGATCGAGCCAAAGGAAGCATAGGCCGAAAAAAGCCTTAAATAGGCGGAATTAATTGTATTATTAAAAATAAATTTATAGAATCATAGTTCGGAGGAACTGAATATGTCGAAACAAACAGCAGTAGCAACAGAAGGTGAAGCAGTAAAAGGTATAAAAAACTTTAGAAGCTCACCAGATATTGAGAACTTCTACAGATTTATTCACGAAAATGGACTTAGAAAAGAGGCGAAAGCAGTTCTGGAGTTAGTTAACGTGACTTTAAATCCTAAAGCTAAAAAGAAAAGAAAGCCTAGAAAGAAAAAGATTCAATAATTTAAAAAAATAAAAGATATGGCCACTCCATTGAAGGAGTGGCCTTTATACATTTAAGAGGTAAACATGGATGTTACTAAAAGCAGTATGGTCTTTGACCCGCTTTACGGGTTTATCAGCCTAACACCATTAGAAGTCGAAATCATCCATTCTCCATTTTTTCAAAGATTACGCTGGATTAAACAGTTGGGTTTTTCTTGCTACGTTTTTCACGGGGCAGAGCACTCTCGATATGGACACTGTATTGGTGTCATGCATAACGCTCATGAAATTCTAAAGTCATGTAAGAGAGCAGTTGATGATGAACAATTACATGACCCTAAATGTTTAACTAGAAAGGCCGTTTATAATAAAGCAATTCGAGTTGCTGCACTTCTTCACGATATTGGGACATTCTGTTTTTCACATACTACAGAAATGGCCTATATTCGCTTTGGTGAAACAACAAATAAGAAGGGTGGAAAAGGTCTTAAAGATGATCATGAAAACCTTGGCGCATTCATTATTAAGAATACTGATTATGAGGGTGGTCTAACGTATATATTGAAGAAGTATGGAATTGATCCACAAATGATTTCAGATCTTGTAAAGGGAACGCATTCTTCTGTAATGGCGAACCAAATTCTTCACTCGGAAATTGACTGTGACAGAATGGATTATCTATTAAGGGATGCTCACTACACTGGATTAAAATATGGAGCCTATGATAGAGATTATCTTCTTCATCACTTTAAGCCAGTGAGAATTGGGGATCACGATATACTCACTATTAAACACAATGCTCTTCACTGTGTAGAGGATTTCCTTAACGCACGATTTGCTTGGTATTCACAAGTTATCCGCTCTCCAAGAGGGGCGAGATACGATATCTTAGCAGAAAAAATATGCTTTCACTTTATCGAAAAGGGCTATATTCATAGATATAGCGAGTTATTGGATATTATTGCAAATGAACCAATGAAGTTCTATGGATTTAATGACTCGTACTTTATGAATACAATTCACGCAAAGTATATTGATGGAAGTTTAGATAATGTTCCAGATATTAAAGATATGGCGAAAACTCTTCTTTTAAAGACTGGGGCCGTGGCCGTTAAGTCTAGTGAGTTTAGGCAAGTACTTCTCAACCAAGATGACCATAAAACAAATGAAAAGGTGTACAAGAAGGCACAGGCTAAAGCTACTGAGATGGAGCAAGTGGTAATGAGTAAAGGTGGAGCCGCAGATTGGGTTCTTCCTGACTTACCATCTAAGAAGATTATTTTTGTTAAGTCACCTAAGTCTATAGCTAAAGATAATAATAACGTGAACCTTCTTTTAGAAAGAGATCCGGTAAAGATTAGTTATGATAACGGGGATGTTAAGCTTCTTGCAGATGTTGAAAACTCTGTTATTTCAAAATTATCTAATAGTATGAGTTATACGCCGAACTTCTTTTGTTCTAAGAATGCTTATGAACTATTAATCAAAGAAAATGTAATTAAAGAGTAATTCTATTTTAGGATAGGGAGGTGGATAACAAATTCACTTCCTTGTCCTTGTTTTGACTTTATATCTAATTTACCGTGATGAGAGTGAATAAAGTGATGAACTAGCTTTAGCCCAACTCCTGTCCCTTTCTCTCCACTTGTTCCAGAATTCGAGATAAGGTTCTTTCCTTCTAAAATTTTAGATATCATATCTCTGGACATTCCGACACCTTCATCTTTAATAGAAATACTGTAGATCTCTCCAGAGTCTCTTCCTGAAATTTCAATACTCTTATTTTCAGGACTAAACTTGATGGAATTTGAAACAAGGTTTCTAATTACAGTCTCAACCATATTAGTATTAAATTTAAAGTTAGAGTCTTCTACATTAAATTTTAAATTAATGTTTTTAAGCGAAGCCTGTTCCGTACATTGCTCATATGCTTTCGAGCAAGGATTAGATATATTTTGAAAACTATTATCATCAGGATCGTCAGATCTTTCTGATAGCGCCCAATCAAGGAGACTTTGTAGAAGGGTAGATAAACTACCACTAGATTTTTCAATTGATTCAATATGTTTTGTGGCCTTCTCTAAATTACCTTTTTCTATTTCTCTTTTGGCAAAATAAGCCTTGTTAATTACTACCGTTAATGGATTCTTTAGGTCATGACCAATTATTTTAAGGATCGTGTCTTTAGCAGTGGAAACTTCTCTGTGGTACTCACGTACTAGGAAGTTAGTTCTATGATTCTGTGAAAATGTTTTTTTAAAATAGATTAGAATAATATTAGTTGAAGCTAGCATAAAGCATGTGTAGAAATGTGCTTTAAGCCCAAGTTCTTGATAGTTAAAAAAGAAACAATAAACTAGGAATAATGATATTGCGGATGTCAAAACATGTGAAAAACGACCAGGTAGAGCAATATAGAAACTACAAGTTGTAATCATAACCCCAGGTAGGAGAGTGTTACTATTTCCTTGAGTCATCAGTGTCATCACAATTATAATTAAAGAGGAGTACATAAGTAAGAAGAAGCAGTAATTATCTAAGTGCTTAGGGTACTCTTTGTGGTCCTTAAAGATAAAAATAAAAAGAGCACCTGAAATAACAAGACCTACTCTAAGTGCTGTTAGTATATTTGCACTACCCCAAGCATAATCTCTACTGTAGTCTCCGAATATTCCTGCAAAAAAGAGAAGGATACAGCATATATTATATGCCCAGAATATCATCTTCTTATTTTCTGGCCAGAAGTCTTGGCGGTATGCATTTTCGAGCTCGTCGTCTCGGAGTTCTCCAAATGCATTAAATGTCTTCTTATCTAGAATCATTTATAAGTCTTTGTCTTAGTTGAATTCGACTAACTTGTCGGTCAAAAGGTTTGATTACTTTAGTCTGGTATTGTTGAATAATCAGGTTGTTAGGATTGCCTTTTGATAATGGGAGTATAGATACCTTCAAGATTTGCACCATTGTACTGAATCTCTTCTAGTTCACCTGTTTGAAGCTTTAATTCAGAGGTAACAAAGAGAACTTCAGTATATTCATCAAGGGTCTTATACATTCTGATAAATGCTTTCTCTTCAACCTTGTTTTCAAGATTAAGTAGAAGACAAAGAATATTCGCACTTCCTTTTGGTTGAGATATTCTTGGAATCATAAAAGAGAGGTCTTCAACGATTGATCCAAGAGTTTCTCCTCTATTTTCTATATCTTCAGGCATGTACTTATTATTAATACTGAAGAAAGTCGCTTGAACTCCCATGTGTCGATGGGACTTTTGATCAATTGATAGAAGAGCTATAGATTCATCAGTAGGGGATATTAGATATTGCTTTGTTAGTTTGTCGAAGAAAGGAATAAATACAAAATTATCAAACTTCCCGTTATTATAGTTGAGCCCAATCAGATTAATGCACTCATCTGAACAAGTTTCTTGGATTAGTTTACCAAGCATAATAGCAACAACGCTATTTTCTCCTGAGTTACTAATAGCATCTTCTTTATTAGTGAAGGCCATGGTTACATTTATATCAAGCTCATTAATTTCTTTTTGTAAGAAGCTATCTGATTCGATTGCGTAAACGATATCATAGAATGATATTTGAGCCTCATTACCAGAAAGATAGTCTTTTAGGTGAGATGCTCTTTTGAGGTTCTTTGCAATTTTTTGAATCATAGCTATGCCTTATTCAATAGGTTTTCTATAAATCGTTAACCCATCATATGTTTCACGTTCAAAATTAGTTTCTAGTCCAATTAAACTTTCACCATTACCCAAGAACATATATCCTCCAGGCTTAAGTGATGTATATATCTCATTAAGAATATTCTCTTTATTTTGCTTATCTTGATAGATGAGAACATTCCTACAAAATATGACATGATAATAGTTCTTTCTGTAAATATCAGTCAAAAGATTAAACTCACTAAATCTTACTTTAGATTTGAGATCTTTACTAACTTTCCAATCTTCATTCTCAAGTTGTTCAAAGTGCTTCATCAGGGTTGTAATTGGCATTCCGCGCTGCACATCAAGACCATTGTAGATTCCAGATTCAGCCTTTTTTAGTGCTTCCTTTGAAATATCTGTCGCGTCAATGAGAACTCGAGAAAGCGTTTTGTCGTCACACTTGTCACTAATACTCATAGCTATAGATAAAGCTTCTTGGCCAGTACTAGAGGCGGCACTCCATATATTAATGAGACCCATTGTGTATTGGTCCATTAACTTTGGTAGGATCTCCTTCACTAAAACTTTAAAGGGTCTCTTGTCTCTAAAAAAGTAAGTTTCATTATTAGTAGAGAAGTTGATCAGAACAGCGTGCATATCTGGGGTGATATTACTCTTATACATATCGTATAAAGCATCCACATTATCTAATTCAAAGTACTCCATGAGATCTTTAAATCGAGAATCGAGTCTATAGTAATCTTTTTCGAGATATGTAATACCTGTTTTTGTATAGATATAATCGGCGAAAAACTTATAAATGGCAGGTGTCGCAGACATCAATGCTCCTTAAATTTTAAATATTTACCTGCCAATTATAAGGCCATATGGATAAGAAGAAAGAGGCAAATCATTTAGGTTAATTTAAGTCTGTTTTATAGTGGAGTTTTTTTCTCGGTTTGAAAGATTTTTTGAATTATATGCAGATCTATTATACAATTAACGAAGGATCAGAAGGTCCTAATCAAATTAGGATGATTTGATTGAAAGAGAGAAGGAATTGCTCAATGTTAACAGGAAGTTATAAGACAAATCCCCAAAGCATGTTTCAAGATAGCTTTGTTCAAGGCCAGACATTATTCAAGCTTGATAATGTAAGGGTTTCATTTGATGGTGCAGACGCGCTAAAAGACGTAAATTTACAGGTTGGTTCAGGAGAAATTGTCTTTTTGACAGGGGTTTCTGGTGCTGGAAAAACTACGCTCTTAAATGTCCTTGCTGGTAATATCGCTCCAAGCGGTGGGAAAATCTATACTTCGCCTTCTAACTTCTCCGTTCAAGTTTTCCAAGACCTCAGACTGATTGAAAGGATGACTTGTCGAGAAAACTTAGCATTTGCTTATGATCCTTCTATCTATAAATCAAAAAATGAGTTTAAATCTGATCTTGAAGAGTTAGCTAAGATCCTAGGGATTAGCTCTAGACTTGATATGAAGATTAGTGATGCAAATGGTGGTCTTAAGCAAAAGGTCGCAATCATTCGAGCGCTTTTAACGAGGCCCAATGTATTTATTGCTGATGAGCCAACAAGTTCTTTAGACTTTGATAATGCGAAGAGGCTATTTGATCTTCTAAATATTTATAATTCAAAAAGAAAGATGACCATAATATGGGCATCACATAATAGAGAGCTAGTACAAAAATTTACAGGTCGAATTATTCACCTTGATAAGGGAAGGCTCATTCACTCAGGACATGCATGTTTTATTTAAAAGAAGCATTTAAGCTATTTAAGAAAAGTCCATTTCTCTCTGTCTCAATGAGCGTGCTTACATTTGCACTGTTCTTTGGAGTCGCTAACTTTGGAGACCTACAAAAGGTAATTTCTAAGAAGCTTCCACATATTGAGAACGAGCACTACTTTAATACTCTAATTAGCGAAAAGGTTAGTATCTTCTCTGTTAAGAGAAAGATAGAAGGGCTTCCTGGAGTTAAGGAAGTAAAGCTACTTGATAAGGGCTCTACTAAGAAGAGAGTTAAGAAGATCAGTTCATCTTTAAAACTAAGTAAGAAAGAGGCAAGCTCTTTAAATACAATGGTGTCTTTAAAAATTGCTCTAACTTCAGAAGTTAGCCAAAGCTCGATAAACCTTATTAGGGAGTATCTTACTCGACTTGCAGGAAAAGATAATATACTAATTGGTGCAGTAAAAAAGAAAATTTCAAATGAAAAAATATTTAAGAAATTAATAGTACAAATAAAGAAGTGGCCTTTACAGGTTGCGATTGCTGTAACATTTCTTTTTTGGTCTACCTCATTTTTCCTACTTAGAAAGGAGATCATGAGAGTGGCATATATTATAGAAAGCTTTCAAAGAAAGAAGAATGTAGCCTTTAAGATCGCTGCAGCTCAGGTAGGGCTAGTTGCGACAGGGTCTTTCCTTGTCTCAATTATTTTCTATGTACCAAATTGGTATGCAGTTCTTTGTTTCTTTCTCTTTATTTCAATATTTCCTCTTACTCTTGCAGGAAAAAGGGACTGGATTAAGGCGTGAAAATCTATCTCATAAAAACAACTTTACTATGCTTAATAATTTCTGCGAGTTGCCATGGTGCAACTCGTTCTTCATTAAAGGCAACTTATCGTAAATCTAAGAGCAAGGTTGTTTCTTTAAAAAGACAGATTCAGGTTATCGAGAAAAACCTTAATAAGAATAACACGAATTATATTTCAACAGTAAAGAAGCGCCAGCAACTAGATCTACAAATCTTTGATGTGGAGAGGGCTCTTAATACGTCAATTGATCAATTAAGCGACAAGAGTATCCAACTTGATAGAGAATATAAACAATTACTTTTAAACTCACTTGATGAATCTACAACAGAGGATTTGATGGAGAAGAGGATTGTTCTTAACCGAATTAATAGAGATAAGCTAGAAGTTAAAAATCAGTTAGCAAATGAAATAAAACTTAAGAGTAAGCTCAGTAAATTAAGAAATCACTTTGCAGAGATAATAAAAGTTGAAAGAGATTTATACGATCTTGTCCAAAGATTAGAAAGTAGTAAGCAAAAGTATGTACAGTCCTATATGACTGAGACAGAGAAATCAGTAAAGCTTAAGTCTCAACTTAAGAGAGTGGCGAAGCAAAGACCTGTCAAAAAGAAAAGAAACCGCAAGAAGTCTAAGAGAAATACTTATTTAGCTCAAGACTTCGTACATCCTATAACAAAGTATGTTGCAATGGACCACGATCAGAGTGGGATTACATACACTGTAAATTCTGTAACAGATATTAAGACCTCTAAGAGTGGAACAGTGGTTCACGTTGGGACACTTGCTAACTTTGGAAATGTTGTAATGATTGAACATGGTAATAAAGTTAAGAGTATTTTTCTAGGGAACTTTACTGCTCATGTGAAAAAGGGTGATAAGGTTGGAAGTCTAGCGATAATAGGTGAAACTCAAAAATCTATTAAGCAGAACACGATGGGGAAGTTATACTTCGAAGTTAGACAAAAAAACAAAGTTCAAAATACAATCAAGCTTGTTAAAAGTCAGCAGACTCAAGTTTAAAGGGAGAATACATGAAACGTCGTATCTGCGCTGTACTTAGTACCAGTGCAATTTTAGCATTTTCATCACCGGCGCTCGCTAATAAAGAAAAGTCTCGATTTGAAAAATTAGAACTTTTTAACAAAGTTCTCCATATAGTTGAATCTCAATATTATAGAAAAGTAGATACTGAAAAGTTAATTGATGGCGCTTTAAAAGGAATGCTTTCAACTCTTGATCCTCATTCGACTTTCTTAGATAAGAAAATATTTGAAAAGATGCAAGAGGATACAAAGGGTGAATATGGCGGGCTAGGAATAGAAGTCACACAAAAAGACGGGGTTCTTGTCATTGTTACACCTATTGAAGATTCCCCTGCTTACAAAGTAGGGCTAAAGTCCGGTGATAAAATTGTTGAGATTAATCAAGACTCGACACTTGGGATAACTTTAGAAGAAGCTGTTGATAAAATGAAAGGGGAGCTTGGTACTGTTATAAGCCTAGGAGTAATAAGAAAAGGCGTAAAAGATATTCAGTACTTTAAAGTTAAAAGACAAATTATCAAAACGAGACCAGTAAAGTCTTATACATTAAACGATTATATTCTAATTAGACTAAATCAGTTCCAAAGGAACTCTGGAAAATTCATTGTAAAAGCAATTAAAAAGCATAGGAAATCATTTAAGAAGGGAACTGCTCCGAAAGGAATCGTTCTTGACCTAAGATCTAATCCAGGTGGATTACTAGATGAAGCAGTTAATGTTTCTTCTATATTTCTTAAAGAAGGGATCGTGGTTTCTACTGAAGGTCGAGATCCTAAGAATAAAGAAATTAGATATGTTAAAAAGAGCGGTCATAAGGAGCTAGACTTACCTATTGCTGTACTTATCAATGGTTCTTCAGCTTCGGCCTCTGAGATTGTCGCAGGAGCTCTACAGGATCATAAGAGAGCAATGATTATAGGAACAAACTCTTTTGGGAAGGGATCTGTACAAACAGTTTCTCAAGTCTCTAAAGATCAGGGGCTAAAATTAACTATTGCACAGTATATGACTCCTACGGGAAGAAAGATTCAGGCCATTGGTATTAAGCCTGATGTAGAAGTTGCTGCAACAGAAGGTAAGTGGGTAAAGGAGAACTTTACAGAAGATGGATATGTAAGAGAAGCAGACCTTAGGAATCACTTAACCGCTACAATCGAGACTAAAGAAGAAAAAGCAGCGAGAATTGTAAGAGAAAAAGCTGCAAGAGTAAGACGTATTGCTAAAGCAAAAAAGTCTACAAAACTAAAAACAACTAAAGAAAAGCAAAGAAAGTATAATCCTGCTAATGATTACCAGGTTCAACAGGCAATTCGCTTCTTGCAAGTAGTTAAATTTAAGAAGATGTGATGCATCTGGTCTACCAACATTAGGTAAAAAAACAGATGATTATGGGATGAATCAAAAAGTCCCATCCGTTACAGATCTCATAAGCGCCATTAAGAAAAATCTTGAGGGTGGATTTCGTAATGTTACAGTTGTTGGAGAGGTAACAAACCTCTCTCATTCTTCGGCCGGTCACTGGTATCTTTCACTTAGTGACCCAAATTCTCTTCTTGGTGCAGCCGTTTTTAAAATGGATGCAATGAGAAATCCAGTAATAAAGAATCTCAAAGATGGTGACAAGGTCATGTGTACTGGGTCAATTTCGGTATACCCTAAACGTGGCTCATTCCAACTGATCATTAAGAGAATTGTCCCAATTGGTAAAGGGGATTTAAAAGATCAATTTGAAAAGCTTAAGAAGAAGTTGGCGGGAGAAGGCCTCTTTGATCTTTCAAGTAAAACAAAAATCCCTGACCTTCCTAAGAGAATTGCTGTGATTACAGCTCTTAGAGGAGCGGCACTACAGGACTTTTTAAATATCATTAAAAGAAGGTCTCACTTTATGGATATAATGGTTGTTCCTGCTCTTGTTCAAGGAGATGCGGCACCAGGATCTATTAGAAGAGCACTAGAGGCAACAATTCGCTTTCATTTAAAGCATAAGGAAGCTGGAAATTTAGATAAGCTTCTTGATGTCATTGTACTAACTCGTGGAGGAGGAAGTCTTGAAGACCTTTGGGCATTCAATGACGAAGCTTTGGCCTGGGATATATTTAATTGTCCTATTCCAACAGTCAGTGCAGTTGGGCATCAAGTGGATTACTCTATTTCTGATTATGTTGCGGACTTGAGATGTGAAACTCCATCTGCGGCCGCGGAGATTTTGACCAATACTCAGAAAAATATTGTAGAAACTCTTGAAAACTCGAAAAAGCATTTAGTTAGCTCAATTAGACAGAGAATTTCAAAAGAAAAATATGATCTTTCCCAGAAGAGCCCTCGTCGAATTATTGAGGAGCTATGGAAGAAGTTACATTCATTTCAGTCCCAAGTAGAGCAGCTTAACCCTGTTGTTAGAAAGTATGAGCTAATACCTTATCAGCAGTATGAATATGAACTGGATATGAAAGTTGAGCGTTTAAAGAAAACTTTATTAAGTAGTTTTGAAAGTAAAGTTCAGAAGCTAGAAAGAAATAAGAATTTATTAGATGCAATGAATCCAAAAAACGTTCTCTCTCGTGGATACGCCTACACAGAAATAGATGGGAAAGTACTCTCATCAGCAGAAGACTTTGAAAAGGTCGATAGTAGTACTATCTTTAAAGTTCATTACTCTGATGGACATATTAATGCAACAAAGGCCTTGTAGATGTTAGAAGGTGATTTATTTACTCAAGACGACCTTAACCCAATCTATTATTCTCTCTCGTCTGGAGAGTTAGAAATAAGAGATCAAGAGAGCTTAGAGTCAAAGAAGGTTCTACTTTCTAATCAAGTAAAATCACCAGACTTTGAAATTAATATTCAAGAAGAGATTGTTGCTTTTAAAAATGGAAGTTCTATCCATCTAACAGATTTTTTTACAAATATAGAGGCCATACGTTCTACTTGTGAGTATTCACGTTTAACTCGAAGACTTGAAGAGTCTGCTCTTATAAAACTAAAGGCATCAGAATCTATAAAAAATAAGACTTACTCTAGTACGACATACTGGAAGTTCTATAAAGTATGTACTGATCTTTCTGTCGAATACAAGACACTTGCTGATATTCTTTTTCGGTTAGTTAGAACAGCTGATTTTAAAAGACTTTTTGATGGAGATGTTTATTTAAGTGACGACTTAAAAAGTAAGGCACTTGGGGAAAACTTTAGTCTACAGATTGCGGACAATCTCTTTGTTGTAGGCGATACTCTCGAAGATATATACTCTGAAGATATTTGTGGTGCAGTACTCTCTATATGTAATTTCTGCGAAAATTGGAATCCTGACTTTAATTCTATTACCTCAATTGAGAATGAAGTCTCATTGAATGAGATTCTCTCTCTTGTTGAGTACCCTATGTTTGCGCTTAATCATGATGGAATTGTAATACTTCACAATGAAATGTTCTCACAATTAAGTATTCTACCAAGTGTTATTGCTGATCATGCCGATGTGGGATGGATTGAGCATCAAGGTGAGAAATACAAAATACTATTTGAAAATATCGAAGAGAGGTATCGATTATTTACTTTAGTAAAGCAAGGAAGCGAAATAAAGCAAAACCTTGAAGGACAGACTGAGCTTGGGATTATCTCGGGATCTTTGGCCCATGAATTAAATAACCCTGTTGCTGGTATCCTTGCTGCAATCTCTCTCTTAGAATTAGAAGAGTGGGATGATGATAATATTGTTGCATTAAGAGAGATGAAGGAGAGTGGGCTTAGATGTAAGGGCTTGATTGATACATTCTTGGGATTTTCTAAATTTAGAGGGTTTGGCTCTGTAATTAAGCCTTTAAATATAGTTCTTCAGCAATCAACAACACTATTAAGATATCGAGTGATTGAATCTGGACTTAATATTAGCGTAGATGTGAGTGAGAGCTTAAAAGAAGAGAGTGTTAAAGCATCTGTACTTCCAATGGTTTTCTATCTTCTATTTAATGAGATGCTGACAATACTTTCTCATAAACTATTGATAAATTCGTCACTAGAGAAAAATATTAACTTAAGCTTAAAGAGAGTTGGAGACGAGTTGTTGATAGTAAACAATAGCTTTTCTTATGACACTACAGAACTTAAGAATTTTGATATCAAACTAATTTCTCACTTAATGGAAATGGAAAATATGGGACTTGATATTGAAAACGAAGTAATGAGAATATCAGGGATTTATGATGAGTAATACTTTTAAAGAATTACTATATGTTTTTATCGGAGGAGGAATAGGTTCTTCTCTACGCTTTTCTACCGGCTTAATGGCCAGCTATTTTCACCTTAGACCTTGGCTTGGTACTTTGGCCGTGAATGTTATAGGTGCCATAGTGATGCTCATACTATCGTTTAAGTATGACCTTTCTAATGACTCTTCAAGGTTGCTTAAAACAGGTGTTCTTGGTGGACTTACAACATTTAGTACATTTTCCCTTGAAGTTGTAGGAGCATTTAAAAGTGGAAATACCGCTGAAGGTATTTCCATATTACTTCTAAATATATTTTTGGGGGTAGTTGTAGGTATTTGGATTTTTCGATAAGAATTTTTCAATTGTTGTATGAAGTTTCTCTTCGTCTTTCTTTGCTGAAAACTTATTAAACAAAAGTATTTCAGTGTTCTTGTCTAGCATTGTACACATATAGCAGTCTAAAAAATCCTTAAGAGGAGCCGAGTAGGATACTTTTCTCATCTTACCACTCATCATCTTATTACTTTTAGAATTTATATATTGAATAAGTTTCTTCTTGTGTCCAGGGTATCTAAATACTAGCTCATTTCTATGGCCAAGAGCAGACATCGGATAGATTGTGAACTGTTCAGGGACTAAGTGATTCATAATAACGAAGTCGTTACTTAATCTTTCTTTAGCACTCTTTTTAAGTTCCGATCTATCTCCATTCGGAATATGAAACTCCCAAAGCTTAGAGATGACACTTTCCTTTTGCTCTGAGTTTAGTTTTGCAAATAGGTGATTGAACTTAATAAGTACTTCTGTAAAAGGTCCAACTAATTTTATAGTCAGAGTTTCCCAATCTGTTTCTTCAATTAGGCCTTGAATATGATCAAGCTCTTCTTCATTTCCTGAGCAAGGAAAAGCACTTAGGATTATTCCATTGTGACCCTTTAAAGAAAGTAGAAAGGGAGAGTCTATAGTCTTTATTTTTTCTAGTACTTCTTCAGTTGTAGACTCTTTCTTAAAATTTGTAAGATCAAGTTCGTATCTATTCTTAGGGTAGTAGAGGTGATTTACTTTCTTTACACCTTTATCTTCAAATATCTTTAAATAATTGAGAAAGAGTTTTGCTGTTGCATCCGCATCATCTAAAGCTCTGTGGGCCTTTTGGTGACTAATATTAAATATATTACTCATGTAATTGAGATTAGAGTTCATCATTGTTGGAATGAGGTATTTGGTCATTAAGTTAGTACAAATACTCTTATTCTCAACTCTTGGTCTTCCCATTCTTTCTAATACTGAGTTTAGAAAGGGAACATCAAAAGAAGCATTATGTGCCACAAGAATTCTATCTCCAATTATCTCGAGGATTTTATCCATGAGGTCTTCTATTCTTGGACAACCTTCAACATCGGCCTGTTTAATAGAAGTAAGTTTTTGAATAAAGTCTGGAATTTTTCTTTCTGGATCAACTAGGAAGTTTACTTTCTCGCCAATTTGAAGATTATCAATATTGACCATACCAATTTCAATGATTTTGTCGCTTTTTTGATTACCACCTGTAGTTTCAAGGTCAAATACACAAAAGCTCAATGAGCTGAGAAGTTCTTTAGATTCATTATTAATCATTCAATTTCCGATTCCGAATATTCATTCGGCATATAGATTAGCTTTCTACTATTCTATCAAGAGTACGGCATTGGAATCAATGCCGTATATTTAGGTATTATTTTCTTATTACTTATGTGAAGAAACAACCGCTTTTAGGATATCACAAAATTTAGTCATAACCTGAGCAGCTTGCTCTTTTATATCTTCGTGCTTTAGTTCACCTTTTTCAATCCCTGCGGCCATATTAGTCACACAAGAGATACCCATGACCTTCATTCCCATGTGTACAGCTGCGATATTTTCAGCAACAGTACTCATTCCAACCATGTCTGCTCCAAGAACACCGAGCATTCTTACTTCAGCAGGTGTTTCGTAGCATGGACCAATAACTCCAGCATAAACACCTTCTTTTAAGTCATAGCCAATGTCACTAGCGGCCTTCATTGCAACTTCTCTTAGGTCTGGATGCCAAGCGAAACTCATATCTGGAAAACGTGTTCCCAGTTGTTCATTATTTGGCCCTAAAAGTGGGTTAGTTGCTGTTAGGTTTATATGGTCTTTTATTAGTATTAATTGACCCGGGTGGTAGTTAGCGTTAACACCTCCGGCAGCATTAGTTAGAATTAGTGTCTCTATTCCAAGCATTCCTAGAACACGAACAGGGTAAACAACTTCTTCCATGCTATGGCCTTCATAAGCATGAATTCTTCCGGCCATTACAGCAATACTAACACCATTGATTTTTCCAATGACTAACTTTCCTGCATGTCCTAAAACTGTAGTTTTTTTGAACCCCGGAATTTCTGTATAAGGTATCTCTACTTTATCATCTAAAGAATCAGCAAAGTCACCAAGTCCTGAACCAAGAACAACTCCAATTTGTGGTAGTTCTTTAACTTTGTCTTTTATAAAATTAGCTGTCGCTTGTAGTTTCTCAACTGTCGCTTCCATTATACTTCCTTCATTTCATAGATTAATTTTGTCTTCTTCGGCTTAGTAGTAGACAGCTTTATGTCTTTCTTTAGCGCCTTCAATATATCTTCAACTTGAGCTTCTTGTTTTTTATGATGAAGGATTTCTACTAGAGTTTCACCTTTAGTAACCTTGTCTCCAACTTTCTTTTTTAGAATAAATCCTACTCCCATATCAACGATATCCGAAGCTTTTCTTCTTCCACCACCAAGTGCAACACAGTGTAGGCCCATCTCTTTACAAGCTATACTGGAAACAAAGCCAGATTTAGTTGCTTTATAATGAGTAACTTTCTTAGCTAGAGGAAGTTTTGAGTAATCCTCAATAACTGATTCATCTCCACCTTGTACTTTTATTAATTTTTTGAATACTGCTAGTGCTTTCCCATTATCAATAGACGCTTGCGCCTTCTTCTCTCCCTCTGGAATATCTTTTGCCTTACCCGCCAGGTAAATCATTGCTCCAGCGAGCTTTACAGAAATATCAGTAAGATCTTTAGGACCATTTCCTTTCAGTGTTTCAATTGACTCTATAATCTCAAGAGAGTTACCAATATAGTTACCTAGAGGTTGGTTCATATCGGTAATGTAAGTTACCATTCCTTTTCCAAATCTCTTTGCCGTATTTCTTAAGCTCTTTGCTAAGGCCTTAGCGTCCTTAGTATTGTCCATGAATGCGCCTTGGCCAGTTTTAATGTCCATGACAATTCCATTAGCACCTTCAGCAAGTTTCTTACTCATGATAGAAGCAGTGATTAAAGGAATAGACTCAACTGTTGCTGTAACATCTCTCAGTCCATAAATAACTTTATCAGCAGGAGCAATGTCCTTCGTTTGTCCGATGAGAACAATACCTTCTTTTATAAGTTGCTTTTTAAATGCTTCTAAAGAGATCGAAGTTTTAAAGCCTTTAATACTTTCAATTTTATCTACTGTTCCACCTGTGTGACCAAGACCACGTCCGGCCATCATTGGAACCTTTACTCCACAGGCCGCGGCTATTGGTCCGAGGATAAATGAAGCCTTATCTCCAACACCACCAGTTGAGTGTTTATCGATAACTGACTTTCCTTTGAACTTTAATGTTTCACCCGAGTAGAGCATAGCATCTGTAAGCGCCGCAGTTTCTTTAACTATCATACCATTGAGGTAGATCGCCATGAGAAGTGCAGACATCTGGTATTCAGCAACCTCTCCAGAAAGTAGTCCATTGATGAACCACTTTATCTCTTCATCTGAAAGAGATTTTCCATCACGCTTTTTTGCGATAAGACTATAGGCACTAAAATCTGAAATTTTTGTCATTGTGTGGGCTCTCTTTTGACTGGCCATGTGCCGGGTCATAATCATTGCTAAAAACATACCTGCCATGTACCATAATGGGATAGAGGTAGTGATCAAATATAGTAAATCCTCGTACAAGTTGCAAATTGAAAGAGCTTTAAAGATTATCTAGCTGATATATAATTAATGTATAAAGACCATTAGGATATAGTTATGAAAAGAATTTTATTTATTTTTTGCATCGCACTTAATTTCGTTATAGCACAATCTGCTGTTGCTGAAGAAAAGTCTTTCGTGGACGATTCAATTCGAGATGTTGCTATAATTGCTGGAACTGGTGCTGGTGGTGCTGTTCTTGGCCTATCTACACTTTCTTTTGTAGAGGAGCCCGGTGATCACCTTAAAAATATTGTTGTTGGTGGTGCTATTGGGATTATCGTTGGTGTAGGTATTGTTGCATGGGGTCAGGCTAATAAGTCAAAGGGTCTCTATGAAAGTGGCTCTATAAATCCAGAGGATTTCTCAACAGGTGACAGACAGCAATGGCATGTCGCACAAAGCAAAGAAGCCGTTAAAAATCTTAAGGTTTCTCACCCTTCTTTTTCTTATAGTTTTAAATTTTAGTTATTTGATAAATTAAGTCAATCTTAGTAAACTCCAATGGATAAGCATAATCCCTTGGAGTTTTTTTTATGGAAAGATTTATATCTTTTATAGGCCTAATGGTCATGTTACTTGTGGCCTTCTTATTATCTACGGATAGAAAGAAAATCAACTGGAGAACAGTTCTCTCTGGTGTGGCACTCCAAATATTTCTAGGCCTTATTATTTTAAAGACGTCTTGGGGACAAGGTTTTTTTGAAGGTGCGAGGGCAGTATTCACAGGGATCTTAAACTTTACAGCTGAAGGTTCTGGCTTCATCTTTGGACCTCTCACTGATACAAAGAAGTTTGGATTTATCTTCTTCGTAATGGTTCTACCTACAATTATTTTCACAAGTTCTTTAATGAGTGTTCTCTATCATATTGGCCTGATGCAGTTTGTTATTAAAGTGGCTGCAAAAGTAATGATGAAAGTAATGGGAACTTCTGGTGCGGAGTCACTGGCCGCGGCAGCAAATATTTTTGCGGGGCAAACTGAAGCTCCGCTTGTTGTTAAGCCATTTATTCCGTCTATGACTAAGTCTGAGCTTTTGGCGCTAATGACTGGTGGTATGGCGACTGTTGCAGGTGGAGTACTTGCTGCTTATGTTGGTTTTGGTATCGATGCCGCTCACTTGCTAGCGGCGTCTGTAATGTCTGCACCAGCTGCACTTGTTTGCGCGAAGCTTATGTACCCAGAGCAGGAAGAGTCGGTAACAACTGGTGGAATAAAAATTGAATTAGAGAAAAATACTGAAAACCTTGTTGATGCAGCAGCAGCTGGAGCAAGTGACGGATTAAAGCTCGCCCTTAATGTTGGTGCAATGCTCTTGGCATTCATTGCTCTTATAGCGATGTTTAATGGAATTCTTGGATGGGCAGGGGGGCTATTTAGTTTTCCTCAGCTATCTCTAGAACTAATAACTGGATACCTTTTTGCTCCAGTAGCTTGGCTTCTAGGTGTTCCATGGCAAGATTGCCAGATAGTGGGATCACTACTTGGTAAGAAGATTATTTTAAACGAATTTGTGGCATATCTTGATCTGACTGGTCAGATGAAGAACCTTTCGCCTCGCTCAATTGCTATCTCAACATATGCACTTTGCGGTTTTGCGAACTTTAGCTCAATTGCAATTCAAGTAGGTGGTATTGGAGTACTTGCACCATCTCGTAGAAAGGATCTTGCTAAGTTAGGGGTTAAATCTCTAATAGCGGGAACCCTTGCCTGCTTGATGACTGCGTCAATTGCGGGTATGTTTTTATAATGCCCGCGAAAAAATACTAAGGTATTTTTGCGTCGGAGCTTTACCGTCATGCATGCGTCAAAAATGGCAAGCGTAGCGAAGCTTTTGACGAATAAGCGTGTGCGGACAGGGGACACCCGACTAAAGACCTCAGACTATGTCTGAGGCAATGCTATTTTGTATAATTTTTTAAGGAATATATATGTCAAAAGATTTAATTATCAACAGAACGCTCAACGAATGGAGAGCAGTTCTCGTTGAAAACGGAGAAATTCTCGATTTTCTAATGGAAAGAGAGAGAGATGGAACTGCAAGTCAGCCAAAAGTTGGAAATATCTACAAAGGGAAGGTTCTAAGAGTTCTTCCTGGAATGCAATCAGCATTCGTAGATATCGGATACGAGAAGGCGGCATTCTTATATGTTGATGATGCCTATATGCCATCATTAGATGAACAAAGAGAAATGGCAAAGAAGTCTGAAGCTGCCAGAAATGAAAAGAACATGAGTGGAAAAATTATTCCAGATGAGCTTAGTACTTTCACAGAAGCTGTAGATATGAAGCTTAGACCTGAGTCTGCAACAATTGAATCATTTCTTAAAGAAGGAGATGAGATTATTGTTCAAGTTGCAAAAGAGCCAATCTCTACTAAAGGTCCAAGAATTACACGTCATATAACAATCGCTAATCGCTATGTTGTTTATATGCCTTATATAGAGCACACAGGTGTATCTCGTAGAATCGAAAATGATGAAGAGAGAGAGAGGCTTAAGTCTATCCTTGAAAGTATCCGCCCGGAAGGGAAGGGGATCATTGCAAGAACTGTTGCTGAAGGTAGCTCTAGTAAAACACTAAGAAATGATTATGACCTTCTTGTAAAAATTTGGAAAGAAGTTCATAAGACTTTTGATAAAGCTAAAGCTCCTGCTCTTTGTTATGAAGACCTTACTTTTATTCAAAGAGTTCTTAGAGATATTACTGATGAAGATGTTGATAATATCTTCATTGATACTAAAGAGGGTCTTAAAGAGATAGATAGATTTGCGACAAAGTATCTTCCACAAATAAAGGGGAAGGCAACTTTCTATGATGAGTCGACTCCAATTTTTGAAAAGCATGGAATTGATATTGAGATTGAAAGAGGTCTCAGTAATAAAGTGTACCTCCGCTCTGGTGGCTCTCTAAACATAGATCAAACGGAAGCTCTTGTTTCTGTGGATGTTAACACCGGAAAATTTGTTGGTAGGAAAACACTCGAAGAAACGATTGTTAGAACTAACTTAGAGGCCGTTAAAGAAATAGCTTATCAGTTAAGACTACGAAACTGTGGTGGACTTATTATTATCGACTTCATTGATATGGAGAAGCTTGAAAATAGACAAGCAGTTTATGAGACTCTTCTTGAAGCACTAAAGAAAGATAGAGCAAAGACCAAAGTTCTTCCAATTTCTGAGCTTGGTCTCGTTGAAATGACGAGAAAGAGAACGAGAGATACTCTGACTAGAATTCTTTGCGAAGGATGTCCTTATTGTGAAGGGACTGGTGGTGTAAAAACTGTTCTGACTGTATGCTACGAACTTGTAAGAGAGTTAACTAAGACAATTAAGAAAGATAAGAGTGGTGCAAAGAAAATTTCTATTTTTGCTCACCCTGAAGTAACGGCAAGACTTTGCGGTGAAGATCTTGATCTTATTGAGACTCTTGAAGAGGCCTACGGAGTTAGCCTACAGATTCGTTCTGAAAACTCATATCATGTAGAACAGTATGAGATTTTTGCCTAGAGTCTTTTAGACCTCTTACAATAATCTTGTAGACTTTCTGATAAGAATTCTACCATTGTACTTAATCTTTTACTCTCTGACGGTTTTCTGGAGGAGAGTAAAAAAATACTATGTGCAGGAAGTCGCCAAGATTTAAATAAAACCTTTAAACTCCCTTCTTCAATTTGCTCTTTAACTAAATACCTTGGGATGTTTAATATACCAACACCTAGCTCACAAGCTTTAATAAGACTCAGTAAGTTATTCGATTTATAAGTTCCTTGAACATGAATATTTCTATTTAATCCACCTTTATTAAAAGACCAGATAAATGGACTATCTCCACGCATATATAAGAGACAATTATGTTTATTAAGATTGTCTGGATTCCTTGGTACCTTAAAATGTGAAAGGTAGTCGTCAGAGGCCACAATAACTCTTTCTAATTCTCCAAGATTTTTCACATAGAGACTTGAGTCTTTCAAAGAGAATGCCGTTCGAATACTTAGATCAATATCTTGTTCAACAGGATCTAAAATTCTATCAGTAAATCGAAGATCTAGATCTATGTAGGGATGCTCTAGTTGGTATTGAGCAAGGTACTTTGATAAGAGATTCTGACCAAGAGTCGTTGGAGCAGTAACCCTCATCGAGCCTTGGAATGTATCAACCGAGCCATGAACATGATCTTCAAGCTCATGGAGATCATTTAAGATATTCCTTGCTCTCTCTAAAGCGATTTTACCCTCTTGAGTAAGGGTCAATGAACGAGTTGTTCTCTTGAATATTTTAACACCTAAGTAATCTTCTAACTTCTGAATTTCTTTTGTGATATTTGATGGTGAGACTTGTAATCTTCTCGAAGCTGCTACAAAAGATCCTTCTTTGAGAACTATCATAGCGAGTTGAAAAGCGTATATTCTGTCAAATGTTGTCTTTTTGATTATTTCCATATTCGAAATAGAGTATTGCAAAATTATCGTATTGTTTCAATCATAATGTCATCGTAAAGTGAGCTATATCATAATTAAAGATGACAGAATTGGAGTTGATATGAAAAAGAAGGTCTTAATTGTTGGGGGAGGATTTGCTGGAATTGCGGCAGCAAAGTCCTTTATGAATACTGACTTTGAAGTAACTCTTATAGATAAAAAGAATCATCATCTCTTTCAACCTCTTCTTTATCAGGTGGCCTCGGCTTCTCTTTCTCCCGCGGATATTTCCGCACCTATTAGAGAAATCTTGGCCGGTGGTAAAAATATAAAAGTTCTCCTCGATGAGGTAGTCGATATTGATAAAAATAATAAACTTGTTCTTACGTCGTCCAATGTCTCTCATCAATACGACTATCTCATCCTCTCACCAGGGGCAAGGCCTTTCTATTATGGAAACGAGTCCTGGAAAGACTTCGCTCCTGGTTTAAAAACAATTGAAGACGCTCTTACTATTAGAAATAAAATGCTAAAATCATTCGAAGAATGCGAGCGAAGTAATGAAAAGAGTTTAAACTTTGTGATTATAGGTGCAGGTCCAACGGGAGTTGAGTTGGCCGGTGCATTTGCAGAGATTGCCTACGATATTCTATCTAAGGAGTTTCGTGATTTTGATCCAACTAAGGCCAAGATATATCTTATTGAAGGGGGAAAGGAGGTTCTTCCTGCTTACTCAGGTATGTTGTCAAAAAAGGCAAAAGGCTATCTAGAAGACCTTGGAGTAACTGTTCTAACTCGTTCACGAGTAAAAGAAATTAAAAAAGGGATCGTTGTATTAGAAGATGATGAAATCTGCTCAGAAAATATCATATGGGCAGCAGGAAATAAGGCTTCTCCACTTCTTATGAAACTAGAAGTAAAGCTAGATCGAATGGGAAGGGTAGAAGTAAATAATGATCTCTCTATTCCTGAATATTCTAATATTTATGTATTAGGTGATTCTGCACATTTAAAAAACTCTAAAGGTAAGCCTCTTCCATCTCTTGCCCCTGTCGCTTCTCAACAGGGCCGACATGTGTCCAAGCAAATCAAAAAAAGTAAATCTCTACCATTTAAATATATTGATAAAGGTTCAATGGCGACTATTGGAAACTACAAGGCAGTTGTAAACTTTCACGGTCTTAAAGTAACTGGTCTTTTTGCATGGCTTAGCTGGAGCTTTATTCATATTCTCTTTCTTATAGACTTTAGAAATAGGTTGATGGTTTTCATTCAGTGGGCCTTTGCATTCTTCTTTAATAGTAAAGGCGTTAGAATCATCACTGATAGACAGTCACTTGATGAATAAAATGAGAAGATGTTCACCTTCTATATCATTTATTGTATGTACAAACTATCAGATAGTTACCCTATGAATAAAATAACATATTTGAATCAATCCGTTGTAAATCTTTGAAATTTCTATTAAATAAGCTCAAACAAATTAATTAAATTGGAGAAACCATAATGCAAAAAATCAAAATTGCAGTTATTGCTGTGCTTGCCATTCCTACATGGGCAACAATAGAAAATATTCCTTGTAAGAGAACTATAGATCCTGCAACAGGATTCATTTCCACTCAGGGAAATTGTGTATCTCTAAATTATACGAGTACGAATGCAAATAATATGCTTTTAAATAGCATGATTCTAGGAACTGACTTAGGGCCAAATCATGGCTCAAATACTGCGTCTGGAAATACATCAGCAACGGGTAATTCAAACTCAAGAAGCTCATACGATGCAGCGACTTTAAATACTAATGGGCAATCTTCAAATATTAATGTTGGAGCGAGCAATGCTAGTAACGCTAATTTTAATGATCGTGTAGATGGAGACATGAACCTTGGTTCAGGGAACTCTGGTCATTCCAACTTAGGGAATAATAATGACGGTACATTAAATAACGGTAACAGAAATACTGGGCGATTAAATAATGGTAACGGTAATGATGGATCTCTTAATAATGGAAATGGTAACGATGGTATCTTAAATAATGGTAACCGAAATACTGGGAACAACAATGTTGGAAACAGAAATAATGGTGACCTAAATAACGGTAACGCAAATGAAGGGACTAGAAACCTAGGAAATAGAAACTCTGGTGACTATAACGCGGGTAATGCAAATACTGGAGATCGTAACAGAGGTAATGCTAACTCTGGAGATTACAACAGAGGTAATGCAAATACTGGTGACTATAACACTGGTAATAGAAATAGCGCTGACTTTAATACTGGAAACAGAAACTCTGCGGATCACAACACAGGGAATGCAAACGTAAATAGTAATAATACAGGTGATAGAAACACTGGACGTTACAATACTGGTAACCAGAATGATGGGCACTATAATACTGGTAACAGAAATGATGGTAGCTATAACAATGGTAATAGAAATGATGCTAGCTATAATTCTGGAAATGGAAATACTGGCTCATATAATAACGGAAATAATAACGACGGCTCTTACAACAGAGGAAATAACAACGACGGCTCTTATAATAGAGGGAGTCGAAATGATGGCTCTTCTAACCGTGGTAATTCAAATACTGGAGATACAAACAGAGGAAGTAATAACTCTGGCGTAAGCAACACAGGTAATAGAAATACAGGTGTTGAAAATAGAGGAAATGCTAACACTGGTGTTCAAAATAATGGTGACAGAAACACAGGTATTCAGAATAACGGTAATGCTAATACTGGTATTCAAAATAACGGAAATAGAAACACTGGAATGCAGAATAGTGGTAGTAGGAATAGTGGACATCAGAATACAGGAAATATGAATGTAGGTGCCAATAACACAGGGAATGTGAATGAAGGTGATTATAACAGAGGCAATAGAAATACTGGTACTTTAAATAACGGTGACAGAAACTCAGGTGTTGTAAATAACGGGAATGGTAATACAGGTAGCATCAATAACGGAAATGGTAACACTGGTGTCGTGAATAATGGAGATCGAAACTCCGGAAGTTATAATGCGGGTGATGATAATTCGGGAACGTACAATAGAGGAAGTAACAACTCAGGTCATGCTAACCGTGGTGATAATCAATCAGGCTCTCTTGTTGGTGCAGATTCTAATCAAAATACAGGTCGTGGTAACACTGGTGAGGTAAATTCAGGAAACAGGAATACAAGTTTTTCGAACTCGGGAAATAGAAACTCTGATTACAGTAATTCTGGTAATGGTAATGATGGATTCTTAAACTCTGGTAACTCTAACGAAGGAAACTACAATAGTGGTAACCGTAACGAAGGTGATTATAACCAGGGGAATGGAAACACAGGTGTGTTTAATGCCGGAAATAATAATGAAGGTAATTACAATACTGGAAATGGGAATACTGGAGGTTTTAATACTGGTAGCAGCAATACAGGCAATTTCAATTCAGGACATTCAAATACAGGTGACTTTAATTCTGGAAATAATAATGATGGTAACTTCAACTCTGGTAACGGAAATGATGGCGCTTTCAATGCGGGTAACGCAAACACTGGTGACTTCAATGCTGGAAATAGAAACTCAGGTGAGCACAACTCTGGAAATGGAAACACTGGGGATCTAAACTCTGGGAATGGAAATACTGGTGAGTATAACGCCGGTAATGGAAATGAAGGTAGAAGAAACTCTGGAAATAATAACCTAGGTGACTACAACTCTGGTGCTGGAAATGACGGACGCTTCAATGCTGGTAACGGTAACGAAGGGGACTACAATGCTGGTACTGGAAATGAGGGGCGTGGTAATGCTGGTCATGGAAATGAAGGTAGAAATAATACAGGAAATAACAATGTAGGTGAATACAACACTGGAAACAGAAACGAAGGTGATAGAAATACTGGAAACGGAAATACTGGTGAGTATAACGCTGGTAATAACAACGTAGGCGATTACAACTCAGGAAATGGAAACGAAGGAAGTTATAATACTGGTAACCGTAATGAAGGTAATTATAACTCTGGTAGTAATAACGACGGTTCTTATAACTCAGGAAACGGAAACGTAGGAAGTCGAAACATTGGTAACGGTAATGTTGGAGATAGAAACGCTGGTAATAACAATACTGGTTACTCAAATATGGGTAATGGAAATGACGGTGCTTATAATAGCGGAAATAATAACGTAGGTTATGACAACGCAGGTAACGGTAACAACGGAGAGGCAAACGTTGGTAACGGAAATACTGGGGAATCAAATGTTGGTAATAACAACACAGGTTTCTACAATGCAGGTAGTGGAAACACTGGTGATGGAAATGTTGGTAATAGAAATACAGGTGATAATAACCTAGGGCATAGAAATACAGGTACTAGTAACGTTGGTAACAGAAATACTGGTGATAACAACTTTGGAAACAGAAACACAGGTGATCACAACAGCGGTAACGCTAATACAGGTGACTTCAATGTTGGTAGTAACAATACTGGAGACCTAAATATTGGTAACAGAAATGAGGGTAACCATAACTTAGGAAACAGAAATACTGGTTCTGGAAATATTGGACATAGAAATACTGGTGATAATAACTTAGGGAATAGAAACCAGGGTGATATGAACCTCGGTAATAGAAATACTGGAGATCATAACCTAGGGAATGATAATATTGGTAGCTCTAACGTAGGTAGCTCTAATACTGGTGACTCTAACTTTGGTGACAGAAACAATGGAAGTTATAATGTTGGTTTTGATAATAATGGATCAGGAAACCAAGGAAGTTTAAATACTGGTAATGGAAACTTTGGTCAGCAAAATACTGGAGATTTCAATACTGGTGACTTTAATAACGGTAGTTATAACTATGGTTATAGAAACAATGGTGAATTCAACTCAGGTAGTGACAATAATGGTGACTACAATGTTGGAGATAGAAACAATGGTAGCGCAAACCTAGGTAGCGACAACATCGGTGATAGAAATACTGGTGATAGAAACCAAGGTAATGACAATATTGGAGATGAGAACAACGGTAATAATAACCGTGGTAATAACAATATTGGGAATAACCATATCGGTAATAATAATGAAGATGAGCTAATCACTGCTTTTAGTGTTAAGCCATTACTCTTTACGAACCTCTTTGCTTCTCAGTCTGTTGAAGTTGTAGAGTCTGAACAATATCCTTCTAAGAACCTTTCTTATATCAATAATGCTTCGGCATATATTGTTACAAAGAAAAAGAACTACACTCTAGGTCTTGGTGTTTCTGGAAGCTGGAACTATCCTAATGCTGGAGATAAGTATCCTGAACTTGCTGGAACTATGTACGGAATTGGTATTGCTCCAATTAAAGGATCAAATGTTCTATTTAAGAAGCTAGCTTTTGGGAAAAATGAAATAGCATCTGTAGAGAAGACAATGAAGGTTCCATATAAAGCGGAAGACCTTAAGTCTTGGAGAGCTGGTGATAGCGTAACTTATGAATCTAACGGTGGTGTAATGTTCACTCTTGGAGGAATGTATGACCTGATTCCTCTAAGTACTGCGGCAGTTGCTCAAGGTTCTTATACAACTTTTGTTCAAAAGCTTGATGAGTCTAGAGTATATATCGAAGTTACAAGAAATAAGCTTAAATCAATGTCTTTATCAACTGGAGCACTATTCGTTGGAGCAAGTGTTTCTAAGATAAATAAAGAAGGTGCGGCATTCTCATTTGTTCTCGACTTAGCTGATGATGAAATTAAAGCTGTTTACGAAGATATGTTAAAGGGTAATATTGCTTCTGTTCAAGATATGGATCATTACGCAGACCCAAGAGTTGAAAAAGTTGTTTCATCTAGTTCAACATTTACTGGAAGTACTTTTAACTTAGGTACATCAACTCCTTTTATCCAACTAGCTTCTTGGACATATAGTGCAGGAAAGTTTTTTGAATTATCAAATATGACAGTTCATGAAACAGGTGCAAAGGTTAAGAGCCAGTACGGTATATATTCAAGTGGAACAAGCTCTAACTTAGGAACTAAAGAAAGAAATGCTGTAAAGGCATTCTATGCTGGTGTAACAGAGACGAAGCTTGATGATAAAGAGTACTTTGATGCTAAAGGGTCTTTTGTTTGGAGCTATGAAACGAATAATGGAACTGCGAAAAAACTAAAAAGAGCAGTTAGAAGACTTGTGAATAAGACATACTTATTCAGTGAACTTTCTACAGTTGTTCCTAAGAAATCTGGAAAGCTAAACTATACGAAAGTTGAAATGAAGATAGACTTTTCTAAGGCATATACAGAACACTTAATGAGTTCTGTTAAAGAGATCGATTTTAGAAATGACCTTGTTGCTCAAATTAAATACGACTGTAAGAAAAACTCAAGCTGTATTAAAAGAGAAAAACAAGATGCTGTTTACAACTTAAAGAAAGTTTTTAAACAAGTTAAGAAAATGAAAAAGTATTATGGAACAAATAATAAAGAATTTGTTAAAGCATATGCTGATTTTGGAAAGTATGCGTACAAGAATAAGTACCTCTTTAAGAGAGTATTTGATGAGTCTAAAAAATGTGGTGTTTCTCTAAACTACATAGTTACTGGAGAGAAGATCATGAGACTTGAAAAACAAGTTAAAACAGAAAAATCACAAGCTTGTGGTAAATAAATGAAGGGGAGCTTTTAGCTCCCTTTTTTTTAAGCTTTTTTATCGTAATGTACGATAAGAAGTAATGACAAAAATCCTAACTTTCTTCTTTATACCTCTAATAATTTTTTACTCATGTAACTCTGACAATGCTTCTGAGAGTGCGACCACTTCTTCTGCGAATCCAATTTCTGGAAAGGTTAAAAGAGATCTCGCTCTTGGGGCCCTTGATGAGACATTTGGTCCTGAGAAGAAAGGATTTAATGCTTTTGATATAAGCGGAAGTCATGATGATGGATTAGGCCTTCTTGTTGGCCCTAGTGATGAAGTTTATATTGCAGGCTATGCACGAAACCCTGAGTATGACATCGTTCTTTGGAAGCTTGATAAAAATGGAGGACTAGATACTAGTTTTGCTGGAGGTAAAGGTTACGTCGTATTAGACGATCCAACAGGAAAGGCCAATGGGAACCAACACGACTTTGGTAGGGCACTTGCTTTTGCATCCGATGGTGGAATTCTTGTTACTGGTCAGGCACATAATGGATTGAATTACGATTTGATTGTCGTTAAGTACTCAACAGACGGAGTACTTGATCAAAGTTTTGGAGAGGATAAGTATCCTGTAGATGGAAAGCAGGATGGATTTATTATTTATTCATTTTCATCAACTTCAACTGAAGATGTTACAGCGATAAAGGTTTCCTCTGAAGGAAGTATTTATCTTGCTGGTCATTCAAACTCTTCTGGCTCAGATGACATGATGATAATGAAGTTAACTTCTGATGGGCGAATTGATCAAAGCTATAATGGAGTTGGATACTTTCTCTATGATAGTAATGCTCAATCGGAGAAAGCCTATGCTCTAACTTTAGACGCAAGCTCAAATGTCATTGTTGGTGGAATAGCAAATGGTAAGCCGACTCTTTGGAAACTTAACTCGACTGGTTCATTAGATAATAACTTTAGCTTTGGTGGAGTTGAATCCTTTTCCTCTAAAAGTGGTGATATAAAATCTGTCATAATGAATAGCGAAGGGGATATCTTGGCAGCGGGGCATATCCTTGAGAGTCAATCTGTTAGATATGATATGGCCTTGTGGAAATACAAAGCCTCTGGAGATATCGATACAACTTTTGGCGAAGATCATGATGGAAATAATATAAAAGATGGATATATCCATCATCATAGTGCAGGTGGAACCTCTAATGGAGAAGACTTTGCTAACGCTGTTATTCTAGATGACCACGATAACATTATCATTTGTGGACATAGTGAGAGCTCCGTTAGTCATGATCCAGATATGACAATTTGGAGATATACAAAAAACGGTGTTATCGATACTTCTTTTGGCCATGATAAAAATCCTGCAGATGGAAGTCCGGATGGTTTCTTTCTTCATCATAATGCCGGGGGACATGATCAAACAGATCAGTGCCGTTCTCTATCATTAGACAGTAAAGGAAGTATTATCACTTCAGGCTTTAGTGTTAGCTCTTCTGAGGGCGCTCAAATGGTAGTTTGGAAGGTTAAATAGGCTGAGTTTTATTTTCTTGAACTTCTGAACGTGAACTGGTTGAATACTCCCTCACACAACACAATGAGGGGTTAATTATGAAATTTATCACTATTCTTGCGGCTATTTTCAGCTTCAATATAATGGCAAAATCACCATGCATTGATAGAGAATTAAAGTCAGTTGGTTTTGAGTTTAGAAAAGCGAGTAAATTCCTAAAAGATGCAAAGGACATGAAGACTTGGTTAGAAATCGATAAGACTAACTTTGTTGATGATATGTCATCTCCTGTATGGTCTGCACCATATGGGCAATATGTTTTCGTAGAGTCTTTTGACCATCTTCAAACTTCACAAATGGAGATGTTTGGAGACGTTCTGATCATCTCAGATCACTTCACGAAAGAAGTTGTAGAGGTGAGATGGTATGAGAATGGGCAGAAATACATCTCTTTTAATAGAAGAGTTCAGGCCTGTGCAACACCACTTTTTCCATACGCAGATAACGCTTTATTTTAATAAATTAAGCTACTTAAGAAATCTTCAATTTGAAGACCTTAAGTAGCTTTTTTTTTTCTAGGACAATTCGTCCTTCTCGCTGAGAATGGAAATATGAATCTTACTAAAGTATTCCTATTCCCGCTCCCACGCATGGTCTATCATCCAGTCCTAAGAAAACCTTTAAATATTTTTGAACCTCGCTATGTTGATATGATTCATCGAGCAATTGAGGAGCAAATTCCTGTAGCACTCTGCCACGCACTAGGTGAAGAGGAAGAGGGGACAATTCGTGTTGAGCACGAGACTCTTCCATTTGTTAAGCGTATTGCTGGTTGTGGTGTACCATCGTTATTACAGCAAAACCCAAGCGGCCCTGAGATGCTCATTGTACTAGAGCCTATGTTTAAAATCAGTATTGTCCATTTGGCCCAATCTGCTACAAATTATAATATAGCTGTGGGCCAAGAGATTATTGAGTTTGAAACAGTTCTTCCTGAAAATCTTATAACTTTACGACAATTGGAACTAGAGTTTAGAAACTGGGGAAAAACCTACTTCACTGATCATAATCAGTTTGAGGAAGTTATTGGGTCTTTGGCCGACCCTGTTTTGTTGGTGGCCGCTATTTGTGAATTTGTAGTTGATAATCCTGGGCTCAAGCAGGCAATTTTGGAGCTTGATGATATCAACGACAAAGTTAAGATTTTATCCGAGTGGGTTGTCGCATAATTTCAACTACTTACAAGCCTTGGAATACATTAAATATTTACGTGAAAAATGCTCAAATGTCCTTTACTTAAGGGCTTCTTCTTGTTAAATTCTGCACACATTTAAACACAGATGACTCGCCCTAAATTACAGAGATTTGGGGCCAATTAATATAAATTGTTCAGGAGGTTTGTATGATTTACGAATTGGCACTTGTAGCCAGACCGGAAGCTACTGAAGAGCAACTTACATCTTTAAAAGATATGGTTGCCAAGGTTTCTAAAGATTTTGACGGAGAAGTTCTTCTCACTGATGACTGGGGAAAGAAAACATTTGCGCAGATTGCGAAAAATGGTTCTAGAACAGGTCATTACATCTACTTTATTTACAGAGCAAACAACGAAGCTAACACAGAGCTTGCGAGACTTTTCAAAATTAATGAAATGGTCCACAAGAGTCTTACGATTAAGCTTACGGATGTTGATGCAGAAGCTGAAACTATCCTAAAAGGTTACAGAACTCCTTATTCTAAAGCTCACACTGGATCACAAACTGATGATCTAGACAGAGGTGCTGACAAAGATAAGAGAAAGTTTGCAAAGAGAAAATCTTGTTGGTTCAAAGCAAACCAAGTTAGTGCAGATTGGAAAGATCCAAAGACTTTCAACTGGCTAATCAATGAGTTTGGTAAGATTTCACCAGCACGTGTTTCTGGAATTTCTAGAAAGCACCATAGATTTGCTGAAACAGCTATTAAGAGAGCTAGAAATATTGGTCTAGTTTCACACTTAGCTGGAAGATTTGCAGAGTAATTAGGACTGTTAGTTAAGGTTAAGAATGATGACACGTGAAAACGATTCATATTCAAGTTCAACAAGCCCTTCGAAGGAAGCGATCTTAGGTCGTTTGAGTTACGGAAAGCTAGTTTTCTTGTGTGTGATTGCACTTGCTTTAAGTGTTGTTGGACCGCTGTCTATTTTTGCACCACTGCCACTCGCAGTTGCATTTCTTCTTTACGGTATTGCTAAAACTCTTACAGTATCTGGTGTTCTTATTGCAGCAACTTTTGTTGCCTCAATGTCTTCACCTGGATTATCTCAACTCTCTCACTATGGAGTAATGTTGGTGATGTCAGTGATTCTATCATTTGCCATCTCATCAATTATTCTTAAGGGTGAACATCCTGTTAAGGGATTGATCACTAGAGGGCTTTATATTCTTGGAGCTATCGCAGTTCTTATTGGATTTGCTGAAATTATTTCATCAGAGCCATTAACTGTTCAGATAGAGACTCTTCTTTCAACTGGGATTACTCAGATGAAGGAACAGCCAAACTTTCAAGAAGTTATTAAGGCCGGAGGGGAGCAAGCGAGAGCACTTGAAGAGCTACTAAGTAACCCGAAGGAGATACTTAAAACTGTATATAGCTGGGCATTCGCTGGAATTTTTGTAGGTATCTACTTTGTTCTATGGATGACTCTATTTATGCTTTTAAGAAATAGTGCGATTTGGAAAGAAGTGCATGAATATAAATATGGATTAAAGGACCTCGTAAGATTTAAGGCCCCTGATTTTATGATCTACTTTGTTGTAATAGGTTTCGGTCTATTCATTGGTGGTGAGTATTTAGGTGGTAAAAGCTTAGAAGTCGTAGGTGGAAATATTCTTTGGTGTTTAGGAGTTTTTTACTTCTTTCAGGGAATGGGAATCTACCTTGATCTTTTAAAGTTCTTAAAAATTAAAGGCATCTTAAGAAGTATCTTAACAATAATGACAATCTTTATGGCTTACAGATTTGTCGCTATAATTGGCCTATTTGATTTATGGGTTAATTTTAGAAAGTATTTAAAAAGAAAAGAGAATTAGGAGAATATCATGAAAGTTATCCTTAAAGAGAGAGTTAAATCTCTAGGAAATATTGGTGAGATCGTAAATGTTTCTGCAGGTCACGCAAGAAACTTTCTTATCCCAAGTGGATTTGCTGTATTAGCAGACGAGTCAAACACAGCTCAGGTTGAGCACTACACTAAAATGCTAGCTAAGAAAGTAGCTGAGCAAAAAGGTGAAGCAGAAGCTACTGCAAAAGGTCTTAACGGTCTTTCAATGGAGCTAATTAAAAGAGTTGGTGGAAACGGTAAACTATTTGGTTCTGTTACTACTCAAGAGCTTTCTGAAGAACTAGCTAAGCTAGGTCACGATGTAGAAAGAAGACACTTAAGCGTTGAAAAGCCAATTAGAGAAATTGGAACTTTTGATGTTAAAGTTAAAGTTTTCTCTGGAGTTGAAGCTTCATTCCAAGTAACTATTGCTATGGATCCAGCTCAAATCGAAGAAAACAAAAAGAGATCTGAAGAGATCGCTGAAGCTAAAAAAGTTAAAGCTGAACTTGACGCTCTTAACGCTGAAAATGCTGGTGAAGAGAATGCTGAGCTTTCTGAAGAAGAAAAACTTAAGCAAGAAGCAAACAGAATCCTAAGAAGCTAATTAGTTTCCAAAGATAATTAAGGTCCCTAGTTTTAGGGACCTTTCTTTTTTTCCTTTTGTCGTAGAGAGTGTTTCATGAATCAACAGCAACAAGGACCTAGTTCCGAATTACCACATGACCTATTAGCAGAAGTGTCTCTACTGAGTTGTCTCATTATAGATAGTAATGCATTTGATGAAATTAGTGACCTTAAGCTTGAAGGTGCACATTTCTATCATCCTAAACATGGGATTGTGTTTGACGCAATTAAGGACCTGGTCAACTCGAGAAGACCAGTTGATTATGTAACTCTTTGCTCTTATCTATCAGATAGAGGAAAACTAGAAGAAATTGGTGGGCAATCATTCGTTCTAGGAATTTCTGAGGATCAAGTATCTTCAGTAAATATTGGTCAATACGGAAAGATGGTAAAAGATAAGGCCTCTCTTCGTGAGATTATCAGAACTGCTTCTCGTGTTTCTGATATGGGAAAGAACTGGAATGGTGATGTTTCAGACTATCTTCAAGAAGTTGAAAAAGGTTTCTTTGGTATTACCAATGAAGCGAAATCAAATAAAATGTCGAAGCTTAATGACTGTCTTAAAGAAAACTTAAAAGAGTTAGAAGACACATCAAGAAGAGCTGGAGAAATCAATGGTGTTCCATCTGGTTATCCTGCTTTAGATAAGCTTCTTTTAGGAATGCAGCCTGGACAGCTAATTGTTTTAGCGGCACGTCCAGCGATGGGGAAAACAGCTCTCGCACTAAATATAGCTCAAAATGCTTGTGACTTTACGAAGCTTCCTGTTGCTATTTTCTCTCTGGAGATGATGGCAAAAGAACTTTCTATGCGTTTACTTACGCAAAGAGCGAAGGTTGACTCTAAGAGAATTAGACAAAAGGATCTACTAGATACCGATCTGAGAAAGATTGGGGTAGGGATTCAACAACTTTCAGAGTTACCAATTTATATTAATGATAATGGGGGTGCAAACCTTCTTGATATACAATCTGCTTGTCGTAAGATTAAAGCAGAAGCAGGTCTTGGTTTAATCGTTGTCGATTACCTTCAGCTGATGAGTTCACATAATAAAATGCTACCAAGAGAACAGCAGATTTCTGAAATTTCGAGGGGAATGAAGGAAATGGCTAAGGAACTTGGTTGTCCAGTAATCACTCTTTCACAGCTTAACCGTGGTGTTGAGGCCCGTCCAAATAAACGTCCTCTAGCATCCGATTTACGTGAGTCTGGTGCCATTGAGCAGGATGCGGATATAATCATGTTTGTTTACCGTGATGAATACTATAACCCTGATTCTAAAGATCAAGGTTTAGCTGAGATCATTGTTGGTAAGAACCGTGGTGGTGAAGTTGGAACTGCGAAGCTTGCTTTCGTTGGTGCTCATACAAGTTTTGAGAATGTGGCCTACGAGAATGGTAATGGAGCAAATCCTCAATAATATTCACGCTATTTTTAAGTTTGATGACGGCCTTAAAATATTTAACGATGTTAAAAAGGCCTCGCTATACTTTATAGATAAAAAACTAGATCTTACTTCTGGGAATTATAGTAATAGTGATATTTCTATTTTAGAAGGTGACTTAGAGAAGCTAAAAGTTTCCGAGTACTATGAAAATCCAATTGTTATTCTAAGTTTCTACGAGCTTGGTGATGTAATTGAGCTAGGCTTGAGTACTCCTTCTGATAAACCTCTTTGTATAATATTAGAATTTGAAAATGTAGATAACTTTAAACCTGAGGCAAGTAGCTCTACTTCAGTTAAATTTCAAGAGACAAAGCTAATCGAGTTAGAAGAGTATTCTAAGATGTTTAATCAGGTGATGGACAATCTTGAATATGGAAATTGTTATCAGATTAACTTAACGACAAGATCTCACTATAAATTTGAAAATGATATTTCATCTGTCTATAACAAGTTCCTAGGTTATGGACAGCTCTCACAATATGCTCACACCATTCATATTCCATTTTTAAAGCGCTTGATATTAAGTAACTCACCGGAGTGTCTATTTGAAGTTGAAACGGGTAAGCGTCTCGTCTCTAGGCCTATAAAGGGAACTATAGCTAAAGAGCTTGGTAGGGAAGAGTTAGATAAAAGTGAAAAAGATGAAGTTGAGTTAAATATTATTACTGACCTTTTAAGAAATGATCTCTCTAGAATTGGAGAGAACTTCTCAAAAGTGAACTCTAAGAAGTCTTTTTTAGAAGTTCCTGGGTTGTTACATCAGTATTCGGAAATAGAAGTTGAGCTAGATAAGAATACTAATATGAAAAATATTCTTTGGTCTCTATTTCCTGGTGGAAGTATTACTGGTGCACCAAAGAAGAAAGTTATTGAACTTATAAAAGAAATTGAAAAAGATGATAGAGGAGTTTACACAGGCTCTACAACTTTACTTTTTCAGGACAAGATAAAGTCATCTATTAATATTAGAACAGCAGATATTAATACTCAAACGAATGAATTGAGCTATGGGTCGGGCGGAGGAATTACATTACAAAGTAATTTGCTCGGGGAATTCAAAGAAATGGCCCTAAAGAAGAGTAGTTTTCTCAACATTTTTAGTTAAGTTATTGAAATAATAGTAGATCAAAAATTGTTTAGTCAGAATCTAATAAATTCTTACATTTGTGTGAATGTTTTGACATAGGTATTTAACGATAGATATCATTTTTTTACGACAACACGAAGCAACGGAATGCTAACCACTGACCACAAGAAATAAGATTTATCTTGGGATGTGGATAATACACAAGGGAGTGTTTATATGTCAACCCAAATGACAAAGAAGTCAGAAGGGCATATTGCTCAGGAAGAAAGAGTTAACCTAGAAAACCTTGCAGAGGTTTCAGGAGTACCTTTAGAGTATATCAAGAATGAACTTCTTCTTGATGGTGAAGAAGTATCAATGGACTCTTTAAGGGCGTCGATGCTTAAGCACCTTGATGATAGCTTCGCTAGATCATAAATTAAATTTCATTTTTTAGAATTCAGAAACATAGGACTTGTTTCTATATAATCTCCGTAGGCCCGGCATTTATGTTGGGCCTATTTGTTTCTATGACCAATCTCTTCTTAAAGAGAGTTCATTATCTCAATACATTTATTCGCTACAGCTTCAAAGCATATTGGTTTCACAAAGGCATGATCAATTTGACTTTCAAGATCATGAATTACTTCTGAAGTGAGCCATGAACTGATCATGACAATAGGGGTATCATAGTTGATATGTCGATTATTAGCTTTGATGTGCTTTACTAATTGAGCACCTGTTCCCGTTTTTAAACGAAGGTCTGAAAGGACGAGTTTAAACTTTTGAGTATCGGCCTTTAGAGCAGCATCTGAGAACTCCTCTGATTGAATTACGAGGTAGCCTTTATCATTAAATTCATCAGCGAGATATTCTGCGATATCTGGTTCATCTTCTACAATGAGTACATAATCTCTAGTTTCAGCCATCTTAAAATAATAGCTTATTTTGGACTTATAGGAGAGCCAAGATTTCTTGATCCGGCAAAAGCTTCCTTTTATATGATTCAAGATAGTTGGGTGATTTTTTTCTAAGGTCCTCCTTTAAATTTCCGATATTTATGTTGAAACGTAAATACACACAAGGATGTTTATGGATATTGCATCAGTCATTGGAATTGTTGTAGCTGTTGGGGCCATATTAGGTTCCATTCTGGTTGGGGGGTCGATTACGATCTTCATCGATGTACCTTCAACTTTAGTTGTTGGGCTCGGACTAATCGGGGTAACAATGTATAAGTGGCCAATGGAAGTTATTAAGACAATTGTACAAGTAGGTATGAAGTCTGTTTTCTTTACTCCGGCCGACCCTAAAGCAACTATTCTTCAAATTAAAGAACTAGCAGAACTCGCAAGACGTGAATCGGTATTCGCTCTAGAGAAGGCTCAGATAGATGACCCATTCATGAAGAAGGCGATGACTTTAGCTGCGGATAACAGACCGCCGGAAGTAATTAGTGCAATTCTTCAAATGGATATTGATTCAATGGAAGCTAGGCATAAGACCGGAGTAGAAGTTTTTGGTGGTATGGCCGATGATGGTCCTGCCATGGGAATGATTGGGACCCTAATTGGTCTGGTACAGATGCTCCAGAACCTTTCCGATCCTTCTGCCATTGGTCCTGCCATGGCCGTTGCCCTACTAACAACATTCTACGGTGCCATTATTGCCAACGTACTTTGTAACCCTATTAAAAATAAAATTGGATATAGATCTTCATTAGAGTTAACGGCAATGAGTATTGTTATTGCTGGAACACTGGGGATCGTTGCAGGTGAGAACCCGCGTATGATTATAGAGAAGTTAAGTTCATTCCTTCCACCAGCTGAGCGTGATCTTGGTGAAGATAGTGGTGGCGGCGGAGAAGGCTAATTCTCAAGATTAATCTAGACTGGTGCCTCGTAGTTTAAGGCAGCAGTCGGCTTCAAGGAGGAAGTTATGGCAGAAGAAGGTGAAAACACAGCAGGTGAAGGCGGTGGTGGCGGTGGCGGCGACGTCATGGATGAAGCCCCAGTAAAATGTCCTGAGTGTCCTGAAGGTCTGCCCGGTTGGATGGCGACATTCTCCGACCTGGTAACACTCTTACTTACATTCTTCGTTCTCTTACTTTCATTTGCAAAGACAGAGACGGCAAAATATGAGGCTGCTCTTGGATCAATTCGTAATGCTTTTGGTGGTAACGTTCTAAAGCAGGGTGAAGTTATCCAAAGAGGTAAGTCTCCTGATAACTTTCCAACAATGATGGAATCTCAGACACCTATTAAGCCTTTTCCTATCGAATTTTTAACGATGGAAGGTATCTTAGATAAGCATGAGATTAATAGAGAGTCAGACGAGGATCTTAAAAAGATGAAGTTTGATCTTAAAGAAGAGGGTCTTGCTGAATCTGTTAATGTTTATGAACAGCCTGAAGGAATTAAGGTTCGTGTAAAAGATAAGATTTTCTTTAAACTTGGAAGTATTGAAATAGATGAAAATAGAGTTGCGATTCCTGTATACACTCGATTAATAAATTTATTAAAAGGTGGAAAGTGGACAGTATTTGTTATTGGTCATGCGGCAAGGGGAGAAGTTTCTCTTGATGGTAGTAAAGATGCATTTGAATTATCTTCTGCTCGTGCTATTGCTGTAACAAGATCTCTTGTAAAAAGAGGGGTTTCGCCTGAGAAAATAACTACTGCCTTTTATGGTGATACTCGTCCTGTTAAATTGGCCGGGCGTAGTCAGACAGAAGTTGAGGCGGAGAGTAGGAGAGTCGAGTTTATTATTAGAAAAACTGACTTAGAGAGCAACGGACACAAAGTTGAAGCACAATAATCTATGTATTTTAAAAAGTCATAAAACACTAAAGGAGTTCCTTAATAAGGAGCTCCTTTTTTCATCAAATCTCATCAAGAAAACTATTACTAATAAGAAGTTCCTACAAAAATCTGTAGCTAAGAGGGAAGAGATAACGATCCCTATGGAGCTACTTAATAGTAATCAAGTTAATCCTGATTATGATGGAATTGAGATTGAAGTAATTGAAGAAACGGATGACTTTATAGTTTTAAATAAGCCTGAGGGAGTTCATGGGCACCCTCTCGACTATAGCGAAAACGGAACAGTATTAAATTTTGTAAGATCAAAATTTGTATTAGAAGATCTAGGTCTTTCTTCGATTGAAAAAGAGAGAGGACTACTCTATCGATTGGACGAGCTGACTAGTGGAGTTCTCATATATGTTAAGAATCCTTCATTACATGAAAAGCTACGCGAGGACTTTAGTGAAGTGATGAAGACTAAGTCATACCTTGCTATTGTTGACGGAAAGTTAGAGATTGATAGTGAAGTAAAGAACTACCTTAAAGGTTCTGGAGAGAAGGGCTCACAGGTTATAGTCGATGACTCTGGTGTTCGCTGTATCTCACATATAAAGTCACTAAAGTATAATGATGAAAGTGATACAACAGTTGTTCAAGTGGCCTTAATGACAGGGTTTAGACATCAGATTAGAGTTCAGCTTTCTCATCTAGGGAATCCAATCCATGGAGATACTCTCTATGGAGGAAAGTCATCTGATAGAATGTATCTTCATGCATTTGAGTATTGTTTAGAAGGACAGTGCTGGCGAGCTGATAAGAACTTACTTTTTTGTAACTTCTTGAACCTGGATAGTCTCTCGAATATGCTTTGATATATTTTTAAAGTTCTTAATCCCTTTTAAATTCGACACATGCTTTCCTTCACTAATTGAATTTAGAGTCATATGAGGATGGATCAATCGAACACTAATTATCATTGTTCTTTCAAGACTATCTGGTGGAGAATATCTCGATATCGATATATATGAGTTCGCGAGTGCTTTATACATTAAAGGCTTTAGCAGCTTAGGATCTTTAAGGTTTGGGTCTACAATTTTTTTATCTACAGGTGCATTAATAACTAGGTTGTTACCATCACACTCTACGTCCCAACTCTTGTGTAGGTACTTATCAAGTCTTACCATTACCGCCTTACATGATGTCGGAACCAGCTTGTTAGCGCGTTTGGCAAAGAAGCCCTTATCTCTTAATCCAAAGAGGAAGATTGCCAGAAAGAGAAATCCGACCATTAAAATAGGGTTCTTCATTAATGATTTCAATACCATAAAGTCATTATCTCATTTTTCTCTGTAAAAATCACTAAAGGAAAAAAAGACAATACCCGATGAGATAGGTAGGTTAATTAATGGAGCTTACATGACTAATAACACGACTATAGAGCGTGATATCTTCTGGAACATCTTATTTCATCTAGAAGAGCTAAAAAAACCAATGAAGCTAAGTGAGTTTCTATCAGAGAAAGATCTTAAAAAAGATGATTTCTTCATATTTATTGAGCAGTCTCATTTCTACGGACTAGTTCTTAATATGAAAAATGATGAAGAGGAACATATTCTCTTTCCTCTGTCCTGGCATAAGGAATTTGGGGATGCTTTCATTGAGAAAAGTGAACACAAAGAAATGGCCAGTGAGTTACAAAATTGTATTGAATCTGGGCGCTCATGTAATATGAAGTTTTTAGATAACTCTGAGAGGGAAGTATTTCCTTGGAGAGTTCTTTTTTTCGAAAACCAACTATCCCTAGTTGGTGAAGATATTAGAACAAAAGAGCTTTTAACAATTGAGATCGATCAAATCGACGACATAGAAGTTCAGGGTTGTGACTATAAATCACTCTTTTCTCGACTTGAAGTAGAAGACTTTATCAATGCTATGCGAGCTGTTGCTGGTAGTGATGAAAGACTTGTTCTTAAAATTCAATGCGGTAAAGATATTGATATGCCTAGCCAACTTATTTTTCTTGGCAACCCCTATACCACCACCAATCAATATGGTGATATTATTTGGGCGGCATCAGTAGAAACGTCCTTATACCTTTTTGAGTGGCTTTATTCGATAAAAGATAAGATTACGATTCTTGATCCATCATCATTAAAGGGTGAGTTTGAAGAGTTTTGTATGGGCCGAAAAGCTGCTTAATGAAGAGGCCCGTATTTTTGAATTTTCTCTTCGATTACTTTAATTAAAGGACTCTTCTTTTTTGTAACCATGAAAACAGGAAATGGAGGAATGGGAAGAGCTAGACATTTAACAAGAGTGCTATGATCTTTTGATATATATTCAACAATACTTGTATTATCTCCGTAATATGAATATTGAAGCTTGTTATCAAGTAGCATTGAAATTGTTCTCTCTCTATATTTTGCAATTTTTATTTCAACAAAGTTGATATTCTTTCCACCAAAAAACTTATCTTTTATAATTGTACCGGACACAAAAGAAATAGTTTTATCTTTAATGAAGTCAAATGAATCAAGATTCTCTGGCATATCCTGAGCTTTTCCACATAATGTTGGCCTCATTGTGAGATAAGGAGCCTTAGGAAACTCTACCTCTTTTTCTCGCTGTGGAGACTTAAAAAAACTAACAAAAATATCAATTCTATTTTCATCTAAACTTCTTGAAACTCGCTTTAAGGGAGTCGGCTTCCAGATGATATTCTTTTCATTAAATAGCTTATTCGCGTATGTGACAATTTTACCCTTTAAAGCACCTTTGGAATCCTTATAGATGTATGGGCTAAATTGAATATAACCAATATTTATACTGCTTGCTTGTATAGATAGGGTAGAGAATATGGCCATTAAGAATACTTTATTCATATAGCTATTATAGAGGGGAAGAAAAATAAGTAAATAGAAGTTCTCTAATAGGAAGCTATTAGGTATTGTAATTGTAATGAAGAAAAATATATTTCTACTTTCATTTATTCCAGCACTTGCGTACTGGTACCTAGAGGAAACTCAGACTATTGAAGTCGCTGTTATTGGGGGGCTTTCCCTTGCTCTTTTAGAAGTTACTTTCGAAAAGCTTATAGCTAAACATGTTCACTCTCTAAGTAAAATGAACCTCGTATTACTTCTCATTTTAGGGCCGATATCTCTTATTGGTAAAGATGGAATCTGGTTTAAATTACAACCATTCTTCACTGGAGTATTTCTCTTTGCCTACCTTATGTTTAATTTGAGAAAAGGGGAGAGTCTACTATGGAAAATGACGAATGAATTAGATATGAAAAATAAAATGCCTCAAGAAATACTTCTTCAACTAGAAAAGCATCTGGCCTACTTCTTATTAGCATTTTCTTTTTTTATGGCATATCTCGCAAAGTTTGAGACAACATCTGTCTGGGCATTCTTTAAGACAATTGGGTTCTACATCGTATTTGGGGTATTTATGCTAGTTGAAATGTTTATTCTAAGACGATCTATGAAAACTTACTTTGAGCGTCAGTATTTAATGGAACTCAATAAGTAATTACTCCTTCATTAGATCAGGTCTCATTCCAACGGGATAACTTCCAAGAATTTTTATATTGGAAGCATCTTTTTTTAGATCCTGTAGACATTGCTTTATATGAGGTTCATAAATTGCCCCAAGAAAATCTACATAGAAAATATACATAAATGGATTCTCTGGAATAGGTCTAGACTCAAGTTTAGTTAAGTTAATACCATTTTTTGAGAACTCCTGAAGGCAGCCAAGTAGAGCACCTGGGTGGTGTTTGGTAGAGAAGGCGATACTTGTTTTCTCTTGGCCAATACCTGTTGGTATATCATTCTCTCTAACAAATACGAGAAATCTGGTAATATTATTTTCAACTTTTTGAACTTTGTCGTTAAGGACCTGTAGTCCATAGTATTCACTACAAAGACGTGAGCCTATTGTTGCTTCATTCTTTGCTCCTCTTTCACTTAGAAGTCGAGCAGAACCTGCAGTGTCATATTCTGGAACTGGCTTTAAACCATTCTCCTTAAAAAAATCATGACATTGTGCCAGAGCAATCGGGTGAGAGTGGACTATTTCAATATCTTGGAATCTCGTTCCAGGGTTAACCATGAGACAGTGATTGATGGGTAAGTAAACTTCTCCTATTGCAAAGAAGTTATGACGAAAAATTAAATCCATATTTACGTCAACATTTCCAACAATACTATTTTCTATTGGAAGTATTGCTGCCGCTACATCTTTATTTTCTAAAGCAGTACAAACATCTTCACTTAGATCAATTCCTATTGGTTCAACTTTCTCTTTACCAAAATATCTATAAAGGGCCTCTTCTGAATAGGAGCCTTTAGTTCCTTGAAATGCTACTTTCAACTTTCTAACCTCGATAGTACGCCTTGAAGGGAGTGAAGGAAGGTGTCTCTCGTCTCTTTTGCAAAACGATTATACTTATTCATATCTTCAAATAACTGCCAAGAATCATTTTCAACAGTTCCTAGGATTTTGAGAAGACGTCTATATCCTTTTGTATCGATCTCTAGTTTATGAGCATCAAAGTCAATAAGAGAACGACCAATTAAGTGGGTGAGGATAAGAGAGTTTGCAATTTGTTTATCATGATCTTCAGGGGATGCTTCAATTGTCTTGATTCCGTGAGACCTAAGATAGGCACTTATTTTAATGTAGAGTTCTTGCTCCATTCTTACTGGATATACGGCAATCTTAGTACCAAATAATGTATCTCTAGCAGAGTCTGGACCAAACATTGGATGTGTCGCCATTATTTGAATATCTTTTGAGAGATGCTCTTTCATAATATTAACAGGCATTTCTTTGACAGAACAAACGTCTACTACAAGAGTGTCTTTTTTTAAAAGAGGTGCCATTTGTTTAATAGTATTTTCAAATGTACTCATTGGTACAAATGGAATAACTATTGGACACTGACATACTTCTTCAAATGATGCTGGTGTAGCACCAATCTCTTCTATCTCTTTTTTGTAATCATGAAGATCGTGAACAAAGAGAGTGAAGTCTTGCGACATATATTTACTTATTAAACGTCCTAGTCGTCCAAATCCTATAATTCCAACTTTCATGCTTTAAGAACCTCACTGATTCTAGTAAATGCTTCTTTAATTTCTTTTTGATTGGCAGTGTATGCCAATCTTATGTAGCCCTCTTGACCAAATGAAGATCCTGGAACGAGTGCCACCTTGGCATTATCGATGAGATAATCAACCATGTGAGCACTGTCTCTAACTAAGCCTGATTCAATATATGGTTTTATATCTAAGAAGAGATAGAAGGCGCCTTCTGGCCTATGGCATGGAAAGAGCTTTGAGAATAGTTCATAACTTAAATCTCTTCTCTTTCTCATTTCTTCGATAAGTGGTGAAACAATTTGCTTGTCGGTCTTAAGCGCCTCAATTGCTCCGTATTGAGAAAATGGAGCAATATTACCACAGAGGTGACCTTGGAATCTGTCCACATGAGCAATGATATTTTCACTGGCAATCATGTAACCTATTCTAAAACCTGTCATACAGAAAGTTTTAGAAAAGCTTTGAATACAGATTGTTCTATCAAAGAGATCTTGACTCAAAGTTGATGGGGTAACAAACGTACCGTCATAAACTAGTGCTTCATAGGCCTCATCTGAAACTATAAAGAGATTATTTTCTTTTGCAATTTCTCCAAGCTCTATTAACTCTTCCTTGGTATAGACAATTCCAGTAGGGTTATTAGGAGTATTTATGTAAATTGCTTTTGTTCTTGGAGTTATTTTGGCCTTTATTTTTTTTAAATCTAGGTGAAAGTTTTCTTTACTGTCGACTAAGACATTAACCCCACCTGCAAGCTTAACTGATTCAGGAATTGTTACCCAATAAGGAATAGGAATAATAACTTCATCACCTTCATTAAGAATCGCTTGAAAAGCATTATATATAATTTGCTTTGAACCATTTCCAACTAGAACATTGGCCTCTGTAATAGTTCGAGGATATTTTCTATTGTAGTAGTTGGCAATCTCTTCACGAAGTCCGTCTTCTCCACGAACAAGTGAATATCTTGTCTTGCCTTCTTTTAGTGCTTTAGTTGTCGCTTTGATGACTTGATCTGGAGCGGGAAAATCTGGCTCTCCGACATTGAGGCCGATGATATTTTCTCCGCTTTTACGAAGCTTTGAGATTTTTGCGGCGATAGCAATACTACCTGAGGGTGCTATCGCACTCATTCTATTTGAAACATCCATGTTCTACTCTTTGAAATTTACAAATGTATTAAATTATTCTTTATCTTTTTTGTCCGATACTCCAGCATCAAAATCATTCATGATTTTAGTTTGTTGTCGTACTGATTCAGTATGAATGACATGGAAGATATCTTCAACGTATTTCTCGTCTAGGCCTAGTTTTGAGCCAAGTTCAGCACGGTTTTTCATAACCGCATCCATTCTCGAAATCTGAAGAGGAGTTATATTATTTTCTTTCTTAGAAAGGCCAATTTCGTTAACAATATTCATTCTCATATGAAGAAGCTCAAGTATTTCTCTATCTGCATCATCAATCTTTGCTCTAAGTTTTTGAAGAGCTTCGTCGAATGTCTTATTTCCACCTTGCTCATTTCTTAGAGAAAGGGAGCCTATAATATTTCTAAGTGTCATTGGTGTTACTTGTTGTTTTGCATCACTTAGTGCCTTGTCTGGTGTGATATGTGTTTCAACCATGAGGCCATCCATACTTGCATCCATGGCCTTTTGGCAAACTTCGCTAATGAGTTCGCGATCTCCCGCAATGTGACTAGGGTCACAGATAATAGGTAAGTCCGGCATAAGTCTTTTTAATTCAATTGGAATCGACCATATTGGTAGATTTCTATATTTCGATTTTTCTGCAGTAGAGAACCCTCTGTGAATTGCTGCAAGTTTTGTCATTCCTAAGTGAGAGAACCTCTCGATTGCTCCCATCCACAGAGCAAGGTCTGCGTTTATCGGATTCTTTACCATAACTGGTATATCAACACCTCTAAGAGCTTCAGCAATTTCTTGAACTGCAAATGGAGAAACTGTCGTTCTTGCTCCAATCCAGAGAATATCAACATCATGTTTAAGAGCAAGCTCGACATGTGATGCGTTTGCAACCTCTGTTGTTATAGGAAGTCCTACTTCTTCTTTAACCCTTTTCATCCAAGGAAGTCCAACTAGTCCAACACCTTCAAATGTATTAGGTCTTGTTCTTGGTTTCCAGATACCTGCTCTGAATGCATCGACTTTTCCGGATTCTTTTAATTCTTTTGCAATAGCAATAACTTGTTCTTCACTCTCTGCAGAGCAAGGTCCAGCAATTACTAGTGGTCTGTCTTTAATACTAATCCAGTTACTAAGTTTATCGATTTTCATGCATTCTCCAATATCGTCTCAGGTTGAGACCCATTATTATATATATGTATATCTCTATTTAATAGCAATATTAATGCCATAAGTAGGCTCTTAACGTCTTGATATGTTAGCTGAAAGTGTCAAATTAATAAGCAATGTCAAAATATTGCTAATCTTATAGTTGTTTTATGTTTGATGAAATGATGGATCGCTGGAGAAACTTGGAGGGGTTAGTAAGGCCTCTTAAATCGAGACCTTACTACTAAAAATATTTATTAGAATAAAATATCGCACTTAACGTTTTTAACGTAGTAAGCACCATATTCACCTGTTGCGTGATCATATCCATCATAATATTCGGACTCTACTACAATTCTATATTCGTCATATATATTTTGATCGTAGATCTGCTTTCCAGAAAGTACTGATGTGTACTTGTAGTCAGTAATCCCTTGGTCAATATTATCTTCTTCTACTTTACTAGATAGAAGAGTAAGGTCGATCATTTGGTTACATTCACTTGTTACTGCCTCAGTGATTGCAGTATTAAGTCTAGATTCATAATCTGAGTTGATAATTTGTCCAAAGGCACAGTTAACCATTACTAGTGCCATAACTAGTGTTTTTCCCATTTTTTGCTCCAATTTTTAAGTTATTTGTCTAACGACAAAGTTGATTAGTATCTTTTAATACCTTTATAGATAGCTTTTCTTCGTATTTCTTCCAGTTGCTGTAGTCAGCATCTTCAATCTCTACCGAGACTTCATTAAGAATATTGCCCTTCTCATTCTTATGAAGCATATCAACTGTGTAGTAGAGGTCGACAATTCCTTGATCAACTTCATCTTCTTCGATTGAGATACCTTTTACCTGAAGGTAGTCCTTCTTTGTATTTTCAAGGCAGTGAACCATTTTCTTGCTAATGAAGTTCTTTATTTCAGTTCCTAGGAAGTGTTGTTCTCCTACGATTAAACGTCCTCGTTCTACGCCATTTCCGGCCATGCTCGAAAGACTCGTCATTGATATAAGAATTGCCAGAACTGCTAATAGTTTCAAACTGTTACTCCTTGTAATTAATGAACTACTTCTACCTTGCCGATAGGAGAAGTGAATAGTCTTTTGTAAGGCGATAATCTCCTAGGAGGATACTTTGAGTAGTTTTGGTAAGACATTGGGATCAGTTCGAATAAAATGTGGGCATAAGAGTGCTAAGAGCTTCTATAATTACCTTTCTGAAAGAGGACTTGAATGTAATTATCAGTACTATATGAAAATTGAAAAGGATCAGGCTTTTCCATCTTCTGTTGTAGTAAATCAAATAGCGAAGGCCATTGGTTCAGAGCTTAGCCAAAACCTCATCATGAACTATTGTAGTAATCAATTTCAGTCTTATGAGTATTTATTTAAGGAGTCTGTCGTATCAATTGATAACTCTATTGATCAGACTTCAAGTGAAGTAACTATTGCTCAGGGACAAAGAGAATTAAATAAGAGAGAAATTTCAGTCTTGGCCGATAAACAAGAGAACTATTTTTTATTTTTGTTACTAACACTTTCCCGAGGCTCTGTTCATATTAAGGACATAAGTTCTTACCATGGCTTAAAAGAGAGCTTAGACGATCTTATTGATTGTGGAGTTGCTATTAGAGACGGTGAGTATGTCTCAAGTACTACTTCAGAATTTAGATTCCCAATTACAAAAGATACTTTCATAAATCGTGCGTATTGCTTATTTGATGAGTGGGATATTGAATTTTCCAATCAATTTGATTTTGAAAGTCTTATTAATAAGATGATGATTAGAAGAATTTCTCCTCGCTACTTAAACGCGATAAAGAAACAAATTGATACGATTTCTGATTTTGTCAGGTTATCAGATGAAGCGGATCAAAAGCACAATAATGATGTTTTACATCTACAAATTCAATTAAGTAGAGGTGAGATTCCTGGATAGTGATTTGCGAGTATAAATGTCTTTTTGAGATAAATGATATAGAATGCACTAAATTTGAATTATAAAAGGAGATATTTTGAAGTTTCTACATTCAATGGTAAGAGTTCTCGACTTAGAGGCCTCTCTAAAATTCTACTGTGAAGACCTAGGGCTTATTGAAACTCGAAGAAGTGATTACGAGCAAGGTCGTTTTTCTTTAATTTATCTTGCGACTGCCAAGGGTGAGCCAGAGGTTGAGTTGACTTACAACTGGGATCAAAAAGAAGGCTATGATAATGGAAGAAATTTTGGTCATCTCGCATTCTCTGTTGAAAATATTTACGAAACTTGTCAGAAGCTAATTGATAGTGGAGTTACTATTAATAGACCACCTCGCGATGGATGGATGGCATTTATAAAATCACCTGATGGAATTTCTGTAGAGCTTCTTCAAGAGGGCGAGGCACTAAACCCATGTGAGCCATGGGTATCAATGGAAAATACTGGTGATTGGTAAATCTTTCTCTTAAGTATTAGGCGATAAAGATAGCAGAATTTTTTTCATTCTCTCTGACTTCAACTCTTGTTACCCAAACTCGACCGTCAGTCTTATCGCCAACCATCTTATTCACTTTTTGGTAAACATACTCAGCTGTTCCTTCCATTCCTGCATTAGGAAGAATACGCATTTGTATAACACCTTCAGTGTCTAATTTCTTAAAAGTTTCCATATAAGGATCATCTTGTGAGACAAGGAAGGTATGGTCAAACATTTCATCAAGCCATGCTTTGACATCTTTGAGGCCTCCAAAGTCCATTACCCACATTTCTTGAGTTAAGTCTTTTGCTTCAAACTCAAAGTGGAATGATCTGCTATAGCCATGAACGAAGCGGCAGTGACTTTCTGCTTTCCATTGGCGATGTGTACATGGGAATCCGTAAAAACTTTTAGTAGATTTAAATTTGCTCATAAAGCCATAATAGATCAATTTGAGATAAAGCTCAAGATGAGCTTTGTCAGTTACATAGTCTTATTATTGGCAAAGCTATCAGTCGCTTGGACTAGTGCCTTTGTAATACCTTCTTCACTTAGTGAGTGGCCGGCATCCTCGATGAGCATAAACTTAGCTTCGGGCCATTCCTTGTGAAGATCCCAGGCACTTTCAACGGGACAAACTACATCATATCTTCCTTGAACAATTATTGTTGGTATATGTCTGATTTTTTCGACACCCTCTAGTAGTTGGTTTTCCGATTTAAAGAAGCCCTTATTAGTGAAGAAATGACATTCGATTCTTGCAAAAGCATCTGCAAAGTCATCTCCAGAGAAAGTACTCATGAGATCTTTGTTTTGAATGAGCTTACTTGTCGAAGCTTCCCATACTGACCATGCCTTTGATGCTTTCGATCTGACTTCTTTATCATCACTAGTTAGTCTTTTATAGAATGCGGAAATATAATCAGATCTCTCTTCTTTAGGAATCGCATTCTTATAATGCTCCCATGCATCTGGATAGATAAATGATGCACCTTCTTGATAGAACCACTTCAGTTCCTTCTGTCTAAGCATGAATATTCCACGTAGAAATAGTGCTGCTACAGAATCTGGGTGAGTTTGAGAATAGGAGAGGGCAAGAGTTGATCCCCAGCTTCCTCCAAATACAGACCACTTTTCTATATCGAGATGGTTTTTCAACATTTCAATGTCTGCAACTAGGTGCCACGTCGTATTATTCTTAAGTTCTGCAAATGGACGTGATTTACCACAGCCTCTTTGATCAAATAATATAATGCGGTATTTATCGGGATTAAAATATCGTCTGTAATTATCTTGTAGGCCTCCACCTGGTCCTCCATGTAGGAATACGACAGGCTCTCCATTAGGATTTCCACATTCCTCAAAGTAAATTTCATGCAGCTCATCAACTTTCAAAAAATTAGAGTTATAAGGCGATATTTCAGGATAGAGATATTTCATTAAATTAGTCCTTTTTTAGTCACAAAACTTTTCATTTATAGGCCCAGTTGGTATGTTCACTTACTAACAACTGAGAGAGGAAATATGAAGGGCTTTATCTTATCAGATAATGTTTTTGATGGTCCACAAGGAACCGAGCTACACTTTTGGGTTAAAAGTGAAGATGGCGCTATCAAACTTGTATTTACAGGTGAAAAGCCTGTGTTCTTTGTTGAAAATAGATCAGAATTTCAATCCCTCCAAAATAGTGAAAGACGAAATTTAAAGCTCAAAGCTTTTAACGGGTCATCCGTTGATGGAGTTTACTTTCGCGATTATAAATCCCTAATGCAGGGACGAGATAAGTTACAGAACTTAGGTGTTAGAACATACGAATCAGATATAAGACCAAACGATAGATTTCTTATGGAGAGATTTATTAATGGAAGCTTAGAGTTCGCAGGCCCTATTAAAGAAATTAATGGAGTGCGAACAATTGTTAACCCTCAAATTAAGAGGATCGATTTTGTTCCTGAGTTTTCGATCATGTCATTAGATATTGAGACGAGTCTTGGTAATGATCTTTACTCTATTGCTATTCACCAAAAAGGTGGAGGCCCTGAATATAAGAAAGTTTATATGATAGGAGAACTTGAAGACCAAGATGGTATTGAGTTCTTTCCTGATGAAAAATCTCTCCTTATTAAGTTCTTAAAAGATTTTCCTTCATTTGATCCAGACCTCTTCGTTGGATGGCATGTTATAGGGTTTGATTTAAAATTCTTAGAACGTAAATGCACACAATATGGATTAAAGTTAAGTCTTGGAAGAGATGGAAGTAAGGTACGAATATCTGACAGAAAGGGCGCTGGAAATTTTGCTAATATTAATGGACGTGCCATTATTGATGGACCATGGGCATTGAAATTAGCTTTCTATAGCTTTGAAAACTTTAAATTAGACACTGTTGCTAAGGAAGTCCTTGGTGGCGGAAAAGATATTGAATCAACTGGATCGGATAAAGTAGAGGAAATTCAAAGACGTTTTCATGAAGATAAGCTTGGCCTCGCAAAGTATAACCTTCTCGATTGTACTTTAGTTTTAGACATATATGAGAAGCTTCAACTCGTTGATCATCTTTGCAAGAGAGTCCTCTATAGTGGACAACTTCTAGATCGATTGGGAATGTCATCTAAGGCATTTGATCATGTCTATCTTCCTCTTGTTCATAGAAAAGGCCATGTTGCCGGAAATATATTAGATATTCAAAAAGACACAACAAGTCTTGGTGGGTACGTCATGGAAGGCCAAAAAGGTCTTCATGAGCACGTAATAGTTTTAGACTTTAAAAGTCTATATCCAACGATAATACAAACATTTAAAATAGATCCAATTTCTCGACTAAAGGGTGATGTAAATCCATTAACAACTGTAAATGGTGTTAACTTTTCAAAGACTGAGCATATTCTTCCTGGGATTATTGAAAACCTTCTTGATCAAAGAAAGATTGCAAAGTCTCAAAATGATGGGAACCTTTCTCAGGCCGTTAAAATTTTAATGAATAGTTTCTATGGTGTAATGGGATCCGGAGGTTGTCGCTTCTATCATGCAGACCTTCCTCAAAGTATTACACAGACAGGACAGTGGCTCTTAAAAGAATCTATTCGATACATAGAAGAAAATGGGCACGAAGTTGTTTATGGTGATACGGATTCATTATTTATAAAATTAAATTTCTTAGAGATAGGTTCAAAGGACAAAGTTTCCATTGATCTGGCAGAGAAGGTTACTTCACACTTAAGTACATTAATAGAAAGAGATTTCGGAGTAACATCACATCTTGAGATGGAGTTCGAGAAGTACTTTTCTAAATTATTTATTCCTGAGTCACGAAGTAGTGATAAAGGTGCCAAGAAAAGATATGTTGGAATCATCGATCATGGTAATTCAACGGAATTATATTTTTCAGGTATGGAATTTGTTAGAAGTGATTGGACTAAGGTTGCAAAGAACTTTCAGTATAAACTATTTGAAAAGTTTTTTGCTGATGAGAATATAGAAGGCTTCATAAAGGATTATGTTCAAGAGCTTAAAGATGGTCACTTTGATGATCTCTTGATTTACAAAAAGCGACTCAGTAAAGGAGTTGATGAGTATATAAAGTCAAATCCTCCCCATGTAAGGGCCGCAAGAATGATCCTTGAAAAGAAGCCTGATGCATTTTTAAAAGATATTCATTATCTGTGGACTCGTAGAGGTCCTATTCCGAGTGAGTTTGAGCCTACTGATCTTGATTATCAACATTATATTGATAAACAGATTGCTCCTTTGGCGCAAGATGTTTTAAAATTTTTAGGAAGAAGCTTTGACGACATCGTTGCTGGTAGTCAGATGACCTTATTTTAGGAGAAGAACTCATGTCTAAAATTCATAAGAATTGGATAACAATTATAATCTTTCTCATCTTCTCTACCGCTTTATACTTTCGCTATGAACTAGAGCTTTATACTTACTTATGTGAAGAAGAGAGTAATGCACCAGCTTGCTTCGTTCTTTATAAAGAATATTCTGAAAGAGAAATGTCTCTGCCGGCCAAGCGCTATTTAAAGGTCTCTTGTGAAAAGGAGTATGAACTAGCTTGTAATGAGTTAGAGAAGAGTCGCGTAGATGAATCAAGATAAAGTTAGAGTAAAAATAAAATTCGCTCTAGAGTTTCTAAAAGAACTAAAGAGACAGTGTGAGCTAAAACATATTGTTATGCTCGCTTCGAGTTCAAGCTTCTTTTTAATTCTAACTTTTGTTCCCTTTGCTCTTTTATTAACAAGAGCTCTTGGACTTTTCTTCGGACCTGAAGGTGAGAAGTTTCAGTTAATCATGGACTACCTGACTCAATTAACTCCACCAAACTTAAATGGAGCATTGGTCATAATAGAAAATCTTTTAAAGAATGCACTCTTTGCAAAGACAGAATTTACTACGCTTAACTTTATATTCTTACTAATTTCATCTTTTGGATTTATTAATTCTGTTTGGAGAGCAATGGCGATCATTACAGAGCAAAAGGCCATGAAATCTTTTACGAGACTGGTAAAAGGTATTGGAGCACTTGGTATCTCTTTTACTTTCTTCCTTATCATTTTTTGGCTTCCCATTCTTATAAGGGGAGTCGATTTTATTCTATCGCTAAAATATGTCGCTAATTTTGTGAGATTCTTACATCTTGAGCACTTACTTGACCTTGGGGTTAATGCTTTCTTTGGGGTTGATTTATTCTCTTATGCTTTAATTATCATCTTCTTTGCTATTTTATTTAAATATATTCTTCACCCTCGAGTTGACTTCAAAAGCGCTCTTGCTGGAGCGGCTTTCTTTGGCTTTAGTATGGTCGGTATAAAGTCGTCATTCTTCTTCTACGTGGCGCTGACAAAGAATGGGTTGGTGCAGAATTATGGTGCGTCATATAGCTTTGTCCTGATGTTCATATGGATCTTTATCTCAATGATTATTTTTTACTTCTCTGTCATATTCTCTCTAGTATTATTTGAATCAAGAGGAAAGAGAGAGACTCGGCCCTTGAGTTTTTAAGGTCATTGACATATATTTCATGTACTAACTTTCAAACGAGTTTTTATGATTAGAACACTTATTGATATTTATATTCTTATACTCATCGTTGATGTAATTATGAGCTATTTACCTCAGTATAAGAACCATCCTTTTTCTGTTCGAATCAAGCAGGTTTCTGACTTTTCATGTGGACCAGTAAGACGTTTACTACCACCGATGGAAATCCCTTTTGACATATCTCCTATGATTGTCATTTTCGCACTCAAAATCTTTGTAGCAATATTCTAATGAAGAAAATGCTAATTTTTGGTCTTGGTCATCTTGCAAACTTTGTTTGTGAGGAAAACTCGAATCTTAAAATTACTGGTACGATACGGAACCTGGAAAAGAAGAGGGATCATAACTGCGAGAAAGTTTTCTTTGACCTTGATAGCAAAGAGGGACTTGAAAGTATTAGCAATGACTTTGATTATGTACTAATTAACTTTCCACCTTCGTCTTTATCAATTGAGTTCATTAAGAACTTAAGCGATCACTTTAAACCTGAAACTTCATTTATATTTATTAGTTCAACCTCTGTTTATGGAAGAGGGACAAGTGATGAAAGTTCTATTAGAACTGGAATAGCTAGGAATGCGAAAGCTCTAATAGAATTAGAAGATCACTTTAAGTCTCTTAAGGGAAGACAGGTTACGCTCATAAGGCCTGCAGGTCTTATTGATGAAGTAAGAAGCCCTGCTAAGACTTTAGCTCGTAGAACAGAAGTTAAAGATTCTCAGATGCCTGTAAACTTAGTTCATACACGGGATGTTGCGAGATTTATTCTCTTTGTAATTGAAAACGACTTATGGAGTGAAGAGTATAATCTTGTAAGTACCATTCACTCTAGTAAGAAAGACTTCTATACGAGTGAGATAAATAGGCTAGGGCTTTTATGTCCAACCTGGTTGGTCGGAAAAACACCTGATAAGCTAGTATTAAGTTCAAAAGTTTCCTTAACAGGGTTTAAATTCTCCTACCCAAATTTACTATCTTAGTATTTCTTACTTTTTTGAAACAAGATTTCTTGATTATAGACAATGTGCGTCTCATAAACTCTCACAAAAGAAAGTAAGAGACTCGATCTATAAAGGCGATGCAAATAGCATAGTCTTTTACCCTGACTTGTGAGCTGTAAAGCAGTAAATAAGTGCTGTTGAATAGATGATTGCAAATAATATCGATTGTTAATAATATAACTTCATAAATTAAAAAAGGTTAATTGTAGATATGAAGTTTTTCATTCTTTCTGTGTTTTTATTCGTTACATTTTCAGCTCAAGCTTCAAAGGGAACTCTAGTTTTCTTTAAGGGAAAAATCCAAATTCATCGATCTGGTGAATCTCTTAAAGTGAAAAAGAAAATGAAACTTAAGTCAGGGGATATTATTACTTCAGGCAAGAGATCTATGGCGATTGTAAAAAGTAAGTTTGCAACAATTAAGGTTATGCAAAAATCTCGTATCCTTCTCGACTTTCCAAAGAACAAAGAACTAGATGCAACCATCGATAAGGGTGGTGCCGTTGTAAAATTTATTAGAAAACTTAAGACTTCAAATAGAGAAAAAAGACCAGCAGAGCAAGTAACTGTTAGAACTCGAACAGCATCTATGGGGGTCAGAGGGACGACATTCATGGCCTTCGTCGGAAAGGATGAGAATAGTATCCTTAGTGTTAAGAAGGGTCTCGTAAAATTTCAGGGAAATGCCTCTCAAAAGGGACTTGAAGTTGCGAAGAATCTATCGACTATGACTAATAAAAACAGTCAAACAATTACTCAGAAAGATTATGGAATTGTGAATAAAGTTAATTGGGAAATGGACGATATGAGCAAAGATCTTTTTCAATCTAATAAACTATTTTCTCACTTAGATAAAGTTTGGAAGAACTACAAAAATGCTCAAGAAATAAAGTGGTCAGATTATAAGGATACCCAAGATAAGAAATGGAAGAAGTGGTCAGATAAACAACAGGGCTTTAAAGGTCTTAACAATTGATAAAGGGAGTAAGTATGAAAAAATTATTAATGCTAGTAACTCTTGGTTCATTCTTTTTCGTAGGTTGCGCATCTTCAAAGAAAGAAGAAGCACCAAAGAAAGTAGGAAGAGAATTCAAGAAAGATTTCAACCTAGTTGAAGCAAGCTTAAAGGAAATGCCAAAGTGGATTCTAAAGCCGTCTAAAGGTGATAAGTCTAAAGCTAGAAAGAAGAATAGATACTTTGTAAATGAGTCTTCTCATGCAAGTAAGAGACTATGTGTGAGATCTGCAGAAGCGAGAGCTACAGCAAGAATTGCACAAGAAATTGCTCAGTTTATGAAGAATACTTTTGCTGAATCTACTCAAGGTGGAGAAGGTGAAGATGTTTCTGAATACATGCAAGAGCAACTTGCTCAAGAAGCACAGACTTTTATCGTAGGTGCTAAAGTACTAAAGACATACTGGGAAAAGAGAAGATACCTAGAGTCTCTAGGAGCTGAGGAAGATAAAACTGCATTTAACTGTTATGCACTTGTTAAAATGAGCAAGAAAGCTTTAGAAAAAGCTGTAAAGAGATCAAGATCTAAGCTTCTAGGTGAAATTGAAGATCCTGAAGTTAAGCAAAAAACTGACAAGATTCTTTCTGATGTAGGAAAGAAGTTTGCAGCACTTGATGCTCCAGTAAAAGTACAAAAAGAAGAAGAGTAAAATTGTATATTTAGGCACCCTCGAAACAGGGTGCCTTTCTTAGTAAAGGAATACTAATGAAAAGCTGCATATTATTTATGACATTGATTTTCTCATTCAATGCACTATCTCAAGCAACGTATGTTGATCCAAATAAAAGACAGAAGAAAGGACTACTTGAAGAAGGTGAAGTCCCTGTTCAACAAGTCGCGGCCGTAGCGGCGTCAAATACACCTAAATTAAGTAAGAAACTTCAAAGGGTTTGTAACTGTGAAAAGTTATCTGTTCTTATGAAGAAAAAATATAAGAAGTATTATAGTGAAGGAAGAGAGCAGGAAAGTATCTCTTTCGATTATAGCGATTACAATAAATTTAGAAATGAACAAAAAACTGTTTCAAAATTAGTAAAAAGATTAAGAAATAAGTATGACCTTGAAGATGAAGATTGCCCTTATATCGAGTATGATTTAGCTAAGTACAAACACGCTAAAAAAGCGGTAAAGAAACAAAAACCTATGTGTGACGTAGACGCATTAATGTAAGAAGGAAGAATAATGAAATATCTCTTAGTTTTATTGATGCTTACGAGTGTCGCCAATGCAAAAGATCCAAAGTGGGTAAAGAACACATCAAAAGGATGTAGAAAGAGTGAACTATGTGCCGTAGGTGAGGGCGAGAGCTTGAGTCGTGCAAAGAGAGCAGCTCGTTTGGCCATCGCTAAAATTTTCAGTACTCAAATTAACTCAAAATTTAAAGAATCTATTTCTTCAAATAACTCTGTAATGGATGAAAAGACATCTGATGAGATTGAAGAGATTACAAGTGCAGCACTAGAAGGTGTTGAAATCAAAAAAACACATGAGACTAAGATTGGATATTATGCCTTAGCTGCAATGAATAAAAGAAAAGCAGCGAAATCATTTAGAAGAGAAATCTCGAAGCTAGATGAGAAGATGAAAGTTCTTATGGCCGACTCATCAAGTTCATCAAAAATGAAAGTTGAACCTCTTTATATAAAGAGAGAAGAGTTGAATAAGAGAGTTGAGTTTCTAACAGGTATGGAAGTCCCATCTGTTGTTTCATATGAAGATGTTTTCAAGGGTAAGAAAGAAGCTTCAGCAAATATGGTTGTACATATCTATCTTGATGAACAAGAGCCAAAGGATATAGAAGCAGCACTATCAAAAGCACTTAGTCGAAAAGGTTATAAGACCTCTAGTGGTAGAGTGAGAAATAAGAAATCAACTCATATTGTTACAGGTGAGTATGTGGCCGAGAAGCAATACTTAAAAGTACAAGGTTTTGAAAAGTATAAATTTCTACTAAAGATTAAGGCCTCTACTGCGAAAAGAGTGGAGAGTGGAGCTATGAGCTTTAGTGTTATTGAAATGGGAAGGAACTATTCTCAAGCAATGGCCAAGGCGCTACCAAAAGTAAAAGAATATATTAAAACGAATATTGATAAACTTAATATCGAATAACTTAAAAGGAGTTAATGATGAAGAGAATTTCTCTTGTAATGACAATGTTGTTTGCACTTGGACTAACAAGCTGTTCAAGTTTTAAAGCTAAAAGAGTAGGAGCTAACGAAGGCGATGAGTTAGCAATGGAGATTACTGATAAGTGGATCGATAGAGATACTGAGACAGTAGTAGGGCAAATTTTAAAGAAAATTGAAGGACACAAAGGGTTTCAAAGATACCTGGCAAAGTCTGGAAAGAGACCTAAGATTTTTATTGCAGAAGTACAGAATGAAACTTCTGAGCCATATTTTCCAATTAGAGATATTAATGATGAGCTTCTAAATGAATTCTCATCTTCAGGTGAGTTCATTCTTATCGATCAGGAAGCTAGAGACAAACTGTTAAAGGAAATTCAATACCAAAATGACGGTATGGTAGATCCTCGCCAAGCAAAAATGATTGGAAAACAAGCAGGTGCTGACTTACTTGTTTTTGGTTCAGTTAGAATGCAACCAAGATCACGTGGTGGAAAAACAATTAAGCAATACTCTGTAAATATTAGAATGACTAATCTTGAAACAGCGATTGAAGTATTAAGAACTAGAGCAAAGGTACAAAAGTACTCTGAGCAAAGTGGATCAGGTTGGTAAAAATGAAGAAATTTAACATAGTAGGTTTATTACTAGCATCAACTCTTCTATTTAGTTGTGCTACTAATAGCCGTAAGTCGCATGAGAAACTAAGAGGTCTTGTTAAGTCTCAAAAGCTTTCTGATGCTGAACAATTTGTTAAAAGTGATAAGTTCTTTCCAGAGAAAGAATCTCGACTTTTAAAGTATCTCGAAACTGGGATGATTCAACATCTCAATGGGAACTACTATCAGTCACTAAAGACTTTTGATAAAGCAAAAGAGTTAAGCGACAAGTTATTCACAGTAAGTATCTCTAAGAAATTAAAGTCAGCTGTTGGAAATAGTAACCTTGATAACTACTATGGTGAAAAGTACGAAAGATCTATGATTAGATTTTACCAAGTACTTAATCACTATGCTCTTTATTATACAGGTAACTATGAGCAATATGACATCGTTACTAAGAATGAGAAGGGTGAGAAAGTTAATAAGAAAACTATTCCTGCTAAAAAACTTACTGCAAAGCAAAGACGTTTTCACTTAAGTGGTTCTAAGAATGTTCTTATTGAGTGGAACTCTCTTCTTGATAACTACAAGTCAACAAGTGGTGGCCAAGTTACTTATAAAGATGATCTTCTTGCAAAAGTTTTTGGAGCATTTATTCATGAGCAGATGGGAACTCGTCACGATGATAAGGTTGCATTAAACCTTTATAGAGAAGCGAGAAAGGTTCTTTTTAGAAACTTCAATATCCTTGAAACTTATAATAAGAAGAGTAAGAAGTTTAAGTCAGACTTCAAGAAGCTTCCAAATATGAGTAAGAAGAAAGTTGAACTTAACTATGTTGCAAAGACGAGATTCTATAAGAGTCTAGATACGTATCTTGCAGATAAAGTTAAGGCACTTAAAAAAGGTAAGAAATCGAATGTATTCGTTCTTATTGAAAATGGTTTTGTAACTCCTAAGAAGGTTAAAAAGTTTGAATTTCCAATTCCTACTGATTCAATTCCAGCAAGTGTTACTAATGCAAGTGGATTCATGGGATTCGCTGGAAAGGTGTTAAAAGCTGGAAAGGATTCAATTCCAAAAATTTACTTTGAAATGCCTGAGATTCCTTATGAGCCAGTAACAGGTGAACATAAGATCCTTGTAAAGAGTAAAGGTAAAGTTGTTGCAGAGAAAGGATTTGCGGTTGTGAACCCACTTTCTAATCTTGCTACAATGACTCTTAGTGAAGACGTTCTAGGTCTATATGCAAAAGTTGGAGCAAGAGTTGCTGTTAAGCATGTTGCTGCTTTAGCTACATCGTATATGATCTATGAAAGTAACAAGAGTAAGGGTGATTTCATTGCAATGACTCTAGCATCTGCTTCATATGCAGCTGCTAATAAAGGGATTGAGATGAGTGAAAAAGCTGACCTTAGAGTATGGTCAACACTTCCACATAATTTTAGACTTACTTCTTTAAAACTACCGGCTGGTCAGTATGATGTATTCCTTGTTGAAAATAATGGGAAGAAAGATAGTGAAAAGCAGCTTGGAACTTTAAATGTAGATGCTAAGAAAACATCTCTTGTGAAGTTTAGAACTTACTAGGGTATTGATATGAGTAAAATTCTTTATGTAGTATTTTTTCTAGTTGGTTTTGTCGCAGCATCTCATTGGGATGGCGGTAGAGATTTAGTTCGTGAAGTTTCTCCATTTGCTCCTAAGTCATTCACTCAAAAAGTGAAGAGTGCTGTGGGGCAGGATATGGGTTCTAAAGTGAAGAAAGCTTTCAAGGATGGTAAAGACGCCATCCAAGAAGGCGCTAAAAAATTACAATAAATCAATAGAGAGGCCCCTTCTAGGGGCTTTTTTATATCTAAGTCCTTGAATTCTCGAAAAGGACTCGCGTACCTTAAAAATAAGAAGTATGCTTAACCTTAATGAAGCAACTTATTACTAGTCTCATATATTCATTTATTGCTATAGGCCTTTTGGGGAACCCATCAGTGATGAGTGAATTAACGGATGGTCTTGATATTCATTTAGGAGAATTTGCAGAGTTTAATACTTCTATCCACGATAATATTGATGATTCTTCTACTGACCATGCCCATACTCATAAGCATGGAGAAGACGAAGAAGAGCACGAGCATGAACATGAGCATACTTCTTCAATACAGAGTGATGTTAAATTAGCTCAACGTCCTTTAGATTTCTATACTAAAATTTTCTCTCAAGGTTCTCTTCAAATTATGTTTGATAGAAGCTTTGTTTCTAATCCTCACCCTATGGGGATCTTTCGCCCTCCGATTTCTTAACTGATTTATTGAGAACAAAAATTAATTCAAAAGAAAAATGGAGAATTTATGAATAAAATTATTCTAAGTATATTACCATTGGTTTTTTCTGTGCCTACACTGGCACATGGAATCAGTGAAGATGCAAAGCGTGCAATGATTGAAGGTGGATATTTAAAGTATATCTGGCTAGGTGCTGAGCATATGATAACAGGTTACGATCACTTGCTATTCCTATTTGGTGTGATCTTCTTTTTAACGACATTTAAAGATATTGTTAAATTCATCAGTGTCTTTACTCTTGGTCATAGTATTACATTGATATTTGCGACTTTTATGGGGATAACTGCAAACTACTGGCTAGTGGACGCAGTGATCGCTTTAAGTGTTTGTTATAAAGGTTTCGATAATAACAACAGGTTCAAGAGCTACTTAGGTTTAGAGAAATCACCAAACCTCTTGTTAATGGTTCTTATTTTTGGACTTATACATGGTTTTGGACTTTCTACTAGACTTCAACAGTTGCCTCTAGGAGAAAAGGGCCAAGAAATGTTAATGAGAATTATTTCTTTTAATGTTGGTGTTGAACTAGGTCAAATTGCTGCTCTCGTTGTGATGTTATTCGTTATGAAGGAATTAAGAAAGCTAAAGCTATTTAAGAATCTTTCTAAAGTATTAAATGATGGACTTGTTCTTGCTGGTTTTCTATTACTCTTGATGCAGTTACATGGTTATTTACATAGTTCAGACCCTGACGAATTTGGTTTTAGTGAAGATAATCATATTCATCATCACATGAAAATCGAGAAAGCTAAAAGGGATAGAACTCACAAACACGATAGTTTATAAGGAGATAAAATGAAGAAAATATTATTAATTGCTATAACATTACTGTCTGTTTCTGCTTTTGCAGGAAAGGGGCATAGTCACTCTCATGGTGGTCATAGTCACTCTCATGGAGAAAAGAAGATTTCAAAAGTTAAAACTATTGAAATTGGAAAGAAGGAAATTAAAAGGCTGATAAAACTAAAAAAGCTAGACTCTTCTTGGAGTAGTGCGGTTCACGTAGATTCAGTGAAGAAGAAATTTTCTGGAAAAACGGAATGGGTTGTTACTTTCACTAATGAGAAAGGTGTAAAAGGAAAGAAGCTTTATATCTTTTTAAAGCTATCTGGAAAATTTATAGCAGCAAACTTTACAGGTAATTAAAAATAGCAGGGCTAACGAAGTTGGCCCTGTCTCTTTAGTTTAAGATTATATTGGGATTTTCAAAGATCTCTCTAAGAACCTTAGTTATCTTTCCAGCATAGACGCCATCAATAACCCTATGATCAAGAGTAACGCCAATAGAAAGAGTATTTTGAACTTTAACTTCACCATTGATAACAACCGCCTCGTCCTTTGCTTGAAAGATTGCAAAGATTATTGGAACGTGGGAAATTGCTGGAATGGGAACAAAACCGTGCTCAATACCAAATTGGCTAACGTTACTAATCATAGCACTTGCAAATGGATCTTTTTGAACGCCCATAAGTGGGCTCCAAATATTAAAGCGATATAAGAGAGTATCTAATGCACCAATGATAAACCTCATCGCGAAGAGAGGTGTTGTCATGATACTCTTTTTTACTTTCTTAAAGGTTTTATCCTTACCATCCCTTAAGTTCTTAGCATCCTTAGAGACTTGTTCAATAATTTCTTCAAGAGACTTCTTAGGAGCATCTCTAATAACTAGCCCTGATAAATCTCTTCCCGCTTCATCAAGAGAGACTTGCATAAAGATATCAACACTCTCTCTTTGGTAGAGAGTTGATCCTCGTACAAGGCAATTTATTTCTGGGTTTCTCTCAATTGCTGTCGCAAGTGCTTTAGCGACAAAGTGGGTCGTTGTTAACTTCTTACCTGTCTTGTCTCGAAATTCTTTTATGGCATCATTCATAGGCCCTGAAGGGAACTTTAGAATGCCATATGTTTGAGGGTCACGAGGTCTCTTCCAAGAAGAAATCGCAACCCTTCTCCAAGTAGAAAGCTTCTTAACTTTTTTTAAATTGAGATGCTTTTCAAGGATCATATTAATTCTTTACAGAAAACTTACCACCATTAGTGATAAAGAGGACTACGTAGACAAGTCCGTATAGAACAGCTTTCTCTTTTACTTTCCATGGATCTTGTCCGTGTACCATAAAGGCCGCAACAATCATTGTGAATATAACTGGAATACTTGCAAGTCTTGTTTTAATTCCAAGAATAATGAGAACTTGGCAAAATACTTCAGTGAATACTGTTCCTGTTAATGATGCAGTTGAACCAATCCCTAGTGGATCTGGAAATGTCGACATTCTTGAGCCAAAGCCAACAAGCTTTCCCCAGCCGTGTGGAAAAATCATCATTAATCCGACACCAATTCTTAAAACTAAAACTCCGAGATCTACTGTTAAACCTGCCATGGTTTCTCCTTAGGTTGATTATACTTTTAAAGATTCTATTATAAATTCTGAAGACTTGCCAACCTGTGTCTAAAAGACCTACAATTTTAATATGTTTGTTTTTTACCTATGGAGGGGTAATTATGCATACGAGTGGAGAATTTGATTTTTTAGCTCAAGAAACGGCGCGTCTAGTAGATACGCTTTCTGACAGTGAATTCGAGAGGGAGTTTTTTCTAGCTCCTGAAGATAATATAGATGCTGAGCAAGTAGATGACTTGCTAGATTCTGACCTCAATGAAGAAGCCCTTGATTATCCTAATGCCCCAGGCATTGTTTACAATATTTGTAAAAGTGGAACAACTTTCTCACTTAGAGGAATAGTTACGGACTCTATTGAAGATACTTTTGACACAATTACAATGGGTGACCAGAGCTCTCTTCGTCATTTAAAAGTAGATGAGAGTGATCTTGATTCAATCCTATTTCAAGAGTTCCAGTCGATTGACCAGGCCGAAATCGTTTATGATCAGCTCTTTAATAAGAGGTATCCAATAGAGGAAGATCTCCTTTGTAATATCAGTGATCCAGGGTTTAGTTGGTGGTATGGAAAGACAGAAGATGGATTTAGAATCAACTTCAAAAGTCATAAATTAAGTGGTGCAGGTGAACGTCTAAAGCTAGGTCCAATAGGGGATGTGGTCGTTTCATGTCTTCGTTTTAATCGCCTTAAAGATCACTTTAAGCAGTATATTCCGATTAGTGAAATCGTTATTAGTGAGAAGCAATTTGTCTTAAAAAGTTCGGATACTTCTCATCCAATTCTTACTGAGTTAATGAGACTTTTTGAAGAAGGAGAAATCTCAGATGATAGTATTCTTCTTTGTGAGCTCAGTTTAACAGAGGTATTATTCTTAAAAGAGTTGGCAGCAGTTAGAAAGTTTTGGCTTTTGATTGAAAGAAAGTTGGCACAAAATACTAAGATGTTGAATTAGTTAGTTGAAGAAAATTCAAAATAAGATAAAATAGTTAAAAACAGGATGTTTTTACAAATTTTTAACAACAGGATGTTACATTGCAATTCTCTTTTGACAGAAAAGCGGCCCGTGGAAGCGGTAGAGCTCAATCTGCATCAGCTGGCGCAGCTAGCGAAGATGAAAAGTTAAAGAAAGCGATTGAAAGAAATCGTGCAAAAATGGCGAAGAGGCAAGCGGGAGCATCGGCCCCTCAAAGACAACCTCGTCAACAAGTCCAACCTAAGAAATCTTTAGCAGATAAGTTAAGAAGTTCAGGTATGCCTGGTCGATCAGCTCCTGAATCAGTTGCTCCTCCACGTCCAACTCGAAGAGCACAATCTTCACAGGGACTGAGTGCTGCAGATCAAGAAGCACAACAATCACTAATAAATAAAATGCGAGCAAGAAGATCGGGGGGAGCTAAAGAGGTTCCACCAAGAGTACCAACACCAGGTACTGCAGCTCCAACAGCTCCAAGAAGAAGACAAGTTACAGATCCAGATAAAATTGAGTTAAATGAACCAATTAGAAAGAGAACAACGGCACCTGCTAATGTTTCGTACTCTGAAACTTCTCCTGTTAAGGCACCAGCTCGTGCGGCAATGAAGGCCAAGAGAACAGTAAAGACTAAGAGTCAAAAAGGTGCTGGTTTAACAGCTTGGGCCGTAAAGGGAACTTGGGCCTTCTGTGCATTTCTTCTTGTAAGACTTATCTTCTCTGAAGGTGGAGTTGTTGAATACTATGATAAGAAGTCAGCACTAGATCAAAAGTCTTACGAGCTACAAATATTAAAAACTGAAAATATTGCGTTAATGGAAGAGCTTGAACTAACGAGATCCAACTCTCGCTATCAAAAAAAACTAGTTAGAGACCACCTTGGTTATATTGCTAGGGACGAGTATTTAATCCTGTTTCCTGAAAACTCAAAGAGATCAGCTCGACGTGGCTTCTCATCAATTTAATAAAAATCATCAATAAGCGCCTGAAATAAGGCGTTTTTTACTTTCTTATTGAACACGGTCAATAAATAATCCTTAAGTTTTGTAAAATATTCAACAAATTTTTCTTGATTGTAACATGTTCATGTTTCGTTGCGTCAAAAGTGTTTTCTATTTATATTCATAAAAAATTATTTATGGAGAGGAACTTATGAAGATGACACTTAAATCATTTAAGAGTGCTGTTATTGGTTTAACAGTTTTATTAAATGTAACATCCTATGCTGAATGTCTTGAGCTTTTTGATGAGATTGAACCTGGTTTTTGCGCAAAACAAGAGCGACTTAAAGAAGAGAGACGACAAGCTAATGAGGCCCTGAACTTTGAGGTAAAGGACTCTTTGGAAGACTTTTTACTTAGTGAATCTACTCATGAGTCTTCAATCATTTCTAATAATATAAATTCTCCATATGAATACCCTGATGATGGACTTATAGATAGAAACGGAAGACTAAACTGGGCACCTACCTATGAGACAGTCTCTGTTGGTTTGACTGGCGGTGAAGCTTTACTTACTGCTGGTGTTGCGGCCTCTGCAATTATTGCATTTAAAAATGATGAAGAACTTCTTCAATTTGTTCAAGATAATAAGAGTGAGGTTACGGAAACTGTATCTGTTTGGGGAGAGAGGGCCGGTAGTTGGTCACTTCCGCTTGGAGCTGGAGGATATATTCTTGGTGTTGTTATTAAGGATGGAAAAGTAAAAAAGACATCTGCAATGATTGTAAAAACTGGGATTGTTTCAGGACTAATTACGAGAGTAATGAAAATGAGCTTTTCTAGAAAGAGACCAAGTAGAGGTGATGGGGCATATGAATTTGCAGGTTTTGAAGCAAGTAATGACAATGTATCATTTCCATCTGGACACACAACTACTGCATTTTCTTTTGCAACAGTTATTGCCGAAACATATAAAGATAAATCAAAGCTAATTCCTGTTCTAGCATATGGTGCTGCAGCGATTGGAGGTTGGTCAAGAATGCATGATAATGCACACTGGGCAAGTGATGTTCTAGTTGGAGCTCTAATTGGGCACTTAACGGCAAAGAAGATGATGAATAACTCTTTTAAAGCTAAGAGAAGAAATAAGTATGACATGTCTATTTACCCAGTTTTTGGTGAAGACTATGTTGGAGTTCAACTACAATTTAGAGGGAAGAGAAAGAAGAGAAACTCAGCTGATATATTCTTCAAAAAGTGTAAGCAGTTCTATAAGGAAAATCCAACAATGGAAGATCCACAAAGACTATGTACTAGACACTACTTAGAAGCGAGCTATGAAGGGTAGGGGGAGAGTTTCTCCCACCTTTTTATTTGATATCTAGGATTAATAAAGTATATATGAATCTTAAGGAGATAATTGTGAAAGATCTTTTAGGTGACTATACGCAAATGCTAGATATCATTCTAACGAGAATGGAATCTCTTAATAATGAAGAAACTCTACTCTGTGACCATATCTGTTACAGAGTAGAAACAACAGAGCGCTACTCAGAGCTTAAAAGAGAGCTTCTTGATATCTCTGAACTTGTTGCTGAGGCAATGGTAAGTGGCCGTCCAATATCAATATTTAAACTCAATAGTCCAATAATCTACAAGAACTTAAGCATTGCATGTATCGAATTACCTGCTCCAAAGAGTGGATCTTCATATACTGAGGGCTGGGAGCATGCTGAGTTTGTAATTAAAGATTTAGATGCTTTCATTTCTAACAACCAAGAACTTAACTTTAATACAAAGGCAATGGGAAGATCTATTAACCCTGAGCTAGGCCTAAAAATAAATGATCTCTACCAAGTAAAGTTCCACCCTCTTCATATTCTCGATGTTATTAAAAAAGAGGAAGAGTTAGGAATTACGAGCGTAAATTAGATTAATTCATAGAAGTGAAAACCTATTGATGGTGTCTGTGTTGTTACAGAGATATCATCAGCAAAGTAGGACTTCCTTACCGCGTATTCGAGTGCTAATCCAAAAACAGAGAACTTGAACTCAATACCAAGACCAGCATAGATATTATTTCCCCAAACTCTCTTTATTGCTCCCTCTGATTTTAGAATAGATCGGCCTGCACCTAAGCGATAAAAGTAATATGGTGTTTTACTATTTAAGTAGTGTTTAAACTCAATATTGTAGTGAAAGAGATGCATTCTCTTTCCAAGTTCTGTCCCTTCTCCACCTTTGTAGTCTGGTCCTTTAAGAATAGGTGAGATCGCGAGACCAATAGAATAGTCTAGAGGTATCTCATGCCAGATATTGAGAGTATTTGTTAAGCCCTTGTACTTATTATCTTGAGATTGAATCCCTTTGACTGTATTCGATTCAAAGTGCTCTCTAGCCCTAAATTTAAGATTAAACGCCTGCGTGAGCTGTGAATAAACAGAGATAAAGAGAATTAAACTAGTATACTTTGCCATTGGAGTCCTTGTGCGTGGTGTGTTGGAAGGTATCCCAAAAACTATAAAGAATCTAGTAAATGAAGATGTTTGTAGGACATAAGCAGTAACTATGTAGACGATTCTGACGCTTTCTGCTAAATTCATAGCATGACAAAAGAAAATAATAAGAAGAACAATAACCGTCCTGCACAGGATATTCCTTCAATACTAGGTCGAGTTAATCGCCCATCTAAGGCCGTTGTTACAGCTGGTATGCCCTATGCAAATGGACCTGTCCATATTGGACATTTAGCCGGAGCTCATGTTCCTGCAGATATTTATTCACGTTGGTTAAAACTACTCATAGGAGAAGAAAATGTTCTCTTCGTTTGTGGTACGGATGATCATGGATCTAATAGTGAAGTGGCGGCAAAGAAGCTAGGAAAAACAACTCAAGACTTTATCTCTGAAGTTCATGCTAAGCAATTAACGACGATGAATAAGTTCTCAATAGGACTTGATACTTATACGGGAACATCTCGAGAAGAAAACTTTGAAGAGCATAAAAACCTATGCCAAGAGTTTTTAAGAAAGCTTCATAAAAATGGAATGCTTAATAAGAAAAGTAGCAATCAGTGGTTTGACCCTGAATTAAATATGTTTCTTCCTGATCGCTTTGTTCAGGGAACGTGTCCAAATGAAAACTGTAGTAATACTAAGGCCTATAGTGACGACTGTGACGTTTGTGGTGCTGAGTATGACCCAAGTGAACTTGTAAACCCTGTAAGTACATTAAGTAGTGCAACACCAGTTCTAAAAGAAACAGATCATTTATATTTAGATATGTGGAAGGTTACTGATCAATTAATTGAGTGGCTTGCTACTAAGCAAAAGACTTGGCGTAAATCTATTATTCAAGAAGTTTATGGAACAGTATTTCCATCAGTTACTTTTACTAATAAGTTAGAAGATACATATAAAGAAATAAAGTCTGAAATGCCAGATCATAAATGTAAGTATGCTCCTGGAAAGAAGGTTTTAATTCAGTTCGAATCTCTAGAAGGATTAAAAGCTGGAAGAGAATTACTTGTTAAAAATGGAATTGAATGTGAGTTAAGTGATGGTTGGGCACATCGTTCAATTACAAGAGACGTTGCGTGGGGTGTTCCTGTTCCAACTGACATTGTAGAAGGGATGGAGTCAAAGTCCCTCTATGTTTGGCCGGAGTCTCTAATTGCTCCAATATCTTTTTCAAAAGTAGCTCTAAAGAAAAAAGGACTTGATCCTGAAAAGTACAAAGAGTTTTGGACAGACCCTGATGCAAAGATCTGTCAGTTCTTAGGAACAGATAATGTTTTCTTCTATGTACTCATGCAAGGAGCGATGTGGTTTGGAACTCAAGAAGATCCTTTAAGGCAACCTGTTGCTGGAGAACTTCAGCAAACTGATATCTTTAGTAATTTTCACCTACAAATTAATGGTGAAAAGATGAGTAAGTCTAAAGGTAATTTCTATACTGGAGATCAACTAGTTGATGAGATGGGTTATGCACCTGATCAGGTAAGGTATTTCTTATCTACTCTAAGTCTTTCAGAAAAAGCATCTAACTTTGATTTTGAGATCTTTAATAATAAGAATAACTTTCTTGCTGGCCCTTTAAATGCTTCATTTGAAAAGCCAATTTCTGCATGTCATTCTAAATTTGGCTCTATCGTTAAAAAAGGTAAGCTGATTGGAAAGACTGAGAAAGAAACATTAAAAATAATTCAGTCATATACACGATTCATGGATCGTGGAGAGTATCCAAAGGCACTTGGAGCGGTAGAGAACTACGCTAGAATCGTTAATGGTTTATTCAATCAATTTAAGCCACACGATGATAGATTTGAAGAAGAGCAACGAGTTGATGCTCTATACTCAAGTTTCTATATCCTAAGAAATCTTGTAATTATGCTCTCTCCATTTGCTCCAGAGACGATGGAGAAACTAAGAAAATCTCTTAATTTAGATGAGTCAGTATATAGTATAGATGAGCTTGGAAAAGAGTTTCCTGCTGACCATACGATTGGTGAGCAAGTGGAGTACTTCCCAGCAGTAAAAGAAGATAGTTCAAACTAATTGATAAGGTAGCTTTATGAAGTAGAGCTACCTTAAGTCTATAAATTCCGGTCTTTGATAATTACTTGTTAAGTTGCTCTTATGAATACGAATATTAATTAGAGTTTCTTCGCATGAGATGCCATCTCCACAAAGGTAGTAATCAGCTGGTCCATAATGATCTAATTTCCCTGTGACATAGTTCCCATCGATACTTGTAATTTCGATTCTTGCTCTCTGTCTATCACCAGTGTTTAAAACGATGTCCCCGTCATGGTACTCAGAGAATGGAAGGACCCTATAGGTTTTAGCAACTTCAATTTCTTGAAGATTATCACTTTCTAATTCATTTAGCTTTGAGCGTATTCCTAGTGAATTGAATCTTAGAGCATGATCTTCTTTAGTTATATCATTACTCGCAACAATGGTTTCGTTCTCCCAGCTATGGGCCGAAACAGTTCCAATATTAATCCATTCTCTTTCGTCTTTACAAAAAAACGACGCTCCGGAGTCGCCGATCATAGTTACAGCTGAAAAAGGATCGTTAATAATAAGAAGTCCATTCTCAATTGATATTTTTGAAGAGCTGGTCTTTACTCCATGCATACGACCTGTTCCTTGATACCAAGGATTAAGGCCTACTCCAAAAAAAGCACACTCTCTTTTTTGCGCCAGTAGCTCGTGAATCTCTTCTTTATTAACGAATGTTTTCGGAATAGAACTCTTAGAAGGCTTGTCTAAAGATAAGAATGCATGATCATATCTTCTTTCATAGAGGTTACGCTTTATTTTCTTATGATTAAATTTCTTATGACCAATTACTTCTATAACTTGAAACTCTTCACCCGAAACACAACGAATAGTAATGTCTGTATCTTCTTTTAAACAATGAGCAGCTGTCTTAAAAGTTTGTGAGTCAACTAAAGCTCCTGAACAGTGGTAGGTTTCACTGCCACTTTTAAATTCTGCAAGACATGCAGCTTGTGGAATCTCTTCTATATTGAGAAGTTTTCCTAATGAAGCTCGGGAGCTAAACGCCTGAGTACATAGGCCAATAAATAACAGTAATCTTAATATATTCATCATAGAGGCCGATATTCGCATGAGGCTGAATTTGATGAAAGGGCCGCTGTAAGATTTACTTGAAATAGGGGAACTGATATCTTTATTTTCAATAACTTAAGAGCTCTCAGGCTTTTATCTTGCGAAGCTTTTAAGAAGCGATTTTACCTTATTTGGATTCTTCCACTTTAAAGTAATCCCTTTTTTAAGGCCTAGCTTCTTCGCTTGACCAGCATGTAGCTCAAGGACATGTCTTGAATAGTGCGCCTTAGTTCTTGGGATATCGTTATCTGGTACTCTCTTTTTAAAGTGCTTTATATTTTCTTCTAGCCCTACAATCTTAAAGTTCTTATCTAAGAAGATAATATCGAGATTGAAGAATGTTTCGGGCATCCAAAATACTCGATCTTGATCCTTGGTGTAGAAGAATACTAGGCCCTGGTCCTTATTCATCTTCTTGGACTCTAAATTAGAGAGGCCATTTACCTTTTCAGTGATTGAAATTGCCCATGAAACTTTGATTGGAGGACCATTGGGAGTAATGAGTTGGGCCTCTGGCCATTTCTTGTTTATAAACTGACCAAATGACATCATGCAAATAGAGCATAAAATAAGAATTTTACTGAGTATTTGTAGTCTAGGTGTTATAAACTTTGTCATACATATAAGAATACTTTGAATACGTAATGATAGGGAGACGCTTCATGTCAAAAATTGAAGGATTAATGAGATCTCATAATTGTGGGGAGCTAAGAGCTGAACACATAGATCAACAAGTTACACTTTGTGGTTGGGTTAATAAGAACCGTGACCTTGGTGGATTAAACTTTATCGACTTAAGAGATAAATATGGTCTGACTCAACTTGGGTTCACTGAATTTAAAGGTGATCTTGAAGTATTGAAGAAATGTCACCTTGAATCAGTAATTAAAGTAACTGGTACTGTAAGAATGAGACCTGAAGCGGCATTGAATAAGAAAATGCCTACAGGTGAAGTTGAGCTGGCCGTTAGCGAGCTTGAGCTACTTTCAATGTCAGATATTAATAATATACCATTTCTTCCACATGGCTCAGTTGAAGCAACTGAAGACAATAAGCTTAAGTATCGTTACTTAGACCTAAGAACAAATAAGCTTCAAGACATGTTAAAGAAGAGATCTGAAGTAACATTAGAAGTTAGAAACACAATGGCATCTGAAGGTTTTATAGAAGTAGAGACACCAGTTCTTTACAAGTCTACGCCAGAAGGTGCGAGAGATTATGTTGTTCCATCTCGTGTTCACCCTGGACATGTTTATGCGCTTCCACAATCTCCACAAACTTTAAAGCAGCTTCTTATGATTGGTGGGACGGATAAGTACTTCCAAATCTGTAAGTGTTTTAGAGATGAAGACCTTAGAGCTGATAGACAGCCTGAGTTTACTCAAATTGATATTGAAGTTTCTTATGCAACAGAAACATATATTAAGAATCTTGTAACAAAATTAGTTAAGAACCTTTTCTCTATGAAAGAAGGTTTTGATATTCCTGTTATGAGCTTTGCTGATGCAATGAGAGACTATGGTTGTGATAAGCCAGATATTAGATTTGGACTAAAGCAATATATTGTAAGTGATATCTTTGAAGGTACTGACTTTGGTGTTTTTGCTAATGCTATTAAATCAGGCGGAATGGTTAAGACGATGTTCGTACCAGCTTCAATGGGAACTTTTTCAAGAAAGATTCTTGATGGTTTTGTTGATGTTGTTAAGCCTCACGGTGGAAAAGGTGTTGCCTTTTTTAAAGTTGAAGGTGGAAAAGCAAGCGGAGGAATTTCTAAGTTTATTACTGATGATGTTCTTTCAAAACTATCAGGACTTGAAGAGGGAACTGAGGCCGGAACATGGTTATTCTTTGCAGATGAGACATCAATAGTACATGCTTCAGCTGATGCTTTAAGAAGACATCTAGGTAAAACTCTAGAGCTTTGTGGTGATGAATATAAATTTCTTTGGGTAAATGACTTCCCATTATTTGAATATGATGATGGTCGTTTCTATGCCATGCACCACCCGTTCACAATGGTTAAAGAAGATCAGCTAGAAACTTTTATGACGGCTGATATGACAGATCCAAATGGACCACTTAAAGATCTTTGTGCTCCAGCATATGACCTTGTTTGTAATGGTTACGAAATAGGTGGTGGATCAGTTAGAATTCACAATCAAGAAGTTCAAGAGAGAATGTTTGAAGTTCTTGGTCTAAGTGAAGAAGAAGTTAAGAAGCAATTTGGATTCTTCGTTGAGGCCCTTAAGTATGGAACACCTCCACACGCAGGTCTTGCATTTGGTTTAGATAGGCTTGTTATGATGCTAGCTAAAACAGAGAATATTAGAGACGTTATTGCCTTTCCAAAGACAACAACAGCATCTGATATGATGTCTTCTGCCCCATCGGTACCTGCTAAAGAGCAAACAGATGAGCTACACTTCTCTTTTTTAAAGAAATAAATTAAAAATACTTAGGCGTCCCTAGGGCGCCTTTGCTATAATAGGTTTATGATTACTCTAATGATAAGCCTTACCATTCTCCACGGAACTCTTTTTACAGTTGATGAATACCTCTTTCATAAGAAGAGGGGACTATCAAAGAATGAAATCTATAACTCTCTTATTGATGGAGCACTATTTCTCATTCCACTTGTAATCTGTATCTTCTTTAGCTTTAAGCCACTAATGAAGAATATATTCCTAGGGTGTGCTTTTCTTTCATGTATTTCAATTGCTAAGAATGAGCTATTCTACAAAGATATTTGTGTTAGAGAGAGGTTAATACATTCTCTGCTCTATGTACTTCATCCTGCAATCCTATATTCATTTTACATCTCTTGGGCCGGAAACTACTTCGATGCTTATCCAAACTTTTGGATGCTACAGTTAATCTATATATTCTTTGGATTAAAAACTCTCGCGTATAGAATAATTTATTGGAACTATATTCATGAATAGTAATATGAGTTTAGTTTTTAATCTTATATCTAAAATTACTAAGCTTTATTTTAAATGATGACTTTGTCTCATCACCATCTGTACACAGCCATATCGCGATAATTTTCTTTTTTCTCGCTGGCTTAATTTTCAAGTTGAGATTACGTTTAGCTAAAAAAGAGTTCTTATTATACATATATTTTGAAGCTGAACTCTTGCCTTCTTTTCCTAATAGAGACTTATCTGATACGACATTATGAAAAATTATTTGTGAAATCCCTGATCCCTTAGGTGCCTTATCAAATATTTTGATTAACCAATTTGCCGCTAGCTTCCGAGTAAAAAAACCTAGTGTTTCCTCTCCCTCATAGATGAGACCAACTCTAAGTAGAAAGTCATCTCCTCCATCTTCCCCTTGTTTAACCTTAGTTAAGTTCAATGAACCACTATGGGCAAAGTTCAAATGAATCTCTTCTAGGTGGAGTGGAGTTTTTAGAGTGTGTATGATTGAGCCAGCAGATTGATTAACATCTATTTCAACATGATCACTTTGTAAGCGAGTAGAGTTGGCCTTAATTTTTCGATATTTGATAACCTCCCATTCTTGGGGAGTAAAAGGTATAGTATTAAAGTCGGCCTTGATCGCTACAGAGAATAAAATTGGTAGTATTAAAAAGATTCGTTTCGCATTGTTCATAGTAGTAGAGTATATCATTTATTCTTCTAAGCATAAATTTCACTTATTTATTTTTTCTAGAAATTCTCTATAATGACAATAGATTTTATTACTAGTTCTTATGGGTAATGTTCATGCAAAATATTGATATCGACGTAATGTTTCAAACTGTTTTAGACAGCCTCCCACTTTTTATCTTTTGGAAGGATAGGAATTGTATTTACCTTGGTTGTAACCAGGCATTTGCCGATGCTGCCGGTTTAAATGGACCTGAAGATATTATTGGCCAAAGTGACCGAGAGTTAATCTGGGCAGATCAAGCAGATCATTTTCAAGGAGATGACCGCTTCGTCATGGATAATGATAGAGCAAAGTTAAATATAGTCGAAGAACAAGAGCAGCCGGATGGAATGCATTGGGTAGAAACCAACAAGATTCCAATTAAAAATAAGAAAGGTGAAGTCATCGGTGTTCTTGGATCATTTCATGATATTACGGATAAAGTAAAATTACAGGAAGAAAGAATTGAGAAAGAAAAAATTGATACAGTTACAGCACTTGCTGGGGGGATTTCTCACGACCTCAATAATTCACTCTGTATAGTGAGTGGACTAGTACAGATTTGTCAAAGGGACCTTGACGAAAATGAAGAGGAGAGAGACCTTAGTCACTTTCCGGCCTACCTTAAGAAAATGAGAGAAGGAATTCAAAAATCAACACTCCTTGCGAAGAGGTTTATGAACTTCTCTAAAGAGCAGTCCGCTGAGATACAAGAAAAAATCGATCTCAATAACTTCTTTGACGATACTTTATCTCTGCTAAGATCAGGATTCTCAATGATGATTGATTATGAAAGTGAAAGTGGTTTACCATATATTCTCTTCGACGAATCTCAGCTGTCACAGGTTATTAATAATCTTATTCTCAATGCCAAGCAGGCAATGGACGACCTGGGGAAGGTGAGAGTTAGTGTAACTAGGCAGGAGATAGAAGGAAATCCTAATATAAATGATGGTAATTATATTAGAGTAGATATCACTGATCATGGACATGGAATATCAGAAGAAAACTTAGCTAATATCTTTAAGTCATCGTTTACAACGAAGCAAACAGGTAATGGGCTTGGACTTGCTAGTTGCTTAGCAATTATGAAAAAGCATGGTGGTGGAATAGAGGTCTCTTCGGTCTTAGGTGCCGGGACAACTTTTTCAATTTATATTCCCGAGATATCAAATATAGCTGAAGCTAAAAAAGGTAGTTTTGTTTTTACAAAAGAGATGATTGAGGGATCTGGAAATATAATTTTAGTAGATGATGATTTCAACCTACGAGCGACGACTAAACTTCAGCTTGAAGACCTTGGCTATAGAGTAAAAGATTATGCAAGTGGTGAAGAGCTCTTTAATGATCTAGAGTCTATTGAACATAGTGATCTTGTTATTACAGATTACTATCTCTTAGAGAATCAGCTCAATGGTGACGAGATTTGTATGAAGCTTAAAGAGAGCAGAGTAGACTTACCTGTGGTTCTTCTTTCGGGTTACTTTAAAAACAGTGAAGAGTTAAATAACTACGATTATATTATGCGAAAGCCATTTAATTTGGCGAGGCTGAGTCAGGTGATTGATAGGCATATCCTGAAGTAGGCTTGAATTATTAGTAACTTAAAGTATGATAGGTATATGGCCATAACACTGAAGGACGTAAAAGATAAGAATACACAAGGCAGTGACTCACTTCTCGATATCATTTTAAAGAGAAAAGAGCGCAAGGCTAAGTTACGTCAAAAAGGGCTGGCAAAATCTCGTTTACAAAGACCTTGGGAAAGTAGTGCTGAAAGCATTGAACAAAGAGGTCATCAAAGAAAATCAATTATGAAGCCTTATCAAAAAGGCGGTGTTGTTGAGCTCTCGGAAGAGGAAAAACTTCTTCACAAGATTACAGTTAGAGCTAAAACTCTCTTTTCTAATTTAAATTTAAAGGACCTTTGAGATTCTATTTGAAACAGGGTCTTCTGGGAAAAGCTCAATTTGAGATACTGGTCTTTCTTCTAAACTATCAAGAATAATTAATTCATCATCTCTTAGCACATATGTTCCTGAGATATAGTCTGCGATACTCTTTGAATCTTTTCTAAAATAGATTGTTGCAAATGGTATAAAGAAAAGAAAATTACAAAATAGGTATCCTATAGATCTTGTAAATGACTCTTTTGCTGAAAGGGAGCGTGATCTTTCATGATTTGCATAAACCTTAAGTTTGAATAGCATCTTTCCAATAGTTCTACCTTCTGCAAGATAGTAGAAGAAAAAGAAATAGCTTGTATAAATTATTGCTAGTGAAAGATTAGATGTACCAGTAAATAAAGTCTTAGCTGCACCTTTATTCCCAAGAGCAATATTAGAAATATATTTATTAACAAAGGTCATCCAAGCAAAGCTTACAAATTTATTGAGGAAAACTATACAGTATAAGTCAGTTATAAATGCATACGTTCGACTCTTACGTACTTCCTTATTCTTAGGGAGTTTCTGTGTAAGGTGCTCAATGTGGGAAACAAGTTTTAGATTTTCCATACTCTCTTCGTATCGGATACTTGAAGATAAGTATTTAAGGAGACTCGACAAGATAATAAGAGGGGAAAATATGGCCTTAAACGGTGTTCAAGGCCTTGATTTACTTATTGGTAATTAACTTGATCCTTAAGCTCTTGAAGTTTACTAAGCGCTTGCATCGGTGTTAGGTTATTAATATCAAGCCCAGTTATCTCTTCTTCTACTTTTTGTAAGTAGTCAGGAACTTCTGTTTGGACCTCAATATTAAAGAAGTCAAGCTGACCATTATCTTCAGGAGCCGCTACTTCATCAATGAGGCCACTTGTCGTATTTTGATTCTTTTCCATCGTCCCAAGAATTTGCTGACTTCGATTAAGAACACCCTGAGGGATCCCTGCTAGTTTCGCAACATATATACCAAAGCTTTGAGACGCGGCTTGCTCTATCAGTCTATATAGGAACTGAACATCACCATTCTTATTCATTGTCTCTACAGTTAAATTCTTTGCCTGTGGGTAAGAATTCGCAAGCTCAATTAGCTCATGATAGTGAGTTGCAAATAGGCAGATTGATTTGGTCTTTTCGATAAAGTGCTCAACAAGTGCCCAAGCAATTGAGAGCCCATCATAAGTTGATGTTCCTCTACCAACTTCATCAAGAATGATCAGGGATCTCTCTGTTGCATGTCTGATGATCTCTGCTGTTTCTGCCATCTCGACCATAAATGTCGACTGACCTTTTAAGATATCATCACTTGCTCCAAGTCTACTGAATAGATAGTCACAAACAGATACTTTAACTGCTGTTGCTGGAACAAAAGATCCTATTTGAGTAAGAAGTTGGATAATTGCAACCTCTCTCATTACTGTTGTCTTACCGGCCATGTTTGGACCAGTGATTAAACCAAAGTATTCTTTTGAGTTAAGGTTAAGATCATGACAAACAAACTGATCTTTAATTGCAGACTTTATGAGAGGGTGCCAAGCACCTTGTAGTTTTACTTCTTTTACTTCCGTGCTTAGCTCTGGACAGATGAAGTCTTCAGCTCTTGCTATCCATGAGAAAGACTGAAGGATATCTAAGTGAGCTAGAGTTGAAGCGAGTGTTCTTATGTGTGCATTGAGATTAGAAACACTTTCTATAATTGCTTTAAAGATTTCTCTTTCTAGTTTTTCTAGTCTTTCTTTAGCGACAACCATCTCTTTTTCAAAAGCAGAAAGCTCTTCAGTCATATACCTTTCAGAGTTTACTAGAGTTTGTCTTCTTACAAAGTGTGCAGGAACTTTGTCAGTGTGTATTTTAGAAACTTCAATAAAGTAACCTGCAACATTATTAGATTTTATTTTAAGCTTTTGAATCCCTGTTTCATCACGATATCTTTGCTCTAGTTCAAGTAATTCACCTGAAGCATTTTGGCTAAGCTTAGATAAGCGGTCTCGCTCTTCATGGGCACCATCTTTAATAAGATTTCCCTTATCAAGATTGGCACCAATTTCGTCGTTAATTGTTTTAGTAATTGTTTCTCTCAGAGCTAATAAGAGTTTTATATCTTTCTTTTTAATTTGAGTGAAGATATCAATCGGAAGCTTATCTAGAGTTTTATTTAAATCAGTATATACCTGAATAGATGTTGAGATATTAAGAAGGTCACCAGCGTTTGCCTTATTTGTGGCTACCTTAGCAAGTATCCTTTCAAGGTCTCTTATTGTTGAGAGTTCTTCCCTTGTGTCTTGAAGAAGATCATCATTATCTAAGAAGTATTGAATAACACTTTGTCTTTTTTTGATCTCTTTAGGATCAGTTAAAGGTGTTGTGAAAATATCCTTTAGCATTCTTGAACCAAGAGCAGTTCTTGATTTATCCATAAAACCAAGTAGAGATTCAGAGTATGTCTCACGTGATTTAGGAAGAATTTCCAGTCCTGTTAGTGTTGGAACAGTTACTTTCATAAAACCAGTTTCACTCATAAGAGAGAATGGGTGTATGTGAGTAAATGCATCTAGAGACTGTGTTGAAGTAATATAATAGGAAAGAGCACCAATAGGTGAAAGCGTATGTGCATTCTCCGAGATTACCTGGTCTCTTTTAAAAGTTGGAATTAGTTTTTCAGTATAAATTTCTGTGTACTTACTATCAAAGTATTCATCTGAAAGGTGAGTTGTTAAAGCTCCCATATGGTTAAGGAGTGTTTCCATTTCTGGTTGGTCATCCCACTGACCGAGATATGTTATAAACTCTTTTGGAGCTAGTACTCTGACTTTCTCAATAAGATCTTCAAATGTTTTTAATTGGAATCCCTTAAAGACACCTGTTGTAAAATCAAGGGCAATTGCCACGTATTCATTTTGAACTTTATAAGTAGAAACGATGAAGTGATTTTGAGTACTGTCGGATTTATCAAGATCAAATGGAATCCCTGGCGATACAACTTGTGTAACAGCTCTTTTTACAATTCCCTTTGCTTCTTTTGGATCTTCAACTTGTTCGCAAATTGCAACCTTCATTCCATGGGCAGTTATTCTATCAATATATGTCGCTGCCGCATGATGGGGAATTCCTGCCATTGGTATCGGTGTATCGCCAATCTTTCCTCTATGAGTAAGGGCAATATTTAAAAGTCTTGTCGTATGCATAGCATCTTCAAAGAATACTTCGTAGAAGTCTCCCATTCTAAAGAATAGAATATGTTCTCTATAGTTTAGTTTTATTGAATGGTATTGCTCCATCATTGGCGTGAGTTTTACGCCTGTTTCTGCAGCTTGTTCAATAAGAAGTTTAGACATTGTCGGCCCCTGATAAGTCCCTGAAATAATAAGTCGTGTGTATCGGCAAACATACCATAGGGGCAATGGAGCATCTAGAAGCTTTTTTTGTGAGCCGCATCAAGCTTTTGAAATTATGTAATCAAAGAGTGCTATGTTATAATTAAATCTTGAAGAACTCCCAATGGAGGGGAATTTGCTAAGTTGGCGACAAAATGTAGTTATATCTGCATTCTTTATTATATGCTTTAGCGTCATTTTTTTGAGCTCTACAATGAGTATCGATGACGGGCAGTTTAGGGCCAAGAGTACTACTCAAGAGAATTTGGGAAGTGAGAGTTATTTTAAAAGGGCTGACTACTATCTTATAGGAGAGGGTCGTGAGAACTTTCACTTATTCTCTGACGAACTTATCCATAATCAAATTTTAAAGCAACTTATCTTAACAGGACCTAACGGTGTTCTCTTCTCTAAAGAAGGTGAGCCAATTTACTATTCTGGTCAGAGTGGTTTCTTTGACTTTGGAAAGAACCTCTTACACTTAAAGAATAAAGTCGTGATTAGATCTAAAGAAGCCACGATAACTACAGACGATCTTATTTATAATGATAAGAAGAAAGTCGCAAAAGCAACTGGTGGAGTCTTTAGCAAGACACAGAATTACGATCAGTTTTACGAAGTGAGAATTTCAAGTGATGCAATGGACTTCTATCCTGTTGCTAATAAGCTTGATTACTTTGGAAATGTTAAAGGGAAGATTGAGAGATCTAGGCTTTACGAGGCGCCAGTATTCTTTAACTCTGACAAAATGACATTTCATATGGAAGATAAGAAAGCCCTGATGGAAGGGAATGTTTCCATTAAAAAACAAACGGTTACAGCATTCTCACGTAGTGGTGAGATATTTATGCAAAACTATAACAAAAAACTCAAGTATTTCGCATTATATGACGATGTGATTGTTAAGGAGTTTGTTACTCCTGTTGGGAAAACCAGCTTTGAGAGAAAGGCCTATAGTGAAAAACTTGAAGGCTATACCTCAGAGGGGAAGGTGGTACTTCTTGGATATCCAAAAGTGTACCAGAATAACGATGTCTTAAAAGGTAACGTTATTATTCTTAGGGAGAACAACGAAACGATCGAAGTAGATGATGCGAATACCAACTTTAAACTGAGATGATATGAGCAACGCAAAAGCTAGACTTGAAGCAAAGAATCTACAAAAAACATATAGCGGTCGAACAGTAGTTAAGGACGTAAGTCTTGATGTTGAACAAGGTGAAGTTGTAGGTCTCTTAGGACCAAACGGAGCTGGAAAGACAACATCCTTTTATATGATTGTAGGACTAGTAAAGGCAGATAAGGGAGTAATTACTTTATCGGGAAAAGATCTCACGCTAGACCCAATACATAAGAGAGCTTTAAGTGGAGTAGGTTATCTCCCACAAGAGGCCTCGGTATTTAGAGATTTAACAGTGGAAGCAAATATCTATGCTGTATTAGAGAATAGATTACTTCCAAAGGCGAAAAAGAAAACCTTGTTAAACTCTCTGATTAGAGACTTTGGTCTTGATCACATTAGAGAATCATTGGGCTCGTCCCTCTCTGGTGGAGAAAGAAGAAGAGTAGAGATCGCAAGAACACTCGCTCTAGAACCAAAGTTTGTTTTATTGGATGAACCATTCGCTGGTGTAGATCCTCTTGCAGTAAGTGATATCCAGTCGGTTATCACAAGCTTAAAGAGAAGAAATATTGGCGTACTTATTACTGATCATAACGTTCGTGAAACATTAGGAATTGTAGACCGAGCATATATTATGAATAGTGGTGAGCTCTTAGTGAGCGGTACTCCAGATGAAATAGTAAATAATGAAAGAGCACGGAAGTTCTATTTAGGTGAAGAATTTAAAATGTAACCTAGGATAGTTAAGTTTAGCTGTCCTAATAGAAAACTAGGTGTTTTTATATGGCAGTAAAACTCTCACAGAGTCTTAAGCAATCTCAGAATCTCATGATGACGCCGCAATTGCAGCAGGCGATCAAATTGTTAACATTAAATCATCTTGAGATGACGGATATGATAGCAAGTGAAATGGTTGAGAACCCAATGCTTGAAGAAGTTCGATCGAGTGATTCGGGTAGTGAAACAGACTACAAATTAGAGAATCTTGAACAACAAGGCCAAGAAGCAAATTCAACAGACTTTAATGAAGATACGCTTGTTTCAAAACAAGACGACAGTATTGATTGGCAACAATATGTTGATAGTTATAACTCAACATCTTCACAGCCAAATATGGCCTCTGGGCCAGTCTCTGCAGATGAGATGCCTAACTATGAAAATATGGTTTCAAAGAGTATGTCTCTTGCTGAACACCTAGAGTGGCAGCTTCGTATGGAAGACCTTACTGATGAAGAGATTAATTTTGCAATTGATATTATTCACAACATAAATGACGACGGTTATCTGGCTGCTCCTTTTGATGAAATAATCGAAAGAGGAAACTTTGAGAGGGAAGAAGCATTAGACCTTTTAGAGATGGTTCAAAGACTAGATCCTGTTGGATGTGGGTCTGAAAATCTTGTTGAATGTTTAATGGCACAAGCAAGAATTGCTGAAGAGAGATCTCCTCTTTTGGAAAAAATAATTAGAAATCATTTAACAGACTTAAAGAATAGAGACTTCAAAAAAATAGTCGCAGCGACAGGAGTTTCTCAAGAAAATATCGAAGAAACAGCTAAGCTTTTACACAATTTTCATCCAAAACCAGGAAGACTAGTTTCCTCGGGTGATACTCATTATGTAACACCAGATGTTTATGTCGTAGAAGTTGGAGGAGAGTTTGTTGTTCAAGTTAATGACGATGGAGTTCCACGTCTAAGAATTTCAAAGCTTTACCAAGATATGCTTAACTCAGTCGATTCTTTAGAAAATAAAGAAGCAAAAGATTTTGTTCAAGAAAAATTAAAGTCAGCTTTATGGCTAATTAAGTCGATAGGTAATAGGCAAAAGACAATAGAAAGAGTTGCAAAATCTATTGTTAAAAAACAGCAAAAGTTTTTTAAAAAAGGACCGAAATATTTAACACCAATGATCTTAAAAGATGTGGCAAATGAAATAGGAATGCACGAATCAACAGTTTCTCGTGTAACTTCTAACAAGTATATGCACACACCAATTGGGATGTTTGAATTAAAGTATTTCTTTAATACAGGTATTGGTGGAAAGAATGGTGGAGTTGATGTTGCCGGTGAAGTTCTTAAATTAAAAATTAAAGAACTAATTGCTGCCGAGAATGAAAAGAAGCCACTTTCTGACCAGAAGATTGCCGATATTCTGAGTCGAGAAGATGTAAAAGTTGCAAGAAGAACTGTTGCTAAGTACCGAGAACTTCTTGGGATTTTGTCATCAGCAAAACGTAAAATAAAATAAGCACACGCAGGGGGAGGTTTTTGACTGAACCCCGTAGAGAGTAATAACACAAAGAACTAGAATTTTAGGAGTTGGACGTTTATGAAAGTTACTATCACATTTAGACACCTTGATCACACACCATCACTTGATGAGAGAATCCATGAGAAATCAAATAAGTTGTCTAAGTTTCTAGGAGGCAAGTCCCAAATTAAGTGGAGTTGCTATGTTAAAGAAGGTAACCATTATGCAGAGGTTGACCTTCAGGGCCCAAATTATAACTATCATGCCACAGGACATACGGATAGTTTATATAAGACAATTGATTTAGTTGTTGGGAAAATTGAAAAACAAATTCAAAAGAAGAAAGAAAAGCTGACTGCTAAGAAAAGTAGAAAGGCCCATAAGGATCTAGAGATTCTTGACCCTGAAAATGCTTGGGGTGATTACGATGAAAACTTCTTTAAAGACGCAGCATAAAATTTTTACATATAAGGATCGTGCTGAAACCCTTATAAACCCGAATGAGAGATAAATAAGGAACCTTAGAATTAAGGTTCCTTATTATTTTATAAAAAGCTCTTGCCATCTAAGATTATCAAATATAACTTGACGCCATTATAAATCCTAAAGGGGAGCTCTAAGAAATTAGAGAGCTGAGACTTTACCAGTATAGTAAAGGACCCTTTGAACCTGATTCGGTTAGCACCGACGTAGGAATTAGGAACGAAATGTACCCGATTGCGTCCGCACCGAATCTCTACGGAGATTCTATGAAGAAACTAATTTTACTTTGTCTGTACCTTATCTGTATGAGTATTCATGCTGATGAAACTATCTATGTCTATGGTAATCTCATCGCTAAAGATATTTACGATGAGTCAAACTCGATTACAATTAAAACATCTGAAGACTTTGAAAAACTAAATACCACTCATGTTGAAGAGCTGATTAATGCTATCCCAAATATGAATTTATCCAAGGGAAACTCGCGAGGTAAGTACTTTCAAATTAGAGGGATTGGTGAACGTGCCTCATATGAAGGGATGCCTAACCACTCTGTTGGAGTGATTATTGATGATATTGATTATAGTGGTATCTCTGGTCTATCTAGTCTCAATGGTATTTCTCAGGTTGAGGTTTATAAAGGTCCACAGGCCACTAGGATGGGGCCAGGAGCACTTGCGGGAATGGTGCATATGACATCTCTTGAGCCTCAAAAAGAGCTTGATGGGAATATTTCCTTTAGCTATGGAAACTTTAAAACCATAGAAGAGAATATCTCTGTTGCTGGACCTTTGGGGAAAAGATACCAAGGTGCAATTAGTATTTCAAAACGAGATTCTGACGGGTATATGGCGAATACGTATTTGAATCGAAGTGATACTAATGGACAGGATGAATTTGGAATTAAAGCCAAAATCTTAGGACTCTATGAAGGTGTTAAAGCTAAATTAACGCTTCACTTCTTTGAATTAAATAATGGTTATGATGCTTTCACTCAAAATAACTCTAATAAGACAACTTCTGATAAGCCAGGAAGAGATGATCAACAAACAATCTCACAGGCCTTAAGGCTAGAGAAGAATCTTTCCAACTCTTGGAGAAGTTATACGATTGCTACTCACTCACAATCTAAAATACTCTATAGCTACGATGAAGACTGGGGAAATAATATCCAGTGGAATGGTGTTTCGGGATGGAGCGCTGACTATGATTACGATATAGCTTTTCCAAAGAAGTCAGTCGATTTTACTTTTGATCAAAGACTTGTAAGGGATGAGAAACTAATCATTGGAATATATGGAAAACAGTCCAAAGAAGATTTTCAAGAAATTGGTTTTAAGGATGGTAAGGAAAGAAAGAATAACTTCGGTGAATTTAAAACTCGAAACTTTGCTGGATATATAGAGAATCAATTTGATCTTACATCCCGTTGGTACTTCTCTGTTGGTGGTCGCCTCGAGAATCGAAGAGCGAATTACAGTGATAATAAATCAAATCGCTTCGATCCAAGTGAAACTATGTTTGGAGGGAAAGTCTCCTTTAATTATAAGAAAGATCAGTCAAATCTAACATATTTAAAACTGTCTAAAGGTTATAAGGCGGGAGGCTTTAATACCCAGGATGCTGTACCAAGCGATCGAAAGGAATATAAGCAAGAGAAGCTATATAGTTTAGAACTTGGGAATAAGAAACTTTGGGATGACTCAGGGCTTGAGACTAAGGCATCAGTATTTTTAATGTATAGAGATGATATTCAAGTAAAGACTTCATTTCAAGACGATGCAATGGATCCTAGCTCATATACTTTCTATAACGATAATGGAGCAAGTGGATTCAGTTATGGTGCGGAGTTTGAGGCCGATTGGATAATCAATTCAGCATTAGAGATTACAAGTTCACTGGGTATCCTTAAAACTCAATATGGTAATTACTCCTATGGAAGTAAGAACTTAAGAAATAGAGAAATGCCTCATTCTCCTGAATATCAGTTTAATGTACTAGCAGATTACAGTTTCTCAGATCGGATATATATGAATACTAATCTCTATATGTCTGATGATTATTATTTCTCTAACTCTCATAACCAGAGGTCTCATGCTTATCAGCTTGTGGATATGAAGTTAGGTTATAGGGTTAAGAATATTGATATATCTATATGGTCTAAGAATATTTTCAATGAAATTTATTCTCAAAGAGGGTTCTACTTTAGCAATATGCCACCGAACTGGAATGAGGAGAGATATACTCAACGTTCAGCTCCACGAACTTATGGTATCAGTGCTAAGTATAAGTTTTAAAAAATCATATCAACTGCAATTGAGACATATTCAGAAGCGTTAAAGTCATCTTCTTTTCTGAATATTGTTCCTATTGCAGCTTGACCAAAGATCCAGTCCTTAAAGACTAACTGTCGGTAGTTGCTGGCAACTTGATAGCGATCGTAATAATAAGATGTATCAATTATGAAGAATGCTCCAACTGAATAGGAAATGGCACGTCTCTTTGAAAGTTTTTGAAGATAAGAGATTGTATTATTACCTGAAAAAGTTGGAGATTTTTCACTCCATCCAAGATTGGTTTGAAATTTGATTTTGTCACCACCACCAACTTCTTTTGTCCAAATGACGTCAGAGCTTTCACTGAACTCGTCAACTCTGTAGTAGCTAAACTTTTGAATAAGGGAAATTTCGTGTTTAAAGATTTTAAAAACTCTTTTAAGACGAAGTTTAACAAATGGATCAAGAGGAACATCAATCCTCATCCCCATGTCTGTTGAGAGTTTCCACTTGGACTGTTCTAAAAGAAAGTATCTTAGCGCTGCTGAATATGTATTATTACCTATACCATCACCAATGCCTCTTTTATTTATATTCTCGTCATCTTTGGAAAGTAAATTTACTCCAATTTCGTCTTCATCTTCATCACTTTCTTTTTTGAGAATGATATTTGCTTTCTTAGAGATCTTTGGAAATTTAGCCCTTATTTTTAAATTATAGTCCGCAACTTCTTTTTTGCCTTCTTCTTGAGTAATCCTATAATTAAATCGAATATAGGAGTCGTTAATATCATCTTCATACTCTTCACTTACAAAGAAAGTATCAACGTCACCAACAAAGGTCTTCCAGCCTTTAGAGATGTCCTTTTGTAGATTATCAACCCTGTTGAGGTTTCTTTCGTATATTGTTTCCTGGGCAAAGGTACAATTAAAAAATAGAAGTAAAATTAGTACTTTTATAGGAACCTCTTAAAGAAATAATCAGAAAAAACCGTCAAAATCATAATTGGAACTGGCAATCCTATAATACAGGCCAGAATATAATTTTTTACTGAAACACCGGAAAGTGCCAGGGCATAATTAATAGGAGGGAATGTTTGAAAGATAATTCTTAGGGTAACCATGCTTTTTAATGGAGCTTGATCAAGGTTTGATAAAAGTTTTTTTGCATAATTATTATCAACTTGTCTAAGAGCATTATCTCCTAACTTACCAACTATTAAAAAGCTTATTAAGCATGAAATATTGGCCGCGAGATAGGTTAGAGTAGCCCCATGTACTTTACCCAGTGCTGAAATTGAGGCAACGAGGAAAATCCATCCCGGTATTTGTAGAAGGTTTGCAATTGTAAATAAAGTGATAAATATCGCTGAACTAATGAGAATATTATTTAAAAAAATAGATTGAATATATTTGATAGTAAAGTTAGACCTGATTCCTGTTAGCTCTGCTATAATAAAGAGCGCGACAAAGAATAAAGTAATAGCGATAATCTTTTTCATAGGTTTAAATTGTAGAGGGAAATATGTCTAAAGGCGATATAATTTATAGTAGTGATGGTAGTGGTAAGAATATTGCCAAGAAAAAGAAGAAAGCTAGTTATGCAGATATTGTCCCTAGTGAAACTACGTTAAAGCTTAGAATTGAAAAGAAGGGACGAGGTGGTAAGTCTGTTACTGTTGTCTTTGAACTCCCTGAAAATCCCGAATATTTTAAGAAACTGTCAAAGTCATTAAAGTCTCTATGTGGTACAGGCGGAAGTTTTAAAGATAATCAGATTGAAATTCAAGGGGATCAACGTGAAAAAATAAGACCTCACCTTGAAAAACTTGGTTTCATCGTAAAAGGTTAGTACTCTTTACAATTTGAAAGATGGAGAGTCTCATTGCCTGTTATAGCGATGCTCCCATTTCCTAAATCTCTATTCATGTTGATATTTACAGTTTCGTCCAGATATTTAAACGAGTTACTACTTATAGTAATGCTTTCGTTAAATAGAGGAAGAGGCGACACCTGATTACCCTGTATTAGAACGAGGTAAGTAATCGAAGTATCTTCGGACTTCTTGATGACTGCTTCAACATCGTCTAGGTTTGTTTGGCACTGAATTTCTAGAGCAGCGATACTGGAAGTAAATAAGCATAATAGTAAAAGAGACAGTTTTTTCATTGCGTAATAATACATCACTATGTATCGAAATCAAGTTTCTTGAAATTATAATATACTGTAGATTCGTTTAATATCTTTAGCGTTTGAGACGATCGCTCTTTGCCTTAAAGCGTCTGGCCTTTAGTTCTTCAATAGTTAAGAACCCATCACCATTTGCATCTAGTCTTTTAAATGTATTTTTCTTGGAAATCATATACTCACGATATGAGATTTGCCCATCGCTATCAGTATCAATTAGACTCATCCTTGCTTTCTTTCTTTTGCTTACGGGCTTCTTTTCTTTTTCTAATTCCTCTAATTCATCAAGGCCTGACTGTGTCTGAACCTTAGCGGTTTTCTCGCTGCTTCCTGGGCTATTTTTGAGCTTTTTAAAAGCGCAAGATGTTAGAGATAGTATTATTGTTATAAGAAGTACGTATTTCATAAGCTTTCCTTTTCTATGCTTATATTCTCATTTATTATTTATTTTAGGTCAAAAAGATATTTGAAATAATCTCATTTATTAGGATTTAGGTAAGTCGTTATGCAATTCTTTGAAGAACTGGGACTCATTGGGCTCTTTTTGGTAAGCTTTTTAGCCGCCACGATCCTTCCATTCTCATCGGAAGCCATTCTTGCACTAATGGTTAATGATTCTAAGAGTCTTGTCTCTTTACTTGTGGTTGCGAGTTTAGGGAATATCCTTGGTGGAATGTTCAATTACTATATAGGTCACCTGGGTAAGCTCAGTTGGGCCCAGAAATATCTCAAGATTTCTAAAAGAGATATTGATAAATGGTGTATTAAAATTGAAAGGTTTGGAAGTGTTCTCGCTTTCTTTTGCTGGTTGCCTGTAATTGGCGACCCATTAGCGTTAGCTCTTGGATATTTTCGAGTCTCACCATTAAAGGTCCTAATTTACCTCAGTCTGGGGAAAATCTTGAGATACGGTGTTGTTATCTACTTATTAATGTAAATTAAGTCACTTAGCTATTGTAGATTATTCAAAAAGTCCTCTAGCTTCTCTTTCTAAAGTTACTTATGGTAAGTAAGTTTTGTGAACTTACTCTTAAAAATACTTCTACTTTCAACTCTAGCTCTTGGCTCAAGTGCATTCAATGACAAAGAAGACGCATCTGACAATCTCTTTTGCGCATATGAGACAGCTACTTATTATAAGGGAGTTGTTAAAACGAAGAGATTTGCCCGTGACAAGTATAAGCATTGCACTATTTCATGTATCGTTGGGATTGAGTGTGGTCTTACTTCCACGGCGATTTTAGGTATGGCCAAAGAAATTTATGATGTATTTGGACCTGGTAATGCTGAAATCGAAGACTTGTTGGCGAACTTTCTTGGATTGAGAATTAGTAGAAGAGCAAGTGTTCAAAACCTTGATTCTTGCTCTAATGCTTGTCAGTATTACTATCCAATATCAAAACGTATCTAAGAAGTTTCTCAATACTTTCTTTGTTAATTCTTTATTTTCTCTAAAAGAGCTATGTGAGCAACCCTTGATTTCTTTAAAGGTCGCAGTCTTAACTTTATTAGAGAAGAACTTCGCTGACGCTGGTGTTGCTTCATCATATTGACCACTTGTAAAAAGAGTCGGAACATTAATTTTCTTTAATAGTGAGGTACCGTCATACTTTTTTAATATACCTGTAGGACAGAATTCACTCGGACCCCACATATACATATATAATTCTTCGTTAAAACGTGGCTTCTTCTTTTTACTTGGAGCATAGGCCTTAGGGTCACGACACACGTGCTTTTGATAATATGACTTAATAGCTTCCTTATATACTTTTGAGTCAGTTGCTCCTACCTTTTCACAACACTTGATAACTTCAATTTGTTTCTTAGGTAGCTTAGAGATTAACTTCTTTGCGTCTTTAACCCACACTGGAGATGATATAAGAGAGGAGTGAAAAATTAGGCCTTTTACTTTCTTTGGGTATCTTTTGTAATACTCAAGAATAAGTGTTCCTCCCCATGAACTTCCATAGAGTATAAATTCTTTGAAGCCAAGATGTTTTGCTAGTTGATCGAGGTTCTTACAAAAAGTTTCTATATTCCAGTGCTTTTCTTTTGTTAAGGATGATTTTCCGGAACCAATTTGATCATAAACTACGACCTGTCTGTCCGTAGCCAATTCAAGTAGGGGAGCTATTGAGTTGTGTGTTCCCCCTGGGCCACCATGGCAACCTATTATTGGAGTGTCGCCCTTTCTTCCTTTTTTTATGTAGAATGTCTTTCCGAGACTTGTTTCAAAGAATGCCATAATATTTACCTTATAGTTAAAATGAAGAATTTGGACCTTTGAGAAATTCTTCTTCTTCAAGAGTAGATTCTCTTCCTAGAATCTTGTTTCGGTGAGGATATCTTCCGAATTTTTCTATTATAGTATGATGCTTCATCTCAAATTCTAAATTTGACTCTAGTCCTTTTGCTGAAAATAAAGATATCGCTTCGTTGTGAATTTGTAACGACTCACTATGCATGTAGGGGAGGTAGAGGAAGGCCCTTTCCTGGAGAGAGAGTTGTTTATCAAAACCTTTTTCTATGGCAACCTGTGCTAAACCTAGGGCAAGAGGGTCGCATGAGAAAGATTGAGGTGTATCTCTAAAGATATTTCTCGAGAATTGATCAAGGATAATAATTTCAGCAAGAGAGCCTTTTGGGCTTTCTCGCCAGTGAGATAGTTTACAATTCTTAGCATCTTCATGGATCTTTTGAAATTGTCTTTTAATATCTGTATCTAGTTTAGGGTCTTTGGCCCACCACTGTTGTGGTGTTAATTCCTTGAACCAAAAATCGAGTATGCTTTTCTGTGTTACTTTATTCATTTGTTACGACTTCTTTCTTTAAAGTTAATTTTATTTCCGTTCCATGATTTTCACTATCTTCATCTACATGACGACTTGTAATATCCATGAGTCCTTCGAACTTATCTATATAGAATTTGATAATTCCTAGACCAAAACCACTTCCTCTTTCCTGAGATGTTCCCTTTGTCGTTTCATGGTGTGAATTTTCAAAGAGGCTATCTCTAAAGTCTTTGGGCATTCCTATTCCTCTATCTACTATTGAAAATTGGAATATATTCTGATCTTCTTTTATAAACTTAAAGTGTAGAGATCCGCCTGTATATGAGAATTTTATAGCATTGTTAATAATATTATTAAGAACATTTACTGATAAGCTAACTCTATCGCAGAAGATAATTGCGCTTTTAATTTTTTCATCAATCTCAAATTTGATATCTTTAGCGAGTGCCTGCTCTTCAAATGTATTAATAGAGTCATTAATAGCATCTATGAGAGATATATTCTCAAATGTTAGATTGAGATTATCTTTCTTAGCAAGTTCCATACTTCTAACATTATTAATAATATATGCCTGACTTTTAAGGGATAAACTCAGTCTTTGAAGATAGTCATCAACTTTATCGTTTACCTTCTGTTCAACATCTCTTGAAATTCTTCTTAGTGCGCCTTTATTGGCCATAACAATATTGGCGAGGTCATGACAAAGAACTCTAATAAGTGTCTCTTTTTCTTTATATGAGAGCTCAAGCTCTGAACGTTTATTTTCTAGTTCTTGCGTTCTAACCTTTACTATTTTTTCTAGATCTCTCAATATAAAAGCATTATCAAGAGAAAGTGCCATTTGCGTTGTGATGACTTCTAAAACAGATGTCTTATCTTTGGTAAAAACTCCCTTAGTTGTTTTATTTTCTAAATAGATAACGGCATTCGTTTGATCATTTGCAGTCAAAGGGATCGCTAGAACTGAACGAGGAGGGTTTTCATTAAAATAATCATCTCTAATAAATCTTTCCTGTTGTTCTAGAGTATCTAGTCTTACAACATCTCCAGTGTTGAGAATATAATCAATAAGTAGCTTAGGGAAATCTTGCGAATCACCATGTACTTTTAATTCATTTCCATCTTTTATGACGAGGACACCTGATTGTGCATTAGAGTAACTAATAGATGTCTTAATAATCTTATTTATAAGTTGATTGAGATCTCTTTCGCTGGAGATGAGATGTGCTGTTTCAATAAATGTTTTAGTATCTATATCAATGATATCATCGTTAAGGTCTGAGTCTATTTTATAAGTTAGAAGTCTTAACTTATTTGTAGCACCCCATTGCTGATACTTCTCGAATGATCTCTTTGTTAGAAACTGACAGTATCCATGAGAGTCAAAAACTTTAAGGTAATTAGCAAAGTTTTCACATGCAATGGCCTCAACCTGCGGGTATTTGTCTTGGTTAGCAAAGTCTATGGCCTTGTGATAGTGCATATAAATTGGATCTGCCTTATCTGGACATGTTGCTTCAAGAAGAGATGCTTTTGCCAAGTGATAACGGGATCTAAAGTTTTCTGGCATTGTTTCATATGCTTTTTTAAGTTTCTTTAGGTTGGTATTAGCATGCTTGATAGCTTCCTTCTTATTCACCTTATTAAGAAGGAGCATTTTAGAACTAATCAAAACCGCATAGAAGTAGTGCTCGAATAAGATAATTTGTTTTTGTGCTCCAACTTCACCATGTTTTTCAGCATTTATAGTAGAGCTATAGGCCTGATCATACTCTTCATGTATGTAGTGGCGAATACTATCAAATGTATAGAACCATGCGAGGTTTTGATGGTCATTATTAGCAATTTGCTTTTCAACAAACATCTCTGAATTAAAACTTTGATCTCTCTTAATGAAGTTCTTGTCATATTCATTATTCATTAGAGATATGAAGCGTCTCATGATTTGCATCATTGGAATAATATATTGATCAGAGATGCTGTCGGCGAAGAGACTATATTCTATAGAATTCTTATATACTTGTTTAAGATTGTTACCTAGATAAAGCTCTCTTGAAAAAAGGGAGTAGAGGCAATAGTTTGCAAAGTTAAAGTCTCCACAATTAATACCTGCGCTATGACCCTTCCTAAGCCAGTTTGTACTCTCTTCAACTGGAGCGTGATGAAATTGAACAAAATTATTCCAAGCAAAAATTAGTTTAGCTTGGTAGTTAAGTTGAGGATCAAATTTTTCACTAATTTTAGTCGCTAGATGCATCAACTCTTTCGCTCTTTTGAAGTTCCCAAGAGCAACGGCCTCAACGAAGCCCATTAATGAAATTACGTAAGAAGAGACGTCAGTATTTCCATGCTTTAGAGTCAAAATAAGACAGTTTAGACAATTCAAGAGCATTGACTCAGGACTTTGTATAAAACAGCTCGGTGACATATTTGAGAGAATTTTCATCGCAGCTAGCGCATCTTCATTGGTAAGTTTCTTATTATTTAAAATTTTATCATCATTCTTTAGAGCAAATGCCAGCTTAACTCGAATTAACTTAGGAAAGACATGTAGCATTGTGGCCTTTTCTGGAAATGATATCCCATATAGCTTTAATGCTTTTTTTCCAACCTGTATGGCATCATCTGCTCGGCCTTGATTTGTGAAGTAATTCATTTGAATTTCATAAATCTTTGCTTTGTCACTCTTATTTTTAGTATTAGCGAGTAGCTCGTTATATAGTTTTTCTGCTTTTTCTGTTTCTGCACAAAGGTAATAACATTCAGATAGAGCAGTTTTTACTTTAAGAGTATATTCGTAATGTGTGTCCCAGCAGTGTAGTGAAAGGTTGGTGTGGGCAATTTCATAATGATCTTTGGCCGCGAAGTATGCAGAGGCATCCTGTGCTTTTAGTCCGGCCTTATAGTTTATCTCAGATAGTAGCTCATTGCTTAGATCTCTCTTTCCGATAAGCTTATTGATATGAAAAGAGAGCTCGAAAATATCTGTATCTTCTTTGTTAATATATTTTTGAATAAAGTAATTTGCTATTTTTTCATGAAGATTAATTTTTTCTTCATCTGTTGTTAACTCGTATGCTGCCTGTTGGATTTTATCGTGAGAGAACTTTAATTGGCAGGTGATCCTATCGTCTCCAATTGTATCCATATAGCGGTAGTTCTTATCGAGGGGAATAAGAAGATCATCTTCTATACAGCGATAAAGAGCACTCGAGAACTCATTAACACTTGAATCAAGAACTTTTCCAAGAATCTCAGTATCAAATGATGAACCTATAATTGATGCATGCTTTACTAATTCAAGCTCCATTGGATTCATCATTTTTAGATTCGATATGAGAAGGTCTAAGAGATTATTAGAGATCTCTGTGTGACTAATCTTTTCTTGCATCCATGCCCAAGAATTATTTATTTGATTGAAATATATGAGACCTCGTGAATGTAGAGACTTTACAAGGTTTCTAGTAAAGAATGGATTTCCCTTAGTCTTTTTATAAATAGTGTCTGTTAATTCTGTCAGTTCCGTTGAGTTAACTTTTAATGTATCCATAAGTAAATTATGAATATCTTCGGGCTCTAAGTTATCGAGTGAGACCTCATCAATTAAACCACCAAGCTTATCTATTTCCTCAATGCAAACTTGAAAGGGGTGATTAACACCAACTTCGTTGCTACGATATCCCGCAATGAGTAAAAGGTTTTGATCTTTCGAGTCAGTAACAAGGAATCTTATGAGGTTAATTGTTGAGTTGTCTGCCCATTGTAGATCATCTAAGAATAGAATAAGAGGGGATGATGAACTCTTAAATAATCCAATAAAGTCTTTAATTGTTTTATTAAATAGGTTTTGTAACTCGACTGAAGTTAAGTCATCACGTTTTGTTATTTGCCTGCCAATAATCTTTTCAAGGTTTGGGATAAGCTCAGTTAGTATATGCCCATCAGTACCAACCTTTTCTAAAATTTTCTCTCTCCAAGAAAAGATAACTTCATCATCCTCGGTAAGAATATCATTTACAAGACTTGTTAATGCCTGAATGAATCCTGAAAATGGAATACTCTTCTTTAGCTGATCAAACTTACCAAAAGTAAATCTCCCATTATGCTTTGTTATGGGTTTCTTTACTTCATTAACTAGAGCTGTTTTTCCTATACCAGAGTAACCATTAATAAGAAGTAATCTATTCTTTTGACCTACAGTATTTTCGTAGGACTTTATAACCTGTTGTTCTTCCTTATCTCTACCATAGAGTTTTTCAGGAATTTTAAACGAACTGGCGCTATCATGCTTTCCAATTTCAAAGTCCGCTTCTGTCGCATCCCCTGATAAGATTCTTAAGACTTCTTCTATATCTTTTTTTACCCCAAATGCTGATTGGTAGCGATCTTCTGCATTCTTGTTTAGCATTTTATGTATTATTGAAGCAAGGGACTTTGAGACCTTTGGGTTTAATATAGATAAAGGTATAGGTTCCTTTGTAATATGAGCGTGAATAATTTCGTGAGGAGATTTTTCATTGAAAAGATTTTTATTTGTTAGAGCAAAGTAGAGGATAGCTCCCAATGAATAAATATCACTTCTATAGTCTATAGATCTATTCATTCGTCCTGACTGTTCAGGAGATATATAATGAATGTCACCTTCAAGCTGGTTAAGCTTGGATGTATTCTCACGTAACTTTGAAATATTTGATGTGTTGTGAAAGTTAATTAACTTATAAAGTGATTCATCTTTATTAAAGAGTATAGAGTTGGGATTGAGGTTATTGTAAACCATTCCCCTTTCCCAGATAAATTCAAGAGCTTTAACTATTTGTAGGGACATTTGGCATATCTCTTTGATTGATAACTCAGAGTAGGCCATTAGAGAAGTTAGCGTTTCTAAATCAGCATTTGCAAAGAGAATGCTAGACTTATCTTTATCATAGTTTAGAAATTCTATTATATTAGGGTGCTTTACCTCTCGCATAAGGTTGTATTCACGCTTTAAAATAGCATGTCTAAGATCTTCTGAACCTTCAGATTGAACCCTTTTTTCAAAGTAGCTTTTTTCACCGCGAGGATTAACTTTACTTAATGTTGAAAGCTCATCATTTTTATTTATTTTTGGCTTCATTTATAACCTAACTTTATTTATTCTATTATTACGGTATTTTATCAGGAGATCCTAATCTGTTATAGTAAAGAAATTAGTTTAGTTGCAGGAAGTAGCATCTATTTTGCAAGTGCTATTATTTCACTCAAGTATAAGCTTCATAGATTTTTAAAAGATGATAAAGCAAAATGCTTGCTTTCTCTTGTTATTGGCTATCTATGTATAGGTACACATCAATTCTTTGAGTGGTGGGCGATCTCTTCAGAGAATATTTTAGTTTATAAAACTGGTTTATTCTTCTCAATATTAGCAATGTTTTTTAACATTCTAGGAAGTGAATTTTTCTTAGGCCGAAGGTTAGGGGCAAGAATTTACCTCTTTATCTTAGGGCTCTTAGTGATCCATATGGCCACAAGGGAAATGGTCTTTAGTAACACTCACTTCTATGTGCGAGGTGAGTCTCATTTCTATTGGGGAGCTGTCTGGCTTGCTCTTTTTTTGTTTTGGAATTGTCTTCACTTCTTTCTTTATAAGAAGCTTCCTCTTAGCATTAGGAAGGATTCAAGAGTTCTTCCTTTTTATACGCTAAATTTTTCATTTATTCTTGCTGCAACCTACAGTTATGGATTTGGTTTGTATAAGAATATAGCGGGATCTAAGAATATTAGTAACTTCTGTGGAGGAATACTATCAAACTTTGAAATTGTTTTTGATGCTCCAAGTATTTGGTGTGTCTTTGCAACGATTCAAGGATTTTTCTTATACCGATTTGGAAAGAGACTTTTTGCAAGGAAAGATGGGTTTAAGTATGAAGGAATAATACCTTATAAGAAATCTCTAATTTGGACATTGGTAATATGGGGAGTGGTTTTTATTACACTCCCCATTTTTTCTAGTCTCAGTTATAAAATGATTTTAAAGTGATTAGTACTGAATACTTGCCGTTATCTCGTCAACAGGCATAAAGTTTCTTACCTTTAAGTTACTTTCGTGCTCGTACATATCTTTCTTAAACTGCTCAGCACTCTTTTGTAGAGCTGGAAGAGGAAAGTTATAATCTATTTTAATAAGAGTACTAACATTTGTAGGCATGAAGAACATTCTGTTGGCCATTACCAGCTTCATTTGGTCAATAACACCAGCTACTTTTTTAAGGTTTAGTTTAAATCCTGGATTTTTAAAGTGTGGAGTTTCAACTCTAATTCTTAATGGGTTCTTATTGATTGGAATTTCTGCATAGGTCTTATGATCGGCCGCGTGTCCAAGTGATACATCCCAAATATATGAAGCAACGGCATGAGCAAAGTTATCTCCCTTCCATATATCTTCACCGTTTGGAAATGACTTCATTTCTTGGTGAATGTAGTTTGCCCATCTCGTAACAAACCTATCTCCAACAGGAATTTCAGCCAATACAGACTTAACAAATTTTAAATAGACTTGATAATAACCATCATGAAAAGTTCCATATGAAGACTCTACCTTTTGAGGACCTTCAAGAGGAAAGAAGTATTTAGGATAAGCTGGGTTTTCCTTTATTCCATGAAAGCCTAAGACGACAAGATCGCGCATTGATTCACCAGTCGCTGGAAATGGTGCATAATTCATCCACCACTCATTCTTTAAGAGAGAAATAGGATTATTTAAAACCTGATAATCTAGCTTTAAAGTTAACTCAAAGTGTGGGTAGAGTAGTTGAAATAGAATATGGTTTTTTGGAACAGCTGTTTTTGTAATTGCATTAATGGCATCCATTGGAAAGTGAAGCCTTGGGTGAGTTGCTACAATAACGTGATTCCCTGCCGCCTGAAGGGCAATATACTTAGCGAGTAGCCAGTGATCTCCATCCGTTTGATCAACGACATAATCTTTCAAGTTTATAGCTATAGGTTTTACACCACCTTCAATAACTTCAAATAAGGTAATTGAAGGATCACAGTGAACACCATTAATTGGCTTTAATACCTTCATGCCGACAAAGTCACACACGCAGTACCTCTTTTCAGGGTCCATATATTCTTTGAAGAGATCCTTAACCTTATCTGTTAATTCAAATGTAAAGAATTTGCTATAGCATGAGTTGTAAAAGTAATCGGAAAATTCATCATCTGAAACTGGAGAAACTCCACCCCACGATATTGCCTTTCCTAGTGCGACTGGCCAGTAAAAGAGCATGTCTCTTACATAGCGCGAACCTGTTTTCAGCCACCAATAAAAGTTCTCTGAGAATGGAAGATGAAGAACACCTGGAGCTTCTCCAAAAGGGTGATTTGGTGATGGTTGTGGCCATGGACCTCTTCTGTCGTAGAGGAAATCCTCTGGTGGTAAATCTTCAAATTCATTTTCAAGTGATAGATCGTCACTAAACTTTACTTTCATATCCATTTAGACTCCGTTAATTAAAATAGTATATATTTATTTTAGGGGAGTGCTCATGAACTACTAGAAGGTAAAAGCTTCTCTATTATGGAATGATACATTTTAAGACGACTCTAAAAGCTTGAGTCGTTTCGTCGGCGGTTAGAAACTTTGCTACAGTCCTCCAAATATTAATTTTGTCTTTTAATGGCAACTGACAGACTCCTACACCACTATTTAAGTAGCATGAGGGGTGAAACTCTAATGTATACTTCGTAATATGTTCACACTTATCTCTTCTAGTTGATTGGTCGCAATTTCCGTCTTCATCACACTCTTTTACAAGACCTTTTTGTAAGCAAACCATGACATTGTATATCCAATCAATCCCTTTTTTAGAAAAGTAATTTCGTTGAATGTTTTTCATGTACTTTGAACATGTAGGAAAAGCCAGTTCGCTAAAGTAGTTTGAGTCTACTTTAGCGCATTGATATTTTTCTTCCATGCACTTGTAAAAACCACATGTCGTATTTGGAAAGCAAATTTCTTTCTTAGGAAATTGATATTTGAAAACTCCGTCTTTAGAGGAGAGGCATTTTCCAGATTGGCATTCTCCCCACTGGGAACTTAGTCGCTTTAAATAGCCCCCGTGAAGATTTCTTTGAATCTTATCTATAACTAATTCTCTATACTTGTTGAGCTCTGGTTTAATCTCTTTTTCAATTAAGGGTTCTCTCTTCTTTATTAAACCGTAGAGATCTAGCTCATGAAGAAGTTTCTTGGCCAATTTATTGGACTTTGCTTCAGCTCTTAAGTCTTTAATAAGTTCAGGTTTAGCTTTCGAACTATTTAAAATTCCATTTATTCTTTCTAATTCACTTTGGGCGAATACAGAAAGGGATAAAAGTGTAGTACAAAGTATTAAAATCTTCTTCATGAGATATTTCTACCATTTATTGTTTAAAATCTGTAAGGAAATTCTTTTCCCATAAGATTTTAACTAGCATGGGGTCAATAGACTTTGTAAGCTCATTTGCTAGTTTACCAATATCTCTAAATTTTTGGTTAAGAGTGATTTTCCATATTTTAGAAAAAGCTTCCTGTGAACTCTCACCATCATATGAGTGATCTATTATGTCCCAGAGAAAGCCAGTTACTCGCCATTCATTAGTGGGCCCTTTACAAACATCACTTGGGATAGACTCTATTGTAAGTGGAGCTCTTCGAGGAACCATAAACTCAAACTTTGCATCAGAGTCTTTGAGGTCAATTGATAGCCATGCCGAAAAGAAGCTTGCCCATCCTTCAGATAGGGCAAGAGTTCCTGTGTAGCACTCATCAATTCTATGCCTTCCACCTTCTGAGCGTCCAATCTTTGCTTGTGCGTAGATTGCATGTCCAATCTCATGACCTACCACATCCCAGTGGTCGCCTCTTGTTATATTTACTGTATTCCAGTTGTAGTAGTCTCCATCTGAAGGCCATCTCATCGTTATTTTCTTTTTCCAAAACTTAATAAGACCCATATTCTTGAACTGACGAACAGCTTTTATAGAGAGATCATGAATACCCATTACTTGACCTTCTATACTTTCAGCATCAAAGATCCATGTATTTGTACTTCCACACTCGATAGGTCCTTGAATTTCATAGACTGATTGTTGTTTAATTTGAAAGTACTTATTTGTCATCCTGGAAGAGCCAGACTTAAGGTCGCAGTTAATTTCAAGGTCAGGAGTTTCAATAACTTGCTCTACCTGGAGACCATCTTTATTTCTCAGTAGCTTTACAACTACCTTCGTCTCATTCATTGGTCCTGGAGAAGTAATAACTCGAGTTGGTCCGACGACATGATCGAGAATTTGGGGTGTATGTATTTGACTTGGGTCGTACTTTCTATCGATATCTCCATGGGCCATGACCATAGAGCTACCTAGTAGAAGTGGAAGGGCCCACGCTACCTTTTTAAACATATCTAACTCCTTGATTTTTATATTCCTATTAAATAGTATTTCTTCATTCATTGACAATTATTTGGAGGTGTAAAAATATAACAAATTCTTTCATTATTAGGTGAGTCATGGGATGTAGATAAAATGAAAAAAACCATTCTAATTCTTATTGTCGCACTTAAATCTTCCCTAGTTTACTCTTTAGAGTTCTCACAATGTTTGCCAAAAATTAGCTCTAAGAAGTATATAGAGAATGACTATCAGTCACCATTTCCAAGGACAGTGGTTTTTTCTTGTGAGTATGAGTGTATGAGAGAAAGTGGAATTGAGTTAGTTCTTGGGACCTCTCGTGTGGAATTAAGAAGTATAAGTGACGAGGCCTATCTGACTGTTTGTCAGGGTGCTATTATTAAAAAAGGAAAGTGGGGATATGAACTTGATAGGGTTGATCCTTTCTTTGTTTATGACACTAGAATAGAGGAGCTTAAGGATTGGGCCTATAGTATCAATATGCCTCTTGATACTAATATTTCAAAGCAGCTATTGATTAAATTTAAGGAAACTCTTAGCCAGGTTGTTGATTCTTATTTTATTGCCGGTAATAATAGCGATGAATTCTTATATGCAGCAAAGGCTCTTCAAGGAATTGAAAAAGAGCTTCCAGAGAAAACAGAAGCCTTAGATAGCTACATAGAAAAGATTGAAAATCTGCAAGGAGATATCTCTAGTGACTTTACAGGTGAAAACCTTGTTCTTCGCTACCTTAAAGCTACTGTTGGCTGGAGAGTTCGTCTCTAGTTTAGACTAGTACGCTTAAGCTAATTTTGTTAAAATTTCGAAAACTAAATTAAGGGCATTATATGTTAAATGTATCAAATATTTCAAAAATACAAAGTGGTGAAACACTATATTCGGCAGGGTCTTTTCAAATTAACCCTGGTGAAAAAGTTGGCCTTGTTGGTCCAAATGGAGCAGGGAAGACAACTTTATTTAGAATGATTATTGGAGAAGAGAGGGCCGATACAGGTCAAATTAGTTTTCCTGATAAACTTCGCTGGGCCTATTTCTCTCAAAAAGTTGGAGAGATGGCAGGAAAAACTGCGCTTCAAGAAGTTATGGAAGGTGATGAAAAAGTAAAAGAGCTACAAACTAAATTAAAAAAATATGAAGACATGTTAGTTGATTGCGCCAATATGTCAGATGATGAAATGAATAATGTCCTAGCGAAAATGGGAGATGTTCAAAGTGAGTTTGAAAAACGAGGTGGATATGACCTTGAAACAAGAGCAGAAGAGATTCTCACTGGTTTAGGGATACTTCCTTGCGATCATCAGAAAATGGTTGAGAGCTTTAGTGGTGGTTGGAAGATGAGAATTGCTCTTGCAAAAGTTCTCGTTATGACGCCTGATCTTATCATTATGGATGAGCCTACAAACTATCTTGATATGGAAACAATTCTTTGGATTGAAGAATGGCTTAAAAACTATGCTGGTGCTATCTTTATGACAACTCATGATAGAGACTTCATGAATAATGTTTGTAATAAGATCATCGAAATTTCACATGGTAAGCTAACAACATATAGTGGTAACTACGATTTCTATGTAGAGGAAAGGGAAGTAAGACTTGTACAACTTAAAGCACAAGCAGCTAGACAGCAGGAAATGCTATCTAAAGAAGAGGAGTTCATTGCTAAATTTAAGGCACGTGCTTCACATGCAGCTCAAGTTCAGTCTCGAGTAAAAAAGCTTGAAAAAATTGATAGAATTGAAGTGCCCGCTGAAGAGGAAACAATTCATTTTCAATTTCCTGAACCACCACGCGGGGGAGATGATGTTGTCATCGTTAATGACCTTGGTAAATCATGGGAAACATCAGAGGGGATTCATGAAGTCTTTAAGGGGCTCAACGCAACAGTTAAAAGGTTAGATAAAATTGCCGTAGTCGGTGTCAATGGAGCAGGTAAATCAACTCTATTAAAATGTATTACAGATCACACAGATGCTACTACAGGTAATATAGCTATCGGCCCAAGCATTAAGCTAGGCTACTTTAGTCAGTATTCACTAGATGTACTCGATCCGGAAAGTTCAGTTTTTGATGAAGTTAGAAAAGGACTAGGTTCTGCATCCGATGGTTATGTAAGAAACTTATTAGCGGCATTTCTTTTTAGAGGTAATGACGTTGATAAAAAAGTTAAGTACCTATCTGGAGGAGAGAAGTCCCGTCTTGTACTTGCCGTTCTTCTCTCTCAAAATAATAACTTTCTTGTTCTGGATGAGCCGACAAACCACTTGGATATAAAATCTCGTGAAGTTCTATTAGAGGCCCTAAAGAAATTTGAAGGAACGATATTATTTGTAAGCCACGATCGTCACTTTCTTAATGAATTGACAGAGAAAGTCTATGAAGTCTCTAAGGGGGAAGTAAGAATCTACCCTGGAAATTATCAGTACTATACGTCTAAAGTTACACAGGCATAGCGTCGTCTCTTTATTATGGCACTTTCTTTAAATACTCGAGTCTTTAGCCTAGCTGAAGACTTGAGAGATTCTTAAGGAAATAAAGCTATATATAAGTATAATCACCTACCGTTCTTAGTTTCGATAAAGCTTTGTTTTTTCTCGAAATTCATACCTTAGAATTAATTGATATTCATAAAAAATATGGAGATTCAATTTGAACCTTGTAGATCGTCTTGATAAGAAAATTATTAATATCATAGACCTTATTGTAGGCGACGCTTACTCATCTAATACTAGTAGTGAGACTAAGATTAAGGTGCGCTCTTTTTGCGCCATTTGTACTGGCTCGATCTTTGTTTCTCTATCAATTGCTCTTCTCTATTATATTTATGGAGTGAAGGGATATGAGATTGTCTCTATTTGGCCAGTCGTCCTTACTATTGCACTTTTTTTAATAAGACGTTCGAAAGGTTTGGAGAAGGCATTCTATCTTGTTGGTGGATTCCTCATTATTTATTGGCCAATTATGCTGATGATAAACCCGAGTATTCATGGACCTATTTACTATTGGCTTGTTCTCATGCCTATGTGGTTAACATTCCTTGGGGGAATGTGGTGTGGTTTACTTGGCGCACTTTATTCAACATCAATGCTTATGGTTGCTTACTTTGTTCTAGGTTATGGAGAACATGCAAGATCATTTCCTGAGGAAGTCTATGTTATAGAGTATATCTTCGTTACACTTTCATCCTTTCTTATCTCAGTAGGGCTTTATCGCATTAGTCGCAACGTCTATATAACTGCTGAAACTAAGAATAAGGACCTTCACACCTTCGTTGGAAATATGAGTCATGACTTGAGAAACCCTATTGGATCATCAGTTTCATATATTGACCTTTTAATAAATGAGATGGATGAATTAAGCCCTGACGAAATTATGGCATGTTTAAGAAGTGCTCGTAACGGAATGGACCTCTCATTGGAAATGTGTGAAGAGGTGCTTGATATGAGTCTAATTGAGTCTGGTGAGTTAAGTGTTAAGCTGAAGGAGGAAAAAGTATCGGATGTCATTGAGTCGGTAAGAAGTATGGTTGTTCCTTTTTGTAGACGTAAGAAGGTTAATCTCGTCATTAATAATGCCCTTGATGAGAACTCAGTTGTTTTCATTGATAAAGCGAAAATTGAAAGGGCAATTGAAAATCTCATTGTTAATGCCGTGAAGTTTTCAAATAAGGGAAGTGATGTGAAGCTCAGTGTTGAAAAGATTCAAGGGTTATATCTCTTCTCTGTTTATGATGAGGGGTTAGGAATGTCTAAAGAGGTTATCAACTCGATTCAAAATGAAAAACCTATTGGGAGACTTGGGACGATGGGAGAGAAGACTACAGGCCTAGGACTTAAAATAGTAAAAACTTTTCTTCATTTACATAACGCCGAGCTCTTTGTTGAGAGTATGCCCGACGCATATACAAATTGTTATTTCTATATAAAAGTTCCTTAATTAGAACTTCTGATTCAGTCCAATACTAAGCATTCTAGGTTTTCCAGGTCTTGCTCCATATGGTCTAAGACTAACGAGATAAGTATTATCTAGTATATTGTCGACCTTAGTAAAAATCTTTCCAGTCTTACTGTAATTATATGAAGCGACCCAATCGAGAACACCGTAAGATGGAATTAACTTACGTCCTTCTTCTACTGATTGATCTGCCATGTCTCCCTTCCAAACCATATTTAGAGATGTCGCAAATATATCATTATTTAGTCCAACCTTTGCTGAGATTTGGTCTTGAGGAACATATGGAAGAGGGTCTCCAGTTTTTATTTCGCCAATACCCCATTCCTTATTGTCAGAAGTTGTTGTTCTTGTAAATCTTGCGACTGTTCTTGTGTAGCTAAGCTCTACTGGGAACTGGTAGCTCTTCGCTTTAAATGTATGTGACATAGCAGATTCAATACCAAAAATCTCCGCTTCTCCACCATTATATTCAGAGTCAATCTTGTCTTCAGCACAACCAGAAGAGAAAGAACAAGTTCCTTTGATATTAGAGTAATCACTATAGAATCCAATTACTTCAAGGTATACAGGAGCTTTAAGTCTCATTCCCATTTCATAATTTAAACTTTCTTCTGGCTTGATTGAGTCATCTTGACCTGGACCAACAAGAGTTATTCCTTTATTTATACCACCTACTAGAACGAGATTATCAGTGAGCATATAATTGAATCCAAGACCTGGAACAACTATAGTGTCTTTGTTATCTCCATCTCTTTGGGAGTCTAAGCTATTTTCTCTCTTCGTTTTAACAAACTCAACTCTTGAACCAACAGATACTGTGAGATCATTATGAGAGACCTCATCTTCTGCAAAAATTGTCATTGCTGTTGAGGTATCCTTCGTTGTATTTGAAAGAGTTTCAGATCCTTCGATATAGTCAAGATTTCCGTTGATCATTTCTGCTTCTTTTACAGTGTGATTTCTATCGACTTGGTCTCTGTGAACTCTTAATCCAAGAGATAGTGTATGGTAGAAATCACCGTGGTCAGCGTTTATTGTTGACTGTAATAGGGCACCTTGTGAAAAATACTTACGGCTGTTTCTTCCAAGAACTAAGTTCTCGTCAGCATTGAGAGTATCTCGTTGTCCCTTTATAAGTGTGAGATAATTCTGCCCACTCTTTCCTAGCATAATATCATTAATATCTTGGCCTGCTGCAAGACCATTAAACTTATACCAGTCTCTTTTAAAGCCATGATGATATACCGTTGTATTTAATTTTACATTTGAGCTTAATGTAATGGCGTGCTTAACCATCGCCTGGTAATGCTCCCAGTTCATTTCATCATCATTTGAAGCGGCATATCTGTCATAAGCATTAGAGTCAAAGTCCTCAGCTGTTGTACCAAGGTATGTCTCTTTTGAAAGTTCATCAGCATAGCTCGCTTTGATTGATAGCTTCTGTGGTTTTCCTCCGAAAGATCTTCCTAAGTCATATTCATACTTTGCGAGAAAATCATTCTTATCAAAACCAGTATCATCTCCACTTGGAAGAGTCTTAAACCCATCACTTTGTATCTTGTGGGCTTCAATTCTCCAACCTGTGTGACCTTTAGTTCCGGAGTTAGAAATCATCGCTTTCTTAATTACTCCGTATGAGAAATTAACTTCACTTTCTTCTTTTTTTAGAATTGGCTTGGTAACAATATTAACTGCTCCACCAATAGAGTTTGGACCAAATTTTACAGCAGCAGGGCCTTTGAAAACTTCCATCGTTGATGCAAGAGTTGGAGTAGGGAAGTAGTATGCAGCTGGTGCAGAATATGGAGCAGGTCCAATAAGGATTCCGTCTTCCATAAGAGTTACTTTCTTACTTCTATGTGGGTGAGCACCTCTTAGTCCAATATTTGGCCTTAGCCCGACACCATCTTCTTCTTGAATATATACGCCTGGTACTTTATCTAGGATTCTTCCTATATCAGTATAATCAAATCTCTTCAGTTCCTCTTGATCTATAAAATGGGCAGAACCTGGGGCCGAGAAGGCCTTTTCTTTAGACCCGATAACATAAATCGTTTCATCTTCAGAAAATTCTAGTGCCTTTGTTGATTTAGGAGCTTTAGAAATAGAGCTCTCACTAACTTGGGCATGAATATTAAATATAAGTAATAGTGGAAGTATCTTTTTCATATCTGGCCTTAGTCCATGTCACCTTGTGATTGACCTGGTGCTGAGTCTTTTCCTAGGGCCAGTAAAAACTCGCCCTTAAGAACATTCGTAATCTCTCTTACGTCATCAAATCTTGCACAGATATCTTGCTTTGAGATTTCTGTTTGTGCATTAATAAGGTCAGAGAAGTTTTGGATTGCAGTATCTGTCGCTGTATTTATTTGTGAGGAAACACCTTCAAACCCGAGGGATCTTAGGTAATCATCGTATCCAAATCCATTATAGGCCGTTGTTCTATTTACACCGTTAAATACATCCTTAAAACCTTTCAGGTTTTCAAGGATAGAGCTAGCTGCCATTGTTGGATTAGTTACGTGCTCCGTTAGTTTTGTACAAGACTGAGCATCTTTACCAATCTTTGTGTCCTTCACGACCTCTTCAACATAGAAGAGAGATTGAGAAACTGATCTTGAAGCATCAAGAAGTTCCTGTTGAGATTTGTCTTTTACAAGTTGTATCGTGAAGTGATCTTGTCTTAGATCCCAAGACTTATTTAGAGTCTTTGCATTTTCTAAAAGGTCTTTTGCAACAACCTTCATTACTTTACATCTATCAACTCTTTTTTGAGAAAGAGGCTTTGCTAACCACGCTGTTAGTCTTGAGTTTGCTCTAGGACAGCTGTGAGAATCTTCGTTTACAAAGAAGAGACCTTCAAGAGCATCAAGACCTCTTGTATTTAAGTTGTCTCTTAACTTGTAATTTGCACGAGAACTTGCTTTAACAACTTCAAGATCAACTCTACATGCATTTGTTAATGGCCATGAGTATAGTTTTAGACCAAGTTCTTCTTCATTATAAGCTACTGGACCAAACTTAGCTGCTTCGAGATAATGATATGACTTCATTGCCTGAGACCAAGTCTGTTGAAGCTCAGTTCTTAGAACTGTCATAACAGTTTCATCTGTTGTTAGAGTTTCTGCGATTTGGCAGTATACCTGAGTTTTATCATTTAACTTTTCCGCATTATTTTTGAAGTCTGCAACGGCCGGAGTAATAATATTGATTCCGATATTTGAAATCATTTTATTAAGTGCGAATGATCCCTGATTGATAGAACCTAGGTCACCAGGTGCCGATAAACCAATATCACCCTGAACATTTTGAGATGGACCTTCGGTCATATTCTTGTGTTCAAAGTCGCCACAGCTATTAAAAATAAGTGAACTAATAATAATTGAATAAAAACTCTTCTTCATAATATTACTCTCTATAAAAGGCCTAGGGATTAACCTAGGCCTTAAGTGTATTTAAAGTTACTTGTTACCAGTTAGCTACGTTTTCTTTAGAGAAGTTGTATGCTTTTTCTAGGATGTCTCTTGCTTTTAAAAGATCAGCTTTGTACTTTGCAACAGCGGCCTTATCTGCAGTTGGAAGAACTGGCTTATCTCCAAAAAGAGCTTGCATAGAATCAAAATCAGCATCTGTCATAATTGCAGTAGGACTGAATTGAAATGCAAATGAGTATCCTTTCATTTCTGACCAATACTTAGCTAAGTTTGTGAATAGGTAAGCATCTGTTCCGTACTCATTCATTTCTTTAATTGTGAAGTTAATATAGTGAACAACTGTTGCTGCAATAGTTTTTTCCCATGCACCAAGAGCAACTCTAGCGTTTGCAACTACATACTTCTTATAGTTAGCAGGCTTAGATGTAATTAACTGACGTCCAGAAAGAAAAGCGTTAATAGCTTCACCTGAAAAGTCTGTTTTAATTGTTGAAGCACCGTCAATCTTTGCAGTGTTAACAGCAATTCCCATACTCTTTTCTGTTTCTAGCGAGATCTCACCATCTTTGTTAGTATCAATTGATAGTTTTGATTTTACTTGCTTGTCTGAGTAGTTTTTAAAGTCTGCCGCAGCACCAAAGTAACCGAAACCTTCGTCAAAGTAGTGCTCAAGTGTTGTATATGCTTTACCTGGCTTATTTGCGAATTCGTTATCAGTGTTTAAACCCTTCTTTGGAGAAAGAGTTGTTGATAAGTAATCTCCAGCTGCTTGAGAGTAAGAGATTGCTCCAAATAGAAATTTCTGTGTAAGTTGAGTTAAGTCTCTACCGTCTTTAGTTACTTGTGCTTTTGTAACTCTTTGCTTTGCAAGGTTACCGTTAGCAACTAGGAATGTATCTCCATCAACTTGGTTCTTAGAGAACTCAGCAAAAAGACCATCAACATATTCAGCAGGAGTATTATAACCTGTAGCACCTACAAGTTTTCCTCTTCTAAGTGGATTATCAACACCAGCTAGTTTTTTGATAAGGTTCTTACCAGATCCCTTAAGGTCACCGTAGAAGAAACCTTCTGTGATATCGGCCGCCGTTCCATCAATCATCTTTGCAGAAACTTTGAACTCGCTATTTGCTTCAATTGCATCAATAGCTGTTGAGTTAGTTGTATTTGAGAATAAGAAGTAGCTATTTAATACTTCTAGTGCCTCAACATCGTCACCCATGAAGTTACCTGCTAACTGTCCACCCATATAAGACTTAAGGTCTGCGATAAGAACTTGTCTAAATGTTTGACCAGAGTAGCTTACAGATTTCTTTCCTGCTTCAAGTTGACTCTCAAAAGAGTAAACAGATGGTGCCGTTGCCATAGTGGCCTTAATTTCTTGTGGAGCGTTCTTTAGTGTTTCTACTGCTTCATCATAAGCTGTTCCAGCTAGAATACGAGTAGAGAGAAATAGTGCTAATAGTGCTTTTGATTTCATAATTAATACCTTTATTTCGATCTTCTGTTATTTGTTAAGTGATTTGTAGCAATAGGAGTTTTGTATGTCAAACTATAGTTTGTCACCGAAAACTATTTTCCTCTTTACTCTTGTTTGATGAGGTAACTCTTTGAAAACCCATTGAGAAACTGATTTCTCTACAGATCTTTTTAAGAGTTTGTGAGTAGAGCTAAGGATTTTTAGATCAGCAATTGCTCCGGCCTTTGTAATAGTGAAGGCGATTGTTACCTGACCAGGTATTTTTCTCTTTTGAAGAACTCTTGGATACTTTGGTTTTACATAGTTCTTAAAGAGGTTGTTTACGACCTTTGAGTCCGTAACAACATTGTTAACTGGCTTATTTTGAATGACTTCTTTTTTCTTTTCGATAGGCTTAACGAGCTTTTTACGGGCCTTTTTGCTGATCTTCTTTACGATCTTCTTGGCCATGACTGGTACAGGCGCCTTGTGCTGCTTTCTTAGCTGTAGTTGAACTCGTGATTTTGGAATAGCGAAGTTGAGTTTATCAAGAGAGTCAGCCTTTTTTAAAGACGGTCCAACTAGAAGAGCAAGGTGAACTAATACACTAAAGACAATCCATTTTGTCCTTTTGTCGTTCATATCAATCTCTTTTAAAGATAAAGCTCTTTGCATAAATTTTGTGACTCAACTCATTGTTTGATCATTAAAACTATTGTAGATTAGTCCTACTTATCGTAGAAATGGACAAAATCCAATCAAAAAAGGACATATGATGAAAATTTTAAGCACTGCTTTCTTACTAATTTGTTGCTTTGCAGTAAACGCAAAAGGTTTAACTGTATATACATCGAGAAAAGAACACCTTGTTAAAGATATATTCAAGGCTTACGAAGGTAAGACTGGTGTAAAAATCAATTATAAAACTGGTAAGGCCGGTGCCTTAATTCAGAACTTAAAAGCTGAACTTAAAAACCCTGAGGCCGATATTTTTATGACAGTAGATGCTGGTAACCTTTGGTACGCATCTCACGAAGGACTATTGAACTCACTTAGTTCTAAAGTTCTAGATAAGAATGTTCCATCTCACCTTAGAGATAGAGATAGTAAGTGGTACGGACTTTCTGTTAGAGCAAGAACTACAGTTGTTAATACCAAGCTTGTGAAAAATGGGACGACTCTATCTTATGAAGACCTTGCAAGGCCTGAGTGGAAAGGAAAGCTCTGTTTAAGAACTTCTAAGAAGGTTTACAACCAGTCATTAGTTGCAATGTTAATTTCAACTCATGGTTACGAAAAAACTAAGAAGATCATAACTGGATGGGTATCTAATAAAGTAGATATCTTCTCTAATGATACTAATGTTCTTAAGGCCGTGGCGGCGGGTCAATGTGCAGTAGGGATTGTAAATACTTACTATTTTGGAAGACTTATGAAGAAGTCACCTAAGTTACCACTAGCTATTACATGGCCAAACCAAAAATCTTACGGTGTACATATCAATGTATCAGGGGCCGGAATTGTTAAAAACTCTAAGAACCAAGTTGAAGCACAGAAGTTCTTAGAATGGCTATCATCTTCAGAAGCTCAAAAGCACTTTGCGCAAGTAAATATGGAATTTCCAATTCTTAAAAATGCTCCTCAGTCAGACATTGTTAAGTCATGGGGAAAATTTAAAGCAAATACTGCATTCAACCTAACTGACGCTGGTAAATTACAGAAGAAAGCGATAAAACTAATGCATGAAGTTGGTTACAAATAAGAAGGTAGGGTTTTACACCTACCTCTTCTTCTCCCTCATTGCCCTTTTACCAGTAATCTTTCTCTTTATAGAGGGCAGGGAAATACCTACACAAGATCTCGAGTCCTGGACATTTGTTATCAATCAAGTGGTTCCTGGACTCTTATCTAATTCATTTAAACTCGTTATACTTTCTATTTTTGGATGCACTATTCTCGCTATCCCTTTGGCAGTTATTTTAGAACTTACCAATATTCCAGGAAAGAAGCTGTGGAATATTCTGACAATTCTTCCCTTAGCTTTTCCTCTCTATGTTCTGGCCTTTATCTATGTAGGATTTTTTGAATGGGCCGGACCTGTTCTGACATTCTTTCGTGAAATTGGTTTGGATACATTAGGAAATCTAAAGTTTAAAAATGTATTTGGCGTTGCATTTGTATTTAGTCTAGGACTCTTTCCTTATATCCTAATGCCTGTGCGTCTCGTTCTAAGAAAAGTTGATTATAGACTTTTTCAAACTTCTCTTTCTCTAGGACAAAGTGAATATACATTTATACGAAAGATTCTTCTGCCTATCAGTATAGTACCTCTCTTTGCTGGTTGTACGATTGTTGGAATGGAAGTTATGGCAGACTTTGGTGCCGTTTCAGTATTTAATTTTGATACATTTACAACTTCAATCTATATGGCGTGGAGTAGTCTCTTTAGTTTAGGTAGTGCAACCCGTTTGAGTTTACTATTACTTATTTTTTCTTTGATTCTGTTTTTCTTAGAGTCCAATGTTTCCAAGAGACAAGTGCCTCTATTAAAATCACAATCAAATGAAATGCTCTTTAAGCTAGGCCTTAAAGGGAAGTTGTTATCTCTATTTTTTATCTTATTCGTTATCTTCTTTTCGTTGATTCTTCCACTTCTTCAATTAATTATTTGGGCAAGAGAAGCATGGGGTAAAGAAGTTTTGGATAACTATGTAGGACTTATTCAGAATACGCTAGGCTTAGCTGTTGAAGTTGGGCTTATCGTATCGGTTGTTTCTTTGAGTATGATTTACTTTGAAAGAAATAAGCTCCGTGAAAAGTGGCTGCCATTTTTAAGAAGCTTCTTCTTAGTTGGCTACGCGCTTCCTGGAAATATTGTTGCCGTTGGAATCTTTCTTCTCTTTAAAAATGTGATGGGGACTAGTCCAATGGGGATGGGGTTGTTACTTGTCGTTATAGGGCTAAGTTATCGCTTTCTCTCTGTTGGTCACAGAACAATCTCTCCAACTGCGAGATTAATGAATCCGGGCCTGGAGAATGCATCTCGAAGTCTTGGAAAGAGATCACCGACATTTATTAGAAAAATTTGGTTACCATTTTTAAAGGGTAACACTATATATGCATTCTTATTTGTCTTTGTAGAAGTTGCAAAAGAAATGCCCTTGACCCTCATGTTAAGGCCTATGGGGCACGATACTCTTTCAACTAAGATCTATGAATTAACAAGTGAAGGTGAGTGGGAGAGAGCTTCTCTTGGTGCTCTATTCCTTGTTCTACTTGGAATGCTAACAGTATTAATTATGAGTATTAAAGGAGATAGTCTTGCTAAAGATTAGTAACCTAAGTGTTAAGCGTGGTGAGAATATTATTCTCGATGATGTTAGTTTTAAGGTACACGAACACAAATTAATTTCCCTTGTCGGCCCATCTGGCTGTGGTAAATCAACTTTACTTCATACAATTGCGGGATTTATATCTCCATTAAAGGGTAGTATTACACTTCATGGAAAGGACCTTATTTCGACACCTATTGATAAGAGAAGTATTGGTCTTGTATTTCAAGAGGAGACGTTATTTCCAAACTTAAGTGTGAGAGAAAATATTGAATACGGTATATCAAGTTGGGAAGTATCTAGTAGAGAAAAGAGGGTTAATGAATTACTTGAGCTTGTAAACCTAACATCTCATGCTTCAAAGCTTCCACATGAGTTAAGTGGAGGAGAGAAACAAAGAGTTTCCCTCGTTAGGGCCCTGGCCCCTCAACCTAAGCTCATCCTTATGGACGAAAGTTTCTCAAGTCTTGATCCTGTTTTAAGAGTTGAGTTAAGGGAAGAGATAAAGGCAATCTTAAAAAAGCTCGCTATAACTTGTATTCTTGTCACTCATGATAGAGATGAGGCGATGAGCTTTTCTGATGAAGTCGTAATCCTTAATGATTCAAAGATTCAACAATTTGGAACACCTTCTGAGTTATATCTAAAACCTGAGAATGAATTTGTTGCAAAGTTCTTTGGTAATGGAAATATAGTAAAGGATGGAGATTCCAATTCTATTAAGCCGGGCTACTACCATCATGTGGATATCTCGGATAAGGGCAAGGTAGAGGGAAAAATTGTTAGGCGAAAGTTTAACAATGGACAGTACTACTATGACGTTGCTGTAATTGGGACAGAGATTGTTTTTACAGATATCGCAAACAGAGAAGCTTTCGACGAAAATAGTAAGACAACCTTAGCTTTAAGTAAGCCTTGGTGTTATGACGCACTCTGTAGTTTAAATGAGTAATTTTATCTCTAAAATTAAGATAACAATAATTTTTTAAAGGGACAAAATGGCAGACTTAGCAAACTCAATTGAGCTTCAATATCTCTTTCTGTTTTCTATTTTATTGATCCTACCTAAGGCGTTGCTTAGGTTTCATATTCCAGTGGGTATTTCTTCAATATTCTTAGGTATTGGAACAGCATTAGGTCTTGGTTGGTTTGAAAATGATCAAATGTTATTAATGTTGTCTCGACTAGGGATTACATCTCTGTTTCTCTTTGCTGGTTTAGAAATTGAAGTTGAAGAGCTAAAAAAAGATGGAATGGCCCTTGGGCTCCACGTTTTACAGACTGTAGCCATCACTGTTGCGATAGCTATAGCTTTCTTTTTTATATTTGATCTGAGCCATCGTGCCGCACTATTATTAGCTCTAGCTATAATGACGCCATCAACAGGGTTTATTTTAAACTCTCTTAAAAACTATGGTTTTTCAGAAGAACAGCAGTACTGGATCCGATCTAAGGCGATTGCAAAAGAAATTGCAGCAATCTTTCTACTCTTTATCGCACTACAATCTGATAGTTGGAGCCAGTTAGGAACTTCTTCTGGGATATTGATAAGTTTAATTGTCTTTCTACCTTTTCTCTTTAAGTTATTCTTCAAGTTCGTTGCCCCTTATGCACCAGACTCTGAGGTTGGATTCCTAATCCTAGTAGCTCTCATATGTGGTGTTTTAACTAAGAAGATTGGAACTTACTATCTCGTTGGAGCATTTATTGTTGGAATGCTGGCAAGTGAGTTTAAGCATCTTGGGAAAAGTCATAAGGCCGAAGAGATTCTTAAAAACTTAGGAATGTTCTTTTCTTTCTTTATTCCTTTTTACTTCTTTAAGGCCGGTCTATCATTTACAGAAGACCTCTTCACAGTTGAGGGGTTAATTCTTGGAATGGTGTTCTTACTTGTTTTTATTCCTTTAAGAATTGCCATGGTATTTAGTACATTGAAGTTCTTTATCAATGACTTTTGGAAGGACAGAAATGAAATTTCAACATCACTACTACCTACGCTAATTTTTGGATTGGTTATTGCGGGAATTCTTAAAGAGAAGTTTAATCTTGAGCCGCGTATCCTGTCAGGGTTAATTGTTTATACTCTCTTTTCTAGTATTATTCCGGCCATAGTCTTTAAGAAGACGCCTCCTGAATCATTTGTATAGGAACCTGATTAAGATCATCTTTAGGTTGTCTTTAGTTTGTCTTTAGTTTGACCGATCAAACTATTATGAAAAACAAGCTAAGGAGGCCCAATGAGTCAGGCACTAAACTATTTTGAACAATTGAAGAACGAAAGCCCTGGAGTTTTCTATAGGTGTTCTCCTAGTGATGGCTGGGCAATAATTCAAATATCTAACAATATCGTGAAGTTTGGTTTTTCTAAACTTGATATCATCAATAAGAAGAAGACCTTTAAAGACTTAATGCATCCTGATGATTACTTAAGAGTAGAGGCTGAGTTAACGACTATTTTAAAGAATAAGCAAGATATCGCTCACTTTGAGTGGAGAATGTTATCTCCTGACGGAGAAGTCTATTGGGTTAAAGAGAAGACGATTATTGAGAGAGATGTTTGGGGAAGAGTTAAGAGCTTTCATGGGTTAATCGTAGATATTACTGAAGATATACGAAAGAGTAGAGAGCTTAAAATCGTAACTGATATCTCTAATCAGTATCAGGAGATGATGGATCAAATAGCTATTGTTGCATCCACTGATATTAGGGGAAGGATTACATATGTAAATGATCAGTTTTGTAAGGTCTCTGGCTACTCTCGCGAGGAGCTTATTGGACAGACTCATTCAATAGTAAACTCTGGAATACATGATAAGTCCTTCTTTAAGAATATGTGGAGAACTATTAATCGTGGTGGAATCTGGAAGGGAAGAGTTGCCAATAGAAGTAAGAATGGGGAAGTTTACTGGCTTGATACTGCGATTGTTCCTATTATGGAGAGTGGGAAAGTTTCTCATTATATGGCAATTCGTTTTGATGTTTCAGACCAGAAGAGGTTAGAGAAAAGCTTAGAAGAGGAGAGAAAGTTTAATGAGCTTAGTTCTCACTTAGCAACTATAGGTGAAATGAGTACGGGAATTATGCATGAGATAAATAACCCTCTCTCTATCATCGGTTTTCATGTCAGTTATCTTTTAAAGAAAATTGAGAGAAAAGAAATAAATAAAGAAATGCTTATTCATGGCCTTACAAAGATGAAGCTAGGGGTTGAAAGGGCTGGCAAAGTAACTTCATCTCTTCGCAATTTATCTCAGTTTAACTTTAATGAAGAAGTTTTAGATGTAGATTTAAATGACGTTGTAAGAGAGAGTATAGATTTATGTGTCTATAAATTAAAAAAGTCTGGAGTAGAGGTAGAGGTTGAAGATTATACAGAGTCAGCATTTATTAATACGAAGTATTCTCCATTATCCCAGATTCTAATTAACCTTTTAAGTAATGCAGTTGATGCAGTTGAGCCTTTAAAAGAGAAGTGGATAAAAGTAATTCTAGAAGAAGACCATAACTCTATTGATATTTGCGTTCAAGACTCTGGAAATGGTGTTCCCAAAGAGATTGCTGAAAAAGTAATGAAAGCATTCTATACGACAAAAGTGAAGGGGAAGGGGACTGGAGTAGGACTTTCTCTAAGTAAGTACTTATCTGAGCAAATTGGTGCAGAACTTTATATTGATCAAGAAAGAAGTAATACGACCTTTGTTCTTAGTTTTCAAAAAAGATAATTACTTTCTATCTATATTATGGGTGCGTATAATAAGTAAATGAAGAAACTTATTATACTCGCTCTAGCTTTCAATTCCTTTCTTGCCCATGCAACTTTAAAGAAGGGCTTTGATTCATTGCTCTTTAATAATGATAAGTATTCAACAAAATCATTTCTCGTAATAAAAGATGGGAAAACTCTTTATCAAAATAGTTCAAAATTATATTCAGTTGAAAAGAAGCAAAGGGTTTGGTCGGCAACAAAGTCAATTGCTGGAACTCTAATTGGTATTGCTGAAAAGCATGGTCTTATTAATAGAAATGAGCTTGTCTCTAAATATTACCCAAAGGTGAGTAATAAGCTAACTATTCAGCATCTTCTCAATATGAGCTCTGGCCTTACTTGGAATGAGAGCTATGAGAGTAATCCTTTAAATAGTGATGTTCTAAAAATGCTGTATATTTCTAACTTTAAAGACATGGCAAAGTTCGTATCAAAGAAAGATCAAAAATACCAACCAGGGGAGTACTTTAATTACTCGAGTGGTGAATCTAATTTTCTCATGAGTGTTTTACAAAAGAAACTATCTCTTAGTGACTATGAATCATTTCCTTGGCGAAAACTATTTATTCCTCTCGGCATAAAAGATGTAACGTGGGAAAGGGATCATCAAAATAACTTTGTTGCTTCCTCTTATCTCTATATTTCTCCAGTTGACTTAGCAAAAATTGGGCAACTCTATCTTAATAAAGGTGAGTGGAATGGAGTTCAAATTTTTGATGAGGAATGGGTCGAGTTCTCATCTCTTAATTCACCTTCAACTTTTAAAACAGAGCTAAAGGGCCATATGAGTGGTGCAACATATGGAGCACACTGGTGGCTAAATAAAGCTCATCCTAAATTTGGAAAGAAGCACAAGAACGCTCCAGTGGATATTCTCATGGCGTTAGGCCATCATGGACAATCAATGACAATCATACCTTCTGAGAAAATGATTATTGTGAGAACCGCAAATGATAGAGAGAATCGTTTTAATCTCAATGATGTATTCTCACTTTTGTTTAAAGATAAATACGTTAGGGGAGAAGCGAAATGAAGTTCAAAGCTAGACTAGTCTTTTTATCATTAACTTTTCTATTGAGTTCTTGTGGCCTTAAGAAAGGAGTGAGCTCTAGTTTTGCAAAAGAGTTTTGTTCTTGTATCTTTGTAGAAGATCAATCTGAAAAATACTGTAAGGGTTATGCATCATATATCGTGGAAGTAAGTTCTTATAAATTAGATACTGAAAGAAAGTTTGTTCAAGCAAGCTTTCTCTTTACTGACTCGATTGCAAAATATACTGGAAGTCGCTTTGGCTGCCAATTGGAGAAGTAGTGCAAGTAAATGAAAAGATTATTGCTGACAGTGAATATATAACGACTTTGAAATTGTCTGAATTGAGACTTATTAAAGATGGTGATCTTGATTGGTTTGTATTGATCCCTCTAAAAGAAGGTAAGAAGGACTGGAGTGATCTTGAAATGGATGACCAGTTTGAGTTATGCCGTGAAATTTCTCTTGTAAGTGATAAGCTAAGTATCGCTAAGGCAGATAAGATAAATGTCGCTAGTTTGGGCAATATGGTTGCACAACTTCATGTACATGTTCTAGCAAGATATAAGAATGATCGTGCATGGCCAGGGGCAATTTGGGGATCAAAGGCAAAAAGTGATTTTGATCAATCTAAAGTTGAGTTTTGGATTGATCAATTTGGCGGAAAATAAAAAAGGGCCCTTCTGGACCCTTTATATATTCTAGTGGTGGTGTCCACCTTCTCCGTGTGCGTGACCGTGAGCAACTTCTTCTTCAGTTGCATCTCTATTCTCTGTGATTTCAACATCAAAGAAAAGATCTAGACCTGCTAGTGGGTGATTTCCATCAAGAGTAACTTCTTCACCTTCAACAGAAAGAACTGTGAATGGAGGCATGTTAGCATCTTGGTTTACTCTAAACTGATCACCTGCTGCAACTTCAGTACCTTCTGGAAACTGGTCTTTTTTAACAGTGATGATCATATCATCTCTTTTTTCACCATAAGCATCAGCTGCTTTAACTTCGATATTTTTCTTATCACCAATTGCCATTGTGATTAGCTCTTTTTCAAGTCCTGGAATGATCATTCCACTTTCTTGAAGAAATAGTAGAGGTGTCGCACCTTCAGAACTATCAATAGTAGTTCCTTGTCCGTCCTTTAGTGTGTAATGAAATCCGATAACTTTCTTAGACATATATATTCCTTTTTGAGGTCTGCGTCACATCATTATGTGGCATTGAGAAGGGCATTAAACTACTGACAAAGCATTGTGTAAATAATTATATGGTGATTTCGTAAAAAAACGCATTGTGCCAAGGTACGAAACCCATTGTCGAGCTTGTAAATTACGTCTATATTGGGCCGAAACTATTATTTCGGAGCTGACTGCAAATGCCTAACTCTTTGACCCAAGATTCTCTAGAGTACCTAAAGAAACAGGAGACTCTTTTGTCTGACACAATTCAGACAATTAAGGCGATCCCTGATCATAATATTTTAGCATTAATAGAAATTGAACGTAATATAAAGGCCCTTAAAGAAGAGGCCAAGAACTGTAAAGAAGATGACCTTCCGGGGATTCTTCAACAGCTGAATCTACAGCACCAATTAGCAGGAAGACATTCAAGTAATGACAGTCTACCGGACTGTGAGTCTCCATACTTTGGTCACATGAAAATTGAGCAAGCTGGTAAAGTTAAGGATATCTTCTTAGGTCATATTGCTATGACTAAGAGAGATCTCTCGTTTAAAATTGTCGACTGGAAGAAGGCGCCAATTGCTAGGATCTTCTATCAATATATGGAAGGGGATGAGTTTGACTTTGATTTGGATGATAGAACTATTGAAGGAGTTATTCTTCAAAAATCAATCCAAACTATTAGAGACGGAAAGCTTTTAAGAATTGATAGAAATGGCGAATCATTTGTTAAACGTGATGGCGAGTGGACAAATCTCTATGAGGAAGCAACTGTACTTGAAGGTGGGGAAGGAAAAGCTAATCAGGAACTAGGTTTTGGCCGTGGTAAGACTAATTACGATTCTCCTGAAGTAATTTCTCTATTAGATAAAATTCAATATGAAATTGTTAATAAAGATGTCCGTGAACCATTACTGATCACAGGTGGTGCAGGGAGTGGAAAGACTACTGTAGCACTTTATAGAATTGCTAAACTTTGTGAGAAAAGACACTTAAGAGCACATGATGCTTTAGTGCTCGTTCCAAATACCGGTCTTATCAAGCTATCTCAAACACTTCTAAATTCAGTGGGACTTGATAAAGTAAATGTTAAGGCGAATGATTTTCTGATTAAAGAGCTTCTTATGCAAAATGTAAGAGGACTTCCTAGAAAGGTTAATTACGAGGCACCTCTTTCTGTGGTTACAATTAAAAAACACGCTAAGATGCTTGATCTTCTTGAGTTATATATTGCTAAACAAGAGGGCGAAGTTAGAGCTGAGCTAAATTTGATTGATCCAAGTGGAAAGCTAGAAAGTGAATTTAATAAGTACTCAAATATGCCACTTGTTCCAAGACTTAGAAAAATTTATAAGTTCAATAGAATAAGCTCTTTAGAGAGAATTAAAGTCTCAAAGCTTGGTAAGCAGTTAAAGAATTTTAAAGAAGATATTCTCAACTTCTACTCTGATAGTAAGCTCATGTCTAAATTGACAGAGATGACAGATGGAAAAGTCTCTTCTCGTATGCTTGAAGATTTTAAAATGCATACAGCGAGACAAATTGAAAAATTCGATGATGATGGAGAGTATCAGAATAGAAAATCAGGAATAAAAGGTGAGTACGATGTTGAGGATTATCCTCTCATTATTCAACTTGTAAAACTTAAGCTTGGTAAGTTCTTCGCTGACGGTAGAAACTCTAAAGTTTATAAGCACATCTTCTTAGATGAGGCCCAAGAGCTTTCAGATGCGGAACTCAAGGCCATTGCAACAACACTCACAGATGATGGAAACTTCACTGTTGCTGGTGATGCTATTCAACAGATAGATCCAAGTCTTTCATTCTCTTCTTGGGAGAATGTATTAAAGAACCTAGGAGTTCCTAACTTTAAAGCACAAGAGCTAAATGTCTCTTATAGGTCGCCAAAGGAAATTGTTAAGTTTGCCCATGGCGTGCTTGGTCCACTTGCACCTTCTCAGATTCCTGAATCAAAGAAGAGTGGCGGTCCAGTGCTAAAAACTCAAGTTCAACACCGTGCCCATGGCTCTATGATATTGAGTGATGCACTAGTTGACCTTGTTAAGCGTGAACCAAGAGCAAGTATCGCTCTTATTTGTAATACAGAAGATAGCGCTAAGTTATTCTTTAATGAACTTGAAGATATTGGTGGTGTAAGACTAGTTCTAGATCAGGACTTTAGTTTTAGACCAGGGATAGACATAACGACGGTCGATCAGATTAGAGGTCTTGAATTTGATTATGTAATCATTCCTGACGCTGACAGAATCAATTACCCAGAAACACCTAGATGTAGAAAGAGATTACATTTAGCAGCAACAAGAGCAATTCATCAACTATGGGTAATGCACCCAGCAGAGAGAACTATTTTATTCTAATAGGGGATTATATGAAGTTATTAGTAGCATTCTTATTTGTTTTTTCAATTCAAGCACAGTCAATTCTTGATGAGTGCTACAACGCTTCATATGCAACAGACTATGTTCATGAAGATATTTTCAGTGTCTCTGTAAATGAGGAACTAGTATCTGATGAATTCTATGAACTAATAAGTAATGATGCCATTACAATTCTTTCAAAAAGAGGAAGTCGATATACTCTTAAAGTAAGTCTTAAAGATTGGTTCAATGCAGAGTCAATCTTAGAGGAACTGAGAGAACTTCCTGCAGTAATGGTTGCATGTAAGTACAAGTTATAGTTAACCGGAATTTAGGAGTTCACTAACAAGTGATCTTATCTCTTGCTCTTCAAATGGCTTTGGCAGATAAGATACTTTATAGTTAACTCCTATGTACTCTGTGTTTAACTGCGGAATAAATGCACTAGACAAAATAAATTTTACCGTTGGTCGAATATTCATTATTTCATGCATTAGGTCGATTCCTGATACACCTTCACCCAAATAAACATCACACAATACTAAGCTATAGTCTGTTCTTCGAAATAGGTCTCTGGCTTCGTGCGAACAATGGGCACATGTTATCTCTAAATTCATATCTTCGAGATACAATTCAATAACTTCATGAAGTTCTTTTTCGTCTTCAATTATTAGAATCTTGTTCATAAATCCCCCTCTAGAGAATATAAATGGTATCGTCATTAATTTATAATCAAGATTTCTTTATTCAGTAAGTAATAGACTTTTCTAGAGTAACAATTAAAATTAATAGTTGTTAACTAGATGGATATGGCAACAAGTCTGTAGTTGAGCCAAAAAGTTGAGCTTGCTAGGAACAATTTCTATCGCGTTGAATAGTTCACCAAAAAGGGTAGAATTATGTCATGCATGAAAATCAAATAGTTAACTCCAAAATACCTTATTATTTATCTCAGAGAATAGTTAATCGTCCTAAGACATTCTTAACCATTTTCTTACTTATCATTCTTGGTTTTTCGATCGGGCTAAGTAGAATTGAAGGGAAGTTCTCTGCTCGAATTTGGTTTGATGATGATCATCCGAATATCTTAAAATTAAATAAATTTGAAAGAATGTTTGGCTCTGATGAGGCCATTGCAATAGGAATATCTCAAAAGAAGGGGATCTTTAATAAGAGTACCTTAAAGACTATTGAGTCCATTACAGATGACCTGTGGCAAGTTGCAGATATAATGCGAGTGGAGTCACTAACAAATTTCAATGATATTGACTCTAAAGAAGATGATATAAATATAGGTCCATTCTTAGCAGAAGACTTTGAGTTTACAGACGAAAATTTAGTCAAACTTAAACACCGTGCTTTAAAAGACTTAACAATTCCAGATTTCTATCTTTCTAAGGATCAGGATTACTCTCTGATTTATGGTTTCATAAGGCCTTTTCATAAAGGCACACAGACATATCAGAAAGTTACTGAGGATGTGCGAAAGCTAATTGAGAAGTATAAAGATGTGCAAGGTTTAGAGTTCTTCATTGTTGGTGAAGTTCCGTCTAATCATGCCTTCAAAGAAATTTCAGATCGTGATAATGAGAAAATCGTTCCAATAATGATGTTCTTCATTGTAGGACTACTATTCTATATATTTAGAAGTTTTTCTTCGGTCGTTCTGCCTCTCGTTCTTGCTACTGTTACTATTTGCTCATCACTTGGTTATCTTGGTCTGAGTGGAATTTCATTTAATAATCTCCTTGCTGCGATACCGGGTATTTTACTAGCGATTTGTCTAGCAGATGCTCTTCATATTCTTTTTACATTCTTTCACTTTAGATCAGAGGGTTTTCTTACAAAGAAGGCAGTGACTTACTCTTTAGCAAAGAACTTTAAACCAACGGCATTAACAACTATTTCAACAGCGATTAGTTTCTTTTCCATTAGTATTACGGATATTGCACCAGTTAGGGACTTAGGAGTTGTCGCAGGAATAGGAACAATTTTGGCCTGGTTCTTTTCTTATCTCTTAATTGGACCAGTCTTAAGTTTATTGGCACCGTCTCTTGATAAGAAAGAACTGAAAGCTCCTCGAATCATTAGTTTTGAAAGTCCTGACGGAGAGCTTTCTCATAATCCTTTTGTGATATGGATAGATAAATTTAAAAGACCAATAATTTTCATTTTTAGCTTAATGATTATAACTTCAGGTATTATTGCACTTCAAAATGAAGTTAATAGTGACCCTATAAAGTACTTTGATAAGAACCTTCCATTTAGAAAGAGTTATGATTTTACATCAAAGAAAATGGATGGTCTAAAGGGAATAGAGTTAGTCATTGATAGTGGAGTAGAGGAAGGAGCTAAGAATCCTAAATTCTTAAAAAATGTCGAGTCCTATATCAAGCACATATTAGCGCACGATGAAATAGTTAGGGTTAAGAGCTTTATTGATATTGTAAGAAAGTTAAATGAAGCCTTAAATGGTGGAGATAAGAGTTTTTATAAGATACCTGATACGCAAGCAGCTGTTGCCGAAACCCTTCTCCTTTATACGATGGGATTACCTGAAGGAATGGATCTCAATAATCAATTAAGCTTAGACAATCGAGTCATTAGATTGAGACTTGTTTGGTCAACAGAGACTTCTAAGGAAAGTGAAGTCATGGTGAATTGGTTACTAGATCAAGGTAAGAAATTTAACCTTGAGATTGAAACGGGTGGAACTGTTCCTATCTATAACTCAATTAATTCAAAAGTTGTAACAACCTTTTTTAGCTCAATGGCCATGGCACTATGCTTTGTAAGCCTCTTACTACTTTTCATCTTTAGAGATATAAAGTTATCTTTGTTATCTATGCTTCCAAATGTAATTCCTCTTATTTTCTCAGCATGTATTATGAAACTTATGGGGAATTATATAGATATCGGAACGAGTATTGTTTATGCTGTCTGTCTTGGGATTGCTGTAGATGATACCATTCATTTCATAGTGAATTATAAGACTTATCGAAACTATGGGCACTCTGCAGTTGAGTCAATAGGTATGACTTTTAAAATCACAGGAAGGGCCCTTGTTTGTACAACACTTCTTCTAGTCGTAGGGTTTGGAGTATTTGTGTTCTCTGAGTTTATACCTAACAGAAACTTTGGAGTACTTTGTTCTATTACACTATTTTTGGCACTGGTTACTGATTTATTATTTCTTCCGGCATTGTTACTTGAAATAGATAGGGGAGAGAAGTAGTTTAGCTACTTAGTAATTTTGGTGTTTGGAATCTTTTTGATGAAGTAGTTTTTATAATTTTCTTCAAAGACAGTATTGTGAGTGTCCCATTGTTGTCTGAAGTAGATATACTTGTTAAAGAAGTCGTAATCTTGTTCGATAAATTTATTTATCTTTGTTATTACTTCCTTGCCTAACTTACTTTTAGAACATGCAGCGGCAACTTTCTTATAAGTCATGCCTTCATCTAAGTAATAGTGCTGATACTTATTCGGATTTATCGATTTAATTTTTGTTTCAGCGTAATGAGTAATTCTCATGCGTAGAATATAGTCCACTCTACTAGAATCTAGGTAGGCCACACTCATTTCATTTCGGCTATTCTTAAACTCTTCTACTTTCTTTGTACCAATATATGGTTTAATTAAGTGTTTAAGTTGTGGGTACCTAGAATTAGTTCCCGTTCTGTAAAATAGAGGAAGGATGCCCATTGCATAGTTAGTTTCAGATAATAAGTATTTTAATGAAACACTCTTGCGCGTACCGAGGTGCTTAAATATCTTAGAGTCTTTTCTTACAATGATTCCAAAGCGTGGTGTGAAAGCATATGGTTTTGAATAAATTATCTTTTTGGGCCAGTAACCAAGCCAAAGGTGAAGAGAGCATACATTCCCATTCTTCCATGACTCAGCAATTCTATTAATAGGACTATATTCTTGCTTGTGGTTATATTCAGGTAGTCGTTTTAGTGTATATTTTAGAAAATTATCGAGATAGCCCATATCCTTATAAGGAGCACTATCAATATACTCAGGAACTAACTTCCATTTGACCCAGTTAATTGTTTCCTTTGCCTGAATAACTTGAGGCAAAGGAAGGGAGAGAATGGAAGCGAGCAGCAGCCTTTTCAACTTATTTTTTCTTTTTTAAAACTACAGTTTGCATACAAAGGTTTAGCCACTTTTCAAAAAGTAATATTGGACTCATTAGAATAAGACCAAGAGTGTAGGGAATAAAGTGGTTGTCGAGTAGTATTCCCTTTCCTCCCCAGAATCTAAAAAGGAAACCAAAGTAAATATAGAAATAAGCAGGGAATGCTCCCCATGCCATATATTCCTCTACTTCAAATCCTGCTTCTTCACAGAATTCAATAAACTTCTTCTTATCAAACATTGTTAAATGTTGAGGAGCTTGAACACCTGGCCATCTCTTTCCTTGAAGTAAGTAGGTGAGTGAGTCAAGCCTAGGTACCTCTATAAATACACGACCGTCGTCTGCAAGAATGTCATGGGCTGTTTTTAACGTTCTTTTCGGGTCATAGCAATGTTCGAGGAAATGCCACATAGTAATGACATCAAATTTCTTATCTTTGAAGTCTTGCTCATAGAAGAGACCAACATAGGAGTTAATTGCTGCGGCCTCTGGGTAGTTGGATATATCTTTAAAATCAACACCGCTAACTTTTGCATTATGCTTCTTGTTCATATGAAGAAGGAATGTTCCAATAGCACAACCGACATCAAGTATCTCTGTTTTATCCGTTACATTATAGTGATCTGTAATTATCTTTTCTTTTTTACCATCATGAACTTTTAATCCATGCTCGAAGCCTTTAGCTTTAATACCTTCTTTCTTTTTATTTCTATCATGGGCAATATAATCATCGTCGTAGAAATCTTTTATTTGTTCTGCTTTAACTCTAGGATTTTGGTAGACGAAGTCACATGTATTACACTTAACATAACGAAAATTTCCAGCTTTTCCAGTGAGGTCATCTTGACCAATAAGCAGGATTTCAAAGTCATCATTATTACAATTGTAACAATTTACATATTCAAACTTATTTTGAGGAGGATTCTCTAGGGAATCAAAGTGCTTCGTTGAACTCTGGTCTTGGCTTTTCATAATTCTTTTCCTGATCTTTATATATTTAAATTTGTCTTATCTCGTGTACTAAATACAAGTGTTGTAGCATTGACTTTCTTTGCTCTTCTAACCCAATTAAAATAGTTTTCTGTATTACTAAATTCTAGGCCAATCCCGTCTAAATAGTAACAAGGCAATGTTGGTAGGAGATGATGTAGCTCGTGATAATTGAAGTTTAAAAAGATATATTTTGCAATATACTTTGGCATAATTAGTGATCTTGTAAATTGGACTTGGTCTCTATTTGAAAAATTCTTAACCTTTTTACCTTCACTGACTGGCATTGGAATATGGCTGTGTTGGCTAAGCATGACAGTGTCCATAATAGATAGACTAATGACAAAGCCAATCAGTAGGTTATTTTTAATAAACTCGAAATGATAATAGAAACAGCTCACATAGAAAACTATGAGAAGGGTAATATTGATAAAGATTTTAACTCTATCGGCTTTATTCGATATGGCCCAGAGAATGGACTTAACATTCCAATAGGTTCCAACACGATAATAGAAAGAGAAAAGTGGAATCCATAGTTTCCAGCAGACATTATTTATTATCTTTTGAACTTTGTTGAGATTTTGCGCTTCTGGAGATACCTGAATTTTTGTCGTAGGATCACGATCTCTCCAACCTGTTAGGAGGTGATGTTGTCTATGTATTAACTTCCAAGAGAAGAAGGGAACTACAGCAAAAATACTTGCGATATTTCCAATGAAAATATTAGCATTAGTCTTTGGTAGTAGAGAGTTATGACCAGCTTCATGTACAATGACAAATAACTGAAGAAAAGCAGGGATAGATATAATTTGACCTAGTACCCAAAGAGCACCTCCATAAGTATTTAGCCAAATTGAGACTGCCAATAGGCAGAATGGTATTGATATTAAGATGAAGCCTTGAACCCAGCTTGGTGCAAGCTTGAGCTTCTCTTTTACCAAGGCCTTATATTCTGAATCATCCATTTCTTCATCCCTTCATCGAATCTGTTTTTAGTACTATAATAATCGAATATAGAATTAATTTTTAGTAGGTACCTATGATGAATTTGAGTTATTTAAAAACATTTGTTCTTAGCCTGACTGTTTTGGTCAACGTAAGTGTTTTCAGTAATACTGAGAAGAAGATTATTGATACTTGGAATGAGAAAATTTTCAATATGCATGATCCTCTCTTATATAATGGTTTCTTTGGCGATATACAAAAGACAGCAGCAATGGAAGTTCACAAAGATGATCTCATCATTCAGCTATATAGCTCATTTACTAAAGTCTTCCAGTCTCTAGAGGGACTTACGTGGAGAGAAGAAGCATTCTTGGCACAGTCTGACTTTGTTTACAGTATGTGGGTCTCTTCAATGAGAAGTATGTATGCTCCTGACTATCAGACAAGTAAGCATATGAGGAAGTTTGGACGTTACTTAACAGAGCCAAATATGAAGAAAGGTCAGTTTGCAAAGATTTCTGATTTTCAAGATCACTTACTAAATGAAGTAAAACCAAGACTTATTGATCTTTCAAAAGTATTGGAAAAGTTGAGTGTGAAGGGACGTAAAGAGTTTATTGCGGACCAGTACGTATACAGAGGATATATTCCAGCAGAGCATACACCAGATAAGAAAGAGTGGTTCTTTGTTGAGGAAAGGGATCGCTATCAAAAGGTACTACCAGCGCACTTTGGTCTTTTAAGAAGTCAGATTGAATCATATATAGGAATGATCAACTTCTTTGGTGCATATAACTTTAATGATATTCATAAGTTTGTAGAGGCCATAGTTAATAAGGCAACTGTAAATGCCATTCTAAAGAAGGTTCTCTTTAGGGACTTTCCAAGCCCTCTGGCAATTGTCGATAGAATGGAAGAACTTAAGAAGGATAAGTATAAGCACTTGTTTACTCTTCGAAATGGAGAAGTCTCAAAAAGATTACTGATGTCCTCTCTCAAGAACTTTTCCAAGTCGATTAATATAGAATTTGAATCATATAAATCCTTAGTTCAAAATGTCGGTCCAGGTCAAAACTATATTGTTGATACAGATCAATTGAAGGTAAGAAAGTCTCGAAAGATTGAGGTGTATAAAGAGAAAGTAGCGATTTTTAAGGCCGCACTAGATAAGAAGAGTTACAGATTAAAAGCAAGGGCCACGAGATACGAATTTGATATTCTGCCTCATAAGTTATTTGAAATTTCTGACTTCAAGAAACTTCTTCCAAAGGAGTATTTCGAAGGTAAGGAACAAAACAGAATTTGGAAAGTTGATAAGAAGGATGCGGTTCATCCAATCGAAGAGGGGAAGGTTTACGCATGGGATTTTAACTATGGAAAACCTGTAAAGTACATGGACTCAACATTTAACGGATTCATTCCTAAGGCAACTGATAAGAACTATCTTCAGTTAATTAAGTCTCTTCGACTATCAAAATCAACAGCTAATCTTATTAAGGTTCTCCCTATTCATTAGAATAGGGGAGCTATATATAGTCCAACAGATAGCATAAGTAATGAAAATCCAAGTCCTATCATGACTTTACTATTTTTACGCTTGTCATGGAACCACTCATAAATAATGAAAAGTGCCATTACGACTAAGGCCTCTCTCTTTGAATTGTGAGAAAAGAGAATAATAAGAAAAGAATACTTAGATAATGAGAGTAGTGTTGGTAATGTTTCAAGTTTCGTTCTTGACCTAAGTATTACACAGCCAAATGCAAGCATTCCGGAATAGATTGTAAAAACAAGAGCAATGCTTGGTGTTTGAACAATATATAATGCTAGTGTTATTAGAGCATGAATCAAAACAGATAAGACGACAAAAGAGGTAAGAGACTCTAATTTAGCGAGATGCCTTTTTGGAAAATTTATTCTGTCACTTCTTATATCTGTCAGATCATCTATTAATCTAAAATTAAAGAGCGAAAGAAATAGCAGAGGAGGAAGAATAAGATTCATTCCTAGCTCACCCGAATAACTAATAATCAACCAGAGTGAAAAGGTCAATAGAGAGTAAGTTCTAAAAGAGAATCTCTCTTGAATATATTTACTGTAGTTTAACAATACCATTATCACCATCTACGAATATTTCTGCTTCGTCTTTTATTGAAGACGTTGCGTTGTCAGCACCAACAACTGCTGGAATACCAAACTCTCTGGCCACTATGGCCCCGTGTGATAGCATTCCACCTCTTTCAATTACAAGAGCGCTGATAAGAGGAAAGACTGTCGCCCAGCCTGGATCAGTTTGCTTAGTAACAAGTATATCTCCCGGAGTAAGATCCTTCGCATCAAGTGCCGATTCAAGAATCTTTGCCCTTCCTTTCTTTGTCCCTCCACAAGCGGCAAGACCAACTAGAGTAAACTCGTCATGCTGGATATTTTCTCTCTTTTCTAATATTACACTTTCCATACTTTCAAAGTATTCACCTTCAGGTAGATAGAAATGATCGGGAGGGGATAGCTTTGTTACTCTTTGATGCTCTTCACGCCTCTCATTGGCAATATCACTAAGTGCATTTGGAAGCATTTCTGCTCCAGCTACAAAGTGAGAAATCTCTTCATAAGTAAGAAAGAAGATATCATCTTCATTTTTTAGTATCCCTTTATTAATCATTCTATGGGATAGAGTAAGAAGTGTTTGTCTAAAGGCACCATAGATCATCGCCTGCTTTAGCCTTACTCTTTCTCTATAGCGAATTCCTTGTGCTGTAGCTGCAAGAGTTACTCTAAAAAATAGAGCTTTAAAAGGCCATAGAATAAAGTCTAGAGGCGTTTTAAAAAGCTTAAACTGTGTATCTTTAATAATTTTTGCTCTTTCAATAGTCTTTCTTGCGATAACTTTCTTTGGAGACTCAACATCTGCTTTAATATACCCTTTAAGAGTGTCAAGAAATGATGCAGGGTCTTCTTGAAAGTTGGGCTCAGTAAGCATTAGTTCTCCTGAGCAACGATGCCCCCAGTGAAGTAAGAAATCATCTAGAGAATCTTTAAACTTGATATATTGCTTATTAGACTGAAGTTCACTATAGATTTCTTTAGAGTCTTTCTTAAAGAGCTCCATTAATTCAGGGCTTGATTTTATCTCTGTTGATAACTCCCAGATCTTTTCAGGAGGTACACTACTAACAAGGTTAGGGATTCCCTGAAGAAGAGTATTCTTTGTTGCGTCGGCCTTCTCAATATATCTGGATAGAAAACTACCAAGAGCTCCATAGGCAAACATAGCAAGAGAGTCGGCCAGGGAAGCCTTTTTCCAGCTCAAAAAGCGTATCTTTAAAAACCCGTTAAAGCACTCTTTAAGATGATTGTCGACATCATTCTTTCCTGGACCTGTTTGACACTTTTTAAGATGTGTATCAACTTCATCTTCTAAGGACTTTATTTTAAATGGAATAAAGAGAAATGTTCTAAGAGTTGTGAATAGTATTAAAAAGACCTCTGCTGTCTGAGTTAGTAATTCTAAAGTATTCTCAGATGTCTTATCCTCTATACCCTCTGTCTTACTTCGTGGATCACCAACAAAGTTATTAAAGTATCCGGATAATTTCTTACCAAATGGCAGAATTTGGATACATGAATGAATTGAGGTCATGTTGTAATACATCTTACCGCCATGACTTCCAATTATATTCTTTAAGTAATAATCATTTTCAATTAGTCGTTTTTCTCTGATTCCAAATGACTTACCTAGATCTCTAAAATAGTGATAGAAGGATTGTAGAGCAACTGAGTAGAGAAGGGGGGAAATTGGAGTTGGATAGTTTTCATTCACATTTACATTTGACCAATGGACAAGCTTTTCACTTGATTTCTCTTTCAGGTCATGAAGTTGAGTTATAGGCCTCGATTGTACAATCTTTACCTCTCCTCTTTCATTGACTGCCCATTCAATATCGGCAGGTCTTCCCAATTCTTTTTCTAGCTTTAAAGCAACACTAAAGAGATCTGTTATCCATTTCTCTTTACCTGTCACTATATGTTCTTCACTCTTATAGTCAATCTGATCTGGACGAGAGAGGATTTCTACTGCTTTATTATCTCTATTTATCGTTATTGCCCCAGGAGTTATTTGTCCTGAAACGAGAATTTCAGCATGACCAAAACAGTATTCAAGAAGCATCTCAGGTTTTGATGAATGGTTTGGATTCCTCGTAAAGAGTACCCCTGCCACTACTGGTCGCACCATTTCTTGAACGACTACACCCATTCCTTGTAGACTAACTTTCTTATAGTTTTGATAAAATAGAGCTCTCTCACTCCAGTAACTGGCCCAACACAAGAGTAGGGATTCAATGATCTCATCATCTGTACCTTCGGTAATAAATGAATCAAGTTGCCCAGCAAATGAGCTATCTTCTGAATCTTCCCCTAATGCTGAACTTCTCACCATCATGGCACCATCTGAAAGTTCTGTTTTAAGCTTGATAATATCATCAACTACTGGCCTTGGAACCTTTGATGATATGACGATATCTCTTATTTTTTCACTACCTCTTTTGAGATCTACTGGATCACTATAGTCTATGGACTTAAGTATTGGTGCCACCTTATTCTCAATATCATTATAAGAGAGAAAGTTTTCAAAGGCCTGCTTTGTAATAGCAAATCCATGTGGAATAGGGTGCCCTTGATTTACCATTTGAGATAAGTTCCATGACTTCTCTCCAACAGTATTAACATCTTCAATTTCACCAAATTCAATTACCCAATTGGTTTTCATTATTTCTTCCTTAGTCTTTCTTATTCTTTCTTTTAAAAAAGACGTTAATTCCATTCTTTGCTTGTAGAGTTAACTTTTGATTAATTTCTACCTTCACTTTTTTGTCGAGCTCCATTTCAAAGTTTTGAAAGAGCTTTACTATGATTCCAATTATTTCCATCATTGCCAGACCTTCTCCGATGCAGGAGCGAGGGCCAATCCCAAATGGGATATAGGCACCAGATGGTATTTTAACTTCATTCTCTTCACTAAAGCGCTCAGGAGAGAAGTCATCTGGATTAGTAAACACAGCGCTATTATGCTGTGTAAGATAGGGGGAGATAATAAAGATATCTCCTTGTTTAACTTTGTGGCCAAGTATCTCATCATCACTTTCGGCCTTTCTTCCAAGTGACCATGCCGGAGGGTAGAGTCTCATGGACTCTTTGAGTGCCATAGTTAAATTTGGAAAGAGATTAAGGTTATCAACACTAAGTTCATTAGGGCCTATTACTGAATCTATTTCTGCTTTAATCTTGTTATGCCATTCTGGATTATTTAATATTAGATACATTGACCAAGAGAGAACATTTGAGCTCGTTTCGTGACCTGCAAAGGCCATTGTCTTTATTTGATCGATAAGGTATTTCTCTGTTGTTTCATCAGTGGCGTGTTCAAGAAATGTATGAATCATATTCTTGTCTGGTTCTGATGGCCTCTCTTTTGCTCTGTTAATCATATCTAATATGATTCCATCAAGAATGGACATAGATTTTTCGAAAGACTTCCTTTGTCGTACCTTCTTAGGAGTAGGTATCGGTATGATTTGTGTTATTTTCTCTTCTGTTAGATGGATGAGGTTATTGAGTTCTTTTTCGAATATATCACCAAACTTTCCTAGATCCTCATTAAAGATTGTTCTTCCTAGTATTTGAAGAGTTGACCTTGTCATTAGGGGACAAATATTAACACTTTTATTTGACGATCGATTAAGGTCATCTATAAGTTCATTTGCCGTTTCGATAATGTGGGGAAGCCAGTGTATCTTATTCTTTGGAGAGAAGAAGGGATTAACTTTCTTTCTCTTTTCTAACCATGATTTTCCACTTTCTGTGAAGACACCCTTTCCGGTGACATCACTAACAAGTTTAAAGCCAGGTGTTTCCTTTGAAAAGTTTTTCGCATTCTTTCGAAGAACATAGTCGACACCCTCTGGATTTGTAAGAAGGTAAGTAGTTTGCTGCCCCATTTTGAGCTCTACAAAATCACCATAGTTATTCAGCAGACTCATCATATATTCGAGTCTATTCTTACTTAAACTTAATGCATGTCCTGTAAGCTTACCCCAGATCTTATCTTTAGGGGGGGAAGGTATTAACCGATTGGCCATATCAATATATTCCTCAATTTACCGTAGTTTTGAATTCAGCTATAATTATAGCTCATGTAGTGAAACAGGGTAATAAGGTAAAAATATGAAGGCGAGTAAGAAAGATATTATAATGAATTTGTTGTTTAAGAAAACTCTTCCCTTCTTTACGCTATTTGTTTCAATCCTCTTCGTAGGAACTCTTATATTGAGTTATCAGAAGAGCTCGTGTGCATTGTTGGTAATTGCTCTCTTGATTCCATACCTAGTTCCTCTGGTATTTTTTAGAGTTATATGTGCAATATATCCGATGAAAATTGGAGCATCTTTCTTTGGTGAGGATAAGTTCTCTCCGTGGATCTCTAGTTATAGAATTCAACAGGTCTATCTCATGTTTCCAATTTTAGAGCGTTTGCTCTTTATAGTTCCCGGGCTCTTTAATTTATGGTTAAGACTATGGGGATCTAAAATTGGAAAGAATGTTAATTTCATTCCTGGTGTTGAAGTTGTTGATAGGGGACATATTACAATTGGTGATAATGTATTTATCGGAAATAAGTGTTACTTCTCACCACATGTAGTTCAAGTACGTAAAGGAAGATTCTTTCTCTATTATAAAGGGATTACTATTGGAGATAATTGTTTTCTTGGAGCGTTTTCTACATTTGGTCCAGGAACTGAAATAGCTTCAGGAACTAGTCTTCCTTCTGGGTCATACTATACGGTAAATAAGAAAACTCCCGGGTGTTTGATGCCTGATTATGAATAATTATTCAATTGATAGTATTTCGTATTCAATTTCTCCTCTAGGAGATTCTACTTCAAAGTAATCTCCAGACTCCATAGTCATTAAGGAGTCTCCAAGAGGTGAGTTATAAGAGGTTACCTGTATAGCTTGCCCATTTATATCTAATGTCATACCACCACTTGAAGGTGCGATGAAGATAGTTACGTGTTTATCTTCAACAAGACATTTAACGACTGCGCCAATTGACGCCTTTGAGTAAGAGCTTTGTATTTCAAGCTTTTTTAAGTTTTCGAGATCCGCTTCTAACTCTTTTGTTCTCACGGCCTGAGCTCCTGCTAAGTACTGGGCCTCGGTTCTTCGAGTGTCATACTTACTTTCTTGTTTCATATCAGATTGATTGAGAAGCTCCTTTGCATCGGCCGCAATCTTTGATGCTTTGTTGAGCTCCTGTGAATATATTTCAGTTAACTTACTTAAAATCAGTGACTTATCTATCATAAAAAAGATTTTATCACGGAACGACTTGATTTATAATAGAAATCAGGATACCCCTAGGGGGTATGGAGGTTCTATGAAGAAAATAAATTTTTCAGTATCCGGCGTAAAATGTGGCGGATGTGTATCAAAGTTAGAAAGTGGACTTAAAGATGAGTCTGGAATTCAAAACATTAGTGTAAGCATTGAAGAGCAGGTCGTTTCTCTTGAGTTAGATGATGAGGTAAAACCGATGATCTTTAAGAAACAAATTGAAGAACTTGGGTTTCCTGTAAGTAAAATGTCTAAGGAATAACATGGAAATTAATAAGAAAATTATTGGAATGAGTTGTGCTGGTTGTGCGGCAAATATTGAAAAAGCTCTTGTTGGGATGGATGGAGTCGAAAAGACTGCAATAAACTTTGCAACAGAGTCAGGGCAGTTTGTTCTTAGAGATGAAAATGTATGGGCCAATGTATCTAGTAAAATAGAGGACCTTGGATTCTCATTAAGTGATGAGAGAAAAGAAAAAGATGAATCAGATGATCTTAGAAAATTCTTTATTTCAATCTCGCTCTCTCTAATAATTTTCTTATTGGCCATGGGACCGTTAAAAAACTTACCTAATCAAAAAATTAATTGGCTAATTCAAATGGTACTAGCACTACCTATTTGGATTTGGATCGGTCTATCTTTTCAAAAGTCTGTAATCAGTTTTATAAAAACTGGTCAGTCTAATATGAATACTCTTATTGGTATTGGTACAAGTGCTGCATATATTTATTCAGCATTTGTTTCCATCTTCTCGCAAACTTCGATTTCTCTTGGATTAACACAGAGGGTGTATTTTGAAGCAATAGGATTTATTATCTCATTTGTATTTCTTGGTCACTTCTTTGAAACGAAAGCGAAGAAGAAAGCGAAAGAAGCGCTAAACTCTCTATTGGAGATTGGTGCTAAGACAGCATGGATTATAAAAGATGGAGTGGTAGAAGAAATTCAAATTCAAGACGTACAGGTTGGTGATGTCTTAAGAGTAAGGCCGGGTGAGAAAATACCGGTAGATGGAAAGATAGTAAAAGGAAGATCGTCAATTGATGAATCTATGATTTCTGGTGAGCCACTACCTGTTGTAAAAGAAGTTGGAGGAAGTGTTTTCGCAGGAACTATTAACGGTGAGAGCGTTCTTGAGTTTAAAGCACAAAAAGTTGGAAAGGATACATTCTTATCTCAAATTGTGACATTTGTTGAAAATGCACAAAATAATAAACCTCAGATTCAACGTCTAGCTGATCAAATCAGTGGATACTTTGTTCCAGTTGTCGTTGCCATTGCAATAGCAACTTTCGTACTTTGGTTTCTCGTTGGACCAGATCCTCGTTGGGGAAATGCAATCTCTAATATGATTGCTGTTCTAGTTATAGCTTGCCCATGTGCTCTAGGGTTGGCAACACCTACTGCCGTTGTCGTTGCAACTGGTCGAGCATCAATGAAGGGGCTACTTATTGGTGGTGGAGAAGTTATTGAAAAAGGTACAAAAATTAATTCTATAATCTTTGATAAAACAGGAACTCTAACAGAGGGGAAACCAAAGGTCGTAGAATTTAAAGTTATTGAAGGAGTGGATAAGAAGAAGCTACTTTCAGATATAGCTTCAATAGAAAGTTATTCAGAACATCCTATTGCGAGAGCGGTAGTCAAATATGCAGAAGATGAAGAAGCGGACTTTGATGATCCTGATATGTTTGAAAATATTTCAGGAAAAGGATTAGAAGCAGAGATTGGAGAGTCCACATACCTTGTTGGAAATAGAAAACTATTAGAAGAAAAGGGAGTCTCATTTAAAGATGAGTTTAGCCCGAGCAAGGTTGGAAGTTATGTCTATGTTTCAAAAGATGGTAAATTTGTCTCACTACTTGTTGTAGGGGATGAAATTAAACCCGAAGCGAAGAAAATGATACAGGACTTTCATAATATTGGTATTGAGACCTGGCTTATTACTGGAGACAATGAAGTCGTAGCAAAGGAAGTTGTTGATGAACTTGGCATTCATAACTTTGTTGCAAATGCTCTGCCACTTGATAAGGCCAAGTATGTAGATCAAATTAAATCTGAAGGGAAGAAAGTCGTTATGATTGGAGATGGTGTTAATGATGCTCCTGCTCTGGCCAAGGCTGATCTTTCAATGGCAATGGGGACAGGGACTGATGTTGCTATCAATGCAAGTGATGTGACAATTGTTCATGGCGATATCCATAAAGCTTATGAATTCCTAGTCCTTTCTAGAGAAACTCTAAAGATAATTAAACAGAATCTTTTTCTCTCATTTATATATAATACTTTATTGATTCCTGTCGCAGCAGGTGTACTCTATGTCTTTGATGGGCCTCTGATGTCACCAGTCTTTGCAAGTATAGCAATGGGAATGAGCAGTATTTCTGTCGTGGCAAATAGTCTTAGAATAAGGAATGTAATATGAAAGGTGCAGATAATAAATCTCTACTTAACCGTACGAAGAGAATTGAAGGACAAATACGCGGGATTACAGGGATGCTGGAATCAGAGAAGTATTGTATTGAAATTCTAACTCAAGTTAAGGCCGCTCGAAGCGCATTAAAATCCTTAGAGCTAGAGATTCTAGAGAACCATATGAATCACTGCGTATCAGATGCCATAGGATCTGGTTCTTCAGAGCAGGCGCAAGTAAAGATTGATGAAATAATGCAGCTTCTAAAAAGGACAGCAAAATCGTAGAGTTTTGCTAGGTAAATCTTCAGACTGTCCGCTAGAATGGTAATAACAAATTGGTGCGATGATGTTTGAAGAAAGTATACTTCTTGATATTTTTTATTACCTTGGGGCGACTGTCATATTAGTGCCCCTTTTTAAGGCGCTGGGACTAGGCGCCATTCTTGGCTATATTTGTTCGGGACTAATTCTAGGCCCTGCAGGAATAGGCCTTCTTGATCACTCTGAAGATATAAAGCAAATAAGTGACTTTGGGATCATTATGTTGCTCTTTGTAATTGGTCTTGAACTTAGTCCATCCCGTCTTTCAAAATTAAAGGGAATTATCTTTAAAGAGGGGATTCCTCAGTTCTTTGTCACAACAGCTCTTATCTCTTATATCTTAACTTTCTTTGGTGTTGATACAACAATGGCGATTGTCGCTGGTAGCTCGCTTTCTCTATCTTCCACCGCCTTTGCTCTTTATTACCTAAAGGAGTCAGATCAATTAACAAAGAGTTATGGACAATCAAGTTTTTCAATTCTCTTATTTCAAGATTTAATAATCATTCCAATTCTAACAGTACTACCTTTCTTTGCTGAGTCCTCTCAAATTACATCTGGATTCGATTATAGAGGGCTCTTTATAAATATACAGATTACTTTAGCGGCATTACTCTTTGGGATGTTTGCTCTAATTCCAGCAATCTCTTGGATATATAAATCTCAAAGTCGCGAGATATTCATTAGTTGTTGCCTGATGATGATTATAGGCTCTGCTCTTCTTATGGAGTTTGTAGGGTTGTCCAAGGCGTTAGGCTCTTTCATGGCCGGAATATTTCTAACTAACTCTAAACTCCGCCATGATATCTCCACCTTCTCTGTACCTCTTAAGTCAATGCTCATGGGGGTTTTCTTCATGGCCTTTGGTCTAAGTATAGATACAGATTATTTTAAGAATAATGTGTATACAGTTGTTATGTTGACTCTCTTATTTACTTCAGTGAAGTTTTTAATTCTAATGGTCATTGGTAGAATCAAAACAGGGAGATGGTCTACAGGTATGAAGATGGGAATTCTTCTTGGACAGGGGGGAGAGTTTGGACTTCTCATTATATCAACAGCGGTAAGCCATTCGATTATTGCGACTGAATTTTCTAATCTACTTATTAGCTCTATTACGCTGAGCTTGTTTCTCTCACCATTATTTACTAAGATAGTTGATTACTTAAATGTCAAAGTTCCGGCCATTGAAGAAAAGAGTGATGAAGAGTTTTCAGCGATTAAAGACGCATCATGAAAGCTGAATTTTCTTCTTGAGAATTGTTGAAACTTGAAAGAAGACAGATCCGCTTAGTGTCGCACCAATCATCCAAGCAATTGCAACGTCAAGATAGACTTGTGCACCAACAAATAAAAATGAAAGTGCAAAAAGACCGCTTAGTCCAAAGTAACTTAGAAGTTTAGATTCTTTTAAAAGACGTATTTCGGCCCAATTCAGAATTGTTGAGGAGAATAGGGCACCACTTCCAATAAATATACTTCCACAAACCATCATGCATCCATAATGACCAAAGGTTCTATGAAAGAAATGGTAGAGCTCGTCATTGCTAGTTAGACTCATGCTAAACTGTGGACAAAAGATCATAGTGATAGCACCAATGAATGCCTGAACTAGGATAAGCTTTGTAAAGACTATTCCCTTGTTTGGAATCATCTCTCTTCTAATAGAGTTTAGGATATTCTTAGACGTATCTTCACTTGGTGAAGATTTATTTGTCCTTAGAAAATCTTTGAAGTCTTGCTTATTACTCATGACTTCCTCCTATTAGTTTCTTTCTTATCTTATTAAGAGCTCTTGAAACAATCTTTCTGGCATTTGCCTGAGATGTTTCTAGTGCCTTAGATATCTCTTCGTAGTCTTCATCTGAGTAGAACTTTCGCTTTAAAACATCTCTCTCTTTTTCAGTGAGATTCTTATATTCGCTCAAGTCTAGCTCATTATCATTTTGTTCTTGCTGTGTTCCATGTTGAGCATCATCAAACTCAACAACCTCAAGTTTCTTCTTTTTACAAAAGTCTAATAACTCACTTCTTGTAATCGTATATACCCATTGAACTACAAGGTACTTATCATTGTAGAGGTTCTTACTTCGATGGAACTTAAGAAAGACATTTTGAAATACTTCATCGATATCGTTTTGCTTGTGCAATCGCTTTTGGATATAGGAGTACACACGATCTCTATGTCTTTCATAAAGAACTTCAAAGGCCAAGAATTCATCTTCTTGGTATAACTTCATGAGTTTCTCATCCTCTAAGTGGGAGAATGGATTCATGCCTCTACTCCTAATTACGAATATCAAATCCGATTTGTGACAAAAAGTTAATAAAAACTGTAACTTGTTAATATTACTAAGTCGTTAACGACAGTAATAGGATACTTCAATTAATCTCGAGATTATATAGAGAACTTTATAAAAATTGTCACATATAACAATTTACTCTCGTATTACATAGGGAATGGGAAAAATTATGACTAAATTAAAATACTTATTAATTACATTTATAATCGTTCCGCTGGCCTTTGGTCACGGTGGGATTGATCACTCTAAAGAAAGTAAGATCGTAGAGAAGAAAGAAATAAGAAAGTCTGTCTTATTAGAGATTAACTCTGAATACCTTTCTACAGTTAAGTCTATATTTAAAAAGTCATGTTTTGACTGTCATAGCGCACAGGTAAATTACCCTTGGTACTATGAGCTTCCAGTTGTGAAGAAGATAATTAATAGTGATATTATTGAAGCTAAGAAACATCTAGATTTCACACAAGACTTTCCTTTCTTGAGTCATGAAAGTCCTATTAACGATTTAAAGTCTATTAAAAACTCAGTAATTAGTGGAGGGATGCCTCCTCTTCGATATAGAATTATGCATATTGGTAAAAAATTAAAATCGTCAGAAGTCGATTCAATTATACGATGGGTTGATAGTTCTATGAGGAAGTTGGAAAATGAATCTAAGTAATACTGTACTACTATTTATTTCATTACTAAATATACAGCAAGTATTTGCGATTAGCTTTATTGAAGCAGCAAAGAAGCTGAGTACTCATGAAAGTGTCCAAAGAATAGAAAAGAGCTCATTGTCTGTTAGAGAAGGGGCTGGAGAGAAAGGAAGTTGGGGAGACCCAATGTTTAAGGTTTCGGCAAAGAACTATCCGAAGGACTCATTAAAGGATAATGAGACGCCAATGACAGGACTAGAGTTTGGAGTTTCTCAAAAAATAGCATTGTCCACGAAATATGGAAATATTCAAAATGCCATGACTTCACTTGCTAACTCTCTAAACTATGATGCTAAAAATAAAGAGCTCTCTTTAGTTAAAGGACTGTGGGAAGTTGTAATCTTAAGAAGGAAGATGGTCTCAGAAAAGATTATTCTTGAAGAGAATTATAGTTGGATAAAGAAAATTCTAAAAGTAAGTAAGAAGCTCTATGCGAATGGCCGTACTTCACAACAAGCATTACTTGATATCCAAATTCGTAAATCTGAACTTGAAGTTCAACTGAGTAATAAGTCTTATGAATTATCACAATTAGAAGATCGCTTAAACTACCTTGTCGTTGCTAAAGGTGGAGATAAGTTTAAATATAATAGTGTTCCTTGGAAGGTCCTTTCCACAAAGGCTAGTAAGATTAAAGACTTTAAGGAGCTTTCTTTAAAATCTAAACTTAATTCTAAGAGCTATGGACTTACGGCATCTAAACAGAACTTTCTTCCCGATGTAACAGTAGGGCTAGGCTATACAAAGAGATCTAATATTGACAATAGAGGAGATTTTGTAGGTGCCTCTATTAGTTTTCCTCTACCATTTTCGGGCAAGAAGTATTCTGTTTATGGAAAAGCTGTTAATGAAAAGTACAGTGCTAAAAAGGAGTTAGAAAATTACAAACGAAGTAAGGATCGAGATAGTAAAATATTAGAGAAGGAAATTAAAAAAGTTAGTGGGGAAGTTTCCATCTTAACAAAGAAGACTATTAAGTTTGCAAAGAACTCTCGAAAGATTACTGCAAAGTCATATAGTTTGGGGAATTCAAGTTATGTTGAATTACTACAGTCAGAATTAAAATTACAAAAAATATTAATGAAGAAAGTTATGCTTGTTGCAAAACGAGACATAAAGAAAGTTACACTGAGATATATTTTAGGAGAATCTCTCTATGAGTAAAATATCACTTCTATTTTTAAGCTTACTACTTATTTCATTCACTTCCTGCTCTAAGAGTGAGTTTAGTGAAAATAAGAATGATAAGCATTCTGGACATGCACATAGCACTACTCAAAGCTATTACACTTGCTCTATGCATCCACAAATTAAAGAAGATAAAGCTGGGAAATGTCCTATCTGTCACATGAATCTGACAAAGATCGAGGTTGATGATTCTGAAGAGTCAAGTCATGTTGAAATAGCTCCTTCTGTCTCGCTCTGGCAATGTTCTAACTTTCCAGATGTTACTAGTGAAAAAGAAGATGTATGCCCAATTGATGGAAGCCCAATGATTAAAAAGCCCCTTGAAAATAAGGCAGGAAAAGTCATTGGTAAAGTGAAGCTTAGAAAATCTCAGATGGGCCACTTTACACCAGACTTCTTTCCTGTAACGACTATGAAAATGAATAAGAAGATTCGTTTACTAGGAACAATCCTTCAATCTGAAGATAAAGAAAGCAGTATCCCTGCCCGAATAGGCGGAAGGGTGGAAAAGGTCTATATCAAGTCCACAGGTAGTTTTATCAAGGTTGGTGATCCTGTTGTTGAACTCTATAGTCCTAAGCTCATTACGGCCGGAGAAGAGTACCTTATTGCTAAGAAGAGTTCATCTAGATCTAAAAATAGAGAATTTAAAGATATGCTCAAACAAAGTGAGCAGCGTTTAAAACTTTGGGGGATTAGAAAGTCTCAATACGAAGATTGGTATAAGAAATCAGAGGTACCCAGAAGTATAACAATTTATTCATCGGCCACAGGTATCGTAAGAAAGAGAAATGCCACTGTTGGAAAGTATTTTAAAGAGGGACAGAACTTCTTTGAGTTATCAGACCTTTCTGAAATTTGGGTTGAAATGGATGTTTATGAGCAGGATGCGGCCATCGTTAGTCTTGGTCAAAGTGTAGTTATGGAATTTACATCACTTCCTGGAGAAATTGTTAAAGGTGAGATCGACTTTATTGATCCAGTGTTAAATGTAAAGTCTAGAACATTGAAAATTCGCACAACTATTAAAAATAGCTCTGGAAAGCTAAAGCCAGGAATGATTGCGGATGCGACTCTTGATATCTCTTTAGAGGGAACATCTTTGGTTATTCCTCGTACTGCAATTATTGATACGGGAAAGAGAAAGGTTGTCTGGGTTAAGATAAATAAGAGACAGTTTCAAGCTAAAACTATTCACACGGGACATGAATCAGAGGGTTATGTTGAAGTTAAAAATGGGCTTATGGAAAATGAAGAAGTTGTTATTGAGGGGAGTTTTCTCCTAGATGCACAGGCCCAACTCTTTGGTGGCTATGAGGATATGAAGAAATGATACAGAACTTAATAGAATTTTCTATTCGAAAGAGGGCCATAGTCGTTGTGGCCTTTGTTTTGATTGCACTTCTTTCTGTCTTTAGCTTAAAGACAGCAAGGATTGATGCCATTCCTGATATTGGAGAAAATCAACAGATAGTTTTCACCAAGTGGGAAGGTCGCTCCCCAAAAGATATTGAAGAGCAAGTCACTTATCCTTTAAGTGTCATGTTACAAGGTATTCCGGGGGTTAAAAATATTAGAGGTACCTCAGCATTTGGCTTCTCTATCATTTATGTAATTTTTAAAGATGATATCGACTTTTATTGGAGTAGAAGTCGTGTACTCGAAAAACTATCTACTGCTTCAAGGGAGCTGCCATCTGGTGTGTCACCTCAAATGGGACCTGATGCTACAGGTTTGGGGCAAGTCTTTTGGTACACGTTGGAAAATGATAAAGATGCCAAGAAACCTAAGTCCCTTGCTGAACTTAGATCAATACAAGACTTCTATGTACGCTATCTCTTACAAGGAGTTGAGGGAGTGAGTGAGGTTGCCGGGATTGGAGGGTTTGTAAAAGAGTACCAAATAGATGTCGATCCTAATAAACTATTTGCTTATGATGTGCACTTTAACAAGTTAATAAGCTCAATCCAAAATAGTAATATTGATGTTGGAGCAGAGGTTGTTGAAGATGGTGATCGTGAATATATTGTTCGAGGAAAGGGATTTTTTAAGTCTCTCTCTGATATTGAAAATGTTGTTATTGCTGTTAAGAATAAATCCCCAATAAGAGTTAAGGATGTTGCATCAGTTGGTCACGGCCCTGGATTTAGACGTGGAGCACTTGATAAGAATGGAGTTGAAGCCGTTGGTGGTGTTGTTACAATGCGCTTTGGAGAAAATCCAAAACAAGTCATTGATAAAGTAAAAGAAAGATTAGAGGTCGTTAAGAGAGGGCTTCCAAAAGGCGTATCTCTTGTTCCATTTTATGATCGAACAGAAGTAATAGAGCGAACGATTGGAACAGTCTACAAGGCACTGAGCGAAGAGATTATTATTACTGTAATTGTAATTCTCTTGTTTCTCTTACACTTTCAATCTTCAATTCTTGTATCCCTGACATTACCCTTCGGAGTAGGGATAAGTTTCATACTTATGAAGCTACTTGGAATTGATTCAAATGTAATGAGTCTATCAGGTCTTGTTATTGCAATTGGTTCTATGGTTGATATGGGTATTATCATGACTGAGAATATCTATTCACACCTGGCAGAAAAGCCAGAGGCCTCTAAGAAGGAAAGAATAGATATCATTATAAAGTCTGCTAGAGAAGTCGGACCAGCTATTTTAACCGCAGTAGCAACAACAATCGTAACATTCTTTCCTGTTTTCGGACTTGAAGGAAGTGAAGGTAAACTATTTGGTCCACTAGCATGGGCGAAGACGCTTGCTATGTTTGGTTCAGTTGTTGTGGCAATCGTTCTTCTTCCTGCCTTATCGGTATTTCTATTAAAAGGAAACTTAAAACCAATTGAAAAGAATAAAGTTAGTAGCTTTATTGTTAATAGTTATCGTCCAGTTCTTAGCTGGCTACTAGAAAATAGAAAGGTATTTTTTATAATTCCTACTATTATCTTTTTAATCGGTGCGTTTGCGTTTACACGTCTTGGAAAAGAGTTTATGCCTTCATTAAATGAAGGTGAGATCCTCTATATGCCAGTGACCACGCCTGATGTAAGTATGACAAAATCGCGAGAGCTGCTGGCATATACAGACAAGAAATTAAAAGAGCATCCACTGGTTAAAGATGCAATTGGAAAGCTCGGTCGTGCTGATACTGCAATTGATCCAGCTCCTGTTGCGATGTTTGAGACTGTGGTTAAACTTATTCCTGAAGACCAATGGCCTAGTGGTACATCAATATATGACATTATGAATGAATTAGATCAACAGATGCAAATACCTGGTCTGGTAAATGCTTGGCTATTTCCTATTGAAAATAGAATCGCAATGATATCTACGGGAATAAAGACTCAAATTGGTATAAAGATATTTGGAGATGATTTAAAGACTCTTGAAAGTCTTGCTGCAAAAGTAGGTAAAGAAATTGAGAGGATTAAAGGCTCCTATGGCGTCTATGCCGAAAAGATAACTGGAAAGCCATATATTGAGTTTGATATTGATAGGGTAGCAGCGAGTCGATTTGGTATAAATACTGGAACGATTAATAAAATCCTTCAAACTGCAGTTGGTGGAATGTCTATTGGTCAGTTCTATGATGGCCGAGAAAGATATCCAATCCGTGTTCGCTACAAGAAAGAATTAAGAGATAGAATTGATGAACTTAAGAAAGTTCTTGTACCAAGTCCATTAGGTCACCATATACCTATTAATCAATTGGCCGATATTAAAGTCGTAACTGGACCCGCTGCTATTCACTCTGAAAATGGTATGCTGAGGTCTCTTGTTCTTTTAAATGTTACAGGTCGTGATCTTATAGGCTTTGTAGAAGAAGCAAAGACTCATATTGAAAAGAATGTTGAAATGCCTAAAGGGTATTCTATTGTGTGGGCCGGACAGTATGAAAATCAAGTACGCTCTAATAATCGTTTGAAGATTCTTGTGCCAATAGCCCTTTTAATTAACTTGATAATTATTTACTTTGGAATAAAGAATTTAAGAAATGCAGCAATTATATTTAGTGCTGTTCCAATTGCTTTTTCTGGAGGATTAATTCTTTTATGGATTGGCGGTTTTAATACATCGGTTGCTGTTTGGGTTGGTTTTATCGCTCTCTTTGGTATCGCAGTTGATGATGGCGTTGTTATGATGACCTATCTTCAACAAGCAATAAAGAATCATAAACCAAAGGACTGGGTAGGGCTTAAGGCCTGTATTATTGAAGCTGGATCTAGGAGGATTAGACCTCTTGTTATGACAACTACGACGACAGTGGTAGCACTAATTCCTATTATGTGGGCGACAAGTACTGGTAGTGAAGTAATGAAGCCTATGGCCATTCCAACACTTGGTGGGATGCTTGTTGAGCTTGTTACATTATTTATAGTTCCAATTGTATTTAGTATTTTTGAACAAAGAAAAATAGAAACAGAAAATAACTTAATTGAGGAGAAGAAATGAAGAAGTATTTAGTATTAGTCATATTAGCTTGCAACTTTGTATTTAGCACTGCTGCAAAAGAAAGATTGGCCCTAACTAAGAAAGTACAAACAGAAGTTATAAACGCATTAAAAGTTAATGAAGATTTACATGCATCTTTTTTTAGCTATGATGGAAAGAATGTAGAGTTATTTGCAAAGAAACTTAATAAATCTATTTCTAATATATCTGACAAGAAGCTAGCAAAGCTATTAAAGTTTGCCCAAGGAAAGCTTTCTGACATTAAGTCCTCAAATGATAAGGATGTAAATGGACAGAACTATCACATAGTATCAATGGCATTAATTCATATCATTAATACTTATAATGTGGGACCTGGCTACAATGCTTACTCATGTCCTATGGTTAAAAAGAAATGGGTTCAAAACTCTACCAAGGATTCAAAGGTAAATAACCCATATGCCGCAATGATGCCTCACTGTGGTTCTAAAGACTCAAAGTTTTAATGATTTCGCCCCTTTAGAGGGGCATATCTTCCTATAAAATCTTCATTTTGTAATGTCTTTCCTTATACTTATGCTATATATCCTTCATTCCTTGGAGGATTTTAATGAAGTTAGTAATCGCTATTTTCCATATACAGCTTGTCATGGCCGGAGTCTTTGGTATTGACGACCGTATTGATCGCTACCAAATTACGAACCCTCTTATTAGAGAAGCCGCAATAAGCTCGGCTGCCTTAATTCCAAAAACAAGGATAGATCAGTCTCAAGAAGAGTTAGTAGTGATGCAAAGAAGTCTTGTTAGTGGAAATGGTTTTTGTACTGAAGAGAAGTTTGCAAATCACTTGGCCATCGCAAATTGCTCAGCGGCGCTAATTGCTGATGACTTGGTTTTAACTGCAGGCCATTGTATTGATGATTCAATGGATTATGGTTGTGATGACTATAATATTGTATTTGATTACGCGAGAACGAGTGACAAGCAGGTAAAACTACAAAAGAAAAACATATATAATTGCAAAGAGATTATTCACTATGATTTTGACTTCTTTAATGGGACTTGGCTTGATCTTGCTATAATAAAACTTGATCGAAAAGTTCTTGATCGAAGGCCTTTAAAAGTTGAATCTCGTAAAATGCAGGTCGGGGAAGAATTATTTATGGTGGGACACCCTTTAGGGGTTAGCCAGAAGGTTTCTCAAATGGGACACGTAACTAGAATTGATAAGAATGTGAATAGTTACAATCATAATCTTGATACTTTTAGTTGTAATTCAGGTTCTCCGGTATTTTCAAAGGCAACAGGGAATATTGTTGGTGTTCTTGTAAGGGGATCTGGTCCCAATTACGTAAAAGAAAACGGTTGCAACAAATGGTATCAGGCGAATGAAGAAGATTTTCATGAAACAAATGACCTTCTTAGTATAAAAGACCTTCTCAGAGAGCTTTTATAAAATCAATATTCGTGTAAAATACTATCCATTGGATTATAAAATCCCTATCACACCATAAATTTAAGAGGATTCAATGAAGAAGTCATTAATGCTGATCATGATGATCGGGCTTGTTTCTTGTGCAACAAAAGACAAACCAATACTAATGGAAGAAGTCGCAGGTTTTAAAAAAGAAAACCACGTAGATACTTCTAAGAAAGCAATGATTGCTACACAAGGGAAGTATTCTACTTATGCTGGAGAGAGAATGTATGCCCTTGGAGGGAATATAATCGATGCTATGGCAGCAATCTCATTTGTAATATCTGTAGAGAGGCCACAATCTACTGGGATAGGAGGTGGAGGTTTTCTCTTATTTCACCACAAAGAAAGCGGAAAGACATTTGCCTTTGATTTTAGAGAAAGAGCACCGTTTAAATCATCAAAGAATATGTATCTTGATCAGGCAGGTAACGTTATTCCTCGAAAATCTATTGATGGGATCTTCTCTGTTGGTACACCAGGTCTAGTTGCTGGGATTCTTGAAATTCATAAGAAGTATGGAAAGCTTCCTCTCGTAACAGTTTTAGAGGATGCAATTAAGTTAGCAGAAGAGGGGTTTCCTGTTTATGCTGAAATGGAAAAAGCCTTAAAGATTAGAAAGTCAGTACTTTGTAAGTTTCCAAGTTCAAAGAAAATCTTCTGTCCAAAAGGAAAACTCTTAAAGACTGGTGATCATCTCGCACAAAAAGACCTTGGTAAGACACTAAGAGCTATTTCTAGAAAAGGACATAAGGGTTTTTATAGAGGTAAGGTTGCAAAAGGTATTGTGAAGACTTCTCGTCGTTATGGAGGGATTCTAAGACATAAGGATCTAAGAAACTATAAAGTCGTAACAAGAGAACCTGTTACAGGAACATTTAAAGGTAAGAAAATTGTTTCTATGGCACCACCAAGCTCAGGTGGAATTCATGTTATTCAGATCTTAAATATACTAGAAAGATATAACCTAAAAGAAATGGGACTATATAGCCCGAAAGCAATTCACCTAGTTTCATCAGCAATGGAAATGGCATTTGCTGATAGAGCTAAATATCTTGGTGACAGTGATTATGTAAAGGTTCCAATTAAAGGTTTAACTAAGAAATCTTATGCAAATGAACTTGCTGCAAAAATAAATGAAGATAAGGCGTTTGGTCTTAATGATGTCAAGGCGGGTAACCCTTGGAAGCATGAAGCAGACCACACAACTCACTTTTCTATAATGGATAACGAGGGAAATGTCGTTGTATCAACGCAGACGATTAATGGATATTTTGGATCTGGGCTTGTCGCAGAAGGAACAGGAATTGTTCTGAATAATGAAATGGATGATTTTGCTAATAAAGTTGGAGCACAAAACCTCTTTGGTGCTGTTGGAGGCGATAAGAACCTTGTCTCACCAGGAAAGAGACCATTAAGTTCAATGTCGCCAACTATTGTTTTTGAAGGTGACAAACCTGTTATGGCAGTAGGAACACCTAGTGGAACTCGAATTTTGACTTGTGTAATGCAAACGATATTAAATTACTTTGAATACGACCTTCCTCTTTATGAGTCTGTCGCTACTGCAAGATATCACCATCAGTGGAGACCACACTATATTAGATTTGATAAGGGTGGAATTGATGCAAATACTAAAGCAGAACTTGAAAGTATGGGACATAAAGTTGTTGAAAAGAGTCTTGGTTGTAGAGTTCAAGCTGTAGTTAAAGAAGGCGAAAAACTAATTGGAGTATCTGATCCAAGAGGTGAAGGTAAAGCTCTAGGAATATAGGTATTTAGAAGGGACCTTACGGTCCCTTTTTTTATTTTTCTGTTTCTAAGTATTCGTAGATTTTTTGTGAGAAAAGAGCATCTGGATAAACAAGGTGATTCCAGTCAGTAACATCTTTCTTAAGAATTCTCTTATTATTCTCCATAAATTTATTCTTATAGATTTTAAGAAGTGGATTAATATACTGATTTGAGAGCTTGTCCTTTACTTCCTTTAAACTTTTTTGATATTTGATATTTTGTGAGAATACATCTGCCTTTTCAATTTCTTTAATTGCTGTTAGTAGTGACTCTGCAGTTACAACAATATGCATGATCTCTGCACCAGCAGAAGTGAAGTTGTATCCATTGTTATTTGTAAATTCAGTATTCGGATCTTGAAGTCCGGCCATTGAAAGCTCTTCATAGTTATTTACAACATCTGTGAACCTGTGAAAGAGACTCTTCTTTGTCTTGTCACTATTATAAAAGAGATCATCTAGTATAAAGAGAATATTCCTTGAATTTTCAAAATTTGAATTTGATTGTGATTTTCCTGTTATCTCAAGTGACTTCTTCATAATATTGTAAAGTTCAATCTTATCCACAGTTGATGGAGTGAAGGCCGATACGAAGTCTAGGTTTAGTATATTAGTCTTCTTGTCGATATTTAAACCAATCTTTCTTCCTTTATGCTTTTGATTAGTCAAAAGAATAAAATCCCATACTGGCCCAGAGAATCTTGGGTTTATTTGAAGTAGTATCTCATCTTTATGAGTGTATACTTTTAGGTAATTATTCAGATGGACACCTGCTAAAGTAGTGTTACCATTCTTGCTTCCTTTTCCATTTAGGACTGGACCTGCTATTTTTAGAATAAGACGCTTTAAGCTCTTAGCTATTATTCCTTTTTTAAAGTCTACGTTTCCAATCAATCCATTCATTGCCTTAGCGAATAGACCTGGGTTTTCGGTTCTCATTCCAACAGACTGAAGGTCTAGTTTTATTAATGAGTCTCCAAGAAAAACTTCGTTCTTTCTTTTCTTTAAGATAGCATTTTTATAATCATTTAAAGGAACAGACTCTAGATAGATCTTTGCTGTTACGCTAGATCTTTCACTTTCTGTAATATACTTTGATTTGTCACCTTTAAATATTCTAGCGAGACCTCTTGAAAAAAAGCCTTTTTTCTTCTTTGTAGTCTTATTCATAGTTATCTTAAGAGATAGAGTATTATCAGCTTCAGATTTTAGAGTAAGGTCTTCTAATATTGTTGTTTCACTTTCACTGTTTTTGGCAAGCTCTTTGTCTAGCATCTTGTGCTGAGTATTTAGAGATCCTACAAGTATTGAGTTTACAGTACTTTCAAACTCTTTTAAGTCTAGTTTGAGATTGTAATCAATTGGTCCTTCATTAGATTTAATACCTGTTGTTCCCGTGAATACATCTGAGTCTGTCTTTTCTTTTCTTGTATACAAGTGTTCAAGATACGCCGTCGACCTTTTATTGTTACCAATGGCCAGTTCTAAATAGGTCTTATCCATTAACTTGTCATAGAGAGGCGCTAAGTTCCAAAGCTGGACAGTATTGTCTGCATAGTGAATTTTTTCACTGAAGATTGTTGGATCAAGATAGATCTGAATTCTTCCACTATCTTTATCGTAGCCAATTAACCTTTTAAAGAATTCAACAACTTCTTCTTCTGCTATTTGAGCAGGAAGTTCGTTAAATGGATTATTTAATTCAAATTCCTTAATCTTTAAGAGGTCTAAAATATTCTCTGTCTTTAAAGTCTTAGATGATCTATCTATTTTGGCAGCAGAAAGAAATAGTTCTTTGTAGTTACTTATCTTCTGGTATAACTTTATTCTCTTTTGTTCCGTTGTCTCTACGTCAGCTACAGAAGGTGAGCTCATTGGGTCACTCATCAAGTATGATTTTAAAACATTTACAATTGCCATTTTCGTAAACTCTTCAAGAAATTTTCCTTTTTGAGTTTTTGGAGTTAGTACGACTCTGTTGAACTTGTCACCTAAAGTCGCGTTTCTGATATCTAGCTCTAATACGCCATTATCTCTCATATATGTATAGAGACTGATTTCAAAGGGAAGTGCTTTTCCATACATCTTGTCATCAAATCTTAACTTTGGTCCAGAAAAGTCTATCCCGGAACCCTCGAGACCCATTTCAAATAGAGTATTGATATTTAAGTTTACTTCACCTCTAATCACCAAACCTGGAAATTGTGGTGCCAGAACGACATCTAGTCTTGAAAATAATTGTTCATTATCAAATTCAAAATCTCTGAAGAAATTTGTAAATTGATTAACTGCTTTTTGTGATAATCTCTTCTTTGCAAAAGGTAGCTCTGTGCCAACTCGACCACCTGATCTATTTTCGATGTCAAGAGCATGTCTCTTTTTAAGGTCTATAAATGTATTCTGTGCATACTCTTTAGCAAGCTTGAAGAAACGTACTTGTGTTTCTTCTGGATCAGCAATGAAATCTACATTTCTCTTTGTTAGTGAATTTGAAGCTTTTGAGTTAAGTCTAGACTTTAGGTCTTCAATTTCAATTTCTTCTCTCGTGCTCCAGTTATGGATACCAGAGTCTTCATTAAGTTTTGAAACAAGAGCGTGGACTTGCTTCTTAGTCTTTATAGAATATGAAAACATCTTATATTTTTCATCTAAGTGTTCTTGAATATTATCAATATCCTCAGATTGCCTCTCTTTTGCAGCTGACACCCAATTCTTACCTGGCTTTCCTAGTCCCGCTTCTATTCTAAAGGCATACTTATCCTTTGTACCTTTTAGTAGAATAGGGGAGAAGTGCCATAATCTTAACTCTTCTAAATATGCAAATCTCTTAAGGTCAGTGAAATTCTTTAAATTAAATTTTATGCTTATAGTGTTATCTCTAAATCTAATAACTCCACTATCGATGAAGTTCTTAATAAGTAGAGACATATCGCTATCTGAGTAGTCTGTTGGAGCTTTTGACTCATCCATAAAGTAATTGATGAGACTTCTATTTGATAAAATAGCTGGTACAACTCTTGAGATAATATTAAACCCCTTCGTGTAATCAATACCATCAAGTTGAAATCTGTGTATTTTAAATTGTACATAGCGAGAGACAGAAAGAAGGCTTGGTGAAGGTAGGCCAATGGCGAATGAGAATGAATGCTCACTCATTAATTTATCTCCAGCAGTATCTTCCATAGAGAGTAGAAGACTATCTGGCATAGTTAATTTACCATCGACAAATAAGACTCTTTTAACAGGGTCTATATCAAATCTTGTGATTTCGTTTATTGGTCCATTCTCACCAGTTAAGAGGCCGATAATTTCGTTCTTAACTATTGGTAGAGGGAGATCTACTTTAATTAATCCTTCTTCACTTCTGCCAGAGTTCATCCCAAGATCTGGATAGTTTTTGGCAAAAGAATTTGTACAAAGAATTGTCAGTGTACATAAAAGTGATAGTAGAAATGATTGTTTTCTCATAAGTCTCTCTCTCTCTAAATAAATATATGTTCATATTTGCAAGGGGAGTGCCAAGTAGTGTCAAAAAGCTCCTCTGATTTATTCTTGGCTTTTGTATTGAAGATCAATGATATTAGCTGTTTATGAATGTGTTTCGTAATGCTTTCAATAGGTTACGTGTGAGAATAAACGGCTAATTTCTTACATAGGGCGGCCATATGGACTTTTTTGAGAAACAGAATTTGTCATGAACCACAGTTTTTCCATAAAGTGAGGCGTTTAATATGGGGAGGAAAGAATGCGTACTATTTTAGGAATATCAATTCTACTTATGGTCATATCTTGCGGAAAGGGAAATGAAGATAAGACAAATAATGAAGTTACTGGAACCCTAAACTCTGCAGTTGTGTCTTGCTCAAAGGGGAAACAGGTTAGTCTTGGTGAATTAGAGTATTTAATTTCCCAAAGGAGCCATGAGTACGGTCGAATTTATAATGGCCTATCTAAGACTGAGATAGAGATATACCAGTCTAATATTTATAATCAATTTGGCGCACGTACTACATGCTTGATGCAAAAACATAGCATTTCTACTGTTGTTAAATATGATGGATACAATATCTATTCATTTGTTGAGCAAAGAGTAACGTCTAATGATTCGAAAGTTACTTGCCAAAGATATAACTTAACTAAGTCATATATTCTAAAAGAGAGAAAGGATCAGTTAAATGTATCTTCTCTAGGTTCTAATATTAATGGAAGTTCTATTATCAGAGTACTTCAAGGTGGTAATAGTTTGGACCTTTGTATTAAATCTATGAATGGAGAATCTGAGCTTTCTATGAAGTTGGGTGGTCCTCTTTGGTCAACTGAGAAGCACTTAAAAACTGAGTATATTGATAGGTTTAGTGGGCAAAAATTTAGCCATAGAGTAGAAACGTCAAGAAATTCAGACCGAGTACTAAATGATATTAATATCTACAATTATCCGATTGTATATGAATAACTAGAACTTCTCCTTTAAGATATCGAAATTATTAACCGATAATCTCTTAAATAAAGGAGATTTGGTGAATATTTTAGAGGAGTCACGTTCTTTAAGACGCTACACGGTTTTTAAGTCTGCAGTAACAAACTCTGCGGGAAATTACCTTACTGTTATTGGAAGCTGGGTTATCGTTCCTGATTTCGCAGTTACAAATATATTCATTACGTTAGTATCTATTGTTGTCACATGCAGTACTCTAAACATGATAATGGCGCTTAAATATTCTGATAGTTTTGAAGAGGAAAGAAAACGCGTATATGAGCGAGTTTACTATTTCTTAACAATCCTACTTGATATAAGTCTCGGAGTATTACTTGTTCATCAAGGCGATAAGTATGGTTTTCTTTCAACTCCGCACCTTGGAACTTGGGTCTTTATTGTTGCATCGATAGAGTCTCATGCCTCTTACTTGTATCACAAACCTAAAATTTTCTTTTGTACTATGGCATGCTTACATTTTCCTAATGGAATCTGGCTTCTTTCCTTATGGGATGTAGTTCCTCTTGTTCTTTCTGGTATAACATTTGGTTATGCTCCTATGATTATGGATAGAGTAAAGCAGTTAAAGTATTTAAGTGATAGGACAATTGATGCAATTGTCGATGGGCAAAAACAAAGAGAGCTAAATGACCAATCATTAAGATTGGCAAATCTCGGAAGAATGGCCTCTGGTATCGCCCACGAAATTAATAATCCTCTTGCGATAGCAGATGGCCTTGTAAACATCTCACAGATGAACTTAGAAAAAGGCAATATCTCAGTGGATGACTTAAATAGCAAGTTTGATAAAATTCGCGAGAATCATGAACGTATCAAGGAAGTAGTTTTAAAAATGAAGGGTTTTAGCTTTGAAGTAAAGTCCCGTGTCTTGGAAGAGGTTTCATTCTATGATATCGTTGTGAATGAGTTGAGTATATTTAATGAAAAAATAAGTACGAATCATATAGTCTTAAAATATGATGAGCTTAGTAAGAATCTTACTTTTCTCGGAAAGAGAGAAGAGATAATTCAGATCCTTCTTAGTTTTTACACCAACTCTATAGATGCCATTATCTCTAGTGAAGATTTAGAAATTAAAGAAATTGAATTCTCTAGTGTCGAAACTCAAAATGAAATTATTATTACTATTACGGATACTGGAAACTCTTTAGATGATGTTTCCGAGATTTTTGTTCCCTTTTATACTACAAAGTCACCAGGTGAAGGATTTGGTTTAGGCTTAAGTCTTTCCCAGTACCTTGCTAACTCCTACGGTGGTCGTATTGAGGGCTCAAGGCAAGACGGTAAGACTATATTCTCATTGATTCTACCTCTAAGTCGGGATTAACTTTACAAATTGATAGTTCGCCTGAGAAAATAACAGATAAATTATATTTATCAGGGATGAACTATGGATTGGAAGATCAATAATATTGAAGATTATCATGCACAGTACGACGAGGCATTAAACTCACCAAGTGAGTACTGGGCCAAGATTGCAGATAGCTTTCATTGGAAAAAGAAGTGGGACTCCGTAATGTCTGGGAGTATATCTTCATCTGACGTGAAATGGTTTGATGGTGCCCAACTCAATATAACGGAAAATTGTCTTGATCGACATCTTAAAACTCAACCTGAAAAAGAAGCGGTCTTATTTGTTCCAAATGATCCAAGTGAAAAAGAGACTCGCTATACTTATAAAGAGTTACATGAAGAAGTTTGTAAAACTGCGAATATGTTTAAATCCCTTGGTGTAAAAAAGGGAGATAGGGTTTGCCTCTACATGTCCATGGTTCCTGAATTATTAATATCAGTTCTAGCATGTGCAAGAATAGGTGCTATTCACTCGGTTGTCTTTGGTGGCTTTTCAGCTCAGGCCTTAGCGGGAAGAATTGAAGATGCCTCTTGTAATTTGATTATTACAAATGATGGAGGTCTTAGAGGGAATAAGACAATAGAGTTAAAGAAGATTACTGATGAAGCGCTAGAGATGCCTGGATGTGCTTCTATAAAAAATGTAATAGTTCATAAAAGAGCAAATAACGAGATTACTATGAAAGAAGGTCGTGATCACTGGTGGCATGAGCTAATTTCTGATGTTTCAAGTGATTGTCCTGCTGAAACAATGGAAGCAGAAGATCCATTATTTGTACTTTATACATCTGGTTCAACAGGTAAACCTAAAGGTATTCAACATACTACAGCTGGATATATGGTATGGGCCGCTTATACATTCGCTAACGTTTTTCAAGTTGAAGAGAATGATACATATTGGTGTACAGCTGACATTGGTTGGATAACTGGACATACGTATATAACTTATGGACCACTACTAAATGGAGCGACAACTGTAATGTTTGAAGGAGTTCCAACTTGGCCTGATGCTAGTCGCTTTTGGCAAGTAGTAGAGAAGTATAAGATTTCTCATTTTTATACAGCACCAACAGCAATTAGAGCGTTAATGGGCTGTGGTAATGAGCATGTCGATAATAGTGATCTTTCTTCATTGAAGGTTTTGGGCTCAGTAGGTGAACCTATTAATGAGGAAGCTTGGCATTGGTATAATGAGCATGTTGGAAAGAAGAACTGTCCAATTGTAGATACATGGTGGCAAACAGAGACAGGAGGGATTCTAATTTCTCCTCTCGCTGGAATTACAGAGTTAAAGCCATGTCATGCAACACTTCCTCTTCCTGGTGTTCATCCAGTTTTAATGAATGAAAAAGGTGAAGAGATAAAAGAAGTCGAGGCCGAAGGAAATCTTTGTATCAAAAATCCATGGCCTGGAATGGTGAGAACAATTTATGGCGACCATGAGAGATTTAAGCAAACTTACTTAAGTGCCTATGATGGAAAGTACTTTACTGGTGATGGTTGTAAGAGAGATTCAGAAGGCTTTTATAGAATAACTGGACGTGTTGATGATGTTATAAATGTTTCTGGGCATCGTATCGGTACTGCGGAGGTTGAAGATGCGATTGATCAGCACCCTGATGTAATAGAGGCCGCAGTTGTTGGATACCCTCATGATATTAAAGGTCAGGGGATATATGCATATATCATAACTTCTAAGAGTGCTTCTAATGAAATTGAAAAAGAAATTTTAACTGAAGTAATTAAATGTATCGGGCCAATTGCAAAGCCTGATAAAATTCAAATTGTTAAAGGATTACCTAAAACAAGATCAGGGAAAATTATGCGAAGAATTCTTAGGAAGATTGCCGCCCATGAATTTTCTAATTTTGGAGATACATCGACTTTACTTGATCCATCAGTTGTAGACGAAATCAAGAATGGTGTTCTCTAATCTGCGTCTATTGGGTTAGATTTTGAAAAATTATTCCAACTCTCATGTGGTTGGGGAACATTTTATCTTGTAGAGGGGAGATGTAACTTATTCTCCCAAAGATAGACTTGTCTTTGTACTTTATTTTAACACTGGCCCCTTCGTCATAATACTGTAATTCGGAAGGAGGAACTCTAATAGATAACCCATCAAGAGACTCATCAATTATAGGTTTTTGAAACTCTTTATCGATTTGATTATTAATTCTTAGTTTGAATAAAATATTCTTATTCTTTCTGTGATAGAAACGCTCATTATCCCTTTCATCTTCAATCAGGAAATTGTCTGGCCATCTCAAGATGACTTTAAAGTTAGAATTGAAAATAATTCGTGATTTAAAAATACTTGTTCTATGAGATGAGTAAAAATAGACTGGAAGTTTACTATCGAATGAGTATATTTTTCTCTTAGGCGTTAACTCTAATTGCTTGTCATAGAGGTTTAGTTTTACACAAGTAACCTTCATGAGTTTTTTCTTAAACTCTAAAGACTGCCATATTGTTATTGATTGAGAGTCTTCTCTGATATTTTCCAATAGATCTCTTTGAGTACTCAAATTAAATACGTGGATAAAGTTATGCATATTACCCTCCTTGGTATACATCAATAGATAAAGCACTATCTATGCCAAGTTAGGATTACTATTTTAAATAAGTTAGACTGTGCTGGAGGCATTTTGGCGCCAAAAGTTTAGACAGTTAGAATTTTAATTCGTAATTAACCCAAGCTGATTCAGCTGAATCGTCTCGAGAACTTCTTTTTTCTAGCTTTAAAGAGAGGGTACCATTTTTTGATACTTTTTTCATTGTCCCTATATTAATGATTTCAACACCATCAGAACCTCTTGAGTATTGAGTATTTAATAATTCATCATCCCCATCTCTTAGTGAAGCACCAAAGTTCTGTGAGCCCTTGGTGTCTAAACCAACACGTCCTAAAACATTATATGAATCGTAAACATTAAAGTCGTAGGGGACACTGAGTTCTGCTCGACTAGGTTTCGCTGTTACTGTAAAGAGCTCCTGACCGTCATTTCCATCTATAATCTTAACTTCTCCTTTTTGCCTCTTTGTATTGATATCAAGTTTAGACTTAACTAGGTACTGATCAAAGAATTCATTTTCTGCATGAATACTCAATAAAGAGATATAGCTTGGAACATAGTACTTATATTTCATGTCAGGTCCAACAGTCATCTTTAAATAGTCTTTGTTATCTTCAGATGCCCACTCGAGCTTTTGAGTGTAATCTACTTTTCCTGATGTTCTGTCCTTCATACTTGGTCTTTTAACTTTTACATCTGTTCCTAAACTTGGAAGTCCATAGTCAGTGACTTCTTTTTCTTTCTCAATTTTTATATCTGGATCTACTTTTTTTAATGTGTAATATGTTAGAAATTTTCTATTGTGCTTATCAATATCTACTCTAACTACTTTGTTGAGGTCTTTTCCAACACCCCTTAACCAGATAACTCTTGATCCATCACCTGCGTTGTAGAATTGTCCTGAGCTAAAGTTTATAAGTATCTCTTGAGAAAACTCAAGAGTGAGCTCTTCTTTATCTATTGTAGTAAATTCTTCTGATAAATCTCTGTTGGTAAATGTATAGCAGTCTTTGTTGCTGTTTTCGTCTACATATTCAACCAGGGCAGCAACTGCTTTAAGATTTCCAAGTTCTAGTGCTGTCGCACTTTTAGGATCTTTGGCTTCATTCGTTCTTTCAAGGATCTCATTAACAGCGTTGGTTAGTTTTAATATTTCCCTGCACTCAACACATGTTTCCATTTCCATTTCTGCTTTTGTATCAATAGGATAGAGTGACGCTTGGTTCTTTACGTCCCTTTTTAAGGTCCTGGCAATTTTTGCAAATGTTCTTAAATTGTCGTTATCAGAATTTATGATGGAATTGTATTTATCGCGTATACCTTTGGCGCTTAGCTCTTGAGAGAGGGCCGCTCCTTGAACGATTAATAAATAAATAACTAATAACCTTTTTAACATAGTGTTCTTCTCGGCTATTTATTTGAAATTATTGAGGGAATAATTCAATAATTTGTATATGTGCCTGAAATTATTATCTAGTCCATGGCCATAAGCTTATCCGTTTGCGATTATCCGAAAATACTGGAGATTTTATGAATTATGGTTTTATTATATTGGCCTACACTGGTCTTATCGCACTAAGCTTCTTTGATAATGGGAGAGGCGCGGCCTATCCAGATATTCTAAAGCATTTCTCAATTTCAACAGATATGGGATCCTATCTTTTTACGGCGGTTTCTTTGTCAGGACTAGTCGTAAACCTTACGGGACGTTTTTGGTTACCCATAACTGGATTAGTCGGTGGGACTCGATTTGCAATGTTGTTTATTGGCCTCGGAAGTTATGGTGTTTCCTATGCTGCCCAGCTAGGTAATTATCCTTTAACTATTACTATGGCGACTATTGCGGGCTTAGGCTTAGGTGGTTTAGCTATAACTATGAATATAATGGTCACTGAGGGAGCACCAGCTAGACTTAAACGTCGATACTTGTCAGGGCTTCATGGTGTTTATGGTGTCTCTTCTTTCTTAGCTCCACAGGCAATTAATATTCTTATACATTACGGTGAAAATTGGATTACTTATTTTAAATACGTATCAGTACTAACTATTTTTGTCCTCGTTTATTCTTTAAAAGTAGAAGACACTCATAAGGAACATGTGAAGACTTCTTCCAAGAAGTATCCTGTAAGTCTCTCAAAGAGGGTTGTGATAGGGCTTTTCTTAGGTCTCTATGTGGCAAGTGAAATTATGGTTTCAAGTAGATTGTCACTGTATCTTACAAGAGCACATGGGTTTACAACTGAAATGGCAAACTCATATTTAAGTTACTTCTTTATATCTTTAATGTCTGGAAGATTAATTTTTGCACTTGTAGATTTTAAACATGATAATAGGTTCTTACTTATAATATCGTTCATTTCAACACTGATTTGTTTTTCAATTGGTTTCTTTATACACCCGTTGGCCCTTCCTATTTGCGGACTTACAATGTCCTTTGCATTTCCTGTCAGTATGGATTGGATTAGCGATACTTTTAAAGAATATAACCACCTGATGGTAGCTTCTGTTATGACAACTATTGGGATTACTCTAAGTTCAATGCACTGGGGATTTGGGCAGTTAACAGATATCTTTGGTGTTAGAAATGCTCTCTACTTTTTCTATGTGTTAAATATTGGATCATTCATACTTTTTCTAATATCAGATAGATTTAAAATAGATCTTCCAAAAAGATAGAGTAGCTTTTTTTAAACTCATTAAGATTAAGTGGTGTTTTCTTTATCCACTTTTTCTTGAGAAGCTCTTTTTCGTCTAAAGTTAGTTTTTCGAATGCATCTCTCACAAAGTTTATTTCTTCAGGAGTAAGGTATTCTTTCTTCTTAATAATTAAGGCCTCTGGAGTTAGCAGTGAGTATTGCCAAATTTTATATTGAATTAAGTGATGTCCAAGACCTTTAAAGACAACTCTTAGATCTGTTGATCTCTCATACCTACGCTTGGATTTTTTATTAAGTAATTTTAGGCCTACTCCAATGACCGTTCTATTTTCATAGTCTTCGGTATGTATGAGTTCATGTGCCATAACTCCAAGAAGAGCATCTCTTGGAATATTCTCTTTAAAAATTAGAGGATTAACACCAATTCTATACTTCTTCTTAAGTAGAAATAGTCGAGGAAAGATATGGAAATTGGATTCCATGAAGTAGTTTGGATTATCAATTTTATAGAAGTCCATTGAGAGCTTCTTTGTCTTAAGGCTCGTATGAGTAGTTTTTCTCATATAATCAAATATACCTCTGACCTTGTCTTCGTGCTCCTTTGATAGGGAAGCCGCATAAGAGGAAAGAGAAAATATCAATAAAAATACAAGACCTACAATTTTTTTCATGAGTTGATTCTCTCATAGTTGAGGCTCAGACTCAGGAATGGGGAATTCTTTATATAGTATGTCAAAAGCTTGGGCATCTTCTAAGAGAGAATTCTTATTAGCCGAAGAGATGATGAGGTAAAAATGAAGAAGATATTGATATTACTACTACTTACAGCTTCATATTCGTATGGATGTTCAGTAAGTGGCCTTAAACTTGAGCGACTTGTGGAGATACCAACAGTTACTAGTGGGGATCTTAAAGTTCTAAAGAACTGGGGGAAGCTTCCTTCTAGGTTGAGTATTGATAGTTATAGGACTCTTGATATAAGGGCAAGCTTTAATAAAAGCGGTCTTAAGCTAGGTGTTGAGTTCCACAAAAATGAAGAACTCCTTCATGCTGTTACAGCAGCTAGTTCTAATAAATCGGTTATTATTGGAAGGTCTTTTTCTAGCCTCTTTAGTAAATCACTAAAAGAGAAATCTGATCGAATGATTATTAGAATACAGAATAATGGAAAGTTAATATGCAAGAAAGAGGTGAGACTATGGCAAGGGGATTAGTATTTATATTATTTCTTTTGTCGTTAACGGCCAATGGAAATGAGCAAGTCGTTTGTGAAAGTGGTGAGATCTCTGATCCGCCATTCTTTGTTTCTGATGAGTATCGTCAAGGTGATAGGCTCTATGAGAATTTAAGAAATGTAGAAGATCAGGGAAAGATTGATACTTACCTGCCTCGTGAAACACTGGTTAAGATTGAGCCAGAACTTTTTTCTTACTCTGATAGCCCAAGTTACAGGGTACCCATAAAGGTATTGAGTACACCTTCGCAAAAAAGAGAAGACTCTGCAATAGGAGTGGCCGGAAGAGGTCAGCGAAAAAGATTTGCGACAACTATGCGCGGAACAACAGGACTTAAAAGGGCAAAGAAAGGCTCAGTAGGTTTTATTCATAAAAAGTCTCTTCGAAAGGTTGCAAAGTATGTCTTTGTTCTTCAAGAGAATGCACCACTTTTTAAAACCCCTGGAAATATTGATCCATACTCTGTCGCCCTATCCTTAGCAATGGAAGATGGAAAGTTCCAGGTTGAGAGATGTTGCTACAGTGACAAGGAGCTCTGCTTTGATAAGTATAAAGTAGATCTACTAGATAAGGATGGAGAAAAAGTTGCATCAAAGTTTATAAATATTGGAGAGTGTGGAATTTTTGATCATGTTCACCCTCTAGAAAGAAATATGATGAGTAAGGTTCTTCCAATCTTAGAAAAAGTAAGACATCAAGTTGGCTTTAAGGGGTACTCAATTGGAGACTTAGAAATACTTAGTCCTCATCAGAATTGGAAAAATGGTAAGCCTGTGAAGGCGAGACCTGCACTTGTAAAATTTCCTTTAAGTAGTAAAGGACTAGGTCCTTTTAATACTTACCACTATAAGCCAGACGATAAGAAGAACTCTGATGCCTATTTACTACCGGGCACTCAGTGCGCATTCTTAAAGTCTCTAGAAAAATTTCAAGATAAGTGTGACTCTGACAATCCAGGGTGCCTAGTTGAAATAGGGAATATGTATCATCATAAGAGCTGGAATACTCACCTAAGTCATTGGTCTGGAAAGTGTATAGATATTCGCCCTTTAAAGACAGATAAGCTTGAAGATTATAGTAATGGCCTAACATTTAGAAGTAGGGCCTATTCTCGAAAGAGAACAACTGATTTGATAAATGAGCTATTTGACGCTGGGGCATATGTTGTTTTCTTTAATGATAGAAAGATAAAGGCCAAGAAAAGAATAAGTTACGATAGTAAGAAAATACACGATAACCATATTCATGTATGTTTTAATCCTGCTCACAAGACTACTAAAGCGGCCTGTGAAAACTAGGAAAAGCTATAGGTTAGATTGTCTAACCTAAATACTACCTTAGTTTTTAGGCTCATTTATAGACCTATTATATTGATGATATAATAATTTAATAAGTGGGTGGAGCATGGTAAAATAGAGTATAATTAAATTTTTGGAGATAGAAATGCTAAACGTACACATCCTCTTAGTAGATGATGAAACTGACACAGAGTTCCTTTTTAAATCATTTTTTAGAAAATGGATAAAGGATGGGAAAGTACGTCTCTCTTTTACTCCTGATGCAAGTCAGGCCCTTGATAAATTATCTTTAAGCGATGGCAATGACATTATTCTAATTCTTTCAGATATTAATATGCCTGGAATGAGTGGGATCGAATTGCTCAATAAAGTAAAAGCAATGTATCCACATATTGATGTATTTATGATGACTGCATATGATAATGAAGAATATCGTAAAGAATCTAAAGAAGGTGGGGCGTTGAATTATCTAACTAAGCCTATCGATTTTAACTTCTTAAAAGATGAGATCGTAAAACTACATCCTCAAATTACTTAGGCCGCGACCTTTTCCTCGATAGCTTCTTCTTTTACCAATTGAGTTTTAATAACGAATGTCGTATTTATAGCGTGCTTGTCGTAGACGAGCACAGCATCGTTCTTCTTCGCAAGCATTCCCGAAAGACTGAGTCCTAGACCAGAGCCCTTTCCAAAATCTTTTGTTGTAAATAGAGGAGTGAAGATCTTCGCAGCTTTCTCTTCTGGGATACCTTCTCCAGAGTCTACTACTTTGAATACAACTTCATTTTCTACTTTATCAATAATAATCTTAAACCATCTCTCTCCCTTAAAGTCGTGCATAGCATCTTTAGAGTTAGAAACAAGATTGAAAAGTATTTGCGTGAATTCAATAGCATTGAATTTTACGATTGTATCTGTAGGGATATTCACTTCTTTTATAAATTTAATAGCGTTAGTATTTGTAACATTAGTTACAATAGGAGCAGACTTCTCAAGAAGTTCTTCAAGGCTACATGTGTGGTTACTCGCTGATCCTGATGTTGCAAGGTTTCTTAGGTTCCTAATTATATTTGATATTCTATCGATATTGTCAGCAATCTTATCTTCACATATCTCTAGCTTTTTAATATCGATCTTCTGTTCTTTTCTAAACTTTGCAATAAGTAATGAAATATTACCTTGAATTATAGCAAGGGGATTATTTATCTCATGTGCTACACCGGCCGCAATTTCTCCAAGAGCACTCATTCGGCTAGTTACTTCAATCTCTTTGTTCTTTTGATTAATAACACCTTGCTGTTCTTTAAGAGAGCTAATATCCTTAAGAGAGAGGATCCCTAAGTGCTGTTCTTTATTATCTGAAGAATTAAAGTGCACAAGATAGGACTTACCATTGAAGTCAATTTCGTAATGCTCTGATCGTCCAGTTACTAAATTTAAATAGGTTTCATGAGTATAGACAGCATTTATAAGATCATTCTTATTTTGAATATTACTTAATTTATTTTGAAGCTCAAGAGAATAGGTCTTGTTGACGGTGAAGATATAGTCTTCCATTGAATCAAGAACATTGGCCGTAAAATCTTTTTGTCTCTTTAGCTTTTTGTTCTTAATCATAGATGATGTTATTAAATAGAATAAGAATGTAAATAATGTCGGGAATGCTATCAATGAAAATGTATAAATCTTTTGAGATTTTAAAATATCGACAGTATTTGTATAATCAAAACTCATACCAAGCTCATGTAGATCAATGAAAGCAAAACACATTGGTACTGCCATTCCTAGGAAGAGTCCGAGGAGGGAGGAGATTAATAAATATGGGAATGAGTTACTTATACGCATACAGAATATTATTCGACAGTTTGGAATAATACTTTAGTAAATTAGTATTGTTTTTTCTTGATGACTCGGTATTTCCACTACTTATGAGCTTCGCTCAATTTGAATTCAAAGGTTAAATTAAGCTTTGAGTCTACACTTTTGCCATGTCTCGTTGCTGGAGAAAAAGTTGCAACTTTAAGCTTTGAAATCGCCATCGTATCAAGTCGATCATATCCCGAGGACTTAATCAGGAGAACTTTCGAAATCTCTCCCTGGCGCGAAATATGGACCTCTAGTGCTACTGTTCCTTCCTCTCCATAAACTTGAGATAGGTATGGATATTCCATTGAAATTTTAGTTAAACTCTTTGCCGGAGAAAGAACTCCTTGATGACCTTTCTCTGTAGATTGCTTCGAAGGCTTTATAATCTTTTCTCTACGCTTTCGCTGGCCCTGTTTCTTAGGCTTTTTAAAATCTATATTTTCTCGTGTAGGCGACTTAATTCGTATCGTAACACTATGACTAGAGCTTGCTATATTTAACTTTGCATCTTTGCTTATATCAGAGTGGCTCCACACAAGAATTCCTGCATGGAGCGAGCTGATTATAATCAAAGTAATAATAAAGTTAGTTATTTGCATATTTGTTAGAGTTCAAGTTTATAACTCAAGTAGTAGCTTCTATCAGGTGTTCCGTAAGTGTCAGTATCTTCATACTCTTTGTTTAAAATATTCGCAACTCTCGCTTGAATATTTTCATAGTTAAAGACCATATCTCCAACAAGGTAAGATGGAATTCTCTTTTGACCAAAATCAAAACGTTCACCTACGTATTTAAATGTAGTTGCAGCACTAAAGCTTTCGTTATGTGAATATGTAAGTATACTTCTAGCGACTTTCTTTGGTGTTTTTAAAAGATCAAGGCCAGTCATCTTATCTTTAGATTTTGTATACGTGAATCCGTTGTCCCAACTGAGATATTTGTTGAGGCTAAGGTTTATCGCAAGTTCGTAACCATTGATTCTACTCTCATCGATATTGTCGTACTTATCATTTACACCCCAAGTTCCGGTGTATTTAATCTGATTCTTATAATCAAAATTGAAATAGCTAAGCTCCAAGGACGCTATTGAGTGTGGAACTATCAAAGTAAAGTCATAACTCTTACTTTCTGTAGGTCTTAAATTATGATTTGGATTTGCTCCGATATTTAATTGATAAATCGTCGGGGCCTTATATCCCGTAGCATAGGTAGATTTTAAAACTATATTACGGGGAAGATTTAAACCAGCACCAACCTTATAAGTCGAATGTGAGTCGTAGGCCTGATGTTTATCTTGTCTTAAACCAAGATCAAAGAAAAACTTGTCTTGAGTAAAGTGAGTTGAGACATATGCTGAGGAAACATCTGTAGACTTCTCTATATTAGTAGATCCACTAAACTTTTGGGTAGTCTCCTGATAATCATACTCTAGGCCGTAGAGTGCAGTGAGTGATTTTTGCACATAATGCGTACCATTCCACGTAACCTTCTTATTCTTACCTCGGAATGTCGCAGGTTGAGCTTCATTATTTCTATATACATCAGTAAAGGCATAGCTAAGATCTGACTTTAGCAGATCCTTAAATAATCTTGTTGAGTAAGTAAGTTTATGTAGGTTCTGGTCGTAACTTGAATTATCTCCACTCTCTTTATCTGCACCAAAAGAGTCAATATCCAAATCAGATTTTAATAAATGTGCTTGATAGGAGAGTGATGACTTCTTAGAGAATTGATACTTTAAAAGAGACTTGAGGTTGACTCTATTATATCTGTCTTTTTCTGCATGAACAGTTCTCTTCTCATTATAGCTAGAAATACCATCAGTAATATAAAAGCTACCTCCCAATGAGTAACTTACTTTATTTTTACTACCAGTACTTGAAAAGCTCATGGCCTTTGTATTGAAGCTTCCTGCTGTTAATGAAATATTAGTCTTCTTTTCTTTTGATTGCTTTGTAGTGATCTTAATCACACCACCAATTGCTTCAGATCCATATATTACACTTTGTGATCCTTTAAGGACTTCAATTTGTTCTATATTAGAAATATCTAATTGATTAATTTCAAATGCGTAATCGGGATTGGATGAATCATTCATTTCTAATCCATCGATAACTACTTTTGAAAATCCTGTCGAAGCACCTCTTATTCGAAGAGTTGAAATCCCGCCGAGTGAACCATTCGATGAGATATATACTCCAGGAATTGATTGGATAATATCCTTAAATGATTGAGCTCCACTTTTTTCAATCTGATCTTCTGTAATTACAGTTATGGAGTTTGAAGTTTCTTTTGTTGATTTGGAGATTTTTTCGGCCGTAACGATATAGTTATCGGCGAAAACTAGTGTTGGAATTAATAGTGTTGTGAATAGAATAGATCTCTTCATTTTGCCTCCTCGGGAAAAACATACTGGGGTCGGACTTTAACCGTTGCGGGACAGTCTTGGAATTTCACCAAGTTCACCATAGTCGATGTTCATTTAATATTACGGTAAAGGTAGCAGAAAAAGAGAGGAGTTGTCACCTCGATGATGAGTCGAGGTGATAAATTTATCGCATTATTATGTTGTTAACACCTCTCGCCTTAATGAGATGTTCATACTCTTCAGGATTCTCTTCTTTCAGTTGATCTAGAATTATCAGTTCAGGTGGATGGAGATCATTTGTATGCGTTTGAACTTGATAAACAAAGAGCCATGAGAATAGTTTTCTATACTCATAAAAGAGATAGCATTCACATGCGAGAAGAATAGTAGGCACAATAAGGTAGCTATCACTAAGCAAGAGCTCAAAGAGAAATATATTAACAATAATTGGAGCTAGTAGTGTGATTACAGCGGGCACGAAGAGGTTGAAAATTAACATTGAGCCTCCAAGTATCTCCATACTCTTTATCAGCGCAAATAGGTAACCTGACTCTTTTAAAGCATTTATAAACTGAAGACCTTCTGCAGAGTATTGTTCTTCAGGTAGGAAACTCATGAATGAGTTCGTACCGCTAATAAGAAAGATAGCTCCCAAGAGAGTTCTGACAATTACTGGAATATAGTTAGAATTTCTTTTCACCTTATACCTCCATTCATCATTATGATAATAAATGATGATGAGGTTTTGATGAATAAATATGAAGATTTATTCTAAAGGTAGGACTCTAATTGTTAAGCCTCTCTTAACTTACATACAGTGTAAGGACCTTGAGAGATAGTTACATTTTTTGAAAACAAAACCCTCATTTTAAAGCCCGGACCAAATGTTACAAATGAATGATATTCACCATTTTCTCCAAGGATATCTATATTCTCAAATTGGTCGATGAGTTCATGGGAAAGCTCCTTCGCGAGAAACCTGATGGGCAGTACATCTTCATTTACTGAACTGATGATAACTCTATGTCCGCTCGTTAAGAGCTCGCTAAATAAAGCTTTTGGATCCTCTTTCCACAGAGGAAAATATGCTTCTAGTTCATAAGGGGCAAGTAGCTCTTCTCTGTACTTCCTAATGTCTTCGAGGTGTATATCGCCAAAGGCCACAAGCTCAACACCTTTTGCTTTAAATAGTCGCAGGTACTTATCAAGTGCTTCTTGGTACTGTTCATTAGTACAGTCCTGTGGAAGATAGACTCTTATTAGTGGAAGCCCCAGAAGTTGTGCTTGTTGTGTGATTAAGACCTCTGGTACACCATGGTACTTAATTTCGCTACTGAGTGCGTCAAAAGTTGATACTAGTGAGACTATTTCTAAGTTAGGGTTTTCTTTAATTCTCTTAAGGGCCATTGCTGAATCTTTACCACCACTCCAAAATAGAACAACTTTCTTCTTATCTTTCATTCAATTGACCTCTAATTGTTTAAATAATGAATAAATCATTATAATATATCGGCGTCAACAATTGAGAGGAATCTTATGAAGAAAACATACTTGACCCATGCGTTGGCCTTCGGGCTTGGGGTTATTATTGCATATGGGATTAATGACTATGTCCATATAGAAAATACTAAAGGTGATTCTCAGCAAAAGCTAAGGGCCAAAAACAGAGCGTTTGGAAACCCTATGGACAATAATAAAGATCTTATGATGAAGTCCATGGATAATATTTTTAAAAAACAAATGAAGAAGCTTGAGAGAGGACTATCTGGTGGGGTTGAAGTCGAAGAATTCGAGACTGATAAGTTTTACAAGATCGTTATTAGTGGAGTAGGAATAAATAGAGATTCTTTAAAGTTCAACGTTAATAAAGGTCTCTTTGTAGTTAGTCTTAATGTAGAGAAGATTATTAAGAATGACTGGGGAACATCAAAAACAAAGTCCTCATTCTCACGAAGCTTCTATATTCCTAAAGACGTTGATCAAGGAAACCCTGATGTTAAAACAGAGGGTGATAATATTATAATAGAATTTAAAAAAGTATAGGATGAATTTATGAAGAAGATTTTAGTTTTAATTATTTTAGGTTTTTCTATTTTTGCAAAAGAAGCAGTAGATCCAAAAACAAAGAAATTATTAATAAAGTCTCTAGAGACTAATGAGAAGCTTCATGAGTCCTACTTCTCATATGATGTTAAAAAGGTCGTTGATGTAAAAAAGGACCTCGTTAAGAGCTTAACTAAAGTAGAGCATAAGAAAATAAAACCAATTATTAAAAATGCTATTAAGTACTTAAAGAAAATTGCTAACTCAAACTCAAGGGATGACAATAATAAGTACTATCACTTTGCGAATGTTTATTTAATTAGAGTTATTAATAAGTTTGACCTTGGAGAAAAGTACCAAGCTTATTATTGTCCTATGGTGAGAAAGAAGTGGATTCAAGATATATCGAAGAAAGAAAAAGTTCACAATCCTTATGATCCAACAATGCCTCATTGTGGTGGACGCTTATAAAAAAATGGGCCCTCTTACGAAGGCCCATTTAGTGCATGGTTTGCATAGGGATGAGACAACAAATTCGAGAAGATGTCGCCCAAAAACTTTATCTATCCTAATTCTAAAGACTTTTAAAAAATATTAACAGTCAAGATTTCTTGATTGTCTTCAATAGTTCTTATTGCCAATTAATCTAGTCGTTAAGTCGTTTATATTTTCCGTAAATTCAAAAGCTTAGAGAAAGCTAAGTATCATAATCTGTATTATTCCTCTCAATAGTATAATAGTACTGTACTAAATCAGGAGGAATTCATGGGGCAATTACGTTCATTCTATACTAATAAACAAAGAAACCCCGAAGGGTTGTACCTAAAAGATATGTGGAGTTTTAACGACTGGGAGCTAGAGAATACTCACCACTTTATTCAATGGATGTTTCCATTGGAGATGATGAGTAAGCACAATGATACTGCGCCTGTTGTTGGACAAGCAGACCTTAAAGAGATGTTAAAAGATGATGCAGTAAAAGAAAATATCCTCCATTCGTTAAATATAATGGAAAACTTTTGGGGTTTTGAGGTAAAACATTCAGCCTGTAAGTTTACTCGACCACGAGGCTTTCAAAACTTCCTTACGAAGGACTGGCCGACGGCCTATAACCATAATTTTATCCGTATCGCTAGAGTGATTCACTCTTTGGTTATTTTCGGACTTGAAGATGAAGCACATGAGTTGGTGAATTACTTACAAAAAGAAGTATATCCTAACTATAAGCACTTTATAGGTGAAGAAACTATGAAGTATTGGAATGATGCTCTTCAAAAAGGGATGGATGAAAAAGAAAATAGTAGTGCCGCATAGGAAGCGAGTATAAAGTTCGCTATACTAAAGATATTGTTATTTTTGGTATAGGGTACGTTATTTGAGGTCTAAAAAAAGTTTAATCAGTTTCTTTGTACAGAATTTCCGAATGATTGCGGGAATCATCGTTAGTTTCATAACGGCTCCGCTACTATTGAAGTATGTAGGTGAAGAGAGATATGGTGTCTATCGTGTTCTCTTTGATATCTTTTCTTACTTTGGTATTTTAGATGTTGGAATTTTTGGATCTATGATGATGATTCTGAATAAATCCATGGCCAAAATGGACGTGTCAGATAAGTGGGCAGCAATCATAGCAAGTAAGAGAATATACTATAAAATTACAGTTGTTTCTGTTTTTGTATTTCTAGCATTTATACCATTTCTTTCCTATCTTGTTCCAGTTTCAGATATCCCAAAGAGAGAGTTCTACTTAGCATATCTGATTATGGGAATAGGTATTTTCTTTTTGTCTCTAAAGGTAAATCAAGCGTACTTAGAAGCTAAACAATTAGGATATTTAATTGGTTTTGGATTAACTTTTCAAAATGTCTTCTACTCAGTTGTTGCAATTGGTCTTGGGTATATTGGCTTTGGACTTGTGGGGATGGCAATTGGCTTTGCTTTTGGTCAGCTTCTTCCATACTTCTACTATCTTTATAAGTTTAAAAAAATTGTACCTCCTCTAGAAAGAGAAATTACAAGCGAGGAAATTGAACAGAAAAAGAAAGATATTTGGCATATACAATGGCCAGTTCTATTGACGAGTATTACGGGGCGCTTAAGTATCTACTCCGATACTATTATTATTTCGAAGTGTATGTCTCCAATAGCTGTTTCAGCATTTTTCATATCACAAAGAATTGTTAGCATAGCTGGAAATTTTCTCATGGGGATTTCTGGTGCAACGTGGGCAGCAATGGGAGAGTTATATAACTCTGGAGAAGATGAAAAATTTCGAGATCTCTTTTTTAGAATTTCTAAATTTATCTCAGTTGTATCTGTGATCTTTGCAGTTCCAATTATTTTCCTTTCCAAGTCATTTGTTACTTTATGGGTAGGGGAGTCTCTCTTTGTTAGTGACTTTTTTATTTTTGTAGCAGTTGTTAATATGTTCGTTCAATCTGTTTTAACATTTTGGGGATGGTGTTTTACTGTAACTCATAAAGTTCATCGCTTAATGAAACTACAAATCTTAAGTACTATTTTGAATATTGGTACTTCAATATATTTCACTTTAACTTATAAACACTCTGGTCCAATTCTTGGAACACTGTTTACTTACTTCACTCTCTTTGGTTGGTGGATAGTTTGGCATTTAAAAGATGAGTTCGCTCTATCGGTTAAAAAGATTGTTCTTACTTTTCTTCCTTCATTAATCTACTTACTTTTTGTATCTTATCTAGGTCTTCATTTTTATGACTTTAGTATTGTTAAGACATGGTCAGCGCTCTTTATGTATGGACTCTTTATTGGAGTCGCTAATCTTCTGGTCTGTAATCTTCTTCTTTTTAGTAAAGAAGAGAAGCAATATTTCTACAATAGAATTCGTTCAATACTCTAGATGGATTGACGACTACGAGATATTAATGACTTAAAGCGGTGTGAAATAATAATTGTTTTGTATAATAAAGATTTCTTGACTCTTAAAAGCAAGAAAAATTGTGTAAACTACTAATAATCCATGAAGAAATACTCGTTACTCTATATTGATGATAATTTACTAAACCTTGAAATGTTTGAAGACATTTTTGAGGATGATTTTGTGATATCTACTAAAGATGATTCTGTTGATGCGCTTAGTTATGTAAAGTCAGTAAAGCCGGACATGGTCATATTAGATGTTCATATGCCAGTGAAGGATGGGATTCAAGTTTTTAGAGAACTTGCTGCAGACGAAGAGACAGCATGTATTCCAGTAATGTTCTACTCAATGGATGACTCTGATGAGACAGTTTCAAAGGCACTACTTTTAGGTCCAGAAGACTTTCTCGTTAGAACAATGTCTTCTTCTCAAATTAAAGCTCGTATATTAAATAAGTTATTTAAAACAAGTGATAGTAATGAAGAGAAAACATCTCTTCGTTGTGAAAATCTTGAGTTATGTATGGATAATTTCCAGGCATCAATTGAAGGAGAAGAGGTTTCTCTTACTTCAATAGAATTTAAAATCCTTTACTATATACTTATGAAGCAAGAAGAGAGAATTCCCAAAGAAGAGCTAATTAAGTATGTTTGGGGTGATACTACTGTTGTTTCAAGAGCAATAAACACTCATATGACTAATCTTAGGAATAAGATTAGACCGGCCAATTTTACAATTAAAATCAACCGTCATAATCAAATTCATGTTGTTAAAAGCTAAACTGTTTGACTGAATCTTAGTGCGCCCTTTTTTCCGAGATAGGGATCTAGAACCATACAAATATTTCTTAGAAAAATTCTTCCAATTTCTGTAATGTATAACATATCATCATCAATTCTTAAGAGCTTATCCTTTTCAAATTCACTAAGACCATTCTCTATAAATGACCACATTTCAACTTCTCTTAGTAGGGTTATATCGGCCTGTAGATTACACATAAGGCTTTGTATGATGTCATTTGTTACCTGGTCTGAACTTGATAGGACATGAGATGTTTGATTTACTGGTAATGCTATCTGGGACATCTGAGCAACATAGGATTTTACATCTTTTTCATTTTGTCTAAAGCTCGTTCTTGTATTTGAAATGCTCGTAGCGCCAAGTCCAATTAAGGTAGAGGACTTTGTGTCTGTATATCCCATGAAGGATCTATGGAGCTTCTTATTATCAAATGCTTTATAGAGATAGCTTTCACTCTTTGCAAAATGGTCCATTCCCACTTCAAAGTATCCAGCTTTAAATAGAGCGGCCTTTCCTTTTTCATAGAGCTCTCGTTTATCTTTTCCTATAGGAAGAAATTCTTCATTAATGAGTTTCTGATTAGCTATTCTTTCTGGTAAATGGGCATAGCTATAGAATGCAAGAAGATCTGGATCTAGATTTGAAACCTTTTCTATTGTGTCATTTATAGACTTCACTGTTTGCTTAGGTAGTCCAAAGATTAAATCAAAGTTGATTGATTCAAAACCCGTCTCTTTAAGCATCTTCACGACACCTTCGACTAGTGAGTAGCTTTGAATTCTATTAATTGCAATTTGTACTTCTTCTTCAAAATCTTGAATGCCAAGGGATGCTCTTTTAAAACCAAAACTTTTAAGAACAATAAGCTGATCTCTATCTACAGTTCTTGGATCAATTTCAATTGAGCCAATAAACTTTGGGTCAATATGATTAGAGAATATAGATAGCAGCTCATTTAACTGCTCAGCAGGAAGAAAGGTAGGTGTTCCCCCTCCAAAGTGGATAGACTTGATTTCAATACCTGGAAAGTGATGAAGATAAAAGCTCCATTCATTCTTTAGGGCCTGTATATATTCATTAGAGCGTTTTTGGTCCTTTGTGATAATTCTATTGCACCCACAGTACCAGCATAGCTTTTGGCAAAAAGGGATATGAATATACAAGTCTATTGCAGGTTCAATTAATAGAGACTCTCTTATGTGTTCAACCCATTGAGCTTCGTCGAGGTCATTCTTCCAAAATGGAAGTGCTGGGAAGCTTGTATATCTTGGTCCTGGTCTGTCGTACTTTTCAATGAGTTTATTCATTGGATGAATATCGTTTGAAATCAGTGTGATCACAATGATTTAGATCAGTATTTAAGCTGCGTAATAGTTACAAGACCTATTTAAATTAGCCTAAGAGATGATATACTGCACTGCGTGAAAATATTGAAATTATTAACATTTTTAAGCTTGTTTCTAAGCTCTTTGGCGGCCAATAGTTGTGGTATTGACAGTGATATTAGTGAGTTAAAAGCTGCACAGACTGATATGGATAGGGAAGATATTCTCTATGCAATGAGTACAACTCTTCTTTTTTGTGGCCCAGATGACTATACAAAAGCTGTGCTGGCCTCTTTTGAATATACAAGTTTTGGAGAGCACTTCTTAGAGTCTTTTCTTTATCAATATAAACAATCCATGGGAAGGTCGTATCAAATCGGAGACGACTGGAATCGAAAAGAAATGTCTTCAATTATTGATAGCGGATTAGATCATCATATATTAAGAGTTGGGTCAGCGACGGGCGTTTATCTTGGTAAGTATGAAGGGCAAAGCTTAATTGCTACAAATAGGCATGTCGTTAGGGGGGAAGAGTGCCCGACATTAGAAATATCAAATACTCGAGATGAGAAAATAAATTGTTCAAAAATTATTAGAACGGGTAGTGAGCTAGATTATGCTTTTATTCTATCGGATACAGTAATAGATGAAGCTCCTCTTGATATAGAGTGGAAGAAGATGCAGAAATCTACAGCATTACTTACCGCTGGTAGGGGATATAATAGAAATGAAGAACAGAACTTTTTAGAAGAAGACTCAGATCTATGTCAAATATTTTTGGCCGATAAAGACGGTGAAACTATGGGGTGTGACTCTTCTCCGGGGGATTCTGGCTCTCCAGTATTTCTTAAAAAAGAAAAGAAGCTCTATGCATTAGCAAACTCTACTGGAAGTTATATCTTAAGTTTTACAAACGATACGATTAAGAAAATCCTAGCTAATAAAAAGCTACATGGAATTTTCAGATTACAATCTTCTCATATGGTTCCATTTTATAGAATAAAAGAAGACCTTTCTAACTCTTCAGTAAACTTTGAAAGTAAGAAAATCATCTCGTGTATTATTAACAAGGGATGTCTTGAGTGAAGTACTTTGATGAATTATCAAATTTAACAGACTCTCAACTTTTAAGAATGAGAATTTGTGACCTACCTATAAGTTTTGAAACCTCTCAATTTTCAAACTGTCTTGATGAACTACATCGAGAGTTAGAAAAGAAGAAGATTAAGTTTCGCCCTAAAGTTTGGATCAGTGATGATTGGTTTTGCCCAGATGGAATAACGGCTTTTGCTCTTCCATTCTTTCTTATGCATCCAAGACTTATTGAATTAGAAAAGAAAATGATCGGCCATGCGGAAGGGTCTAATAACGACTGGTTTATGAAGTTAATGAGGCATGAATGTGGCCATGCAATAGATAATGCTTATTTTCTTAGGGAATGTGATGAGAGAAGAGTCCTTTTTGGTGATTGTGATCAGAAGTACCCTGAGAGCTACACTGCTAAGAAATATTCAAAGAAATTTGTTCAACATTTAGAAGACTCTTATGCCCAAGCACACCCAGAAGAAGATTGGGCAGAAAGCTTTGCTGTTTGGCTTACTCCTAATTCATCTTGGAGAAAACGATATGAGACATGGCCTGCAATAGAAAAGCTAAACTATATCCAAAGAAGAATGAAGGTTTTAAAGAATGAAAAACCTAATGTCATTTGCTATCAAAATGTAGATCACTTTGAAATGATGGATATTTCTTTAAGAAGCTACTATAATAATAAAGTACAAAGATTGAAGGGTTCAAGCTCACATTATCATTTAAGATCTTTTCTATCTCATAAGAACTATTCACAATCTGAAGAGCTCTATGAACAGTTGAAAGAAAATAGAAAAACTTTAAAGAAGAATGTAGCAACAAGAACAAGACAATATCAGTATAAGATTGAATCGGCACTCACGGACTTAGAAGATTTGGCGCGAAATAAAGGGCTCAAAATTCATAAGAGAGGAAGTCAAAAGAAGAAACTTGAAGGGCTTGAAGGCCTGGTCGAGACTCATGCAAAGAAGTTTTTCAAGGAAGGAAAACATAGGATAATCATGTGAAGTATAGAGTTTTAGTATTAATGCACCAAGATCTTGTCCCTCCTGAGGATGCTCATAAGAAAAAAGGTGTAGAGCTTGAATTCTCTCCCTGGATTACTGAATATAACGTCATAAATTCTCTTGAAAATAGTGGTCATGAAGTATTAGTTCTTGGTGTTTACTCGGATCTAAAAGTAATTAGACAGGCCATAGAAGAGTTTAAGCCCCATGTCATCTTTAACTTATTAGAAGAGTTTGATGGAGAGGTGCTCTTTGATCAAAATGTTGTAAGTTATCTAGAGTTACTAAGAACTAAATATACTGGAAGTAACCCTCGCGGATTAATGATCGCTAGAGATAAGGCGATTGCCAAAAAACTTCTTTCGTATCATAGAATTCCAACGCCAAAGTTCCAAGTTTTTGGAAAGTCTCGTTTAAAAAAACTAGAGAAGAAATTAAGCTTCCCATTAATAGTTAAATGCCTTCATCAGGAGGCCTCTCTAGGTCTATCTGCGGCCTCAGTTGTTAGTACTGAAGAAAAGCTTTACGAAAGAATAGAATACCTCATTGAAAAATATGGTGGAGAAGTAATAGTTGAAGAGTTTGTAGAAGGACGAGAGTTCTATGTGGGAGTTCTTGGAAATAAGAGACTACAAGTTCTTCCCGTTTGGGAACTAGTATTTGAAAAGTCTGAAAATCCTACTAAGGAGTTCTACTCAGAAAAGGCCAAGTGGGATAAGAACTATAGGGATAGGAAAGGTGTTGATTCTAGGCCTGCTATTCTTGAGAACGATTTGGAAAAGAAAATAATTGAAACAGCTAAGAAGACCTATAGGGCCTTAGAGCTATCCGGATATGCAAGAATCGACCTAAGAGTTAGTGAAGATGGTACACCATTTGTCTTGGAGGCAAATCCAAACCCTAATGTGGCCATGGGTGATGAATTTGCTTTATCTGCTAGAGAAGCAGGTATCTCATATGATGACCTTATAGAAAGGCTGATAAAAATTGCTCTTTGATGACTCATTTTAATGGCGAATTCTAGAGAGCGAATCTAAATATATAATATCTGTATAAAATTTAAGTAATTAGAATTATTCACATACTTAATTTAGCAAAATTTCGCGTAGAAGTCGTCGTTATACTCCCTAAGCGGAGGAATTAATGAACAAACCAATTCTAATAATTATAGTTTTAACTCTAACGGCAACAAGTGTATTTGCACGTAGAGGTGAGAGAAGAAATCGTCAAGCTCGAGAGGACAATCGTGAGTACCGTCAAGAGAGGCGTCAGGATAGACAAAACTATAGAAAAGAAAGAAAAGAAAACCGCAAGAGTTGGCAAGATGGTGACTATAGTTCAAAGAAAGAGTACCGTCAGGATCAAAAGGCCGAAAGGCAAGATTACCGTTCTGATCGTAAAGAAGATAGATTAGAGCAAAGAGAAGATCGACAAGAGTTTAGAGAAGATAGAAGAGAGAGAAGACGTGAAAGAAGATCACGTGATAATTAAACTTATTCTCTCGCTCTCATCGCAAGATAAATCCCTAGAAGGCTTAGAGTAAGTCCAATAAGCTGCGTGATACTAAGGTACTCATCAAATATAAGATGGCCAAGAACAGTCGCACAGATTGGCTGTAGAAGTAATAGTAAGCTTGCTAGAGCAATCGGTATGACCTTTATAGCTTTAGATATGAGGAGCCAACCAACAAAGTGGATAAGACTTCCATACAAGAACATATATCCTATATCAGCGCCACTAATTAATTTGAAACTACCTTCAGCAATAGTCATGAGAAAAGAAAATATAGCAGCAAAGAATGTCATTCCATAGACAATGATAATAGGATGACCTTTGAAGTGGTCATTCGCCTTTCTAAGAGAAAAAGTTACGAATGAATAACTCACACCTGTTAATAGTCCATAAACTATCCCCATTGATTTCTCATTAACTCTATCTAAATCTATAAATGGAAGACTTGTTAGAACGATACCAATAACAGCTATAAGCATTGCAGGGTAAAAGAATGGTTTTAATTTTTCCTTAAAGACAATTACCCCTACAAGGGCAAGGTAGAAGACTTGAGTATTTGCTAATAGTGTCGCAACTCCTGAACCGACTGACAAAATTGATCTATTCCAAACATAGAGATCTAGAGAAAAGAAAAGTCCTGCACTCATAATATAGGGAAGAGAACGTTTAAACTCCACTCTAGAGAATTTATCGCTAAGCTGCTTTCTCATACAAAGAGAGACAATACTCATTGTTATGAGGGCGAAGAAGAATCTATAAAATCCTATGGTCGTAGGTTGTAAAGTAACTGCTTTTGTAATGATTGGACTAAAAGCTATAAGGATGGCACCGATTGCCATCATCGCTGTTGGGTTACTCATTAGGTTGATAAGTCTCAATGGCCTTAGGGGATACTCTATCACCATCCCACTTATTAACTTTTTCAAACTCAGTTTTTAGTTGGCCACATGCTGCAAGAATATCATCACCCTTGGTTACACGGATTGTACAAGTAAAGCCTTGTTTATGAAGCTGATCTTGAAACCAGAGAACTTGCTCGTCGGATGGACGTTTATAGTCACTACCAGGATATTCATTAAATGGAATGAGGTTTATCTTAGAGCGCTTTTTTGGGAGAAGTTCGCATAGGCCGTCAATATCTTGTTGCTGATCATTGAGTCCAGCTATCATTAGGTATTCATATGTAATACGTCTTGATGTCTTCAATGGGATATTCTTAAGTGCATCAAAGAGTCTTTTAAGATCGTGTCTCTTATTAATAGGCATTAGTTGAGATCTTAGATCATCACGAACTGCATGTAGAGATATTGCTACATTGATATCAGGAAACTCTTCCCACTTTTCAATTTGAGGAACTAGACCTGAAGTAGATAGGGTTACTTTTGTTTTACTTAGAGCTATTCCATTTGGATTCAAGAATATTTCGACAGACTTTTTAACATTTTGAAAGTTATGTAGTGGCTCACCCTGTCCCATGAAGACAATATTTGATAGTCGTGAAGTAGGTGAGACGTTCTTTATGAGCCATTGAGAAACGGCTAAGAATTGACCTGTTATCTCATGGGCCTTTAGGTTTCTTGTTAAGCCCTGTGTTCCCGTATGGCAGAATGTACAGCCAATAGCGCAACCAACTTGAGAGGATATACAGAGAGTTAATCTATCTTTTGCTGGGATAGCAACTGCTTCGACACTATTTCCGTCAGATAGGCCAATGAGAAACTTTCTTGTACCGTCAGATGAGAGACCTTGCCATACAACCTTTGGAAGCTCAAAGCTAAATTTCTCATTGAGAAACTTCATACGCTCTTTAGAAATCTTATCCCACTTTGATTGATCGAGGTCTTTTTTGAGAAAGAACCACTTATCAAGCTCTGCTTGAACAAAGTCAGGGAGATCATTTTCTTTACAAAAAGAGGAGAGCTCTAAGGGCGTTAAGTCGTAGATAGGTCTTTTAATAGTCATATATTAGTCAATCTTTTGAAATTGTAAAAAAAACTGTTTCATGTTGTTTGTTGAAACATAGCATTTTCGACATTTCTGGCAAAGGGGATATAGAAAAAATTATACTGTTAGCGCAAAATATAAGTGCATGATATTATAAAGCTAATCTAAAAACGCTTAACATAAGGATAGATAGATGGATAAGTCCCTGATTATAGATAAGATTGTTCAAGGAATAGATACAGAAGTCACGATGGCAGGAGACGAAGCGACAAAGGGTGCACTTCTATCTGAAAAAGACATGTATGAGGAAATTTCTCTAGATGATAAGTCAGGTAAGGTTCAAATTGGATCAGTTGTGAGACTTAACTATAACGGTAAGATTAACACGTACTTTCTAGCTCCATCTGGAATGGGCAATATTATGAAAGTAGGAAATGAGGCAGTTGTTGTAATCTCTGTTTTTTCTACTCTTGGTGATGCAATCCTTCAAAGTGAAAAGGGTGATGAAGTTGTTATCGACATGAGAGGACAAGAAAGAAAGTACCTTGTTGAAGAGATAATCTAAGTGGCGATTCTCTTTATAGATGGGCATTGTCTTATCTGTAATAAGTTAGTTAATTTTCTCCTTAAAAGAGATCATAAGAAAATTTTAAAATATTCAAGTCTACAGGGTGAGTACGCTCACTCTGCTATCCCTAAAAAGTATTCTGAAGACATTAGTACCGTAGTCTTAAAAATTGACGATAAAATATATGAAAAGAGTGACGCCGCAATTAGGGCCGTCTCTTGTCTTGGCTTTCCGTGGAAGCTAATGCTTGCTTTAATATTACTACCACGGCCACTTAGAGACTCAATTTATAATTTATTGGCAATTAATCGATATAAGCTTGGAAAGAGGCTTGATGCATGTCCACTGGCCCCTATAGAGTATCGAGATCGTTTCTTATAAAGTCATTTATTTGTGAAACGACCCAGTTCCCATCATCTGCTGGGAGATCGTGTCCTGCATGGTCGTGCAAGGAGAGATTTTTATTTAGTTGTTTTGCAATCTCTTCACTACAACTGTAATGACAAAGTCCATCTTGCTTTCCTGCCATGATAAGCATTCTTGTTTCTATACTTTTTGGTGTCTTGGCTTTGGCGGCCCATAATAATTGTCGTATGATATTGTTTAACTGTATGGGACGCTGACTATGTATCTTCGCCCAAGATTTAGAAATTCTCTTCTTCTCATTCTCGGGAAGAATATTTGTGGTAAAGTTTAATATTTTCATTTCTCTTTCTTCAAAACTCTTTGCCGTTAAGGTTCCTAGAAATGATCCGTAAACTTTAAAGTACAGCCTTTTATAGAAAGGAGATAACCCTCTGGCACTTGAGTTTATAATAAAAGCGTAATCAAGAGCTGTAGGATATTTTTCCAAAAGCTTCATTGATACGATCCCACCAAGAGAGATTCCGATTACAGACCAAGTTCCTTTGTGCCTATCTTTAAGCGTGAGGATTTTATCGTGAACGAAATTGATGAGACGCTTCTCCGAAAGTGGGTAGTCAGTGTTGTGGTACTTTCCCGATCCTGGCAGATCGATGAAGTGAATATTAGCTTCAGGGAATCTACTTTGTAGTGTTTTTGGGAATAAGTCCCAGTGTCCCGACTCACGTGCGAGACCTCTAATTAATATAAAATTGTCTTTAGTTTGTTTTTGATTCATAAAACTATATTAAGTGAATTTTATGTATACTGCCAACATCGTGAGTAAATTCTCTATGAAAATAGTTGAGAAATATGGGCATATATTAACTCTTTTAGGGAAAAGTTTGCCTTTGAAGTCGCTATTAACCTAAATTCAATGAGAAAAGTTTAATTCCTAAATATTCCTCTTTAGAAGACCGATATATTCATATGTTAGGACTATAATAGAGTAGTCACAAGGGAATTGTCATGGGCGTTAGAAAGCTTGATACATATGACATTTTAGAAGATGAGAAAAAGGATACTTCCTTGGAGTGTACTGATGCGTCTAATTCTAGCAAAGTTGCAGATAACTTTGAAATAGATAAGAGCATGCATGCAAAAGGTAATCTCGTATTCATTAAACCTCCTCACTATGACAAGTCTAGTGATGAGAAACAAACACGTATCTCAGTTGTTGATAAGGCCGGAGAAAAGGAAATATCAAGAGGTGATCTTGAATCATATATTACTCAGAATAGAAAAATTAATAAAATAGTAATTGAAGAAGTAAAAGCTAATGATGTTAAGAGAACGAATCTTATTTTTGACGAAAAGAAGAAACCTCGAAAGCAAATCTCTTCAAAGAGTAATTTAAATGGAAGAAGTATAGAGAAGCAGTTGAATCAAAGCTTCTTAGACGGAGCAGTCTTAGGTCGCTCTAACACTTTGAAGAATGAATTCGAAGAAGCCGTAGCTCTTCTTGCTCAAAATGAGAAAACTCAGCCAAAAAAGAAAGCACAAACGATAGAAGTACTAGCTCCTGATAATATTGAAAAAGAAAGTGAAATAGACTTTGGAACATCTGGCAGTAAATCTGACAAAGAAGAAGTTAAATCGGAAGAAGAGTTTATTTTCTCTGATCTATCTATGGAAGACTCTTCAGGCGATGAAAATGTTGCAGAAGTTGAGATAAGTCGACACGAGTTTAAGAGAAAGAATAATAAATCTCTTTCTAAACTATATTATAAAGTTAAAAACCACATTGAACTATTCAAGTTAGGAGATTCTTACTTAAGAGACTTCAATAGAGGTATTAAAAGTTTGGCCTTCAATAGCTCTGGTATGAAGGGAGAACGCGAGAAGACAGTTCTTGGTGTTACATCTTTCCTTAATTATAATGCTAAGATAACAGTGACTGTTGTTACTGATGATCTTCAAAAAACTCTTTATCACAATCATATTCAAGATCTCGAAGAGGTTAAGAAACCAATCCTAGGAGAAGATGCAAGCTATACATGCTACGCAACCCAAGGAGTTGAGTTTGTAGAATTCTCTGAAATTTGTGATGTAATGTACCAGTTAGGTAATACATCGTTTGAAGAATTTGTAGATCAATTTGTAGAAGGGGCCGATGTTGTACTGTGGGACTTACCAGAGTTAAAAGAAATGGATAATAAAAAAGAGGTCTTCTATCCAGTTATTAGATCACTTGAAAGTGTTAGCCTTGTTGTTAAGGCAAACGAGTCGAAATATACAGACCTTCACCAGGTTAAAGACTACTTTGAAAAATACAAGGTTCCTTTTAAGGGGCTTGTTCTTGCAGTGTAAGGAGGCGAGTCATGTCTAATGATGTTTTTGCTAACCTTAAAATGGAAGAAGAGGTAAAGCCTGACAGAAGAAAGAAGAAGAGAACGAGATTTTTCTATAAAGTAGAGAATCATCAGGAACTCTTTAAAATAGGGGCTTCATACCTCAAAGACTTTAATTCTGGCATTAAATCTTTTGCCATTGGATCTACTGGCTATCATACATCACAACAGAAAACGATAATGGGATTAGCTAGTTTCTTTGATCATCATGATGATCTGAAAATAGCTATTGTAACTGAGAATTTAACAAGTGGTTACTTTTCTGAGATTGTAGATATGGACAAAGGTCATGAAGTTTTTCTAAATGATGATCTAGTATTTAACGTTAATACATTTCACAATCACTTTGACTTTATTCTTTTAGAAGATTTTCTCCTGAATGAGAAGCATGCTGAAGAAAATGAGGATGAACAAGAGCTCATTGATGATTTTCTTGACTCATATGACATTATTCTTTGGGATGTACCCGAGATACATAAAATTCAAAATAGTCCACAAATCTATTTTCCAATATTAGAGCGCTTTGAAACACTCTCTCTAATAGTTGCACAAAGTTTAACAAAGAAAGAAGAAATAGATCATATTATTTCATTTTTTGGTGATTATGGAGTAACCCTTAAGGGATTGCTGATGGATCATAAAGAAGTTGATAAGGTCGAGAAGAAGGGATTATTCCGGAGCCTTTTTAAATGAAGAAATTAAATGTAATTTTAGATGAAACGACGATCATTAATTTTGGCTTTTTTAAAAAGCTCATTGGGCGATATCTTATTTCATCGTTACTGGTCCCTGTTATTGTTTTTTCATTCTTTATCTATAACTACGCAAATCAAAATAATATATTCTTACAAAGTAAGACCTTTAAAAATATTTCTAATGACTCAGATTCTCCTACTCTAATGATAGCAAGAATTATTGGTGAGAACCAAGACGGTATAACTTCAGCTGAAATTATCAGCATGTTTAGCTCTCTGGACTTTCAACGAAAGCTATCTGAAGAAATTTATGCTTCTGGGAAATATGAAAAATTAATTTTTACGGGTCTGTCGTCAAAGAAAATAAAAACACTAGAAGAGTCTCTACAGTTATGTTCTGAAGATAAAGAATGTATTACAAAAAATATTATGGGAATGGTTGGGGGCCTTTTTAGCATTGAACAAGATATGGCCGTGAATAAGAAGTTCATTCTTAAGGTTAAGACTCTTGATAAAGATACAACAATATTCTTATTAAGTATTTTAGAAAAGACAATTCAAAATGTAAGAACTAGCTCTATAAAGCATATTCTACTTCAACAAAAATCTGTGATGCAAGATCTCTCTTTAAAAAAGAGAACCGAATTGAAACTACAGGATCCGTTAGATATTGAAGAGAAGAATAATCGATTAAAAGAACAGTTGAAGCAAATGTTAGATAGAATACAAATAGTCCAAGGTCACTATCATTCTAAGAAAGTTGAGCTTGATCTTACAGAGTCAAAGTTAGAGCAAACTAAGAATACGTTAAAGAAAAGATTCTCTCAAAATGAGATTAATCAATCTCGTAAGGCCAAAGCCCTTGATAAGAAGATTGAGAAGCTTAGACAGGATATTAATGCAATAGAGGTATCGCTTACAAATTTGTCTAAAGAAGATAAAGGTATAATTAATGACCTTAAGAATGAAATGAAAGATGCTCAAAGAGAGCTTTATGCAATTCCAAATTATAGACGTCTTGTTGGAAGTAGAGAGGAGTTCTTAAAGCAAAAAGATGTGAATTCAAATAATATAGGCTTTGAAACTAAAGTAAAGAGACGCCAGTTTTCAAGAATAGAAACAGAGTTGAAAGAGTTACAAGATAAAATAGGAAAGACTTCTAAGCTACAAAAAGAATATGAAGCAAGGATTGAGCTGACAAAGCCTGATCTTGAATATATCAAACTTCTTGAAAAGAAACTTGTCCAGCTAACTCTTCTTGAATCGACAGTGGTATCAGATTTTGTATTTTCTAAGAATGTAACTGACGTTAGCATTTATAAACGAACTTCAAGAGGTAAGATGCTACTATTTGCCAGTTTCGTCTCCTTCTTTTTACTTTTTACGGTTGTCCTTGTACGCTATCTTTTTGACACTAAGATTTACGATGAATATGAGCTAAAGAAGAATTTTGAAAACCTTGAAGTTATTGGTAATACTCCAGACTTTAATTAAGTTTTACCTTTGATTTCTTCTTTTCTATTAGGAAAGCGAGAAGTGGCAGGGAAACTGTAATGACAAAGTCTGCAATGTTTTCTTCAATGGTATTTGTCATAGCAAAACTATCTGCAAATTCTTTTATTCCCTCAATTGTGAAAACGAGGATTAAACTCTTTGAAGATGATATCTTAAAGGCACGAGCGATTAGATATATCGCCATTCCAAAAATCATATGCAGGAAGTAGTCTAAGGGGATCGTATCTAAGATCTTAACCCCATTAATTTCCCTCATTAAATTAGTGTATGCTTTCAAAATTGGACTCTTCGACATTTTTAAATCCCAGGGCAATAAAGAACCAAAAACAAAATGATTCAGGGTTATATGGAAGACCAATTGCTCCCCAATTTCCTAATAGTATAATTGTAGATGAAACACTTGTTACCCATAAAGCGGGAAAGATTGGACTATTTCTTAGAAATGCCCTTACACAGTGATTAAGAAGCTTCAAAGGCAATAAAATAATGACAAGCATGTAGAATATCATCCCAATCCCAAGGTCTATTGAAAGACTAACAAAGAGATTATCTAGCGCCCAACTCTTACTTACTCCAAAAATGGGATCATTTTGTATCTTTGCTTTATTCATACCACTTGCCGCTCCAGTTCTCCCTGGTCCTAGACCGAGTGGGGCATCATCAAGCTTCTCTAGGATATATGAAATTGCTACAGAGGGACCATGCCTAGATTTTGTAAGTGTGCGTTGATCAAAAATAGAGAAGAGTCTTATAATCGCACTCTTGTACTTTGCATCACTATTGGCGATATTAAAATTAAGCGAATTAACTGAAATGAATCCAATAACTACAAATATCGTTAGTTGTACCAATTTCTTAAATTTCTTTTCACCTCTTAAGAACAAACCAATACTTATAATGGTCATGATAATAATGGCCTTGATAAAGGCTGACCTAACCTGTGCAAGAAACATTGCATATAAGCAAAGTGCTACAACAATAAGTTGTATAACGAAGATTGATTTCTTCTTGGCCGGAACTAAGAAGATTAGTGGAAGAAAGAGTAGAATGTAGATAGCATACCCACCAGCAAGGTGGGTAGTTCCAAACGAGCGATAGAGATCTCCTGTAAATGCATCTCCAATAATTGTTGCATAGTACGGATGCATCCCTGTTATAAATTGATCTCCCTGCGTAAACTGAAATATTGCCAAGGCGGATTCAAGACCAAGAGTTAGTATCATTATATTTCGAGTCTTTATAAGGTTCTCAGGTTTTGATAGACCATCATTAGCAAGGAAGCTTAAGAAGAAAAAGAATGGGATAATATAAACTTTTGTTGCGGCCAAAACGCCGAAGAAACCTACGGAGTTAGGATTGAAGAGCTGAATTCCATACCAAACAAAGTGAAAGAATATTAAGAGATAGATGTAGTTTGGAATGGCCCTTACGTCTATTATACGTTTCTTTATATAGAATGTTCTAAATGTGATTAGGAGTAGAAAGAAGTCGAACACAATCCTAAATGCCGGGTTGTACGACCATAAAACTCTTCCTTGTCCTTCAATCATTAATAACGGAAAGAAGTAGGGAATCACTTCTGATGGATCGAGTGCAAATATCATGAGAAAGAAGACGGCCAGCTCTAGTACATAGAAGTATTGTAATACCCCTAAACCTAAGAAATTGAGAACAAAGTGTATAATTAACATGCAAACAAAGACTTTTGTCAGCTTAGATTTAAACTTATGACTTGCTGTGTTGCTATTAATTATTGTTTCCATAAATTCTCTTTGCTACACTAAATCCTATGAAAATAATTACTACCTTAAAAATCAATATCCTTTCGGCATCATTACTAATTTCTTCTTCAGCATTTGCTGCGGGAAACTCTAATTATAACATTAAAGAGTTCACTCTACCTTCAGAGGTAAAAGGTATGCCCAAGTCATATGGTTCGGTATTCTTTTCACCATCGGTAAAAGGAAAAGTACTAATACCTGTACATTTTTGGGGAGAAGTTAAGAAGTCTGGTCTTCACTTTGTTCCAGTAAACACGACTTTCCTAAATGGACTTTCAATGGCCGGTGGACCTAGCTCAAGTGCAAAACTTGAAAAAGTAAAACTGACAAGAAAAGATAAGGAAACTTTTAAGGTTCTACGTTACGACATTTCCGAAGGTGGAAATAGTAAAGTCTATAGAGAAACACTTCAACCAGGTGACTCTATTTTTGTTCCTAAAGATGAATACCTTGAAAATAGAGCATATTACACGGGGTTAATTGGTGTTTTTGCTACAGTTCTCTCAAGTATTCTTCTTCTTAGACAGGTTAAGAAAGACTAGGGGAGGTTTAAGACTTCCCAAAAACTCTCGCCTGTTTTCTTCCATGTCATTGACTGAAGGCGCTCAAGTCTTTGTTCTCTAAGTTTAAGCTTTTCTTCATAAGAGAGAGGTACTTCTAGAGGTTCAATCACTATATCGTTTGGGTCATCAAATATATGGACTTGATCTAGATTACCCAGAAGCTCGCTTGCACCAACTTTATAGCTTGTAGTATATATTTTTAGACCCATGCAAGCAGCTTCTGCCAGTACAAGTCCAAATGGTTCATATATCGTTGGGAAGATAAAGCAGTCTGATATTTGATAGAAGCTTTGTATCTCTTTAGTGAATTTAATATGTGTAATATTGAGACTACTTGGAAAGTGAAAGTTTCCACCTGCTTCAGGACTACCAACTACTAAGAGTTGAGCGTTTGGCACCTCCTGAATTTTTTCAATAACAAGATGGAGGCCCTTTCTTTCAAATGCACCAACAAATAAATAGATAGGTCTCTCAATGTCGATTTTCTCAAGTTGAGGATACTTCTCTTTTAAATCCATGAATATTTTATCTTTACTTGAATTACTAAACTTAAAGTTATCAAGATTAATTCCAGAATAGTTTAGCTTTAAGTTATGCTTTGGAACCTTGAAAGTAGACTCCAAGTACGATGCTTCAAACTTAGAAAGAACTGAAAACTTAGTAGAGTCTTTAAAGCGATAAAGGTAGTTTTCACCAAGTTTAAAAAAGAAGAAGAGTAACTTCTTATAAATATACTTATGTATTGGAAATGAGAAATTCTTAAAATAGAAATACTCCCATTCTCTGTGTATGAATTGAATATTTACATAATCAACAGTTAGAGAGGCTATCCCAATTCCGATCTTCTTTGCTTTTGCTGGAATACGAGTTTTGGCCACAAGCCAACTTGCTATAAAGAAATACAGCATCTTCACTAAGAAAGGACCAAAGTAAAGCTTAGGAACTTTGATAAACTCGACTTTAGAGGCGAGCTTAGGAAAAATTTTACTGGCCGAAGTCATTTCAAAGGAAATGATATACAGCTTTTCAATCTTATCTGCTGGAAGTTGATTAATCGTTTCAATCATTGCTCGACTATGCCCAATCTCAGGGACTATTTCGTGAGCAAAGAGGGCAAGGGTAACTTTATCTTGAGAGTTATTCATTTAAAAAATCTTGCCTATCATGCTCAATTAGTGGGATTGCAAAGGCCACTTTCATGGCAGACATAATCTTTGCAAATGAGCCTTTCGTGTATCGAGACTCCATTTCGAGAATCTTTTCAATAATGGCGTCTCGGTAAAACCCTGTCTCATAGAGAGTATTGGCAAGCTCAAGTGAAACGACAAAAATTGATGTCATAGGATCAAGTCGAGTGTAGTCAATACCTCGAGGAAAACCTTTTCCATCATATCTTTCATGGTGATTCATTATTATTTTATCTACACCAATAGGTAATCCTTTTATTTTTAGAACTTGATCTGCTGACTTTGAAGGATGTTCAGTGACTTTCTTTTTTGATGTATTAAAAAGGTCTTCAAACTCTGGAGTCGAAGTCATTTCTATTTTGGCAAGATTGTCCTCATTTAGAGAAATGTTCTGAAAAAAAGAGGCAATACTAAGTCTTAGATAATTATCAGGTGCTTTCCATTCTGACTCTCTACAAATTGCACATGAGATATAATTCACAAGCATACTAATCTCGCTAATATATGTCCCTTCACCAAGAGTTTTCTTCAATAGTTTATAAACATCATTTTTTTGCACTAGCTTAATCGTAGAGTTGATTGCTTCGTTAGTTAACATTAATGCCTGAGTTGATAGGCCCATCTTGTGAACCATCTCATGAACAGTTTCCTGACAGGTGAGTGGTATGAATGAGTTTTCTCCAGCAAGAACAGGAAGTTTAGAATGATTCTTCTCTTGAATATTCTTAACTACACCGTTGACGAAGAGTTTGAAATCGAACTCTTTTATATAGAGATGATTACAGTCCTTATCAATATATTTATTAATATCATCTTCAGAGTATTCCTGATGACGATTTATTATTTTGATATATTTTTCTTCAGATAACTTTATAAAGACATCGCAAATAACCTTACTAAACTTTAGAAAGTAATCTATTCGTACTCTACAGTAAGATGCCCCTTTACTTGTTCTCTCTTGAAGCTTTGAAAGTCTGCGATATGAGCTTTCTAGTTTTGCAACATCTCCACCATTAATACAATATGTAACGATATTTGGATTGTAAGTAATATGTTGCTCGACAGCTTCACTTTCTTCCTGCTTAAAAGTAATTATTGTTTTTATTTGATTAGTTTCAGACTGTAGTTCTTCAAGAAGGGCAGAGAAACCTTTCATATTAAAAGCGACGATTAAAATATCAACAGAGCTAATAAGGTCCGGTTCAGTTGTAAGTGTTTCATTTAAGCTTTCTCTTCCTAGGAACTCACAATCAGCGAATCCATCAATGAGAAATTTTGTGTAATATATTTCTTCTTTAATTGGGTTAATTATGAGTGTTTTGCTCAAGTTCTGCTACCTGTAAATAAACCTATAATATGGAAAAGAATACCATGATTTTATAGGGAACTTTAAAAAAATTAACTTAATATTTCTTATCTCGAAAAGGAGGTAGGAGGATTGATGAAGTTGTATTTAACATACTTTTTTAGTTCCTTTTGTCTGTCTTTATTTGGGCTATTAGCACTCTATTCATTAAGAAGATCGAAGGTAACAAGTTTACGAAGGGCCTTTCTCATATATTCGGGAAAATCATCTTCTGGTGCTCAGCTATTGGCCGGATTACCGATCGCATTAACGATAATGGGGGTCTCTCTATTATTACCAGTAAGTACTGGTGTTAAAGTTTCATACTTTATTTGTTCTGCGATGATTACCTTCTATGGATACATGGACGATCGCTATGAGTTAAGACCTATAGTGAAGTTATTTTCTCAAGTAATATCGGTAGCATGCTTTTCTATAGTAAGTTCTCTCTCAATCGGTGGGCAATTCTCTACTATTGTTTTTGTTGTTATGGCATTCTACGGAGTAGGGATTTTAAATGGAACCAATCTCTTAGATGGTCTTGATACGATGAGTATTAAGCTATCGACACTGGTATACTCAACTTATATTGCCCTAGCGATGTATTATGTATCTCCAGTGACAATTTCGTTCTCAATGATATCAATGGGAGCGGTACTTGCATTTAGCTTTTTAAATAAATACCCATCGAAGATGCACTTAGGTGAAATTGGTGGTGCATTTATTGGCTTCACATATCTTTTCTTGATGACTTCATTATTTTCAAGTTTAAAGTCTCAAGTAAACCTCGTAGAGGCCTTAATAATATCTGTTTTACCAATGACGCTTTCAATGGGTGAGGTTGGAATATCTTTTACGAGAAGACTGATGAATGGTAAGTCACCCTTTAAAGGTGATAAATTTCATCTTCACCATATTCTAATGAATTACTTTAAGCTTACACCTCCACAGACTACTAATATCTTATTCTTCTCATACGGTATGTTCTTTACGTTCTCTTTAAGTATGTTGGCGCTATTTGAGCTAAATGTTCAACTAACGTATGTAACTCTAATTTTTATGATTGGAGCATTTCAGGCATATTTTGGAATGAAATATTGGATGAAGAAAGGGTTTAAATTCAGTCTTAGAAATATTTTAAAGTCTTTAAGAAAAGAAAAGTTAACAATAATAGATAGCTCTAAAGTTGATAGCTTTGAATTTCAAATAGTAGATGGTGGTAAGAAAGAAGAGAGCGATGACGAAAAGAAAGCAGCTTAAGAAAGTCGCTTATTTCTCTGTAAACTCATTTGTAGGCGGTGCAGAAATGGCGACGCTGAACTATTGTCGCGCCCACCTTAAAAATGGAGAGTGGGAGCCAACTCTCATTATCATTGGTCATGGAGATCTCGAAGAGCAGGCAAAGCAAAGCTCGATCAAGACTATCGTTATCGATAAAGAATTGAGGATGAGAAACCCTATAAAGTTATTTAGTGTACTCATAAAACTTAGAAAAGTGTTAGTTCAGAATGATATATCACTTATTCACTCAGCAATGGGATATGCACAACTCTTAATAAGTCTTGCAGGGTTTAGAAAAGATATAAAGAAGGTTTGGTATCAACATGGGCCTGTAGGTACAGTTTTTGATAGAATTGCTTCTCTCTTTAGTGTCGACTATGTATTTTATAATTCAGCTCATTTAAAGAGAATTGGAGAACTTGTACCAGCTTCCTTTGAGCATTCAAGTAGCATTGTTAGCCCAATTGTAAAATCTTATCTTGTAGAAAAGTCATTTGAATCAAGTATATTCAGTTTTGCTCACCTTGGAAGGATTACATCATTTAAGAATATTGAATTGATTCTCAAAGGTTTAAAGGACATAGAAAGTTACCCTGTGAAGTTGAATCTCTATGGTGATGCGAACTCAAAAGCCGATATAGAGTATAAAGAATTCCTCTTAGGGGAAATAGCTAGGCTAGGTTTAGATGGCAAGGTCGAATTTCACGGTTACAAGTCTGACATTGCTAGTGTCCTAGAGTCAAATCAGTGTGTGATACACAGCTCTCGATTTTATGAACCTTTTGGCCTAACAATTGCGGAAGTATTATTAAGTGCAACGCCTCTAGTTTGCTCTAGTCAAAGTGGAGCATCTGAAGAGTTTATAAATAATAGTGAATGCATTAAGTATGATTCGACCTCTCCTTTAAATGCACAAAGAAATATCGTAAATGCAATGTTGAAGGTAATCCAAATGGATAAAAAGGATTTAAGTCTAATGGCCAGTAATGCTCAAAGACGAGCACTAGATATTTTTAATGAGCATAAAGTAATAATGAAGCTTGAAGGTTTATATGACAAAATTAACAACTAAGAAGTGGTTAATTACGACTCCAGATTATCCACCTCGTTTAGGAGGACTGAGTACATATACTTTAGCACTTGAAAAAGCACTCGAGGTCAACCAGCAAGAATTTGATGTTGTCGTTTGGAATGATCCTCGAGAAATGAGCAAAGTCGATGCTTCTAGTTATGAGAGAGTTCTCAATATTCATTATATGGGCGGTTTTTTTGGGAGATGGAATACTCAAAAGAATACTAATTTTATCCACGGATCTGAAATTCTATTTTATTCACCCAATATAATAAAAAGAATCATAAAGAAAATACTTAGGCCAAAGATGATTTCATATTTTCAGAACTCTCATGAAAATATTTTTATTTCAGAATTTACAATGAATAAACTCAATAGCTTTGGCCTTAATGTTGACTATAGTAGAGACAGTGTCTTTCATAATTGCATTGATACGAATGGAGCTGAACTTATTGATAATAATATTATAAGTGAGATCCTATTTGTATGTATCGTAAGGGATGTCCCTCATAAGAATCTTGATGGAGTAATTAAGCTACTTGAGGATATTGCCGCACATAATCCAACGTTAAAAATAAAGCTATTAACAAATAGCTCTCGTATAACTTCAAATAGAATTACTATTGAAGCTAAGAGTGAGCTTAGTGATTCACAAAGAGAAGAATTTTATCGTAGAGCGCACTTTAATATTCTCCTGTCTAAAGATGACTCTGATAAGGGCTTCTATGAAGGCTTCGGACTTACTTGTTTAGAAGCAGGTAAATATGGTGTTCCTAGTATTGTTTCAAATACTGGAGGACTTCCTGAAAATGTCCATCATCTTTATAATGGAGTTGTCTTTAATCCTAAATTTACTGATGAATTTCATGATGACTTTAAAAAGGCATTAGGGAACTATTCAAAAATGAGAGATAATACTTTTAAGCATACACTGAGCTCCCACTCAATTGATATGTTTTCAAAGCTTTTTAGAAATAGGAAGAATTTATGAAAAGCGTTGCACTTCTATATAATTCGCCAGTCTTAGGTGGAGCTGAAAGAAGTATTACTTCACAAATTCTCAATCTCAATGAATGTAAAATCACATATGTTATTCCTATCGTAGATGGAGTAGATCAAGCACAGGATTTAAAAGATCATATCCTTGAAAGCTCTCCTAATGCAAAGATAACCTATCTTCAATACCCTCGAGGCCTTTACTCTGCTTCAAGGTCTGGAGGTGTTGGTGTAGTCTCTCTTTTTAAAATGCTGATTGGAATGATTCAGATCCTAATGAATTTAAAGAGATTAGATCTAGGTGCAATGGACGTTTTGTGGACGAATGGTAATAAAATTGGCCTTCCAGTTTTGCTATTTTCAAAAATTATTTCTTATGAGGGGATTTTCATTTGGCATTTTAGAGATTATCCATTTAACGGTGGAATATATCGCCACATCTGGAAACAATTAAAGAAATCAAGTTCATTAAAAAAAATCTTATTAGCAAATTCGTTTTCAGTAGAGAAGTCCATTAAGGAGTTAATGGCATCTGATTGTAATAATAGTGAAATCATGACGATCTATAATCCTGTTGGAAATATTCAACGTAGAGATCTTGGTCAAGACCATGATAGATCTATGGTTATTGGTGTGGCCTCTATGCTTGCACCATGGAAGGGAATACATACTGTTTTAGAGTTTGAAAGAATGTATCGAAACGAGTTAAAAGAATTGGGGATAAGAGAAATTGCCATTTATGGTGGTGATATTTATTCGACTAAAGGTGAACATCAAAATTATCTCAATCAATTATTAGAACTATCATCTCAGGACTCTTTGATTTCATTTAAAGGAAAGCAGCAACCAAAAGATATCTTTGCAAATATTGATATATTACTTCACACATCTTTAAGACCAGAGCCATTTGGAAGAGTTATAATTGAAGCGTTTGCGGCTGGGATTCCCGTTGTTTCTACTTGCCTTGGGGGGAGTGGAGAGTTGGTTGTAAATTCTAAGAGTGGATTAAGAATTCATCCATACGATCACGCAGGACTCTATAGCGCTTTATCTGATTTAAGTGAAAAATCTGAGTACATGAATATTGCAAAGGGTGCTCAAGAAAGGTTGGTAGAGGTTGAAAGTCAGCAGACTCAGTTCTGGAAAGAACTCAACATGAAAATCTAGCTTTGTGTAGGCCTTTAATAATAGCAAGCCACATTAGAAATTGTCTTTTTTCATTAAACTCTAAATCAATCTTATATGAATATTTTTTAAGTTCTCTTAGGTACTTAAAATGAACAATTCGACCCTGAAAGAGAAATTCTTTTGTTCCAAAAGTTATGTTAATTCGAGCCGTTTCTTCATCTATAAACTTCTTACCAGTAATAATAGCTAGAGAGTCTAGGCTTAGTTTATGAAGCTCTGCATTTGATCCATTAACTTCAATAAAAATACTGTCTTTAAGGTTGTCGACATTATATGTGGGAAAGAGGTTTCTACTCATAAACCGCCTTATCCAGTGCTTCTACTATAAGCTCTCTTTCCTTGATTAACTCTTTTACGAGTGCTTGATCTTCAAAAAAGTTTAAATCCCTAATATCAAAAACCAAAACTTTCTTGATATCAACCCATTCTAAAATATAACAAAACTGTTTTTCAAAATTTTCAAATACTGAATCAACTTCATTTTCAGGAAGAAGGTTTGCTTTAGAAAGAATGAGTCTAAATAAAGATGGAATATTGTATATTGAATACTTTTGACCTTCTCTATACAGAGGAGTCGCGCTAAAGACACACTTAAAGTTCATATTCTCATCGGCCGCAGTAAAATACGCGACACTAATGGGATCCATTACATCTTTAAGTATATCTGTTAATTTCTCGGGAAGGGAGCTCGCCTTCGAGATCTTTTCGTTCATTATTAGTAGTTTAGCAAACTTTGGCGCTATATAAAACTGAGAATAATGTTCGGTTAATTATAGTTCTTGAGAACTATAGTCTTCTACGCCATAAACTTTGAAATTATTTTCACTGCTTCATCGAGGTTATCTTCTAGAGTATAACCAGACTTCTTTCTCGGTTTTAATGAGTGATCTCCATCATTCATCCAGTGGACTTTAATCTTCTTAGAAAAAGTGTATTGTTTAACTTCTTCTAGGTTCCCCATGGAGTCTCTCTCTCCTTGGATAATAATTGATTTTGTTTTTAAGCTCTTAAGGTGTTCAATTCTACCTTTTGGATCATTGATATCAAACTTTCCTGGGGCGTGAAAAGGAAAGCCAAGGCAAATAAGCCCTTTAACGGCTTCTTCATCACTTATGAGAGAGGCCATTCTTCCACCCATAGACTTTCCTCCAATGTAGATCTCTTTGTCTGCATATAGAGCAATTACTTCTTTCCATGTCTCAAGTAAAACCTTTTGAGTATTCGGGGGTCTTTTTTTTCCTGTTTCCCTTCTTTCTTGCATGTAGGGAAACTCAAACCTTACTGTTGTAATTGATTGATCTTTTAATAGAGTGGAGACTTCATTCATCCAGTCGCTATCCATAGGAGCACCAGCTCCATGGGCAAAGATAAATACTTTCTTAGCGGACTTTGGTCCAGTGACAATGAGTTGTGATTTTTTCATGAATTTAATATAACTTCTTTTTTATGCTAAGACATTATAATTCATCAGGTATTGTTATGTTTGCTAGTTGAATTGCGATCTCTAGTGAGGAGTCTTTTGAAAGTCTCGCGGCTTCGATTGCTCTTTGTTCATTAACAATACCACCTGAAGAGACTTTTCCTTTTAGGAAGTCTTTCTTGTCAACGGTTTCAATTAATATTCTTTTTACTTCGACAGACTTTAAGTCAGAATTAACATCAAGAACGAGTGATGCCACTCTTGTAACAAAAGGAGCTGCTTGGCTTGTACCAGACATTTTTAAAAGTTGATCACCTGGAACTGTTGATAGAATACCAACCCCTGGTGCGGCGATGTGAACTGTTTTTTCTCCGTAGCAAGAGAAGTCCGCAAGAGCACTTCTATCTATTGTCGCTGCCACAGTTAGTGCATTATCAATTTGAACATTAGCTGGAGTAAATATTTTAGTATCGTTATTATAACCACTATTTCCAGCTGCAAAAACAAAGAGCGTTTTTGGAGAGAGGGATAGTGTTTCTTCTTGTGCTTTTAATAATTCAATTTGATAGAGACGCGATATATATTTAATCTCTGACATATGGTGGCCATATGTTCTTAGAGTGAGAAATCTATTAATGACAGCTTCGTAAGGAGTTCCAAATGATCCATTGGCGACTCTGATATTATTTTCTTTTAAATAGAGAACGGTTTCCTCAAGGTCTTCAACATCTCCAAGAGCAACATTCTTAAGTTGATAGTTTTTTATTTCTTTTATATAAGGAGCAATTTCAACAATTCTATTACCCTTCTTAATTCCCATGATATTAACAAGAGGGTTTTCTTTTGCAATGATCCCACTAACATGTGTTCCATGTGCCTTATGTCCAAATTCGTAGGCATGTCCTCTTCGATTATCTAGGCCAAAAGCATCAACTTCCTCTTGCGGTAAATTATCCAGACCTTGCTTGGTTCTTATGACTCTATCTTGTAGCTCAAAATATTCATAATCACTCATCATGAATTCAATATTATTTAGGAGATCGATAAGGTCATTATTATCTTGTTCAAAGTTATATCCAAAAATGTCATCAATTAAGCCATTTTCATCATCGTCGAAATGATCTTCTCCCTCATATTCTGGAGTATTCTTCCATAGGCTCGTAATGAGAAATGGGTGAGTAACGTCTAGACCCGAATCTATAACAGCAACGTTTGTAGCACTGGCAGAGTTCATTAAGACGAAAAGAGGTAATAGAGTCGCTACGAAAATCTTTTTCAAGTAGATCCTTTATAGAATGATTTATATCCGTTTCATTCTAGTTGAAAGTTGCACTCGAAGTAGTTTTTTTGAAGAAGTTACAGGCGGTGTCGTCTCCTTAAACGGCCAATTTATAGGGAAAATATGTCGACTTTTTAAATACTTACGTCAATTCTCAATAAATTCTGTCAACAATCGATTAGTAATATACACAAATAATTTGGAGTTACTGTGAGAAGAGAATTTTTCGCCATAAGTTTTGTTATTCTAATCCTAGAGGCCTTGGCATTCATCTATTTAAGAATCGCTTTCTACATATCGATTGGTCCTGTCCTATTCCTTGCTTTTATTGGCTTTGCGGATGTGTTCCAAAAGAGACAAACGATTAGAAGAAACTATCCTCTCTTTGGAAGGATGAGGTATTGGATGGAGGAGTTGAGACCTAAGATTTATCAATACTTCATTGAATCAGATATTGATGGCACACCGATAAATAGAGTAAAGAGATCTGTTGTTTATCAAAGAGCAAAGAAAGATCTTTCGACAAAACCATATGGAACTCAAGAAGATGTCTACGCAGAAGGTTATGAGTGGATTAATCACAGTATGTATCCACTTGATCTCGATGAAATTTCAGAAGAAGATTTACGTGTGAAAATTGGAGGCAAGGATTGTACTAAGCCTTACTCTTCAAGCTTATTAAATATCTCGGCAATGAGTTTTGGTGCCTTAAGTAAGACAGCAATTGAAGCGCTTAATAAAGGAGCTAAGATTGGTAATTTTGCACACAACACCGGAGAGGGTGCTATTAGTTCATATCACCTCAAGCACGGTGGAGATTTAATTTGGCAAGTTGGTACAGGATACTTTGGATGTCGAACAGAAGAGGGAGATTTTTGTCCTGAAATGTTTGAAAAGAATGCAGTTCGAGGTGAGGTAAAAATGATTGAGGTAAAGTTATCTCAAGGGGCTAAGCCTGGTCACGGAGGAATTCTGCCTGCAGGGAAAAATACAGAAGAGATCGCAGAGATACGTGGAGTCAAACCATGGACAAGAGTGGAGTCTCCCGCATGTCATTCCGCATTTAAAAACAATTTTGAGCTTCTGCAATTTGTAAAAAGATTAAGAGAGTTATCAGGTGGAAAGCCAATTGGTATCAAAATGTGCTTTGGTTCACGAGTTGAGTTTCATGACCTATGTAAGCAAATGATAAGCACTGGAATTACGCCTGATTATATTTCTATCGATGGATCTGAAGGTGGTACGGGTGCCGCACCTGTAGAGTTTTCTGATTCAATAGGAACACCTTTAAAAGAAGGTTTAATTAAAGCTAATAATATTCTTCGTGGATATAATCTGCGAAAAGAATTAAAGATCATTGCTAGTGGGAAGATTCTAACAGGCTTTGATGTTATCAAGGCTTTGGCGCTAGGTGCAGATGCTTGTTATTCTGCTAGGGGAATGATGCTGGCCCTTGGTTGTATTCAGGCACTAATTTGTAATAAGAATACTTGCCCTGCTGGTGTTGCTACTCAAGACCCAATGCTGACAAAAGGACTTGATCCAGATGATAAAGGTGTCAGAGTTGCAAACTATCAATACGGAACGATTGAGAGTGTTCATGAGATTCTTTGTGCTTCAAGAACTGATAAACCTAGTCACTTGAATCGTGCACATCTTTACAGAAGAGTTAGTCCAATAGAAGTTAAAAACTACGAAGAGATTTTTCCTCAAAGAGAGATAGGTTCGTTGATAGATAAGGAATTAAACTTCAACTAATGACTAAGAGGTACGATGTACCTCTTTTTTTATATTCAATAGCTTACGCTGATTTGCGTCAGGCCAATGTCAACTCTTTGAAAACTTCATTGAACATTGATGGCAAATTAACTTGAGTCGTATAGTCTCTCTTTTAAGGAGAGGCGAATATGAGAAAATATTTGATAGCGATATGTATTTTAGGTTCAACATTAACGACTGCAAAAGAGGTTATAGGTGTAGAGATGTCTGCACACACTACTGAGTTAAGTATTTTAGATTCTAATATTGCTCGAGATATTTTTAAGCGTCTACCTGTTAAAAGTGTTTATGCCGATCTCGTACACGGACTCATTTTTAAAAATGATAGACATATATTCTGTGTAAGAGAGCCTAGTCGAATTTATCACTGCCACTTTTATTTAAAAGATTTAGGAGAAGGAGAGCTTAGCTCATATTGGACGGATCACGATTATGGAAAAGGAAACTTTGAAGAATATATTAAAACATCAAAAACTAAGGGCAAGGCCGAGCTTGAGTTTATAGATGGCAGACTCCATATTTATACAGAAGGGAAGCTGGCCCAGTACCTCTATGACAGAATGGACTTAGGTGTGTCGACCTATCATAAACGAGATGATGGTATTTTGTATGAGAAGAGAAGGGGTCGAAAGATGAAATGTGTGAAGGCCGAAGCCGAGAATGACGATATCTATGCATGCCGAGTATTTATCCCAGTAGGTCCAGATAAGAAGAAAAAGAAGCCGCTTGGTCCAATGGCCCTGGCCAATTAAATTGTAACCTATTGAAATGTGACTTTTACAAATCTCTTCTGAAGGTGCTATAGTTTATCAAAGAAAATACACACTTAAGATGCGATGAGCCGTAAAAGGCCTTTAGGTTATATAATGGGAAAAATTAGATCTACAAGTCTTGAAGAAAAAGAAATCAAGAGAACTATGATTATCAATGCTGCCTTTGAGCTACTTGATGATCAACTTGATAAACTACCTTCAATTAGTGAAGTGGCAAAGAAGGCCGGCGTAGCTAAAGGGACAGTCTATACTTATTTTGAAACTAAAGAAGAGCTTTTTCTCTCAGTTTTATTAAGTCTATTCCATGAGTGGGCAAAATCATTTCAATTCGATACTAAGAAAGTAGAGCACTTTTTAGAAGAGTTTGTAGACTCTCTTTTAGCAAGACCAGTTTTACTAAAGCTTGCCTCTAAAGCACCAGTAGTCTTAGAGAGAAACGTAAGCGAAGAAGTTTTTCTTAAATATAGAAAAGGCCTTGCTAAGCTTTTAGATGGTGTTGCAGAAGTAATGCATCCTAAATTTGAAGTCCCTCAGGAAAACCTAAGAAAGAAAATGGTTCTTTCATATAATGTTCTAATTGGTGTTTGGCAGAACTACGACATTAGTAGTGACCTCAAGAACTGTCTTGTTGCAAATAACTTAGAAATCGTAAATATTGACTTTAAAAGAGATGGACTCGCAATTTTAAAACCTCTTTGGGGCTTGTCTTAAATGAAGGTTCTCTTAACGGGCTGTAATAGAGGGATTGGACTCGAGTTAGCGAGACAGTTTTCTCAAGATAATGAAGTTCATTGCTTAACGAGATCTGTTAGCGATGAGCTGAGCAAACTTAAAACCAAGACCTACTTGGACTTTGATTTTTCAAATGATGAGTTTCTAGAAAATACAGAAGTTATTCCAAGTGAAATAGATATTGCAGTATTCAACGCTGGAATGGGCTTCTTTGATGAAGACTATCTTGATATCTTTACACTACTTGAACAATTCATGGTTAATGCCATTTCTCAAGTAGCACTTGCTCACAGGATTCAAACTAAGTTTAAGTCAGGAACAAAGCTTGTTTTCATTTCAAGTGTTATGGGCTCGACCAAAGATAACTCTGGTCAATACTACGGTTATAGAGCTTCTAAAGCAGCATTAAATAACTTGGCCAAGACACTATCTCAGGAACTTAAAGAATATGGGATCACGGTTCTAATTTTTCACCCCGGATATGTTCAAACAGAGATGACAGAAGGTAATGGAAATATTACTCCTGATCAATCGGCAAAGAATATAATCGATGACATAGCTCGCTTTGATATCAACGACTCTGGAATTTTCTGGCATACAGAAGATAAGTGTGAGATACCCTTCTAAAATTTAGGAGGCCCTATGAAATACTCAATTCTATTAATCGCATCATTAATCTCATTTAGCTCTTTCGCGGATAGTTTCAAGACATGTGAGGAGAAAGTTCTCTCTACAGTTCAAGAAAAGATCGTTGCTTCTGGTGGACTTTTGGCCGCACAGGATGGTTTTCAAAACTACGATGTAAAGTGGATGGGGGATGGATTCTTTGATGTTTATCACCAAGTTTGGGACAAAGACCCTGAGGTTTGGCCTTCACACGATACTTACGAAGTGGTAATTGGTGCAAACTGCGAGATTATTTACGCAGACCTTATAGAAACACATATGTAATTTGTTTTGATGCTCACCGTTATAGTCGTAATGGTGAGTATTATTAAGTTGGACTTATATAAAATATTTGTTACAACTAATGCGTTTTCAACAGGGAGAGAAAATGAAATCGCTAGTGCTTCTACTTTTAGTTACCCTTTCATTTGCTGCTTCAGCAAACACAACTCACTTCAAACACGTTACTAATTACAAAGATGCAGATTGTCCTTCATGGAACTATGAGAGATTCACATCTATCCAAAAGTATATTTTCTTTGGTGTTCAAGATGCTAAGAAATATGGATACACATACGGTTTTCCAATTTCAAGAAAGGCCGTTGATTCAGTTTGGTGTGCACTTGAAACTGAAAGAGGAATGGTTAATAGATCTTGCTCTAAAGATATTTACGTAAATATAGATCGTCCATTTGCGGATATGGCCGGTAAAGCTCCATTTGAAAGTGAGATGGAAGTTTCGTTCTACGACAGAGAAGAGCAAATGAATACATACTTAAAGTATGTAAGAGAAACAGCGAAAAGAGAGAATATGAAGAGACCAAATGTTGGTGCTGTTCTAGAAGTTCTTTCTCGTTACTACCTACAAGAACTTGGAAATATCTACCCTAAGTCTGATTACACAGTTGCTTCAGGTGTAGAGTACACATACGCAAAAGGTAAGAGAACAATTGGTGAGCTAGATATCATTGTTTTTGATAGAGTTACTTGTAATGTTGTTGCTCTTGGAGAGTCAAAGGCATCAAGTACTAAGAACCAAGCAAAGAGTTTACGAAAAGCAAGAAAACAAATCGCAAGATTTAAAAACTTCATGAAGAAAAATAGAAAGAAATAGAAAATATTAAGGCTCCGATTGGAGCCTTTTTTATTTGTTTAGAATGAGTAACCAAGTCTTAAATTCAAAAAACTTAATTGTAGGATCTCGAGGTCATCGCTATAAAGCCAGTCTCTTTCTCCGTTATCTTTTAAAGTTGCAACTTGATAAGCGGCTCCAATCCAGTCACAGCCAAGAGTGAAGTTTTCCCACTGCCATTCGTTTCCAATATTAATTGAAATACCGATATCTTGAACTTTTCTTTGTCTTGTTTCACTAGAGAATAGCTCAGGACTAACAGTTTCTTGAAAATCTCTATAATAAGCTTCAGGTCTCACATAGAATGAGTTTCCTGAGAATAGCTTCATCCCTGCAAGTAGGGCCGTCTGCTCTTCGTCGTCGTACTGGTCAGCATCACTTTTTGCATACCTAAGTGAAAAAGACCTTTTAGAATTTTTAAGGTAGTTAATTTCCAATATTGTTGCGGCACTCAAAAGGAGTAGTCCTCCACCATATTGAATAGAGTACTTAAGATCCTTTCTATTACTTTGTGAGTCTTTATCAACTGATGTTGTTTCAGATGTTTTAGTAATAGCTTTCGTAGATGTATTTGCCGCCACAGAAATATTGGCAATAATTAGTACCGATAGAAATATCTTCTTCACTTATGCTCCAATGTATTATTTTCCAGAAAGTAACACATAATGGAATTGAAAGAAGCTTTAGTGAAGAAAATACATTGATATTACTTACCTAAAACGTCATTTCTTGTTGTCTCTGCAATCGCAGCAACTTGCCCGATTAGTTCCGCTGGAACACCAAGCTCAGTAAGTGTTGCTCCTAAGTTTTCAACAACAGCGTCAAAATGAGAGTCATTAAGCCCTTTTTCAACTAGGTGAGCGTGTCCTTTTCTCATATCAACACCATCGTAGTTATTTGGACCACCAAATGCCATCGTAAGAAATAGGATTTGCTTACGTCTTTGGTTCTTCATCTCAATACCTTCAAAGAAGTGCTTGATTCTGTCATCTGCTAATACTTTGTTATAAAAAATGTCTACAGCTGCGTTAACTGCGTCTCTTCCACCGATTTGTTCAAATAATGTAGTCATAAATTGCCCTTGGTTATAATATGTATTTGAAATATATATTATAAAGTTATAACATATTTTGTATTCTGGTAAAGAAAATTATGAATTTAATTATAGGAAAGAGATGAGACTCTCAAACTTTACTGACTATAGCCTTAGGGTATTGATATACTTGGCCCTTAAAGGGGACAAGTTATCGACAGTGGCAGAAATTGCTGAGAGCTACAAGATCTCTAAGAACCACCTTGTTAAAGTCGTTCATAATCTCTCTAAATTAGGTGTCATTGAAAGCTTTAAAGGTAAGGGCGGAGGTCTAAGACTTAAGATTGATCCTAAGGCCTTAAATATTGGTAAGCTGGTTAGAGACCTGGAAAACGATACAAAGCTTGTTGAGTGCTTTTCTGATGAGGGAGAATGCCAAATTAATGGTGCTTGTAAGTTAAAGGCGGCCCTTAAGAAGGCACAAAATAGTTTCTATCTAACGCTTGAAGAATACTACCTTTCAGATGTTGTTTCTAATAAGTCTGGCCTAAGTGACGCTCTTTCATTGTAGTGATAAGAGTATTCCTATATCTTTAAATATATGAAATTTCCAAATATTAAAGAATCAACTCATCAAGAATATGTCTCGTTTATGAGAAATAGAGCGCTACCTTCTCTCGCTCTAAACCTAAGCTTAATATCTATACTGATTTTCTGTAATCGTTTTGAATACTATAGGGCAGAGTTCTACCTCAATTTTATATTGCTACTTGTTGGTATTATCACAGCAATAATTCTCGAAGATGGCTTTTATCGCTATTTAAAAAACCTCGAGAAATCATTTGCAAAGAGAGTCGGATATATGGCGACACTCTTCTTCTTTCCCTTTGCACATCTTCTCACAAGTATTGTTGTGGTTAATAAAGAGTTCACTGAAAAGAACTCGCTTCGAAAAATTATTTTTACAGGCCTTTTCTTTAATATCCTACTTGCATCAGTGTTCAATTACTTCGGCGAAAGTAATGTAAGAAATAGGTTTGGATTAAGTGTATTAAAGAAGTCCGTACATCCATCGACTGCCTTTATTATCCAAACGGGACAGGAGGCCCTAGATCTCTTAGCGATAAAGAAAGAGCTAAGGTTAGAGTGTGACATGAAAAGAATAGGTTGCTTAACAGAGCAGCTACAAGATTTTTCTACTCAAGGACATACCGCCACCGGACAAATTTTAAATACTGCAGTAAGTGCTCTTGCAATATTCAAAGAGAAGAAACTACTAGAGGCGAAGAGTAGTATTAGTGATGATGATATTCAGAGGTCTGTGATTACTGCACTCTTTAACTCTAGCTTTCAATTTGAAAAATCATATTGTGCAAAGAATCCTATTGATGGACTCATGTTTCCACTGGCCCTTGTTGGACCTTCCTCATTAGTGGAGTACTCATTACTTAGAATTATCGATGAGAATGTCATGGCAAAGTATATAAGAACTGCAGAATTAAAACTTGATGATGTAATTACTAAGGCGGAAGTAAGTGAGAAGTTTAAAGATACTGGAAGAGATTTAAGAAGATCAATTGATGACTTTAATAAATCTCTTTGTGCAAAGAAGTATGAAATGTATAAATGGGACTTAGATTAGTCCCATTCCTTTTCCTTTTTTCATGAGTTCTTCTTTTTCTTCAGGTGACATATTCATTATCATATCTTGCATTTTCTTAAGTTCTTCAGGGTCCATTTTAGACATCATCTCTTGAGCTTGTTTCATCATAGACATTTGGTCCATTCCCTCAAAAGGATTTGATGCCTGCTCAGGTAGAGACTTAAAAAACACTGTCTTTTCTGGTCCGATCTCTGTTTCTATTTGATGATTTGCTTTCATCTCGTCAAGGACTGCATTGAAGCTGAATCCTTTACTGTCAGCAACTTCGTACATCTTCTCTGTTGGAAGAGATACTTTCTTGTCTGGGAAACCATTCCCTTCAAGGTTCTTGATAATCATGTTGATGAAGTTTTCCATATTATATCCTTTTATTTAATTAGCTCGATGCTGAGTCGTAATGATTGAGGCCTCTATTCCAAAGAAAAATAAGGAAGTAAAAGCAACCAATACAGGAGACAATCATTCCAAGTAGGTAAGGCCAATTATTTATGTCTAATAAAAAATGTACAGGTCCTGAGCCAATAAGTAGGACAGGTACCCCAAATGTTAGAAGCTTCTTAGTAAAGTATCCGTAGATAAAATCAGGCCATCTTGAAAGCTGTTGCATTTGCATTCTTAAAAAATTAATTCCTAGGCCTTCAACAAGCCAGAACATTGCACATGAGATGATGAACTCTAATAATGCTAGAAGTATAAAGGCCAAAATAACCAAGAATGGAAGTAAGATCCACTGTGTTGGGCCAAAGCCATTTTGCATTCCAAAGTAGATAAGTGTTCCAGTAGAGATAAAGCTATTTGGAATAGACGATGGTTTAAAATATCTAAAGAATACTATAAATATTGAGCTCAATGGTCGAAGTAGAGTAAAGTCTAGGTTTCCAGACTTAAGATCATCAGAGAAGCGCCAAAAGTTATGACTAAGTAAGAGCATATGAAGATGATCCACTGTTAGCATAAACGATATGAAGAACATCAGCTGAGGTCTTTTCCAACTTCCAATAGTCGCAACATGATCATAGATAAAATCAACTGTCAGTATTGCAGAGAGAAAGAAGAATATATCCATGAAAATCATCAGGATAAAGCTAGTTCTAAAACTCGTTGCTTCAGAGACGCTTGTCGAAATGAACTTTCTATAAACTGAGAGATAGTGTTTAGTTTCTGAGAATAACTTCATTACATCCCCGCCGCTGTATAGAGTCGAATTCCTCGCTTCCATAGGTATGAGTTAATGGCCGTAAAAATTGCCAGCCAAATCGTAATAACTCCGTAGAAGTTAAGCATATCAACAGGGGCACCCATAAATATTTTAATAGGGTAGTAAGTAAGATAAGGAAAAGGAGTGTATTCAAGAACACTTCTCACAGCTTCTGGAAAAAGCTCAAGTGGAATAACTGCTCCGGATAGAAAAACAGTAATAACTTGAAGGATAACTCTTAGAATCCATGTTTCTTCTAACCAAAAGGCCAACATTCCAGTGAAGTACTGAAGTGCATACCAAAAGAGACTCACATAGAGACATGCAGATATACCATAGAGCATTCCGGACAATGTAAAATCCGGTAGAATTCCCAAAAGAGAAAATACTGTCATTGAGAGACAAGTGATTCCCAACTGAAGAATTTGAAACCCTAGAAATGAAGCTGTATGAAATTCCCAAAAGTTAAATGGATAAATCAAATAGCTTGAGATTCTACCCATTCGTATATCTATAGATAGGTTAAGTGCCGTATGCCCTTGAGCTATTTGAGCAACAACAAAACTCCAAATGTGATAGGTAATCATCTGGTTGAAGTCGTAGCCCTTTATTACTAAGCCTTCTTCACCACTATAAATAGAGCTCCAAAGATTGTATTTAATAAAGAAGAATATAAGTGATGGACCAATAATCTGTAAAAAGAAGTTGAGACGATATGCTGTATATCGCTTCCAAGAAATCTTTATCGTTTGAACCCATTTTTGTAAGTTATTCATACGCCTGACAAGATCTCCGGATTTTCCATAATCTTCTTCATGACTTTTTCAATTGGCATTTTCTCTGTGTGAAAATCTACAACAGGAAACTTATTTAAGATTGCCGCGGATACTTCTCTAATTTCATGGTCGTCGAGTTTGAGTTCAACTTCATCACAATTCTCTGAGAAGAGAACGTCTTGAGTTTTCCAAAAATCATCAGTCTTATCGATACATTGATTGAAAGTAAAATACACAGACTTCTTATGACCTAGAATATTTTCAAACTTCTCAAGAGAGCCATCATAGGACTTCTTTCCTCCTGAGATTAGAACGAGATGTGGGCAAAGGGCCTGCACATCCGCCATATAGTGAGATGTCAGAACAATCGTTGTATTATGTTGTGCATGGTAGTCTTTAAGAAACTGTCTAATATTTTCTTGTGCTACAAGATCAAGACCAATAGTTGGCTCATCCAGAAAGAGAACTTGAGGATCATGGAGTAAAGAAGCCATTAGCTCCAGCTTCATTCTCTCTCCAAGAGATAGTTTTCTTACGTGAACATGAAAGAGGTCTTTCACATTCAGTAGTTCACCCATCATATTAATCTTTTCGTTATAGCGAGCATCAGGGATCTCATAATACTTTTGAAGTAGTTTAAAAGAATCAATAGATGGAATATCCCACCAAAGCTGAGACTTCTGTCCCATTACTAAGGCGATCTTCTTTCTAAAATCTTTTTCTCTCTTCCATGGTGAGTGCCCAGCTATTTCAACCGTACCGCTACTTGGAACAATGATACCCGTAAGCATTTTCATAAGAGTTGTTTTTCCAGCGCCATTTGGGCCTAGGAGTCCGATGATTTCACCTTGTTCAATATTGAGGTCAAAGTGGTCAACGGCAAACTTCTCAACAGCTTCTCTTTTAAAGAAAGAATTGAAAGCACCTTTCATGCCTTCTTCTTTTTTGTAACTGACGAATTTTTTGGTAAGATCTTTAGTAATTATCATGGGTGAAATATAGAATGGCGGTGCTCATGTGACAAGTTTGACGCGAGGGGATAGATAATGAATAAACCACTACTTATAGGATCAACAGCTTCACCATTTGTAAGAAGAATAAGAATACTTCTATCTGATAGGGAGTTTGACTTCAAAGTGATAAATGTAATGTCTCCAGAAGGACAAGAAGAGCTGGCCAAGCACTCAAATACAAGAAGAGTTCCTGTCCTAATTGACGAAGGAAAGGAGATATTTGATTCAACTATTATGGCGTCTTATCTATTAGGAAGAGATTTTTCTTTAGAGGAAAAGCTATTCATGAAGGAAGTTGATGAAGCCTGTGATGCGGCATTACTTCTCTTTCAATTAAAGATGTTTGAAATGGATTCTGATAGAAGTAGCCGCCTAGGAAAAATATTGGATGGTAGATTAAAGAGAATTCTTACAGCGTTAAATGAAAAAACTTCAGAGCTTTCAGATGATTATGGAATTAGAGAAAATTGGCTCTATACATTTCTTGATTGGCTAAGCTATAGAGAAGTTGAAAACTGGTCGGAGTATAAGAATCTTGTAACTTTCTATGAGGTGAATAGTTCTCGACCGGAGATATTGGAGACTAATCCAAGAGTTTAGTGAGAGCTATAAATATGAACTATATCCCTAAAGACATTTTCTCTGTTTCAATTATTTTATTTTCAGTTATTGATATAATTGGAGCAATACCAATTATTATAAATCTTAGACAGAAGCATGGATCAATAGAGTCTGCGAAAGCGACAGTTTATTCTGGCCTAATAATGTTTCTCTTCTTATTTCTAGGTTCAAATATTCTCAAGTTATTTGGAGTTGATGTGACTTCATTCTCCGCAGCGGGAGCTTTAATCATGTTCTTTCTAGGTCTTGAAATGGTCCTTGGTGTAGAGATATTTAAAACCGACCCCGATGAAGAAAAGGCCAAATCAACATTAGTTCCTTTAGTGTTTCCTCTCATTGCTGGTGCAGGAACAATGACAACTCTTATTTCATTAAGAGCTGAGTTTTCTAAGTGGGATATAGGTGCAGGAATAATAATCAATCTCATTTTCATTTATCTTGTCTTAAAGTCATCTACACTAATTTCCCGAATTCTGGGACAATCTGGAATTATGATCTTAAGAAAATTGTTTGGAATAATCCTTCTCGCGATCGCCATTAAATTAGCTAAGAAGAGCTTTGGGCTGATGTAATATATGTCACAATAGGTGCTCTTTGATCACTAAGTAGCATGAAGCTACTTTTACTTATATTGTATTCAAGTCTGACTTTAGCAATGAATGGTTTCAACCTTTCAGCAGGCCTTGTTCCTGAGGCCGATATCCGTAGAGGAGGACCTCCTCGAGATGGAATCCCATCCATAGATAATCCTAAATTTATAGATAGTAAGTCAGCACTGGCCAAATTCACAAAAAGAGAAAGGGCCATAAATGTTGGCAATAAACTCTATCCCATATCAATTCTCAACTGGCATGAGATCGTCAATGATGGAGAAAATGTCATCACATACTGTCCTCTTTGTGGAACCGGGATTGTATTCAAATCCGAGGGGCGAGTCTTTGGAGTTTCTGGACTGCTCTACCAAAGTGATGTTCTTCTGTATGATAAGCAGAGCGATTCTCTTTGGTCTCAACTTATGCTCAAAGCGGTGACAGGTAAGAGTAAAGGCAAGGCATTGATGCTTGTGGAATCTCGAATTGTTAATCTCTATAAGTACTTAGAGGACAAACCTCAAAGTATTGTTTTGTCAGATAAGACTGGCTTTTTTAGAGACTATAAAAGAGATCCTTATCGTGGCTATGAAGAGAGTAAGCAAATCTTCTTTCCCATTAAACATAGGGATGACAGGTTTTTTTCTAAGGAGTGGACGATTCTATTTTGGGACAAAACAAAGGCCTATCTTGTAGCGACTTCTAGTGCAAAAAGTGGAGTAACATATCGAGGGGAGAAGTTACTTCTTAAAGATGGGCGAGTTCAGTGTCCGTCAAGTAAATACAAGTGTATAAGCGGCTATTGGTTTGCACTAAGAACATTCTATCCCCATGGAACTGTGCTAGAATAGAGACATTGAAAATAGTCGTGAAGGTGAGATATGAAACAGAGTTTTTGTGTTTTTGGTAAAGTTCAGGCGGTAATGTTTCGCAGAACTTTTTGTCTTGGTGCTAAGAAAAGAGGATTCATTGGTGGAGCAACAAATTCACGGGCCGACAGAGACAAGGTGACTTGTTCGTTGGTGGGTGATCGTGACCACGTTGAAAGATTTCTTGAAGAGCTTCAAGTTTCAGAGGAACTAAATTCATGGGGAGCAAAGGTTAAGAGTATTGAATTACTCGATAACTTTGTTGATCTCAAAACCCATGAAGTCACAACTGATAATGTCGAAAATAGGTCCTGCTCAGGGGACGTTGAATTCTATATTTGAGCTATATCTTTTCCATACTGACGAGTGTATTCGTACATCGCTATGGATGCGGCCACTGAGACATTAAGACTCTCTGTTAGGCCATATTGTTTAATCTTAACCATTTGAACATCTGGATGGAGATCTTTGTCATAGAGAGGTCCAAACTCTTCATGACCAAAAATGAACGCGACCTTCTCTGGAAGTTTCACGCTACTCAGATAATTATCTGTTTTAGAGTCAAAAGTGATAGGCGTAAAACCTAATTTCTTTACTCTGTTAATTGACTCTTCAAAACTATCATAAAAATAGATCTTTACTCTCTTTAGAGCACCCTTTGCAATTGTTGGATCAAAGAACTTCGTTCCAATAATATGGACTTCGCGTACAGAATAGATCTCTGCGGTGCGCATAATTTTCCCCATATTGAAGTTACCCTTGAGGTGATCGAGGACAATAATGAGATCGTGGATACCTTCTTTGGCCCTTTCTGCATTGATTTCTAGCTCTTTATCGAATTTTCGCTGAAGAAATGCGTTTGTCTTCTTTCCCATGATATTTTTCCGTAACAATTGAAGGTTAATTTACACTATAATTAAAGGACAATATGTACTTAGGCAACTAGAGGAGAAGTAATGTCAGAAGTAGCAATATTTGGAGCAGGATGTTTTTGGGGTGTAGAAGAGAAGTTTAGACAACTCCAGGGCGTTTCTGAAACTGAAGTAGGCTATTGTGGTGGCGACCTTCCTGAGCCTAGTTACGAAGAGATTTGCAGAGGAACGACGGGACATGCTGAAGTCGTAAAAGTAACCTTTGATCCAGAGAGAATTACATATAAGTCATTGTTATCATTATTTTGGTCTTCCCATAATCCAATGGAACTAAATAGACAGGGACCAGATGTGGGAACTCAATATCGCTCGGTAATCTTCTATACGACGGATGAGCAAAAGATCATAGCTCAAGAGGCATTAAAAGACCTTGAAGCGAATGGTGGATATAAAGCGCCTATAGTGACTACAATTGTCGCTGAGTACAATTATCACCCAGCAGAAGAGTATCATCAGAAGTATCTGCATAAGAGAGGACAGATGGTCTGCGGACTGTAGTCTCTCTCATTGCCTAATTTCTTAGTCTAATTTTATAGAAAACTCGATTATGAAAACGAGTTCAAAAAGCAACTTAAGCCCATGACTTTACATGAATTTTAGTTTTTCTTGATAGTTCGAGTTCAGACTCATTCATACTGTGGATAGTAGGTCGTGTTTGCTTTGGCCTGCCTGTTCCTAGTGAGCAGGCTTTTGGATTTGAGCAAATTTTGGAATTAGTGCGACTGCAATAAGAATAATTATTGCTCCCATGAAACCTTTTGACGTGATGATCTCATTGAAGAAGACGCGGCCGAATATACTCGCAAAGATAGACTCACTTAGAAATACTAGCCCAACGATATGTGGAGGAGTTCTCTTCTGAGCAAAAATCTGTAATGAGAAAGCGATTAAAGAAGAGAAGACTGAGAGTATAACAAAGCCTATGAGACTAGATGGAAAAGTAAGGGCACTTGCCTTAAATAGTGGAGCAAGACTCACTGGACCCTCTAAGAATAAGCCTAATGAGATACCTTGAATCCCCATAAAGAAACACTGAAGAAAATTAAAGTTCATTGAATCTACTTCTTCCGCATAGTGATCTACTGCTAAGATATGCAGTGAGAAAAATAGCGCCGAAACGAGAACAAAGAGATCTCCCTTATTAAAGCCATCAAGCTTTAGATCGCACATCAGAAACATCCCAAACATTGCGACAACTAGAAGTCCCCAGAAGGTCTTTCTCAGCTTTTGCTTTAAAAAGATAACGGCAAGAATTGGTGTGAACACTGAATAGAATACAGTTAGGAAACCAGACTTTGCCATTGTTGTGTGGGCAATACCAATTGTTTGAAACTGTAGTCCGGCCATAAGAAATAGGGAGCAAATGAAAGCTCCCTTAATATGAGTAAAGCCTCTTCTATAAACAAGTAATGGTAGCGCCATTGATCCTGCAAATACATAGCGTAAACAATGAGACCAAACCGGAGAGTAGTCTAAAAGTGTCCAACGAGTCCCAGCAAAGCCAAGACCCCAAATTGCACATGCTAATGTAAGAAGAACTAAACCTAACACTTTTTAGTAATGCCAAGGGTATGAAGAAAAGTCCTGATCTCTTTTTTCTAGAAAAGCAGTTCTACCTTCAGTTGCTTCGTCAGTTCCATAAGCGAGCCTTGTTGCTTCTCCTGCAAATAATTGCTGTCCAACCATTCCATCATCAAGAAGGTTGAAACCAAACTTAAGCATTCTCATTGCTGTTGGAGATTTTGAGTTCATTTCCTTTGACCATCTAAGAGCTTCAACTTCTAGTTCGTCATGGGGAATAGATCTATTAATCATTCCCATATCAAATGCTTCATCTGCCGAATAATTAAACCCACAGAAGAAGATCTCTCTTGCTCTTTTTTGTCCACATTGTCTTGCAAGGTATGCTGAACCATAACCTGAATCAAATGAGGCCACATCTGGATCTGTCTGCTTGAATACTGCATGCTCTTTTGAAGCAAGAGTAAGATCACATACAACGTGTAGAGAGTGACCACCACCAACTGCCCAACCAGGAACAACTGCCACAACAATCTTGGGCATAAAGCGAATGAGTCTTTGAACTTCAAGAATGTGAAGACGACCAAGCTTTGCTGGATCTGGTACTCCGTCTTCGCTTACATACTTATATCCATCTTTTCCACGAATTCTCTGATCTCCACCAGAGCAGAATGCCCAACCACCATCTTTTGGTGATGGTCCATTTCCAGTGATAAGTACAACACCAACATCAGACCACATACGTGCATGATCTAGTGCTCTATATAATTCATCTACAGTTTGAGGTCTAAACGCGTTTCTTACTTCAGGTCTGTTGAATGCAATTCTCACTGTTCCTTGATCTTTTGCACGGTGATAAGTGATATCTGTGAAATCAAAGCCAGGTACAACATCCCATAGTTCAGGGTTAAATATTTCAGAAACCTTTTCAGTCATTTAAATCTCCAATTTGTGAATTTTGAAAGTATCCGGATACTAAACTTGGTGCAGTGAGTAGTCAAATGAAAGCTACACCCTAAGTAATGGAAATTTGTATTGAGTTCTTATTTAGTCGAGGTAATCGATTACTATACTAGCTTCGTCATAATTAGTAACATTTGCGGCACTTATACCACCATTGAAAGCTGTGTCTTCGAAGGTAACCTGGAAGTTAGAGATATCATCAACGCCATCTACATGATTGGTTGCCTCTCCCTCAAGAGTTACTGTTACTTGTGTATCACTATCTCGAGTGACCTTCGCAGTGAGCCCGGTAGGAAGGTTAGTAATTGTAACCTTAGATCCTGTTACGAAATCATCCCCATTTGTTCCAGTAAAAGTTCCGTTTGCTAGTGTTACAGTGAGTGAGTTCGCAATACGACCGACATAGGCATTAGATCCGAATTGCGCTGTCTGAGGCGTAAATCCTGCTGTATATCTCGCATTATCACTTACTCGTACTTCATCAAAGTACCCCTCAACAGTAGTTGAAGTATTCCAAATATCTACACCAACAGTGAAATTATGATTTCCGGTAGTCCAGTAAGCATCTGCATCAGTATTAATTACTGATGTACCATCAAGGTAAACATCCCAAGACCCGGCACCTGAACCATTCTTGACTACTGCGATATGATGCCAAGTTCCTTCTGATATTAGTGAAGTAGCTGAGCTAGCAACTGAAGTTTGAGTTCCTGCATTATCTCCATAGAGAGTAAGGCTTCCATCATTATTTGCATTTACTTGCCACGCATTTGTTGTAGAGCTACCTTCTAGTGCAATCAGACCTACAGATGAATAAGTTGTTAATAATCCTGCATCCAGATAAACCCATGTCTCAGCTGTAAAGTCTCCAGAAAAATCAAAGGCAGAGTTTAAGCCTGTTTCAAGATATGGCCCTGATGTTCTATAAGAGGCAGCACCAAACTTAGACTGAACACTTGATAACGACGGTGTTCCACCAACTGCCGTTAGATTTACTGGAGATGAAAGTGAGCTATCATCTACAAATGTCGTTGTATTTCCAAGAGTTCCATCCATATGATAAATCGCCATCGTATTAGCATCATACGTAAGAGATAATTCTTCAGTGAAAGTTGTTCCACTATAGCTAAGCTCGGCCGGTTGTATGAAATCTACTGAGATATCTGATTTAATGTAACCTACAACATTTGATGCCGAAGTATTTGAGACAAAAGCAGCATCAAGGAATGTAACTGTGAGGTTTGCGATATCGTCAGCATCTAAATGGCTTAATGAATTTCCTGTAAGAGAGAGTGTCACTTGAGTTGCCGAGTCTCTTACGATACTTGAAGCAAGTCCAGTAGGAACATTTGTAACTGTGATATCGCCAGTTAAGTCAGCCTCAAAAGTATCATCTACAAGAGTTATAACGATTGAGTTACTAATTGATCCATCATTGGCAATTGGTTCCGTAAATATAGCAGAAGCATAAGAAATAGCTGCTGGATCATTAAAGTCAGCAGTAATATTAGTTGTAGAATAGTTTGTTACATTGGCCGCCAATGTATTTGAAACAAAAGCATTATCTAAGAAAGTAACACTGATATTACCAATGTCATCTGTATTAATGTGAGATGATGCACTTCCTGATAGAGACATTGTTACCTGAGTTGCAGAGTCTCTTGTAAATACAGCACTTAGTCCTGTCGGAATATTCGCTGCCGTAATATCTCCTGTTAAATCAGCGTCGAATGTGTCACCCGTAAGAGTAATTACTAGAGTATCAGTTATTGCACCTGTGTTATCTGCTGCCTCAGTAAAGGCAATAGTATCATAGGAGAGTGATGCAGAATCAATGAAGTCTACAGAGATTGTATTAGTTAAGTAATTAGTGACATTTGTAGCGTCAGTATTTCCTACAAATGCTGTATCTGCAAAAGTGACTGTTAGGTTAGAAATATCATTAGCATTCTCATGTGCACTAGCAGTTCCTGTGAATGAAACAGTTATTTGTGTAGAGCTATCTCTAGTAAATACTGCTGTAAGGCCAGTTGGAACATTTGTTGCTGTTATGTCACCAGTTAAATCAGCTTCAAATGTATCACCTGTAAGCGTGATAACCATGATGTCATCAATCGAGCCGGTATTAGAAACACCTTCTGTTAGAGCTGTTGAGTCATATGCCAGAGATGCTGCATCAATATAGCTAACAGCAAAGTCAGACTTATTATAATCAACAACATTAGAAGCGTTTGAATTTGAAACAAAGGCCGCATCTAAGAAAGTGAAAGTCATATTAGCAACATCGTTG